>NZ_JAKJSV010000001.1:0-877 GCF_050337325.1 Vibrio kyushuensis
AGACTCAAAAGGTTATTACTACCTAATCTGGGCTTATCGCAAGTTATTACGTCTTTCATCGCCTCTGACTGCCAAGGCATCCACCGTGTACGCTTAGTCACTTAACCATACAACCCCAAAAGGTTTCTGTATGGCAACTAACCAAGGTGTAAACTCGTTGTCTCATTATTTGAATGAGCGAGACAACATTTCGATTTTGCCGGACTCAAATATTAAACAATCACAACCGAAGTTATGATGTTTCCAAGAACACTTGAATGTGTGTTGGTACCTAAATGATAAATCACTTAGGATTTGAGAACTTTTATTTTGAACAACAACCGATCAAAGTCGTTGTTCGTCAGCTTTCCAAATTGTTAAAGAGCAGATTTTATTTCTTTCGAACTAAAACCATTTTTAAATACACTCAATTGAGAAAACACTTAAAGATGGTGGAGCTATGCGGGATCGAACCGCAGACCTCCTGCGTGCAAGGCAGGCGCTCTCCCAGCTGAGCTATAGCCCCATAAACTTAATGCTTTAAAGCCAATTCTTTTTGGGAAAAGAATTGGTGGGTCTGAGTGGACTTGAACCACCGACCTCCCGCTTATCAGGCGAGCGCTCTAACCAGCTGAGCTACAGACCCAGCATTAAACTCTTAACTTTTTAAACATATCAATCTGTGTGGGTACTCATCGTGAAAATCATCGTATAAGGAGGTGATCCAGCCCCAGGTTCCCCTAGGGCTACCTTGTTACGACTTCACCCCAGTCATGAACCACAAAGTGGTGAGCGTCCTCCCCGAAAGGTTAAACTACCCACTTCTTTTGCAGCCCACTCCCATGGTGTGACGGGCGGTGTGTACAAGGCCCGGGAACGTATTCACCGTAGCATTCTG
>NZ_JAKJSV010000002.1:0-1464442 GCF_050337325.1 Vibrio kyushuensis
CCACAGAAGAGCATTTGATTGGCTACTGTATTGATGGCTTCCATAAAGACCCATCGCACCAGCGTCAACTGCTCTCTAATGTAAACAACCTACCTTACAACACCGTGATTGATGTGAAGGGCGTGAAAATAGAATTGAACGTATCGGCTATGATCGACTCGGAAGGTAACTACGTAGGTAATACGCTCGAGTGGGATGACGTCACTGAGAAGTTCAATCGAGACAACGAAGTGGCGCGCTTACAAGCTTCTGTAGACCAATCGCAAACCGCGATGATGATGGTCGATCGAGACTTCCTCATTACCTACGCCAACGCCAAAACACTCACATTGTTGAAAACGCACGAAGCCTTATTCCAAACAGTGTGGTCAAACTTCAAAGCCACAGAAGAGCATTTAATTGGGTACTGTATTGATGGCTTCCATAAAGACCCCTCGCACCAGCGTCAATTGCTTGCGGATGTAAACAACCTACCTTACAACACAGTGATTGATGTGAAAGGGGTGAAGATTGAGCTCAACGTAGCGGCCATGATCGACTCCGAAGGGAATTATGTGGGTAATACGCTTGAGTGGGATGACGTCACAGAGAAGTTTAATCGAGACAATGATGTGGCGCGCTTACAAGCTTCTGTGGATCAATCTCAAACGGCGATGATGATGGTCGACCGAGACTTCCTCATTACCTACGCCAACGCTAAAACGTTCAAGTTGTTGCAAACGCACGAAGCGTTATTCCAAACCGTGTGGTCAAACTTCAAAGCAACCGAAGAGCACTTAATTGGTTACTGTATTGATGGTTTTCATAAAGACCCGTCGCACCAACGTCAACTGCTCGCGGATGTAAACAACCTGCCTTACAACACCGTGATTGATGTGAAAGGGGTGAAGATTGAGCTCAACGTGGGGGCAATGATCGACTCGGAAGGGAATTATGTCGGTAACACCCTAGAGTGGGATGACGTTACTGAGAAGTTCAATCGAGACAACGAAGTGGCACGCTTACAAGCGTCCGTCGATCAATCGCAAACGGCGATGATGATGGTCGACCGAGACCTAATCATCACCTACACCAATGCGAAAACCATTGAGTTACTGAAAACCCATGAAGCCTTGTTCAAAACTGTGTGGTCGAACTTCGAGGCAACGGAAGAGCATTTGAATGGCTACTGTATCGATAACTTCCATACTAATCCTGCGCATCAGCGCCAGTTATTGGGTGACCCTAATAACTTGCCTTTTAGCACTGTTATTGATGTGAAAGGGGTGAAAATACAGTTAGACGTATCCGCAATGCTGGACTCAGCAGGCAACTACGTAGGTAATACGCTCGAATGGGATGACGTAACTGAGAAATACGCAAGAGATAATGACGTAGCAAGGCTTCAAGCAGCCGTTGGTCAAGCGCAAACTGCGATGGTGATGATTGATCGTGACTTCCTGATTACCTATGCAAACGATTCAACAATAACGCTATTCGCAACGATTGAAGATCAATTAAGAACCGTATGGCCAGGGTTCACAGCCTCGGAAGAGTGGTTAATGGGGCGTTGTATCGATGAGTTCCATAAGAACCCACCGCATCAACGTAAGCTGCTATCTGACCCTGCGAACTTACCGTACAAAACCGATATTCAAATTGCCGATGTGCTGATTGAGCTGAATGTAGCCGCAATAACCGACGCAGAGGGAGAGTACATTGGTAATACGCTTGAGTGGGCTGATGTAACAGCCGAAAGAGCGAAAGAGCAGCAAATCGGCCGCTTAGCGTCAGCGGTTGAAGGGATGACCACCAACCTGATGATGGCCGACAGTGAAGGTATTATCCGAGACATTAACCCCTCACTGATGACATTGCTGAAATCTCGTGAGTCGGAACTAAGGGCGGTACTGCCAGCCTTTGATACCAATAAATTAATTGGCGCGAACATTGATATTTTCCATAAAAACCCAGCGCACCAACGCAGTATAATAAGTAACCCTGATGCTTTACCGTTTACTTCAAATATTGCCGTTGGTGGTCTGGAGTTCACGTTAACCTGTATAGCGATGCGAGACTCAGAAGGCACTTACATAGGCCCTGCCCTACAGTGGGAAGATATCACTGAGCAGCAAGATGGCCAGCGTCAAGTAGAGTCGCTGATTCAAAAAGCTATTGTGGGTGACTTGAGCGAACGAATTGATACCACTGTCTATAACGGCTTTATGAAAGAACTAGGTGATGGTGTTAATAACTTACTCGATACGCTTGTTAAGCCACTAGGAGAGTGTATCGATGTTATGAGTGGGGTTGCCGACGGTAACTTAAAAGACAGTATGTCTAACGACTACAACGGTGAATTTGCTCGCTTAGCGGATGCGGTCAATACCTCTATCGTGAACCTAAGAAACATGGCCGAAAAAATCACAACCTCTTCGGCCCGTGTAGCCACCGCTTCTTCTGAAATTGCTGATGGTAATGATGATTTGAGCCAACGTGTTGAAGCGCAGGCTGCCAATCTAGAAGAAACCGCAGCTAGTATGGAAGAGATGACCGCAACCGTAAGACAAAACGCTGACAACGCCAAAGGCGCTAATGAACTGGCTGATGACGCTGCGACGAAAGCGGGCAAAGGTGGTGATGTGGTCGGGCAAGCCGTTGCGGCGATGTCGGGCATTAACAACGCGAGTAAGAAAATTGCAGACATCATCGGCGTTATTGATGAAATTGCCTTCCAAACTAATCTACTTGCACTGAACGCCGCGGTAGAGGCTGCTAGAGCGGGTGAACAAGGTCGAGGCTTTGCGGTTGTGGCGGGTGAGGTTCGTAACCTTGCACAGCGAAGTGCCGCAGCAGCAAAAGAGATCAAAGGGCTTATCAACGACAGTGTTGAGAAAGTGGATGAAGGTTCTCGCTTAGTCGATGAATCGGGTGCCACACTTAAAGAGATCGTTGATGCGGTTGCTAAAGTAACAGAGCTTATCGCACAGATAGCCTCTTCAAGCATTGAGCAATCGAGCGGTATCGATGAAATCAACCGAGCCATTGCCACCATGGATGAAATGACTCAGCAGAATGCCTCTCTGGTAGAAGAAACATCTGCCGCCAGCGCCTCGTTGAAAGACGAAGGGAAAGTTCTGCTTAACCTGATGAACTTCTTCACAACAGACAGCAATGTCGCAACGCTTGAGTCTAAAAAAATAGAAACTAAAGCACCGGAAGCTCCTCAAAATAATGTCAGTGAACTACGCTCTAATAAGGCGGTAAATTCTGGTTTTGATATGGGCGAGGATAGCGACGAATGGGAAGAGTTTTAACTCAGGCTGAGGGCACAGCCACGATGGAAAGAGAGTTCGAGCTTACCGATAAAGACTTTAAGTATATACAGTGGTACATGCATAAACACGTCGGGATTTACCTGTCCGACCGTAAACGAAATATGGTTTACGGTCGGTTAAGCCGACGAATGCGGGCCGCAAGAGTGCTTAAATTTGCTGACTATCGGACGATAATTGAAAGCTCAGAAACCGAGCGGATTAATTTTATTAACGCCCTTACAACCAATAAAACCGAGTTCTTCAGAGAGTACCACCACTTTGAATTTCTAGAAGGTCCAGCTATAGAACAGTGGCGACACCAGGGAAATAAAAGCGTCAACATTTGGTCTGCTGGGTGCTCAACAGGGCAAGAGCCATATAGCTTAATCTCTTCACTGTATGTGGCGGGGGCATTTGATTTTTTTGATAACGTGAACCTGTTTGCCTCGGATCTTGATACCGCCGTCCTAAATCATGCAAAAGAAGGCGTCTACGACGAAGAGGCGATAGAGAGTATTCCAGACCGTTATTTAAAATCGTGTTTTGTAAAAGGAAGGGGGACACACCTAGGCAAGATAAAGATTAAGCAAGGCTTGCAGAAGCAAATTATATTCAATCAGCTCAACTTGTTTGATAAGTGGCCGAAGATGGCAAAATTTGATCTTATCTCTTGTCGCAATGTGATGATCTATTTTGATAGGGATACGCAAGCTAAATTGTTACAGCGGTTTTATGAAGCACTAACGCCCACTGGCATTTTGTTTATCGGCCATTCAGAAAGTGCCGCTTCAAGCAGTGATCTTTTTCATCATCTTGGGCATACCATTTACGTAAAAAAACAAGAAGAACAATAGCTAGCTGCCTCCATCAACAAACATAAAGATAATTGGAAAGGTAGAACAGTCAGTCGATTTAAGAAAATACGTTTCATACAACGAGGCTCATAAATGATGGCATTTCACGTTCAAAAGCGGCACACAGAAAACGCACACTTTAGCCGCTTTTATCATCCTCGGCATCAAAGTCACGTCGTTAAGGTTATGCCGGGTGGCCTTTATTGTACTGATCATGATGAAGTCATCTGTACGGGTCTTGGTTCGTGTGTTGCCGCGTGTATTTGGGATAAAGAGTTACACATTGGCGGTATGAACCATTTTCTCTTACCTTTTGATAGCAGTGACCAACTTCGTCACTGGCACGCAACTGAGGTTGTTTCTACCGCATCACGCTATGGAAGCCATGCGATGGAGATGCTAATCAATACCCTTATCTCAATGGGATCTGACCGATCGCATCTGCGCGTGAAACTATTTGGTGGTGCACAAATGCTCGGGCGTTATTCAATGATTGGAGAGAAGAATATTGAATTTATTAACCGCTATGTCGAACAAGAGCAATTGATAGTAGAAGCCCATGATTTAGGTGGTTTAGAGCCGCGGAAAGTTATTTTTGAACCAATGACGGGCAAAGCGTGGCTAAAACGAATTCCATTTACTGAAGTTCATCAATTGCAGCATCAAGAAGAGAAATACGCGACAGAGCTGGGTAAAGAGAGTCACAAAAATCATGATGATGATGCGGAGTTATTTTAATGAGAAAAACCAAAGTACTTGTTGTTGATGATTCACCTGTTTTTAGAGCCTTATTGACTCAGATTATCAATTCAGACAAAGAGCTAGAGGTAATCGCTGCGGCAGAAGATCCGTATGAGGCTCGGAAAATGATCAAAGAGTTTAATCCTGACATCATCACTCTTGATATAGAAATGCCCAAAATGAATGGTGTTCAGTTTTTACGAAATTTAATGCGTCTACGACCTATGCCAGTGGTGATGATATCCACGTTAACTCAGCATGGGGCAGAAGCGACACTTGAAGCGCTTGAAGCCGGAGCTGTTGACTATTTCCCCAAACCTTCAGTCGAAGAGACCGGTGAGATTGTTGATTACAAAACCGAAATAAATGACAAGATTCGAATGGCGGCGAAAGCCAATGTACAAACGGCTAATTCGGTTGAGGCCGCACCAGAAATCGATCCTTGTAGTAAGCAAACAGATATTGAAATTATTGCTATCGGTGCATCAACCGGGGGAACGGAAGCAGTTAAAAATGTTATGTCTGCACTTCCCGCTGGATTACCACCAATTATCATCACACAGCACATCAGCGCGATGTTTACCCGCTCGTTTGCCAAGCGTTTAGATGATGCCAGTGACATTGAAGTGAAAGAGCTCACCGCGTCGAAAGCCCCGCTTGTTAATGGCTGTGCATACGTTGCTCCAGGCGATAAACATTTGACGGTCTTTCGTCGTGGTAACCATCTATTTTGTCAGTTAGATGATAGCCCGCCAATGAGTCGTCATAAACCGTCGGTCGATATGATGTATCACTCTGTCGCAGAAGTTGTTGGTGATAAGGCGATAGGTGTATTGCTGACGGGCATGGGGAGCGATGGAGCGGAAGGCATGCTGAATATGAAAAACAAAGGCGCCATAACCTTAGCGCAAGATGAGCAATCTTCCGTTGTGTGGGGTATGCCCAAAGTAGCTTATGAAATTGGAGCGGTAAAAAAACTAGTGTCGCTCTCACAGGTTCCAAAACAGTTGTATGACTATATTTATAAGTAAGAATGTAGCAATACGGTAAGCGTTAGAAAATAAAGACGCTGTAGTCTATCAAAACCGTCATATATAGATAAATGATAATTAAAACTCACTGATACGTCAGGAAAAAGGCTTATGAATCAACGTAGACTTTCTAAAAAGTCCAAGAACCTTATCGCATTGGCTGTACAAGTTGCCCTTCTTGCTGTTTGGATGTTCCTATCACAAAACATATTTCACCTAGGGCTGATGCTCATTGTTGCAGCCGTTCCGTGGCTTGTATTGTCAGCTGGTGAGCCTGAGGTCATTGACGATGGCAATAGTGAAGAATCAGAGCTGCAACATAGTATTGCTGAAGAGCTAAAACTTATTTTGAAAGATGGAATTCCTAAAGTAGCTGACCCACTGGGAAAGCAACACAGTATTATCGATGAGTCGGTGGAAACACTTAACAACAGCTTTTTTAGTTTGCAAAAAGCCAGTGAAGAGCAGAGTGCGGTTTCAGGCTCTTTAGTTGATGGGTTACTGGCGAACCAAGACAGTGAATACGATCTTGCATCGGTTCTACCTAAAATTGAAAAAATCATTTCAGAATTTGTTGGCACTATGGTCAATATCTCAGAGAAAAGTATCTCCGCTGTGCACAGTATCCATGATATGTCGGACAAGTTAGGTACGGTATTCAAACTATTAGCACAAGTGAGAGGCTTGTCAGAACAGACTAACTTGCTAGCACTAAATGCAGCCATCGAGGCTGCAAGAGCGGGAGAAGCCGGCCGAGGTTTTGCCGTGGTTGCGCAAGAGGTAAGAAATTTATCTAAGCAGGCAGAAGAGCTTAACTCGGAGATTGAAAAAGAGATCAATATTGCTCAAAGCACCGTAAAAGAAGCCAACAGCACTGTTGGAGAGATGGCATCTATTGATATGTCCACCGCTATTGAATCGAAAGAACAAGTGGATGATATGTTGAAAGGTGTTCACCAAGTCAATATCGAGATAGAGCAAGAAGTGCATAAGATTCGCCAACTTGGTGTTGAAATGCATCGTCACGTGGGGGATGGGGTTCGGGCATTGCAATTTGCTGATATCGTTATGCAGCAGGGTGATTATGCCAAGGAGTCAATGGAATACTTGATGGAAGTGGTGAATGCACTAGAGACTCACCATGAGGATGCAGAGCTTAAAGAGGTGTTATCAGACATATTAAGCCGCTCAAAAAACAGACGAGCACCAGCTGCAAGCCAATCAAGTATTGAAGAAGGCGAAGTGGAATTATTCTAAGGAAAGCATATGACGGTTGAAACAAAAATAGACACAACTTCGAAAAAAGTGACTATCGCGATTGAAGGTGCATTTGGCTTTAATTTGGTTCAGGAATTTAGAAAAAGCTACACCGATAGGAAGGAGTATCGTTTTACCATCGATTTACGCAAGGTTGATTACATCGACAGTGCGGGCTTAGGTATGTTGCTTAATATGCAAAACTATTTGAGCCAACCTGATGGATCGATCAACATCACCAACACCTTGCCGCAAGTGAAGAAAATATTGCTTATTTCTCGTTTCGATAAGAAGTTTCAAATTGACTAACCCTAGGTTCAAGGGCTTTTACAGAGTCTATTTTTACTAGGGAAGAGCAAGGGAGAAGAGCAATGCGATTAATGATTGTTGATGATCATGTGACCAATCGAGAGTTATGTGCCTGCATACTAGCGGATCTCGCGACTTCTATTGATACATTTGAAACGGGCGAAGGTGTCGTCTCTTCTATGAAAAAAATGGAAGAACTGCCTGACGTTATTCTACTTGATGTGATGATGCCGAAAAAAGATGGTTTCACCACTGCTGCTGAGATACGTGAAGCCTTTCCCGATATCCATATCCCTATCATCTTTTTAACCGTACTTGACGACCATACGTCTTATGAACGTTGCCTAACCTTAGGTGATGACTTTATTGCCAAGCCTGTGGAACGTAATGTCATTATTGCGAAGGTTCAAGCACACTACCGTATTGTAAAAATGCACAAAGAAGTGGTCCACCAGCGCGATCAACTGAGCCACTTTCAAGAACAAGTTCAATATGATTACTCTATTTCTGAGTCCATTTTTACCAACTTGATGGAAGAGATGAGCTCGCAGGTGAGTCATATTTACGGTGTAAATTATATCTCCACGCCATCCACCGTCTTCAATGGCGACTTAATTGTAGTAGCCAACCGCCCTCATGGCGGCGCGTATGTGATGGTTGCAGATGCGACAGGGCACGGGCTTCCTGCTGCTATCTCTGCCATTCCTGCAACTCGAGCCTTTTTTAGCATGGCGGAGAAAGGGTTATCGCTTGGCGAGATCGTTAACGAGATTAATAACTCGCTGTCAAAATTTCTTCCTATGGGAATGATGCTGGCAGCCAGTGTCTTTGAGATCCGGGCTAATGGTTTTGAAGTTTCTTGGTGGGGCGGAGGCCTTCCTGATACTTATGTACTGGATAAAGATGGACAGATCATTCGCCGATTGAGGTCTAATCATATGCCATTAGGGGTTTTAGATTCCCATGAATTTGAAACAGATATTGTGCATCTCACCTTAGAGCCTGATCAGCAAATCTTAAGTTATACCGACGGCGTTACAGAGGCCATGAATGAGAGTGGGGAGCAATTTGGTCAAGATCGTCTTGAAGCGGTACTGCAAAATGGAAAGGCGAAAATACCGACTATCTATGATGCGGTAAGAGAGTTTTCCAATATGAAGGCGGATGATGACCTTTCTGTGTTGTCTATGACATTCCCAATCATTAATGGTAACGACAGTGAATCGATACCGACTGACTTTTACTACAGTCATATTCCATTAGAAACCACGCTTCATTTTCCTGCGCACGTGTTAAAAACGGTCAGCGTTCTCAGTGAGGTTCGCCAATATTTATCAGGGATCTTAAACGGTGGTCAACATTTAGATTTGGTTTGCTCGGTACTTTCAGAGCTGTTTGCCAATGCGATAGAACATGGCTTATTGGGGTTGGAGTCCTCTTTAAAAGAAGACCCTGATGGTTTTTTTGAATTTTATCAACTAAGAGAGGAGCGTTTAAAAGCACTGAGAGTAGACGCTTGGGTTAAGCTACACGTCGACTATCAGCCGGAAGATGAGAAGCTTACTATGACGTTAGAAAACAACGGGGCGTCATTTGATTATCATCACCTCAATGATATCGATGAGAGCAACAGCTTAACGCACGGGCGTGGTATCGTCCTCGCAGCTGAGTTGTGTGACTCTCTTAGGTACTCTAATGAAGGTAAAAGGGTCACCGCGGTATATCGCTTTAACTCACCACACGGTTTCCCAAGTTCAGCATAGCGTTAGGTCTAGTGTCTGTGGGACTAGTCTAATCGATAGACAGCGGATTAGACCTAGCAAACTAACTAAGAATCACAGGGTGTCCCTGCTTTGGATGAGGCATCACGCTGACGCTAAAATCATAAACCTGTTCAATAATCGTTTCTGTTAAGACCTGCCATGGTGTCCCATCAGCAACAATATTTCCTTGGTTCAATATCATGACTCTATCGGCGTACTGCGCGGCGAGATTTAGGTCGTGCATGACAATAACGACTGCCGCCCCTTGCTCAGTTAACCGTTTAGCCAGCGATAAGGTTTGGTGCTGATGAGAGAGATCCAGTGCCGACGTGGGTTCATCTAAGAGCAATATTTTTTGTCCGTTAGACTGCGCCAATTGAGTTAACACCCGAGCAAAATGTACTCGTTGCTTCTCCCCGCCAGATAAGCTTGGATACAAACGGTCTGCTAGATGTTCAGTATCCGTAAGTTGCATGTTCTGTTTCGCTATGTCGGTGATAGTCGAGGCACTTGCTTGCAGTGGAATACCGCCTAATTCAACCACTTCTTTCACGCTAAAATTGAAACTCAAACTGCTCGATTGAGGAAGCACGCCAAGATGTTTTGCGAGGATTTGTGGGGCCCATTGTTCAGATTTTTTTTCGAAGAAGTGAATATCACCTTGTGATGAATACTCACCCGTAATCATTTTAAGCAGTGAGCTTTTACCTGTTCCATTAGGGCCAAGCAAGATGGTCAATTCGCCAGCATTAATATGAGTGCTTACTTTATCCAAAATCATTTTACTGCCAAGAGTCAGGCTTACTTGGTTAATCGAGATAACGTGCTCGGAAGTGGCAGATGATTGAGTGACAGGTTGTTGAGTAATAGAGTGTTGAGCCATAGAGTGTTGAGTATGCGAGTGAGACAATTGCGCGGTATGAGACATTAGATGCGCCCTTTCTGTTTTATAAGTAGCCAAATGAAAAATGGTGCGCCTATCAAGGCTGTAACGATTCCTACGGGCATATCGAGTGGAGCGACAGCTGTTCGTGCCAACATATCGGCAATGAGCAGTAGCAACGCGCCAATTAGCATAGAGATAGGAAGCAGTGATTTATGATTAGGGCCGATCATCATTCGCCCAAGGTGCGGAACAATTAAGCCAACAAAACCGATCATTCCCGATAAGGCGACGGTGACGCCAACCCCTGCAGCAGTCAGCAAGATAAGTTGTCGTTTTAGCTTTTGCACCTCAATCCCCATGTGCTTGGCCTCTGCTTCACCGAGCAGAAGTGCGTTCAATGGTTCTGCCTTGCGGTAGAATAGAATGAATAGCGTAATCAAAGTGAAAAACGCAAGGAGCAAACCGCCCCAGTTAGCGCCAGCAAGTGATCCCATGGTCCAAAGTGATAGGTCACGTAATGCTTGATCGTCTGCGTAGTAGTTCATCAAACCAAGGCCAGAACCTGCTAGCGCCCCGATTGCTACGCCAGCCAGAAGCATCATCGTGACAGACGTGCCGTTTGCACTTGTTCCTAGGCGATAAACCACCACGGTCGTCAATGCACCACCAATAAATGAAAACAGCGGTACGGTGCCAAACAGAAGTAATTGTGGGTAGCTTTGAGCCAGAGAGCCAAATAGAACAATCGCTATCGCCGCACCAAGCGATGCACCAGCACTGACCCCAATAATGCCGGGGTCTGCGAGTGGGTTACGAAATAGCCCCTGCATGACGGTGCCACACAATGCCAATATTGCTCCCACAGCAATTGCCAATAAGGTGCGAGGTAATCGAATCTGCTGAATGACTAAGGTGATGTGTGCGGGCAGATCAGCACTTCTTAATGACATTGGAAGTAGAGCCTGAATGCTATCGATGATCGATATATCCATTGGCCCTAAAGCGACTGAGCTGATGATGGCGCAGTAAAGAGCGACAAATCCCGTTAGAAATAATAGGCGTGCTGGTATGCGGGTAATGCTTGATACAGACATAAAATTAACTACTTATTGAAACGTTGGTTGAGCTGCTTGGCGACTTCTAAGCTATGCAGACCGAACCCCCCAATTAATGCACTGCTTGGAACTGAGATGATTTGCTGCTTACTTCCTGCTGGTGTAGCGGCAAGCAACGGAAGTTTTTTGAGGATCTCTTCTTGCCCACCAAATGTTGCCCAAGAACGGTCACTAACAAGGATGTAGTCTGGTTGCAGGGCAATAATGGCTTCGTAAGAAAGAGGCTTATACGAATGAATCATTTCGGCAGCTGGATTCTTAGCGCCGGAAAGAGAAATGATTTTATCGACGGGAGTTTCTGTTCCAGCCGCTGTTGCTGGACGATCTTCACTGAGCATGAGAAAAATAACCGTAGGTGATTTATCAAGTGCTTGGTGGGACAGCTCTTCAATTTCACTGTCAACTTGTTGTTTGAGTTGTTCGGCTTCGATCTGTTTATTCGCGATCTCACCAACAATATCGATACGCTGATGAAGCGCTGATAAAGAGTTATCCGATGGGAGTGTCATTACTTCAACATCACTCGCTTTTAATAGTTGTAACGTTGTCTCTGGGCCCATTTCACTAGAACCAATGAGGCGCGTGGGATTCAAAGCCATGAGACCTTCAGCAGACAGTTGGCGGTGATAACCAACTTGTGGGATCTCCATGTCTTTGACAAAGCTCTTACTTGTCACATCAACTGCGACAAGTTGCTCTTCAGCCCCAAGAGCAAAAAACAGCTCAGTAATGTTCGAGCCAGCGCTGATAATGCGCTCCTCTGCGACAGCAGAAAATGACATTGTCGTACAAGCCAGAGTAGTAACCGTTAGTGTTTTAAGTAACAGTGCTTTTACAGCACGAGAAGTGGGTACGTTTTTCATTATTTTGTCTCTTCATCCATAATGATGCTGGTGGCGTTCATTTTATTTTTTTGCATAAAAGCAAGCAGTTGGAGCATTTTTTCGACCGGTACACTTTTATCTGAACCGATGACAAGATCTCGCTTGGGGTACTGATTAGAAGTAGCAATTAGCGCTTTGGCGAATGAATCCCAATCGCTAAAAGTCTGTTGTTCTATGGCCCAGTAGGGAGCTTGGAGCATGAGATTGATGGCAATCACCTCTGAGTCAACTTGGGTCAGTACGCTTTGCTGTTCTGTGGTTGGAATATCAACATCCATTGTTTTGATATCGATATTGGCCGTTAATAGTAAGAACACCATGACGATAAAAATGATATCCAGTAGCGGGGTTAAATCCGGTTTGAGATCGTCACCATTAAAGACTGAATTTTGTTTGCTTGTGATCATGCGGCGTGTTTGCTATCTGATGTTGTTGATTGCTGAGAACAATCCGAAGATAACGAAGATTGGTGCGGTGTCGATGTACTGTTTTTTGGAGCACTCTGTTTATTTCTTAAGTGGCACTGTTCATTTCGTAAATCGCATTGATCAAAACTTATCCCTTCTAATAGAAGGTTGCAGTGGTTGAGCCCGTGTTCAATTTTGCTTAAGTTACTGTCAGCCCACAGGTTAAACAGCTGAGCGGCTGTGATGGCGGGCAGTGCAATCAGAAGGCCAGCAGCTGTCGTTGACATAGCAAGGCCCAAGCCTTCAGCAAGTAAAGAGGGTTCAATCGAACCTTGAGATTCCCCCAGAGTTTGAAACATATCAATCAGCCCTAATACGGTACCTAACAGACCAACTAACGGCGCAATGACACCAATAATGGAGAGGATTTTTAAACCCGAGGTGTACGCTTGTCGTTTTTTTTGTAGCCAGATGCTGACGGCTTCTTCTCGCAATGATTTTTCAAAATAACGATGGCTAAGGAGCATCCCCGCGCCTTGTTCAAGGGTATGCTTTTTCGCAATGAGTACATTTGAATACTCATTGACACTCTCCGCGTTTTTCATATCAAGTTGGCGCAATGTGTGCAGTAGAGATTTACTTCTTGTCCGGGTATTGAGGAGTAAAAAAACAGATCGTTCTAATAAGAGCATGATGACTAGAAATGACATGATCGTAAGCGGCCATGTCATGAGCCCGAGCTGAGAGTGGATAGAATTAAGAATATGCATAATTAGTTTAGTTTGAAATTGACTGGAATTTGAACACGGTGAGCGATTGCTCGTCCGTCATTTTGGTGTTGGCGAAATTGCCACTCCGAGATCCCTTTCAGTGCAGCACTATCGAGAATTTGATGGCCAGATGAGTTAACGATCAACAACTTAGTTTGATCTCCCTCAGGGTCAAGCCACACTTCGACTAAGACAACGCCCTGGATATTTCGACGCTTAGCGCTACGCGGATAATCGATCGCAGAAGGTCGAGTTTCAAAGGTTGGTTTGGTGATAAGTTTCGGTGACGCACTCGTCGCATTGGCGGTAGTAACTGGTGACTCTGGTTTTTGCTCAACAGACTCGCTAGGCGTCTTTTGTGATGCGAGTTGTTTAGGTTCAGCCTGTTCTGGTTTGTTTGTTTTTTCTTCTGCTGGTTTCTGTGCTGGCTGTTTAATGGGCTTGTTTGACGTTTTAGCCTGCGCCACTGGATCGTTTTTTAGCTGTGGCGCTTCTACTGGCTTCGCTTTTGGTTTCTCTGGCTTTACTTTTGGCTGCACAGACTTAGCTCGTACAGATTGAGCTAGTACAGGTTCTGCCAATACAGGCTCAGCCTTAGGTTGCGGTTTTATAGTCGATGCAACTTTCGTTTTAGTGGTGGTTTCAGTCTTACTAATTGGATTCTCTTTAGTTACCTCGGTTGCGGTGCTCTGTTCTACAGCAGGTGCAGGGGCAATAAATTGGATACTGACAGATTTTCCAGCAGTAGAAGCAACAGGTGAAATCGTTATAGGTTTGTAGCTTGCAGAGAATGCAGCACTATGAATTGCAACGGAAAGCCCAGCAAAGATAGCGTACCTTTTTAACTCCATATACCTATTCCTTCGGTCCATTTCAATCATCAATAAGACTGATTATCCACTATATGCGAATGAGATCAATTATTATTTACATTATTGTTTGGTCGGTATACCATACAGTCAAATTGAACGGATCGATAAAATAAACATATAAATCTTATGGTTACGATTGATACCTCAGACGTCGATTTAGTCGGCCTCTCTACACCAGACCCACTTCGCTTTGCATTCGGTAAAAAAAAGGGTGCTCATGCAGGTGGGAACATGAGTGCCGTATCGCCCGATAAAGTGCAGATGCAGCTGAATACCGCTTTAAGTGTCTCGGCGACAAAAAGAGGGTCTGCTCGCTGTCTTTATATCCACATTCCGTTTTGTCGAGTTCGTTGTACTTACTGTAATTTCTTTCAGTACGCCTCATCTAAGCAACTCATGAATCAATACTTCGAAGCACTAGTGAAAGAGATTCGTTGGAAGTCTTCGTTTGAATGGACGCAATCTGCACCGTTTCAAGCGGTGTACGTTGGTGGCGGAACACCAACGGATCTCTCTGCTGAGCATTTAGAGGTGCTGGGGAAACTGATTCGTTCTTCGTTCCCGTTGACGGCTGATTGTGAGATTACCCTCGAAGGGCGAGTTAACCGCTTTGATGACCAAAAGTTTGAGTCAGCTTTAGAAGGTGGCTTTAACCGTTTTTCTTTTGGTGTTCAGAGCTTTGACAATACAGTTCGACTGGCGGCCAAACGTTTAGACAAAAGCGATTATGTGATGGACAGGCTGCAATCGATGGTGAGCTATAACGCGGCTCCCATTGTTATCGATCTACTGTATGGGCTGCCGCATCAAACCCTAGAAAATTGGCTGCATGATCTTGATAGTTATATTGAATCAGGTGTAGACGGTGTTGACCTTTACCAGCTTATTGAAATGAAAGGGCTGCCGATGGAGCGCGCGGTTGAGCAAGGCAAGTTGCCTATGCCTGCTGACACGGCAATGAAGGCGAGCATGTTTAAAATGGGTGTTGAGTTTATGGCTACGCACCATCAAAGACGATTAAGTGTTAATCACTGGGCATCGGGCAACCGCGAGCGCAGCGTTTATAACAGCCTAGCTAAAACAACGGCTGAAGTGTTGCCCATTGGTGCAGGTTCGGGTGGCAATGTAAACGGTTTTGCCATGATGCAATATCGAGATATGGATAAGTACATTGAGGCGATCGACCAGAAGCTCTTTCCTATTAATGGTTTGATGCAGGTTTCTGAGCAAGCCCCTATCAACAGCGCTATTAAGTCTGCGTTTGACCGTGGCGTATTGTCTCAAACAAGTTTAGATAAAATCGCGGGTTATCCATTATTTTCAGCGTTAAAGCCTTTGTTCGATGCATGGCAAAAGAATGGCTTAGTAGAAGCAGATTATCAATACGTACAACTCACGTTAGCGGGTCAGTTTTGGTCAGTCACATTGGCGCAAAATGCCATTCAAGTGATTCAGTCATTTTCTAAACAAAAGATCAGCTCACAAAAATTAGAAACAGCTACCGCAGTAGCGTAACGGAGATAGGATGTTTGTAAGTAATTCATACCTAGAAGTAAAACAAAAAGTAGCGAATGTGTTAGCCCAAGATAACGGCACGCCAGTCTCTTCAATGGCAGAACAGCTCGGCTTGACCGAAGGTGAGGTGACGTTCGCACTCCCTGATGAGTGTGTGGTAACCATTAATGGTGTCCATACAGAAGCGATCCTAACTCAACTTCCAGATTGGGGAAAAGTAACCACTATCGTGCACTCTTTTGGCTCCATTTTTGAATTTAAAAACCCGTTCCCTAAGGGAAAAGTAGCGCATGGCTATTACAACATCATGGGTAAAGAAGGGTTGCACGGACACCTGAAAATTGACTTAGTGAAGCATATCGCTTTTGTCAGTAAACCTTTTAGGTCAATGGAAAGTCACTACATTGGTTTTTATACCCATGATGGCCACTGCATATTTAAAGTTTACCTTGGTCGCGATAAAAGCCGCCAATTAATCCCACAGCAAATAGAAGCATTTAAAGAGTTAAAGAAGGAATTCATCGCGTGATAGATAAACAGCAAAGACTACAAGACCGTCTAGGACCAGAGATTCAAGAGTTTAGAGACAACTGTCAGACACTGCAACTGGCGACGCTTAATAACGGTGTGCCTCATGTTAGTTATGCTCCTTACGCACACACTGAAAATGGTTACTTTATTTTGATCAGTGATATTGCTCAGCATGGCCAGAATTTAAAGCATACCAAGTGTGTGTCTATCATGATGATCGAAGATGAGTCTCAAGCGAAGTCTATTTATGCTCGCCGTCGTTTAAGCTTTGACTCACAAGCTTCGTGTGTGGATAAACAGTCAGAGATGGGTGTTGAAGGTATCACGGCGTTGCGTCAACGCTTTGGTGACATCATTGATAATCTCAGCACATTAGATGACTTTAACCTTTATCAGCTGGTACCAGAACAAGGCCGCTATGTAAAAGGCTTTGGTAAAGCGTTCAATGTGTCTGGTGATGACCTACTCAGCTTCCTTCATCTTTCGGAAGGGCATATGAGAGATAAAAAAGAGGCTCAGTTGGCAGTAGAGCCAAGCTAGTCACTCGTTATTTCTAAATCACACATTATTTCTAAATAACTTAGCACTAAATAATAGATTAGCTCTACTGCTCAATAGAGCCGTTTAAATTAATTAGAACAATAACAAATCAACAGTTAGACCAGTTCATTGTGAGCTGGTCAGGGGACTTTTCGCCTCAAATTTAGGGAATGGATTAACATGTACAACAAAACACCTTTAGCAGTGATGGTCACTGCGATCTTGGCTTCTAACGCTGTCATGGCTGAAGAAGAGGTATTTACCTTAGATCAAGTCGTCGTTTCATCGACTCGCACCAACCAAACGATTCAAGATACCGCCGCTTCTGTCACGGTAATTAGCGATCAAGAGATCGAAGAGAACATGGTTAACTCTGTGGCTGAGCTGTTTAGCTATACGCCGGGCGTTGATGTTCAATCGGATTCTCGCCAAGGTATTCAGAGTATTAATATCCGTGGCATGGAAGGGAACCGTATTAAGATTTTGGTCGATGGTGTATCTCAGCCTAACCAGTTTAAAAACGAGTATTCATTCATCAACTCTGGTCGTGTTGATGTTGATGTCGATATGCTGAAATCGGTTGAAGTGGTCAAAGGTGCGGCATCCTCGCTACAAGGTAGTGATGCTATTGGTGGTATTGTTGCATTTGAAACAAAAGATCCAACGGACTTTCTAAAGGACGGTAAAGACTTTGGCGGTCATGCGAAATTTAACTTCTCGTCAGCAGATAACACATTTAGTGAATCTGTTGCGCTTGCTAACCGAGTAGGCGATCTTGAAACTTTAGTCGCGTATACGCGTCGAGATGGCGAAGAAGTGGATAACTTTGGCAACATGGACGAGCAAAGCTCAGATGCCAATAACCTGCTTTTAAAACTTCAGTATCAAATCAATCCAGCTCACCGTGTTGAGTTTACTGGAGAGTACGTTAACAGCACGGTGAAAACTGACTTTACCGATGATGCTTACACCAACTACACAGGTGAAGATATCAGCGATCGCTACCGTATTGGCCTTAAGCACATCTGGGATATGCAAGCGGCTGCGGCTGATACACTGACTTGGCAGCTTGATTACCTAGCCAAAGATCAGCAAGGCATTACTAATCGTACCTATATTACGCCGAGCCGATCATACAGTGCTGGTAATGTACAAAAGAAAGATTACGTATACAGCGATAAAGGCGTTCAAGCCGATGTTCAGCTAGACAAGTACTTTGAAACCGGATCAGCAGAACACTTTGTGGTGTATGGTGCTTCATTCTCTAACAAAGACATTTCAAACACTAACCATGAATATAACTCAATTCAAGATGACATCACGGTGTTCTACATGCCAGAAGCCTCTGAAACCCGTTATGGTTTCTTTGCTCAAGATGAAATCACCATTGGTAATCTGATTTTAACTCCTGGTGTACGTTTTGACTCATTTGAAACAGACCCTGGCAGTAACTTCCCTGATGGAACTTATGATCCAACTCTTTACAAAAAGTATTCTGATTCTGCAGTAACAGGTCGACTGGGTGGGCTTTACACTGTAAACCAAGAAAACAAAATTTTCGCGCAAATTAGCCAAGGCTTCCGTGCCCCTGATTTCCAAGAGCTATTCTATTCATTTGGTAACCCAATGCATGGCTATGCGAGCGTTCCAAACCCAGATTTAGAAGCAGAAGAAAGTGTGTCTTATGAGCTAGGTTGGAGACACGATGTTGCGGCGAGTTCAACTGAGTTTGCCATTTTCTATAGTGACTATGATAACTTCATTGATACGGATTCAACGTATGCAAGTAGCGGTCTGTTGGAATATCAATACGTGAACATTGATGAAGCAACGATCAAGGGTGTTGAAGTTGGTAATACTCTAGATTGGTATGAGCTAACCGGTAGTGCTGAAGGTATAACGACTCGTATTGCAGCAGCGTACACAGAAGGTAAAGATGGTAATAATGATGCATTAAACTCGGTGAACCCGTGGAATGCAGTCATTGGTCTTAATTATGATGCGCCTTCAAACGTTTGGGGTTCTTCACTAAAAGTGACTTATACAGCGAAGAAGAAGCAAAGCGATGTGACACCAGGTACTGACCGTATGGGTAACACTGAAGACGCGTTCACACCAGAAAGTTCAACGGTTGTTGATCTAACCGCTTACTATGTTCCAATGAAAGACGTAACACTTCGCGCTGGTATCTTTAACGCGACAGATGAAGAGTATTACAACTGGAGTGATGTTCGCGGTCTAACTGAGGAAGATAAGTTCTATACTCAAGCTGGCAGAAGCTTTGCGGTGACAGCGAAATATGAGTTCTAATTTCTCTTTTTAAATAGGGAATGCTTTTCTTAATAAAGAAAATCCTAAGTTACCGCTCTTCTTATGAAGAGCGGTTTTGTTATATTGGTTCGTTATTATTTTTTAAGGTATAAACTTTGACGACATTATTTATTAATCGAACGTGGCTTATTGAGCAAGCTTCTAAGCATAAACGAAAGCTTATTTCCGCGAATATTGTTGCGGTTTTTGCAACGATATTGAGCGTGCCCATTCCTTTGCTTATGCCGTTGTTGATTGATGAAGTGGTGTTGCACCAACCTGCCTCTGGTATTGCGCTGATTAACCAGATAGTGCCACTGAGTTGGCAAACCCCTTTCGGCTATGTCGTGATAGTAACGGCGCTTGTGGTGATCATGCGTATTGCTAGTCAAGCGTTGAATATCTATCAGACTAGGCAATTTACACTGATCTCTAAATCTCTCACTGGGAAGATACGTGAGCAGTTACTGACTAAGCTTGGCAGGATTAGCATGCGTCAGTATGAAGAGAGAGGCAGTGGCTCTCTGACGTCCCACTTCGTGACTGATATTGAAACGATAGACAAATTCATTGGCAGTGCGTTGAGCCGATTTTTAATCGCGATATTGAGCACCATCGGCATTGCAGCGGTTTTGTTCTGGCTTGATTGGAAACTGGCGCTCTTCATTGTGTTGTTGAATCCTGTGATTGTCTATTTGTCGCGTTTGATGGGGCAAAAAGTCAAGACGCTGAAAAAGCGAGAGAATAAATCCTTTGAGCGATTTCAGCAGCGCCTTGTTGAAACACTAGAGGGTTTGTATCAGTTACGAGCCTCCAACCGTGAGCAACAATACCTGACCAAGTTAAAGAGTGATTCGAACGATATTCGAGTTGATGCCGATAATTACGCATGGCAATCAGATGCCGCCAATCGCATGTCATTTTTAATGTTCTTGGTGGGCTTTGAGATATTCAGAGCGGCGGCGGTGGTTCTAGTGCTTATGGGCGATTTAACCGTAGGGCAGATCTTCGCTATTTTTGGTTACCTTTGGTTCATGCTCTCGCCAATTCAAGATCTACTTAATATCCAGTACTCATGGTTTGGCGCGAATGCGGCGATGAAACGGATTAATACTATTCTCGCGCTTGAAGAAGAACACCGACCAACCCCAACGGTTAACCCATTTAAAGACAATGAATCCTTTGAGATTGAGTGTCGCAACGTCAGCTTTTCATTTGATGGTGAGCGCAAGGTATTAGATAACTTGAATATTACCGTTGCGAAAGGTCAGAGAGTGGCGCTTGTTGGTGCATCTGGCGGTGGTAAGTCGACCTTGATTCAACTGTTGTTAGGCATCTATCAAAAAGAGAGTGGCGACATATTGATCAATGGTTACCCTATTGAACAAGTGGGTTATGAAGCTCTACGGTCTAAAATAGCCCCCGTGTTACAGCAACCGATGATCTTCAATGACACGGTTAGGCAGAACTTGACGCTTGGTGAGTCCTATACGGATGCTCAGCTTAATGAGGCACTATCTGTAGCTCAGCTTACAGAGGTGGTTGAAAAAATGCCTGATGGACTCAGCTCTCAGCTTGGAAGGCAGGGGGTTCGCCTTTCTGGGGGACAAAGACAACGGTTAGCGATTGCGCGTATGGTACTGACCAATCCTGATTTTGTTATTTTAGATGAAGCAACATCAGCGTTAGATACTGCGACTGAATCTGCACTTCATCGAGCTATGAGTGAGTTTTTAGTGGGTAAAACCACGCTCATTGTCGCGCATAGACTTTCTGCGGTGAAACAAGCGGATGTGATTTATGTGCTTGAGGATGGCAATGTTATCCAATCAGGACAACATCACGAGTTAGTCGAAGAAGAGGGACTGTATCAAACTCTATATGGTTGATTAGATCGGTAAGAAATTATAGAAAGTGATTTAATAACCCGTTATTGCATTAATGTAGTAACGGGTTTTTTTGTATGCTTTGTCCGTTATGGCTTCATTTATGCAGGTTATTGGTAACGCGTTAAAATGCATCTTAATCTACTATTAAGTTACCGTTACAATTTATGGAATAAAGGTCACCTTAGTGATGCATGCCTTAATTTTGAGAATGATGTATTTTTCACCTAAAATAAATTGTATAAACTGTAAAAAATGGACCCATTCCTTTAACAGGTACGTTGTATGTGGAAAAACTTCATCTCTTTTTCAGATGATAAACAGCAAGTCATTGCGCGATTGACAGTAGATATTACTGTCGATAATAACTTCGATGCGAGAGGTCTGGAAGAAGCTCTTACCAATATCGAGGCGGGACATCTTTGTGTTATTGAAGAGAATGTCTTACGTTTTGTTACGCGTGCCAAAGAGCTAAAAAAAGACGCATACGACGGAATATTAGTGGCAGAAATTCGCAACGCAGAAGCGAAAGTCGATCTTTCTGACCATGATATGTTAGCAAGTATTACTGTTACTGGCGCTTATGGTGGGCGTGGTTTAAGAGGCAATGAAATTGTTCACTGCTTGTCACAAGCACACATCACTAAAGGGATTAATAAACTCGCGCTTAAAAAAGTGCTGGTGGTGAGTAATCAGCTGAAAGCGGGAGAAACCTTCACTCAGGTTGTGGCGAAAGGAGTGAGCCAGATTCAAGGTAAAGACTCCAAGTTCATCCCTATGGTAGAAGATGTGACTAGCCAAGTGTTAGCGCCTCAAGCTGAAGGTGAGGATGACAAAGTTGATATGCTTAACCTGGGCGAGACGATTACCGTTGATGTTGACCAGCCGTTAATGAAGCGTATTCCAGCAACAAAAGGCACAGCAGGCATTACCGTACAAGGCAAAGTGATTCCCCCGAAACCAGGTAATGACAAACCACTTTCTGCGGGCAAAGGATCCCACATCTCTCCGACTAACCCCAATCTATTACTTGCTAGTCTATCTGGTATGCCTATCTTGAAAGAGAGAACGGTTGATGTAGATAACGCACTTGTCCTTAATAATATTGGTGTCGCAACAGGCCATATAAAATTCAAAGGTTCTATTGTTGTGAGTGGCAATATTGAGTCAGATATGGTGGTGCGAGCAACCGGATCGATTACTGTTGGCGGTTTTATTGAAAGTGCTGATGTACAAGCTCAGGGCGATATTGAAGTGGCTAAAGGGATCATTGGCCATACTACTTCTGAAGGTGATGCCAAAAGTTGTGTCGTTAAATCAGGCGGGCTAATTCGAGCCAATTACGCTCAGTTCTCAGAGTTGCAGGCTGCGGAAGATATCTTTTTGTCAGTACACTGTTTAAATAACGTTTTGCGCTGTGGCAAAGACCTACACGTCAATGATAGTTCAGACAAGCAGGGAACTTTAAGTGGCGGTATTGCGAAGGTTGGCGGTAAGGTGACGTGTATTAACCTTGGTGTGGAAGGTGATACTGCAACGCATGTAGAGGGTTTTGCTAAGTTCCCCATG
This sequence comes from Vibrio kyushuensis, assembly GCF_050337325.1. Classification (NCBI taxonomy): domain Bacteria; kingdom Pseudomonadati; phylum Pseudomonadota; class Gammaproteobacteria; order Vibrionales; family Vibrionaceae; genus Vibrio; species Vibrio kyushuensis. The sequence goes on from NZ_JAKJSV010000002.1 coordinate 22,537, forward strand.
TTTAAAGAGCGCATTTCTAAGCTAAAAGCACGCTATAAGCTCGCACAAGAGTCGACCATGGAAGTGATTAGGCGTGAGTTAGAGTTTAAGAAAATCCCAAAATCTCAGCGAACTGAAGAACAAGAGAGCGAGCTTGAGGCGTTTAAGCTTCAGGCCAATACTAAGCTCGAAAAAGCCAAGTTTGCGGTCGATTCATGCAAAGAAGAATTTGACGCGTTATTAGCGACGAATACCGTTGAGGTGAAAAATAAAGTCTATTCGCATGTCACGGTACAGTTTGGCGATGATAAAGTGATTACCAAGCGCAGCCACGGACCAAGCGTCTTTACGTATAACCAATACGAAATTAATTGTGCGTCGATGATGGGTGATGAAGCGGTTGCAGAGCTATAATGAAGCGGATAATACCTAATTATTTAGATTCAAAAATACTTACATGATAAAAATACTTAGGCTCTAAAAATGTTAAAGCTGGCTATAAGCCAGCTTCTTTTTGGTTAAACATTTTATTGGTAAGCCAGTTTACGGCTTCTTTGCATCTTTATTGGTGTCTTTCCAATACTGAATTCTGACGCGATGCAATTGTGCTCTTCTTGTTTTTTTCATTATATCCCTCACTTTATACAACAGGGCGCTCTTCACTGAGCTAACTATTGACTCTATCTTCGTTTGAGTCTGTATTGAATTTAGCCTTGAATTGCACATTTCGCCACGATCTACCTCACATTATTTAGTAACAATAGTAAGACATTGAGTCGATATTGTGATCTGTATTGATGATTTTTGACTGGGTGGTCAGAGTAATTTTCGAGGTGAATTGAAGCGGGATTTCTATTAATCATTAATATATAAGAAAAAAGGGAGCATATAGCTCCCTTAGTCATCATTATTAAAACGAGTTTAAGAGTTACTCTTCAGAGATAAAGCCACCCGTTTGATGTGCCCAAAGTTGCGCATAGATTCCCTTTTGAGTAATGAGCTCTTGGTGCGTACCTTGTTCAACCACACTGCCTTTATCAAGAACGATTAAACGGTCCATAGCTGCGATGGTGGACAGTCGGTGTGCAATGGCAATAACGGTTTTTCCTTGCATCAACTCATTCAAGCTCTCTTGAATTGCAGCTTCTACTTCAGAGTCGAGTGCAGAGGTTGCTTCATCCAGTACCAGTAAAGGTGCATCTTTTAATAGCACGCGAGAGATAGCCACGCGCTGGCGCTGGCCACCAGAGAGCTTAACGCCACGTTCGCCCACTTGAGCATCGTAACCCGTATTACCAAATGGGTCGGTCAGCGCTTCGATAAACTCATCGGCGTGTGCCTGTTTGGTTGCTTTAATCAATTCCTCTTCAGACGCATCAGGGTTGCCGTATAAAATGTTGTCTCGAATAGAGCGGTGCAGCAGTGAGGTATCTTGTGTCACCATACCGATATTGCTGCGCAGTGAATCCTGAGTAATATCAGAGATCACCTGGCCATCAATTTTAATCTTGCCACTTTCCACATCATGGAAGCGCAGAAGAAGATTAACCAAGGTGGATTTACCAGCCCCTGAACGCCCAACAAGACCCACTTTTTCACCTGGTTTGATATCAAGGTTGAGGTTACTAATCACACCTTTGTTTTCACCATAGTGAAAACTGACATCTTCAAAGCTAATCCCGCCGTGAGGTACGGTCAACGGCTTAGCTTCTGGCTTATCTTGAATATCTACAGGTTTGGCCAATGTTTTCATGCCATCAACGACAGTACCCATATTTTCAAATAGAGCACTGACTTCCCACATGATCCACATCGACATACCGTTAATACGCAGCGCTAAACTGATCGCTATGGCGATGGCACCAACCGTAATCGAACCGTCCATCCACAAAAATATAGATAATGCAGCGACTGAGAAAACCAGTACGTAATTGGTGATTTCGACTAAAACATCAAAACCAGTTACAAGACGCATCTGTTTGTAGACAGTACCAAGGAAACCTTGCATGCCTTCTTCAGCGTATTCCGTTTCCCGTTTGCTATGAGAGAACAACTTAACCGTAGCAATGTTGGTATAGCTATCAACTATGCGCCCCGTCATGGTTGATCGAGCATCAGCTTGTTCGGCTGCAATTTTCTTGAGTCGTGGTACAAAATAGAGCTGAATCCCAACATAACAACCAAGCCAAACTAGCATGGGTATCATTAATCGCCAGTCAGCATAAGCAAGCAGCACCACCATAGAGCCGAAGTAGACCGATACGTAAACGAATACATCCATCGATTTCATGACGGTTTCACGTACTGCAAGCGACGTTTGCATTACTTTGGTGGCAATTCGGCCCGCAAAATCGTCTTGATAGAAATTTAGGCTCTGTTTTAGTAAGTATCGATGCGCCAACCAACGGATCGACATGGGATAGTTACCCAACAGCGTTTGATGAATCAATAGGGAGTAACCAATGACAAGCACCGGCATGACGATAAGCAATAGCACGCCATAGCCCATTAATGAGCTGCCGTAATCTTGCCAAAATGTCTCAGGGTTACTGGTCGATAGCCAATCAACAAGCTGGCCCATGGCACCAAAAAGTGACACTTCAACAATAGCGACAATCATAGACATGACTGACATGATTATCAGTGGGATTTCAAATCCACGGGTGTAATAACGACAAAATGCAAAAATACCGGTTGGTGGCTGTCCTGGCTCTTCGTCGGGAAAAGGCTTAGTGAAACCTTCGAATTTTTTGAACATAAATCATCCTAATATTAAGCCCATTCTTAGTGTATTTATCAGTTGGTGGTAAGTACATAAGAGAAAAAGTAAGGCCAAGCCATGTTATAACGATTGGATATGAAATGTCATCAATATGTTGTGCTGTGGTGGTTACCCACAACGGGTTATATAAATATTTATCGAATACGAGACAGTAAATTTAACTGAAAAATCCTCAAGGCACAGGAAAAACCAATTGTTGCTGACTGATTTATTAGTAACTTCAGTAAAATCACTCTTAACAATGTGTTTACAATTGCAAATCGTAAGTTAAAAAGAGCCAAGACGATGTTGCAAAATAAAAAGCAGACGGCTGCACCTGACCAAATTTCAAATATGCGTAACGTGCACATTCAAAACGCGAACTGCGTGGTAATGGTGTCACCAAAGGAGTTCTCTTTTAATCCAGAGACCGCAGCAGACAATGAGTTTCAACATCGACCCGATCTAACACCAGAGCAGGTTCATCAACAAACGATGAATGAGTACCGTACGATGGTTGCGGGGCTTCGTGGTGAAGGGGTGCAGGTGATCGATTTTGATTATTCGATATCAGACACAGCGACCCCCGATGCTGTTTTTCCGAATAACTGGTTTAGCACCACCTCATCAGGTGATCTCTTTACTTTTCCAATGGCATGTAAAAACCGCAGACATGAGGTGCGCGTTAATGAGCTTATTTCAGCGCTGAACGATTCTGGCCGAAATGTTGACCATGTCGATACACTAGAGGACTATGCCGAGCAGCAAGCGTACTTAGAAAGTACGGGGGTGATGGTTAAAGATCACGTCAACCGCACTATCTATGCCGCTCTATCACAACGCTGTGACAGAGAAGTTCTAGAAGAGTACGCAAAACGTATTGGCTATCACCGTGTGATTTCGTTTCAGACTGCTCTAGAGTCAGGCCAGCCTGTCTATCACACCAATGTGATGATGGCGATTGGCGAAGGGTTTAGCGTGATTTGTGACGAAGTTATCCCTGAGTTCGAACGCCGATTTGTAATTAAGTCGCTGTCGAAAAGCAAGCAAGTGATTTCAATTTCTGTCGAGCAGATGAATCAGTTCTGCGGCAACATTCTTCAATTAGAAACTGTTAATGGCAATAAAGTCATCGCGATGTCGCAATCGGCGTACGATGCGTTTTCGCCTGCTCAATTAGCTCAACTATCCACGCATGGAAAACTGCTGCCCTTTGATGTCAGTACCATTGAGTCGATTGGTGGTGGTAGTGTGCGATGCATGCTTGGTGAGGTGTTCTTACCAACACGCAAGAAGCTGCTATAACCTGAGTCAGGGCCATTAATCTCGTGATTTTGGCCCTTTTTGTTTTTGTTATCTTTTACGTTGTGCGCTGTAATTTTCGTTATTTACTCTTCACTATCAAAGACGATATTTCCTCGTAGCAGCGTCATAAGAATTTCAGTCTCTGCAATTTCATTCGCTGGAAGTTGCGTTATATCATTAGCCAAAACAACCAAATCAGCAGATTTCCCTAACTCAATCGAACCTGTAATGTCATCAACTCCTAAGCTTCTCGCTGCATTGATGGTGTAAGCACTGATAGCGGAATGAATATCAGGAAGGCCCGTCTTGTTCATCTTTAAGCTGTTCGCGATGCCAACAAGCGGATTGATATCATGGACGTTCCAATCGCTGCTTAAGGTGACGTTAGCGCCGGTGTCGAAAATCGCTCTCGGGTTCATCAATGAATCTGCACGCTTAGCTCCTATAAACGCTTCTGCCCATTGATGGTCATGCTGCGCGACATAATCAGACCCGCCTTGAAAATCAGCGGTTACTTCTAGCTTGGCGAAACGAGGGATGTCTTTAGAGTCGACTAATTCGGCATGGGTTAATGTATAGGCCTTGTCGGAACCTTGCTTTTGAGCATGTTCGATAGCGTTTAATGACTCATGAACCGCACCATCACCAATGGCATGAATGTGAGCGCTGTATCCGATTTTATCAAGCGCATCTAGCCACGACTTCATCTTCTGTGGGGGAATGTAATTGATGCCATACGGCTCATCAGGAATGTAGGTGTTTAAATAGGGGGCCAGTGTTTTTGCAGTGCCGTTAATCAAGATGCCATCACTGTACATCTTTACTTGGTCAACAATGAGCAAGCGGGACTTATCACTGGAATGGACAGATTCTAGGAACTCCAATTGTGGAGGCATAGAGTCGGTTGGGTAAATCCACGGACGCAAAGATACTCGAGCGGTTAACTCATTATTCTTTTCGGCCTCTTTCCATACTTCATACCAGCCTCGCTTCCAATATAGGCGTCCATCGCCAATGGTGGTAATACCATGTTTTGCCGCTTCCTCAAGGCCGTTCATTAATCCTTGGTAGCTTTGAGAGAACTGATTATCAAGGCTATTCCACGCCATTTCCATCACGAGATCCCCTGCATTATCAAAGAGGATCCCGTTAAGCTCGCCGCTTTGATCGTCTTTGAGGATCTTTCCCCCTTGAGGCTCAGAGGAGGTCTTAGTGATTCCGGCTTTTTTAAGCGCGGCCGAGTTCACCCACATCGAATGCGACGTTTGTTCCATTAGTACGACGGGTTGCTTTGGAAAGATACGGTCAATGATCTCAAGAGGCGTGTAGCGATCTTCGTCACTCAATATGGCTGCCAAGGAAAAACCATAGCCCATGATCCAGTCGTCTGATTGGGCGTTTTCACGACATGCGTTTAAATAAGGGATCTGCTCTTCCAGTGTGGCATCTAAGCTTAGTTCGCAATTTCCGCCTGCTTCTGAAGCCGCTTCGAAAACATGGTTGTGATTATCAATAAAGCCGGCCATGACATAGGCGTGTTCAAGGTTGATGACCTCTGTTTTGTCCGTCATGTAAGGCTTTATTTCTGAACTCTTCCCAATAAACATAATCTTGCCATTGTTAATCGCAATCGTATCAGCCTGATTGTGTCCGTAAATAATGGCGTCGGTTAACAGAGTATCGGCTTTCATCGCGGCTTGAGTGAAAGGACTCGTGGTTAGGCTTGCGATAATAGCCAATAGATAAGCGTGCTTCATGCTTCTTCCTTATGTATGACAATCATTGTGAGTATAGATTGTGATTCCGTATGTTTAAAAAAGAGCCAACTATCGTGGTCAATATAAATTGCAGCGTATGTCTCGAAGGCTATTATGCTAAAATCCTTTTATCAGCACTATGAATGTTCAATACATCTCATTTTCAACTGAGCACATTGAAATAGTACAACGATTAATTAAACAGGATATGAGAGATGAGCAAGTTAACAGCCGCAGAACGTAAAGCTCGTGATGACGAACGATTTTCGCAGCGAGTGAGTGAGCGTAGAGAAAAAGGTGAAGACGTCATTGCCTATGCGCTTGCTACTAAAAAAGCGGTGAAGTTTCTTACTAAATCAGAGCGTAAGGCGATGAATGTGAGAAAAGCAGAACTTCAAGAAGAGAAGCGCCTTAAAGAAAAAGAAGAGCTTGCAAGGATTGAAGCGTCGTTTAATGGTCAGGAAGATCAAGAGTAAGCAGACTCCAAGCCTTAAAACAATAACCCCATTTATTATTTCAAATAAATGGGGTTTATTTTTATCTATTCACAATGAAGGCTGATGAGGATACCCACTGACCCTATTAAGTAATGCTTAGGTTTGATGTTAAACAATTCCTATATGGAATAGGTTTCTATCCTCTATTTCGCTAGTGTTGTTTTTATTAATGGGTAACATTACGTCATCATTTTCAATTTAGTGGATGTAATGGATATCACATTAGACGTACTCGCGATGCTTTTTTTCATCGCAGGCCTAGCGGGCTTTATTGATGCAATGGCTGGCGGTGGCGGGCTTTTGACTCTACCTGCGCTGCTTTCGGTTGGTGTTCCTCCGACTCAAGCGCTTGCAACCAATAAATTACAAAGTTCATTTGGTAGCTTCTCGGCCTCTTGGTATTTTGTGCGTAATGGCATCGTAAACCTAAAAGAGATGCGACTTGCAATCTTGTGTACATTTATCGGCTCCGCCATCGGTGCGGAGTTAGTTCAACATATCGATGCGGGCGTGCTGACGAGCCTCATTCCCATCCTTCTACTTGGTATTTCACTTTATTTCTTATTAGCACCACAAGCCGGTGAGGGCGGTGGAAAGCCGAAATTATCGGAATCGATGTTTGCTTTTTCAGTAGGGACGGGCGTTGGTTTTTATGATGGTTTCTTTGGCCCCGGTACGGGTTCAATTTTTACTATCTGTTTTGTTGCTATTGCGCAGCTTTCAATAGTTCATGCGACAGCTAGAACCAAAGTGCTTAACTTTACCTCTAATTTGGCGGCACTGTTGTTCTTTATTATGGCGGGTTTACCTATCTGGGAGATAGGACTAGTCATGGCAGTAGGTGGTTTTATTGGTGCAAGAATGGGCGCAAAAATGGTAGTCACTAAAGGCAAAAAGTACATTCGTCCACTGGTTGTTGTGATGTCGATGGTTATGGCGTTAAAGCTACTTTGGGCACAGAATTCTCAATGGCTGCTATCACTAATTTAACACGTGGAAGTTTAAGGGCTGAAGGGCGATACACAACATGAACTGGGCGAGTTAACGAGGCCAAAAACTCAAAGTCAAAACAGTGAGCTTCACTTATATGCAGCGTTTTGATAATAGAAAGCGGTACTAAGGCAGGCGATACACCTTGAATTGCTAATTGTGCCGCAGCAGTATACGAGTCCATCTGCATGCTTGGGGTTATGCCCGCTTGTTGCAGCAAACCTGCTTGGTAAGTGTTCGCTGGATTATTTAAATCGTTAGTGATTAAGCTCGGCGGTGGGGCGGTAAGTGGGGACTTACTCACTACCTTAAAGGGTTCATTAAACAGATGAGTCGCATGAAGGCCGATTCGTGCATTGAGATGTCCTGCGCACAGACCAATTAGTGCATCACCAGATTTTACGTGCTCAATAATTCTAGGCGTGTGATTGGTGGTGATTGTGACATATGGGTCTTGCATGAGAATGTTAGGTAACATTTCACTTAGATAACCCGCCACTAATGTCTCTGAACAATCGATACGAATGACCGAGTGATCATCAATCGTTTGCTCTTCTGCTATTAGACCTCTTAGCTCATTAAGGCTTGGACCAATTTTCTCGATCAATGCGATAGCATCGGAGGTTAGCCTTATCTGCCGACCTTCAGGCTCAATTAACTTTTTCCCAAGCTTCTTTTCAAGGTTCGCTATGCGTTTGCTAACCGCCGATTGTCCAATATAAAGCCGGCTTCCAGTGCGGCTCATGGTTTTTTCTTGAGCGAGAACTAACAGGGTTTCGATGCCTTCTAGTAGCATGGTTATCCGATGAAAATTAGGAATTAGAGTTAGATACTAGCACAGTGAAGTATTAGTTTGGCTCAACCGGTTAAGGTTATCGCGATCCTCCATTAATAAATTCATCGCATCGAGATACTGATACAAACCATTTCCGTCTAGTTGATATGCAGTGATTTTCCCTTCTTCATCCACCAAACCACTGTTTTTAATGTCATCATCTAAGCCTGCTGCGACTAATAAGCGGTGCAGACAACCACTTTGTTTATTCTCTACCGCCAGAGCCTCTTGCCGAAGCTTATTGTTGAGTGTGAATAGCTCTTCTCTTTCCTTAGGCAGCTCTATTTCGGGTGAAAACTTATGGTGCAGCAAACTGCCGACAAAGTAACTGAATATCAAACCCACAACAGTAAAGATATTAATACCCGTAGCGAAGTGGCTGACCAAGATAACCAGTAATGACAATGAAGTGATCCAACTTAATCGATACAGCTTTTGCTTTCTTGCCTGCTTACGCTCGGCGGCAAGTGTGGCTTTGTTTAATTCAAGCAGCTTTATGCAGCCCGGCTTCAAATGAGAGTCGTACAGTTCAATGGCGGCTGAAATATCTTCAGTTAGCGTCTGTTTCATTGATTGTTTTTTGCTTCCATCGACTTGAGAGAGGAGAGGCTCTATGGTTATTTCGGTATCTCGTGCGCTTTCTTTGTGATTCATAGGCGATCTCTTTCTGTCTTAGTTTGCTCGGGTTTAGTTAGATGCTAGCAAGTAGGAAGGGTTTGATTGGTGACTGACAAATAAGATTAATGAAAAGAAAAAGGTGTTATCGAATTTTATGATTTTAATCCTTCATCTGACTTTTACACTGTAAAGCCGCACTGTTTATTGGTGGCAAATATCAATTAATTGTTCAAACAAAGAAGCCCTAAACTCGTTGTTTCGAATAAGAGTTCAGGGCTTTTTATTGCACATATATCTAGACAGATCTGTTATTTATCTAAAGCAACTTAGATAAATGGCGTAGGTTACTCGACACGCTCAATAATAGTCGCGATACCTTGTCCCATACCGATACACATGGTCGCTAGGCCGTAACGACCTCCACGCTGTTCCATGATATTGATAAGTGATCCCACAATACGTGCACCAGAACAGCCCAGTGGGTGCCCAAGAGAAATTGCGCCACCGTGAAGGTTGACTTTGTCTTCACGTGAGTCCCACAAACCTAAATCTTTTAGACAAGGAATAGCTTGCGCGGCAAAGGCTTCATTCACCTCTGCAAAGTCTATGTCGCTGATTGATAAGTCTGCTTTTTTAAGCGCGCTGTTGGTGGCTGGAACTGGTCCGTAACCCATAATTGCAGCGGGTACGCCTGCTGTTGAAGCCGAAATGACACGTGCTCTTGGTTTTAGGCCCAATTCACGTGCTTTGTCTTCACTCATGACAAGTAAACAAGAGGCACCGTCGGACAATGCAGATGATGTACCTGCCGTCACCGTACCGCTCACCGGGTCGAAGACAGGGCGTAGCTTCCCAAGTGACTCAACGGTTGTTTCTGGACGAATTACTTCATCGTACTTTACCAGAGTAGGGCAGCCATTCTCGTCGTGACCCATCATAGGTACTATTTCATCATCAAAACGGCCCTCTAGCGTCGCTTGATGTGCAAGTCTGTGTGAACGAGCGCCAAGCTCATCTTGCTCTTCACGACTGATCTTATGCATTTTACCTAACGCTTCTGCGGTTAACCCCATCATGGCAGAGGCTTGCGCCATGTGTTTATTGAACGGGTTCATGCTGATGCCTTTCGTCATCGGAACGTGGCCCATATGTTCTACACCGCCGACTAAGACAATATCTGCATCTTCGGCTTTAATTGCTCGCGTTGCCATGTGCAGCGCATCCATCGAAGAGCCACACAAACGGTTAACCGTAGTTGCTGGTGTTTCCTCGGGTAAACCTGCTTGCAGCGCAGCGGTTCGAGCCAAGTTAGCACCTTGCTCTTCTGTTTGCTGAACACAGCCCCAAATGACATCATCAATTAACGATGCAGCCACTTTCGGCTGACGCTCAAACATTGCTTTCATTAGGTTTGCAGATAAATCATCCGCACGCGTGTGTCTGAATACACCATTTTTTGAACGCCCCATCGGAGTACGAATCGCGTCAACAATTACTACATTTCTCATTGTTCTTCTCCGAAGTTAAGCGTAAAAAGCTTGGTTTTTGGTGGCGCGTTCAGTAAGCCCTTTCGGTACTTTGTAAAGCTCGCCAAGGTGTTGGTATTTTTCGGCAACGGTAAGCAAGTTATCTAAGCCAAATTGGTCCATGTAGTAGAACAGACCGCCTCTGAATGGAGGGAACCCTGTACCATAGACAAACGCAATGTCTCCCTCAGCAGCGGAAGCAATGATGCCTTCGTCTAAACAACGAATTGCTTCAAACATCATTGGTAGCATCATACGCATTTGGATATCTTCGCTAGTGAGCGATTGTGGTGCGTTTACATGCTCCGCTAGAAGAGCGTTGGATGATTCACTGGCAACAGGTTTGATGCGACCACGGCGGTCGGCTTCGTGCGCGTAGAATCCGCAGTGAGATTTTTGACCAAGCTTACCGTTATCAACGAATTTCTGAATCAGATTCACTTTTGGAGTCGCCAAGCGCTCGCCAAATGCCTCATTCATGACGTCGATACAGTGAGAAGCGGTATCCAAGCCAATAACATCAAGTAGTAATCCTGGTCCCATCGGCCAGCCAAACGACTTACTCATCACTTTATCGATGGTTGTAAGGTCGCCACCGTCAACGACGAGTTGGTTGAAGGCAAGGAAGTATGGGGTTAAGCAGCGGTTGACGAGAAAACCTGCGCAGTCGTTGACTACGATAGGCGTTTTACCTAGTGACAGCACATAACTCACGGCTGTCGCGATGGTTTCATCAGAGGTCTTCTCACCTCTAATCACCTCAACTAATGGCATCTTATGTACAGGGTTGAAGAAGTGGATGCCGCAGAAGTTTTCTGGATGCTTAAGCGCATGAGCAAGGCCGCTGATCATCAAGGTTGATGTGTTTGAAGCGATAACCGCGTTGGGAGCGACTTGCTCTAACTCTGTTAGCACTTTCTCTTTGATGATTGGGTTCTCAACGACTGCTTCAATAACAAGGCTGTTCTTCTCCAAAGAGATATTATGTAGCGTTGGCGTGATGCGGTTTAGAACCTCCCCCATAGCAGCTGGCTTCTTACGGCCTCTTTCGACTTGCTTGGAGAGCAGTTTGTTGGCCTCGGCTAAACCTAACGCGAGGCCCTGTTTATTGATGTCTTTCATCACCACATCAATGTTTTTGTCAGCGGTTACATAGGCGATTCCACCGCCCATGATACCTGCGCCAATCACGCCTACTTCATCAATTGATTGGGCAGACTTAGCCGTAGATTTGGCTTTTGATTTCACGTTCAAATCACTGACATAAACGTTAACTAATGCGCCAGCAACGCCTGACTCTACGCACTTCACCACGCCAGCGCGTTCAAGTGATAATGCTTCGTCACGACCTAGTTTAGCCGATTTAAACATGGTGTTTAAAATGACGTTAGGTGCAGGGTAGTTCGGCCCTGCCACCTTTGCAGCCATGCCTTTTGCGACGGTAATAGACATGGAAACTTCGTGGTCATTCATTGGAAGTGGAGAGCGCTTCTCTTCCTGACGTTGACGCCAATCCAAATCACCATTTAAACAGGATTGTAGAATTTTCTCTGCTTGCTCAAGTAGGCAGGTGGTTTTAGGGTTGATGACACCATCGATAACGTGATGCTCTAACGCTTGTTCCGCTTTAAATTGCTTACCTGTGGTGATCCATTGAATGGCGGTATCGAGCCCTGCGATTCGAGGTAAACGTGTCACACCACCCCAGCAAGGCATGATGCCAAGTTTAACTTCAGGTAGTAGTAGCTTTGCTTTCGGTGTTGCTATTCGGTATTCAGCTAGAAGCGACAGCTCGACCGCACCACCTGCTGCAAAGTTATTGATCACAGCGACTTTAGGTGTGTCAAGGTCCTCTAATCGATTGAGAATGCCTTGTGACCACGCAAGGTAGCGATCAATGGCATTTTCCCCACCATCAAAAATACCTTCAAACTCTTTGATATTCGCGCCAGCGCTAAACACAGTTTTGGTCGAGTGAAATATGAGTCCAGCAGGCGTGTTGCTCTCTAGCTGCTCAATGCACGTTTCCAGCTCGGTTAATGCACTTTCACTCAGCGTGTTCATGTGATCTTTTTGCGAGTCTAAAACGAGTTCGATAAACTCACCGCGTTGAATCAGGCTAAAATGTTGGCCTTTAAACATAATGACAGTCCTATTATTTGATTAAGCCACACGCTTTAGCGTCAGACAGGAGTGATTCACGAAATTCAGGATGGGCGATGTTGATAAGAGCCAAAACGCGCTCTGGTGTGTTTAAGGCACGTAAATCCGCGGCGCCGAATTCAGTCGCTACCACTTGAACATCATTTCGTAGGGTGGTGACAGGTGTGCCAGCAGGAAGAGCTGTTCGAATCGTCGATTCTAAACCTTGCTTGCCTTTGTGGGTCGATGCCAGTGCTAGAATGCTGATGCCGCCTTTAGACATGCGCGCTCCACGCACGAAGTCGACTTGACCACCAGAGCCAGATATTTGAGAGTGACCAACACCTTCTGAGGCGACTTGACCAACTAAATCAACCATCACGCAGGTATTGATTGAGGCAAAGTTATCGTTTTTAGCAATGATGTTAGGATTGACCACATCGGTGACACAACCCATCTCTATTTGGGGGTTACCATCAATGTAATCGATGAGATCTTGTGACCCTGCCGCAAAGGCTGTCACAATTTTATTTGGCTTGTAGTTCTTGCTTGCACAGCTTACCGCGCCCGCTTTACATAGCTCCATCATTGACTCAGTAAACATTTCGGTATGAATACCTAGATTAGCGTGACCTTTCAAAGCCATACCCAATGCATTTGAGATAGTGCCGATACCGATTTGTATGGTCATGCCATCTTTAATGTAGGGGGTTACGTGCTCAGCGATGGAGATCTCTAAGTCAGAAGGCTCCGCCCCTTTAGGGCCAGCGATTGGATGGTGGCCTTCGGTTAAGAAGCTAACTTCATCAACATGAATCAAATTGTCTTTATTGGTGATTTTGGGCTGGAACTTATTCACCACAGCGATGATTTTTGTTGCGCTTTGCAAAGCGACTTTATTGCCAACGCCTCCGCATGCACCCATGCTCATGTAGCCATTTTCATCAGGTTCAGTTACTTCAACCATCATACAATTAGGTTGAATACGGTTGAAAATTTCATCGAAGTTTGAGAAATGGAAGTTGGTGACTTCAATGTTGCCATGTGCTTGAATTTTTCGCTCAAGTGGCCCCATAAACAGGCTTTTATGATGGACGATAGATTTATATTGCGGTTTTAAAAAATCGAAGGGGTGAGTCAATAGACCGGCATAAAGCTCGAAAGGCTCCAGTTTATCTAGGTGTTTATCTAATTCAAGTAAAAGCATTATTGGTGAAGATAATAAACCACCAGCCCAAACCTTATCGCCTTGCGATAACTTATTAACTGCTGAATTAAGGCTTATTGTTTTTTCACTGTAACGTTCTTGCCATTTGTTCATAATTATCATCTCTATAGTAATTAAATAACTGAATATATTAATTGTAGATTTATAAATATATTAAGTTCCTAATGTAGGGTAGAGACTTTCCATGTCTTCTCTTTCTAAATTACATGGATACGAATGTCGATACTTGGCTTAATAGGTCAGTAATTTAACTAAACTAGACAATGTTTTTTTCTATGGATTAGATCACAAAACACTCAAGTAAAACTGGTTGTATATTCGTGGTTTATTTGTCGTGAAAATAACTATATTTCTTTGGCACTTTAGGACATTCGTTATACTTATTTGGTCACAAAAATAGAAATTCGATCAGCGTCAATAATTGATATTTTTATCGATTTAGACTGGCCTCAAATTCAATTGAGGATTAATGATGAGACGACTTAAGAAGTGCATGTACCCAATAGTGTGTGTGGCAGTGCTACCGTTGAGTGCATATGCACAAGAGACAACAGAAGTTGACCCTGGAGATATGACAAAAGTCTATACCCAAGTGGGAGCATCCATTGATAGTGATAGCAACATAAAACTGTTGGGCTCAATTTCAGGCACGTATGACAATAATGATAGCTTCCTTCTCTATGGTGAAGTTACCTTTGGTGATGCGGGTTTCGATGATGAAGATTACGGTGTTGGCTACAATAACGGGCGCTTGCAATATTTTCATGTGATGGACAGTGGGGTGACAAGCTTTCCTAAAGTTGGTTTTTCCGTTGATCTTATTCATAGCGCTCTTCCTCAAGTCAATAATGAAGATGATATGACGCTCGCCTCGTTCGGTGTAGTGGGTATGGTAAACCCAATGTATACCGAGAAGTTTATGGCATTCCCAAATATCGCTTATACAAAAGGAAAAATGTATGGCGAAGATGTTGATGGGTATTTAGCTACGCTATTCTTAACACGTCGTATTTCCGAAAATAGAAGCTATATTGGCTTCTTCCCTGAATATATGTCTATTTCTGGTGATGATATTGAGCGTGAAAGCGCTAAATTAAAGTTCCAAATCGGCACACCTATTACTGATAGCCAGAGACTTTGGATGATGACAACGTATGAGCATCAGGAATCAAAATTAAATTATTTAAATATAAATCAAGGGTGGGTCAACTCTTCACGCATAGAACTTGGATTTAAATATTACATCTAATGTTGTCAAATTATTAATATAACCAACAAAAATAGGTATCCGCATGAAAAAATCAATTATTGGTTCCGCTTTACTTGGTGCTCTAATTTCTTCAGGGTCAGTACTGGCTTGTTCAAATGTATTTTGGGATAGCCCAGAAGGTGTTGTTTTAACACGGACAATGGACTGGATGGAATCAACGCAACCATTACTATTGACCGTAAGGGAAGGAGAGAAGAGATACTTCCATGGTAGTGAGTCTGAAAACTCATACACGGTAAAACATAACTTCTTGGCTGTTGCTGGCTATGGAAAATTAGTGGGTGAAGGGGTGAATGAAGAAGGACTTCATAGCAGTTTACAGTATTACCAAGATATGAGTGCAGAGAAGGCATCTGAAACTCAAATCAGCCAGAACGAATACGTCGCTTACATTCTTGCTAATTACGCATCGGTACAAGAAGTACTCGATAACGTCGAAAGTATTGATTTCGGTCTGACAACCATTCCTACGATGGCAGAGCCTCCGCTTTGGCACTATATCGTTTCAGACAAATCCGGTGACCGTGCTGTTATTCAATACGATAAGGATGGCATCAAGATTCACCGAGGTGAAGATGCTCGAGTTGTTACTAACACTAGCCAAGCCGGTTTACTTGAATCGTGGAATAAAAAAGAAAAAGAGCTAAAAGACTCTGGTGGGTATAACAGCACTTTTGCTCTAGGGGCGGGTAACACGGAATCAGAGCAAAGATTCCTTTACGCGAATTACTACGTGTCTCAACTAGAGACGGCTACCTCACCGTTAAATGCAATGATGGCAGTAGAAGGAACGGCGTTTAAGGTGCCTCAACAGGCGGCGTATAAGCCGGGTACTGTACTAGCGACTTATGCTACGGAATACACAATTACTTATAATCTTAACTCTGGTGATGTGGTGTTCAAATACAGCGGAGAGAATTGGTCTCAAGAGCAGTGGAACTACAAAACGATCCTAGCGTCTGATGTCGATTTAGCTAAGCCGCTTTATTTGTAATAAAGAGATGTAAAAAGGTGAGTCGTAGAAAGGAAGCGTAAGAAAAAAGAGCAAGGATAGCAGGTAAGCTTTTTAGCGTAGTTAGCGTCGAAAGGCAGATCTGTGGATAGTCGAAGTAGAGTCTATTCACAGATTCGCTTTTTGGAGTTTGTTTTTCAAATAAAGTTTTTTATCATCAAAGGGCTCTTTTATTAAGGTGTTATTTGTATGAACAGTTCGATTCCTCCTTCCTTGTCGGTACACAAAGGGTGGTTAACGCTCATTGCTAAAGGGTCCAAGGAGTGCGGCCTAAATATACATGATCACTTTCCTGGCAGTTTTAATAAAAGTCTTCGTCATAACGTGTTGGATATGCGCAATACTCTTCAGCACATGCATGCAAGTCAATCGGGTGATCTCGTTTGTCTCAAAAGCGCCAAATATGTCGACCCTTTAACTTTCGGTTCGTATTCTTTAACACTTTGGACTGCCCCTGACCTAAAAACACTACTTAAATATGCTTGCGATTATTGCGCAGTGCTAGGAGCGCCAGTACGCCTTAATTACCACGAAAGTCAGATAGGGGATGCCGAACTCTGGTTGTCCAATAATGAACCGAAAAACAAAGAATCCCATGTGACCTATTTAGGGATCACCTTATATTTGGCAACGTTGGCCACGATGATTCAGGCGATTGTTGGAGACGAGTCGTTAAAGGTTCATTTCAAGCTAGTCGATTTCCCATATTCGGAAAGCAAAAAGTCTCTGATCGAGCAGCATTTAAACTGCATTATTTCTGAAGGCAGCCCAATTAGAAAGCTCTGTATTGAGCGAAAGTATCTTCACTTACCTTTACCAGGTTATGACCAAGAGATACATTTTAATGCGAAGAATATCTTAAGAAGAGAGGCTGCTGAGCTAGAGAAGAATGACATCGTCTTACAAGTTTACAATACGCTCAATCAGTTCAAAAACTTAGAAAATATGTCGGGTGAAAAAGTAGCAGGGGCGATGCTACTTAATATCAGAACCTTGAACCGAAGGCTGGCAGAGGTAAATACGAGTTATCGTGGTGTATTAGAAAAATACAAGCTTGAACGTGCACTTCATTTACTGGAAAACCCGGCCATCAATATGACCGAAATTGCTTTTCAACTTGGATTCTCTGATCTCAGTACTTTTTCTCGCGCCTTTAAACGCTGGACCGGAAAAAGCCCAACTAAGATTATTCAATGAGACCAAGTTGTACGACTATAGTTACTAAAAGGTTATGTAATTCAATGGCTTTTGGTCTTGCCTCTGACTGGGCTAATGATCTAAATCAAAGCAATGTGTATCGTGACATTTTGGCCAAACCTATGTCCTATAGAGCCAAACTTGAATGCTGAAATATTGATTAAATAGCTCCAGATTCTGCAAATCTACGATATTTGCATTTAATTTACTGGAGCAATATTGATGCTAAAAACAAATCACAAAACCTTATTTGAACCCATGCATATCGGTAAAGTGAAACTTAAAAACCGATACTCAATGGCACCAATGGGGACGCTCGGCTGTGTTGACGCTGATGGAGCCTATAACAGTCGCGGCGTTGAGTATTACGCAGCGCGTGCCCGTGGCGGTGTAGGCCTTATTATCACGGGTGTGCAGATGGTTGAGAATGAACTTGAACAGTTCCCTATGCCCTCACTCCCTTGTCCAACCAATCACCCAACAGCCTACATCCGAAGTGCTAAAGAGATGACTGAACGTGTTCATACATACGGTACGAAAATCTTTGCCCAGTTAACCGCAGGGTGGGGCCGTTCATGTATTCCTGGTTTTACTCCTGTAGATAAATCGATCGCCCCTTCTGAAGCACCCAACCGTTTTGACCCTTCGATTACCCATCGTGAATTGACCACGGAAGAAGTGCAGTATTTTATCAGCAAGTTTGTTGAGTCGGCCGCCATTGCGCAGAAATCTGGTTTTGATGGGGTTGAAATACACGCAGTACATGAAGGTTACCTACTTGACCAGTTCACCATGAAGTTCTTTAACCAAAGAACGGATCAATACGGTGGCAGTTTTGAGAATCGCTACCGTTTTGCGGTTGAAATCGTTCAAGGCATTAAAGCGGTATGTGGTAAAGACTTTCCTGTATCACTGCGTTACTCAGTTAAAAGTAATATGAAAGGTTTCGGCCAAGGCATATTGCCTAATGAAGTCGCTGAAGAAGTTGGCAGGGATATGGAAGAGGGCCTAGAAGCTGCTACATATTTACAAAATGCAGGTTACGATGCGTTAAATGTGGATGCTGGAACCTATGACTCATGGTACTGGAATCACCCACCAAACTATTTTGAGCCAGGTATGTATCAACCATACTGTAAAGCGGTATCTGAAGTTGTAGATATACCTGTATTAATGTCAGGAAGAATGGAGAATCCTGATCTCGCAGCACATGCAGTCGAAAACGGCATTGCTGATGGTATTAGTATGGGACGTCCATTGTTGGCAGATCCTGATGTAGTGAATAAAATTCGTCGTGGCCGCTTTGATGAAGTGCGCCCATGCCTTTCTTGTCACTTAGGCTGCTTGGGCAGAATGGCTGAGATAGGTAATCTTTCATGTGCGGTTAACCCAAGTTGTGGACGTGAAGAAGAATTCAAACTTACGCCCGCCTACAAACATAAGAAAGTCGTCGTGGTTGGTGGTGGTGTTGCTGGTATGGAAGCCGCTCGTATTGCTGCGGATCGAGGCCATAGCGTTACGTTACTAGAAAAGTCTTCTGCACTAGGTGGTAATGTTATCCCAGGTTCTCAGCCGGAATTTAAGCACGATGATAAGCTTCTTATTCAATGGTTTGAAGGTGAAATGACGCGCAAGAACGTTGATGTTCGTTTTAATACCGAAGCGAATAAAACAACGATCGAAGATCTACAGCCAGACAGTGTTATTTTCGCGACAGGTTCACGTCCGTTAGATCTAAATTGGCTTGAAGGTAAAGATCTTAAGCATGTGATGACAGCAGAGAAACTGTTGATGTCACCTGATCTTATCTCAGGTGAAAACGTGTCGATTGTTGGTGGTGGTCTTGTTGGTGCAGAAGCGGCGCTTTGGATGGCGCAAAAGGGCAAACAAGTAACATTGATTGAAGCTGATGACGATATTATTGGTGGCCCACACGGGACATGCTTTGCAAACTATCAGATGTTGAAAGAGTTGCTGGTTCAAGAAGAAGTGACCACCTTGACGTCTACAAGGTTAGTTAAGGTAACGCCAAACGGTATTGAGGTGAAGCTAGAAAGCTCGGAGCTAAACCTAATTCAAGCCGACCATGTCATCTTAGCTTTGGGCTATAAAGCGGAAGACCATTTGCACGAAGCGTTGGCTAATGAATTGGATGTTGATGAAGTCTTTAATATTGGCGATAGCCAACAAGCAAGAACCATCATGACCGCGATTTGGGATGGCTATGAAGTAGCTCGTCACCTTTAGATTTAACTAACGACTCGCTCTAATACCGCCGACTTAAACAGTCGGCGTTTTATTTTAAAGATTATTATACTGGTAAGCACTCTTACTGAGTGCTCACTATCTCCGCTATCTTGACCGTCAATCACCGCTTGGCTGTAGATCAAGGCCGAATAATTGACTGGAGAATAGACTGCTATACTTGAGAAAATCCATCGTTTAGCCGTACCGATGAAAATTCCCTTAATATTGCTTCTGTACTTACTCCTACCATTACATGTCATGGCGACAGAGATCGCGCTGTTTGTTCCTCGTAACGAGACCCTTGCATGGCAATCTCAGATCAAATTTGCTCAGGCAGCGGCCAATGATCTCGGTATCACGTTGCGAGTTTATAACGCAAATAACCAGTCAAAAACGATGCTAAGTCAGGTAAACGAAGCTTGTAAACAAGGGGTCGATGGGATTTTGTTTATGAACTACGAGCAGATTGGTGAAAAAATATTATCAATAACCGAGCGCTATAGAACCCCTGCAATTTTGTACAACACAGGCTTTATTTCCGATGACTTAGTCCCTAGAACGAAGTATAAATTTTGGATAGGAAGTATTACTCCTGACGATCAAAAAGCAGGTGCGTTGCTGGCTGAACAACTTCTCATTAGTGCGGATGAGGAGGAGCTTAAAGAAGTGAATATGCTGGTCATAAATGGCAATCAAAAAGAGCTTTCTGCACAACAGCGTAATCAAGGCCTTTACCAAATAATAAAGCACCATCCAAAAGTTTCGGTTATTGCTGAAGGTGATACTGGGACAAGTTGGAGCCGGATTGAGGCGAAAAATCAGTTTAAGAAACATTTCAAACAACACCCGGAAATTAATGTTATTTGGGCTGCTTCAGACGAACTTGCTTTAGGCGCTAGGGATGCAATGGCTGAGCTTTCCTTGCCAATGGATAGCGTCATTGTGGGTGGTATTGATTGGTTGCCGGAAGCGCTTGAAATTGTCAAAGGGCCATTACCTTATGTCTCTGTCGGTGGCCATTTTACCGAATCAGCTTGGGGATTAATCCTGTTAAAAGATTACCTTGCTGGTAATGATTTTGCTGCTGAGTCGAGCCAGTTTCATACCCGGATGTATGCAATTAATTGGAACAACATAAATACATTCGACAGCTTTATTAGTGATAATTGGCAACTCATCGATTTTAAAGCACTCTCAAAAGAACACGATAACGAAAAGCTATACAATTTCAGCATCAAGCATCTACTTGATACCTACTATCAAAATACCAAAGAACTTGAACTGACCGATGAAGAAACGGATTGGTTGAAACAGCACAAGACTCTTCGGTTGGCCATTGATATCGACTGGCCCCCGTTTGAATACGTTAACAAAGAGGAGAGATACCAAGGTATCGCAGCTGATTATATAAATCTGATTGGTGAGCGCTTGGATGTAAAACTGATCCCAAGTATAAATATGAGCTGGGCGGAAGTGGTCAACGCTGCTAAGCGGCGAGAGCTGGATATCTACCCTGCGTTAGCGATTACTGATGGCCGGAAAAGTTATTTGAACTTCACTCAGCCCTATCTTAGTTTTCCAATGATGATCATCACCAATCAAGATATCCCTTATGTCGCCGACATTAACGCATTGAATGACGCAGAAGTAGCGGTTGTTAAGGGATATGCCTCTCATGAGCTGCTCCTTGAGCATCATCCAGGAATCAAGCTGTTTGAAGCTGATAATATCTCTGATGCATTGAAAGCGGTCTCTTCAGGTAAGGTTACTGCATATATTGGCAATATTGCGACGGCCAATTATGTGATGACGCGTGAGGGCTTTACCAATCTGAAAGTTTCTGGTGTTACTCCATATCGTTTTGAGCTGAGTATGGCGGTTCGAAGTGATTGGCCAATCTTACAACGCATCTTGCAAAAGGCGCTCGACTCAATTTCAGAAGCGGAGAAGAAGGCGATCTATTCTCGATGGGTGACGGTTCGTTATGAGCACGGTGTTGATTACAGTCTTGTTTGGACGGTTGTGGTTGTATCGTTACTGGTTTTAATGCTGCTCAGTTACTGGACTCGGAAGCTCTCAAGCCTGAACCACAAGTTGAACAACGAAGTTATGGAGCGAAAAGAGATTGAGCAACAATTGCGGCAGGAAAAAAAGAAGATTGAAAAACTTGCCATCACTGATTCTCTGACTGGACTATTTAATCGTCGCCATTACAACGAAGCATTACCTTCTGAGATTCACAGAGCGAAACGAAGTGAGGAATGGCTCAGCTTTGTGATTCTAGATATCGACTATTTTAAGCAGTACAACGACAACTATGGCCACCATAATGGTGATCACCAACTGATCTCGCTTGCTAATGTCTTGATGGAAAAATGTCACCGAGCATCAGATTTCTGCTTTCGATTGGGGGGCGAGGAGTTCGGGATTATCTTTTCAGGTCTATCTCCTGAAGAGGCTGAAACCTTTGTTGAAGGGATTAGACAAGCCATTGAGGCATTACAGCTTGAACACAAATATAGCAATGCAGCATCCGTGCTGACAGCATCATTTGGCCTTGTGACCTCTAAAGCGCCAAAACAAAAGATGGAGGAACTGTATGAGGCAGCAGATGCAGCGTTATACAGGGCCAAAGATACTGGGCGTAATCGAGTTGAAAGCTTAGTACTCTGATTGGTGTTGTTAACGGGCTTAGGGCTTCTGTATTCGAAGGACGACTCTGACGGGTTCTACTCTAATAACTCACATGACAGCGTATAACCTGCGCCTCGCCACTTACCTAAATGCAACTTTATAGTGCATATAAGCCTGCAATGAGCCCTCCTTTGGTTCAATCTTAATTAATCTGTTAAAAATATCTTTATATTACAGTCTGTTAATCATTGGAACGATATTTGTACTGCATTACTTCATAGGATTTAATGATTAAATTCGTAATGGACGTAGTTAGGGAGTGATGGATATGAAAGAGACGTTGACGGTAGTACTCGCCGGAGGAATGGGGTCACGCCTATCGCCACTGACGGATAATCGAGCTAAGCCCGCTGTGCCTTTTGGGGGGAAGTTTCGAATCATTGATTTTACACTCGCCAACTGCCTTCATTCCGGGCTACGACGAATCCTAGTGCTGACGCAATATAAATCACATTCACTCCAGAAACACTTACGGGACGGGTGGTCAGTGTTTAACCCTGAGCTTGGAGAGTACATTACGGTCGTTCCACCACAGATGCGTAAAGGTGATAAATGGTACAGCGGAACGGCTGATGCTATTTACCAAAATTTATGGTTACTATCGCGAAGTGAAGCGAAATACATTGTCGTACTGTCAGGCGATCATATCTATCGAATGGATTATGACCCAATGTTAGAGCAACACAAAAAGAGCGGTGCAGATCTGACGATTGCTTGCATGAACGTTCCGGTACAAGAGGCAACAGAGTTTGGAGTTATGGCCATTGATGAACAAAAGAAAATTGTCTCTTTTGAAGAAAAACCAGAAACCCCGGCTTCACTTCCCGATGACCCCGACCATAGCCTAGCTTCTATGGGTATTTATATTTTCACCTCTGAAGCACTTATTGATGCGCTAGAAAATGATGCAAAAACTACGGGTTCAAGTAACGATTTCGGTAAAGATATCATTCCAAAACTGATTGATAAGGGGAAGGTATTTGCCCACAAATTTGGTGGTGATGATGGGCGAGTTACGAAAGATGCTTATTGGCGAGATGTCGGTACCATCGACTCATTTTATCAAGCCAATATGGATCTTTTAACGCCCGTTCCGCCTATGGACTTGTACCAAAAGGACTGGACTATACGTACGTACGAGCGTCAATTACCTCCAGCAAGAACGACATCCTCAGCAACAGGCAATGAAGGCATCTTTATTAACTCACTGATCTCAAGTGGCGTGGTTAACTTTGGAGGGGCGGTTCAAAACTCCGTGCTCTCATCAAATGTTAAGATTAACGATGGTGCGACTGTCGCTGACAGTATTCTCTTTGATTACGTTGAAGTTGGAGAAAGCTGCCAATTAAAAAACTGCATTATCGATAAACATGTCAAAATCCCTTCTGGTACGGAAATAGGGATTAACCCGGCAGAAGATGCCAAAAAATTCACGATCTCTGAAAGAGGAACCGTCGTGGTACCGGAAAGCTATGTGTTTGAGTAACCATAATCAAAAGAGTTAACGGGAATTCTAGGCTGCAATATCGTTCAATACTGTAAATCCGTCATCATTTATCTTGTCTGCATAAAAGGAGAATGATGATATGAACAGTTTGTTTTTTGCCATGGTGGTGTTTGCATTTGTAGGTGCTGTTACGCCCGGTCCTGTTAACTTATTGGCGACAAGTACTGCAGTGAATAGTGGTATGAGAGAGGCGTTAAAGCATGTGACAGGCGCTTCAATTGCTTATGCTTTAGTGGTTTTTTTTTCCGGTAGCCTGCTGCAGAGTATGGCCAAATTATTGCCTAAGTTGGAGCTTGTTATGCAGCTGGTTGGTAGTGCTTTTCTTCTCTATCTTGCTTATCGAATATACACAGCGCCCACTGCCTCAATTGAAACTCAAACCAGTAACGGCATGAGTTGGTGGGTTGGCGCATTGACTCAACTACTAAATCCTAAGGCTTGGCTCGTAGCCATGTCAGGGGTAAGTTTGTACGTGATAGGGCAAGACAGCCCCCAGCAGTCGCTGGTTTTATTTACTTCGGTTTCACTCGTTGTTTGCTTTATTGGTGTTGGAGTTTGGGCAGTGATCGGGCAACTATTAGCCAAAAAACTTGAAAATCCAGTAAAACAGCGTCAGTTTAATAGAGTGATGGCGGTGATGCTTGGAGTGTCGGTGAGCTTGATCTGGGTTTAATTTTTGTTTATTAATCGAATTACTTAGGGATGGGTGATGAAAAAGGATAACAGCGCGAGCTTTAAGCAGAGTACGTTGATCCCTTGGATAGAGCTCAGAGTTGCCGATCGTAGCACTGCTTGTTATCAAGCTCACTCCCATGATGAGTTTTCTTTTGGTCTGATACAGCAAGGTCGTGCTGCTTATCAAAATCGTGGTTCAACCCACCAGATCGGAGCCGGCGATATCGTAACAATCAATCCTGCTGATGTGCATTCATGTAACCCAGAAGCAGGAACATGGTCTTATAGCATGCTGTTTGTCGATACCTTGAAAATGGGTGAGTTTCAAAAAGAGGTATTAGGCTATGACCGAAAAATGCCGCTGGCAGATTACACACCATTTCTTCATGATCTAGAGCGCAGTCATGAAGTGGCTGCCAAATTTCAAACACTATTTGGCTCATTGCAGTCAGAGTCTAGCCCATTACAAGCACAGGCATGCTTGTATGATTTTATTGAGGCAAGTTTAGGTAAGGCATCCGCTCAATCTAAGAGAGAGCAGCAGCACCCTCATCTTAACCGTGTTCGCGAGAAACTCTTGGATGGTATCGATCATGTGATTCAGTTAGAAGAGCTAGCGGAAGAAGTGGGTTTAAGCCGTTATCAGTTATTGAGAGCATTTAAAAACCAATATGGTTTACCCCCTCATGCGTATTTGATGGACGAGAAAATCAAGCGTTCTAAACGTATGCTGAAAACAGGACAAGATATCTCTGAAGTCGCCTATCAATTGGGATTCTCCGATCAAGCCCATTTTCAACGCCAGTTTAAGAAAAAACTCGCGGTGACACCGAAGTTCTATCAATCTCACTTTATTACACCGAACACAGTCATCAACAAATAACACTGAGCTATACGCTTTTATCTCGATATTCAGCTCCTACAAAAAGTAACTCGTTGAACCTCTTCCCCAATCCCACTTTTTATATTTGATAAGTGAATACATGCACTGAACTCTGGTGCTTTGTCTATTTTGTGAGCTATTTATAATTATCATGTTGCGATAATGTTAATATCGACAATAAGTTAACACTATTTCTCATAATTAAGACGTAGCTCACTCGACAGAAGGGATCCGATCATGTGGCTAAATTGGCTAACGAATGTTTCATTTCGAATCAAGATGTATGTGCTAGTAATGGGTATTATCGCTATTACTATTATTACCTCTTACTTAAGTGCGAATTACTTTATAGGTAAGTCGGTACACGAGATGGATTCAAAGAACCTTGATATTCAAATGTCGTTAATTAAAGACAAAATTCAAGGTGATATTGAGCAGCAAATTAGCATGGCTGAAAACCTTCAATTCAGTTTGTTAGACATTACAAGAATCGTTGAAACGACTAATTTTTATGACGTTGTTAAAGTCACCATGGGTATCTCTTTCTCTAAAGATGGCGCAGTGGATGATGAGGTTCGAGCTGAGCTATTTCAAACCATGCTAGAGGCCGCAAACGGAGAAGTACAGGTGAGTAATATCATCACTCACGATGGCAAACCTATGCTGACCGTAGTGGTTCCTAGAAGGAAAGGGCTTGGGGATATTTTCTATATCGACCTGACTCAAACTCAGAGCCTATTTGATGACTTTTCCAGTCAAGGTTTCAATTTCGTATTAAACGATGTGGCGGGAAATGAGCTTAAAAGTGGCGATCTTGTTGGTAATTTCATCGAAATTCCAGATAACTTTAACATAAAGGGTGGTCAATGGAGTTTAACTGGCTACATTGATGCGAATGTTATTCAAGAGAGCGTCTCTTCAATTAACCAACAAATTACTTTGGCTCTATTTATCTCTTCATTGGTGATTGCGCCATTGGGGATTGTTCTTATTAATGTCGCCTTTAGGCCCATTGTTTCTTTACGTCAGATCATTCTCGACCTTGCCAGTGGTGATGGCGATCTTACTCAGCGTTTGTCGGTTAAAACGAAAGGGGATCTTGGTTGGATAGCTGACGGTGTAAACCGATTTATTGAGAGTTTGCAGTTGATGATGATTGATATCAGTAAGTTTACCCAACAGACGAATGGTGAAGTGCAGACATTGCAACAGCGAGCAGAATCGAATCAAGCGTTATTGAATGAACACCAGAAAGAGACCGAGCTTGTTGTGACTGCAGTTGAAGAGATCAATGCAACGACCAGTTCTGTTGCCCAAAACGCAGCTGTTGCTGCAGAGCTGACGACTCAGGCCGCGCAAGAGGCGTCAGAAGCAAAAGAGATGGTTAACGTGGCAGTAAACAGCGTGAATGCCCTTGTTGAAGAAGTCGATAGTATGTCTCATTCGGTAATGACGATGAGTAACGACACCAAACAGATAGCCGATTCGTTGCATGTGATTGGAGAGATTGCGGCGCAGACGAATTTACTTGCGTTAAATGCAGCAATTGAAGCGGCGAGAGCAGGGGAGCAAGGCCGAGGCTTTGCGGTTGTTGCCGATGAAGTCAGAAACCTAGCGTCACGAACACAAAATAGCACCACTGAAATTGAAGAGATGCTGAATAAACTGCGACAAGCCAATGACAAGGTTGTCTCGAACATGGACATCACTAAATCCAGTTGTCATGAGACCGCAGAAAATACCAGCCAAGTTATCAACTGCCTTGATGCAGTGAATACATCTGTTTACAAAATCAGCGACTTATCAGCAGAGATCTCAGTAGCAGCTGAAGAGCAGAGTCAAGTCTCTGAGGAAGTGAGTCGTAATATGTCAGCCATTGGAAAAGTGATCCATACCATTAATAACAACGGCCTTGAAAGCGTTAAAAGCGTGACCGAGCTAAGCTTACATAACCAACAATTGGCTAGCATTGTTGGCAAATTCAAGGTTAGTTAACTACCGATATGTGCCCATAACTTGAAGTTTTGGGCACACTAGCCAAAGCTATTTTCCTATGTTAAGTTACCCGCAGGCTGATTGGACGCCTACCTCGCAAAAGCATCCGTACCAATATCAGCAACCTAATCAGTTGCACATACAATTTATTCAGTTTATACGCTGAACACCTTCTGAAACCGATAGCGAGTAGGTTCAATATAGGAGAATATTATGCGTATTGAACAAGTAAACCTTGTCGAAATATGGCTTTATGAAGCCAAGTTATTACAAAAATCAACCAAATCTGATCAGCTTTCAAGCTCTCTGCCGATTTTACGTCGACTGTTAAAACACAGTGTGCTCGTTGGGTTATCACTGCCTGAATTGCAAAAAGACGTGACCATTATTCAGCGTAAGCACTTACTTCAGCTTATCTCGATAGAGAACGGTTTTAAAAGTTGGGTCGAGTTTAAAAGTGTTCTCGAATCATCAATCAATTCTTCTGATAAGTACTTACCTCAGCGCATTAAGCTGAAGAATATTGGTTACCCTGCGCTGTGGTTTTCAACCATGGATGAAGCACAGTCATACGCCAATATTCATGGTGGCGAGGCGATATCAGTGGGTACTCAAGCGGTGATCGCGCCAAGCAATGATGAATAATTAAGGTGATAAGTAAAGAGCATGACTGATACTGAAAGTGATGCTCTTTACTTTATCTTGTATACCTATCAGGTGTACGTTAATACGAATTTTGTTTTGCTTGGCAGTTAGCACTTTCTTCAATCAGCCTAGTCGCATCAGCGTAGCTAGGGTAGTGGGAAAGAAGACGGGCAAGAGTATATATGGCCTGTTCACACTGCTGGTTCTTCAGTAGCAATTGGGCAAAATAATAACGACCATAAATATGTTCTGGGTTTAACGCTAAAAACTGCTTGATAGTTATTAACGCGCTTTCTTTATCGTTATGCCTCTGATAATACGCTTGGGAAAGGCTCAGTAGCGCTCGGTCATTACCTGGATAAATGGCTGCTGATTTTTTGAGTTTGCTGAGTTCTATATTGTACCCCGCGCTATGGTGATAGTAATGAGAGGTCAAGGTGATGATAGTGTACATAGGCACGAAGAGCATCAAATAGGAAACCCCTTTCATTAAGTTATTACTTTCTAAGGGCTCTGATTCCTTATGTCCAGTTAAGCAACTGAATAGCAGTATGGCGAAAATATAACTTAGAGGTGATAAAAACACCTGGCTCATTAATGAATGAAGTAGAAATGTCGATGTGGCTATTAATACCCAACCATGCATAGGTTTTTTCCATACGAACTTTAATGTTTGAATGACTAACCACGCATACATTAATAGAAAGAGAGTCCCACCTACCCAACCTATTTCTGTGTACATTTTAACGATGAAGTTATGCGGTGTTCTTAGAATTTGACGCTCATTGATGTAGTTAGATGCGTTTTTTTCTCCTACTTTTGCGTAGGCAGGATGGTGATACTCAAAATTATTGATTCCAACACCTAAAGGGTTGTCAATAAGCATATCCCAACTATTCATTAGCATATTTAATCTAGGTTGATAGGCACTAACCGGGCTGGTGGTGATGGTCGACAACTGTGATAGTACTTGGGTTTTGTTTTTCGGGCTTGAAACTGAGTATGTGCCCAGTATGTTGATGGCAAATAGAGAGATGCACAAACTAAGGACTATGAACAATGAAAGTTTTAGTTGGGAAGTGAAAGCGTATCGCCTCGTGTATAGACTACGAGCTAGGTAAATAGCAACCAGCGCTAAGCTTGACAAAATTAGGCCAACCATCGTGGTTCGTATATTCGAAATTTGTAATACGTAAAGTAAGACAGAGATGGCAAATAAGGTTGGTAATAGTGTGGTTTTGGGGTGTTTTTTACGAAACAGATAAAAGAATAATGCGGGTAGCCAAATATTGAAAATGTGGCCTGCGTTATTGGTAAAACCGATGGGAGTAAATGCTCCATTACTAACATGTAAGCCAATCACACGCTCTATTAGAAAAGCAATGGAAAAGACAATGCTGGATGCGACAGAGCTATGAATGAGGAGCGTTATCCGTTGGGCGTGAGTGTACGCTCTGTTGAGTATGGAGAATGAAAGGCCAAAAAGGACAAAACGTAAGACAAACTCAATGCTGGCGTATTGGTGGCTTGCCCAAAATATTGAACTCACCATTAAATACCCAACAGATATAAACAGTAGACTTACTAGGGACTGATCAATGGATAAGTATCGTCTTTGGGTAAAGATGAAAGTACAAAGAAGAATGTCGATGACTAGCCACTTTGGCACGTCATGGCTGTAATAAAATCCGCTCCAATGTAGGCTTGAAGTGACGGCAAGCACCAGAGGAAAAACCCGTAGCCAAGTGCAGTTAGTAGGCTGAGAGTAGTCAATATTCATAAAATACACTCGGTATGAGGAAGGTAGGAGGTTCTCCTCCTACCTTTAGGTTGGCTAGTGAGCGAACTCTACAACAAGTTCTAATTGATCTAACCTAAGAGAAGAGTGCACTGTACTTTCGTTATTCATGGCGAGTAGTTTAAGAATAGTACTGCCCATTACCGCGTTATTTAGAGCGTTGAGTCCATTTTGTGTCAGTGCGCCTTCAGAACCTGACTGACTAGTTGGAATGGTAGATAAAAGGCAATCTTCATCAGCTCGTACGCATGCCGAATCAAACGTTGTATACACTCCCTCTACTGTCAAAGTCTCATTTTGATTGCCGAGATAGATATGAGCATCAGCATTGCTCCATGATTTATGCACTAGCTTAGCACTAGTAATGAGCGCACCTTGCGGGACAGCACTTAAATCAAAAGCAAAGTATCCACGTGTGTTTTCACCGGTAAATGTTGGATTTCTTTCATAGTATGAATACGAATGTATGCACGCTTGTTCTTCACCAGAGCTAGGAGCGTAGGGGTCACCGTAAGGGTCTGTTATGGTCCAGCAATAACCCATTTGGCCATCATGGGTTTGTAAGGTAGAAAGGGTGATTGATTCCTGAATGATCTGGGTACTGTCAAGAACGGTTATTAAAGGAATGAGGGTCTCACCACTAGCATCATTGCTTATAAATTTAACTTTAGCACGGTCCTGAGCCCAATTGCTTCCTGTATATGTTACTGAAACCGGATTCTCATCATTCTGAGCAAGAACCATTTGAGGAGGGGTCACTTGCCAGTTTGTAGCAGTGCTTCCATCATTGTTAATTACTTTTATGCTATCTATATTTAATAATTGACTGCCTTTGTTTTTAACTTTTAAGACCGTTGGAATACTATTTTTACTTACTTTTACCGATGATCCATTGTGTTCGACACCTCTCAACTGATTATTAATTTCTGCCTTTACTGTTAGATACGCTTGTGAACCATCGAGTACAATTGTCCTTGAATAGGCTTTCCCGTACCCTGCTTTTCCTTCAGTATGCTCTAGATAAAATTGCATTGAGCTTGGTTTACTACTTAATCTATTATTAATATCTAAATCAGATTGGCTCTGTTCAGCTGATACAGTGTATGAAATAGATTCCCATTGCTCTTGAGTTGCGGTTGGCGAAAAAGGCACTTTAGTGGTAATTCTACCTAAATGATCGGCTGTGACTGTTTTTCCATAAGCAAAGTTCCCTTCCCCTTGTAGGTGGATATTAGCATAAGGTACAGCATTCCCTTCAATATCCACAACATCAAATGTCACTCGTATCCATGGGCAATAACTAGATGTAATAACACCACACGAGTAGTCAAAATTCCACCAACTAAAATGAGATACTTCACCAACATATTGACCGTCAATAAGAGTAGCAACACCATCTTCAACCCATTGGCCCGTTGATTCATCTAAGTGCCACAATGGTAAAGTTAAAGGTGCGGTATCAGGATTGGCAATAGACATACGAATTGTGGCTTTTTTATCATTAGCTAGTTTGATTAGATTACCACTGCCGTCGGATAGTTGCGCAGCAATGACACCGAAGGAAATAATATCAACTTCTTGTGGATCTCCTTGATCGTCAATCGTAATTCCGGTAAACCCTCCCGGGAAAGCGTCAAGGAAACTAGAATCTGATGGATTTAAAGCGATATGCGCAACTTGTACGTTTCCGGTGTACAGGCTGCCATCTTCCAAGACGAAAGCATTGTTTGGGAATTCGATAGTCGCAGTCTTTTTAGGGTAATCGATGTCGGAAGTTATTATTCCACCAGAGGTGCCATTAACTGTAGAATAGTCAGCAATAAACAGTCGTATGATTTCTTTATTTGTGGAACGATTAGATGCAATCTGAACCTGTTCTATGAAAGAGAGATAGCCATTGCGTGAGACCTCAAGTGTGTACTTACCTGATGGAATCGCTTCTATCTTGAATTCCCCAGTGTCTTGGTTGCCAAAGTTACTTGCATCGTAGTGCAATTCATTACCTTGTTCATTAGTAAGAGTAACTAAATAGTCATTTATTGGGGAGTTAGTATGTTTATATTTCACAAACCCAGTTAGTGAGCCTTGCTCAACGACGATAGTTTGATCACCTGTTACTTCAAATTCATAACTTGCCGAGCCACTGCGTTCTCCTAATAAATTGAAAGCGACAACATCAAGTCGATAGTGACCGGATATGTATTTGCCGTTAAAAGTTGTAGTAAGTGGAGATGTTGCGGTATTTACAGTAAACGAAGAGCCAAACTCAACGAGTTGACCATTTAGATACCAAGTTCGAATGATATTGCCATAGCTATCATCGCCTTCTGGTACATCTGCGGTGACGGTGAACTCTGTTCCGGAATCATAAGCAAATTGTGTTGGATGACTATCAGGGTTTGCGATATTGATAGGCAATTTATTGTTGAGGTTGAGTTCAATACCAAGGTCAATTGAACCGATACCTTTTACGCCTTTTAGCGTTTGGTTTACGACGGTCGGTTGTCCTGCAATGATTCTTATTGTCTCTGCAAATCCACTCGATAGGTGAACTTTAGCGTCTGAGTTATTGCCATCGTGTATAGTAAATACTAGTGCGTAGTATCCAGAATCAATGCTGTTATCAAGACTAAATCTAGTCACATAGTTATCAGCATCATAATCGGACACTGCAATAGATATTCCATTAACTTCCTCACCATCATTGTTCTTTAGTTCAATGGTAGGGGTTGGAGAAAGTGCAATGTTTTTGGGCCAAATAACTTCAAACTCAAATGTCCCTTTTCCTTCTTCCATTGTCAGTTCAACTATAGACGGTGTGGTCTGGTCGGCATTTACCGTCATGGTCTTCTGGCCACGTGCGAACTCATTACCATTCTTATCTCTTGCAGTTACGGTGACATTCCATGGGCCAATAGCTAGCCCTTGTACACTTCTTGCCCCTCGGTCGTTAGTTGCGAATTCGAAAGTCTCGCCATCAGGCCCAGAGCCCTGAACCAAAAAACTATCGGCTTCTAAGTCCAGCGTAGGCTCATTTGTTGTGTGGCTGTATGGTGAAAGTTCGGTATTATAGTTTGAAATATTTGAATCGGAAAAAGTTGTCGTATTTTGCTTATTGCTTCTATTTAATAATGTAGAGTGTGTAGAATCTGATTTAAATTGTGATGCGTTAGTCTCATCTTGTAAGATTATATCTAGTGTCCCCGTTCTTCCTGAGTTGCTACTTACACCAGAGTTATCTCCATCGCTTCCGCCATTACATCCTGTAATGATTACAGAAAATAGCAATATATAGATGTAATATAATCGTTTGCTTATATTCATTTGTCTACTCTCCAATTGAGTTGTTTTCATTATTTGTTGGTTTTTGTTGTTGAGCGTAATAAATGTATTTGATCTATTTGATTGCGTTTGTCTGTATTTACACTTTGTTACTTAAAGTGATGATTAATTGTCTTTAGATGGGCATGAATGGATTATTTACAAACTGTTACTTTCGACTGTTGAAGAAGGGAATTTATTAAGGAATATTGTTAATACCATTAGTCTTAATAGGTTGGAAATGCTATGGATAGCAATGCATACAAGGTTCTTTACGTATCAGATAAAAAGGTTGGCCACAGCTTATATCTGTCATTTTTTGAGTTGGGTATGGAGGTAGTTAGGTTTGAATACACACGGTCTAGATTTAATCGACTATCAGATTTTATTGATAACTCCAACAGTAAAATTCATTCGATAATAATAGATGTGGATTGTATCGATGAACTTTCAAAGAATGATATTAATATGGTTCTATCGATTATTGATGTAATTAAAATTATTAGAAGTAAGTCTTTGTCTAAGATAGAGAGAATACAATTTATGAATAGTGGTATTGATGATATTGTAATTAACGGGATGGATGAAGATGAATTGGCCGTTAAAATGATAAACCTAATACAGAGAGTGTTTCCAAATCCTGAGATCGGATTCGATTTGTTTAAAATAAACTATGGGAAAATAAGGCTTGACCCTGAAACTCGACTATTAAAGGTTGAAGGAGAAGAGACGTTATTGACAGATGGAGAGCATCAGATATTACTGCATTTGATAGGAAACAGAGGGCGATATAACTCAAGACAAGAGCTTTCTAAAGCACTGGGTAAAAACTATCACTCAATAAGTAGTCGTTCAATAGACATGCTTATTGGACGATTGAGGCGAAAGATTCATGATGATCCTAAAAAGCCTGAGTATATCGTAACTTCACGTGGGCAGGGTTATATGCTAACTGATCAGTATATGTAACTCGTGACAAAAATAAGCGAGTCAGTTTGGATATATGTATATACACTCATATGGAGAACTCGCTTTGAAGCCATGATCTTAGCGCTAGAACACTCTCAGATTTTAACTTTTCAGGTAAACACGCAAAATAGAAGCTCTGCTTAGGGTGTTTGATTGAGCTACCTACCTCGACAAGCATGCCGTGTTTGATTTCGTCTTTAACAAACTGTTTGTGAGTCACAAATACGCCGAGTTTTCTTGAGGCGGCTTGCACGGCGTGGACTGAGGCAATAAAACTCAAGTTTCTATGCTGGCTTGGTGTTGCAACCTTATTGGCGAGGCACCAATACTGCCAATCCCCGTCTCGGCGATCATTGGTGGCAAAAATAGCGGGGAATCTGTCCAGTAGCTCTTTTACGGTTGAACCTTCTTCAGCCAAATCTGGATGACACACCATCACCAGTTCATCATCGCCTAGCTTTTCGCAGTGATAATCTTGCCAATCTTCATGTGTCCCATGAATCAGCGCAACATCGACGTTCTCTCGTTCAAGATTGAAAGAGCCAATGAGGTTGGACACACGCACATCGAGATTAGGCGCATGCTGCTGAAATTCTTGCATACGTGGGATCCACCAATGAATCGCCAATGAGTTAACCATATTGAGAGTAATACGATTGGCATGTTCAGGCTGCTGAATGGATACCGATGCATCAACGATCTGCTCAAGGGCTGGCGCTACCTTCTTATAGTAAATTCTTCCCTGACTGTTGAGCTCTACCTGACGGCCGACACGTTTAAAAAGAGGCAGTCCAAGTTGCGTTTCTAGACTCTTTACCGATTGGCTGACGGCAGAGTGGCTGATATTAAGCACTTCTGACGCTTTCGTCATGCTGCCTGTCTCTGCTACGGCAATAAAAGCGTAGATGCCTTTGAGGGGAACGAGTGCTTTCATGGTTAATCCCATTTTCATTTAAGTAATAGACTATTTAGTGAATAGATTATTGTTAAGTTTTTCTAACAGGTTTGGTTGATATTACTCGCTTTTTTGTTGTACGTCATTTTCATAGACTACGCGCATCAAAGGAGAGTTGTATGTCCACTGAATATAAAGCCGCACTGCTTATGCTGTGCTCGACCTTAAGCCTATCTATGACAGGCCTTGTCGCCAAGTTTCTGACCGGAGAGTTTAGTCTCATGACTTTACTGTTTTTGCGTCTGTTTATTCCCGCAGCCTTAATGTTGACTGCAGTAGCGAGTATCAAATTTGTTCTTCCTAAGAAAAACTTAATAAAACCGATAATGACGCGAGCTGTGTGTGTTGTCGGGTGTCAGATGTGTTTTCTCGCATCCTTAACTCAATTAACCTTGGTTGAAAGTGTGGTGCTCTTTGCAACGGGGCCACTGTTTATTCCTGTGCTTGAGCGCGTGTTTTTTGGCATCAAGATTAAGACAATTACAAAGCTTGCGTTGTTGGTTACGTTTTCCGGGGTGTTACTGCTGACAAGTGATGGAAGCAGCATAACCTTTAAACCTGAGATGTTGATAGGCTTGGGGGCTGGGATGTTCAACGCAGGATCGCAGCTGAGTTTGTATCGCTCAACTAAGGGAGATATGTCGCCAAGTGCCATCAATGGATGGAGCTTTCTCTTCAGTTCGATATTGGTGTTACCAATCAGTTTATGGTTTGGGTTATCAGAGTTGGACATGGTTATTCTATCGGCGCCAACAGAGTACTGGCCGATATGGCTTGCCCTATTAGCGTTAGCAACGGTGACGATTAGCAATCAAATATTCCGCTCTATGGCGTATAAATTGGCAGATAGTAACTCACAGTTAGCACCGCTAATTTTTACTCACTTGTTGTTTACTCTGGCTTGGCAGCTGATGTTTTTCGATGCGGAGATGACGCAAGAAAAAATACTAGGTGTAACACTGATTGTCGTTGCAAGCTTAATGCAAACGCTGATGCCTAAATTGAAGCAGATGTTTAAGTCGAATGGTCTACCAAGGTTGGTTCGGCTGCCTAAATTGCAGAGGATAGAAAGGCTGTAAGGTAGGAAAGCTGTAGGTTCGGTAACGTTAGTCGCGTACTTGTATTTTCTCCTTTTATTAGAGATGCTTCAGCAAATATTATAAGTAAGTAATACTGGTGGAAAAATGCAAAATATCGATTTCTCAAAAGGAGAACTGGGCGAGCATGAGCAGAGCCAGTTGACCGAAGGATTTGAAACGCATAGCCAAGTTCAAGAGGCGCCTCCTTATCAAAAAGATCGTCTAAATTGGACGGTTAAAGATGATAGCGGGAAGCTTGTTGCAGCCATTACTGCTGATCTTCTGTGGGGATGGTTGTATATCGATGAGTTATGGGTTGATGAAAGCTGTCGAGGAACTGGGATGGGTAAACAGCTGATGAGTAAAGCCGAACATCATGCTAAGTCGAAAGGCTTATCGGGCATATGGCTATGGACTCAAAGTTGGCAAGCACCAGGTTTTTATCAGAGTTTAGGTTATGAAGAATTTACCCGATTTGAGGATTTCCCTAAAGGGCATAGTCGCATCGGTTTAAGAAAATATTTGTAGGAAAGGGTTGTAAGAAAACGCTTATAAGAATGTATTTATAAGAAAAATATGGATAAGCAAGTTCAAGCCCTTTGCTGTAGAAGGGCTGATTTTCCACTCATATCTAAAGTGTTTATTTCTCTAAACAGAATATCAATACCAAGATTTAGGAATAGGCTTGTTGTCGAGAAATAAGTCTTGGTTTTGCTTTAGAAAGGCTGTCGTGATATCAGCCATCTGTTTCGCACTAGCAAGAAAAACGCTTGCTTCTCCTACTTGTCCCCAGTGGCCAATGCCAAGCTTGATAAATGGCTTTTCTAGTTTGCCATAATGTTCATGGATACTTTTAATCGGACTCTTGTGGCGATGTAAGACCGTGTCAATAATATGCTCACCTTTGACAATCTTGATTGCTTCAGGGATTGGGTCTATTCGGTTTGGGATTTCGCACCACTCTTCCACACCGTGGATATAAGTGTTTCGTGTCAGCGGACAGCCGAGAAATAGAATTTGTGCATCTGCATCATACAACTTTCCCCATACTCCATCTCTTGGACAGGGTGACGTCGCCTTTTCTTCTCCAGCAATAAATTGTTCTGCATTGTTCCCAAGAGCAGCAACTGAGTGGGTAGGGTGAAGCGACCGAACGACACCGGTTCTGTTTCTAAATAACTCACTCAATATCCCCACACATGTTGGCTCTTTCTCAGGGTCAAATATGCCATCAGCCAGATTGTGCTTGTCCCAACTGTGAGTGGGTAATAATAGTAGACCGTTAGACATGAGCTCAGATAAGGCATCGAGTACGGTGTCTGCACCACCTTCAACCGATCCTATTGCCTTCATGGAAGAGTGAACAAGCAAAACACCATTAGGGTCGATGCCAAGACGATTTAAATCATCAATAAGATTTTGTTTAGTGAACATAATGCTTTTTCTTCTATCTTCTATGTAGGTAGAAATGGGTAGAAAGTTATTTTACAAAACTATCAGTGAAAAACCACTCTCAGCGACAAGCATAACTTGTAACGAAGAGTGGCTAAGCAGCTGAAGCTATTCGGTTGTAGATTGGGCCATTGGCACCAAAATTTGACCTGATTGATATTCCAACCCATTGATTTCTGGCACGCCTAATAATACAGGACCGTCTAAATCAACAACCTCAGCTCTCGTCGCAATGGGTAACGCGGCTTTCATCGCGATGGATGTTCCTAGCATACAACCAACCATGATACTCAAGCCTTGCTGCCTAGCTTGGCGCTCCAGATTGAAGGCTTCTGTTAGCCCGCCTGTCTTGTCGAGCTTGATGTTGATCATTTCATAGCAGCCTAAAAGTGCAGGGAGATCTGCTGAAACATGGCAGCTTTCATCGGCGCACAGTGGAATAGGGTGCTCGATATGACGCAAACATTCATCTTCCCCTTTCGGGACAGGCTGTTCAATCATGGCCACTTGATAATCAGCCAACTCGTTAAAGAGCGACTCTAACGGTAACCCTAGCCATGCTTCATTAGCGTCTAAAATCAATTTGGCTTGTGGGGCTGCGCCACGCACGGCAGCAACACGCTCGATGATTTGTTCACTGTCCAATTTCACCTTTAGAAGTGTCGCTCCTAACTTTACATAGCCTTTCGCCTGCTCTGCCATCGCTGATGGAGAGTCTATAGAGACTGTCATTGCGGTTTCAATTTGTGAGGAAACATCAAAATAAGGGCTTGGGAATGTACTCTCTGCTTGTAGAGCCGAAAGCTGCCATAGTGCACAATCAATTCCATTACGAGCAGCGCCAGCGTGGACTTCATCTTGCAGTAATTGCTTAACTTCATCAGCACTCGGTGGAGACGCTAGAGATTGCATTTTGTTGGAAAACTGATTGATTTGTTCTATGACGGATTTCACTGACTCGCCATACCGCGCATAAGGCGTGCACTCACCAACAACCGTAATGCCAGCTTGCTCAATCGTGACACGTACAACATCAAGGTGAGTACGGGTTCCACGCGCAATACTAAACGGCCTTGCGAGTTTAATGGCTACGTGTTGAGCGGATATTTTCATGCGATTTTCCTAAACAAGCTGATCGATAATGCTTTCTACACTAAATCGTACTGGGTCGGTAACTGGAAGTTTATAGTGTTCACTCCACTGCGCACAAAGCTCTCTGGCTTCATCTTCTGTGAGGCTAGAAGTATTTAAACAGATGCCGACCACAGATGCATTAGGATTGGTTAATCTTGCCGCTTGTTGATTAGCTGCAATCGTCTGTTCAATCGTGGGTAGTTTTGCGTGAGGAAGGTGTCGGATATGTTGGCGACCTATCTCATGGCAAAGTACCATTGCATCTGGTTGTGCGCCATGCAATAGCCCCATACTCACACCCGCAAATGAGGGATTAAATAGTGAGCCCTGACCTTCGATAATATCCCATTCATGATCTGTAAAATCTGGGCTTACCGCTTCAACGGCACCTGATATAAAATCGGCAACCACGGCGTCAATAGAAATCCCGCTACCTTGAACCAAAATACCGGTTTGTCCGGTTGCTTTAAATTGGGCATTCACGTTACGCGCTTTAAGCGCTTTCTCTATTGCAAGAGCAGTAAACATTTTGCCAACAGAGCAGTCTGTCCCCACAGTTAATAAGCGTTTACCAAGGCGCTTTTTACCTGACCCTACATCTAGTGGTTCGTCAAAATGACGCACATCATGTAAGCGGGTTTTCCCTGCTTCTTTTAGTGTTTGTAAGGGTTCTAAGTCAGACAACCTTTGGTGCATTCCGGACGCAATTTCAAAGCCCATTTCAGCAGCAGTAGTGAGTGTCTCTTGCCAGCTTTCAGGGATCACGCCACCCGCATTTGCCGTACCAATCACCAATGTTTTGGCGCCTTGAACTTGCGCTTCTTGCAAGGTTAAGTCGTTCAACCCTAATGACACTGTTTCTTCGGTCAAACGGAGTTGTCCAACGCAAACATGAGGTCGCCATTGATGAATACCGCGCGCTGTTTTAGCGGCTAGTGGATCAGTAACATCACCAAGAAAAAGTAAATAAGGTTGAGAGATAGACATAAGAATCCTTGCGTTATAGCCATTAACAGTTGAAGCGTCAGCTTAAGCAATACTGTCCGCCGTGCCGAATACCTATCTATTAATAGCCTATAACGTTAGGTTATACCTGGCTAGGAAATCGCCTCTTTTAACTGCTGAATGAATTGCTGCGCGGTGATGGAAAGGGGCTGATGTTCGGCATGTAAAATCGAGACATGCAAAGGAATAGTGGGTTCTAGTTGTAGGATCTGAACCTCTTTTGAATGTTGATACTGTTGCGCCGTCCATGGATCTACAATAGCTGATCCTGCTTTGTGTCGAACCAATTCCGCGGCAGCACTGTAGCTTCGCACTGAAATTTGGTGATGGTAGTCAGGAGCCGCACGCCCGATAGCTTGATGCAATAACTGCCCAAGCGGATCACGAGGATCCAGACCGATAAGTGGCAATGAATCTTCCAGTAACTCTGTCAGAGTAATGGTTTTTTTCTCTTGAGCCATCGGTGTTAGCGTCACCATACAACGGGTCAATAGTCTTTCATGGTTTACGCCTGCTGGTGCGTCGTCTCCAAAACAGACGGCAACATCCAATTCGTTTTTGAGCAGTGACTGACACAATTCATCACGATTTGCTGTCGACAGCTCAACAGATAAGTTTTTATCGTCACATAGAGCAGAGATAATAGGGCTGAGTAAAGCGCTGGCCAGAACAGGAGGCGCACCAACTCTTAGGTGCAAGTTTCCTTTTTTTACCTTGTTGGTTAAGGAGCGAAACTGGCCTAATTGTTGATAGATGCGTTCGGCTTCAGGTAACAGGGTTTTCGCTTCTTGGGTCGGTACTAAGCGACCTTTGACACGGTCAAACAACTGAAAACCAAGCTGCATTTCGGTATGAGACAGGACTCTTGTCACATTGGGTTGAGAGACATGGAGGTTTTTGGCCGCTCCCGAGATCGTTCCCGCTTGCATAATGGCATAAAAAATTTCGAGTTGTCTCAGGTTCATTACGATTCAGTCCTTAAAGTCACGATTTCATTCTATTACAGCCGAAAATTGAAAGCTGTAGCTGAACACTAAATTCAAACTATCTGATGGGTGAAGTGGTTGTTGTCCATTGCTGTGTATGTAAGCCACTGCGTTTATTCTTCCTCATCCCAATAGGGAGTATCTCCAAAGTAACCGCTGACAAAATCAATAAAGGCGCGTGTTTTTACAGGCAAAAATTGGCGGTTAGCGTAGATAAGGTATAACCCAATCGGTTTTGGTTGATGCTCGGGTAAGAGCTTAATTAGCTGACCACTCTTAATCGCATCTCCGGCGATAAAGGTCGGCTGGATGGCGATTCCGCCCCCCCAAATTGCAGTATTAACCAATAGGTCTCCATTATTGGCAGTAATTGCGCAGCGAAGGTTTCTATCTGACACACTTGTTCCGAGTATGTTCATCACCAAGTTTTGATCGGCATACGAATAGTTTAGAAAGTCATGTTCTGCGAGATCTTCCTGCGTTTTCGGTGTGCCGTGTTTCTGCAAGTAATCAGGGGAGGCTAACAGGGCAATCTGAATGTCGGTGATCCTTTTAGCGATGATGGTTTCACTTTTTAAATCACCGATTCTAAGCGCGACATCAACCCCTTCTTCGACGATATTGACCTTGTGATCGGTGAGATTCAAATCGATTTTCACTTCAGGATAACGCTGTTGAAAGTCGATGAGCAGCTTTGGCAAATGACGATGACCAAAAGACATTGGCGCGTTGATGGTCAGAACGCCTGCCACTTTTTGGTGCCAATCGCCTAAAGAGTTTTCCATTTCATTAATATCACTCAGCACTTGAGCACATCGAATGGAATAGAGGTGGCCCGCTTCGGTTAGATTGATTTTACGTGTGGTTCGATGTAGTAACCGAGTTTGAAGATTATCTTCGAGTGCTGAAACGTACTTACTGGCCAGTTGTGGTGAGATTCCCCGTTTCTCGGCCGCTTTAGAGAATGCGCCTTCTTGGACCACCGACATGAAGGTTTTCATCATTTCTAATTTATCCATACCTCACCTTTATAAACACTGTGTTGATAATTATTCAATGTTAGCGTTATTTATCAATAAATACACTTCAATTAATCTAGCTACATCAACACGAACCTTCATAACAATAACGTCGAAGTCCAAAAAGGAATAGAGCCATGAATACTCAACTAATCAACAAAATCTTTAACTCAAACAATAGCTTTGCACCACTTCTTCTTCGCCTACCACTAGGCCTAATTTTGATGGGTCACGGTGCTCAGAAACTCTTTGGTTGGTTTGGTGGCTACGGGTTAGAAGCCACAGGGCAATGGATGGCGAGCATTGGTTACACCCCCGGTTTTCTAATGGCATTACTGGCCGGTAGTGCAGAATTCTTTGGTGGGTTGGCATTGGCAATCGGCGTGTTAACGCGTCCAGCCGCAATTGTCAGCGCATTCACTATGCTGATGGCCATGATGGTACATATCGGTAACGGCTTGTTCTTAAGCAACAACGGCTACGAGTTTGCTCTTATCTTGCTCGCATCTACCTTATTCCTTGCTGTATCTGGCGCAGGTCGTGTATCAGTCGACAAACTCATCAGCGCTAAGCTGGCTAAAGCCTAAGTATTAACGAAAACCTAAGCATTAACCAAAGCCTAATTGATTAAGACGTGGGTAATAAAGGAGATGAGCATGAATACTAACAAACAACCGGCGTATTTTATTTCCCACGGGTCACCTATGCTGGCGATAGACAACAGCGAAACGGCTCTGTTTTTACAGAGTCTGGGTCAAAGTATTAGTAAGCCCAAAGCTATCGTTGTGTTCTCTGCACACCTAGACACACAGGAGTCTATTACGATTACATCGGCGAAAAATCCGACATTGATCTACGACTTTTACGGCTTTCCTGCGCCTTTATATGATATTCAATATCCAGCGCCAGGTGATCCTAAGTTGGCACAAAGAATCGATTCTATGATTCGTGAAAAAGGGCTGTCATCCAATTTGGATTCTCAGTTAGGGTGGGACCACGGAGTCTGGATGCCATTGAACTTGATGTTTCCACTGGCTGATGTTCCAGTGGTGCAGGTGTCAATCAGTAGTGCCCTTGGCCCTGAAGTGAACTACTTATTAGGTCAAGCGTTAGCACCATTACGAAACGAGGGTGTCATGCTGATTGGGTCGGGA
The DNA here is from genome assembly GCF_050337325.1 of Vibrio kyushuensis. NCBI lineage: Bacteria > Pseudomonadati > Pseudomonadota > Gammaproteobacteria > Vibrionales > Vibrionaceae > Vibrio > Vibrio kyushuensis. The sequence goes on from NZ_JAKJSV010000002.1 coordinate 65,172, forward strand.
GGCATTAGTCACAACCTTCGAGAGCTATCAAGTACTCGACCAACGCCGAACCGTGAGGGGAAGATGAAAGAGTTTACCTCGTGGATAGAGACAAAACTAAGTGAAGGTGATCACCCATCGTTACTTAACTATCTCGATGATGCACCGTATACCCTGTTTAATCACCCGACACAAGAGCACTTTTTACCACTACTGGCAGTGTTGGGTAGTACTTTAGATGAGACTGACAGCTCAGAGAAAGTGGCTAACTCGAGCGATAAGGTTCAGCGGCTGCATAGCGGTGTACAGCATGAGATACTAGCAATGGATGCTTATCAGTTTGGTTAGTTGAATATTATTGTAGATTGAAACTAACCAACTTTCTGATTCACACTGTAAATTAGAATAAGCGGGAATGTTTCCCACTTGGCACCTCAATCGACAGATTAATATGCCGCCTCTTCTAAATTAAGAATCGATTTTCGTATCTCTTCTGGAAGTTCCGCTTTGGTGTTGCTTTTGAAATTAAACATTACACAAGTCGCCTGGCCGACGGTACTAATTTTTCCTAGCTTCTTACTGGCGATATGATATTCCATCGTAAATCGGTCAGATTGAATATCCGTAACTTTAGTGCCAATCAATAGCGTGTCAGGGTAGGTAATCGGAAGCTTATAGCGACAGTTCGTTTCACCAAGAACTGGGCCTACCTGGCTTTGCGCAATATCCACAAGCAGACCAATCTTTTCGAAGTACTCTAGTCGAGCCGATTCAAAGTAACGAAAATAGACGGCATTATTAACGTGCTGTAGAGCGTCCATCTCCCCCCACGCGACTGGGATTTCAGTGATAACGGGAAACCCTTCCAATAAATTGTCCATTACTGTTCCTTGCTTAGATTATTAATTGAGTTTTTATTCTAAATCGAATTATTAAAGCGGTGGGAATAATTGTTAATGAAATGTGACGTGTAGATGCTTGGGTGACTTTCAACGTATTAAATCTAGACTCATTCAAAACGAAAAGGTTGCTGTAATTACCGTATAGAATCCGTTGACTGCTTAATCTCTGCTAAATTTATAGAATCGATGTCATTAAAGTAGGGAGGGGAAATGGTGCCAACAGTTAGAACTGTATTGCTGCCCTCATCTATTTTGATTGTACTTGGCATCATTGGATTGGTTGTGATTGATCATCAGCTGCGCAGTAAGATGGCTTTAAGAGTCGAAAATGAATTGCGTCGTATGGCTGAGTCCTCGCTTGTTGCGGTAGAGCTTTCCAACAGACCGCTATCAATAAAAAATATTGATCCTGTTGCTAAGCATATTGGTTTGGCGACGAGAATGAGGATCACCTTCATCGATATGTCGGGAAAAGTTATGGGGGATTCCAGTGTTGGGGAAGACTTGATTGCATCAATGTCGAATCACTTAGATCGAAGTGAGCTTCTTAAAGCAAAAGAATTAGGAATTGGTGATGCAATTCGCTATAGCGATTCACTCGGCGATGACTACTTTTATGTCGCTATTTATAAGCCGATAGAAGTGCAAGGCGAAGAAGTTTACTACTACACAAGAGCGGCGATACCCGTTGATGTCCTTAAACATCAAATCATTGAGATGCGGATGACTTTGTCGTCGATTCTATTCGCAGCCGTAATAATCATGAGTGCAATCGCCTTTCTCATTATTCGCTGGGGAGCTCTCTCTACATTGCGAAAACAGGCTTCATTAGAAACTGAAATTAACCAAAAAACAGAAGAGATAGAGCGAATGCATGACTTGGATTCATTGCTCAATGCGAGCAGTGATTTGGCAGACGCGAGAAAAGTGGTCAGTAAAATTATCCCTACTTTGCTAAATGAGACGTCAGGCTCTATCTCAATCTATAAGTCATCCCGTAATCAACTTAAAATGCAGCTTTTTTGGGGTGAAGAGTGGCAAGACGGCCTCTATTTCAATTCAGATCAATGCTGGGCTTTGCGTAAAGGTCACGAGCATCTCTCTCGGCTGGATGCTTCGCAAGTCGATTGCGAGCACTTTACTCAAGATAAAACCAATGCAACGCTTTGTATCCCGCTAATTGCTCACGGAGAAACTATCGGCGTTATGCATGTATTGAAAGCTGATTTCGAAGAGAAAGCGCTTGTCATTGCTAAGGCGATAGCTAAACGTTTAGCCATGTCGATTGCCAACATTGAGTTAAAAACTAGCCTACGGCAATTGGCGTTCAAAGATCCTTTAACGCGTCTGTATAACCGCCGCTACCTGTTTGAAACACTTCAACAATGGGTCTCTATCTCGCAACGAAAACAGACTGAAATCGGCATTATTATGATCGATCTTGACCACTTCAAGCAGCTTAATGATAGCTATGGGCATGATGTGGGTGACAAGGTTCTCAAGACGCTATCGCAATACTTTTTAGAGGCAATGCGAGCCAGTGACATTGTTTGTCGCTATGGGGGCGAGGAGTTCTGTATCGCTATCTCTGATACGAATGCGAATGACCTTATCCACGTTGTACAAAAATTGTGTGAAGGCGTGGCAGCGGTCTCGATAAAGTTAGATAGAACGCAGAGCATAAGTGTGACAGCATCAATGGGCGCATCTATCTATACCAAAGAATGCAATACCATTGAAAATACCATTACAGAAGCCGATGAAGCTTTGTACAACGCAAAAGAAGAAGGACGAAACTGCGTCCGGTTCTCTAGTTTTTTGAACAATAAACTAACCAAGTCTGGTTGAACCGAACAGGGGTCCCATTACTAATGGAGAAAGTGAACGCATACGATCATCCCCATGATTAGCATGCGTTCTTATCCCGTTTACTACTTTACGGTAGCCGGTATTGAAGCGATAGAATGCGAAGATTTAGGTGGTCTCACTATCAAACTGATTCCGACCAGAAATAGGCTACATGCAACAACCTGAGCTGTCGATAATGTCTCTTCGAAAATCACAAAGCCACTTAATAATGCGAATACAGGAACCAATAGACTCAGCGGTGCAACGGTACTGATTGGGTAGCGGATCAGCATTTTGTTCCAGACCCAATAGCCAAACAACGTGGTTGGGTAGGCTTGGAAACCAACGGCTAAGGTCGTGTTCCAGGTCCAGTGCTGTATTGAATCCCAAAGTACCTGTTCACCATGGATAAATACAGCCAGTAGAAGAAGTGGCAACGGCGCAACCAACATTCCCCATACGTTAAATACGAAAGCATTTTTGGTTTTCGATGCTTTGACGATTAAGCCAAAGGCGGTCCAAGAGACGGCGGAAATAGACACCAAAAATAGCCCGAACCCAGTGACGTTACCATTGGTGAACGCGATTGAAATGACGAGTGCAATCGTTGCGATAAGAGCGCCGATGAGCTTACGAGTAGGCAAACTCTCTTTGAGAATGAAAACACCGACCGTCATACCAATTAATACATTGGTTTGAAGTAGCACTGATGACATCCCAGACGAGAGCCCGGCGGTAATTGACCAAGAGGCCATTCCCCAAACACCAACACCAAAGAGCAGTCCATAACTAATGACATAGCGCCATGGTACGTCTGGTTTTGGAATAAAGAAAACCACGGGAATAGCGGCGATGGCGAAGCGAGCTGCCGTTGAAACCAGTGGGTTCACATCTGAAACCCCAAGCTTGATCATTGAAAAGTTAAACCCCCAAATGATCATTACAGTAATGCTGAGTAATAAATCTGTTCTGTTCATAATGCTCTCCCTTGTTTGTAACGGCCCCTCCGTTGAAAATCAGTATCTCTTGAATCACAATTAGGATACAGATACAATTTTTTACAATTAAAGCAGTACAATTTACGGTCTGTTGCGTTAACACAAGCGGTGAGTCTAAAAAACTATGAGTCTATATAAGAGCTTGGCAAAACAATTTATTGATGACATTCAAGCTGGTCAGTTAGTCCAAGGCAGTCGGCTGCCGTCACTGCGTCAACTATCCAAACAGCACTCGGTGAGCCTATCAACGGCGGTGAGTTGTTATCAAGAGCTAGAGTCAATGGGTTGGATTACCGCTCGGCCTCAGGCAGGTTATTATGTTAGTCAAAAGTCATCACCTCACTCGACGCCTAACTGGGTTGCGTTTAAAAGCCGAGTGTCCACCCCCTCATCAAACTCTCCGGTCTATTCTCAATTTAGTGGCCCGCTAGGTGTGTCTAATTCTGATATCACTGACGATACGGCGTTAGAGTTGGAACGCAGTTTTCGGCGAGTGATGAAGCGAATGGGAAAACGACTGACACGTTATCCTGAGTTCCAAGGCGAATTGCTGCTTAGAGATGCGTTATCCCATCATTTCTCAAAGCAAGGTGTCCATTTTCCATCGCAAGATCTAGTGATCACCTCTGGGTGCTTGTCCGCCATTAAAGCAGCGTTAGAGTCTTGCAGCCACGAAGGTGATGCCATCGCGATAAGCTCACCCTGTTTCAATGGCATCATAGAACTGCTCGGCCAGATGTCTCGTAAGATTGTTGAAATACCCTCGTTGGAAGACGGCATCGACTTAGACCAATTGGAAACACACTTTCAGCAAGGGAATGTACGCGCTGGAATATTTTGTACGTCTCACATGAACCCGCAAGGGATCACCATGTCGACGCAGCAAAAGCAGCGCTTGGCAATAATGGCAAACCAATATCGCATTCCCGTCATTGAAGATGATGTGTATGTTGAGCTCTCATATTCTGATCACTACCCTTTACCCGCCAAATATTACGATACCGATGGTTATATTTTATGGTGTGGTTCGATCTCAAAAAGCTTATCACCTAGCTATCGATTGGGTTGGTGTTTACCGGGACGTTATCTGGATAAATACCGGAGTCGGTTTGGTTCAGGTTGCTATGGTGTCGCGATCCCGCTTCAATTAACGATTGCTGATTTAATAGAATCGGGCCATTACGCAAAACATCTGAAAAAAAAGCGTTACGATTTGCTGGCGTATCGTATTGACTACCTAAATTACTTGTCTAAACACTTGTCGGCTGAGGCATTGATCAGTGATTCGCAGGGTGGATTGGTTCTATGGCTACAAATACCGGGTTTGGATGGGGAAAAATTGGCTCGTGACGCCATTCAGCAACAGCTTGATATTAGGGTAGGCCAGACGTTCACGACGCTCGATTTTTATAAAGATTGTGTCAGAATCAATATCGGTCACCCGCTGCAAGGGCAAGCCAAAACAGACTTGCAGCTATTGATTGATCTAATTGAACAAAATCTGAGTTAAGGAGAGAGCACAAGGATGGATAGGGAAGACCGTTAACCCGTCACTAATAGACGGGTCAATAGTTATGGATCAGGGTTAATAGTTAAGGATCTCAGCTTTAATACTGCCCTTAGCTTAATCTAGAAACTCCATTACCACAGAAGTGAGTGCGGCAGTGCCTGTCGGTACAGCGCCTTGCTCAACCACGAATCTAGGATTGTGGTTGATGACTTCAGGCATTTTACCTTCATTGATGAATCCATCCCAAACGGCTTTTTTGGCTGCGCCGACTTCAACGTAAACAATTGGTACCTCAGGGTATGGATGAGACAGCATATGGAAATCTTCAGAGCCCATCACTGGCGGGAACCCTGCGTAAACGCGCTCTGCTCCTAGTGCCTCTTTCATTGCATTCGCGGCAATTTCACTTTCTGCTACAGGGTTGATCACAGGCGTAGAATAGCCTTTCATTTCGTAGCTAGGCATTTTGTCTTCAGACATACCGTACATGCGAGCAACGTTATCAGTGACATCTTTGATGCCCTTTAGCATCGCGTCTCGCTCTTGAGTGCGATACCAGCGTAAGTTTAGTTTTAAGGTTGCGCTATCAGGAATGATATTGTTTTCAGAGCCCACATCAATCGCGCCAACGGTGAGTACCGCGGGCTCACCTTGGTCGGTCATGCGAGAGATGATGGTTTGGTAACCCATGACCGACATCGCTGCCATCACGACAGGGTCTTTCGCTGCGTGAGGTGTTGAACCATGACCACCGACGCCTTGGATGGTGACATCAATTTGGTCTGTCCCAGCCATTCTTCGGCCATCACTGATCGCAACAGCATCTTCAGGAAGGACAGGATGCGTGTGACCCGCAATCAAAATATCAGGAACAGGGACTTTGTCGTATAGACCGTCTTCAACCATGGCAGTGGCACCCATGATCATCTCTTCTGCTGGTTGAGCCACCAAAATAACCGTACCTTGCCATTCATCTTTTCGTTCGACTAACTGTTTTGCCATGCCAATCAACCAAGTGGTATGCGCATCGTGACCACAGGCGTGCATCGCCCATATGTCATTGCCAAAGCGGTCAACGCTCATTGTTTGAGATCGGTAATCTAGGTCTGTCTGCTCTTTGATTGGTAGGGCATCCATATCTGCGCGAAACATAACCGTCGGCCCATCACCATTTTTCATAACGCCTGCAACACCAGTACGTGCGATACCTTCATGAACTTCAAAACCAAGCTCCTTTAGTTCAGCTGCAACCAGTTCAGCGGTTTTAAACTCCATAAACCCAATCTCAGGGTTAGCATGAAGGTGTTCAAAGATTTCAACAAGGCGAGGAGTGTCGTCTTCAACTGACTCCAAAATAGTCGATTCAGACGCCAAACCAACACCACTCCATAGGCCAGTTGTAATGATTAAAGTAAGCAGTGATTTTTTCATGGTTAACCCTTAATGAGTTGTAATAGTCAGGTAACTAGACGCTTGGCCTAGGCTGAAAGGTCGATTTACACTCAATATACAGAATAGGATTAGTCAGGTTAAATTACGTGTGATGGATCAAGTCCTCACATTGCTTTAAGGGGTGCAGAGGTGTTGAATTGAATACTGTGGTTTTTTTCGTCAATAAAAAAGCCACAGACTCAAAGGAGCTGTGGCTTAATCGTTTTATTCAACAGAGTTTGGGTTATTCGTTACTCTTTGATAAGAGGAAGAATATCAAACTTACGGTTTGGCTGTTCCATTGCTCCTTGAAGCGCTTGAACGTTCGCGGCTTCACCAGAGAATCCTGCCATACCCGTTTCAAGTAGCTTACCTAGCGTCACTTGCTGAAGCAGTACGTTAGAGAAATCTGCTTTGTGGATGAAGAAAGTCGTATCTGCATCTAGCTGTTTGTCTGTTTGTACCGTTGTCATGTTGCCGTTTGATACTTCAGTGTAGAAGAACTCGTTCGTATCTGGATGAACGGTCGTCAATGTGAAGTCCAGACCAGCTTCGATGGCTTTCACGGAATTCACACGAACTGCGAACATATCAAAGATTTTAGCCGTTGGAGCGTTAGCAATGATATCGGCAGACATTTGATCCACACCGTCTTTCACTTCATTTGTACGTAGCTCAACTGCGCCTTGCAGGTAGCTGTTACGCCAAGCCATTGTTTCTGACTGGTAACCTTGCTGCTCAAAGCTATCCGCCAAAGCATTACGGAATGTCTCGTTGGCTGGGTCACACTGAACAAGGTCGTTAAACAGCTGTGACGATTGTTGGTAACGACCCGCTTCAAAGTGAACCATACCGGCATTGTATAGCGTATCTGCGCCTGCAGCTTCAACATAAGTACATGACTTATCAATGGTAGTCAGTGGGTTGGTGTTCACTGGGTTCATGTCGTGGTAACCCAAGTACAGGTTAACAACAGCGCGAGCATTGTGGCTGTATGAGCCGTGGTAACCATTGGTGTGCCATGTATTAAACTGCACTTCAGGGATAATTTTTTCAATTTCACGACCCACATCGTTAATCGTTACACCGTTGTTGGCCAAACGCATTGACTGGTTGTGAATGAAGCCGTAGTTATCACGTTGAAGCGTGATGTACTCATTGATGGCTTCTGTTTCCCAAACAGGTGCTGAGTGAGATGAAGTCAGTGCTTCGATACGGTCACCGTAAGCAATCTTGATTTCAGTTAGGTACTTAGTCCAAGCAAGAGAGTCACGTACTTTTGCGCCACGGAACGTATAGATGTTGTGCATGCCGTGGTAGGTTAATTCACCCGTAAAGAGCGTTTTGTACTCTTCAACCCACGTTAGGATTTCAACTGGAGCTTCTGCGCCTGGTACGTTAGTAAATTCAAACGTTAGGCCATCAATTTTGTGTTGCTCAACTTTATCAACGATTTCAAAGTTAGGCGTGATAAGTGTTAGGCCACCTTTGGTGCCTTTCGTTAGGCCGATAGCCATGTCAACTTGACCACGAGCGTTTAAGCCAAGAGTCGTGCCGTATTGGTAGTCAGTACGACGTGACATGGCATTACCCGCAACCATGTTTTCATCAGCAAGCGCGGCTACAAAACCTTCAGGAGCTATGATTTTTACATCTTCAGCAAAATCAGCTTCCAGACCTCGAACGCCTCCAAAGTGGTCACCATGCGGGTGAGAATAGATCACCGCGTGAATAGTGTGAGGTGCTGGAAGGTGCAATTTAGCGAATTCCCACGCATCTTTCGTTGTATCGTCAAGTAGGCCTGGATCGTTGATTACGTAGCCTGTTTCTGTACGAAATACTGTGATGTTAGAAACGTCACTACCGCGGATCTGGTAAACACCTTCAACGACTTCATAAAGGCCTTGAGCTTGATAGTTCATCAGGCCTTGGCGGAAGATAGAAGGGTTCACTGTGTCAGGGTATTGCTCTGGGTTAACATTTTGCATGAAATCAATGAATGGAATACGCGCTAAGCCTGCATCGTGGTCGCCGAATGAAGCGATAAGGCCACGTTTTTGCTCTTCAAATGCCGTGCGGTTTTTAAAGGGAAGGCGCTCGGCTAGTTGACGGTTGGCTTCAATCGTATGTTCAGTCGCTGCATTACCTTTGTAGCGTGCCATTTCATAAGCGTCGAAGTGCTCATGATCGTGTGATTGCGCCGCAACATTTAAAGACAGCGTACTTAGAATAGCGATAGATAGAGTCGTATTTCGCATCATTGTTTCTCTCAAATATAAGTAACAAGTAGTGGTATGTATCGGCCCCTTCGCAGATTCATTTTCTGCTTGGCCTTTACCGTTGTCGATAGAATACGCCTGCCCTCAATGCTCTCCAATAAACCAGACTTTAGTTAAAACATGAATAAATCGTATGTTTAATTTATATTTGGCTTAATTATTTTGTATATGAATTATGATTAATTGACCTGATGTTTGATCTGTATCACTAATGAATATTCGGAAATAGATACTTTATAAGCTCAATTAAGGTAAGAGTTGCTATGGAAAACAGATTTGATTTTAATTTGCTGGTTATTTTTCTAGAGGTCTATCAACAGCGTTCGATCACCTTGGCGGCCGACTCGTTAGGTCTTACGCAGCCAGGTGTGAGTTACGCTTTGAAGCGATTACAAAAGACTTTGGGTGTTGAGCTGTTTGTGCGTGAAGGTAGAGGGATCTCGCCAACATTAAGTGCGATACAGTTAGCGAACCAAATTTCACCAGCGTATAGCACAGTTACCGATGCGATCAGTAATGTGTCAGGTTTTGACAAACAAACGCCGCGTTCTTTTCTTGTGCACGTTAATGAATCGATGATGAATCTTTTGTTGCCTTTGACACTTCAAGATACTGACATGGGCAATTGTGAAATCGAATTTAGGCTAACGCCAGACAGTGAAGATGAACTGCTACAACAACTTAATCTACAAAAAGCAGACTTGGCGATCGATATTGGGAGCCTGCCTAGTCAATCCTATAACAGTGAGTTTTTCTTCCAAGAAGAAGCAACATTGGTATGCAGTAAAGACCATCCCCGTATTCAAGGTGCAGTTACCCGCCAGCAGTTTTATGAAGAGAAGCACATTACGTCGAAACTACGAAGAGGAGACTTAACCGTTTTAGAGTATATTGCAGATGAGGTGATGTCTGAACGAAAAGTAAGCTGTGAATGTAGTTCACTGGTTTCACTTATGGGGTTGGTTTCTGAGAGTGATTGCTTAGGGATAACCTCAACCAGTATTGCCAATAAATACTCGGAGAAATTAGGTCTTCAATGCTTAACGCCACCAATAAAAAGTAAACCCGTCGTCCACAATATGATGTGGCATAAACGAAACGAATTTCACCCTGCACATATTTGGTTGCGCCATAAACTCACTTCTCTGATTGCTAATTGAAGCTAAATTTACGTCCTTACCCTTTTATTTAGTCCTTATTTTTTTCCAATATTTCATGTCTTTTTTATTCAGTTTCTAGCGCTCATAAACTCTTAAAAACACGGTGTTGTATGAGCGTCATATCTTGCGTTTTATTCGTGATAAAAACGGCCGAAAACTATCTTATTTATGCACTGTAAAAGAGCGTTTCTAATGAGTGCATAATGAAAATAGATTAGAGTTCTAACCATTTTGTTTTGAGCTAATTGCCGTTATATGTTGATCAAGATCGCAAAAATTGGTGTTTGTTTTACCAATGTTTGATTTTGGTCTCCTAATATGGACGATAGTGTTTAAAAGATTTGTTTAGAGTTCAAAGGAAATGTATCTACATATGATCGCATCAGCACCTTGGGTTATGTACCCAGAGATAGGTGAAGACCCTATTAAAAAATGGACTTTTTTTGAGCCTAAAGCAGAAGATGGAGATGATGTTTATAGCCTGATTGCTTCGTGTCCCCCTCTCGACGTTAACTCGTCATATTGCAACTTTCTTCAATCAACGCATTTTAGCCAAACCTGTGTTCTTGCGCGATGCGATGGTGACATTGCTGGCTTTATTTCGGGTTACAGAAAACCAGATGAGCCCAATACTCTGTTTGTTTGGCAAGTGGCCGTTTCTCCTCGATATCGAGGTAAGGGTTTGGCGTATAGCATGCTAGAGGAGTTATTGAATAGGGATATTCTTAACGACATAGATGCTGTGGAAACCACGATCACTGAAGAAAATGATGCTTCTTGGGCACTGTTTAAGAAACTGGATAAATGCAATGGGGAACGTGGTGAAGTCAGTACGTTTCTCGATGAAAAAACACATTTTAAAGGAAAACACGATACCGAATATTTGTATCAGATTCCCTTAATTCAATTACCTAAAAAAGGAATATAAACCGTCTATCATGGATATTTTTAGCAAGCAAGAATCTAAAGTACGTTCATACTCAAATAGCTTCCCAGTTGTTTTTAAAAAAGCGAAAGGGTGCTGGCTTGAGACCAACAAAGGTGAGCGTTACTTAGACTTTCTTGCCGGTGCGGGATCACTTAATTACGGCCACAATAATCCTATTCTCAAACAGGCATTACTTGAATATATTGAGATGGATGGGATCACCCACGGTCTCGATTTGCACTCAAGCGCAAAGGCTGGGTTTCTCACGGCATTGGAGCGCTATATTCTTAGTCCCCGTGAACTTAATTACAAAGTTCAATTCACTGGCCCAACAGGAACGAATGCGGTAGAAGCCGCACTTAAACTCGCGCGTAAAGTCACAGGCCGTAGTTCCATTGTTGCATTCACTAATGGCTTTCATGGCTGTACTGCAGGTGCCCTTGCGGCAACGGGCAATCAGCACCATCGCCAAGGGGCGGGGATGAGCCTTAACAATGTCACTCGAATCCCTTTTGAAGGGTATGCGGACATTGATGGCCTTAAACTTTTTGAAACTATGCTTGCTGATAACTCGGCAGGGATGGATAAGCCTGCTGCAGTGCTTCTTGAAACCGTTCAAGGAGAGGGCGGCTTGAATGTGGCGTCGAATGAGTGGCTACAGCGACTTAGCCTGATTTGTAAGCAAAACGATATATTGCTTATTGTTGATGACATTCAAGCGGGTTGTGGTCGAACTGGTACGTTCTTTAGCTTTGAGCCTTCTGGTATTAATCCTGACATGGTGACCTTGTCTAAATCTATTGGTGGCTACGGTTTACCAATGGCCGTGGTATTGCTAAAGCCGGAATTAGATATTTGGCAGCCGGGCGAACATAACGGCACATTCCGTGGCAATAATCATGCGTTTGTCACAGCTGCGAAAGCATTGGAAGTGTATTGGTCTGATAATCAGTTTGAAACGCATATTACTCAGTGTTCAGAGACAGTTTCAGCGGTTATTGAACGTTGCATCAAGCGCCACCCTAAACTGTTTGTTCAACAGAAAGGCCGAGGCATGATGATCGGTGTTGAATGCGTCAATGGTGATCTGTCGAGCGAGATCGCAAAGGTCTGTTTTGATACCGGTATGGTGATTGAAACCGCCGGCCCTAATGATGAAGTCGTGAAGTTTTTCTGCCCACTAACCATCACCAAATCAGAGCTAGAACAAGGCTTAAGTATTTTTGAAAATGCAGTTGAGCTTGTTGTAGAGAAGCACTTCAAAAAAGCATCGTAATTAAGGAAGAGTAAGATGATTGTTAGAACATTGGATGAGTGCCGTGACAGCGAGCGCAGAGTAGCATCGGAAACGTGGGAAAGCGTTCGTATGCTCCTTAAAGATGACAATATGGGTTTCTCTTTCCATATTACGACCATCTTTGAAAACACAGAAACGCACATCCATTATCAGAACCATTTAGAGTCGGTTTATTGCATGATCGGCGAAGGTGAAATTGAAGTGGTTGGTGGTGAAACTTACCCAATCAAGCCGGGTACGCTGTACATATTAGATAAGCACGATGAACATTATCTAAGAGCGTACAAGGACAAAGAGATGGTCATGGCGTGTGTGTTTAATCCGCCAATTACCGGAAAAGAAACGCACGATGAAAATGGTGTTTATCCTCTCATCGATTAATGACGCTTAGAGGTGTGATCATTAGATCAACGACGATCTGATTCGTCGACATAATAAAAATATAGCCCCTAAGACTTTAGTCATTCCTTGAAATCTTAGGGGTTCTTTTATTAGTGATGTTTAACTGGATTGAACTCTACAGTAGCTCGTTAAAAGTAACAGTAAAGTTACTGGGGAAAGTATTACTTGCTTAGAGCCTCGCCTAAATAATCAACAAATGCCCTTACTTTGACTGGCATATGGGCACGCTCAGGAAAAATAGCCCAAATGTTTTTTTCTGGCATTTGGTACTCTGGTAGTAATTGAATTAGCTCCCCGTTATCTATGTATGGCTGCGCGATGAAGTCAGGTAAACGTGCGACTCCCGTTCCCTGCAAGCATGCGGCTAACAGCGCTTCACTGTTGTTAACTCGGTAATTCCCCCTAACCGCGACAATCTCTATCCCATTTTTATGTTCAAAGTGCCACTCAGTCGTTTTCGATGAATAGCTGTAAATCAGAGCATTAAGTTTGGAAAGGTCAGTAGGGGTGCTAGGCGATGAAATTTCGTCTAGATAGTCGCCAGAAACACAAATAAGGCTTCGGCTCGGCAATAGTTTTCGGGCAACTAAGGAAGAGTCGCTAAGCTCACCGCCTCGAATCGCAATGTCATACCCTGATTCAATAATGTCCGAATATTGATCGTCCATGACCATTTCAATGTCGACTTTTGGGTACTTTTTTAGAAAGCCGGGAATGAGTGGTGCGATCTTCAATCGACCGAAAGACATAGGAACGCAGATTTTAAGCTTGCCAATGGGAAGTTGCTGACGGCTTGTTGCAGAGTATTCAGCTTGTTGCATCCAGTAAACTGCGTTTTGAGCGTTACTAAAATAGTGTTGCCCAGCTTCTGTCAGGCTTACTTTTCGAGTGGTTCTATGAAGTAAACGCACCCCCAATGTGGCTTCTAATTGATTGACGCGTTTACTGACGGCTGAGCGAGAGACATCGAGGTGACGGGCCGCTTCGGCAAAGCTTTCTTGCTCGGCTACGGCGAGAAAGTAGGGTATCGCGTCTAGGTTTTCCATTAGTATTGTAGAGTTATTGGAAACAATGTAATGAGTGTATGCCATATTATCATTCAAATCGATTGATAATATTCTTTCCGTTATTGAGTCAGAGTAAATAACGTTGAGGAAGCATCATGGCCAACCATTCTTTGGTATCAGGAAAGACGAATCAAACCAAATCGGTTGAATCGGACACGTCGCAAGTCTCCTCATTGTTGTACATTATCTGCGTTGGTGTTTTCGTCGCGGTAAATTTTTCCTTGGCGAAGTACAGCGTCATGAGTGGTCTTTCGCCATTAGTGGTTTTAGCATTGCCACTGCTAGGAGCGACGGCGATTCTATTGAGCTACCTGGCTTTTAAAGCTCAATTGAATTCACTCAAAGTTGGTCACCTACGCTATTACGTTGTTGCTGGCCTATTGGGTGTAAGCCTGCCCAATTTAGCGTCAAACTTTGCACTTCAGGAGCTCGAAGCCAGTACATTTAGCATCCTGATCACCTTATCACCCTTATTCACATTATTGCTTTCCGTGCCATTTCAAAAGCAAGGCTTGTCTTTCAATCGAATCATTGGAATAGGTATTGGCTTTGTCGCCGTTTCATTTGTGACCTTATCTCCCGAACTCGATTTAAAAGAGGATGGTCAAGTTCTACTGCTTGCGGTGTCAGTGCCGTTATTTTTAGCCATGGGCAATATCTATCGCAGTAAAGCGTGCCCGATTGATTCGGACCCCATTGCGCTAGCAACTGGCGTTCTGTGTATTCAAAGCCTGATTTGGTTGCCTGTAAGTCTGAGTGTCGACGGTATTGATGGGATTTACGTTGTTCCACATTTGAACAGCCTTATTTTACTGCTGATGGCTCTCATATCTGCATCCGGTTATTTACTGACTTTTAAATTACAGAAGTTAACCGATGGCTTGGGCTTTAGTCAGGTCGGTAATGTGGTGACAGTGACAGGGGTGGGCATTGGTATCTTGTTTTTTTCTGAGATATTCCACTACCGTTTGATCATTTCTTTAGTGCTGCTATTTGTTGGACTTGCCTTAACGAATGCACCGTCAAAGCCCATTACTCCATTCAACAACACGCAAAGAAAAATCTGATATAAACCCACAAGGAAATGAAAATGAATAATCCAACCGAATATATTCAAGCACTCTACCAAATTGTTGATAGTCGAGATGCGACCGCTCTGTCTGAATTGCTTCACCCAGAGATAAGTTTCAGGTTTGGCAACGTAGATCCAGTTCAAGGCAAAGATTCTGTCGTGGACGTCAATCATCAATTTTTCGATTCTATCGCAAAAATGGGTCACAGTTTTGATGGTATCTGGCAACAAGATGATGTCATTATCTGTAATGGCGAGGTTAATTACGTAAGAAAGGATGGCAGTTTTTATGCAGCCAAATTTGCGACATTTTTAACCGTCAAAGAGGGACTGATTATCGATTACAAAATCTATGCCGATGTATCTCAGCTCTACGCCACAAACACATGACTTGAAAGATAAGGAATACGTAGTGAAATGTTTGGTTGTATTAGCCCACCCGCTTGAAAATAGTCTTTGCCGTCATTTATCCGATAAAACAGTCGAACACCTAGGCTCCAAGGGATATGAAATAACCGTTAAAAACCTTTATCAAGACGAATTTGACCCAGTATTGAGCCAATCGGAAAGGCACAGCTATTATACGAACCCCTTTGATTCGACACGGCTTTCCAGTGATATTGCTCAATTACGTGAAGCGGAGTCACTCGTACTGATATTTCCGACATGGTGGTTTGGCTTTCCAGCGATCTTGAAAGGGTGGTTTGACCGCGTATGGGCTCCGGGCCATGCTTATGACCACGCCTCTGATCTTGGTGCGATTACACCTCGATTGGATAACTTAAAAGAAGTGAAGGTACTGACGACATTAGGCTCACCGTGGTGGGTAGATACTTTTGTCTTATGGAAACCAGTAAAACGAATTCTAAAAATTGCTTTATTAGGGGCATGCACCAAGGGATGCAAATTCAAAATGTTGTCATTCTACAAAAGCGAGAGTGCTTCAACGTCTCGTGTTGAGCGTTTTGTTGGTAAAATTAAGGCAACGTTTTAGTGACAAATTCTTGAGGATGTCAGTCGTATTGATTCAAATGATCACGCTAAGGATTGGAGGATAGATTTGGAAACATCGAAAATATGGCGAAACGAAACGTTTTCAGGTGTAGAGCTTTTGTCTGCAAGTTACACCACGTTTGAGTTTTCCAAACATTGGCACGACGAATTGGCGATAGGCATTATCGAAGAGGGTGCTGAAGGCCTTCTCTATCGTGGAAGTAATCTAATCATACCCAAGCGTCATATCGTCGCCATCAACCCAGCTGAAGTTCACACCGGATTTTCAGGAGGTTCTGATGGTTGGCGCTATCGAATGTTCTACTTCAACCTCGAAGAATTGGCTCATCAATTTGCCAATCATGGCATGCCAATTAACCCGATTATTGAACGTCCACTGATCTTTGATGAAGCACTGTTTGATGAATTATTGCAGCTTCACATATCGTTAGAACAGTCAGCCTTTGAGTTGAGCAAAGAGTCGTTCTACATACTGGCACTTGAGAAGCTGTTTACTCGCTACGGCTCTGCGAGGGAAGATAAAGCGTATAGCATTTGTAGCCAAAGCAGTTATTTAGCGAGAGACTTTATATGCGATAATTTTGATTCCAACCCTTCTCTGGCTGAATTAGAACAAGTCTCTGGTTGCTCAAAGTTTCAATTGATTCGAAGCTTTAAAGCCGTATTTGGTATTACTCCGCATCAATACCTTCTTTTGATAAAAGTGAAGAAGGCCAAAGCGCTGCTAGCGCAAGGCTCAAGTTGTGTCGACGCTTCGCTAGCCTGTGGTTTTTATGATCAAAGCCATTTTACGCGTAATTTCAAAAAGGCGTTTGGCATCTCCCCGTCGAATTATCGAGCTCGATAAATCCGTTTGTCAATTTTGTACAAGATCCCACATGGCTGATTGATTACTGTTTCATTTCTTTTTCAAGGAGGTGAAATATGAGTCTGTTTTTGACGTGGTTGGGGGTAATGTTCCCTCTGGTGTTTAGCCCTGGCCCTGCCAACATCGTGTTTGCGGCATCAGGTGCAAAGGTGGGTATTAAGCGCTCTGTAGCCCTAGTGGCTGGCGTAGATTGCGTGTTCATTATTAAGTCGGTCATTATTGGTTATGGGCTAGGGGAAGTTGTTCAATCTCACCCAAGCGTCATGAATGTGATGCAGTTGGTCGGCGCAAGTTATCTCGTTTATTTAGCTGTGAAATTCATTAAGTCGAGTGGCACTGATCATGGTGGGGAGTCGAAAGAATTGAGTTTTTTTGATGGACTGATCATTCAGCTATTAAACAGCAAAGGCTGGCTGATGGTTTTTTTGATGTTCACTCTGTTCTCAGCACAATCGCAGGAAACCTTTGGCGGATATGGTATTGCGGTCTTGATTGTTTGGTTGGCGCTCTTGAATATTTCGACGCACTTTCTCTGGGTGTCAATTGGCGAAGGCTTGGCCAGAATTTCCAGTAATCCAGTGTATGAAAAGTTACTGAACTTCTTTTATGCGGGCTGTTTATTGGTGGTCAGCTTGTGGCTAATGTTTGATAACCCGATGATTAAATCCTGGTTAATAGCAAGTAGTTAAGGGGAAGGGTTAATTGAAGTTGTGTGCGATGTTTCAGTTAATTTGGTGAAAACTGAATTAACTGAAACATTGGTGAGCTTTAAACTCACCAATGAATTACGGCTGACCTAGTGGTAGTTCAATGCGATTAAGTGCCACAAAACGTTCGATAAGGGCCAAGGTTGCTTGGCGCAGGCTGTGCGTACTCTTCACAATTATCTTGCTCTTCAAACGGATTCATCAGCACAGACAGCAATCGCTCAAAAGGCTGGTAATTACCATCTTGCTCTGCCGCTGATAGTGTTTCTTCCACTTTGTGGTTTCGAGGGATATACGCTGGGTTATGGGCGTTCATTAACGAAACCCTTTCTGCGCTTGGTATTTCATTTGTTTCAAGTCGTTCTAGCCACTTAGTTTGCCACTCTTCCCAACGTTCAGTTTGAGTAAAGAGAGTGATTGTTTTGCTTGAGTCGCCACTGGCAGCATTGGATAAAGAACGGAATAAATTGGTAAAATCGACCTTCTGTTCTTTGAGTATTGTGAGCAATTCTTGAACGAGTTCGTAATCCCCATCCTCTTGATTGCTTATGCCAAGTTTGGATCGCATACCGTCAAGCCAAAGGCCTTGATAACATGCTAAAAATTCGTGAAGCGTGTTAGTGGCAAGTTCAACGGACTCTTCTTCATCTTCTGAAATAAGGGGCAGCAGAGCCTCAGCTAAACGAGCCAGGTTCCACTGGGCAATATGGGGTTGATTACGGTAAGCGTAACGACCCTCAGCATCAATAGAACTGAAGAGCGTATTAGGGTCATAGTGATCCATAAATGCGCATGGACCATAATCGATAGTTTCACCTGAAATAGTGGTATTGTCGGTATTCATTACGCCATGAATAAAGCCCACCAGTTGCCACTTAGAAACAAGCTCAGCTTGGCGCTGACAGATTGATTTCAGTAACTGGAGATATGGGTTGTCTGATGCTTTGGCTTCAGGGTAATGACGCTCAATGGTGTAGTCTGCGAGTTGTTTAAGCTTATCTTGATTGTCGTTGGCGGCAATATATTGGAATGTACCTACGCGGATATGGCTCGCCGCAACGCGAGTGACAATAGCGCCTATTGCGGGTTGATTACGCCAAATTTGTTCGCCTGTCGTGACCGCTGCTAATGCTCTCGTTGTGGGAATCTTAAGTGCGTGCATCGCTTCCGACACGAGATATTCACGCAATACTGGCCCGATAGCTGCTCTGCCATCACCAGATCGAGAATAGGGTGTGCGACCAGAGCCTTTAAGCTGAATGTCTTTACGCAGGCCTGCGGTATCGATAACCTCGCCGAGAAGCAGTGCTCTACCATCCCCCAGTTGTGGGTTGTAATGGCCAAATTGATGCCCTGCATACACTTGGGCAATCGGGTCTGCTCCAGTAATTGGCAGGTTGCCTGAGAACACTTGAGCCAGTTGTTCGTCATCGGTCGATTGAATGTCGATATTTAATGACTCAGCTAGCGAGTGATTAAATTTGATAAGTGCCGGAGAAGGTGCTGGTTCTGCATTTTGTTGATGATAGAAACCAACCATATCTCGTGCATAACTGTTATCAAACGGAACATGGAATGTGGCTCTGTTTTCTGAAGTGACATCTTGGTCTGTTTTATTTTTAGCCACGGTAACACCCTATCTGTTGGCGGTAATTATTTGTTTCAATGAGCAGTAGTACACTTTCAATTGTACTTTGAAGGCTAGCTTTACATATCTTGATGCGGACGGCTAGAAAAGTGTATCTGCGTTTCATAGTTCACTTGGGTTTGATGCTGGTGGTATTGCCAACCCATGCGCTCGCAAATTCGCCCAACAATGACCAGACCTACGCCATAGCCCCTTTGTTTATTATCGCCTAATTCTCCACAGGGATTACTTATCGACAACGTTGTATTCGATAATGAGATGGACACCGTATCAGAGCTATAGCTGAAGGCATTTTTTAATAAATTATTGATGACGACAGTGACTAAGCTCGTTGGTGCGTGGCAAGTCTCAGCCTCATTAATGGTGAGCAAGTATTGCTCATTATTGGATTGTTCGGCTAACGAAATCGCGCTGGTCAGGGTGTCAATCTGTCTACGCAGTAGTCGCTCAAGGTCTATTTGTGCGAAAGAATCTAAGTCGATAGTTTCTTTACCCAGAATCAAAAAAGCATCGGTTAGAAGTGCCATCTCATCGCTAGCCCGTTCAATACGATTAATGGCTTTGAGTGCGATAGCGGGTTGATCCGGAATTTTTTTCAGTAACTCTGAGGAGCCTTTTATCACCATAATAGGCGATCGAAGCTCGTGGGAGGCAAAGCCGCTGAATTCCTGCTCTCGTTGGAAGCTTTTAGCAATGGCTTGCTTACTTTCAAGGAGCACTTTTTCAATTTCTCTGGTCTCTTTAAACTGGGTATCTACCGTGAAATCAGGATGCTCTGGCGTTACGTTATGAATTTTGTTCTCGATCTGACTGAGTGGCGCAGAGAGTGAGCGAATTAAATAGAGGCTATAAAGCAGCATCCCAATCCCGACTAGGCCCCCTAATATGAGTGTGGTTAGGTGTAGTATCGCTTCATAGTCATCAAGGTAATCGTCTGCTTCGTCTTTAAACACAATGTAAAACAGCCCAGATCCAGAAGGGTGCTTGGTAACAAGAAAGTGCTTTTCTTCTTTTAAGAATCGATGTGCGTAGAAGCCTGGCTGGTCATATTTCTTGAGCCAATCTGGACGATCTGTTTCGCTCCAGTAGCTATAGAATTCATTGGGATTTGGATCAGGGGCTAAATCACCAACGTTTTGATAATCTCGATGGTAGCGGCTTGATTCGGTATCAATCCAATGGTGAAGGCTGATCACTTCCATTTGGTTTTCCGCCCAATAGATCATGCCCCAAAAAATCGCGAATAATACCAGTGCAGGCAGGCCAACTCCCCAGCGAATTTTTTTATAAATACTTGGGTAGGGATTACGCTTTGAATTTGTAACCTTGGCCATGAACGGTCTCCAGCCTTGAGTGTGTGAAGCCTTTATCCAGTGCGAGCCTTAATCCATAGACATGACTTCGAAGCGCGTCGCTCGACGGGGTGTCCTCGCCCCAAACATGATGAATTACATCCGTTCTAGATACGAGATTAGGAGCTTTCTGAACCAATAGCGTCAGTATTTTATATTGGATTTGAGTCAGTTTTACTGGTTTATCTTGTCGGTAGGCTTGTTTTGTTTCGGTGTTAATCGAGATGTCTTCGTATTGAAGAAGACCAATGTCTTTTCTCTCTCCACGATGTGAGAGTGCTCTTAACCTAATCGCTAGCTCTTCCATGGCGAAGGGTTTAACAAGATAGTCATCTCCCCCTGCGTTGAACGCTGAAATTTTGTCTGCTAATGAGTCTTTAGCGGTCAAAAATAGAATCGGTGTGCCGCAGTACAATTCTTTACGTAGTTTTGACGTTGTTAAAATTCCGTCAAGTTTCGGCATCATGATATCCATGATAATTACGTCATATTTTTGTTCTGAGGCCAATGAAATAGCGGCTTCACCATGGTAACAGCAGTCAACAATAAACCCCTCGAGCTCCAAGTAATCAGAGATGGTTTCGGCAATTTGTTGATGGTCTTCGACGACAAGTACTTTCATTAATAGGCTCTACTTTCTTTCTTCACGTTTGCTTCACGACCTGATCGCTAACATGGCGGCAAATTTTTCAGCTCCAGTTTGTCGAGCGATAATCCAAATAGGTAAAAAATGAATAAGTCGATATTGGCACTGTGTGTAGCGCTGTCGTTAACTGCTTGTCGTAGTAGCGATGATAATCAAAGTATATCTAATTCTAAGACGGGCATGGTTGATGGCCAAGTAAATCAGCTGTCAGTTTCTAATCAGACCCTTGAAGTCAATGGTTACCCATTACGTGGCAGCAATGCACAAGTATCGTACCGTGATATCGACATGTCTTTCGAACATCTGGATAACGGTATGCGTGTTCAAGCTAACGTGGTTGATAATAACATCTCCGAGTTAAAGCTTGATCCTTCATTGGTGGGTGAGGTGACGTTTAGAGAGGGTAACCGTTTTACAGTAAACAGCATTGACCTTGAATTTTCCACCCTAGCCAATATCCAAGTCGGTGATTGGGTGATGGTGACTACTTATCCGCAGGTAGATGGCACTATTGAAGTCGTGTCTGTACAGCTTATGCCTCAAATCGATTTTGTTGAGATGGAAGGCACAGTGACTAATTTTAACGCTAGTCAGTATCGCTTTGCGCTCAACGGGGTTGAAGTCGAGTACAGCAATGCAGTAATCAAAAATGAAAGTGATCTTAAAAATGGTGCGTGGGTTGAAGTGTTTGGTGACATGGCGGCGAACAAGCTAATCGCAACTGACATTGATGTGACCGATTACACTAAATACGACGGTGTTGAGATTGAAGGTATTCTGACTTGGGTGAATAGTGATAAGACTATGATCCAGCTAAATAACCACCTCAATATTGCAGTTACGGATCGCACGGAGTTTGATGATGGTAAGCGCGAAGATCTTGCCGTTGGTCGTTGGGTTGAAGTTGAGTTGCTATACCGTAATGGTCGCTTAATTGCCGATGAAATTGAGTTTGAAGACGACGGTGATTTTGTCAAAGGCAAAGAGTTTGAAGTTGAAGGTAAAGCAGACTATCAAAATG
Organism: Vibrio kyushuensis; assembly: GCF_050337325.1. Lineage (NCBI taxonomy): Bacteria > Pseudomonadati > Pseudomonadota > Gammaproteobacteria > Vibrionales > Vibrionaceae > Vibrio > Vibrio kyushuensis. Next base: position 87,301 of record NZ_JAKJSV010000002.1, read on the forward strand.
GCGTGTTTAAGATAAATGGCATCGAGATTGAGATTAACCATAACACGGACTTTGATGACGGTTTACATACTGGGAATTTGAATGATGCGTGGGTTGAAGTCGAAGGTCGCTATCTTAACGAATCATTCATTGCTCATGAAATTGAACGTGAAGATGAAGACGATGATGACATTGAGCTAGAAGGTCCTGTTCTGGGTGATAAACAGAGCCCAACCTTATGGGGGTATGAAGCTAGTGACAGTTCGCTCGATAAACATCACGGCTTCTGGGTCGATCTTGATTGTGACTTTGACGGCACTTACTTGTCTGATTGCGATGATTAATCGTTAGAGCTTAGCAAGAGTGAAGAACTTTTAAGGGCAGCACCATGGTGCTGCCCTTTGTTTTTGTGTTTATACAAAGAGTTTATTTGGGGACTTCTAACTTGCCTAAGTTAGAAAACATAGCGCTCTCCCTTTCTACAGCCCCTTCCTGTTTGTACTGTGGAAACTCGATGGGATTATCTCGAAAGCTCTTTAACGGTTGCCCTAGACCATGAATACCGCGCTCGCGGGTGCGTCTAACGCGTGACAAATCCAGTTCGACCGCAATGACTTGCTCAGTTCTGTCTGCTTGGTAGATAACATCACCTTCAGGGCCAACAATGATTGATTGCCCATTCCCTTGGTCACCCGAACCGTTGATATCTACAAAGTAGCATTGATTGGTGATCGCATGGGTTCTGGCGATACAAAGCTCTAACTCCCGATCGATGGTACCGGTCATTGTCGGATGAATGATAACCTCAGCCCCTTGACAAACTAGTGCTCGAATGGTTTCTGGGATCCACATGTCGTAGCAGATGGAAACGCCAAAGGTACCAACGTCAGGGACATCAAAAGTGACGAACTGGTCGCCATTCGCAACGTCTTTTTCGTAGGGAAGAAATGGGTAGATCTTATTGTATCTTGCGACAATTTCGCCTTGCGGATTGATCACTGTAAGGTGGTTCAATATGTCGCTATCGACACGCTGATAATACGATCCTGGAACAAGCCAAATATTGAGTCGTCTTGCTAAGTCGCACAGTGCTTGTTCTAACACCTCAGTGTCTTCAACAATATTGTGCTTTCCTGCGCCAGTAAGTGCTAACTCACTGTAGACCACCATATTGACCCAAGGATAGAGCGTGCAGGTCTGTTCAGTTTTCTTTACCAGAAGATCAAGGTTGTTGTGCATCTCGAGCTCTAGCTGAAGCCCTGCAATAGAAAAATAGCTCATGAAGGCTCCTTGATCTGGTGACATGCGGCTTGGTATTGCTGTGGGAAGTGGCATGCGACTGAGTGACAGTTCCGAGTTAGTAGAGGTGAAGACGTTGTGCAATGTTCTTGTGCTTCAGGGCAACGCTGGTGGAAATAACATCCTTTGGGCTTATTAAATGGGCTAGGAATCTCACCCTTTAGCGCTTTTAGAGTGTGTCGCTTGGTTGGATCGATTGACGGTATCGAAGCGATTAATGCCTGAGTGTAGTGGTGCTTTGGCTGACGAAAAACTTGTTCAACAGGGCCAGACTCGACGATTTTCCCAAGGTACATAACCAGCACTTCATCAGCGACTTTTTCGACTAACGCCAAATCATGGGTGATGAAAAGGTAACTAAGCTGACGCTCTTTACGTAATTGGTTAAGCAAGTTAATCACGGTTGCTTGTACTGACACATCAAGCGCAGCCGTGGGCTCATCAAGTATCAGCAATTTGGGTTTTAAGGCTAACGCACGTGCTATACCAACACGCTGACGTTGACCACCTGAAAGCTCATGTGGCATACGCTTACTCATCTGCTCATTAAGACCCACAGCCGAAAGCGCGTCTAATACTTTCGCTTGCCGATCTGCTTTACTGAGTTTGTAGTGAGTGGTGAGAGGCTCTTCGACGAGTTTATAAACGCTCAGTCGTGGGTTCAAACAAGAATAAGGGTTTTGAAATACGATGCCGTAGTGTTGGCGCAGCGTTTTCATTTCACTGTCTGTAAGCGTGTCGAGATTTACACCGTCAAATTCAACACGGCCGCTATCGGGTTTAATGAGATGTAAGACACTCATGGCGATGGAGCTTTTACCGCAGCCAGATTCTCCAACAAGGGCTAAGCAGCGGCCTTTCTTGATAGTAAACTCAACATCTGAAAAGGCTTGCAGTGGCTTGCCTTCCACAAGGTAACGTTTTGAGAGCCCGTCTACTTTTAAAGTAGGGCTAGCTGAATGGTTAAGCGCAGAGGTGTTTGTCATGCTCGCCCTCCTGTATTTGAGTTTCGACTTCTGATGGTTGAACGAGTGTTGAGTGATGACAACGCACCATGCGCCCTTGTTGCCAAATCTCGGTTGGTGGTCGTTGCTGACACTGTTCGCTGCTCGATTGGCAACGCTCATAAAATGCGCACCCTTTTGGCGGTTTGCGCATATCAGGTAACCCGCCCTTGATGGCGTAAAGCGTTCGATTCTGGTTACCAAGCTCTGGTACGGACTGCAGTAATCCTTGCGTGTAAGGATGCTGTGGATCGGAAAAGAGCTGAGTGATCTCTGCCTGTTCAACGATTTTTCCGGCGTACATCACTGCAACTCTGTCACACATTGAGGCAACGACAGAAAGATCATGAGTAATGAAAATAACCGATAAGTTTTCGCTGCTGACCAACTCCCGAAGAAGGAGGATGATCTGCGCTTGAATCGTGACATCTAATGCGGTTGTCGGTTCATCAGCAATCAGAATTTTAGGCTCGCAACTGAGCGCAATGGCAATCATGATTCGTTGCAGTTGCCCGCCTGAAAATTGATGAGGGTATTTGTTTAAAGCGATATTAGGATCGGGTAAATGAACTTTGTTTAGCGAGGCAAGGCATCGCTTTTCCGCTTCTGTGCGAGAGCAAGCGTGATGGGCGATAACGATGTCTCGCATTTGCTGACCAATGCTGAAATATGGGTTCAAAGCGGTCATTGGGTTTTGGAAGATCATCGCAATGTCTTTTCCCCGAATAGTACTGAGATCCTGATCAGACGCGGTTAAAAGATTACGATCGTTATATAAAATCTCTCCTGAGATCAGGGCGTTTTGAGGAAAAAGCCCTAAACACGCAGTGGACGTTAGGGATTTTCCACACCCTGATTCTCCAACCAAACCTAAAAGTTCTCCGTGTTTCAAGTTGAGACTACAGCCGTTGATGGCATGAACCTTTGAGAGGAATCCAGGAAAGTGAACATGCAGATCCCGAATTGATAATATGGTTTCATTCATAGCTTATTCCTTGCTAATTCTTACTAGGAAATTAGTCCTTGCCGGTGAATTTAGGGTCAAGCGCATCTCGAAGACCGTCGCCCAATAGATTGGTGGCTAAAACGGAAATGAAAATCGCAAGCCCAGGGAATACGGCCGTCCACCAATATTCGAGAAACAGTGATTGTGCATTACCTATCATTAAGCCCCACTCAAGAGTCGGTGGTACTGCGCCTAAACCTAGGAAACTGAGTGCTGCAGCCCATAAGATCACGTAGCCAAAATCCATTGAGACTTGAATCAAAAGCGGCGTCATTGCATTCGGTAATAAATGGCGAAACATAATGGCAAAGTGGCTGACACCAATGGACTTCGCTGACTCGACATAGAGTTCGTGGCGAACTGTAAGCACGGAAGCTCGTAAGATACGGGCATACCAAGGAAACCAGGAAAGCGCGATAGCAAGCATGACATTAAATAACCCAGGGCCTAATATCGCGATCATGCAGATTGGCAAAAGCATTGGTGGAAAGGCAAGGAAGATGTCGGAGAAGCGCATCAAGATAGTATCGATTCGTCCACCGCTGTAACCCGCAATCAGCCCAATGGGTAACCCAATCAGTAGCGATAAAACGACGGTCACTACACCGATGGTGAGTGAGGTTCGCCCCGCATAAACCACTTGCGAAAAAATATCGCGACCTAAATTATCCGTACCAAACCAGTGCTGCGCATTGGGTGATTGTAGCTTGTGAGCAAAGTTGATTTGGCTTGGGTCATAAGGAGCAATCCAAGGTGCGAACGCCGCCATCAACAACATAAATAGCAGCAATGCTGCGCCAATGAAAAGTAACGGATAACAACCAAATTGGTATTTTAGCCAAGCCCATTTATACGTCAGTGAATGAGCTGGTGGCGCTTGAGTGTGTGAAGAGAGCGTGTCCATACGTTACTCCTGAGGCGTCAATCTTGGATCAACCGAGAAGTAGATCAAATCGACAATAAAATTCACCATAAGGTAGCTACCTGAAAGAAACAGCGTGACCCCCATGACCGCGGGAAAATCATTGGTAATAACGGCGTTAACGACATAGCGCCCTATGCCCGGCCAATCGAAAACAGACTCGACGATGACGCTATTGCCTAGCATGAAACCATAGGTCAGCCCGACAACGGTAAGCAACGGAATTAACGTGGCTTTAAGAGCATAGAAAAAATAGATTCGCTTGGGGTTTAATCCGTAAGCGTGCCCAGTACGCACGTAATCTTGCTTGAGCACTTCGACCATTAAGTTTCTTGTGGTTCGAACAAAGATAGCCAGTGTTGAAAGGCTTAAAGTCAGGATGGGCAGAATCATATGATTCAGTACATCATTAAACACCAACCAGTTTTGGCTGAGTGCTGCATCAAGAAGGAAAAATCCAGTGATCGGTGAGAAGCCGCTGTCTATCATTAACTCTGCCGATATTCGCCCTTGTAGAGGAAACCAGCCGAGTACGCCATAAAAGAGCATCTGCAGCATGATAGCGAGGAAAAAAGAGGGAACAGCAACGCCAATGATGGATAGGCTACGCGCCCCTTGATCCACCATCGTGTTGCGCTTTACTGCCGACCATACGCCAATCGGGACACCAATCATGACGGAAAGAGTAATAGCGATGGTGACCAATTCAATGGTCGCCAACATGTGTGATTTAATATCCGCGGTGACAGTTTGGCCGGTACGTAAACTGACGCCAAAATCGCCCATCAATGCATTTTTTACGTAGCTGGCGTATTGATAAAGAAGGGGCTGATCCAACCCCAACTCTACTTTAGCTTGCGCGACTTGCTCAGCAGTCGGTTTAGCACCTAACATCATCTCAACAGGTGAGGAAGGCAATACCCGAGTTAAGAAAAAAGTGATGGTCAGAACACCGAACAGTATGCCCAGTAACATCCCAAAACGCTTAAACATATATCGTTTCATCTGACCATCTCCTTACGACTAGCCTTAATCTTTGGTTAATGGATAGAAGAAGGTAGCGGTGTAAGCTGGGTTTGCTCTTACGCCTGCTAACTCTTTACGGTAGATATTTCGCCCTTTTAGATCGGCATAGAATATCGCTACGGCATCATCAACCAATATACGCTGCGCTTGTTGGTACAGATCAATGGCTTGAGGCCTGTCTGAGCCTTCCAGTTGTACGCCCTTATCAACCAGTGCATCGTATTGAGTGTTGGAGTAGTGCGACAGGTTAAATGATGCATTCTCTTCGGTACGGAACAGACCAATCAACCAATCTGATGGTGTAGCATAGGTTGGCCACCATGTCATAGATTGAAGGTTTGGAGCGGTTCGAAGGTTCTTCGCATCATTCCAAATCTTACCCCATGGCCCCGGTTTTAACTCCAGTGAGACACCGATTTGACGAAGGTTCTCTTGATACAGAAGCGATGCGTTTTTGTAAGATTCTGAGGAGTTAATGTACGCCAACGAAATATTCCAATCGCTTTTCGGTACACCTGATTCTTTTAGCAGCTCTCTTGCTTTCGCTAGGTTAAATTCCGGAGCTTTGATGCTTTCATCCGCCCCCCACATGGTGCTCGGAATGGCCCCTTTTGCTACGGTTGCCCCGCCTGCATAAACATAATCAACAACCGATTCATAATCCCAAGCCAGCGACAGTGCTTGACGGAATTTAACGTTATCCGTTGGATATTTTTGAGTGTTGATCAAGAACTGAGAGTTTTTCCACGAGGCGGTATCTTGCACTACGATGTTCTTATCATTAGCTAAAGATTGTACTAAGTCGGCTGAAGGCAAAGAGATGAAATCTGCGTCACCTGCCTTGATCATTTGAACCTGAGTAGCAGGGTTAGACACGAGCTTTAGCACGACTCGATCAAGCTGCTTATCGTTCCATCCTCCCCAAAAAGAGTCATTTTTATCGAGAACTACATGTTGCCCTTTCTGCCACTGCGACACTTTGTAAGGGCCTGTTCCGGCCGCGTTGCCTTGGTTGAACCACTCACTGCCTTTGTCTGCAGCGGTTGGTGAATAAATGTAAGCGCCGTATTGGGACGAGGCAATGAGATCAATCGCAGCAGGTGTTTTGGTTTTGATTGTTAATGTGTAGTCGTTGCTGGCTTCAATTGAGTCAACTGATGACCAGATGTAGTAAGCGCCTTTTTTCATGTCGATAGTGCGCTGTAGTGATAGTTTTGCGGCTTCGGCATTGAAAGGGCTACCATCATGAAACGTGACATTCTTTCGTAGGTTGAATGTCCATGTCAGTCCGTCTTGGCTGACATTCCAATCAGTGGCCAAAGCGGGAGTAAACTTCTCGTCACTTCCTGGTGGGTTGTACCAAAGAAGTGGTTCGTAAACATTACTGAGCATCACTACTTCCATAGAAAAGGCGATGGCGGGATCCCAGTCCTTAATATCGGCATACATAGCGTATGTTGCCGAGTTAGGGGCAGATGCGATAGTAACAGGCGTGTATAGAGCGCCGAGAGTGATAATTCCCGACAAAGCGATTCGAGCAGGCAATGAATGTAATTTAAGCAAAGACATACTAATTCCTTATAGAAATGATTTTACCGATTAGTAACGTTTAATTAACAATAATCACACTAGCAAAACACCCATATAGCGGATAGAACCAGCCAAGCAGTGTTGATGGATCCAGATATGGGCAAGAGGAAACTGGGTGTTTATGGCAGTTGAATGTGGAAGAAAATTGGTGACTTAATCAAAAGATCTAGTTCAGTCAGGGCCTAGGGCAACACTACAGATATCCGTGTAGTGCTATGTGAGACGGAAGTTTTTCGCTATCTCTGGTTTTTAAAAATAAGAATGAGTAGCCCAGATTCGTGTCGACTGATATTACAAACATTTAGTTACAATTCGAGATGAATAGAAGAGGCATTTTACGGACGATAAACTGTCAGTGAGGAGGGGGCAGGATGAGTATTGAATGAACCGGTCTGTGAAAAGGTCAATGATTACGGCTCGATATCTGAGTTTAATCCCGCAGCTTTAAGGCACTCTTCAGCATGACTGGTGACCAAGAAATGGCTCGCTCCATCAATGACATGCTTATCGCTGTTTGGTAAGTGTTCGTTTAGGTGATCACAAATCGCATTCGCGACCGGATTTGATTGAGTGCCACACACGAGCTGAATAGGTACTGTGCATAATTTTAAATCTAACAGAGTATAAGAGGCAGCCAAATCCATATCCCAATGGCGAATGTTATTTTCAACCAAGGGTTCCATCCCTTGCTTAATAAAATCAGGGAGTGAATCGAACGCGCCTTCCCCAGCCCAAAAGTCGATAACCTGACCACAAACATAGGGTATTTTCTTGGCAGTATCACGTCGATAGGTGGATAAAAACGTGTCGACTCTATTGGTCATATCATTATCTTCTGAACGCCTTAAAACCCAGACGGATACAGGTTCAAATAGGGTGACTTTTCGCAGCTTTAAGCTTCCTTCTAAAGCTTGGGCTAACGCAATGCTGGCTCCAACTGAATGACCAACTAGGTGAATAGGCTGATCGGTTAACGCTGTGACAACCTGTTTCAATAGGGTTAGCTCGGTTTCCATGGAAGGGTTAGAGAAATCAGTCGGTTCAGGTGCACCGCAATGGCCGGGAAGCTTAATCAAAATACAGTGATAGCGCTTGCTAAGCTGTTTAACCATCTTTTTCCATGTGGATGTAGACGCGTAAGAGCCGTGGAGAAAGACGATGGTATCTCCACTTCCATACTGCTCAAAATAGGGCGCTATGTTCATAGGTATTCCATGTAGGAGTCGCAGATCTGAAGAAGGCTAGCAAAGGTGAGTATAGTTCATGGGGAAAAGATAACTACTTCCTCATCACAATCGTAAAATCTTCATTCGCGTACCCTTCAATTATTTCAACGTTAGGACACAAGGTTTTGCAGTAGAACAAAACACCTTGTTTATTGTATCCAGTAAGTAAGGTTTGTTTAGGAAAAGAACTAGCGTCGAGCAGGTTAAATATGACGGTTTCATGTGCCATTTCATACATACGAGTAATTATCTTGGTGATGTAGTTAGGATCTCGGCTTCGATAGTTTAAAGAGCCGCTAGCAACGACGATATCCGCACCCTCAATAATGAATTGGCTGATATCGCTACGGATAAACTGGCAGATATCTCGTTCATTGCGCAGTCTTCGTTTTGCTGCTTTTAAAAACTGGTGCTGCTGATCAACACCTGTGTACGTAGACAGTTGGGAATCCAGAGAGAGATAATCATAGAGTTCACCATAGCCACACCCAAGATCAAGCAGGTGCTTACCATTGAAATTAGCAGCCTGCTTAATCACCTCGAAGCGTGCAAATTGAGATTTGTCGCTAGACCAACCTAGGATCTTTGAAAAATTTCCCGCCCACTTTTTAGTACGATTGTAGTGAAAAAGATAAATGTTGAGTCGGTCTAAAAGATGCACAGTTTAAGGGCCTTAGGTTACTTTTTGTAATATAAACATTTGATAACCAAACTCGCCTAAGAAGTGTTGATAGATCTCTACTTCTTTTGCTATGTCTTGAAGCGCTTGCGCTGTTGGCATCGTGGCTGTGAGATCTTCAAGACGCTGTTTTAAAGGCATCCAGTAGTTTTTCCAAGACTGTTGACTAAGCGAGAAGTGTTGAACCACTTCATAACCTGCTGCTTTGATCTGCTCTAATCTTTTGTCGACAGTTTGAATGTCGGGGTATTCACTCGCCCAAAATTTAGAGGTCTCTTCACTTGGGTTATCAGTCAACCAAACTAGGTCACTCACCATCAGCATACCACCATCTTGAAGTAGCGGTCGCCATTGTTTCAGCGCATTGGGTGTCCCCATAATATACGCACTGCCTTCTGCCCAAACTAGATCAAAGCTAGCGTTATCAAAAGGCAGTTCTGTCATGCTGGCGCAGACTGGGGTTACTCGACCTGTTAAGTTATCTTTCGCTAACGTGACATTAAGCCGTTTTAACGCAGACTCTTCATTGTCTACCGCTGTGATTGGAGCATCACATTGATTTGCAAGAACCGTGGTGGCTAAACCATTGCCGCAGCCAATTTCTAAAATTGAGCGTGGCGGTTTAGGTAAGTGAGTAAACGCTTTTAGTGTATCGCTTTCACTGCCGGGGCCCCAACGTTCTAGTGTTTCGAAGACGGTCATAAAGTCCGCCATGTATTGTTCGTGTTCGTTCATGTCTTTTGATAGCCATTTTAATCGCAGCGCTTCTTTCTCGTTAAAGCCCTGCTTAATTAACCAATCTAAATGTGCATCAGGCGCGAGCTTATCGACGCCCTCGTGCCAAGCTTTGAGGTCTCCCTCACCGAGCATGGCGGAAAGTAACTGCCGAGATTGCTGCTTTTTTTTGATCTCTTCATCTAGTGTGCGAAGCCGATTCTCAAGCAGAGTTCGGTCTACTTTCGCCTCTAAGCACGCCTTACACTCATTGAGCGTTAGACCGCCTGCTTGAAGTTGCTGAAGCAATAGTACGCGCTGAACATCTTTGTCTGAATAGACTCGGTAGCCATTAGCCTGCCTTTGCCCTGAAATCAGCTTCTGCTTTTCATAATAGAGTAGGGCGGTACGCGATAGCCCTACTTTCTTAGCCAGCTCTGAGATGCGATACGCCATTAAAAGATCCACATAGTTAGAGTTTATACCTTAAGTATATAGAGACTTTAAACCGTAAAGCTATAGACAGGTCAATCAAAGATTCACTATTATTAGGCACTATTTAGAGTTCGAAAGCTGGGGAATAATATTAGCTAGTGAAGTTGTAGTGTATTTGTCACCTAATGCCGCTTTCATTTTCTGTCCATCTAAAAGAACTGGTTGTTGCCATAGGTAACGCATTTTGAACACCTCCCTAACTAGCGGTACAAAAGGAACTATGAGTTTATACGCCCACCAATGAAACCGTGTAACCTTGAGCGTAATGTTGTGTGAAGCAAAAGCTTGCTGCCAATCGGCTTGGGATAGCCTTAAACCGGGGTCATGCCACACTTCAAATTGAGATTGTGGTTGTGAAAGTAACTTGGCGCTATTGGCACATAAATCAGGTAAAAATGACCAAAAATGATTGTGATTTTCATTGTGGGGAAACGCTATGGTAGCTCGGCTCTCCTTCTGTTTTAGTGTCATATCTAACCAAGTCAAGTGGGTGTCGGGGCCAATGAAATCACCGGCTCTTACTATGGTGACCTTCGCGCCATTTTTAGTGGCTGTTCTTAGTCTGTTTTCCATTTGCACACGAATCTTTCCTTTCTCTGAAATAGGCTTCATTGGCGTATTTTCTGCAATTAGATCTGAGCTAGGGGAGAAATTGTAGACATTGCCAGGAAATAGAATGCGAATGTTCATTTTCTCAGCGACGCGAACGGTAGGCTCTAGCAAAGAAAGAGCCTCTTCGCCCCAGCGGTAATAGACCGGATTGACGGCGTAAACAATTAAATCAACACCTTCTGCAGCGTTGGTCACGTGTGATTCATTGTTTGCGTTGGCAGTCATAATTTCTTGCGATGGAAGCCATGTCGGTGCTTTGGATTTATCTCTCATCAACGTGCGAATATTCCAACCTTCTGCTACTAATGCGAGTGCCATCTGTTTACCAAAGTTGCCTGTAATGCCTAGAATAAGTGCTGTTTTCATCTTGTTTCCTCCAGTTGATGGCACTATTCTATAATTTGATTTCAAATAGAGAATAAGCAGAATTTACTTGTGGATATTCATATATGAATAACGATAACTGGCAATGGTGGCACTATTTTTTATCGATAGCGGAAAAGGGAAGCCTTAGTAAAGCAGCTGAACAGCTGGATGTCTCGCAACCGACATTGAGTCGTCAGTTGCTTTCAATGGAAAAACAGTTGGGGCATTCACTGTTTGATCGTAGCACTCAGGGCTTAACGTTAACCAACTTTGGCGAGAGCTTAGTTGAAGAGTGCAGGCAGATGCAGGCAAGCGCAGAGCGATTAGAAAGATTAGCTGCTGGGCATAAATCAACCTTGAGTGGTCGTGTTCGTCTTGCTGCCAATGAGCTGGTGGCACTTTACTACTTACCTAAAATTTTGCCGCTATTTATGCAGCGCTATCCTGAAGTATCCGTTGAGGTCGAGGTGAGCAATCTTGCAAGTAATCTCGATAAACGAGATGCTGATGTTGCGGTACGTATGTTTGCGCCAATCCAGCTTGATTTGGTTTGTCGCCGAATCATGGAGATCCCACTTGGTTTTTTTGCCAGCAGTGAATACTTAGCTAAAAATGGTGTTCCTAAGTTTCCTGATGAGATCTTTAAACATCGGGTGATTGGCTATGACCGTGATAAGCAGTTTGAGAACGCAGGGCAAAAATTGGGCTGGGAAGTGAATAATGAGCACTTTTTAATGCGAACAGATTTTATGCCGATGCACCTTGAGTTTGCTCGTCATCATGGGGGGATTGTCGTCACCCATAAGAACCTTTGCTTTGAAGCGGGCCTTAAAGAGATAAACGCAGGTATAGACTTACCACCCCTGCCTGTTTACCTAGCTTGTCATCGCGATGTTCAGCACAATAAGAAGATTCGAGTATTGATGGACTTTCTAGCTGAGCATTTACCGACTTTGATTTAAAGCTAGCAAGTGAATAGAAAGTAAGCGAATGGATAGAAAGCTATCCACTTACTCACTTTATTCTGGCTGCCTAGGTCAACAAACCCTAGAAACTAGATAATTGAGATGCTCTCTTTTTCGATGACTGACGTAGCATTAGCGCGTTCAATTATTTTAAGTAATACCGTTTGAATCACTTCGCTCTCTCTTGCGTCGGTATCGCTGTTAAAGCGCTCCTCTTGAACTTCGCCACCTTCTTCGAGGGTAAATTGAACAGAAACTCCAGTCGCACAGTCTGCATTGATGCCAAAATATTCGATGCAGATTTGTGGGTAGCCTTTAAAGCCTTTGTTAACTTGTTTTGCGATTCGCTTTTTTGCCTTGTCTACATTCATATTTCACCCTTGTTATCTTTAAAACTGGAAAAGAGAAAGCACGGTTTACATTGTAAAGTGACTGTCTAGTTAATCAGAGAGTAACACGTGATCAATGAATAATCAGTGATAGAACAAGGAGATATTAATCGAGTAAATAGAAAACCTACTAGTAATGCTAACCACTAGTAGGAAGACTATTTTTGAACTAGAGCTTCACAATCAACTTACCTTTATTTTCACCAGTCAGCAGAAGATTTAAACCAGACATTGCACTCTCTAGCCCATTTAGAACATGACTACGATATTGAACCTTACCTTGCATCACATATGGGGTCAGTTTGCTCAATAACACGGGAACATCGCCAAAGTGATCGGGCATTGCAAAACCTTGAACGGTGATACGTTTTTTAATGAGATTAATCCAGTTTGGGCCGAGAGCAGGGTTTTCGCTCGTGTAATCAGCAATCATGCCACACACGACGATTCGACCATGGGTATTCATTCGATTGTAAATATAGTGCTGAATAGGGCCACCAGTGTTTTCAAAAAACAGGTCAACGCCATCGGGAGTTAACTCAATCAACTGTTTATCAAGGTCATCTGATTTGTAATTGATTGCACCATCAAAACCTAGCGTATTAACAATCCAATCGGCTTTTTCATCACTGCCTACCACGCCAATAACACGCATTCCATCGGCTTTAGCCAGTTGTCCAACGATTGAACCTACAGATCCAGCTGCGCCCGTGACCACCAAAGTTTCTCCAGCTTTAGGCTTACCTATATTAAAAAGACCTTGAGTTGCCGTTAATCCAGGAAGGGCAAATACAGACAATGCCATTTCCGGGTCAATTTCAGATTGTACTTTGTTGATGCCTTGTCCATTAGTCACGGCGTATTCTGTCCAACCAATCATACCCATAACATTATCACCAACAGCAAAGTCCGGGTGGTTAGACTCAACAATTTCCCCATAGCCACTTGAGCGCATCACAGAACCAAGATCAACAGGTGGGATGTAGCTATTTGTATCAGGGCTCATCCAACCAAGCATTGCAGGATCCAGTGACATGTGCGTCTGTTTAATCAGAACTTGCCCCGGGCCAGCCGCTGGGATCTCTTTGGTTTTAACCTCAAACAGGTGCGGGCCAATTGGATTGTTATCTGGGCGTTGGGCTAACAAAATTTCGGTGTAGTGGCTCATGGGTGTTCCTTATTGTTTTTGTCATTGGTACAAAGTTGATGAAACGATTATTACCTATTATTTAAGTGGTATATAGTAGGCGAAAAGCTAATCTCTATTGTCTTTATAACAATAATTGGCGTGTGAAACCCTCACCCAAGAAAAGGAATCGCTGACTGATGGATCAAATTAGAGCATTAAAGTATTTCTCCGCGACCGTCGAGGCCGGGAACTTCACTGTGGCCGCTAAGCGCTTTGGTGTGCCAGCGTCATCAGTCTCTAGGCGTATTGCCGATCTGGAAGAGAGTTTGGGCGCACAGCTGCTGACAAGAACGACACGATCGGTAGTGCTAACTGAGGTTGGGCAACAGTACTTACAGCAAGTAAATAGTATTCTGGCGCAACTTGAGCAGAGTGACCAAGCAGTTCGCGATTATCAAACGATACCCACTGGTACATTAAAAATAAGTGCAATGGTTGGGTTTGGAGAGCAGGTATTAACTCCCATCTTGGATGAGTTTTCGACACTCTATCCGGATGTGTTATTAGATGTAGTGTTAAGTGATGAGCTTTCGAAGCTAAACCGTGACGATGTCGACATAGCTATTCGGGGAGGCTTTGCTCCTGACGAGAGAGTGGTTGCTATTCATTTAATGGATAATGGGTTTGTTGCGGCGGCATCGAGAAAATACTTGGAGTTCGCAGGCGTACCTAGCAGCACTCGTGATTTAAGAAATCACAAGGGATTATATTTTAAAACTCCGGCTGGACCCACGCCATGGCTAAGTGAGGTGGAAGGGCAGTGGCAGGATGTATCTGCTCCAAGTGTATTAACAACAAATAATGGCAAGTGGCTGGCGAGAAAAGCGATTGAGGGGGCTGGTATTGTTATGATGCCGCGTTGGGCATTGCAGCCTTACTTTGACAGAGGTGAACTGGTTGAATTGACATTCCATGAGCCACTAAGTATTACTCAGAATCAAAGCCTTGGAGTCTACATGCTGTACCAGAAACTAAGCTATGCGACACCAAAAGTAAAAGCGGCGGTGGATTTTATAACCGCAAGGGTGAAGGGCTGAAAAATATCACGACATGATCTAAAGGTATCCAATGCGCGATTTCCAGTGTGTCGACATTGTATCATCATACTGATTTGCAATAGGGCTAATAAGCTTTAGTTCTAAATACGAGTTGGATTGCTGGGTATGATTTGCTTACTCTTAGTATTTATCTACCGATAATAAGCGCTCTCTGTTAGAGTCGCCCTCAACTATACTTATCCCCTGACCTTTTTTAGGACATCCTGTGACTAACAACGAACTTTTTCGCCGTATCCAACATGCATTAAACCTTAAGAACTCTCAAATTATCAAAGCTTTTGAGCAAGCAGATGTCACTGTGGCTCACGATAAAGTAGCTGACTTTTTGAAAGAAGAGAGTGATAAATCGTTTACTAAAATGAAAGACAAAGATCTCGCTGTATTTCTAAATGGTTTTATCAATCTTAAACGTGGAAAAAAGGACGGTGATCAGCCCAAGCCTGAAGTCGAACTTACAAACAATATGATTTTCATGAAACTGCGTATTGCATTGAACATGAAAGCGGAAGATGTACTTGATGTTTTGGAAGTGGTCGGCATTAGTTTAAGTAAGTATGAGATTGGAGCTTATTTCCGCAAGCCAAATAACAAGAACTACAAAGTGTGTGAAGATCAGTTGCTGTGTTCGTTCTTAAATGGTGTGCAGTTTACTCATCGACCAGATTCTGAAGAGTTTGCAGGTTAAGTAATTGTAGTTACCTTCAAGAACAATAAAACGAGAGCTCACTGTAGCTCTCGTTTTTGTATTAACGTTTAGGCACTGACTGAATACTGAAACAAGCCAATAGTTGGCACTACTGCCTTAACAAAAACCGTCACTGTATTTTAGGACGAGACATTTCCGCATTAGGCATGCACGTTATGCGAAACGCTCACCAGTACTTTGGTCATCTTCATCGTACGTGAATCCACCACCGGTTTTCTCGCTTGGGTCAAGGTATGCGAAACGCTCACCAGTACGTTGCTCGTCTTCATCGTAAGTAAAGCCACCGCCAGTTTTCTCACTAGGGTCTGAATACGCCAGAGGCTCTGTTAATACATGTTTCGCCTCAATGATGTGATTCTGAGTACTTGGTGGTAGGTTCGAATTATTCGCAGGACCAGCCATAGCTGTTGGAATTGAGATTAGAGCTGCGATAAGAGTAAGTCCGATAGTTTTCATAATGATACCTGCTAGAGTTGGTGTACCGTGAGTGAACTTCGGGTCTGAATCACTCTTCGTTGAAAACAATATTACTCGCATGGCTAGGATTCAAAAATAGACAGTGTTGAATCTTAATCGTTCAAAAATGAATGATTAAGAGTTTGGCAATAAATTAACCTTTTGGTTGAGAAAGAGAAGATAAAAACTCTTCAGGATCGTTAAACCGATCTAGAATCATCTCTTTAAATGCGCTAACACGTGCAGAGGCTAGTTTTCGGTCTGCCCATACTAGATAGGAACTGCCAATAGGGCATTCGACGTCTGGGAGTAACGCAATAAGTTCTCCATTTGCTTTAAATTTATTGAAAGACTCCATCGGAATGAGACAAATGCCGATTCCTGCAAGTGCTGCTTGAATAATCAATCGAACACTAATTACTGAGTACCGAGGAGAGGGAGGGATTTTTAACCACTGACCTTCCTGTTTGAACTCCCACTGAGTCATTTTATTGCTAGAAAGCAATTTATGTTCAAGGAGGTGTTCAATGCGTGTTGGTTCACCGTACTGCTCGAGATATTTAGGGGAAGCTGCAAGAACCAATTGGCTCTTGAGTAAATTACGTTGAACTAGGTGCTCAGCGCGTGTTGGCGTAGTCACAATTGCAAGGTCAATCTGCTTATCAAAAAAGTGCTCGGTATCTGGCAGAAATTGAATTGATATATTCACATCGGGGTGCAATGACATGAACTCTATCGCAAGCTCTTGAACAAAAAACTCAGCGAAGGGCTCAGGGCAGGAGATACGTATGTCGCCTGTGAGAGTCGGTTGAGTATTGGAAAGCTCTAGCCATTGCTCGTCAAGTTGACCAAAAATAGGCGCAAAACGCTGATAGTATTCTTCGCCAGAGGTGGTTAACTGAAACTGTTTGGCGTTCCGGTGCACCAACTTCTCTCCAACTTGGTCTTCTAAGTAAGAGACCGCTCTAGACAGTGTCGGAGCTGATACGTTAGTGATAAGACTCGCCGCCGCAAATCCACCAGACTCGACGGCTTGGCAAAACAGGTACAAGTTAGAGATATCTTTAGGTTTCATATTTGAAGGCTTTAAGTTGCTTAACTGACGAATTTGTAGGCTTGCTAAAAAGTTATTGTATTTGTGTTAGCGAGTCAATGAGCATTGTGACGGCTGCCCAGTAACACACCTTGTTAATGTATGGTAGGTTAAAAGAAATCCAGCAGTTCGAAGCAGCTGGATTCCTTAGAGGTAGATTATCGATAGGATCTAAATCTTATAAATTAAAGTTAGGGTTCGGGTTCCACGGGGCTGTTTGCCCTGCCTCTATACTGTGTGTACAAACGATATCGTTGCCTAAAGCTGCATTGTGGTGCTTGCAAGCTTTATCACCGCGCCTTGATAATTCGTTACGCCATAAAGGTCCACGTAAGCTATGGTTTTCATCACCCCAATGGTCCCAGCTGTGTTGATACAACATCCAATCTGCCGCTAGTGAACTGTTTTTATCATGAAGATTGACCAAGTTTGCTTTGGTGTCCCATCGGTAATATTTCTCACCTGCTCCTACATTTCGGTAATCTGCCATTACGGCGCAGCCACCCGATCCACCTTCACGGTAGTACGAAGCATTGGATGATTTTCCGTTGTAAACTATCGGCCTTTTGAACCCGTTGTCGTTGTGATAATCAAATTGTTTGTCGCCTTCCCAGCTCCTTGTATACCAAACGCCATGAACATCATAAGTGACTAGCATTTTATCGGGGTTGTTTTTTTCAACTCGAACCATGACTCGTTCCCAGTCAGCTCTATGAATACCAGACGAGGCAAAACATGCTTGTTGGTGGCCGTGAAATATCCAGTAATTAATATAATAGTAACCATTGGCTTCTTGGAAATGGAACGAAAGCGGAATTCGCCCATCTTCGAGCATTCTTTTATCGCGGCTACAGATCATGTCACCACTAAATTCAGTGAAGCCATTCTCTCTCAATTGATAATATTCATTGGGATCCATAGGGAGGCAGTTCCCTTTTTTCCCACCTCCTAACTTTTCTTGATCAAAGTAGAAAATAGGGGCGTGCCTAGAAGCAATTTTGAAAGCATTTTCACATTGACTATCCCCTTGGCAGCTTGCCTCCATTGAAGATTCGGTTGTGCTCGTGTTGGACAGGTAGTCAAGGTCCCATTGTTGGTGTTCATTACCTGAATTGGCGCACTTAAATATACCAATACGAGAATTAATGTTTGAATCTCGTTTAAAAATGTCCAAGCAGTGATTTGTATTCTCTGCTCTAGTTATGCGCTTTTTCCCTAATGAAAATTTCCATTGTTGATCCGCATTGCCACTACACCCAGTTAATTCAACTTGATTCTCATATCCCTTATAGGTCAGGCAATAGTTGCTTTGAGAACGTATTTGAAAGGAATTATTTGAAGTTGGGTGAAAAGTGAATACATCGCGTTGGGCATTTTGATATTCTTCACATCTTTGTCCCGTTAGCCCTTTATTAATACCTTCTTTATAAGATAAACAAATGGGTGCAGTCTCACTACCATAAATGTACTGTGCTGCTTTAATTTGAACAGGCTCATACTCTCGTATTTCGGTTGAAAAATATTGAGCGCTTACCTGTGGTGAAAGCAAAGCGCATACAGCTAAAGATCTAATATTAAAAAACTTAAACATAACTCCTCCTTTAGATTGAACGATATAATTGAACGAAGCTATGGTGACAGGCCCGCCTGAGGTTTTGGTTACAGAGTGATTAATTGTTGAACTGTAAAAAGGGTGTATTGTCACACAAGAGACTTAAAAAATTAGCCCTACAGAAACGCAGGGCTAAAGAGTATGGAGCTAGGCTTAGAAGTAGTATTTGAATCGAAGACGTAGCCCTTTGTCTTTGTCTTCATTAAATGAGATGACACTGTTTGTGGTTTTGTCGTTGACTTTTGTATAGTAAGCACCAAGATAAATCGAGAAATCTTCCAGCGTCATGACATCGCTAAACTCGTAAGAAGCATAGACGGTATCTGATGTAGCTTTTCCTTCTGCCCATCCACTAATTTTCTTATTTTCAAATTTGTTCTCTGCAAAAATGTAACCAATACCAAAGCCGTGGATAAGAGCATTAGCCCCTAATGTTAGATTTTTTTCATCGACCGCATCCATGTAGGCAACGTTGGCGATAAGCTCAATATTATTAAGATTGTATTTACCCGTAACGCCATAGCCAAGACGATCAGATATGTCGATCTTCTCACCACCACTGGTGATGATAACAGCGTCTTTAACCAAGTTCATTTCCATAGAAGCCGCTAAGCTTAAATCACCAAGTTGATATTGAACAACAGGGCGAAGCAAAGCCGAGTCTTTATTGTTGGTTACCTCTAGACCGTGGTACGACATCGTTCCATCAATGGTTGAGTCACCAAAAAGCACGGAGCGATCTCCAATTAAAGTACCTAACTCAACATACAGATTATCAAACTTCTGAGTGTACATAAGTTGCCCACTCGTGCCGCGACCACGACCTTCTTTCATCTGGTAAGCGTATACCTCGCCATCTTGATAAAGGCTATTAGAAGTATTACCTGAATACTCTAGGAAAGTATCTTGCCCAACAGGGAACATATCAAAAGCTTCAAAACGGCCGACTCGCAAAGCCCAGCTTTCTTTTTGGCCGAATGAAAACCAAGCATCATCGGTAGAAATAGAACCGTCGGTGCCCATTTTAGGCTGAACGCGAACCTTAAATATTTTGCCATTGTCGGTAAAGCGTTCCCCGTCGAAGTTCAGTCTAATTCGTCCATCTTGGTCAAAATTAGTACTGTCAGATTCGTGAAGATCACGATAGTTAAGATCAAACTCGACGTCGCCGCCTATTGAAAAGTTACCGTTTTCATTATCAATAATGCTAATCCCAGAATTTGCATTAAAACTAGATAGAGCAACCACAGAGGAAATAAATATAGCTTTGTTCATGTTAATACCATAATAATTAAGTTTAAGAATGCTCGCCTACTGGATAATAGGTAGTCGACTGTATTGTTAGACTTTAACTATTTCACTTATATTAATGGCAATAACATAAAATAAACTTTTAGCTAATTTTATGTTTTAATTTATCGCAATTGCTTTTATTGATTGTTTATTCCTTGGTCTATATTTACTTGATAGTATTTTAACTGCTTCCTCAATTAACATGGAAATGACAACACCATGTAACCCCATGTTTAATGTGAATAAAGATATATAGCAAAGTGGTAGCCCGATTAAATATAAGCAGATTATATCTTGATACAAACAATATCGAACATCCCCAATGGGCCTAAGAATACCGCAGATCAGTGTAATTGTTATCGACTTGAAAATAATAAATCCAAATAAAATTGGAGACAACGATTTGAGTTCTATCAAGTGGAGTGTGGAAAAACTACTCAATAAGTACTGACCATAAATGATGAGCAAGATAATGAGCGACCCCATAAAAGCACCGATGGCGATGATACTCGAGTCATGTGATAATTTATGCACAGTACTATGGTCTTGTTTTCCAATTGCGTTACCAATAAGGACAGCGAGCCCCATTGCAAATCCAGTGATGAGAAAACTGATTACCATTTCAAAGGTTGCGATCACACTGAAGACGACGAGGTTATCCGTAGAGCTCTTAGCTACCATAGCGTGGTAAAGAAAAACTCCGACTGAAAACGCCAAACTATTGATGATAATGGGAACGGAAAAGTGAGCTATTTTATGGAGCTCTGATATTTTTATGCTCTTTAATATGGGAACCGTTCGAGTGAGAATCCATGGGCATTTATGTTTTGTATAGATAAATAAAATGAACATTTCTATATAACTACTTAGTACAGTGGATATCGCAGCTCCCTTTATTCCCATCGCTGGTATATAGTCTAATCCGAAAATAAAAATACAGTTAAATATGACATTAATAATGAATCCAGATAGTGATATTAATAATACCTCTTTTGTTATATGGATCGATCTTAGAATTGAAGAGAGACAGAGTATTATAGCGATGGGAACGCAACTATAAGATGACACACCTAAATATAAGCTGCCTAATTCAATAATTAATATATCACTACTGGAAAAAGAAATGAAAACACCTGAATAACTTAGTATGTAAACAAGAATTACCCCCAAGAATAAAGAGAGAATTAGCGCATGGTTTGTAAGTAACGATAGTTTTTGCTTATTTTCTTGACCAAAGTATTGGGCTGAGAGTATTCCCACGGCGGTCGCAAGTCCCATGGATGTGATGCCAGCAATAGCGAGTATGCGGGCACCTAATCCCGATGCCGCGACATCTATGGGGCTTACTTGAGCCAACATAGTCACATCGACAAGTTGCCTGCTTGCTACTATTAGTGTTTGAAAGGCCACCGGAATCGCTATTGGTAACACACAGGAAAGTGTTGATTTAAGAGTGTAATTATTCATAGGTAAGCTTTGGAATGTGGCTGGAGGTTCCCCTCCAGCACAAAGATTTATGCTACATCGAGAGCTTGAAAGTTGATCTCGATTCGTGATTCGTTGATATCAAACAGATGAATCGCTTCTTTAGGAAAGGTTAGATTAACGATGTCATCCATTTTGTATTGATGTTGCCCTTCACTTTTAGTCGTAATGATTTGTTGTGAATCTGTAAGCTCTGAATAAATAAGAGTTTCACCACCTAACTGTTCTTGATAACGAACAATGGCAGAAACAGTGAACCCATTTTTATCTCGACTACAGTCTCTAACGCTATCAATCAAAATATGCTCAGGGCGAATTCCAATAGTATAGGTTGCATCTATAGCCTGGCGACCTATGAGCATAGATGCTTTACTGACATGCTTTTTATCTAGAGTATCCAAATCGATAAAATTCATTTTTGGTGAACCAATAAACCCAGCGACAAATATATTCTTCGGTTGGTTATACAGCTCTAGAGGTGTACCAACTTGCTCTATTTCCCCGTCATTAAGCACAACAATTTTATCTGCTAGTGTCATCGCTTCAACTTGATCATGGGTAACATAAATCATGGTGGCTTTATTCATTTGGTGCAACTGAGCTAGCTCCATTCGCATATGAACCCTTAGAGCGGCATCAAGGTTAGAGAGTGGCTCGTCAAAAAGGAATATACGAGGGTTTCTAACGAGTGCGCGGCCAATAGCAACCCTTTGACGCTGACCACCGGAAAGCTCTTTGGGTTTACGCTCAAGGTAGTCGGAGAGCTTTAAGCTTGATGCGGTCTGTTCAATTTTTTGTTTGATCTCGGCTTTTGAGTTTCCTTGAACTTGAAGTCCAAATGCCATGTTTTCATACACGGTCATGTGTGGATAGAGTGCATAAGATTGAAAGACCATGCCGATACCACGATCTTTGGGTGATAAGTTGTTGACGGTCTCATGGTCAATCATTAACTCACCAGAGGTGATCTCTTCTAATCCGCAAATCATACGTAGCAGTGTTGATTTACCACAACCTGATGGCCCAACGAATACGACAAATTCACCGGCTTGAATCGAGAGATCCACACCCTTAATAATCTGAGTTTGACCAAATGATTTGGTCACGTTCAATAGCTTTAAATTAGACATAATGTTTATCCTTTTACTCCACCCACCGTCAGTCCTGAAACGATGCGCTTTTGAAATATGAGAACCAATACAATCAGTGGAATGGTGACGATGACAGAGCCTGCGTTAATCATTCCCCATGGAATCTCGTGTTCGCCGCCACCTGACATCATGGCTATGGCGACAGGAACCGTTCGCTTGTCATCGGTGATGGCAAAGGTCAATGCGAATAGAAATTCGTTCCATGCGGTAATGAACGCCAATAGACCAGTGGTGACAATTGCAGGAGCCATTAACGGAAAAAAGATATGCCAGATAATAGTCACGGAGCTTGCACCATCGACAATGGCGGCTTCTTCCAGTTCATGAGGAATCTGTTTCACAAAGGTGGTGAGTACCCATACGGTGAACGGGAGCGTAAATATCATGTAAGAGAGTATGAGACCCGGCAAAGAATTGTATAAACCAATGGAGCGCAATAGTTCGAACAGCCCGGTTAACACAGCAATAGAAGGAAACATAGAGACAGACAGTATTGATATCAGTATCAAGTTTCTGCCGCGAAATTGTATACGCCCAAGCGCAAAGCTTGCTGTCACGCTTAAAAGCAGCGATAGGATCACCACCGACGTTGCCACGATAAGCGAGTTAAGAATGTTTGTACCAAAATTTAGGTTAGAAAAGACCGCAATGTAGTTGGTCAAATCAAGCACTTCCACCCAAAGACTTGGGTGAAACAAGGCCGAACCTGTTTTAAGCGAAGATATGATGGCGTAATACAGCGGAAAAACAGAGAAGCTAAAAATAGCAAAAACAAGGCAGTAAAAACCCATCGGCTTTGCCCATTTTCCCAAAGACATCGTGCTGTTCGTCTTCCGTCTGGGTTGAGATTTTAGAATTAACGCATGGTTGTTCATTATTGAACCTCCAATTTCTTTTTGCTAATGGCGATGTAACCTATCGTTACGAGTGAAACCATGAAAAACAGCAGGGTAGATGCGGCACTGCCGTAGCCCGCAGACTGAAATTCGATCATATGTTGACGCGCATAGGAGGCCATAGACATAGTTTGTTCGTTATTAGGCGTTAACACGTAAATCAGGTCGAAGACTCTCATGCCATCGAGAATGCGAAATATCACGGCCACAGTGATGGCAGGCATGATGAGTGGTAGCGTGACTTTCCAAAATACTAACCAAGCAGGAATGCCATCAACTTTAGCCGCTTCATAGCAGTCCTTTGGCACCATTTGTAGACCAGCTAAAATCAGCAGCGCCATAAATGGGGCGCTACGCCATATCTCAATAAAGATGATGGCATGCATGGCGAGAGTGGCGTCAGCTGTCCACGCTTTAGGCGCATCAATCCAACCTATACTCATCAATATTGAGTTGAATATGCCAAATTGATCATGAAGGATCCAAGCCCACATTTTGGCGGAAATGATCGAAGGAATTGCCCAAGGGATTAGAACGGAAGCCCTCAAGATCGTGCGCCCTTTAAATGGTGTATCTAAAACCAGTGCGATGATCGTTCCTAAAATTGTAGTGAAAAATACTGAGACGATCGTGAAATAGAGAGTATTGCGGACTGCGTTCCACCAGATTGGATCAGCCAATATACCAAACCAATTGTCACCATACTGAACGATGAAGTTTTCCAGACCTATCCACTGAGGGACATGAAAAGCGTCTAGTCTTGCATCAGTAAAAGCCATCCATAAAGTGCGCATCAGGGGCCAGCCCGCCACCGATACGAGCACGATAAGCATGGGTAAAATAAACAACCAAGCAGATAAGACTCTGCTTTGGCTTAGTGTCAGTTTCATACAACTACCTTGAAAGTAGCTGGCTAGCTTGCCAGCTACTTGCTCTTCTAACTTAAAAGGAACTTGATAACTCGTTTTCTGCTATGAGTAATAACGGACTAGGGCTATTACCAACGACCACCACGAGACAGTTGTTGCAATCTAGCTTCTGCATCTTCAAGAGCCACTTTCGATGATTTTCTGCCTGAAAGAGCGTCATGCGCTGCGTTGTAGATATGGCTTGATACTTGGTTGTAGTGGCTACCTGTCACTGTTGAAGGTCGAACTGTCGCATTGAGGACGATTTCCTCCATCATGCTAAATAGCGGGCTCGCTTCTTGAACTTCTTGGTCTTGATAAACGGCCAATCTAGTAGGACCGTACCCTGAGCGGATAGCACGGCGCTTTTGCTCTTGAAATGAGGTTAGAAACATTACTAAATCTGCAGCTTCATCTTGGTTATCTGAATAGCGTGAGACGGCTAATTGCCAGCCACCTAGTGTGGCTGCATGTACTCCATCATCAGAGCCCTTTGGCATTGGAGCCACGCCGACCTTCCCTTTAATTACGCTGTCATCTGATTGAGCTAAGTTGTAAGCGTATGGCCAGTTATGCATGAAAACGGCATTGCCTGATTGAAACACGCCACGGGAGTCTTCAACGGCGTGGTTAAGCACCCCTTCTGGTGAAATGGTCCCAATCCAGCCTTTTGCCATATCTAACGCGTCTTTAGCAACTTGGTTATTGATGCTGATATCACCGTTAGTTTCCACAAAGTTACCACCGTTGAACGCTTGAACCCATTCAAGGAAGTTGTACGTTAAGCCTTCATACGCACGGCCTTGCCAGACATACCCCCACATATTGTCTTGGCCAGATTTGCGTTCCATCTTCATGATATAAGACGCGGTATCTGTCATTTCATCGTAGGTTGTTGGTACGTCACGTTGGTATTTTTCAAGCAGATCTTTACGATAGAAATTAAGAATTGGGTCAGCAAACCAAGGCACTGCAACAAGCTGATTTTGGAAGGTGTTGTTTTGGATCAGAGCGGGAATGAACTGCTCTTTCTGTTCTTTAACATAAGGAGATAAGTCAATAAAATGAGAGCCCAAAATACCAGGCCAGATGACATCAATTTGGTAGACATCAATATCTTTTGCCTGCCCGGATAATAGTTGCTGATACATAGCCAATCGGTCAGTCGATGTGTTTGGAGTAGTGACAACTGAAACCTTATTCCCAGTCCGTTCAGCCCATTGATTAACACCTTCGACACAAACCTGATGTTCAATACCTTGAGAGCCACAAGCAATCGTGATCTCTTTAGCCATTAACGGAATAGACGCAGACGCTATTGACGCAGCGATTAATAATTTTTTCATGGAGGTTACCCTTGCTCTTCGGTGAAAGTAGGAAAAAATGTTTCAATATTTAGGTGCTTGTTTGTGGCGTAAACTTCACAACCTGTGAAGATTTCTTGTAGGCTCGCTTCGACTGCTTTTCCACCAGCTTCTTGAACCAGTAACGCACCAGCTAAGAAATCCCAGCTATTTAGAAAGCGCTCGTAATAGCCATCTATTCGGCCGCATGCCGTGTGAGCTAATGAAAGTGCGGCACTACCAAAGCGTCGATAGTCGGCTTCGTTACTGCGTAAGCCATCGATAATGTCGTGGTAGCTAAAAGCACTGTGCCATGCGTGGCCTATACCCAAGACAGCATGCTTTGGTTCTTCAGTTTTGCTGCACTGAATCCTCTCTCCATTTTTCCATGCGCCAAGGTCTTTTTCGGCATAGAAAAGCTCATCGGTGACAGGGTCATAAACCACGCCTATCTGTGTGCCTTCCTCATCTACCCATGCAAGCACGATGGACCAGAATGGAATACCTCTTGTAAAATTACTGGTTCCATCAATAGGGTCGATGACCCAAATAGGTAGGCTTTTATTATCACAACCTAGCTCTTCGCCTAAGATTTTGTCATTGGGAAAGGATGCTTTAATGCGATCTCTAATGTGGTTTTCAACAGCGATATCGGCTTCGGTAACCCAGTTGTGTGGACCTTTGGATTCAATAGATAGGCTATCCATCTTTAGTTGGTAGCTAGTTGCTAATTTTCCTGCCGATTTGGCAATCTCTTTTGCGGTTTCTAAGCGAGCGCTAAAAAGGTTCATGAATTGACCTCAATGTTTTGTCCGGTGTGTAATAGTTTGAATCCGGTGTAGCGACTATCACGCTCAAGCTGCGGTCGGTTTAGCTCTTTAAAGTGATATAAGTAGATTTGTTGTTGATGTGGAAGTTTATCTAACAGCTCAGAGATACCAGAGTGACCATTACCGGAATCAGCATCAATTTCGCATTCGTGAATAATGGAGTTCGAACGATTCATCAGTGCTAAAGAATCTAAGGATGGTTTACCATCGCCACTGATGAATAGTGCCTCATTAAGCAGTAGGCTATGGTTTGGAACGCTGTGTTGAGTGAGGGCTGTTTCAAATCTGCATCCTAGGATTGAGCCAGACAATGAAGTCTCCCAAATTACCTCAAATGGCATGACTTGTTCATGCTGAATTCCTAATTGGATGAGCAACTCAAGTGTATTTTTCTGACTCTTTTGACAAACTAGATAAAGCGGTTTGGTTCGTCTTATGGAACACCAATAGTTCATTATAGTCGCCAGTCCCAAGCAGTGATCGGTGTGGGTATGAGAAATAAACAGCACGTCTATTTCGTCGGCAAGCCCTTGAGCCCATAGTTGAGACGGTACCGTTGGCCCACAATCAAACAACCAATGCCCATTACTTGTGCCAATGTGGAAGGCTGAGTTTGGAGATTCTCGATCAAACGCGTCTCCTGTTCCAAGTGTTGTTATATACATAGCTGCCTCCTAATCGGTTGAGGCAAATGTTACATAGAAAGGTGAATTAGAAGGTGACGAAATGATGAAGATGTTACGGTTAATTCAACCCGTTTGTAATATAACTGACAAATAGTCTGAGACAGGTGATGAGATACTTTCATCTAAAAAGTCGATGGAAATAGCGCAAATCGGTTGAGTTTTCCATTGAGCACTCGAATCTCAGCACCTCTTTGAATGACATCAAGCGGAAGTTCAAACACCTGTCCACCAGCCTCTTTAACAAGTAGCCACCCAGCAAGAAAATCCCAAGCGGGGAGGTAAGCTTCATAGTAGCCATCCAATCGACCGCATGCTACGTATGCCATAGACAAAGCACACGAACCGAATCGTCGATAATCTGCGCTGAGTTTAGTTAACGTCTTTAATTGAGAAAAGTAATTGCACTCTCTTCTGAATGCGTGTCCGACTCCTATAATTGCCTTTTCTGGTGTATTGGTAATGCTGACATTAACTCGGGTACCATTGAGCCACACACCGGTATCTACCTGAGCACTAAACAATTCATTAGTCGCTGGGCTGTAAACAACTCCAACCTGCACTACACCATTGCGATAATAGGCTATAGACACTGACCAATAGGGTATTCCATGAAGAAAATTTACCGAGCCGTCAATCGCATCAACAACCCAAATGCCCGATTCATTCTTATTCGGTGGCTCAAAACCATGTTCTTCTCCTAATATTCCGTCCTCAGGGTATGCTGTATGAATGCGTTCTCGAATAAAGGTTTCGACCTGGTAATCCGCTTCTGTTACTAAGTCATTTTTGGTGGGGTATTTCACATTTAAGGCGTGTCGTTTGAACGAGTAGCTGAGTGCAAGGCTGCCTGCGTCCTTTGCGATAGAGGTCGCGAACAATCGTCGTTCGGTTACGGTTTGGGCTTCATCGAGATTCATGAATATTGAGTTTTGTCAGTAGGTCAGTGTGTTGAGGGTAGCGCTTATGTGTGAAGATTTGATTAATAGTGATTTTGGCTTAAAGGATAACCCCCCTAAATCTTGATTTCAAAATTCAGGGGTTTTCATTAGTCTTACTTAAAGTGCATTTTCAACGTTAGATGCCACGTCAGCTGAAACCCATGTCTTCCATGTGTCAGCGTAGTTTTCTAAGAAGTAGTACATCGCTTCTTCAGCATCCGCTTGGTTGTCTTCCATCCATGCTAATAATTGACTCATTTGTTTATTGGTGAACCCGCGATTAGCAAAGTACTCGTAAGCGAGTGGCTCATTTTGAGCGAACGCCTCCGTTGTTACCGTATGAACCGGAGCGGGTGGGAACATGGTGACTTTTGGAGATTCACACTCTGGCTGAGTGGTGCAATTTTGGAACTCTTCAATATCAATACCCGAACCAAAATCGACCTGAACCATATCGTACTTACCAAGAACAGGAGTAGGCGACCAGTAATAACCAAACCAAGGTTTTTCACGCTCGTACGCTTTTGCGATGGTGGCCGCCAGTGATGCGCCTGTTCCCGGGTCAACCATGTCAAAGCCATGATCCTCTAGGTTCATTGCATCGAACAGGTGGCCAGACGTAATCTGGCACGTCCAACCTGCCGGGCAGCTATAGAAGGCATTCATTTCTTTGTCTTCAGGATGCTCAAACAGATTTGCATGCTTGATGACGCCTTCAATGGTTGCCATCTCAGGGTATTGTTCAACAAGATAAGAAGGAACCCAAAATCCTTCTTGCCCACCATCAACGAGAGACTTACCTGCGTAGCGTAGGCGTTTGTCTGCAACCCCTTTATCTAACGCCTCTTTAATGCCGTTAGTCCAAAGTTCAGGCGCAACATCAGGTTGCCCCTTTTCGATCATGGAGGTGCCCGTTGGCACACTGTCGCCCGGTATTAATTCGGCATCACACATATAACCATTGTTGAGAATAAACTGATCAATATGGGCCATTAAGCTTGCGGAGTTCCAGTTCATGTCGGCAATCGTAATATCACCACATTCATCGGCACTCGCATGAGCAGAAAATTGAGACAGCATAAGCGTTGCAAGTATTGAGACTTTTATCTTCATTCGACTGATCTTCTTAGTATTATTCGATATGTAAGTCTATATAAAAGAAGTGGAGTATTTCCGTCAATAGTCTTTATCTTCGACGTGTGATTTTAGTCAACTAAATGTACATTTGTTCCTAATGAATGGGTCATTAATTTAAGAGTATTAAGGCGGAGTCTATGGCTTGAAGTAGAAGCTAGGAGGCGCAGTTACAAAGACGCCCTTAGGTGCTGATATGGGGTTAAGTAGGTGAAGCAAGAGGGTGCTAATGTGCATCCTCTTATTATGTTACCTACGAAATAAACGATCGTTTAGCTTAGCTGATGTTGCTTAGGCGTCGATCTCTTTTGCTCGGTTTTTCCAATTATCAGCGAGATATAGTACGGCGCTGAATAGTAGAAAAATGACGGACAGAACAAGTAAGGTTGGCATTTTCAATACCCAAGCAAGGGTAGCGCCAACGAAAGCAACGAAGCAGCTTAAACGACTGGATGTCATGATTTGACCGAGTTTAATATTCATAGAGCCTCTACTAAATAGGTATCGAATTTCATCGCGCTGATTATGTCACCAACGACCAAAAAGAAAGCTAAATTAAAATGAATAAAAAGATGAATAAGTGACAAAACTAGGCAAGTGATTGATAAGTTCATATAAATGTAAAGGAACTCTGCCGTTCACATCCTATGTGGTTTCTCATTTAATGCTTTGTTGTGCTTAACTGCGTTACTATTTTTCATAAGGTAATAATTAAAAAGAGACTTTTTAAATTGAGACAAGTGTAATCTCGTAGAATTTTCTGTTTGATATACTCAAGGTTCAATCGATACAGAGAGTGATGATATGTCGAAAACTGCAAAGATAATGAATGAAGATAAGCTTGTTAAAAAGGCATTGGAAGTCGGCTCTAAGATGGCAAAACTACAAGGGTTTGATTTACCAGAGTCATCTGCACCTATTAAAGTGAAAGGGGTCTATTTATTTTTAGTTGGCGTAAATCAAATAACGCCATTGCCTGAGAGTAAGCTAGACGGTGCAAATATTAAAAAACGATTGGCACTGTGGATTCATAACGCGTTACCCGATAACGACCCTCTAAAATAGAATAATTATACAGGCCATTTTAAACCTAAAGTGGCCTTGCTTTCGTCGAGAACCCTTCAAGGCTATTTCAATAAGATGGACTTAGAACTAAGAGACATTACCCGAGAAAACTTCTATCAAATCTGTCTACTTCAAGTAGCACCAGAGCAAGTTAATCATGTGGATAGTAATTCTATCTCTTTGGCTGAAGCTAACTTTATGGCGTTTCCTTGGTATAGAGGCATATATGTCAATGATGCGCCTGTTGGTTTTATTCTTGTGGATGCAAATACTAAAACGGGAAAGTTTGCCTTGTGGAGGCTGATGCTCGATGAGTCACACCAGTCCAAGGGATTTGGTCGTAAAGCAATTCAAGTATTAGGTTCTGAACTGACAAAGGAATTTAGTATTACTAAGCTATTTACCAGTGTTGTTTCTGGCAAAGGTGGTCCTTAGCGCTTTTATGAAAACTGCGGTTTTAAAGTAACAGGTGCTTTGATTGAAGGGCGAGAAATTGAGCTGTGTCTACATATTGATTTTTAAAAGCAGTGAACTTTAACAGCCTAGAACGATAGAACCTGAGTGATTCACTTCTTTGGAAGCTTCGTTAATATAAAATGCATAGCAGCCATTTGAGTTTAAAGTGTAGCCTTTTGGCCAAATGTAGGAGGCTCGGTCTAAGCCGCCGTTGGAACTTAACGAATAACCCGGCACTTCAACATATCCCGACTTTCCAACGAACATATTGCCTAATATACAAAATTCAGGCTCATCACAGGGGATCGTTTCCCAATCTCTTGTCCACGATTCAGGAACGGTTATTTGCAATAGTGCTCTTAGTGTTCCGGCGCTCGCTGCTGGCATTCTCTCAGTTAAAGAAATGGTTTGGCCAGAGTAGTCGATGCTGGTGTCGGCATTATCTATTTCGATGCGTGCGTTGGCTAGGTCTAGCGCTGACTTTAAAGCGCCTCCCACGCCAAGTACAGTCGAAGCGACAGCGTCGCTCTTTAGGTTTAAAAATCTAGGGGCAGCAACAACAGCAAGAATACCTATAATCACGATAGAGACCACTAACTCAATGAGCGTAAAGCCTCTAATAACTCGTCTTCTATCCATGTTTAGATTATAGCCTATTGATTCCACAGTTCTGGTGTGAAAAGTTAACATAAAGTGGCCAGACGTACACTTAACATATGGCATTTTGTAATTGGACCATTTGAGTTAACGTTAAGTGCAAGTAAATTTTAATCGATTAGAGGAGGCCGAATGTTAGAAAAGTCTATTGCTATTCGACCAGCAGCCCCTGAAGAACTTGAGCAAATATATTCCCTAGTTACCTCAAACGGTGAGTGGACGAAGTTTAATGGCCCATACTTTTCTTATTCTCATCCAACCCTAGAGGAATTCGCTAAGAGTACATTTAAAAAGCTAGTATTAGGTTTAGATATGCAGCTAATAACGGTAAATCTGATTCCAGTCGGTACGGTTAACTGCTATTGGGAGTGTGAAGAGACTCGATGGTTAGAAGCGGGCATCGTGCTCTACGATTCTGAATATTGGGGGCAAGGTATTGCTGCTTTGGCTGTACCTCTTTGGGTAGAAAACCTATTTAATACTCGAAATATTGAACGAGTAGGTATGACGACTTGGTCGGGAAACCCAAGAATGATGGCACTAGCCACAAAGCTGGGATTTAAGCTCGAAGCGAGACTACGTAAAGTTCGTTATTACCAAGGTGAGTACTTTGATTCGATAAAGTACGGCGTGCTTCGCACTGAGTGGAAAGCTGGCTACTAATGTGTAGCCAGCGAAATAGTGGTTCGTCGGTTTGTAGTTAGTACATTATCTGTTTAGTACTTTAGTAAAGTGGGAAGTGCTCTAAAGTAAAACACTTTTCGTCATCCCTGCTTCATGGTGACCCGCAATATTACAAGAGAACTCAACGTTGTTATCCCCGTGGAAGTGCCATAAAAGCTGCTTTGCTTTACCTGGCTGTACCATCACAGTACTGCCGTCGCTATGATCGTGATGCTCGGTCATCATCTTCATCATTTCTCGGTGTTTGATTTGTTCATCCATCGAGCCAATAGAAAACTCGTGCTCGATTTTACCGGTGTTCATCACTACAAATTGCACCACATCATCAGGTTCAATCGTCACATCACCTTTAAAGCTGATTTTCATGTCATCGCTTAGAACAACGTGTACTACTTTATTCGGTTGAGCACCTTTGGCAGGCATCCCCACGGCTGACATACCTTCCATATTCATCATCATCGAACTACTCATATTGGAGTGGTCCATTTTGCTATGATCCATTTGAGAGTGGTCCATTTTTCCATGGTCCATCGACCCGTGATCCATGTTGCCGTGGTCCATCTTCATTGCAAAAGCAGAGGTTGAGAGTATTGCGATGCTCAGTGTGATAAGCGATTTTTTCATTTTTCTTTCCTTATGTTTATTCTTTGATTTTTGGTTACTTATTTTTCGTAAGTAATGCGAGCCGCTTGCGCACGGCCCGCGTGAGTTTGGTTGCTTTTTATTGGCCGCTTGTTGGTGGTAATGGGTTGTTCGTGATTTCTCTGCGTTTCCATAGTTGGAATACGGCTGGAAGTACCAGTAATGTGAGAAGTAACGCCGAGGCCATACCGCCAATCATTGGGGCCGCGATACGCTGCATGACTTCAGAGCCAGTGCCGTCGCCATACATAATTGGGATTAAGCCGATTATGACCGTAAGAACCGTCATCATGACCGGGCGCACACGCAAGCCTGCCCCTTCACCGATAGCGTCAGTAAGGTCTTGTGAAGTCAGTGGTTTACGTTCTTCTTGGGCGTGGAGTTTTTTGTAGTGCCACGCTTGATTGAGGTACACCAACATAATGACGCCGATCTCTACCGCAACACCTGAAAGGGCGATAAAACCAACCCCAACAGCTATTGAGAAGTTGAAGCCAAGAATGTGCATCAACCAAAGCCCGCCAACCATAGCGAGTGGTAAGGTCCCCATGATGATTAGTACCTCACCAACACGTCTGAAACTCAGGTAAAGCAGCAACATGATGATGGCAACCGTGACAGGTACCACCATGGTTAATCGCTCTTTCGCGCGCTCCATGTATTCGTATTGACCAGACCATGCAATGGAGTAGCCTGCCGGAAGAGCTAACTGTTCGCTAACCGCTTGTTGAGCTTCTACGACGTAAGAACCAAGATCTCGACCATCGATATCCACAAAGACCCAGCCGTTCGGGCGGGCGTTCTCAGTTTTAATCATTGGAGGGCCGTCTTCATAGCGAATATCGGCAACATCGGCGAGTGCGATACGCGCCCCATTGGCTGTCACAAGAGGGAGGTTTTGTAGCTTCACAACAGAGTTACGATAATCTTGCGGGTAGCGGACATTGATAGGGTAGCGCTCTAGCCCTTCAACTGTTTCTCCAACTTTCATACCGCCAACTGCCGTTGATACTACTTGCTGAATCTCTTTGATGCTCAAACTATATCTCGCAGCAGCGAGGCGTTTAATGTCGATGGTGACATAGCGGCCACCTGCGACACGTTCGGCGTAGACAGAAGCAGTGCCTGGTAGCGCATTTAGAATGGGCTCCAATTCAGCACCTATACCTTCAATTACTTTAAGGTCAGGCCCCGCGATTTTAATACCGATTGGCGTTTTAATCCCCGTTGCCAGCATATCGATGCGAGTTTTTATTGGCATAACCCACGCGTTGGTTAGCCCTGGAAATTTCACCAAGCTATCAAACTCGGCACGTAGTGAGTCGGTAGTGACACCTTCTCGCCATTCGCTGCGAGGTTTGAACTGAATAACACTCTCAATCATGGTGAGTGGCGCAGGGTCGGTGGCGGTATCTGCACGACCAATTTTCCCCCAAACGGTTTCCACTTCAGGAACGGTTTTAATCAGCTTATTGGTTTGTTGCAGTAACTCACGCGCTTTACCGATGGAAATGCCTGGATAAGTCGTTGGCATGTACATCAGATCGCCTTCATCCAATGGTGGAATGAACTCACTACCAAGCTGACTGGTTGGATAATAGGCCGACGCCATTAGACCTAGAGCGGCAACAATGATGAGTTTTGGGTACTTAAGGCTTAGATTCAGCATTGGGCGATAGAGCGCCACAAGCCCCTTGTTCACTGGGTTTTTGTTTTCTGGAAGAATATTACCGCGAACAAAGTAGCCCATAAGAACAGGTACTAAAGTGATTGCTAGACCCGCCGATGCCGCCATTGCATAGGTTTTAGTGAAGGCGAGTGGCGAGAACATCTTGCCCTCTTGTCCTTCTAGTGCGAATACCGGAACAAAACTGAGCGTGATGATAATCAGCGAGAAGAACAACGGCGCTCCGACCTCTTCGGCTGCTTTGCTGATAACCTGCCAACGGTTTTTATCCGTCAATGGGGTGCGTTCAATATGCTTATGCACGTTTTCAATCATTACGATAGCCCCATCCACCATGGCACCGATCGCGATGGCGATACCACCGAGTGACATGATGTTGGCGTTGATACCTTGCCAATGCATAACGATGAACGCGCTTAAAATACCAACGGGTAAACTGATGGCAATAACCAGTGATGAACGGATATGGAACAAGAACAGAGCACAGACTACGGCCACAACAATGAACTCTTCAATGAGTTTCTGCCATAGGTTTTCGACTGCGGCATCAATGAGCGTAGATCGGTCATAGGTCGCGACTATTTCTACACCTTCTGGCAAGCCTTGTTGAAGCTCGTTCAGTTTACTCTTAACGTTGTCGATGACTTCACTGGCGTTCTCACCAAAGCGCATAACGATGACACTGCCCACCGCTTCGCCTTCGCCATTTAGCTCAGATATACCACGGCGCATCTGTGGGCCTATATTGATTTCGGCAATGTCACCTAACAACAGAGGTGTGCCTTTATCGGTCACCTTAAGCGGTAGCGATTTAATGTCTTCGATGCTGCTTAAATAGCCAGTAGTACGGACCATGTGTTCAGCTTCGGCCACTTCAACAACCGATGCACCTGTCTCTTGGTTACCATCTTGGATTGCCATGTTCACTTGCTGAAGCGTTAGGTCGTAAGCGCGGAGCTTGGCAGGATCAATTTGCACCTGGTACTGCTTGACCATACCGCCTAC
The DNA here is from genome assembly GCF_050337325.1 of Vibrio kyushuensis. Lineage (NCBI taxonomy): Bacteria > Pseudomonadati > Pseudomonadota > Gammaproteobacteria > Vibrionales > Vibrionaceae > Vibrio > Vibrio kyushuensis. Next base: position 122,547 of record NZ_JAKJSV010000002.1, read on the forward strand.
GGTAGCAACTTCTGATACGCCCTCTACCGTTTGCAGTTCGTATTTTAAGAACCAATCTTGCAGGCTACGTAACTCTGCTAAATCGTGTTGGCCTGTTTTGTCTTGTAATACGTAGCTGTAAATCCAGCCCACGCCGGTGGCATCAGGCCCAAGTGTTGGTTTAGCGTTAGCTGGAAGGTTAGGAGCTACTTGGCTTAGGTACTCCAATACTCTAGAGCGGGCCCAGTACATGTCGGTATCGTCGTTAAAGATGATGTAGACATAGGAGTCGCCAAAGAAGGAGTAGCCGCGAACGGTTTCTGCGCCCGGCACTGCAAGCATGGCAGTGGTCAGTGGATAGGTGACTTGATCTTCCACCACTTGCGGAGCTTGACCCGGATAGCTGGTTTTAATAATTACCTGCACATCAGAGAGATCAGGCAGCGCGTCAACAGGTGTGTTTTTAACGCTATAAAGCCCTGCCAATGTGAGGAAGATACTGGCAATTAAAACCAAGAATCGATTATTGATCGACCATCGAATAATGGCGGTAATCATTGGTTATCCCCCATGTCGTGAGTGTCAATGTCGATTAAAGAGGGTTCAGCGCCGTCTTTGCTGACTAGAAATCGCACCGACTGGCCTTCAACCAAACCAGACAAATCGACATCTTCCCCAACCGAAAAGTTCATTTCGCCAGCTGCCCAGCTCCACTCAGGCACCTCGGCGTGTTTGAGAGTGATCATGCCAAAGTCAGCCATCAGCATAGAGATCTCGCCATCTACCCATAGCTCACTGGCAATAACGGTGTCGTCGACGTTAAGGGTGACAACATCGTACTGCCCTGATTCGCCTTTTTGCATTTCAAAGTCGATCATCTGGCCTTTGCTCAGTTGAGACATGTCAACGTCTTCGGCAATGTTGAAGTTCATCACCATTCCCGGCCAATTCCATTCTGGTACTGGCTGGTGGTTAATGGTCAGCATGCGATGGCCTTCCATCACATCGGTGATTTCTCCCTTCGCCCATGCGGTCTCAGCCGCTGGCTCTACTCCATTGATACGAGAGAGGTCAGCCGATTGGCTTGATTCTGAATCGATCATAAAGTGAGCTGAAGTCACGATGCGATCGTTCTCGTTGAGACCTTGAATGACTTCGATTTTTTCACCGGCTTCACGTCCAACTTCAACGCGAGCTGAGCGGTATTTACCATTACCTTGTGAAAGCACCACACGTGTCATGCCGCCAGAGCGAATGACTGATGATCTTGGAATCGCCAGAACGCTATCGCTAGATTCTGGTTGCAAAGCGATATTGGCAAACATATTTGGTTTCAAGTCACCATCTGGGTTGGCAAACTTTAGTCGCACTCTAAGGGTACGAGTTTTGGGGTCTAGGATTGGGTAAACGTAATCCACGATGCCTTGCCACTCTTGCCCCGGTATCGCATCAAGTGTCATGCTGGCTTGGCTGCCTGTGGTGATCCAATGAGATTGACGTTCAAAGACTTCTGCATCCACCCACACTTCATTAAGTGGCCCGGCACTGATAACGGTTTGAGCAGGAGAGAGGTAGCCTCCTTCGCGAATATTCAAACTGGCTATAACGCCATCGGCTATCGCTTTGATTTCGATGGTTTGAGAGGCTCGGTTTGCTTTTACGATCTGTCTGATTTGTGATTTATCAACGCCTAATGAAACCAAACGATCGGTAGCGCCGCGTATTAACCCTTTGTGACCCGCTCTATACGCATTAAGCAACTCTTCTTGAGCTTTCACTAGTTCTGGCGAATATAGTGTGAACAGCACGTCGCCTTTGTTTACCTGCTCGCCGATGGCGTTAACATTGAGTTTTTCAACCCAACCTGCAATACGAACATTGGTTTGCCAAACGAGGCTGTCATCGAACGCGACATAACCAACGGTTTCAATACGAGGCGATAGTTTTTCTTGCGTCACTAGGGCGGTTTTGACCCCAAGATTGTTCTCTACCGCAGGGTTAATGGTGACAGTTCCGGCTTCTTCGTTCTCCCCTGCAAGGTCAGAGGCATAGACAGGGACAAGGTCCATCCCCATGGGTGATTTGCCAGGTTGATCTCGGCGATAGTTCGCATCCATTGGAGCAACCCAATAGAGAGGCTCGTCTGCCCCTTTTGCGTCAGAAGAGGCCATGGCACTCATATCGTGGCCTGTTGGCATGATGAAGTGGCTTACTCCAAAGCCAACAGCACTGCCAATTAGCAAAGCAAGCGTTGCGATTTTTATTGTTTTCATAATCTATTCCTAATTCTTACGTCATTACTTCTGAGTGTCTGCGAGTGAACTCTCTGCGCCAGATTGGTTTTGATGGGCACCTTGTTCGTCACTGTTCAAATTTGGCAGTTCAACATTGAAATCGAATCCACGGAGCAGCGAAGCTAGGTTGCTGTTGACGAGGTTTAAATCGGTGAGAAGACGTTGCTGTTCAAGTTGCAATGCCAATTCATCACGACTGGCGGTAATGACAGTATTAAATTGCGCCGTATTGTTTTGATAGCCTCTTTCCACGGCTTCAGAGCGAGATTTTGCTTGGGGCAGTAGCGAAGATTGATAGCGATCCAGACGTTGTTCAAGGTTACTCTTGTCGATAAGTAGCGTATTTACCTTGGCGTTCATTTGGCTAAGTAGGGTGTCTTTTTGAGACTTAGCAGCCCCAACTTGGTATTGCGCCGCTGAATGCTGTCTGTCTTGGCGGTTACCAGTAAACAGAGGCACATCCATTGTGACGTAAGCACTGACGAGATCAGAAGCAGGGTCACCCATCATTCCATTGGCCTGTCTATAGGCGTACATGACCTCGACACCGAATTGAGGAGTATAAGCTTGCTCAGCAATCTCGACTTGAGTTTGATTGGTAGAAATAGCGACGTCGGCCATTTGAACCATAGGGTGCTGGTTAAGTTGTTGGTAGTGTTTGGTTGAATCTGTAGAGCTATTTAAACGCTGCTCAAGTAAGTCCCAATCCAGTTGATTACTCGCTTGCAATGAGTCAGTGCGATAGAGCCAATCAGACTCTAACCACTCTGACAGTTGAGAAATCAAGCGATGCTGCATTTGCATGTTCGCTTGTAGCTTCTCTTCAATCTGGCTGACTTGCAGCTGTGCATTCAGCAGATCTTGCGCTTCGCTTTTACCAATTGAATAGTTGGTTTGAATAAAGCTTTCCATCTCTTGCATGAGTCGATGGTTCTCAAGCAGCACTTTATGCGCCTGTTGCTGGTAGCCAAGCTCTAGCCACAGTTGAGTCATGCTGTTGGCGACGTCGAGTTCTCGAGCGGCTATTTGCAGTGTCATGCCATCGGCCTGTTGATTGGCTTGGCGCTGTTGAAGATCAAGTGTAGAGCCACGGCTAAATTGCTGCATCAACCCAACCGAGATGTTGGTCATCGGATCTTCGTCGAACTTAAAGCTATCGACAGGTAGGCCACCAAACCCCACTTTGAGTTTTGGGTCAGCGAGAGTGGCACTGGCAATGCCCGTTTCACGTATCGCATGAGATTGAGCTTGAAATTGCTTGCGGCCGTTATCAGTATTAAGCGCAATATCGATTAATTGAGCTAATGATATCTGAGTGCTAGTGGCGTTATTGTTAGCGGTAGTCATGGTATTAGCATTAGCCTGCTCTGATGTTACTGCAGAGGCATATACAGGCGCAGCAATACCAACTACAGCACTGATTGTCAGTACTAAAAATGTAGGTTTGATATTCACTTTGGTATCCATATCCATGCGCAGATCCTGCGCGTGAAAAACTCTTTACGCTCTTAGGTCAGTGAGACTAAGAGATCGTAATACGAATAAATAAGAGTTGGATTAAGCGATTGGGGGGCGATAGAGCGACTGAGGTCGCAACACTCGATTCCCTTGTGATAGTGAGGAAAAGAGTGATTTTTTATGATCAAACAGAAGTGGCGTTGTGACGTTCGGAGTAAATACTACAACGGTTGCGCAAGTGGCACTACAGCAGGTGTGTGCTGATTCATTGTTACTTTCACAATGGGGGGATGAACTCATCGTGTCAGACAGTGTCTGCATTGAGTCGCGCTTGGTAAGTGAGTGCTGCTGGTGCCGTGAGTCATCGGCAGATATTTGGCTGTGACACGGTGAAATATTACTTTGTAGCTGCAGGTCGTGATCGAGCATTTTGAAGGTCATCATCGGTGCGCTCGAGGCAACACTCGTCGTCAGCATTACTATAATGCTAACAAACGTAATCCAAATTATGCGTATAGAAGATAACCGCATGACAAGCCTTCAGAAGTAAATTCAATGCGATAATAGAGGTTGCCCCTAGGGTAAGGTCAAGACTCTTTTGCTAACCTTCTACTTTGTAATAGGTTTCTTTAATAAGTATCACTCAGTGTTAAATGTCACATCAGCTTTAAGGGTGAGATACTCCATCATCTTAGATTGGCTTACGGGTTTGGCTTTTAAAAAACCTTGAATGTAGTTACAGCCAAATTTTTGCAGTGAGGCCAACTGCATTTCCGTTTCCACGCCCTCCGCCACGACACCCAATGAAATAGTATGAGACATGGAAATGATGGCTTGGCACAGCTTTGCTGACTTATGACTTGGGTTCCCTATGTATTGAACAAAGCTTCGGTCAATTTTTATAATATCGACTGGGTATTCGCTAAGAACTGAAAGGGATGAATAACCCGTACCAAAATCATCGAGATAAATAGTGGCCCCGAGTCGCTTTATCTCATTAAGTGCGTCGACGGTACATGATGAATTACTCAACAATAGAGACTCTGTTATTTCAACACCTAGCAAGTTCGTTGGAAATTTATACCGGCTTAACGCGTGCTGCAGTGTGTGAACAATATGATCGGACTCAAACTGTTTAGCGGAAACATTGATGTTGATTCTTGGCAGTTTAGCGTATGCGTTACCTATATAGAGCTGTTCTAATAGTTGGCACACTTGCTTAACTATCCAATCGCCTATTTTTATGATTAGCCCAGTCTCTTCAGCAATTGGGATAAATTCCGCTGGGGATATAGAGCCTTTTTCTGGGTGATCCCAGCGAAGCAGTGCTTCAAAGCCGGAAACTTGATCGGTCTGCTGACAATAAATGGGTTGATAGGCCAAAGAGAGCTGCTCTTCCTTTACTGCGGTAGTAAGCTCTTGCTCCAGCACAAAACGATGCTTAACTTGAGTGAACATCTTCTCATCAAAAAATATCACCTTTTCAGTACCAGAATTTTTTGCCTTGTACATCGCTGTGTCGGCCTCACGTAAAATACTGGCAATGGGCTGAGATGCCGAAGTGACAACAGAAACACCTATACTTGCGCCAATATGGCAAGTTTGTCCTTTGATGATATAGGGCTTCGCGATCAGCTTTGAAAAACGTGAGCAGAGATCTTGTAATATCCGTTCATCAACCTGATTGGGTAGACAAACGACAAATTCATCCCCGCCAAAGCGGAAGCAACTGTCATCTCGGCGTGCGTTTTTTTTCAGGCGCGTGGCAACTTGCTGTAATAATAGATCGCCAATGATATGCCCCATTGAATCGTTGATGATCTTAAATCGATCCAAATCGATAAATAGTATTGAAAAGCCATCACTCGCTTGTTTTTTAATTTGTGTGAGCTGATTTTCAAGCGTTTCACTGAGTGCCTGACGATTAAATAAGCCAGTTAACTCATCTTGCGTGGCTTGAATCTCAAGGCTCCGGGTTTTTTCTTTTACGAGTTGATCAGAAATTTTGAGTCGATGAGCGTAGAAGCCAAAGCCCCACGATACTGATGCTGTCAGAAGCAGTATTAATACGACAGCGGTTGAACCATAGATCAGCATGCCAATGCCGTCATCAATGGTAGAGATTGATATTTTCCATTGCTGGTTGATGCTAAGCAGCCTCACTTTCTGTGAGTAGGTGATCTCTCGTTGGTAGTATCGGGTTTTGCTTAACTCAAGATTAAGATGGGATTGGAAGAGAATAGTGTGAAATTGCTGGTTCGGCTTTAGGTTAACCACTGAGATATTAAGCTCGTTCGAATTGATTTCGCCTTGCCATGTTACACCCAGAAATTCATGAAATAGAATACTGACGACGACAAACCCTTGCAGTGTACCCTTATCACTTACTACGGGTAGAAACAGTTTGATACCGTGATTGCCACCTTCATTAAAAGGGCTGGTCGCAATAGTCTGTTGAGAGAGTGCCTGTTTCATTGCGGCCGCATCATCACAATGAGTATCAAGCCTCTCGCCCAAATAATCACTTGCTTCAAATTGGGGTGAGATGTAGTAAACCGGTAGCGTTGCATTATCTAACCATTTTGCACACGACGATACTCGTTCCACATTAGGCAATAGTTGAAAGCCGAGCAACCCATTGCTCTGAGCGCTCTGTTCGAACGGTTTTACATCATCAAGGGCGATCAGTGGTAGCCAAAATAGAGAATGGATTCCAGAGCCAATTCCTGTTCGATCTTTAAGAAAGTGCTGAAACTGAGCCTGTGTAGGGTTATTCCCATTTTGAATGAACTTTTGGCTTGAGTAGATAAGCTCAGACAGAGAGTTCATTGATTGCTCTAGTGACTTAACCTTGCTGTTAAATCGTATTTCAAGCTGATCGTTTAACCGCCTAGACTCGTAAAACTCAACGACTAGAAAACTTGAGATTGCAATGGCGATGCCTATCGTCCAGATCGTGAGAAAGGATTTGTGGGTAAACGAGAACGTCAATGTAGGGGCTCTAACAGCGAGTATTATCAATAGAGATTATCATATTCAAACCATGAATGGTAATGGGTCTTATTTAGATTTATCGTGCCGCTCAAGCATTAAAGCTAATCAGGGTATATTAATAATGACAACTAAAAAGATTGTGTTAGCAGTGGAGCGGCGGCTGGCGCAGCATTGAGAGTCAAGTTGGTGGAGCCTCTGGTAAACAGCCGTGACTGCTACTACTGTCGCTAGTGCGATGATGGGGCAATAGCTAGATATAGAGCGAGCAGAGAGCCAGATAGAGTTAAAAAGTAGGTAGTGGTTAGGGGGAGGAATTGGTGAACTTAATTACACATCCCTGTGTAATGTATTCTGTATATCAGTTGGCTTTAAAGCGCTTCATAAATTGACTAAAGCGTGGAATCAGGCTTTGTATAGTTGGCGCATCGGGGATGTCATTTACAAAACTAATAAAGCGTAGCGCCTTATTTTTATCTCCTTGAGCAGTCCCTGCTAATATAGCTTGAGCTAAAATCACATGCTCAGCGGTAACGTCCTTATTCGAAAATTCGTGAATCAACATAGAAAATCCTAATAAGTATAAATACGGGTGTGATAATACAATATTTTGATGGTTGTATCGATAGCTTATGGCATTCATCAATGTCAGATTCTTGTGAAATCAAGACGCTACTGGTAGCAAAATATTCAGCTTCATCTTAGTTGCTATTAAATATATTTCATATCAACAGGTTAACTGATAACCCACTAGGGTAAGGTGTACTGGTTGCCCCGTTGTCGAAATAGGTAAGAAAAAACGGCGCTTAGTTGTTTGGGTCGTTGAGAGTTTTGCTTTCTGGACGGCGAGGTGTATGAATGTTTGCCAGTAGTGGCTATCAACTAAAAACAAACTCAGATGGCGCGCCTATAAAAATCATGTCAGATATTCCAAGCGTTTTATCAAATTTAATACCAACTCTAAAGTTACGTTTCCCCAGTTCCTGCCTTAAATATGAAACGGTACCCTGTAGCTTTCTAGGCCCTAGCTTGATTTCAATTTTTTCTCCCATCTCAAACTTACTGCGGCACTCTATACCTAACCCACCTTTAGAGAGATCGATAATTTCCATAGGTGTATAAGTTGAAAGTAGTGTTCGCCTTCTAATGTAGGCTTTAGTCCCTTTCATGTGCATTCTAGGGTAAGCGCGAAGCTCTTGTTTAGATCTGTTTTTTAGATCGTCAGGCGTTTTTTGTACTTGCTTTTTTGGCGTGAAAATAGTCATTTATAATTCTAATAATGGTGAAACGTGCACCAAAAGTCGTACACATTGAGTGAGTAATGATTTAACAAGTAACCGAGATATTTGCATACCGAACGCATGACGAAATCGTTATAAATTAGATCTTGGTATGGCGTATTGATTATATGGAAGCGGTTAATATGAGGTCAAATAACAATTAAGTATGTATATCTTGTTGTTATTTATGTCACTAATTCAATTACACTGTTCACAGTAGCCTTGTCGTTCATTCTTAACGTTAACTATTTGAAATTTATTAACCATTTCAATGAAATATGAGAACGGCTCGAAATAGGGTTTTGTTGTCGAAATTCTAAATGCGAATAAAAAGCAGCAAATATTGATTACAGTAATCATTGATCTACTTCACAGAGCATAAATGCGCTAAAATGCACGCCACTATTTTAGCCTAGAGCCCTATTACCGAATGACTACAGCTTCTACTCCGACCAATAAGCCAAACAGCTTTACTGAACTTGCCCTTATTCAACCTTTGTTAGCCCGTCTAACTGAGCTTGAATATCAACAACCTACACCAATTCAAGCGCAAGTTATTCCAAGTGTGTTAGCTGGCCGCGACTTAATTGCTGGGGCGAATACGGGATCGGGTAAAACTGCGGCATTCGCATTGCCTCTGTTACAAGACATTTTTGGTCAAAAAGAATCTGGTAAAAATCATAGTGGTAAAGGTAACTATGTTTCAGGGCTAATTTTGGTACCCACACGTGAGTTGGCGAAACAAGTTGCTGACAGCATTAAGTCGTATGCCGTGCATTTTAACGGTGCGATTAAAACCGTTTCTGTGTTTGGTGGTGTTTCAGCCAATACGCAAATGCTTGCGCTACGTGGTGGTACAGACATTCTTGTTGCAACACCGGGTCGATTACTTGACCTAATTTCAAGCAATGCCATTAAGCTAGATCGTGTGAAGACCTTAGTACTTGATGAAGCAGACCGAATGTTAAGCCTTGGCTTTACTGAAGAGCTATCTGAGTTGCTGGCTCTACTGCCAAAGCAAAAACAGACACTCTTGTTCTCAGCTACTTTCCCAGAGCAAGTACAGACTCTTACTCAAGAACTGCTTAATGGCCCTGTTGAAATTCAATTGCAAAGCGAGGATGCGAGCACATTAGTACAGCGCGCGTTTACCGTGAATAAAGGTGAAAAAACAGCGGTGTTAGCACACTTAATTAAGCAGAATGATTGGCGACAAGCTCTCGTGTTCGTTAACGCCAAAAATAGTTGTGAGCATTTGGCCGATAAACTGTATAAACGTGGCATTGAAGCTGAAGTGTTCCACGGTGATAAAGGTCAGGGTTCTCGTACTCGTATATTAGAAGCGTTTAAATCGGGTGAAATCGAAGTATTAATAGCAACCGATATTGCGGCTCGTGGTCTCGATATTGAAAAGCTTCCAGTGGTTATTAACTTTGATTTGCCGAGAAGCCCATCAGATTATATGCACCGTATTGGTCGAAGTGGTCGTGCTGGTGAAGTGGGGTTAGCTCTGTCTCTGCTTGATTATGAAGATTATCATCACTTCAAAGTTATCGAGAAGAAAAACAAAATCCGCCTTGAACGTGAAGAAGTTGCTGGATTTGAAGTGGATGATGTTGTTACTGAAGAAATGTTAGCAGCGAATAAACCGACTGCGAAACCTGCCGGTTTAGGTAAGAAAAAACGTAAGAAAAAAGACAATGGCAATTCTGACATTTGGTTAAGAAATTCGTAATTCGTTTGCTCTGATTGATGAGTGCTCGTCGATATTGACTGGCGCTCATTGTCGTAATCGAAATGACAGTAATAGTAGAAAAATATTAAGGTAAAGAGAATGAGCGGAACTCAAAGAACAAATATTCGTCCGGGATTGGCAGTGCAGATTGTGCTTAAAAAAGATCAGCGTAGTGGTGTACTCACATCAGGCATAGTGAAAGATCTTTTAACTAAGTCACCAAACCACCCTCATGGCATTAAGGTACGACTAGAGAGTGGCGACGTCGGCCGTGTCAAAGTGATCGGTTAATCTTTTTTCTCGATCGTGATTTCAATATTTTTACTATCGCCAGCAAACCACTTCTGAACATACAATGAGCCAACAATAGGTGCGGTTCCTTCTTCTGGAACTTCTTTATAGCGCACACTGTTTTTGGTCTCTTTTTCGTATTCAAATTGAACGACTTTCTTCGACATTTCTTACTCCATTGAACATGACTTTTCGATTGATTTTGGCATATTGGCTTACAAACCAGCTTCATTTCAACCGTTTTGTTGTCAGTTTTTAGATGGGGTAGGTTTTATAATACTCAGTAGTTTAAAATCAGCGATGAAAAAGGGCTGGCAACAGTGTTGTTATACACTTTACCAACCCTTCGTTAAGATTGTTTATGTTTGATTATTACTCATAATCTGAAGCGTAAGTCTCTTCATAAGTATGTGAGTAAAGCTCGAATAGGTTACCAAACGGGTCTTCTAGGTAAACCATTTTCGCCTGTTTACTGTCGTCTTCAGGGTGGTAGCGCATCACATCCATACGTACTTTACCGCCAAGCTGTTTTACCTTTTCCATTACGCCTTCAAAGTCGTCTGTTTGTAGACAGAAGTGGAATATACCTAGACGAGAAAAGTCGACTTCGTGGCGCTCTTGGCGCTCTTTCATTTCAAATAGCTCAACGCCAATGCCATCAGTCGTTACAAGGTGTGCAATGTTGAATCCTTTAAAGCCTTCACCAAATACGGCAATACACATACGGCCGATTGCTGACTCACGTTCTTCGATGACTTTTGTATTGTTCATTACGATACTTAGACCTAGTGCTTGAGTGTAAAACTCTACCGCTTTATCCATATCGCCAACCATAATTCCCACGTGATTCATTTTCATAACTTTCCCCAAACCCAGATGATTAATTCGTATCGTGTTTCGATGTAGTCACTATAGAGTTCTATTTTTATTTCGTAAAATTATCAAATATTATTAATTTGATAATGTTTTGTTATTGTCGAGAGGGTAGGGTATGACAGCTACTGGTATGGAAAGAATGGTTGAGCTTGTTGCAATCCCTTATGTTCGAGATCTCGTGATGTAATATCTCTCTGGTGGGAATGGCATTTATCTCAATGTAATTATGTTTATTTTCAGCAACAATAGGGCGTATTTAGGGATAAAGTTAATGCTGAATGATCAACGAGCGCGTAAACTAGAGAGATTAAACGGTGTTGAATATTGATATTATTCAATAACCCAGAGAATAAACCCCAATAAGGGCAGGAGAAATAGAAATGAGCCATGAAACAAAAACAATGGAAGTGCCTGTAGCAATCGCCGAGCGAGTGCAAACGCTGATTGACGCTTATGAAGTTCAAGAGAAGTTCAAAGCAGCGCAAAAGGAGGTGGTGAATAACTTCCTTGCTATGGATGGCCTGAGTTGTGAAATGGCTGTATACAGTTTGGCTCAGGAAGACTTATTGGACACTCTTAGATTTGTATATGAGCTTTCTGGCACAAACAGTAAGTTCGTTAAAAACATCCTGACTCAGTCGAGAGAGAACCCGAAGAAAGTTCTATCTGATGCTCAAAGATCATCGGCTAAAAGCTTGTTGTTTAACCTAATTAATGACCCTTCTGTTGTTTCGGCAATGAAAGAGTTATAGAGATCATTTGTTCAGCTAATCTTCTGAAGATAGGTTCGAATTGAAAAATTACGCGTTCATCTGTACTTATTCATGATGACTATAGAGCATTCATGATAGCTCTAAAGCATTCATGCTAGATGTAACGCGTATTTTTTAGATTTCAGGAAACTCTTCATAACCGGTATACATGGCATAACCTTTAAAGTCGCTACATGCCTTGATGGCAGCCTGATCGCTATAGGGCTTAAAAGGCGCGCCTCGAAGTTCTCTCTTTCTTTGGCAGAAGATTAACCGTTCGCCATCCATGACCTCTCCTAGATAAACACCTGTCGGGCTGTATATATCGCCGTCAAACATTTTACCGACGTGTTTCCCTTCATTGGTCCAAAGATCTTCGCGGTCGAAATAGCCGAGTGACTTTCCACCCCAAGTCCAAACTGACCTCATCTGTCTCTCCTCTGTAAGCAACTTCAATTTCGTTATTCGTCATTTTATCCTCTGACAATGAAACGGAGTGAAATTAATCCTTTTAGTTATTAATTGGTTACAATTTTTTTAAAGGCAGGTTTGCTATGTCGTCAAATCATCGATAGATAAATGCAAAATGAGGGGGAGATTAATAGAAATATTATTCGTAAGTTGCCGATTTCTTGGCCAATTTCTAAATATGACGTACGATCCATAATGGACCGATGAGTTATTTGGTGATAATGTTACTAGTAACATTATAATTATAAATTAATAGATTATGAGCATAGATCAATCGTCAAGACCCACCCTTCAAGATATTGCTGACAAGATTGGCATCACTAAAATGACCGTCTCTCGTTACATGAGAAACCCCGAGTCAGTTGCAGAAAAAACGCGTGAGAAGATCGCTAAGGTAATCGAAGAGGTCGGCTATATCCAAAACCGCGCCCCTGCCATGTTGTCGAAATCATCCAGCAAAGCGATTGGTATACTTCTGCCTTCTTTATCCAACCAAGTTTTTGCTTCCTTTGCAGAAGGGATTGAAGAGGTCACCAAGGCAAATGGTTATGAAACGCTTATAGCTCATATTGGCTACAGCCCTGAAGAGGAGGAGAGTAAGGTCGCGTCGCTACTCTCTTATCAGGTCGATGGCCTTATTTTTACTGAAACGCAGCATACCAAGCGAACATTACAGATGATTAAAACAGCAGGCGTTCCAGTTGTTGAAACCATGGAACTACCTGAAAACCCGGTGGATATGGTTGTCGGATTGGATCACAAGCAGGCATCTTATACTGTTGTAAAACAGATGATTGAAGCAGGTAAGAGAAGCGTGGCGTATTTTGGTGCGCGATTAGATAGCCGTACGCAGCTTCGTATGGATGGTTATAAGCAGGCGGTAGAAGAAGCAGGGTTAACACCTAAATGCATTCTTACTGAAGCGCATTCAAATTATACCCTTGGTGGTGAGTTGTTAGAAAAGGCGCTCGTTCAGTACCCAGACCTTGATGGCATTTTTTGTACCAATGATGATATTGCCATTGGCGCAATGATGTACGCACAAGCGAACAATATTAGTGTGCCAAAACAGCTTAGTGTCGTGGGGTATAACGCATTAGATATTGGACAGGCTATATCACCAAAGCTAACCAGTGTTGACTCCCCTCGATATGAGATTGGTAAGAAAAGTGCAGAGCTGCTTATTGATGCTTTAGCAGGGAATAGCTCTGAGCAAAAGGTGTTTGATCTTGGGTTCACTATCTCTACTGGTGAAAGCTTAAATTGACTCTTTATTTAGAATTAACTGGTGCATTAATAAGGTGGCGCTATCAATGCTGTCTGACTTATTGTGTGTCCGTTATTTGATTGAATTGTATCGTAAATTATACGCATGCTTGCCGTTTATTAATCTAGATATACTCACAGTTTTTCGTTGGTAATTACCGAATATCTTATTTTGCTGTTGCTCTCGCAGCGTGCCATCTACCTTGTTCGTTTATCCGAACTTTATGGGTAATATAAAGATGAACTAAGCCAGTGGTTAGAGCGTTTAAATGACGAAAATTTTCCGAGACTATTTCCTTAGCTGTTTGACGTCAGACTGATATTTTCAATTTTCGCCACGTTCTCTTTTGTCATTCTCAGTACCATAGCAGCGTTAAAAAACGTAGGGCTAGTCGCTGAACAGTTCATCCCAGTGCTATTCGTAGTTTCGATAAAGCTTTGCCCTTAATACTTTTAATGGGTGTGGCTTTTAGTAGGTGATCTGTCATAGAGACAATTCGTTAGCTGCTGTCAGTATTCACGTTTTATCTACATGACGTAAATGTACGACACGAGGAGAGGCAACATGGAACTATTTAAACTAAAGATAAGCAAGTTGAGACTCAGTAAATTAAAGCTGTGTAAATTAAGGCTCTGTAAGTTGAAGCTCAGCAAATTGACGTTATGCAAAAAAGTGAACCATAGTAAGGCAGTACTGAGCTAAACAGATTGAACAAAGCTTTTGCACCCAAACACTCTTCCCTTGATGAATAGTTTGAGTGAAAAGCTCAGTATTTTCTACTATGGTGAGCACCTAGAATAAGAAGCTTGCACCGTGCTCTGCGCTTGATACGTTTTCACGCATCACTTTAAAGATATCTCGTCCCCACGTTTGCTGGGAAACTTCAGTATCAATATGGTTCAGGCTTCTTGCGCAAGTATCCGCTAGGTTCTCAAGCGAGCCCGTTTGGCAATCTAAGCGGATAATATCGCCATCGTTAACTAGGCCAATAGTGCCACCTTGTAATGCTTCCGGAGAGACGTGAATAGCGGCAGGGATCTTTCCTGACGCACCTGAAAGTCGTCCATCTGTCACAAGGGCAATCTTAAAGCCTGCTTTTTGAACGTTACCAAGAATCGGCATGAGCTTATGTAGCTCTGGCATGCCATTCGCTGCGGGTCCGTTGTAATTTACAACGACAATGCAGTCACAATTTAGCTCGCCATTTTGATAAGCCGTTTCAACGTCGTGCTGAGAAGTAAAGACTTTAGCCGGTGCTTCAATTACCTGATACTCCTTCGCGACAGCCGATACTTTGATCACCGCTTTGCCTAAGTTTCCGTTCAGAACTTTAGTTCCGCCCGTCGCTTGGAAGCTCACTTCTGGCATTGCAATAACATCAGGATTTGTGCTCTCACCGCATGCGCTCCAAACCAATTCGTCATTGATCAGCTTTGGCGTTGTCATCTGATCTTCAAAGCTGCCAAAGACAGGGGTGACGTCGCTATTGAGCAGTCCACTTTGATGTAGACGTTTAAGTAATACTGGTACACCACCGGCTTGTTCGAAAGCGTTGATATCAGCAGGGCCATTCGGGTAAACCTGAATCATGAGTGGAACAATATCAGACAAATCGCTGATGTCTTGCCACGTTACGATGATGCCTGCCGCACGCGCAATAGCGACCATATGAATGGTGTGGTTAGTACTGCCACCTGACGCCAGCAGTGCCACAAGTCCATTGACCATGTTCTTTTCATCAACCACTTTGTGAAGGGGTTGATAGCTTGGTGATGCACTGTTCATTGCCGCTATACGTGCTGACGCGTTATCGGTTAGCGCTTGGCGAAGCTTTGTATTTGGCGGTACAAATGCTGATCCTGGAAGCATTAATCCCATCGCTTCAAAAACCAATTGGTTGGTATTTGCTGTGCCGTAGAATGTGCATGTGCCAGGGCTGTGGTAAGCGTTACACTCCATATCTAGAAGGGCTTCGGTTCCGACTTCGCCTGCTACATATTTTTGTCTGACACTGACTTTTTCTTCATTGGTGATACCTGTAGGCATTGGGCCAGCAGGTATAAATGCCGTTGGAAGATGGCCAAAGGTTAAAGCGCCCATCAATTGTCCCGGTGCAATCTTGTCACAGATACTGAGCAGCAATGTGCCATCAAACAAATTATGACTAAGTGAGAAGGCGGTTGATTGAGCGATCAAATCACGAGAAAACAGTGACATATCCATGCCTGCTTGGCCTTGAGTCACGCCATCACACATTGCAGGAACGCAACCGGCTACTTGGGCGGTATTCCCTGACTTTCTTAGCGTCGCTTTGATTTGATCTGGGTAATCTTTGTAAGGCTGATGAGCACTGAGCATGTCATTGTATGCGCTAACAATAGCAAGGTTACTACGCGTTAAATCAAGGATTTGGCTCTTTTCGGTTGCACATGAAGCCGCGACACCATGGGCTAGATTACCGCAAGAGAGTTGACCTCGACCTTTACCTTGATTGGCTTGCTCTGTGACTTTAGCTAAGTATTGCTGACGTAGTGTTTTACTGCGTTCAATGATGCGTGTAGTCACATCTAGAATAACCTTATGTGTCATTACACGCCCTCTGCTTGGTTAGATTCAAGTTGGTGAAGCTCGAAAATGGCACGATCGAGTACTTGCTCCATGGTTCCGTTGATGCTGACACTTGCAACCCCTTTTTCGTCACTCGGGTCTTCTAAAATTGCGAATTGGCCTTTCACCATGTTCTCTTTCATGAAGTGACCTTTACGAGCACGCATTCTCTCCATGATTAATTCAAAATCACCGTCCAAATAGAGGAATTTAACGTTTTGGTTTCCTTCACGAATTTGATCTCTATAGATTTTTTTAAGTGCAGAGCAGACGATGATACCTGTTTCATTCTTGCTCTCTAGGCTATAGGCCGCATCACGAATACGCTCTAACCAAGGGGAGCGGTCATCATCATTTAAAGGTTCACCACGAGCCATTTTTTGAATGTTTGCTTTAGGGTGTAGGTCATCACCATCAATAAACTTTGCTTTTAATCGTGCAGCAAGTTGCTCGCCGACCGTGCTCTTACCACAGGCACAAACACCCATCACAATAATACTTTTACCAGTCATTACGCTCCCTCATGATTACTCTGAGCTAGATCTCATTTTTAGAATTCAACCGAAAATATGGCTTTATCTTATCGGTGTTATCGGTAACATGTTACCCGTAACTTTGAGATTTGTGAACTAAAACACAAACTCAAACAGTGATAAACTCAAATTAACGTGAATTAAAGGTGTCTTAATGGACCAATTAGCCCAAGCCGCGGATCCTACATTTCTGCTCGGTGTTGCAGTGCTCGCGATCATCGCGTTGCTTATATTGATTATAAAATTGAAAGTACATGCTTTTGCCTCACTAACGCTTGTCAGCTTAGGTACGGCGATTGTGACTGGCGTACCTTCTGAGCAGGTTGTACCTACAATGATGGGCGGCTTTGGCGGCACCTTAGCGTCGGTTGCATTACTGGTTGGTTTAGGGGCAATGATTGGTAAGATTCTTGAAGTAACGGGCGGTGCTAAGGTATTGGCTGATACTTTGATTGGCCGCTTTGGTGAAGAGAAAGCACCGTTAGCCTTGGGTATTGCTTCACTGTTGTTTGGTTTCCCAATCTTCTTTGATGCTGGCCTCATCGTCATGATGCCAATCATCTTTAGCGTAGCAAAACGCTTTGGTGGCTCACCGATTAAGTACGCATTGCCTGCTGCCGGTGCCTTTGCGGTAATGCACGCCTTTGTTCCGCCACACCCAGGGCCTGTTGCTGCAGCTGAACTGCTGGGTGCTAACATTGGCCTTCTGTTATTTGTTGGTATTTTGGTTGCTATTCCGACTTGGTATTTAGGTGCTTACCTATTTGGTCTTTATGCTGGTAAGAAATTTGATATTCCACTGTCTAAAGCTTTTTTCAATGCAGATGCGATTGTTGATGAATCAAAGCTGCCAAAATTTGCAACGGTAATGACAATCCTAGTGTTACCTGTACTGCTTATTTTCATGGACACAGGTCTTAATACGCTTGCCGTCGCGGGTGTTATTGATGGTTCGTCTCCGTTAGTTGAATTTTTACGTATGATGGGTAAAACACCTGTCGCTCTTTTGATTACCCTGCTTGTGTGTCTACTTATCTTTGGTAAAGACTACGGTATGGCGAAACTTGAAAAGCTGTGTGGTGACTCACTTGCCCCAATCTGTGCCGTTATTCTTGTAACCGGTGCTGGTGGTATGTTTGGCGGTGTACTACGTGCCAGTGGTATTGGTGAAGCGTTAGCGGGCGTACTTTCTGATACGGGTATGCCAGTCATTGTCGCTGCGTTTGTTATCTCTACTTGTCTACGTGTTGCGCAAGGTTCTGCAACGGTAGCACTAACAACGACGGCTGCGCTTATCGCTCCAACAGTAGCTGCGACGGTTGGTCTTTCTGAGCTAGATTTATGCTTCATTGTTATCGCTATTGCGGGCGGTGCGACAGTGTTGTCTCACTTTAACGATTCTGGCTTCTGGTTAGTTTCTCGCTTGATGGAAATGGACGAGAAGACAACACTAAAAACATGGACGGTAATGGAAACGCTACTTGGTAGCATCGCGTTTATTATCGTTGGTGTACTGAGCTTCCTTCTTTAGATTGATAAAGCTGAAAGTTTATAAGTAACGAAATTTTCAAAGCTAAGCGAATAGTCGCTTAGCTTTTTAGTAGATGCAGCCTGATGCATCTATGTTTTTTAAGATTAATTGGTAAGGATATTAGAAAATGAAAACGATTGAACAGCGCTTAAAAGAGATCAAAATTGTTCCTGTTATTGCAATCAATGATGCAGATAAAGCGGTACCGCTTGCGAAAGTGTTGGTTGAAAATGGTTTACCTTGCGCGGAAGTAACTTTTAGAACAGACGCTGCCGCTGAGTCAATTCGCCTTATGCGCGATGCTTACCCTGAGATGTTGCTTGGTGCTGGTACTGTACTTAACGCCAAGCAAGTGGATGCTGCAATTGAAGCGGGTGTTGATTTTGTTGTTAGCCCAGGCTTAAACCCTACAACAGTGAAATACTGCCAAGAAAAGAACATGCCAATCGTACCGGGTGTGAATAATCCAAGTTTGGTAGAGCAAGCGATGGAACTTGGTCTAAAAACATTGAAGTTTTTCCCTGCTGAGCCATCAGGTGGTATCCCTATGCTGAAAGCTCTGTCAGCGGTCTACCCAGTTGAATTTATGCCTACAGGTGGCGTGAGCCCAAGTAACGCAGCCGATTACCTAGCATTACCATCAGTACTAGCTTGTGGTGGTACTTGGATGGTACCTAATGCACTAATTGATGCGGGTGATTGGGAAGCGTTGGCAAAATTAGTAAGCGATATTTAATTGGTGCTTGACTAGGTAGCTGTCTATTTATTAATTGATAATTTAGCCACTAACATCTGATCAGTCATTATTGGCTATGTTATAAACTACTAGGTTTTAAATAACTATCTGGTAAATAAAGAGTTACTGAATCTGATAAGACTTAAGGTACGAAAATGCTTTAAGTCTTTTTTGTTTCTGCAGAGAAAGACAAAAGGATAAGTGGTTGAAAAGTGGGCAATAGTGCGACTTCGACATTCTAAATGGTGAGAAAAGTGTCTTATTTCAAGGGGGGAAGGGAAGAATAATTAATAACACTGAAGTAAATCACACAAGTGCAAAATTAGACTTGGTCAGAGTGCCTGTAGTTTGCTACGTTTAAATGACATAGTGACTGGAAAGGTAGAATTATATGAAAGTAAATGTTCAAACACATCATGTATCAATCAGTGACGATTCTCGTAAAGAAATTGAAAGTAAATTTGAGAAAGTATCCGCCCATTTTCCTCAACTAATCAGCAGTGACATCATCATCACAAAAGAGCACGGCCAACACCAAGTGGAAATATTCACTAACTACGAAGGCGCACGTGTATCGGCAAAATCAACGAATGATGTAATGTATCCTGCTATTTCTGGCGCATTGAAAAAACTAGAAGCAGGGCTTCGTAACCGTAAGGGACAGCTGAAATCAGACCTACACGAAAAGCCAACTAGTACTAAACCAGAAATCGCGTCAGACATTATCCAAGAGATGAAATTAGTTTAATTCGCTCTTAGCGTAAAAATGGAGAAGCCAGCATTAATTGCTGGCTTTTGTGATCTTGGCGTTTGAATAACAAGGTTCCGATTGATTGTTAGGGCTTACACTGTGCAGCGATTAAGCGTTGATGACGCAGATTAATATGAGAGATAAGCTTTTGCCACTTTTCGGCTAAATAGTATTGTCCAGATTGAAGAAGTTGCCCTTGAGCATTTTCTATCATGGAGAGCGGCATGCTTTGGTAGATGTACTCGAACGTATTACTATCGAGCTCAGAGGCATCTTTCGCCCAGTTTATTTCAGAAGATAATCCAGAAGCATAAATTCGCGCTGCCTGTGTTTCTGGTGATGAGACTTCGGTTTCGGTTAACTGATTGAGCAGTATCTTGAGTCGTTCGAATTTCATTTTCATAGGTAAGAGTCCTTTTAGATAGCATAAAACGTTATCGGTCTATGTTTCTTATGCCCTATCTATCAAAGAGTAGAATTGTTTTAGCTCAAATAACAACCAAAAGAACTGTTTTAACAATGCGAAACCAAGTACATATCAAAAGTGCTATTAAAAGATGAAACGGTTTCTTCTGTTTCATCTTATTGAAATAACAGCGAAGTCTGTCAGAAACACTAGCCTATATGCCTTAGTAACTCGCCTTGTAACAGACTTGAATAAAATCGTTTGGAAATGCCTGAGCACTCGCCTGTTCTAGCTTAATTGGGCTGTTTGTTGGCCCAAACAGTGGAATACCTTGACCAAGAATGATAGGCGCGCGAGTGATGGTCAGTTCGTTGATAAGCTCTAGCTGTAAGAAGGCTTGAATAGTGGTTCCACCGTCGATATAAGCGTGAGCATATCCTTCAGACTCTAGTTTACTCACCAATATATTGAGATCGCCTTGATACATCTCGACTCGGGTTTTCATGTTGTCAGGCGCGTCAGAGAGCGTGTTACTGAGGACGATAATGCGCGTATCACCATATGGCCATTGCTCATCGGTAAGGTTCATGCTGGCGATTTTTTCCATACACTTACGGCCCATGATCATGCAGTCAACCGATGCGATATATTTTACGAATCCCATGTCGGCTTGATCGCCCATCTCTGCTGCTTGGTTGCCGGATGTGTGTAACCAATCGACACCTCCATCTTGTGTGGCGATAAACCCATCAAAGCTTGTTGCGATAAACACAGAACATTTCATATATTGATCCTCCTACACAGTTGTCGATAGACGATACGTGATCTGAAGTACATTGGAAATGAATTTTGAGGGAGGAGTAGATTGAAATGGAAGTGCAAATTTAAGCTCACCCGTGATGAGTGAGCTTATTCTTAGAAGCCTTTCTATTTTGTAGTTGGTCGTGCCTAGTCACTGATTTTTTATTGTTAAAGATTAATAGTGAGAGATTATCTTTTCTTGGGTCATACAGCCGCTGGTGTTAGTGCCCAGAACATCATAGTGGTCACACTGGGAATACTCAGGTGTGAGAAATCAAATTGGTCATAGAGGTACGTTGGTGGGATATCTTTCGCTAGGTTGGTTTGGCCATCAATAAAGATAATTTCACTATCGACTTTCTCTGCGTAAATGTAGTGGCTGTTATCCCTGATAAGTTCTTCCTCTAGACCTACGGCGACAACAAAACGCGTCCCACTTGGGTATTCGTTCATTTCCTGCCAAGCTTCGGACGCTTTTACATTAGATTGATCTAGCTTACGCCAAATGCTGCCAGTTGGTGTCGATAGCTCAAAGTCCATTTTAGATACTTTGTGGGTGAGATAATTTGATATCCCAACCAGTTGTTGCTCTACCGTGGGGCTATGCTTGCCCCAAAAGTGATCACTGGTGTTAGTCAGTAACGCTTCCGCCTCGTCAGAAACCGATGCGGTGGTTTGTCTTGTTGCAATGCCTGTTGCGTTCAATGAGCAGTTAGAAAGCATGCGAGACTCATTACCCGTAATCAAAGCAACGTTTATTAGATCTCCAACTTCATTGGTGATTGCCTCGCCTGAAAGCAGCAGAGTTGGTGCTATGGCTTGGTTTTGTTTGTCGACGGCCGTTTGGATAGCAGGAATGCGCACGTCATTTATTTCGTTAGATGTCATTGAGAAAGCCGATGGAATCGCCCCTAAAGTAAATAGGATGGTAGCAAGTTTTGAATGTTTCATGAGTATATCCTTTGTGGTTGTAAAAGGGATAAGGCATGAACTGCGCCACATTGGGTAATTTCAGCGCATCGTTGTGTAAGAACATGTTTCATTTTGAGTTTGTAGGATTGCAACAGTGTTAAACGGGGGTCGAGCGTAGTTAGTCCACACGCAGTAGCCCTAACTCTACCGCTTGAAGTAAATCAATCTGTTCTGACGCAAGTGAATAAAGCGTAGATTGTGTTAACGCTATGTTGGCTTTGTCATCACTTGGTTTTGGAATATCAATCTCTGCCATTCTGCCATTACCTAGATGATATTGGCTCCACAAAGGCACATCAATAATGACGATATGGCTACTTGGGAAGTCATCTTTTGTTAGCTGCTGAGCAAGCAGGTGCAGCCACCACGAGATCTGTCTAAAGCCTGACTCTCCACTAAGAACCTCATCAAAAGGCTGTAAATCACCTTCACTGATGGCTTTGTTAGTTGCTAACGTTACCGCCAATGTATGGCGATAATCAGCGGTTTGAAATGACATTACATTGTCTTGTTCTGACATGTGAAATGCACAGGCGTTAGCAGTGGAGTAGGGTAATAACGCAGCAGCGAAGATTGATACGAACCGTAGCCAATATTGTTTATACATATTGGGATCCCTTTATATGGAAAAAGAAAAAGGAGCACAGCATGTACTCCCTTATATGTGTTTAAGTTTGTTGTCTCCGTTTATTGCACTGCAATCGAGATCGGGTAGACATTGAAATCGAAAGCTTTACCAAATTTTTGGATATCTGCTTTATTGCCTTTCACATCAGCTACGTTGCTTAGCTCAGTTTCTGCACCGGTGAACAACTGATCGAATTGAGGGCGCGTTGTTGTTACTGTGACATCGTTACCTTGCTCGCCATCCACTATCTCAACAATACCATTACGTAAAATAACGGTGTAGATCTCATCTGTATCAGAGAAGTGAATTTGGTAGCTAGTCTCTGTACCGCCTACGGCTTCAGGTAGTACTTTGTAACGTAGACCTTCAAGCAGAGTAGGGGTAGAGAAGCCCGCTATCATATTTGGATTAGCTAACATGCCTTTTGCCAGTTGATTTACAAGCTGCATGTTTAACACACCATCAAGTTCATCAGCACCTGCTAGGTAGAAACCACGGTTTGATGAATTAATGCTGGCATATCCCAGGTTGCGAAGGCCCGCTGCCTTTAACTGACGAGCTTGAACATCACTTTGATCGACTCGTACCAGTTTGTCAGAAAGAGTGACTGACCACTTTATTTCACCACTTTCTAGTGCTCGTTCAGCCAGTTCAACAACGCGTTCTCGACCGCCCATCGCTTCAATTAATTTCTGCGCTTCATCCACTTTTGGTAATGGGTCAAGGTTTGCTGGATTACCATCCCACCAAGAGACATAACCAGTGTAGTAAGAACGCACGTTGGTTTTAACATTTCCATAAGTTTGAATAGTGAATGGGTCAAGTGTTAGGTAATCAGGGATTTCTATCTCATTGGCAAGATCATCAGGCCCTTTACCTTGGTTGATCAGTCGGATTGCTTGGTCGTGTTGAAATTGCATTGCATCGCGATAGGTCACCAAGATGTTGTCTACCTTGTCTTTGCCGTATTCAGGTACACCGTGACCTGGCAGCATGTGCTCTGGCTCATAAGCTCGAATCGTATCAATGGCGTTGATCCATGCGTCAGTATCGCGGAACTTAGTGCCCCGTGGAGAGTGCAATTGAGGAGCAGCTGGCCCTTGAAGTTCATCACCAGTGAAAATGGTTTTGTATTGAGGTACATAGGCAATCATGTGACCTGAATTTTCACCGCCAGAGTATGAGAAAGTCATCTCTAAACCTGCAACTGTAATTGTTTCTTCACCCTCGATTGTACGTGTAGGGGCAATGAATGATGTAGGTCCAGTCGTAAGGTGACCACAACAGCCGGTTGTGAATTGTTCACGGTCTTCAGGTTGCAATACCGCGCCATACATCATCATCGCGCGTTGGAACATGAGTGGCCCTGTTGCTGAGTTCTCAGAAACAAAGGCGTCTAAAAATGTACTGTCTGCAATTACTTCGACATCGCCGTTTTCGACTTGTTCTGGGGTAATAAATGCACCCACACCACCTGTATGGTCAGCGTGTGCATGCGTGTAAACCACGGCTTTGATTGGTTTGTCGCTTAGCTGCTTGATTTTGCCTGCGACGGGCTTCATTTGTGTTTCGTTTAAGCCGGTATCAATGATGATGAGACCTTCTGGTGCATCAATAACGTGGATTGAGGCAAAGGCATTCTCAGCAACGATCGTCCAAATAGGTGCGCTTGGGTGTTGGTATAACGCTTCTTCAAAATGATTGGCATGATTTACAAAATACTCGGGAGCATAGCGTTTTACTTGGTAAGGATTATTCCCTGCAGAAAGCTCGACATCGTGATAGGTGCGAGTTTCCAGATCTGGCATTGCAGTGGCGGTAACGGACAAAGGAAAGAGAACAATAGCAGCGGTTATTACGGATTTTCTAAACATAATAAGACCTATATAGGTGTCGTTAATCAAAGGTGTATCTCATTTGTGTTTAGGTTACTGAGTTTGTTAATAACAAACTAATTACCCTTGTCTATTTTGATTATAACGAATGAGTTATAATCTAGGTGTGTTGTGACATCATAGTCAGAACGTAATAAAAGGTAGAGAACAGTGCGTCCATTCCATCAGCTTGATTTGAATTTATTGAGGGTATTTAAAGTGCTCTCTGAAGAGTTGCATACGGGAAGAGCAGCAGAGCGATTACATATCGCCCAACCATCAGTTAGCCGCTCTTTAGCAAGGCTAAGAGATCATTTTGAAGACCCATTGTTTGTAAAAACTCGCGATGGTTTAACCCCCACATCGATGGCTGCTCGGCTCGCTTTGGTTATTCCCAATACCTTAAATCAATTGTCAGACAGCATTGATTCCCTTGAAACGTTCGACATAACCCAAAAATCGGGGCAGCTACGCATTGCGGTAAACTCATTTTTAGCTTTGACACTGCCTGCGAAATTGCATTTGAAGCTGCAAAGCGTTGCGCCTGAGATTCAACTTGAAGTCGAGAATTGGGGCTCTTCAACGGTTAATAAGCTAATAAAAGGTGAGTTGGATTTCGCGATTAACTACTACCCCTTAGATGTACCCAAAGAGATCATCAGCCATCCATTAACTGTGGATAGGTTCCAGTTATTAGTGAGAAGTGACCACCCATTGGTCGGTAAAAAAAGTACGATAGATGACCTAGCGACTTACCCTTGGGTGACTGCCATAGTGAAAGGATGGAATGAGCAGACGACACTGGTGAGCAGATTACTGGCGGATAAAAATGTACCCATACAGATGAACTATCGCTCCGAGGTATTTAGCTCAGTAGTGCAAGTGACCGCGGAAAGTGATGCCATATTGCCGTGCTCCGCACTGCTATCTGAGAATCTGTTTCCCCAATTAACGTCAATTGACGTTCCAGACAGTATTGAGTCGCCAAGCGAAGAGGTTAGGATTTACGCGCATCAGCGCTTAAGGCATGACCCGTATCATGAGTTTTTGTTTTTAGTGATCAAGGATATTGTAGGTAGGTTATGAAAATAATCTTACATAGTGTCCTCATTCTTCTTGCCCATATCGAGTAATCCATTGTGCTTGAAATAACAGTCAACGAGCATCTCTAGGGTTTTTCTTTCGTTAAGACCTTTGGCCACCCAAACAGATAAAAAGCTATTGCAAGTCATAATGCATCTCTTTGAGTATATATGGCGGTTGTCTTGGCTGAGAGAGCCATGGTCTCGCTTTGGTATTCTTTTTGGGATTTCGATATGCCCTAAAAAAAGTTCATCCTTTGTGATTTCAATTTTTTGTCCGTTTAGCTCACCACCAAAGAGTTGAATTATCATTGTGTTGTTCCCCATTTATTTAAGACCGGTTTACTTTCCGCGAGCCATGAAGCTGCAAGAAACAGCCTCATGTTTATTTAATTGTGCGTGGTATTACTCAACTAGTTGGCGGACTAATAGCTAGCGGTTTGAATATTAAAGTTAAATGGTCGAGACATATTTGACACTTTGTGAGCACCGTAGTAACGCACTATGTAGTAGTACTCTTTACCATCGTGAACAGGCATCCAGTACGACCCATCTTCTACTTGTTCACTGGCGAAAGTAATGGTGATGTTGCCGTTCTCATCCGGTAGAGTGTTGTATGCGTTGAAGACGTCGTTTTGTCTAGCGTAGGTGTTACGAGTTTTTCCGTCGTAACGAGTTACGGACCAGAAGTGATCGACATTAGCGTCATAAGGAAGAGTAATAACATGCGGGGTCGACCCATTTAATGTGTCGCCTTTATTATTTGATCTCCAAGGTTGATAGATAGCGTGGCCGGTTTGGAAACCTAAGTGCCCAATAACACCAATTGCGCGACGTTCATGATTTTCAGATGCGTAATCAATGTGGTCAAAAAGCCCTGTATTATCTAAAACTTCAACCGCGCCACTGAGGTAACGGACTCCTACTTTTAAGTGGGTGACTTTGTAGTCAAACTGTGAGAAATCAGACACTCTGGTCAATTGAGTGATATTTTTTTCTGGTACATCGTGTGTCTCTAGAACCCACTGAACAGGTGCTGTTTTTACATATTCCATACTCTCTTTTGAGGTCGGTGCGTCGATTTTTAGAGCGTCTTGAATTGGGTATACCTCAGCCGTTGCATCTGGTGTATATACTTGCACACGAATGAATAAGTGTGGGTAATCAGATGGACTAACGATGACATTTTCTGCGCCTACACGTTCTATTGCTGCACTGTAATCTGTTCCCGCTCTCACTACGGCAAATTCCCCTTCTGGGTGGTACTTATCCATAATGGTGTAGTGCTCTTGATCCGTTAATTGAAACGAGAAGTAACGATCATTTGCCACTTTGGGTGTGGTGAAAAATACAGGGCCATCCGTTAATTGCAGTACCGCTTTTGAGTAAATATGGTCAAGCGCAGGTGTCACTACATTGTCAGTTCCTTCCGTTGGAAGTTCACGAGTATGGATGAACTTGTTAGTACCGCCAGCCTGATTGACGACATCAACCATGAAGTTTGCATGATGAGTGATGATGTAGCCTTGGTACATCTCTTGTGTTGCAGGTTTTATAAGGTGCTGCACGGAAAGTGCACCGATTACTGCTACTGATGCGGTAGCGCCAAGTAGTATTTTGGTTGTCTTTTTCATGGTATTCCCCAATTGTTGCAGTAGATTAGAATTTGCAGTCTTAAAAGAGTGCGGCATTGCTATGGCTTTTGTTTACTAGCTCTATGTCGTAGCTACTGCTGTGCTTTGTTAGAGGAACATTAAGGTTTTTAGTTATGCGTATCTAATGACTAGTTTGTATTTTGATTATACTATTGAAGGTATAACGTATGCGTGGTGAGGAGTAATGAGACAATGCGTCCATTTCAACAACTTGATCTCAATTTATTACGAGTTTTTAAAGTTCTATCAGAAGAGCTGCATACTGGTCGCGCAGCGGAGCGGTTATGTACTACTCAACCTGGTGTTAGCCGCTCACTATCTCGATTACGAGATCACTTCGAAGATAGGCTCTTTATTAAAACCCGAGATGGTTTGGCTCCAACCCCTATGGCAGCGCGTTTAGCTTTAGTCATTCCTAATACTCTTGATAGCCTTTCAGACACGATTGAGTCCCTAGAAGTTTTTGATATAGAGAAAAAGTCAGGGGTTTTGAAAATTGCAGTGAGTGCATTTTTAGCGGTTTCTCTACCAGCGAAACTGCATTTAAAGCTGCGAGAAGTTGCCCCAAATCTTCGCCTTGAGGTTGAAAACTGGGGAGCTGCTACTGCTAATAGTCTGGCAAAAGGGGAGCTAGACTTTGCTCTTAATTACTATCCAGTCGAGTTGCCTAAAGAGGTTATCAGTCGCCCATTAACGGAAGATACTTTTCAGCTTCTAGCCAGAAAAGACCACCCCTTAGTGGGAAGTACGGTTCCAATAAAAGAGTATGAAAATTATCCTTTTGTCTCAACGATTGTTAAAGGCTGGAATGATAGAGCAACGATCGTAAGCCGCATTATCGCCAATAAAAATTTATCGATTGATATGTGTTATCGTTCGGAGGCATTTAGCTCTGTTGTACAAGTTGTCGCTGAAACAGACTCTATTTTACCTTGTACTGCTCTATTAGATGAGAAGCAATTTCCACAGCTATCACGTGTTCCAGTGCCAGAAGGAGTAGAAGTCCCTGTTGAAGAAGTCCGTTTCTATTCACACCAGCGTCTAAGACATGACCCTTACCATGAATACCTGTTTACTCTGATTAAAACGATAATTGACGAGCTATAAATTGGGACGCTGTACTCTAGCCTAGACAAATAAAAGCCCTAAGACTTAAACGAATTAGGGCTTTTTTCGTATTCAAAGTGGACACTTAATTAGCTAGAAAACTGAACCACCCCCAAATCTACCGCGGTTTGTAAATCCACCTTGTCTTGCACTAACGCTTGCAGCGCTGCTTCGCTGAGCAGCATCACAGAGGAAGGCGTTGCAGATGACGGAGTAGCGTGAACTTCAACGCGGTTTCCATTGGTGACTTTCGTCCACAGGTGGCTATCTACGAGATAAATATACGTGACTGATTCAAGGTCAACCTTTTGATCTTTTGCCATCAAGGTTAACCACCAACTGGCTCGTTTTAGCCCTTGTTTTCCTTCAAGTGCTTCAATGCGTTGTAAGTGATTGTGTTCAAGTGCTTCTTGGGTTGCTATCGCAATATCCAGTGAACCTGGGAAGCTTTCAGTAAATGGGTTATTAAATTGCCCATCATAGGAGCAAGCGTTAGTCGCAAAGCTTGCCCCTGATGTGGCGAAGCCTAATAACAGCAATGAAAATAGTGGCTTCATATTCGCTTCCTATGGTGTGACGATGTTGAACCAGAAATTAAAGGTATCAAGCATGCTGACAAAGTCCTTAAAGACCTTCTTATCACCCTTCAGTTTAATGTCACCATTTGCGATGGCTTTCTCTAGGGTTGTTAAACCAAGCTGTACATCATCCAATGCAGCCTTGGTCAGTGTAATGGATACATCTGGGTCATCATCCAACTTCGTAGTGTGGTTAAGTACGGAGTTTTCGATGTAAAGGGTGTACTCCTCATTGAGGTCGGTAAAGTTGATATTCAGTGTGTAATCTTTACCTGCAGCTTTTTCTGGCAACAATCTTACGGCTAGGTAGTCAAAAAGCATCTCTGGTGGCATGTTTTTAATGATGTCAGGTGATGCGGTATTTGTACCACCTGAAGAGGGTGTGCCATTTCGAAGCTCATACGCACCTTGTAGGTAGACCGAACGCCATGGGCCTGATTCTGCTTGATACCCTAGCTGTTCATAGGCGTCAGCTAGTAGAGACTTACCCTTTTTACTTTGTGGATTGGCAAACACGACATGTTTAAGCACTTCTGCTACCCAACGATATTTCCCATCATCAAAATCTTGCTTAGCTTTAGTAATTACCGCTCTTTCGCCGCCCATGTATTCCACGTATTTCACTGCGGCATTGGTTGGTGGTAGGTTATTAAGATCCGATGGGTTACCGCTATACCAACCCATGTAACGCTGATAAACCGCGCGGCTGTTGTGTCGAAGGGTTCCGTAGTATCCGCGAGTGCTCCAGTTATTCTCAATTTCTTCTGGGAATTGAATGATCTCTGAAATCTCAGAGCCAATGTATCCCTGGTTCATTAGGCGAACCGTTTGGTCATGGGTGTATTTATACATGTCACGTTGAAGTTTGAAGTAGTCAACGATCTCTTCTTGTCCCCACATTGGCCAGTGGTGACTTTGGAATTTAACATCGACTTCATCCCCCCACATTTCGATCGTTTCATTAAGATAGAAAGACCACTTCAACGCATCACGAACTTGTGCGCCACGCAGGGTTAAAATGTTGTGCATCGTATTGGTGCTGTTCTCAGCCATCCACAACGCTTTTTTCTCGGGTATCCAAGTATTGATTTCGGTTGGTGCTTCTGAGCCAGGTGTGTATTGGAATACCATTTTTATTCCGTCAATCGTATGCTCTTCACCGGTTTTTTCGATAATGAGAGTCGGGCGAATGAGTGTCGCTAGACCTGTAGAAGTGGTTTGCCCTAAGCCGCCATTGACACTGCCTTGAGCGTTTTTAGGAAGCAGCGCACCGTACATATAGATTGCACGACGACCCATCGCATTACCTGCGATGACGTTTTCAGAGACAGCATGCTCAGTAAAGCCGTGAGAGGCAATAATTTGGACGTTACCAGCTTTCACATCTTCTTCATCAACGATGCCACGTACACCGCCAAAGTGGTCGATATGACTGTGGCTATAGATGACCGCTGTGACAGGGCGTTCGCCTAATTCCGAATTAATAAACTCTAATGCGGCTTTTGCTGTTTCTTGAGAAATCAGTGGGTCAAAGACGATCCAACCTTTGTCGCCTTCAACAAAAGTAATGTTGGTTAAATCGTAACCTCGAACCTGATATATGCCATCGGTGACTTTAAACAGGCCGTTAATGACATTGAGCTGTGCATTTCGCCATAAACTCGGGTTAACACTGTCGGGGGCTTTAGCATCAAGTGTGATGAATTTCTTGTACTCTTCAAGATCCCAGACTACATCTCCGTTGTCGTTAGTAATCGTCACGACATCTTGCTTTGCGATAAAGCCTTTCTGAGCACGTTCAAAATCTTTGGTGTCTTTGAAGGGTAGTGTTTTATAGAGTGCTTGGTTAGTATCGATAGTGGACTGGCTCGCAGGCTTGGGCTCAGTTGCGATGACTGCCGTCGATATCACTATCGATGCCAACGATATAGCAAAACGGTTCATAGTTAGTTCCTTCTTTATGTGCGCTGTTGCGTAAATAAAGCGTAGAAGATAACTCGTTAATTTTCTGAGAATTATTAAGACATTTTTGGTTTTATGTCACGGCTCACAATGACGCGTGAGGTTACTGGAGTAACCGTTAATATTGGAAGGTAGAGTTAAGAAGGCCGAATGACGAGCCTTCCTATATTGGCGCTAATGTTGGTTGCTATATTGCTAAAAATGGTTATGTCATCTGTGAAGGAGATAGCTGAAAGTGGCGTTTAAATTCTCTAAAAAACTGCGATTGGCTGCTGTAACCGACAAGGTTGGCCGCTTCGCTGGCTCGTTTCCCCTCGACAGTGATGAGCTCTTTCGCTTTATCTAAGCGTACCTTTTTGACGTATTGCATTGGCGATTCACAGGTCACTTCTTTAAAAGCACGATGGAAAGCAGACACACTCATGTTGGCGTCTTGAGCTAATTCATCGACATTAACGGGTGATGAAAAGTTACCGTGTAATCTATTCAGGACTTTGGCTATTCTCGAGTAGTGACTGTCTTGTGCTACTAGCCCCATTAAAGTATTCCCTTGTGGGCCAATCAATACTCGGTAGACGATCTCTTTAACCAAATCTGTTCCTAGAATCTTGGTTTCTGCATCATCTTGTAGGCACTTTAGCAACCTGATACAAGCATCTGAAAGGTCGTCAGTGACTTGCGCTTTTTGCAAGCCTCGAGTTGAGGTCTTCGGTACGGAAACATCGAGTTGATCGACTAATTTGTTGAGAAGAGGAAGATCAACATCGACACATAAGCTCAGAAGTGGTTCGTCATTATCATTGAACGCCTCGCATTCTAAAGGCAGTGGAACACCAATGACCAAGTAATCACCCACACCATAACTCACTGCATTTTCAGCTAAATGAATACGTTTGCTGCCTTGTCCCATAATGATGATGCCTGACTGATACAGCAAGGGCCTACGAGGGCTTGATGTTGGAGCATAATAGAAACTGACCCCATCCAATTTGGTTTGGAATATACCTTCAGTAGCCGTTAACCCGTTTGAATGGGCGTAGGCTTGCATTGCACTTGTCAGTGTTTTCATCATTACTCTCCGTTCTTTAGCTAATCGCTAATCTATATGTTAAAGCAGGAATAGGCAACGAAATTCGATTTTTTAACCTTTTTATAAGTTACCTCGATAGTATTATGCACCCAGATAATGAGGCAGACTAATAACAACGGAGTAATGGCGCATGAAGTTTAATTATGTAAACCCAACAAAGATCTTATTTGGACAGAACCAAATTGAGTCGATAGCGGGTGAGATTAGCAGTGATCAGAAAGTACTGGTTATTTATGGTGGAGGCTCGATTAAAATCAATGGCGTTTACAATCAGGTTGTATCGGCGTTAAAAAATCATAATTGGGTTGAGTTTTCAGGCGTTGAGCCTAATCCAACGAGAGAAACTCTGGATAAAGCCGTTGAGCTTGTTCGCCGCGAAAAGATTGACTACATATTAGCAGTTGGTGGTGGAAGTGTAATTGATGGCTCAAAATACGTTGCTTCTTCAGCGTTATACGAAGGTGACGGTTGGGATATTGCTTCAAGCAAACATGAAGTGGTCAAGGCACTTCCTCTAGGCGCGATCCTGACACTGCCAGCAACGGGCTCTGAGTCTAATGGTGGTGCTGTGATTTCGAGTCTTACTACTCAAGAGAAGCTCGTGTTTTTCTCTCCACTTGTTCAGCCATTGTTTGCAGTGATGGACCCTGATGTGATGAAAACTTTACCAGAGCGCCAACTTATTAACGGAGTGGTCGATGCGTGGGTTCACGTGTGTGAGCAGTACCTAACAACGGTAAATCAAGCCTATGTACAAGATGGATACGCAGAAGCGCTATTACGCAGTTTGCGAAAGTTAGGCAATGATTTTAATCAACGTGATAGTGACGATTGGCGTGCGAACCTAA
Source organism: Vibrio kyushuensis (assembly GCF_050337325.1). Classification (NCBI taxonomy): domain Bacteria; kingdom Pseudomonadati; phylum Pseudomonadota; class Gammaproteobacteria; order Vibrionales; family Vibrionaceae; genus Vibrio; species Vibrio kyushuensis. The sequence continues at coordinate 155,102 of NZ_JAKJSV010000002.1, forward strand.
TGTGGTCTGCAAACCAAGCACTTAATGGGCTTATCGGTGTCGGTGTAGAACAAGACTGGGCGACCCACCAAATGGGCCATGAATTAACAGCGATGTTCGGTGTTGATCATGCTCGTTCTTTGGCGATTGTTCAGCCTGCTATGTTACGTAACCAAATTGCGACAAAACGAGCGAAGCTAGAACAAATGGGTGTGAACGTGTTTGGATTAGAATTGAGCGAAGATTTAGCCGAACGCACCATTGCATCGATAGAAGATTTCTACCAGAGTTTGAATGTTGAAACACAACTAACCAACTACGTAGGAGAAAAATCTCAAGTAATTGAAAATCTCTGTCATCAAATTGAGAGTCATAATCCACAAGGCTTAGGTGAGCATCAAGCAATTAAGGTGACTGATAGCAAAACAATACTAGAGGCGGCAATTAAGTAACGATTTAGAATCTACCCCTTCTAAAATAGCGCCACAATATGAATTGTGGCGTTTTGTTTTCTAGTGGAATCGATTTCGCTCATTGCGCTAGTCCATAGAGTTCATATAGCCACGTTCCCGATTACACATTGTGGGATAAATCTCGCAGGTAAAGTAGGATTAGGCATTAAATTAGGACTTTTATCTATTTTTAATATTATCCTTCGGAGTATTATGCACTAGTGACAATGATAAAGACTTATAACAATTAAGGAATAACACATGAAATTCAATTACGTGAACCCGACTCAAATCCTGTTTGGACAAAACCAAATTTCCGCAATCAGTGAGCAAATAGCTCCTGAGAGTAAAGTGCTGGTGATTTATGGTGGCGGTTCTATCAAAAGCAATGGTGTTTATGACCAAGTGACATCTGCTCTGAAGAATCATAACTGGGTTGAATTTTCAGGTGTTGAGCCAAACCCAACAAGAGAAACGCTAGACAAAGCGGTAGCACTGGTACGCAGCGAAAATGTTGACTATATCTTAGCGGTTGGTGGCGGAAGCGTTATTGATGGCTCTAAATATGTGGCAGCAGCGGCTATGTACGATGGTGAAGGTTGGGATATTCCGGCTGGAAAACACCAAGTGACTCAAGCTGTACCACTAGGTTCTATCTTAACCTTGCCAGCAACGGGTTCAGAGTCAAACGGTGGCTCTGTCATTTCAAATGCCGCTACCAAAGAAAAACTGGCGTTCATGTCTCCACTTGTTCAACCTCGATTTGCAGTGATGGACCCAGATGTAATGAAAACACTGCCAGATCGTCAGCTAGTTAATGGCGTTGTTGATGCTTGGGTACACGTTTGTGAGCAATACCTGACCACGGTTAATAATGCGTACGTTCAAGATGGCTATGCAGAAGTATTGCTTCGTAGCTTGCTCAAACTAGGCGGCGACTTTGATAAGCGTGACAGCGATGAATGGCGTGCAAACCTAATGTGGTCTGCAAACCAAGCACTTAATGGTTTGATTGGTGTTGGCGTAGCTCAAGACTGGGCAACACACATGATTGGTCATGAACTAACGGCAGCATTCGGTGTTGACCACGCTCGTTCGCTAGCCATTGTTCAGCCTTCATTAATGCGCAATCAATTAGCAACTAAACGTGGGAAGCTTGAGCAAATGGGTGTAAACGTCTTTGGTTTAGCGCAAAGTGATGATCTAGCTGAACGCACCATTGAAGCGATTGAAAGCTTCTACCAAGGCCTAGGTGTGGCGACGCAATTAACCGATTACGGGTTAACGGCAGAGCAAGCTGTCGATAAAATCACGGCTCAAATTGAGAGCCACGGTTTATTGGCACTGGGTGAGCATCAAGCGATCACATTAACTGAAAGCCGTAAGATCTTAGAAGCTGCAATTCAGTAACTTAAAGCGACTTACTATTCCTGTAATTGAATAGTAAGTATTAGAAAAGCGCCACGATAAACTCATACAGAGATATCGTGGCGTTTTTGTTTTGGGCTTACCTTTGTATGTACTTATCTTTGTTATGACCTAGAGCTTCGGAATAACGATGGTGAACCTAGCGCCTCCTAGGTGACTGTCATCAACGGAGAGAGTCCAACCTAGATTTTTGGCAGCTTGATTGGCAATAGCCAACCCTAGTCCAAAGCCGCCATTGTTGAGGTTTCGACTTTCATCTAATCGAGAGAAGGCTAGGAAGATCTCGTGCCGTTTACCCAACGGTATCCCTTGTCCGTTGTCTTCTACGTCTATCGTCCAACTACATTCAAATTCATTAATAGAAACGTCGACGGTGCCGTTCCCATAGTTGATGGCATTTTTTATTAGGTTATCGATAGTGAGTTTAGCAAAACATTTAGCGCCAAACGGATGTTGTTGCGATAGGGCTGGGTCTATACGTAGCGTCGTGTTTCTGTCGCCAAACATTGCAATTCGGTGGTTACATATTTCAGCCAAGTGCAATTTCTCTGAGTGCGGAACCGTGCTGGTGCAGCGCTTATTAGTCAGCCGAGATAACTGTAAAATATCAGAGGTGAGTAGCGAAATATCTTCGATATATTGGTCGATATTGTCATGAAGCTGCTCTCTGTTAATGGTATCTTCGCGACGCAATAGATCACTTGCCATTTGAATTCGGCTAAGGGGTGTTCGCACTTCGTGTGGTATCGCGTGGGAGAAGATTTGAGACTCTTTTACTCGAGTTTCGATATCGTCAGCCATGACATTAAAACTCTCAGCAATCTCCTTTATTGGGGAGATATGATAAGCGTCAGCTCGGACACTCAAATCCCCTTTACCAAACGCTTCTTGAACCGCCAGTAATTTATTGATTCGTTTATTTACGCGGTGCAGAGGAAGGTAAAGCAGTACGGCAAGCGCGATACTCATGGTGATAAATAGCATCAAGAAAAAGTGGTTATCTCTGTCTTCATACCAAGGCGTTTCTGCACTGATGGGATCTTCAGTCTCGGTAAATAGTAGGAAATCGGATGAATTTGGAATAGGAAGCGCGACAGCAAATAAGTCGATGTCGTTGATGTGTATTTCAACGCCGTTTTTGTTTGAAAAAGGTTCGCAATCTATGCAGTATCGCGTGATCTGCTCTGAGCCACTGATAACTTGCAATTTATAGTCGTAGAACGAATGCTCTTTTTTATCACTTAAGTGTTGATACAGCCCATCGGTTTCAAAGCGGCTATTGACATAATGTTGTAGGTGAGAGGATGCCGTATCAAGGACGGTCTCTCTATCGCCTTGGCGGACATAGTCATCGCCTAGCTGAATAAAAATGACAAATGTGATGATCATGCCTATTAAACTTTCTAGATATAAGCACTTAAACATAGATCTTGGTTTGGTTGTGATCTTCACTAGCTGCAACCTACTAACTTGTAGCCTTGGTTTCTGACGGTTTTGATGGCAGCACCAAATACTTCAGCTTGAATCAGTTTTTTACGTAAGCTAGAAACGCGCATGTCGATTGAGCGATTATTTGAACTGTATTCAATCCCTCTCACTGCTTGACAGCAATGCTCTCTTGAGACAGCGGTACCGGCATGTTCAATTAACACTTGGAGAATTTCAAACTCAGACTGAGTGAGGGCGATTGGCTTTTGTTGATAGTACGCCGCTTGATTATCACTGCTAATGACAATGCCGTAGGCATCGGTGATGTAACTGGGCTTTTGAGCCAGTTTTGCTTGGTTATAACGACGCATCAAAGCTTCAATTCTAGCCACGAGAATATGGCCCCTGATGGGTTTTGTCATATAGTCATCGGCACCAAGCTTGAGCAATGACACTTCACTCATCTCATCTTCTGATGCGGTCAGAATAATGATCATGCCTTGATAGAACTCTCTTGCTTCACGGCAAATATCAACCCCCGATTTCCCAGGAAGCATGAGGTCTAAAATAACCAGATCAGGCTGAGTGAGTTTGATCTTATCTAATGCTTGTAGCCCATCGCTAATAACACTGACTTGATAGCCTTCCGCTTCAAGATACATTTTTGTTAGTTGGGCAATAGCAGCGTCATCTTCGACCAATAAAACGTTACAACTCATTTTCATTCACTCTACTTATGTATTTGCGTCGCATTATATGGAAATCGATTGCGCCGACAATAACGGTGAGAAATTTATCCTGAAATTGGAGTATTTAATTCATTACAGTCAATGCTTACATCTGCTTACAAAGCGAATTTTAATGGATTGGTGTTCTGTTTAATAACCTGATGCATAGGAGAAAAACGTAAATTGTGAGCAGTTAATATTCATATAAGACTATTTGTGAAGAAATGTGATGAATTACTTCACCCTAGGCACCTTACGAATTATTGACGCAGTCAATGTATTGTCTTTTGTACACCTAGACATTTCCCTCTTCGCTATTACTATTCGCCTCGAAAAAGCCCCCAAGCACGATTAATTTTTTTGACGTATCTAGCAGGAAAAAGCATGCTCAAAACGAAATATATTTACACAGCATTATTGGCTGTAGCACTCACTGGTTGTGGCTCCGATGATGGTAAAGGTGGGACGAGTGGCGGCTCCTCTACTGGGAATACTGGAACAAAAAGCAGCCAAGTGGTTACTATCGGATCTATTTCGAAAACTCTTCCCCAGACTCTGGATATAGCTACAAGCTCGGGTTTTAACATGTACATCCCTGTCTCGGTTAATCAAACCAAGTCACGATCTGGTGGTCAGTTAAACACCAATGAGACGATTCACATCATTGCGTATTTTGATGAAAAAAAATACGTAACGGATGAAGAGCGGGCAAAGCAGCGCAACATTACACAACGTAAAACTGAGCGCGCGGCAAACATTATGCAGCACTTTTTATCTAACCTGCCAGAGTCTACCTACGGGGTCGATAAATCTTCAATTGCTCAACTCATGGCAAACCGTCAAGCGACCTTGATCCTTACTGCAAACGATGATGAAAATGATCAAATGCTGACTAAGCTCTTTGTCGAAGAAGCGTTTCGACAGGGTAAATTGCAGCAGTGGGTTGATGATGCTGATCAAAAAAATTCTAATAAACTCGATACCTCCAGCGTTGAGAAGTTCAGCAATACACTGGCCCAGTTTGATGCTGACTACCCTGCTCAGTTTAAAGCGGTGATGGATAAGATATTAGTTGGTATTCAAACGAGCCAGAATAGCCAGAAATGGCTTGTTCATAGCCAGTCGTTAATGTTTAGAGAGTTAACGGTTGAGGGCGATTGTCACTACATGAGTAACTTTGCCAACTACTGTGAAGATTTAGGAAAGCATGCGGATCGTGACGCTGGTTTTGAGGAAATCCTTCACTTAGTTCAAGCGCAAGGTATCGCACCTAACCCTAAGTTCAAAGCGTTTCAGGATCAATTCCAGCAACGTGCTCTTGATTTGTATAACCGACATGATGCCGGTCAAGATTCTGTTTGGCAACCAACGCAATCAAGCTGGAACGATTGGCTTTCTGACGATATCGATCCAGAACTTGGGCCAAGTTATTCGCATGAATATTTAGCGGCTGCGTTTGAGGCGTACATGGGAATGTGGGAACACCGTTCTTCAGGCCTAGACAGTTATCAGGCCTTAACTCGACGTGATATGCGTAATGACGATTTTGAAGCGGCATTTTGGATAGAAAACATGTTCCACGACTACCTTCAATATACTGCTCATATCGATTCAGCTGGCGTTGAAACTTATTATAAAAACCGTTTCGCTCAAGGTGGCTTAACTCCAACGTTTCATATGTCTAAAAGTACTCATCCCCCTGTGGAACCGTATACCTTCAAATCTCGTTGGTTGGTGAATGCGAAGATAGTTGGCGATGTGGCGATGAATTTAACCGCCAATGACCAAGACAACACCATTGAGGGAAATAGTCAGAATAATGTAGTGGACGGTAAAGATGGCGTTGATACCTACATCGTGTCAGAAGACTTCTCTAACTGTACAATTCTTCATCAAAAGTACACAGACTCAGTGAACTGCCCAAGCACGGGAATTGATGAGCTGATGAACTTCGAGAAAGTTAAGTTCAACGATCAAGTTATTAGCCTAACAAAGTTAAACGGTTGATAGTCATTATTACAGGCCTATCTATTAGGTTGATCGGTTAGGCCTGTATCTGCGTGAAGCTATGTTTGGATGGATTATGAAGCGACAACAAGGATTCTCACTGTTTGAGATGGTGATCGTGATTGCAGTTGTTGGGCTTTTGTCTGCCGCTGCAATTCCGAGTTACTTTAATGTAAGAGACGGAGCGAAAGAGGCCATCATTCTCAATACTGGGCAAGCTGTCATTAGCGCCAATGCTTCTGTATTGGGTGAGGCAATACTTGAAGGTAAGGATGAGGGGCGAACCAAAATCGGTGAGGTAAAGGTTTGGAACGGTAATATTGTATTGAGAGCTAATAACTTAGAGCGAGCATTAAAGACAAATTTACAGGTCGTTAATTACAAGCTCTTTAATCAAATTGGCAATGAAGATACGGCTATTCTTCACGGCGTGTACATTATGCATCGTGAGGATTATCAATCGTATAAAAGCTCTGGGACATTACCGTCGTGCTTTGTTCGAGCTGTTCAACGTAAGAATGGTCAGGGCAAGCCGATGATCGATACGAATACCAATATGTGTTAACCGCCTATCAGTTGTCTTTTAGAGAGCCCCATCCCTACGAATAGGGCTCTTTTGCATGTTTGCGGGTCTATACCGGGCCTTAAATCTTATGGGGTATATGTCGCGTCATCCATAGCCCTAAAAAAGATAACAAAATGATCATATATAAAGCCGTACGAAACGATTCGAGTCTTGCTTGAGCATAGATATCAGAGAGTGTGTTGATGTCCTCTTGAGATAGATTCGCTTGGGTCATCATCTCGATGCTTTGAGCGTTGCTGACAAAAGGAATTGAAATTTGGTCAGCGATCAATGTTTGTGTTTCGCTCGACATAGCAGGGTGAGCGTTGACCTCCGACTGAACATTCCCCGATAGAGAAAACAACAGTATAGCTCCCGACACTGCAATACCTAATGCACCACCGAGGTTTTTCGACGTTGCTTGAGCACCACCAGACTGTTGAGCTTCACGTTCACTTAATGATCCCGTTACGATAACCGGTGCGAAACTCATTAAAAAGCCTGCGGTAAGACCAATGCATAGTAAGCCAAAGTAGGCGATTAATGAGAATGAAGTAACGCCAGCACCTATGCTTAAAGCCATAATTCCTACAGCTAATAAAACGTAGATGAGTTGGCTAAAGAATTTCATTGATAGTAGCGCAATAAGTTTAGGAGTGATGATAGATCCAATGATGAGGCCAGCAGCAAGAACAGAAAAAACCATTCCTGATTGTGCTGCACTAAGGCCCAATGCCAATTGCAGATAGATTATGACTAAAAAGGCGACAGAGGCGGTGAGCAAGTTAGATGCAAGCATCATATAGAAGCCAGACAAAACGGTTTTGTTTTGAATGAAGCTCTTCGGTACTAACGCGGAGCCGTGCTTTAGTTCAAAGTTAGCTTCCCATGAAAAGAACAGCTTCAGAAGTATCAATCCTAACGTGATCATTGGCAATACTGGCGAGTAGCCAAATAGATGTACATGACTCAACGGCTGAACGACGCCCCATGAAGAGATCATTAGAAGGCTAATAATGATGCTCAGTAGCGCAGTGCAACTTAATAGAATACCGACAAAGTCTACTTTTACGGTCTGTTTTGACCTCGCCAACGGACTAAGAAAACGAGTGAATACCAATATTGTAGCGAAGTAGCTTGCGACGACTAAGTAGGCCGTTTTAAAACCGAAGGTATCAATGATTAGACCTTGTACTATCGGGGCAACAGCAGCTAATACGCCTAAACATGCCGCGATTACCGCAAAGGCTAGACCACGATCTTTACCTTGGTAAAGTGCCGGTATGTGCGCTAAAACTGAGGGAATAAGCAGACACGCACCAATAGCGGTTAATCCTCTACCCGCTAAGATGAATGTTTGCATATTGGGAGAGAAAGCAGCAAAAACTGACCCTAAAATGGCGAAAATTAAGCCGATTTTAAACTGGTTTCGCCAGCCGATAATTAAGCCTGTAAAGCCACCGACAATCATTAGTGATGCTGCCAACATAGCGTAGGTTGCGTTGGCAAATTGAATTTGTGGCATGGTTGCATTGAGTTCTTGAGTGAGAACTTCTGCCGCCACTTGCATCGTTGAAAGGTCTAGCAAGGTACCAAGCTGCGCTAATATTAGAACAATTAAACTTAACCACTTAACAAAGCCTGTCGGGCTAGGGGCGGTATTGGTGTTGGCCTGAGTCATAAATTCTACCTGATAAAGTTTTAATTTTAAGTTGCTTAAATTTTTGAAATAAATTTAGTTTGAGATAAGGTTTGGTCACTTGGAGGGCACCGGAACCGTTACACTGACAATGTTAATTACATAGGTGTTGAACACGGCCTTGTGCTACTTTCTATTTGCCAGCATTGCTAATGATTAGAGTGTCTACGTATTGTTCGGGTAGGGTAGCTATTTCACAAACTGCTTCAATAGCTATTTTATTTAGCTATAATCCTAAGTTGTTGTTTAATTTGTATTTGTTGTTTTTAAAGAATGTCAATTGTTGCGAGAGTTAATCTATGGACGTCATTAATTTCTATAAAATTTATCGTGTATCAATGGAGTTTAAAAAACTAATACATGATGCGTACCCAAAGAAAATGTCGACGTTGGAATTCTTCATTTTGTTGCATGTTGGTCGGCAAGAGGGCGGATGCTCGCAATATGATTTAGCGAAAGCGATGTCTTTACAGTCGAGCAGAGTAAACCCGTTAGTCCGAAAACTGGTGGAAGAAGATCTATTGGTAGAGCACAGCATTGAGTCGAATCGCAACAAAATGAGTATATCGACCACCGATAAAGCCGATACGATTGTCGCTGAGGTCATTGATACTTCGCATAAAAAAATTGATTATGTTGAAGGTCACAACAAAGAATACGGTGAGATGCTTGATTTACTGTTTAAGAAGTTGATTGATTAAAAAACACGGAATTATGAGTTAATCAGTTCTTGTTTATATGATAAGTTTGTATCAGCTAGAGCAAGGATATTTTGATAAAGGTTTCATTTTACCTAATGTCAAACAACAGAATAACTAAATTTCAGTAACAAAAAGGCGAACACAATGCTCGCCTTTTGGGACGTGATTTCAGTGTTATTCGATAATGACTATTTAGAGGTTCTCTGAAGGTCATTCAAAACAAAGCTACCATCAAAAAATCCTTTTTCAGGTCCGTATAGCCTAAACAATAAGAAAAATTCTTCTCCCTTATTTAAATTCATGCAGTTTACCTTACCCTCACAATTGGAAGACCAGTTGACCGTTGCGCTACCGTCATCATTAAATACAGTAGAGGGTTCATTTGACGCGATACCAACGGTTTCTGCATCAATTAAGAATGCCCCAGTTTGAGTGCTGTAGGTTAACGCAGACCAGAAGCGTCTTGCTGGGACATTCGCTGGGACATGTAGGGTATAGTCATTGTCCCCATTTAATAACAAACCATTTTCGTCTTTACCATTTTTTATATAAGTTGTTGATTTACTATCGGCTAAACTCGCTGGTGGTGCAAAGTAGAAATAGAATGTGGTGCCCCGAGATTGATAGTCGTTCCAATTGGCATCAACATAAGTTGCATCAGTGGTCATCATGGTACGTGGCACAGGCAAGGTCCACTGTGCTTTATCACCCCATAAACGTTCTGCATAAGTGGCAACATCGTACTGAACCTCTTTATGCAGCTGCTGAGTTGCTTGTGACAGCAATTCAATTTGAGTTGGGCTAGGGTTAAATGGTTTTCCTTTCTCTATACCTAAGCTTTTCATCATGCCATAGAAGGCTTTTTCATCTGCTTTGACGACTTCATTTTGAATACGTTGATTTGCAATTTCCCAATAGCTCTCATCAAACTTAATCGTTGCATCGTACAGTTTCCCAGACCAGTCAATGTGGTTAGTTTGTTTTGATTTGTCGCTATATGGGTACACTTTAACTTGCTTAACATACTCCACGTGTTGTGCCATATCTTCAGCTGAAGTCGTCGTTGTTAATGAACGCATAGATAAATAACCACGGTACGTATCGTAGTTTACCGCGATATATTCAGATGGGACTTCACCTTGGTAATTCGGACCAATAAGTAGGTACTTGCCACCTTTTCCGGCATCGGCCCCATCTGGACCTACATCTTGAATTGGTTTATGCCATGAGTCTAAGAAAGTACCAAAAAATGCATTTTCTTCGGTTGATGCGGGTAACTCGATAACAATGGCGTCATGTTTTGATAAATCAGGATAGACATGGACATAAGGGCTATTATTATTTGCCGTTACAGCCTGAGCAAGGTGGTCCATTGGTTTACTGTAATAGAATACGCTTAAGTCATCACCACCGAAATCTTCAATTGCTCTAGTAGCCATGGCATCCCATAAAACCTGAGGCATGATCCAGTGACCAGCTTCAATAGCACGACGAAGAAAACGTGTTTCCTCGATGGAGTTGGCTTGCTGCTGTTGTTCGATTATTAAGTCGGTGTTGTTAGCTAGGATAGGCGTGCTGATGGTAAATAGGGCCGTCGACGCGATAGATAAAGCAATGAGTGATTTGCGCATAATATTCTCTCTAGTTGATAGTGTATGGGCTTGAGAGAACTTTATCCTGAACGGTTATTATGAATTTCGCAGCATGCGAAATTGAAGTGAAGAAACAAAAATTATTTCAACAGAGTCACTTTTTTATACCCTTGGGTAATTACATTATCAGTTTCAAGTTTTTTCATTAGTCGTGAAATTTTATGTCGACTGGTGCTGAGATAGGAAGCAAGTTGATCGTGAGTAATTGTGATGGGATTGTTGGGATCTTGAAGCTGTTCTAGTCGTTCTAATACTCGTTGCTCAAGTGGTTTGGTTGTGATGCTGTCGAATTTATAATACATGGTACGCAGGCGCGCTACGACGTTCTGGCAGATGAATTGGTGCAATTCATAACTAACGGTTGGGTCTTGCTTTAACTGCGACCATGAGATATTGAGCTCCATGACATCAGTCAATGCAGTTACGGTATAGGGAAGGGGCAGTCCATCAATATAGGCCGCGTCACCGTACCAAAATCCGTCACCGCACTTCTCGACGATGACATAGTTTCCTTTCTCATCAATATATGACACTTCCACTTTTCCAGAAATCAATAAACCAATGCGGTTGGGGGTGTCTCCTTGACGAAATACCTGGCTTCCAGTTTTGTGAAGCAGAGTCTGATGTTTGAGGGAAAACAGTTGGTGCAGATGAGGGTATATTTCAGGGTTGATATACTGTTTGAGTAAAAGGGTTATGTTTGCAGTTTCGGTGTTAGTCATATTTATAAGCTCACTTCTAGAATAGCGATGCATTGATTAGGGTAGCCCATAATATAACTGCAGAAAAATCGTTTCTTTGAACTGATTGAACGTTGGGAAGTAAAAAGCCACCAATTAGGTGACTTTAATAGAACTGAAGGTTCATTTAATCACAAAAATTTTGAGTAGTGACCACATTCCCAACGTCTGGGCCATAGAAACGCTCGACGTAATAGTAGGGTTCACCTGCGTTTACTGGCATCCAGTAGGTATCATCTTTCGGGTCTTCTGAGCTGAACGTGATTTGGATATTTCCTTCTTCATTCGGTTTGGTGTTGTAGGCGTTATACACGTCTTGAGCATCTGGCAGCGTATTGCGTGTGAGTGCGCTGTAACGAGTGATTGACCAAAACTCGGATACGTTATTTGCGTAAGGCATAGTGACAACATAAGGTTTTTCGCCGTTTAAACGCTCACCATTACATTGATTGAAAATACCCGTGTAATACGCGTGCTCTACTGGTAGCCCTAAATGCCCAACAATCGCCGCAGCGCGATTTCGCGGATCTTGAGAACCAAACTCTTCACTGTCTATTGGCCCAAACATGCCCGTATTGTCGATGATGTTTTGAGCGAAATATTGGCCAGCCCATTGGAACATCTGTTTGTGGGTATCGGCGTTGTATCCAATAGAGTCTTCTAACAGAGTGCCATTTTGTGGGTAGGCGTCGTGCGTTTCTAAAGTGAATTCGATAGCATCATCAAAATTCAGTTGGCCTTGTTTTCCAGTCAGTTTGATTTTCTGTTGAATTGCTTTGGTATTTTCTACATCGTTCGGCGTTTTGACTTGAGTACGGATGAAAACATGCGGGTAATCACCGCGGCTCATAATAACCTTGCCCTGTGGTACGTCACCTTGGTAGTCGTGTCGTACGAATACATAGCGTCCATTGGGGCGAATTTCATCGAAAGTTGTGTAGTGCTCTTGATCGGTAATGTGAATTGAGAAGTAACGGTCATCTTCTACAAAAGGCATCTCTAGAACAACTGGGCCATGGGTCAAATCGACAATAGCCTTGGTATACAGATGATCCAATGCCGGCGTAACGACTGGGTCAGTGCCTTCTGTTGGAAGTGTTGTGGTGTGTAGAAGAGTGTTCGTTCCCCCCGCCTGTTCGGCGGTTTCCTTCATGTACTCAGCGTGGTGGAAAGCTTTGTAGGCGTGCAAATCAGAAACCGTTGGCTCCGCAATATTTTGCGCAATTGCGGTTCCGCTTAATAGGACTGATAGAGTAATTGCTAGGTATTTAACTTTCATAGGTCACCTGTTGTCAGTGTTCATCATCAAATGGAATAATCGACTTTTTTTCGTTAAAGACACTATAAATAGGTGATCGGGGTTAAAATAATGAAACGTTGGTAAAGGTGTTATAGCAAATTGTAATATCATGATTATTCTGAAATGAAACGTAGGGTGACGTGGGCATGAAACAATTAGATCTAAATTTACTAAAAGTTCTGCGAGCACTCTTAGAACAAAAAAACACCAAGAAAGCGGCAGAAGTCCTCTATTTAAGCCAACCCGCGGTGAGTCGCTCCCTGAGCCGTTTAAGGGATTACTTTGATGATGAACTGTTTATTCGAACCTCACACGGGCTAGAACCAACGGCTAAAGCGGAAGAAATAGCAGGGCGTCTACCCATGGCAATGGATCTGCTTTACGATGCGGTGAATGGTGGGGAAGTATTTGACCCTAGTGTTTATCACGGTAAAGTCACGATTGCTTTGAATGGGTTTATAGCACAATGGCTTGCACCAGAGATCATTACCCGGATTGTAAAACAAGCCCCTAATATTGAGCTCCATCTGACCAACTGGGAGTCATCAACGCCAGATGCGATTATGGATGGACATATCCATGTTGGTGTTAACTATTTTCCACTGGACCTCTCAAAGCAGTTAGTGCAGGCAAAGCTAGGGATGGATAGCTTTGTGGTTATCGGTCGTAAAGAACACCCGTTATCATCTGTGACTATAGAGCCTGAGGACTTTAAAACTTACCCTGTCGCATCGCAATTGATCCCAAATTGGAATGAGCATCAGAATCGCACCGCAGAAGGGCTGAAAGCGTTTGGCATCACACCTAAGATCCAACTGAGAAGTGCACATCTAAACATCATTTTAGATGCGATAAACAATACCGATATTGTGTTCCCATGCTCTGAACGTTTAGCAAACAACATTTCAGATGAATATAAGATGTGGCGTATTAGCGGTAAATTAGAGATACCAAATGGGGAGTTTGCCGCCGTTATTTCGAACAAAACGCGCAAGCACCCTTTGCACAGCTGGTTACTTAGCTGCATCAAAGAGTGTGCGAAAAAGGCGGCATTAAAGAAGCTCTAAATTTAAAGTAATTTGTTTTGGCTAAGTGAGCGTCGCTTTAACACCACTTAATTAGTATTCGCTAAAAACCAGATGTTAATATAATCAGCCAATGGTTTAAAAGCAGGGTTTGACCAATTGATCGACTCGGCATCCCCCGTGCCGATAGAGCCACTATTCTCAAAGTCAGTGCCGTTTGATCCTTCAAGTTCACCGACGCTGTTTTTGGCCGGATCTTTCATGTAATCGTGAGTCATACCAATGATTGCACCCATATTGAGGTTTGAATCTAGAATATGAATGGGATCTCTGTTGCCTGTTCCGTCCGGGTCATCATCAGGATCAATTGAGCATGTGTTTTTTGGTAGTTGGCCATTCCCATAGTTGCACTGGTTGTAAATCAGATACTCTGAAATACCTTGCTTTGATTGAGAATCAAGGATTTGTAAGAACTCATTGTAAGCAATTTTTAAAGCGGCACCCGCAGAGCTATTGTTGTTTTCATCAACATAATAATCAAAGAGTTGAATGAGCTTTTGGTAGGCGGCCAATTTGGTACTCTCATCTATGTAGATTGTATTGTTATTACTATCTTTATCCTCAAGATGGGTATAAACAAGTTCAATACCATCGATGACCTTAGCCATGCCATTCACTTCGTTTCGACTATCAGCAAGTGCGAGAATAAAATCATCAATTGAAGATAAGTTCGAAGGGTCGGGTGCGTCTTCAATAAGCCCTATCACCAATCGTTTATTGTTTAATAGTACTCTTACATCATCATGGCTATTGTCTATGAAGTCTGTGATTTGCGTTACGACCCTCTGTTGCTGTTCGTCTGTGACTGTCGCGCCAAGCTTTAGGATGTATATGCCGTTGTCAAAATGACAGTTTGGAACATCATTACGAGTTGAGCAGTTATCTACAGCTGTCTTAAGAGAAACACTTGTTGTGTGGCGATGAGAGTTTGTCGACTCAGACTGAATAGTTGCTTCATTACATGCTGTTAAAGCAAAGCAACTGAAAAATATGGTCATGGATGTATATTTCAATTTCTATTCCAAATTTGGTGGGCAATAAGCGAATAATTAATGTGAGATAGATTGTAACCTAACTAATTACTTATACGGCGAACCCTTACGTTGGCTTACGTGAGCTTACAAACAAACCAAAGAATTGGTGCTACTATTTTCTCGTTATCTACTATTAATATAAATCGCATTTATATTCTCACTTGAGTCTTGTTTATTAATTGTGTAGTGATGATCAATTAATAAATTTAATATTTAAATGCAACCAAAGAGAATTAAAAATGAAAAAATCAGTATTAGCCCTTTCTATTATTGTCGCGTCTTTATCTACATCTGCTATTGCCCGAGATGGTGTATACGTGAGTGGCGCTTATTCAATGATGTATCAAGACGCTATAATTTCAGCAACTAATGATGTTGAAAATGGTTACGCAGTAGCCGCTGGATATGACTTCCCAATGGGCAGCTTTTTTGTATTGGGCGCAGAGGTAGAATATAAAAATCTAGGCTCTACTACAGAAACGGTCTTATCTGACAGCCTTAAAGTGTCTATGTCTTCTTATGGTGTAAACATATTGCCAAAAATTTATCTTGGTGATAGCTTCCACGTTATGGCTAAGTTAGGTTTCCACAAGATTGAGGCTGATCTTACTTCTACATATCCAATGCCAGCATCATTAACAACCGCAAGCGATACGGCTTCTCTACTAGGCTTCGGTCTAGGTTATGACTTCACTGAGAATGTTGCAGTTCAGACAACGTATGAAATTCACAATATTGCTGGATACAATACCGCTTCTGCTAATGTGGGTCTAAAATATACTTTTTAATTAAGAATTATGTCCGACTAAATATCGGATATTATCGTTATATAATTAGAGACTATTTATTAAGTGTAATGTAATGAAAATTAAATTAATCCAAGCTAGCGTTCTAATGTTGATTAGTTTATCTAATATGACATTTTCAGCCAGTAATTTATGTTTTGAAACTGAGGTGGATGAGTTTACATGTAATTTAAATAGTAAAATAGTCTCTATTTGTACTTTAGGTGACAGACACATCTATCGCTTTGGTAAACAATCTAATATTGAGCTTGAAATTGAGTCTAGAGATACCATCGAATATTACACTTTTAGTGGCGGTGGAGAGAGGGTTATTACGTTTGTAAATGGTCAATACTCATACGTTATTAACTCTCGAACGATAAGAGCGGAATATATACTAGGTGGATGGACATCTGAGACATTTGCTAACTTAACAGTCAGCAAAGGCTCAGAGGAACTGGTGACTTTAGAATGCGAAGAACCTTGAGTGTTTATAAAATGACTAAGCTATCATGATGTAACACTGTTATTGACTCGACTGTTCCGCTTCAACTTGCCATTGCTGTGATAGCCAATAATAGGGAAACCCGTTTCTATGTGGCGCGGTACAGTTAATTCTATGACGTCCCTGACGGAGCTCTTTCGGTGGTTTGACGGTAAATGAAAGCTCGTTTTGCCAATCGACATTAATTGGCTGTCCTTTAAAGAAGCACTGTAAATGTGGGTAGTGAACTTCATTCGATGGGAGTAGTTCAACCGATAGTGTTGGAGTTGTGTCGGTCGTTTGGGGATCAGGCAAGTTTGCGTAATCAAGAGGCAACGGAGATGCGCTGATCTTATAACGCAATGAGGAAACGCTAGCGTAATTACCTGCGGTATTAAACCGTGGTAGCGCTTGCCAGTCACTTGTTGTGCCAATCGAGCCAGACTGTTGCCCAAAGGCGATGTACCCTTGTTCACCTAGCCACTGTTTTAATTCGTTATTGTACTCACCATAAGGGTAGGCGAAGAGTTTAGGCGCGTGACCAATATGATCAGTGATGGTTTGCTGAGCCGTTCTAATGTTTCTGGTGACGGCGTTAAGCCAATCTGATTTGCTTAATGCTTTTTTTACCAAGTGGTCATGATTTATGGTGTGGTTAGCGATGGTCACACCGTCATCAGCCATTTCCATCAGTTGGTTCCAAGAGCAATAGTCAGGGTAGTTTCTGCTTATTGGTTCGGTGGTGATAAAGACTGTAAATGGGAGCCCGCGTTTTTTAAGCTCTGGGTAGGCCGTTTCACACACGGAAAGGAAACCGTCATCAAAGGTGAGAGCAAGACTCTTTTCATCAAGCATTTCTCCTCGGCGAATCTTCTGAACGGCTTCTTCGAGATCGACGACTGTGTATCCTTGTGCTTCAAAGTGTTCAAGTTGAGCGATAAAGTCGGCGACTCTGGTTGAAGTCGTGTGGGCTGTGTCATCTGAAATATGGTGGTAGAGAAGGACATTGAGTGGCTCAGCAAAAGCACTACTGCTTACTAAACACAACATAAGGAATATTTTCTTCAACACGTATCTCCGATGATCAATTATCACGTCACTCAAGGGAAGTGTATTTCGACTTATCGTTTTAATTGACAATAGTGTGTAAATTCTCATTATAAGAGTGTTTCATAAGGTTACCTGATGTGTGAATCATTGAGTGTAGAACACATAATTTACGGTATATGACCCAGGTAAATGTGTTCATAACCACTTGATAACATACATATTCCAATCTCGTTTTTCTTGCCCGTTCAGGCACGTTAGATCATAGCTTTTACCTGACGGTTTTCGTTCAAAAGGTGTGACTAACTCCCTAGTTTTCAAGCTTTGGCGAATAAGCGATTCTCTGGCCATTGCGAGCCCCATTCCATTTCTTATGATGTTTCACTGTGTTTATATACAGCTTTGATCTTGTGCCATATGACAATAGTCGTTACTATCCAAACACATGTACATGCCAGTAAGAGATAGAATGCGAGACTCACTAAGAGAAAAAATCATTCAAGTTTGCAATAAAAAAATAGCTCAAAAAGGCGAGGGCGTCGGGGTATCATTCTATGCTTTTTTTGCTAATAAAAACGATGATCCTGAACTACTGATGGAAGCGGCAACGTGGTGGATACACACCCACAAACTCGACCATTTTGAAAAAGCAGTGAAAATTATGGCGATGGTGGACAGGGGAGATTAGGTAACTTGTGAGGTGAACCTGATACCCGACCAAAGGTACTAATAAGATTAGCGTTCTAGCCGGGCTTAGATTGTTTCAAATGATTAGAAAAAAGCGTGGATGAGGGTCATTTGATCAGTCACAGGGCTATCTGGGAAGAAAGAGTTTTGGTTCATGTTCTCTTGGTTACTGCCTACATCTTTATTATCGATATTTGTGTAAGAAGCAGAGGTGCAACCACCAATAAAGGCAACGGCGAGTAGAGCTAATAGTATTCTTTTCATATGTCATTCCTTAACAAGTAAACAAAATATCTAGTCTTAGGCTAGCCTAAGCTTTGATTCCTTTATGTTATTTAATTGTAGTTAATTTATTGCATTTGATATGACGTTTTGAGTATATCTAGGTGTGTATTATTTGGCTTAAGATCACAATCTTGAGTGAGTTTTTTGTAATGGTAAAAATTCGATAGATTACTAGAATACTTAATCTAAATAGCCGCCTTTGAATCTATGATTGGGTGCTGCGATTACTTTTATTCTGCGGACCAAAGTAAATGTCTTTTCGATTTTCTAACCACAACTCATGCTTTTCCATCACCTTAGAAAACATCGCACTTTGTAAATAGCTATCCAGCCATTGACGTAATTTGGGATATGGACTTTGCAGGTACCATTGTCTTTCGATTCGAGCAAATTTGCGAATAAACGGAACCAACGCAATATCAAGAAGGCTCTCTTTATCAGACAGCAGATACCGATGCTCTGTTAGCCTAGCTTCTAGATTTTGGATATGAACTTCACAGGCTTCCCTGCACTCACCTAAGTTGTCTTCGTGGTACCTTTTAGCACAGCTGTAGGCGTTGAACGCAGGAATAAAATCACGCTCAAATTCACTAATTAAAGTCACCATTGTCGGTAGCTGACTCTGATCGTCGGTATGCAGAAGGTTATCTGGGTCGTTTTGCGATAGTGCCCAGAGCATAACCTCTAGGCTCTCCTCTAAAATCATGTCTTTGTTTGCCGCTATGTTCTTTTCAAGTACAAGAACTGGCACGCTGCCTTTTGGCGATGCGGCTAGCATCTCTTCAGGCTTGTTATTGAGTTTTACAGCGCGAATCAAAACTTGCTGCTGGGATTTAAACAGAGCAATGCGGGCACGCATAGCGTATGGGCAATTTTGTAATGAGTAGAGGATAGGTGTGTTCTGCATGGAGGCGTGTTATGTGTTTAAGGGGCTTCTTTCTAGCCTAACGTGTTCTAGAACACATCGACAGGACTATTTTCAGGACGGAATTTTTGCTCTCATTGTCTTTACTATCTTGTCTTATTACTTTTATCAATAATAATGAAAGTAACATAAATATGATGATTAGACAGTTTGTCTGGGAATCATCATTAGACTCGTCAGTTATTAGTACATTGGTTGGTAATTGCTCAAACTCTGAATTATCAATGTCGCTAGGTATATTCTAAGGAAGGACTTACAAATGATTAAGTTAGAACAAAACTGTAAAGTTAACAATAAATTACAAGAAGTTGGGAAAACCCTTTACGTACCTCAAGGCTATGTCGGTTTTTGCTTCCAACCTACTAAGTTTCCTGATACTCGTCGCTCTGCCTTATTCACAACAGGAGTAGGCCCGTGTCACTGTTTAATCATCGTAGAGAACGAATCTAAGAGTGTACTTCTTTGCCATCTCGATGGTGATTTTACTAAAGAAGCGGTGGCTCATACGACTAAGTTGATGAAGATTTTAAGTGAAGGTAGTGGGTCAAAGAGCCCTTACTTTAGTGTATCACTGGCATCATCTAGCCCGATCGCAGACACAAAAGAGCGAGCTCAGAATGTATCTGCGGCGATCACCGCGTTCTGTGGGAGTGGACTTTCTGGGCGTTTAGATGGTCCAGTCAATGCGATTGAAGTTAACCGAACCGATCATGTCTTTCTAGTGGGTGAAAACACGCACTTAACAGGTGAGGTTGATCAGAATAAGTTTGTTGATAAATCCAGTGGTGCGCCTGGTTGGGCAGATTGGCAGAAGATTGGTGGCATGAGTCCTGGTTTTAGTGGTCGCCGTATCCGACACTTGCTGGACCTAAATGCAGCTCCTAAAAGTTACATCTCAGCGGGTTAGTTAAGTGATGCTACTTAATGCTAGTGTTCAGTAAGCTGAATCTTTAATACAAACAAAAACGACCAGAGTATTCTGGTCGTTTTTGTTATTGGGTTTGCTGTATCTGGCAAGTAACCGCACATGACGATCAGAGCAGTTCCGCCTTATTGGCTAACCAGTTTATCTTTTAATTGGTAACGTATCACTTTGGGCATTTAACCCCTGTTGCCAAAATGCCACTTCCATGCGAGTCGCCGTTTTAAATATATGGATAAGGTTTTGGCCTCGTTCGCTATTGATGTCGACCTCTGCCAAAAGCTGATTAAAGTACTTAGCACCTTCAGCGACACCTGATTGGAACTCTTCACCACCATAAAGGTTAATCCAACTTGCGTATGGGTTACCTTCTAAGACGGTCGTTTCGCTTTCTATCAACCTCTTACCGATAACCGCATAACCAATTGAGCAAGGTGCGAGCGCCGCATAGAGGTCGACTAAATCTCCTGTCATCCCTGCATCTAACACGTAACGTGTATATGCGACCGTGCCAAAATCTTCGGGTTCATTTTCAAGGTCAGATTCAGTTAAACCCCACTGCCCACAGTAGGTAACATGATGACCGATCTCTGAATCCAATAAAGCATGAACGCTAGGTAAAGCGCGGCGCATATCTGCGAGTGTTTTTGCCTTGTAGATAGCAAGAGCATAAGCACGTGCATATTGCTTTAGGAACAAAAAGTCTTGCTTCAAATAATGAAGGAAACAAGGTTGGGCAAGTGTACCGTGAGCTAACTGAGTGACAAAAGCATGCTCAGTATAGTCGTGCCAATCTTGCTCACAAGCTTGAATCAAATCTTGGTATTTCATCGTTTTATCCTGATATGTGGTGATACTGAAAACCGGCTTAGTTAAAAACAGGCACGTAGCTTTCAGCTTTTGGCAATGTTTTGATGATGCCTTTGTCAAACATGAACTGGGCGTAATCGTCATAGCGTTTTAGATCAACCGCAGATGGACGCAGTGCAAAACGCGTTAATGTGTCATTCCAAGCACGTTTGTTTAGCTCGTTATTTAGCGTGTCTGGAGAGTAAGCAACAAACTCATTCCAAGACTCTTGAGGGTGATTGACGATGTAAGTTGTAGCTTGCTCTAGCGCCTTGTTGAACGCTTTGATGGCTTCAGCGTCGTGCTTGTCTGCGTTAGCAACGAAGATCAACTCGTCGTACGCTGGTACGCCGTGCTCTTCAGGGAAAAAGGCTTTTGCTTTAAAGCCTTCTAGCGCAAGTTGATTGGTTTCGAAGTTGCGTAAGCCACCCCAAATGGCATCCACTTTGCCAGAAGCGAGTGAAGAAGATAGTGCCCAGCCAACATTGATGGTTTGAACATCTTCAAAGGCGACGTTTTCTTGCGCTAGCATGGTGCCAATAGTCGCTTCTTCATTGCCTGCGATTGCGATGCCAATCTTCTTACCTTTTAGATCAGCAAGGGAATCGTTCTTACCGTTATCCAACACCATTAAAGTGTTAAGGGGTGTGGCAATCAGCGTTGAAGCACGCACGAGCGGTAGACCTGCTGCAACGTCCATAGTTAAGCTTGGTTGATACGTAACGGCAAGATCAACACGACCAGCGGCAACAAGTTTTGCAGGTGTGCTTGGGTCAGCTGGTTCCTGAATCTCAATGTCAATGCCTTGGTCTTTAAAGTAGCCACGTTCGTGTGCGATAACGATAGGTCCGTGGTTAGGGTTTACAAACCAATCTAGCATCAGTGTCATGTTCTTTTCTGCAGCTAAGGCGTGGCCTGAAGAGAGAGAAGCAAGCAGTGCAATTGCACCCATTAATTTAGTCTTTTTCACGATTATTCTGTCCTTTTGAATGTTATTGTCGTTCTTGTTGAGTTTGATTATTTTCATCCACCACTGCGTTTCAAAGTGGACTGTTTCACTGGAAGATGGTGTTATTTGTTCTCCCATGGAATAGCTTTTTTCAATAGCTTATCGGTAATGAAGTAAAGAGAAATTGAGAGCACGGCTAAGATAAACAGTGCGGCAAACATCTCATCGACGATCATGCGCGCATTAGCTTGTAGCATCAGATAGCCTAGACCTTCACTTGAACCCACCCACTCACCTACAACCGCACCAATTGGCGCAATCACGACTGCAACACGAATGCCTGAGGCAAGAGTAGGTAGAGCTGCGGGTAATTGAATATGACGTAGTAACTGCCATTTAGATGCGCCCATGGTTTTCGCCAAGTCCAAATATCCTGTGGGCGTATTTCTCAAGCCGTCATAACAGCAGGTCGTCACAGGGAAGAAGATGATGATGGCTGCCATTACTACTTTAGAGGCGATGCCGTAACCAAGCCAAAGCATCAGAATTGGAGCAATGGCGAAGACAGGAATGGCTTGGCTTGCGATTAAAATAGGCAGCAACCAACGTTTCAGTGGTTCAAACATCAGCATTTGAAGGGCAAAAAATAACCCCATGGAGAGCCCAAGCAACAAGCCGAGTAAGATCTCCTGCGCGGTCACCCAAGTATGTTTAAGCAACACGTCATGACGTTCGATAAGTTTATGAAACACCTCTATAGGTGCAGGCAAAATGAAACTTGGGAGATCAAATAGAATAACCGCAAGCTGCCAAAGGCCCAAAATCACGGTGCTACTGATGATGAGGCGCAGAGCTGGGTGAGTGACCCGTGCTTTGTTGGTTGCATTTACATTAGCGTCGTTAGAACCCACTGGCTTATTTAACGTTGGATTAGGTTCTAGGTGCTGATTGGGGGCGGTGCGTTGATCAGTCATAATCTTGCTCCAACTGGTTCAAGATCGCTTGCTGAAGCTGAGCACACTCACCATCCAATATTCGTGGAGTGCCTGTTGAAGGAACAGGCAAGGAGTGGGCGTTAGCAGGGGTGCTTTTTAGTACGTATAGATTATCAGCCAAGCGAACCGCTTCTTGTGGATCATGGGTGATAAGAACGACTGTCTTTCCTCTTAGTAACTCACAGGCAAGTGTTTGCAGTTTATGTCTTGTTACTGCATCGAGTGCCGAGAAGGGCTCATCCATCAATACTACGGGCTTGTCTTGCATTAGCGTTCGAGCCAAAGCGACACGTTGACGCATCCCACCTGATAGTTGATCAGGTTTAGCGTCAGTGTAATCAGCGAGCCCCACGTCTTTTAAGAGCTTCTTTGCTTTGGCTTTGCTGCTTGAATCGGATTCGTCACTAGAGGTGGCACCCGATTGAGAAGAGGTAAAACGACTACTCAGACAGACATTATCTATAACCGAGAGCCATGGCAGTAGTAAATCTTGTTGCGCCATATAGGCGATACGGTCGTTAAGCGCTTTATCATCTGAGGTACGAAGTGACCCTTTCCATTCGACTTGGTCTTCGAGTAAACCCGCTAAGTAACGCAGCACGGTCGTTTTTCCACACCCACTACGCCCGAGTAATACCGTCCAACTTGATGCTGCTAAATGCAAGTTGAGATCAGCTAGCGTTGCAATCGAGTTATTGAGGTAGCGCAGACTGGCATTACTGATTTCAATACTCACATTTGTATCGTTGCCAACGCGTACTTCAGAGATCTTATCCTCTACACTTTCCGTATTAACTGACATCGGCATGCCCGGTAAAGAAGTGGTTTACCGGGCCGTGACCATGACCAATCTGCAATTCATCGGCATGAGCGATGGCGTGAGAAATATACTGCTTACCCAAATTAACCGCTTGAGTAAGTTCATTACCTTGAGCAAGAAAAGACGCTATCGCGGAAGAGAGGGTGCAGCCTGTTCCGTGAGTATTTTTGGTTGAGGTACGTTTTGCACTAATCAACCCTGAATGATGTGGAAGAATAAACAAGTCGTTACTGTTTTCATCTTTCTCTAGATGGCCGCCCTTAAGTAAGACTGACTTAGCACCTAATGCGCGCAGATCGTCAACCATGTCCTGCATATCTGATTCACTTTCAGGGACTGATTTTCCCGTTAACGCAGCGCCTTCAGGCAGGTTAGGGGTGATTATGTCTGCAAGAGGAATGAGCTCTTGTTTTAATGTGCTGATGGCAGAATCTTCTAGCAGTAAGTCACCGCTAGTCGCCACCATGACTGGGTCGATGACTAAATGTTTAGGCTGGTATTGTTTTATTTTGTCGGCAACGACTTTGATGATTTGGGAGTCAGCCAACATACCAACCTTCACCGCAATGATATTTAAGTCGGTAAAAACCGCATCCAATTGGCTTGCCACATGGTCTAAAGGGATTGGAAAAATGGCGGAAACACCTTGGGTATTTTGCGATGTGATGGCGGTAATCACAGAACAAGCGAAGCTTCCGGTAGCAGACATTGCTTTGATATCCGCTTGAATACCCGCGCCACCACCACTGTCAGACCCTGCAATGGTCAATACGATAGGTGTGTTAGGGGTTACAACATTGGCTGAAAATTGAGAATTTAAAGACGGTTGAGTGTCCGAAGGTACTTGAGTACTTGAAAGCTGTGTCATGGTTGCTCCTACTATCGAAAAGACGCAGGAGAACAGGCATTGATCTATGAGGGGTGCATACAGAGGAAACCATTGGATGGAAACCATTGAAGTACTATACAGATTAAATGCTTATAGTTCCCTACGCCAGTACAAACTGAATCAGGTTCAACGGGTCTCGAATCTCGATCTCAGCAAACACAGATAACTGTATTGGCTCCCCGACTATTTACATAATCATAACAGTACTTCTTCCACAGGTGTACCGCTTTTAGCTATTTTGAAACAACGCCGCTTGAAGTCTAAAGATGGCTTTTATTATTTTGATGTGACTTGGTTTCGTGGGTTAGTTTATCTGAGCCGTTTTATATTGAAGCGAATAGGTCACCTTGCCTTTATCTTTGCGTATTAGTTTGTCCAACCCTTTTTGATTGAATTCGCGGAACTGTCCCATTTGCTCAGGTGTTCTGTTTGACTCACCCACATTGTCTGTCTCTAATGAAAGTAGGAAGTTGCTCACATCAGTGATTGCCTTAGTGTAACCAGGCTTAGACATTAAATCATAGTCATTTAGGTTGATCGCTTGGCGCACTTCTTTTGACCAGTAGAACTCAAGAAATGGAATTACCTGTTTTGGTTTGTTCCAACCCACGTCACGAGAGAAATACATCAATGAACGATATTGATCGTTTTCGAAATTCTCTAGACCCAGAGACAGTGGCAGGCGAGTGGGTGTAATTTGCTTACCTTCGCTATCAAATAGCCAAGTATTACCGTCAGCGATCATGGCATCCCAGAAAGCCGCCATATTATTTAGATCACGGTAATCCTTTTCTACTACGACGTGAACGGGGAAATCGTTACCTCCTTCAGTCATGGTCCAAAAAACGTTAAAAGTATGGTGACCATCAGTTAGGTAGTAGTCCCCATTCGGCGCGATGACGATGGTCTTCATGTCCTTCTCACGTGCACCGACTTCTTCCTTACACTCGAACGTTGTTGAGTCATGAGCGATTGAAGTTTTTTTGTCAAAAGAGGCTAAACCACGTTGGCCATTGGCTTCACAGATCTCATCAAACAGCTTTTTCTTATCTTGTTCGAATCGACCTAGTTTGTAGTAAACCTGATCGTAACCAACAGATGGCTGAGTTGGGGAGACGTCATTAAGTTTGATTTGAATGACATCACCTTGTGTCACTTTTCCTGCGAATACAGCGGGAGCAGTAAGCAGTGCGCCGATAGTGAATAGAAGTGTTTTTGTTTTTAGTGTTTTATTGATGAGCATGCTACTGACCTAGCCATTTAAATTAGACGATAATTTAAATGGCTAATATTGCAGATAGATGAACAGGAATTCCCTAACGTGAGCCGCTGCTAAAATTGTGTCTCATGCTGGGTTTAGTCTATCAGGTTTGAATTTTTTACTTATTGATGACGAGTCCGATACTTTCTATTTCTTCTGTAAGGTTAATCCCGTTGTATTGAGGAGCCAAGGATAAATCGCCGATCTGAAAAGTCTGCACTGATTGACCTTGTTCTAGTTGGATTAAGACTTCCCCTTTTGGTGTATAAGCTCTGCTAGAACCACAGTATTCTGCCACTATTTCATCCGTGATATCTTTGCCCGTTCTATTACATGTAATGATATGGCAGCCACTCTCCAAAGCACGAGCTTGAGCAATCGAAAAGCTTTGTTGACCATCAAAGTTTGCAGGGTGAAGAATAATATCGGCGTCTTGGTACGCTCTTGTGATTTCTGGGAACCAAATATCAAAACAGATAGCTACGCCAAACTTTAAACCTTTGTATTCAAAAGTTAACGGTGTCTCGCCTCTAGAAAAGTAGCGCTTATCGATCTGGTTTTTACTGATCTTTCTGTATTTGTGGAGCAGACCATTTTGATCAATGACTGCCACGCTGTTGTAATAATGGCCGTCCTCTTTTTCAGCGAGCCCTGCGACAATAAGAGTCTCGTGTTTTTTAGCCAGTGACGTTAATGATTGAATAGTCTCACTGTCATTAAAGTCTTCACCTAAACTGTGGATTTCAGCAGGCTCATTGAATATGTAACCGGTTGAAAACATTTCTGGGAGTAGCGTTATATCCCCGACCACTTGAGCTTTATCCAAGAGTTCTGAAACCGATTCAATATTCTTGTGTTTATTTTTGTATTCGACGTGCAGTTGAATAATGGTGATATCCATATTCTTTTTCATCAATTAACTCTTTTTTGAAACTAAGCCTAGTAGATATTGGATAGTATCCTACTATTTGGTTCGTCACTATTAAGCCGTTGCACGTTAGCTATCATAGGACACGCTATTAAGATCCCACATTTCTAATATGTGTTTAACGTCCTCACATTTACCCATTAAGATTTGGTATTCCGGATCAAATGGTTCACCTATGTAGGTTGTCCTGAGCAACTCATTGGTTTTTAGGTCTACCTGAGTGACAACTCGACCTTTGAAATTTTGGAAAACCGCAAATTGATCACTACGGTAAACAATTTGCTCACGATAAAACCAAAAGTGGTCACTGGTTTTGAGTAACTGGCATTTCAATGGCAACGAGCTAGGATCCGCTGATAAAGCTGATGTTGATAGAAAAAATGCAAACAATAGTAAGCGGCTCATAATCAAATCCTTTTACCACTTGGAAGGTTTTTCCATTTGAAACATAGAGTAATTATAGACAAGCATTCGCTATTTGCTTCCCTGCTGCTTAATTGACTGAGGTTGTTTCTGGCAATGATGATTGATGAGTCTTGCGAGATTTTCTATCGCTTGTTGCTCAGATTGGCTCCCCTCAAGATTGGCGTAAGTTAACCGTAAACAGTGATTAAATTTGTTATTAGTACCGAAAGCCATTCCGGGATAGACGCTGATTTTTTCTTGTTTGCACTCAAGGGAGAGTTGGTGTCCATCCACATAATCTGGAAGTGTTAACCACATAATGAATGAACCAGACGCCAGAGTTAGGTGGAATTGGGCTTGTAATAAAGGATATTGATTTAAATAATGCGTAAGTTGCTGATGAAGCCTTTTTCCATTTGTTTGGTACAAACGACGCATGCGGTTGGTGTGAGAACGGTACTTACCTGTTGTTAGAAACTCAGCGACGGCAGATTGCATCAAATTTAAGCTGCCCATGTTGTCGCTGATGAGGTACTTCTCGATTTTTTGTTGGTATCGACCGGATAGTATCCAACCAATACGCAGCCGAGAGTCCAACGTCTTAGAAAGAGAGTTAACGTATATCACGCGGTCTTGGGTATCCAACGACTTCAAGCTTGGTAGATTTTCATTAAAGCTTAATGAGCCAAAAACATCATCTTCAATAATAGGGATCTCTTTTGACACTTTAAGCAGTGTTTGGCGGTTTTCTAAAGGCATTTGAGAGCCGGTTGGGTTGGCAAAGTTAGGCGTGACAATGATCGCTTTGATGTCCCACAACGATACGGCTTTGGCTAATGCTTCTGGATTGATACCTGTTGTCACACAACTTGGTATTTCGATTACTTTGAGCCCGAGTGACTCCATTAAAAGTAAGTTCCCAAAGTAGCAGGGTGACTCGACGGCAACGATATCTCCTTTGTTTGTAAGTGCGCGAAGTGCAAGACTGATCCCTTGTTGAGCACCGTGAGTCACTGCGATCTCATTATATTTTGCGGGAACACCAAGATCGTGGCTAATCTTAAGTAATTGTTTGATCAGTAAATTATTGCCGGGAGGAATTTGGTAATGGCTAGGAAGTTGACTTTGCATGCGAGCGTGGCGGCCAATTTCAGCGTATAAGCTTTTTATCGCAGGAAAGTTGATATTTGGATGTGCAGAACCCGTTGGCAGCAGCTCTTTCTCACTCGAGTAGGTAAGAATGGATTTACAGACGGACAGAAGATCAACCTTAATGGGCTTATGCTGATCAGTACTGAGCTGATTAGAAGAGCGTTTGGCTAGGCTCACTCTATACCCTGACTTTGCAACAGAATAGATAAACCCAATGGCTTCAAGTTCTTGGTAAGCGCGTATCACCGTATTCTTACTGACCTGTAAATCTGAACTGAGTTGCCGAATAGAGGGCAGCTTGTCATCTGTTTGATAGATACCAGCAGTGATTGCTTGTCTTAAATGCTGCTCGACTTGGTCATATTTGTTTATAACATCCATTCTGTACCCATAGAAATAGTCAAAATTGTACCTTTGTTATGCTTCTGTACCTAATTAAAGTAGCAGTATTGTTAATAGATTGGCTAGTGGGTTTTTATGTTGTTGCGGATGATCCCTTTTATTTTTGTGGTGTTGTGGGCATCAGGTTTTGTTGGTGCTCGTTATGGTCTGCAATATGCTGAACCGGCCACGCTGCTTTCCATACGCATGATCGGAAATGTAATGCTATTTATTATCTTGATCGTGGTGCTTAAACGTTCCGTACCGAAAGGGCGGCTATTTTTTCATAGCTTAGTGGTTGGCATGTTAATTCACGGGTTCTATTTGGGTGGGACCTACATGGCCATTTCACTTGGTATGCCAGCGGCGCTCAGCTCTCTGTTAGTCGGCATACAGCCAATATTAACGGCTGTCTTGTTGCTTTCGTGGGGGAATGAAAAATTTAAACTCTCGCAGTGGATAGGGCTAGGGTTAGGCTTTGTCGGCATTGCGTTAGTGCTAGGCGGTAATATTGATTGGCAGTCTAAGCAACATCAGTGGCTAGCTGTCGGTATATGTATGTTCTCTCTATTCGGAATTACGTTGGGAACCTTGTATCAAAAACGGTTCTGTCGAGGCGTTGATATGGTGGGGAGTGCCATGGTTCAGTATGTGTCGGCAGCAGCGCTATTTATTCCCTGTGCGTATTTTTTTGAAACAAGGCAAGTTATTTGGACAACTGAACTAGCGCTTACCCTAGTGTGGTTAGTTGTGGTTCTCTCGTGTGTGGCCGTCTTGTTACTGCTTTATATGGTTGAGCATGGTGCGTCATCAAGCGTTGCATCTGTGTTCTATTTAGTTCCGCCTACAACGGCACTTCAAGCTTGGTTTATGTTTGAAGAGTCGTTTGATTGGCAGGGGGGGTTAGGCTTTATCCTTGCGGCAATAGCGGTGTATCTTGTGATCAAAAAGCCGAGTATTCGGTGGCGAGCGAATAAAGAGGCTTATGCTAAGTGATACCTTGGATTAAGTAACATGTTAGGCCGTGTAATATGTTGAATTAAAAGATCTCGGCTAGATGAAGCCGAGATTTATATTGTCGTCAGTTAAATACTGAGATCGTTAAGACTAGGCGGCAGTTAGCTGTTGAGCTAGCTCTTTTCCATTGCCACGGAACTTGTCGATAGTAGAAGAGAAGTTTGATGAAATATGCAGTAGGCGAGCGTCAGGGTGCTCAGCAAGGTAGAGCACTTTTTGCTGATCATCTGCAAGGTCATCCCAATCATCATTGATGGCATGAGCAAAATGAAGAAGTACAGCTAACTTAGGTGAAATTTCTGCTTCTCTTGGCTCGTGATAGTGCTCAATAGCGTCAACCATATGATCTGGGAACTTCCATGTTTTGGCTAACTTTGCGCCAAGAGAAGGGGCAGAGACATCGAGCACTTGCTCTTGGGCCGCAATCGGGTTCATGCCATTTTCAACCAGCTCTTGGATCTTAACAGCTTCATCCGGAACCAACGTATGAATCATAAGTTCGCCAATATTATGTAATACGCCAGCGGTAAATACTTCATTACCATCCATACCTGATTCGGTCGCAAGCTTGCTAGAAATAACGGAAACTTCAAAGGTATCAGTCCAATAGGCATCCATGTCGAGTGTGGGTACTTTAGGAAATGCGCCAGATAAAACAGATGCAACGACGAGGGTCCTAACGGGGCCTGTACCTACGCGAAGTAGTGCTTCGTTGACCGAAGAGACCGTTTTGCTGCCGCCAAAGTGAGCTGAGTTTGCCATGCGAAGAAGTCTTGCAGTAAGAACTTGATCGATTGATATTTTTTGCGATAAATCACCGAAATCAACATCCTCTTGATTCACCATGTCGAGTAGCTCTTGCAAAACTGCTGATATTCTTGGCAGTTCATTCAGCCTTGAAATTAGTGCCGCTTGGCTCATAGCCTTTCTCCTTTTTATGTTGGCTCATTTACTATAGTTCAGGATTTTAATTTGTGACAAAGTAGGATTTGAAGTGGTGATATATTCAAGCGGGATAACGTATGATAAGTGCTATCACGAACGCTTGTGTTTTGTATATATTTTGAGGATTAGTTCATGTCTACCCACTCTTTAGCGTCTTCCACCCCAATCGTTTTGACCATTGCCGGTTCCGATAGTGGCGGTGGCGCTGGGATTCAAGCCGATATTAAATCAATTTCAGCAACGGGCGGTTATGCCTGCTCGGTTATTACTGCGATTACTGCACAAAATACCTGTGGTGTATCTGGCATATTTCCTATTCCGTTAGAACATGTTGAGAAACAATTAGACGCTGTTTTTGGTGATTTGAAAGTTGTGGCAGTTAAAATTGGTATGCTTGCAGATACAGAAATTATTTCTCTAGTGGCAGAAAAACTGCGTCAATATAAACCAAAATTTGTAGTATTAGATCCGGTAATGGTAGCAACGAGTGGCGATATG
The DNA here is from genome assembly GCF_050337325.1 of Vibrio kyushuensis. Taxonomy (NCBI): domain Bacteria; kingdom Pseudomonadati; phylum Pseudomonadota; class Gammaproteobacteria; order Vibrionales; family Vibrionaceae; genus Vibrio; species Vibrio kyushuensis. Next base: position 186,124 of record NZ_JAKJSV010000002.1, read on the forward strand.
CTGCTTCAACAATCAGCTGTCGGAACTCTAAAGTCGGAGTTATTACCTTTGGCGGATGTTGTGACGCCAAATTTGCCAGAAGGTGCAGCGTTGACGGGTCTACCTTTACCTACAAATGAACAAGAAATGTCACTGATGATTAAGCAGCTACATTCGCTTGGTTCAAAGAGTGTGTTATTGAAAGGCGGTCATTTAGAAAAAGATGACAAGAGTAATGATTTGCTAATCATGGGTGATGAGCTTCAAGTGTTTTCAGCTAAAAGAGTGGCAACAAAGAACACTCATGGAACAGGTTGTACGCTTTCATCGGCCATTGCTTCTTATCTTGCACAGGGTAAACCTCTGATTGATGCTGTTGCGAATGCCAAACACTATATTTCAGGCGCGATTGAGCATGCTGACCAGTTAGATATCGGTTCCGGTCATGGGCCTGTGCATCATTTTTACGCAATTTAGTGAGTAGAGATGGTGACGATTAGATGCGATGAAGCAATTATTGTTTCTTGATGTTAACTGAAGCCTTTGATTGAATGATTTTTCAGCAAGTTGACATCTAGTTGATACTTCTCATGCATATATTCCGTTAATATATCGCCACTTTTGAGGCGGTCGTTAAGAAATAAATGTGAATAGACTATTTAAGAACAAATTTAGCGGCTTGCTACAGCTAATGCTGATGTTGCTAATGATCATACCTGTAACATTACTAACAATTAATATGGATTTAAAGTCGTCAGTAGGCACTGCTTTTGGTGGCTTTATTACGATAGCTACTGATTCTGCCGGAAGTCGTGGTTTTTTAATCACTTTAGCGGTTCTATGTGTCGCTACATTGGCATTGAAACTTCCTCGCAAAACGTTGCTGGCTCATATGATGGTCTTAGCTGTTTTGCTTGTTATTGGTTTCGCAAGCAAGACCAGCTTAAAGGTGATGACGGAAAGCCCACGCCCATACACTGAGTTACTGGCGCAAGATCTATTGATCCCAACCCCTATTCACTTTTATAACCTCGATGAACAGCAACAAGTACAGCTTATTGATGCTGTTTCGTCAGAAGTTAGTCAGTGGCGTACACGTCATTGGCAAGGCGAAAAAGACTATTCATTTCCTTCCGGGCATACAATATTTACCGCGATCTGTGTGGCATTTTTTGGTGGACTGTTTTGGCAGAATAAACGTTATTCGTGGGCAATCGGAGTATTAGTATGGGCTTCTGCGGTTATGTATAGCCGCCTATGGATTGGTATGCATCGCCCTGTCGACTTAGTAGGTTCAACACTTTTTATTACGGGTGTCTACGCTGTCATGCCAAGCTTTCATGTTATTGCTGACAAGGTTTACTCTCGGCTTCCCAAGCGGATTCAAGCGTTACTTGGTTAACAATAAAAAACACCAGCTTGTTTCAGCTGGTGTTTTTTTATGGGGAGATGATTTAATCACATGATTGAGGTTAAACAGTAAACCTTCCGACTAGGTCAGACAGTTCATTGGCGCGGCCATTAAGCTGCTGGCTACCCGCTCTATTTTGATTGGCTAGATCTGCTGATTGACTACTTTGATCAGAGATAACCACTATACGCTGTGATATCTCTTGGCCAACAATACTTTGCTCTTCTGTTGCTGTTGCTATCAGTGAGTTCATGTCCATAATGGTGCTAATCGACTCTTGAATTTTTACTAATGCTTCGGCAGCGGCATTGGCTTCTTTCACGGTACTGTCACCACGTGCTTGGCTAGAATCCATCGCTTTTACTGCATCATCAGATGCAGATTTTAGCTGCTCAATCATAGCGTGAATCTCACCGGTACTCTCTTGAGTACGACTTGCCAGTTTTCTAACCTCATCTGCCACGACGGCAAAACCACGCCCTTGCTCACCAGCACGAGCGGCCTCAATAGCTGCATTTAGCGCAAGTAAATTGGTTTGTTCGGCGATGTCTTGAATCACTTCTAGTGAAGAGGAGATATTCTTAACATCACTCTCTAGCTGAGAAATCACATCGCTCGCTTCTGATACCTCTTGTGCTAGCTCTCGAACTGAATTGGCGGCAGAGTTAACGATCTCTTGCGCTTCTTTTGCATGCTCTTCCGCTTCGTTTGCTGAACCAGCAGCGTGACTCGCGTTATTCGAGATCTCACCAGCTGTTGTGGTCATTTCAGTCATTGCTGTTGCCACTTGCTCGGTCTCTTCACGCTGACCGGAAGCGAGTTCATCAACCATTGCAGCTCGTCCTGACATGTCGTTGGTTTCACTGACGACTTGCTGCCCAACATCGCTCACATTACGAATAATATTCTGCAGACTTTCTACAAAGATATTGAAGTTCTTACTTAAATTAGCAAATTCAGGAATTTTGAAGGCTTCCATTCGTGCGGTAAGATCGGCATCACCACTTGCAAATGAACCGATAGACTTATCAAGTACATCGATTGGGTGCAAAATGCTTCGAGTAACAAAGATAGCGAAAACTGCGACAAGAACAGCAATGAAAACACAGAATAAGACAATAGCCATTAAGCTATCGTTGAGCGCTGTGTTAGCCGAATTGTCCATATCATTAATGACGGCGTCGATGTCATCGGTATAAAAACCCGTTCCGATCATCAAATTCCACTCGGGGATAAACATCGAATAACTTAGTTTAGGCAGGGCATCAGACTGCCCTGGCTTAGGGAAGTAGTAGGTCGTAAATTGACCGGTTTTAGCATTTTTTATTAAATCCTGAATTAAGTAGTTACCTTGCTTGTCTTGTAAGTTGTAAAAATTATCACCTACGCCTTTCGTCCCTTGACCAACAGCGACTCGAACGCCCTTCGCATCATAGGCAAAAATATAACCAGACTCGCCGTATTGCATCGCTTTCAGTGTCGGTAACGCTTCTTCAATTGTCGCGCCTTGTTTCAATAGCGGGTCTAGAGAAGAGCGGGCAATTTGAAGATAACTCTTTAACTCATTTTGCTTCATCAGCATCATACTTGAGTGTGTTCGTTCGAGTTGATGCTGATTAAAATCGGTCGTTTTTAAGTAGGTAAACCACATCATACCGACCGCAATGACGAGCAGTGGCACGATAGATAAAATATAGAGGCGGTTGCGAATTGAAAAGTTCATAGTTACTTCCTGTGGGCAAACGCTGAGGTATGTTCCTCAGTCGAATAATTTTATTTAGTACTAAAAATAAGATTAGACAACTATTTGCTCAATGGGGAGTAAATGAATTGATTAATATGCTCTTCTCCACAGTGTGATTTTGTTATTACATTCCGTTTATTAAAAAGTGTGGCTTTTCAATAATTCACCATATGAACTAGGTGCCTCATGCGTAATTAGGCATGTGCAATCATCCTCTTAAGCTTGGCTATAAGTTACTCTTTCATGTAAACAGACCAGTTTTGGGAAATGTTTTGAAACTCAAATTCACAAAAACCTTTTCTTTCCGATAAGTAGTCATCTTCTACTTCATCCAGTAGTTCTTTATGTGCCTCAGGATCACTGCCATAGACTAGGCACAGAGTGGAGAAATAGCGCTGTAAATCAAAACTGTGCTCGTCAATGTATTCGCCAAAATCGTAATAATCGGGCCTGTCATCAGATTCAAAAGCAAACATATCAGCAGCGCTTATCGCGGCATCTGCTCCATTGTCTATTTCGTTGATCAAAATGATCGTTGCAAAGTTATCTACCGCGTCTTCTTCTTTACCTAGGATAGGGATGTTTTGGTCAACAATGTAAGCATGACCGACTTCGTGTAAAAGGGTATGTAATAAAGTATCAATAGCACCCAGTTGTGGGCTCTTATCAAAACGTTCTTGATATTTATTATTGGTGAAATAGTGCAGAGATTGCTGATAGAACGAATAAGGGATATGAACCTTGTGTTGCTCTGGATCATACATTGGGCCTTCATTACCTCCGTATTGAATGGTTAGCGTATTGTTGAAGGGAAACCGTTTGTTGGCCAATACTGAAACTAATGAGTCTATGCCACTCTCTTTAATCACGTCGAGAATATCAGCCTCTTGCTCATTGGCAGGGGTGAGGTAATTGATTGTGATTGACTCTTTGGCGTGTGCTAACGGAGTAAGTAATGCCATTGCAGTGAATACAAGAGTTAGGATGTAATTGTGCATAGTTCTCTATCCTTGAGATTGGGTTTCATCGTTTCAGTTTAGGTGAGTTGAAGTAAATAGTGACTTTAAACCAATAAAATAACGCTCTATGGGATTAGGGTGAGACTGTGATATACTCCGCGCCCAAAGTTCATCCAAGAGTCATGAGTCATGAGTTCAAAAAAAGAAGTACAACAGTTAAACCACCGCCTAGATAAATGTAAATTTAAGTTAGATGCGGCAAAATCTCGTGGCGATCAAGCAATGATCTCAAAGTTTACGGATGAAATTGAGAAGATTAATAAAAAGATTGCCCAGCTAAAACACAAGCAAGATTACGATATCAATAAAGAACGTAAAGATCTTTCTGATATGCCGTTCTCACGTGAAATTACCAAAGCTGAACAAGCCGATATGGGTAAATTAAAGAAATCAGTTAAAGGTCTAGTGGTTGTACACCCGATGACTAAAATTGGTAAAGCACTACGTGTTGATGCAATGACTGGTTTCGCACCAAAGAAATTCTAATTTCTTAGGTAGCCTCGACGCTATCTTTATAGAAATGAAGATTGAAACGCCTAAACATTCACATAATGTTTAGGCGTTTTTTATTGGCTTGAGGCCGCTTTATTAAAATAGTTAGGCGAGTGGCTAACGACTAAAAACCCATTAACTGCAGCAAGTGTTCTGCTGTCTTGATGGCTTCTTTACGGTTAGCAATGTTGAGCTTTTGATACAGGTTTCGGATGTGGGTTTTAATTGTTGTTCCGGCAACATCAAGCTCCTGTGCTATTTGTTCATTGCTAAAGCCTGAATAGATCAAACCGAGTACCTGCCATTCACGCTGGGTTAGGGGGCTGGTTCTTACCAATTCTGGAATATTTGGGTGATTGACCAGCTTTTCAACAAATTCTTCATCAAAGTGAACAGAACGACTACGCTGCGTGGTTGAGATATCTTTAGTCAGTTGTTGAGCGCGATGGCGTTCTAAATCGCCAAGCTCAGACTTGTTACTTAGCTTTTCAAGTAAATGACCTATCTTTCCACCGTCGACGAGGAAGTTGCCAAGAATGCCTGTTTGATTGGTGAGCTCAAGTGCTTGCTTGAGTTTTTCCTTCGCTTCCTCTTCACTGCCTAGGCTCACCGAAAGTACCGCGTCAACAATCAAATTACGATTGGTATCGGTCAAAAGCTGAGCTTTATTCGCTTCCTTTTGAATGAACGCTAGTGTCTCTTGTGCTTTGTTATGTTCGCCAATATTAATGTAAGCTCGAGTAATATTTCGCCACTGAAGTTGAGTGAAGTGATTACATGCTTCATCGGGTCTAACTGCAGTATCGAGCCACTGCCGTATTGAGTCCAAATCGCCACGAGCTTGCCAAAATAAGATTAAGGATAGAGAGGCATTTGCTGTCCAATCGACGTGGTAAGTTGATTGTTTAAGAAGGTGGTCAATTTGATCAATGAATTTAGCTGCTTTATCAAGCTCGCCGCGACCGATTGCTATACGAGCCAACATCGAGTAGCTATGTAAGTGCTTACTTGAATCATGGTTTCCTAGCACATCTAAACTTTTATAAGCACACTCTTCTGCTTCATCTAAACGGTTCCAGCACCAAAAGACTTGGGCACGTAAGCGAAGTAAAAATTCATGCATGGGTACTTGTTGAAGTTGATGTTCTTCAATCAATTTAAAAGCGTTGTCTTGAACCTCAAATGCGGCTTGAACGTAACCTTGAGCGATCAAAATCTCACTTTGTTGCAGCATTGCCCATAAAGCCTGATGATAAACTTGATACTGGCGTGCAAGTTTTTCAGTTTGCTGCATCATAGGCAGTGCGCGGCTTAAATGACCAAGTACGTGATTGACTTCTCCGACGACTGACGTTGCCACAATTCGGCTACGGTAGACGGTGTGATCCAGCTGACTGAGTGCTAACTCTGCAAGCTCTAATGCTTTTTCTGGCTCATTTTGGTTAATTGCTACTTGTGCGCGTAAAGCATTAAATTCACCTTGCTCTTTAGACGAAAGCTTCACCTTATGCAGCTTCATCTGCTCATCGGCTTTTGCTAATAAGTCGCCAACATCGTTATACCTGTGCTGACTCTGTGCAAGCCACGCTTCAAGCATGCAAAGTTTAGGTTCACTGTATAACTGTGTTGGCTCTAATGTTTTGATCGCTTTTTCAAGAGCTTGTAGCTCTCCGCTGTTGAACATTTTCCAGCCGTAACTGGCCAATATAGAGGCCACCAATTCGCTATCTTTTGCCTGTTGTGCATGCTGCAGGGCTTGATGAGGTGACTTTTGATTTAACCAAGCTTGCGCCGCGGTTTTATGCAGTTGTCGTTCTTGTTGTGGAATGCGAGCCATACGTTCATGAGCAAGGAATTCAGCAAAAAGGTTATGGAATCGATACCAGTTTTGTTCATCTTCTAGTGGGTAGATGAATAGTCCGTATCGATTTAACGATTCGATCATGCTCAATGCGTCATCGCGTTCGGTAAGCGCGCTCACAAGCTCGTCATTGAAGTGATCAAGTACCGAACATTGCAGCAAAAACTGACGCGTCTCTTGATCGAGTAGATCAAAGACTTCTTCAACCAAATAATCCCATAAATGGGCGTGATTAAATTGAGAAACAGACTCGGCTGATTGCGCCAATGTTCGCTTTTGATGTTGAGCTTGTAAGGCGATTAACTGCAATGCAGAAGGCCAGCCTTCAACATAAGTCTGAAGGTTCTTCGCTGTGTCATTATCAATGCCATCGGCAACGCGTTGATTGAAAAATCGAGTTGTCTCTTCTGTATCGAAGGCAAGCAGATCGTTGCCGATTTCGATCATCAGATCACGCACACGTAAATTGGCAGTTCCTAAAGGTGGCGCAGCGCGGCTGGTGACGACAAGGGTAAGGTTGTCTGGCATATGCTTAAGGAAGAAGCGCATTGCTTCATGAATGTCGTCATCTGAAATGAGGTGATAATCATCCAGTACAAGAAAACACTCTTGGTGAAAGTTGGAGAGCTCAGCAAAGACTTCACTAAATAACGAGTGCAGCGACGAGAATTGACGCTTCTCAGCCAATGTTTGAGCATTTGGACAGGCGTTATCTGTCCCTTTATTCAATGCTTGAAGCAGATAGTTAATAAAGCGAAATGGGTCATTGTCGCTTTCATCGATGCTATACCAGCCCACATGCGATTTATCAGACAACCACTGAGAGGCCATCGTTGTTTTGCCATATCCGGCAGGAGAGCGAAAAAGCACAAGCTTATAACAAGGAGCCTGTTGCAGTAGATCTAGGACTCTAGGACGTACAATCGCATTATGAAGTCGACCAGGTCGAGTTAATTTCGATGGAATCCACATCTTTTTAATCCGTAATTATTATGATCAATCGATCGTTAGTTGGGGATAGTACTGGAAGTGATGAAGCACTTTTGTTGATCCAAGGCCAATTTTTCCCTTCAGAGCGTCAAAAATGCACTCTACGCCTTTAAAGTGTGATGAGCATCACGTTAGTGCGGGATTTGTCGTGTCACTGAGTCCTCACTTGTACTAATTTTTATGAAATTTTCAGAAAAATAGACATTACTATGCGATCTGTTTCTCATTTTGAGTGTTCAATCAATAGAGGGTAGATACTTTTTTAATGAATACAGAGTAGGGTAAATGCAAGGGTGATGTGAGGCGAATCACGACTGATTTATCGCTAGCATCGATTTGTGAGATTTAGATCACCGATAGGTATGAGGTACGCCCTCTACGCCCTAGTTACTCCTCCTCAGTCTCACCATGAGTAGGAGGATGTTTTGAATAGCGTGTGGATGCACGATATGTCTCAGATGGATTAAACCAATAAAGTGAGATTTCTATAATGAAACCTACTCAACAAAAGAATTTTAATAAGATCGCATTTCAAGAAAGCGTAAAAAAGCATTTATCAGCAACGTACGCAACGACGATCGAAAATGCAGACAGCCGTGCTTGGTACCTAGCGATGGGGCGAGCGCTTGCAGAATTAACAACTCTTGATCTGCTACAAACAGAGCAAGATAAGAAAATCAAATCAGCGAAAAGCGTTAACTACCTATCGCTAGAGTTTTTGATTGGTCGACTAACAGGCAACAACTTAATCAGCATGGGTCTATACGAAGAGATCACTCATGCAATGGAAGAGCTTGGCCAAAACTTAACAGACTTACTAGAAGAAGAGCGTGACCCATCATTAGGTAATGGTGGTTTGGGTCGTCTTGCTGCCTGTTTCATGGATTCATGTGCGGCACAAGAATACCCAACCGTAGGCTATGGCCTTCACTACGAATACGGTTTGTTCAAGCAATCATTTGAGAAAGGTCATCAGCAAGAAGCGCCTGATGCTTGGCGTGGTGTAGAAGGCTACCCATGGGAAGTTGCTCGCCCAGAACTTGCACAAGAAATTGGTTTCTATGGTCATGTTGAAACATACCAAGATCAAGGCAAAGAGAAACGTCGTTGGGTTCCAGGTATGGCTGTAAAAGCAATGCCATGGGATCTGCCAATCGTTGGTTATGAAAGTGATACGGTATATCCGCTACGTTTGTGGGAGTGCCAAGCAATTGCACCTTTCTCACTAGCAAGCTTTAACAATGGTGATTATTTTGAAGCGCAACACGCACTCATTGATGCCGGTAACATCACCAAAGTTCTTTACCCAAATGATAACCATGAGAAGGGTAAGACACTGCGTCTGATGCAACAGTACTTCCACAGTGCAGCATCCATTCGTGACATCCTTCGTCGCCATGAAGCAGCGGGTCACACACTGGCATCTTTACCAAAATACGAAACAGTTCAACTAAACGATACGCACCCAGCTATCGCTATCCCTGAGCTAATGCGTATTTTGATCGATGAGAAAGGCTTGAGCTGGAATGAAGCTTGGACAATCAGCTCTAAAACCTTTGCATACACAAACCACACGCTCCTTCCTGAAGCACTAGAGACGTGGAGTGAGTCTTTGATTCAACGTCTACTTCCTCGTCATATGGAAATCATCTACCACATCAACCACCTGTTCTTACAAGAAGTTCGTCAGATGTGGCCTGGTGATGTTGAGAAGCAGCAAAAGCTGTCTATCATCCAAGAAGGTTTCCACCGTATGGTTCGCATGGCCAACCTAAGCGTGGTCGGATCTTACGCTGTGAATGGGGTTGCAGCACTTCACTCAGACTTGGTAAAACGTGATCTTTTCCCTGAGTTCCACGAAATGTACCCAACGCGCCTACACAACGTGACTAATGGTGTTACACCACGTCGTTGGTTGAAGTTCTGTAACCCAGCATTGTCTGCTTTGATTACTGACAAAATTGGTTCTGATTGGCCAGCTCACCTTGAGAAGCTAGAAGCTGTTGCTAAGTTTGCCGACGATGCGAAGTTCCAAAAATCGTTCATGGCTGTGAAGAAAGAGAACAAACAGCGTTTGGCTGATTGGGTTTCTGAGAACATGGATATTGAGCTTGATACGAATGCGATCTTCGACGTTCAAATCAAGCGTCTGCACGAGTATAAGCGTCAGCACCTAAACATGCTGCACATCTTATCTCTGTATCACCGTCTACTAAATGATCCAGAGTTTGATATGGCGCCTCGCGTTGTATTCTTTGCAGCAAAAGCGGCTCCGGGTTACCACCTAGCGAAAGAGATCATCTACGCACTGAACAAGATTGCTGAGAAAGTAAACAACGACCCACGCATTGGTAACAAGCTTAAAGTTGTTTTCCTACCAGACTACCGTGTAAGTCTTGCTGAAATTATCATTCCAGCGGCCGACGTTTCTGAGCAAATCTCGACGGCAGGTAAAGAAGCATCAGGTACGGGTAATATGAAGATGGCTCTGAACGGTGCATTGACTATCGGTACGATGGATGGTGCAAACGTTGAGATCCGTGAAGAAGTAGGCGATGAAAATATCTACATCTTTGGTTTAGATGTGGATGAAGTAGAAGCAACCAAAGCTCGCGGCTACAACCCGTTTGATTACTATAATTCAGACCCACTGCTAAAAGCGTCACTAGACCTATTACTTAGTGATGAATTCACACCGGGTGAACCAGGTAAGCTTCGTGTGACTTATGACAGCCTACTTGACGGCGGTGACCCATACTTATGTCTAGCTGATTTTGCTTCGTATGTTAAAGCGCATGAAGATATGGATAAACAGTATCGAGACCAAGCAGGTTGGGCGAAAAAAGCGATTCTAAATACTGCGCTAGTCGGTAAATTCAGTTCTGACCGAAGCATTAGAGACTACGTAAATAACATCTGGAAACTAGAAACGGTTAAGCGTTAATTTTCCAAAAAATTAAGCCAAGGTTTTCCTATGTATACAGTTTAGGGCCTTGGCTTACTCGGTTTAGACTTTAAACAATCCGAGTATCGGTTAGATAAATACCCTACACAAAGAAGGGATAAGTAAACCTTCGGAGAGAGCGATGACAAAACAAACTGCATTACAACAAGTCGCCGAAATGGCTCGACTCGCTGATAGTTACATCAGTGCTTGGGGTGAAGAAGCAAAAGTTGCCGATGAGACACTATTAAGCTTATTAAACTCACTTGGTTACGATACGCGCAATGATGCGGCGCTATTAAAATCGGCTGAAAAGAAACATAAAAAACAGGTCTTAGAGCCTGTTTTAGTCCTTCGGGATGGTGAGCCTGTTGAAGTAGAACTTAACTTAGGTGTGAGCGCGAGAGAAAGTGAATTTAGCTGGCGCTTAGAAACAGAGCAAGGTGACGTACTTGAAGGCTATCTTCAATCTCAAATTGTACGCGATGAGCGTAAAGAGGGTGGCCCTTTAGTATTTACCTTACCTAATGATCTTAAGTGGGGTTATCACAAACTTATCGTGACACGTAAGCGTCGCAAATCGCCGTATGAAATGTCATTGATTGTCACGCCTCAATCTTGCTTCAAGCAAGAAGCGATGAGCGAAGGCAAAAAAATGTGGGGGCCAAGTGTTCAACTCTATACCCTACGTACGTCTCACAACTGGGGTATTGGTGACTTTGGTGACTTGAAACAACTCGTCGCAGATATCGCATCACGCGGTGGTGACTTCGTTGGTTTGAACCCTATTCACTCGCTATTTCCTGCCAACCCAGAAGGGGCAAGCCCATACAGCCCATCTTCTCGTCGTTGGTTAAATATTTTATACATTGATGTGAGCTCAGTCCCTGAGTTTGCATTAAGTGCGAAAGCACAACAGACCGTCGGCAGTGCTGAATTTCAGCAGCGTCTACAGAAAGTACGTGAATCTCACTGGGTTAATTACAGTGAAGTTGCCGATCTTAAAAACAGCGTTTTACCAATGTTATACGCTGAGTTTAAGTCTCGTCATTTAGATAAAAACAGTGAACGTGCACAAGCATTCCTTTCGTTTGTGGAATTAGGCGGAGAGAGTCTAGTGCATCAGGCGGCATTTGATGCATTGCACGCTGATCTTCATAGCGAAAATTCAGATATCTGGGGTTGGCCTGTTTTCCCAGAAGAGTATCGTCAGTTTGAAAATGCTTCGGTACAAAAATACATTACAGAGAACCAAGGCAGTGTTCATCTTTACATGTATCTTCAATGGGTAGCGGATACTCAGATAAATGAAGCTCAATTGCTCGCTGAAGAAAAAGGCATGGCGGTAGGCTTGTACCGTGATCTTGCTGTTGGCGTTGCAGATTCTGGCTCTGAAACTTGGGCAGATAATGGCAGTTTAGTGCTTGATGCAAGTATTGGCGCGCCACCTGATGTATTAGGTCCACTGGGTCAAAACTGGGGTTTGCCACCGCTGAATCCGCAAGTACTACAAGAGACAGGGTATGACGCGTACATAAAACTGCTTCGCGCTAACATGAAGCATTGCGGCTCTTTACGTATTGACCATGTTTTAGGTCTATTGCGTTTGTGGTGGATTCCCAAAGGTGAAGACGCAACGAAAGGCGCGTATATCTATTATCCTGTTCAAGACATGCTAGCAATTCTGGCTCTAGAATCACATCGTCATCAGTGTAGCGTAATTGGTGAAGATCTAGGTACTGTGCCAGATGAGATTGTTGATATTTTGCGTGACGCGGGTGTTAATTCGTATAAAGTGTTCTTCTTCGAAACGTCAAAAGACGATGGCGGATTTATCTCTCCGGCGCATTATGCAGAGCAATCAATGTCGGCTCTATGTACTCACGATATGCCAACGTTACGTGGTTTCTGGCACTGTGACGACTTGAAAATGGGCCATGAAATTGGTCTGTATCCCGACACTGAACAGCTAGAAGGTCTGTATCAAGACCGCTTAATTTGTAAACAAGGCATTCTGGATTCTGTTGCGTGGCATGGTTATCTACCTGAAGGTATTGGCCGTGATGCATCTCAAGTTCCAATGGACTCATATTTAAGTGAAGCGCTTCAATTACACGTTGCTGCAGGCTCATCATCGCTATTGAGTGTTCAGTTGGAAGATTGGCTAGAAATGGATCAACCCGTTAACATTCCGGGTACAGTTAATGAATATCCTAACTGGCGTCGTAAGCTATCGATGAACATGGATGAGATCTTTGCCAAAGAAAGCGTCAATCGCATCACCAAACGTTTAACCGAAGTACGTTCAAAAGCGGAAAAATAGTAATAATCGAACATATATTGCCACTGTTAATACCAGTGGCATATAAAAGTATAAACTTGGTCACTCTAAAATAGACCGGAGTTCGGTAAACTAGATTGCTAATAAAAAGCCTGCTGTATAGCGGGTTTTTTGTTAATAAACTGTAAGTTAAAAAAACAGGCTATAGAAAAATAATTATCGAAAGTTAGGTTAGGAGAACTTAAGTTGAAACAAACAGGGCTTAATAAAATTACGCAAGCATACACCCAACTTTCGCATGCTACATTTGCCGACCCATTTTCATTTATTGGGCCGTATTTGTCAGCAGAGCAAGGCGCACTGCGTGTATGGATACCAGATGCAGATAGCGTAGAACTAGTGATTGAAGGCGAAGAGCGAATCGAGTTAGAGCGTGAAGACTCTTCAGGTTTTGTATTAAAACAGTCACGCGATCTTCGTTTTACTCACTATAAACTCGCGGTCAATTGGGCTGGTACTGAACAGCTTATCGACGATCCTTATCAATATCACACGCTGTACGCTGGTTACGATGAACTGCATAACCCAAAAGAGATGTATCACCAGATGGGTGCGCAGTTTGTTACTTTAGAGCGTGATGGAAAATCTATTTCAGGCACACGTTTCTTAGTGTACGCACCACATGCATCAGCGTGTAGCTTAGTGGGTAACTTCAACTCGTGGGATGGCCGCCGTCATCCAATGCAGCGATTAGATTACGGAATTTGGGGCATTTTTATCCCTGAATTAGAAGAAGGCGCTCAATATAAGTTCGAGATGAAAGGTCCAAATGGGGAAGGCTTACCTCATAAGGCTGATCCATGGGGCTTTTATAGCGAACAGCACCCATCATTCTCTTCAGTTACTTATAACCATGACCGTTATGAGTGGAAAGACAGCCAATGGCAGGGTCGACCTGTCACCGAAAAACGTCGTGATGCGCTTTCATTTTATGAGCTTCATGCTGGGTCGTGGAAGCGTGATGAAGATGGTGAATTCTTAAATTACCGCGAGTTAGCTGCTCAGCTCATCCCATACCTTGTTGACTTGGGTTACACGCACGTAGAGCTAATGCCAGTATCCGAGCATCCATTCTATGGATCTTGGGGTTATCAGCCAATTGGCCTGTTTGCACCAACTAGCCGTTTTGGCAGCCCTGATGATTTCAAATATTTCGTCGATCAGTGTCACCAAGCTGGTTTAGGTGTTGTATTGGATTGGGTTCCTGCGCATTTCCCGTCAGATGACCATGGCTTAGCCAACTTTGATGGTACGCCACTGTTTCATGATCCTGACCCACGTCGTGGTTGGCACCAAGATTGGAGTTCATACATCTACGATTTAGGTCGTGAGCATGTACGTCGATTCCTAGTGTCTAACGCGCTGTATTGGTTTGAACAGTTCCATATTGATGGTATCCGTGTTGATGCAGTCGCTTCAATGCTCTATCTCGACTACTCTCGCAGCCATGATCAATGGGTTCCGAATGTCGATGGTGGTAATGAGAACTACGACGCCATTGCGACACTCAAATGGATGAACGAAGAGGTTTATAAACACTTCCCGAACGCCATGACGATTGCTGAAGAATCAACGGCATTCCCGGGTGTATCTGCACCGACCTTTATGGGCGGCTTAGGCTTTGGTTTTAAATGGAATATGGGTTGGATGCATGACAGTCTTGCGTACATTCAAGAAGACCCAGTTCACCGTCAATACCATCACGACACCATCACGTTCCCATTGATATACGCACATACTGAGAACTATGTGTTATCACTGTCTCATGATGAAGTGGTTTATGGTAAAGGTTCTATCCACGACAAAATGCCAGGAGATGAGTGGCAAAAAACCGCGAATCTTCGTGCTTACATGGGTTACATGTATGGTCAACCGGGTAAGAAACTTAACTTTATGGGCGCTGAAATTGGCCAAACTGCTGAGTGGAATCACGATGATCAATTGCAGTGGTTCTTACTTGAATTTGAACGTCATAAAGGCGTACAAAACCTCACGCGTGATTTGAACCATCTGTACCGTAATGAAACCGCGATGCACGAATTAGACAGTGACCCTCGTGGTTTTGAATGGCGTCTGCAAGATGCATCCGATGTGAGTGTTCTTGCTCATGAACGTATCAGTGATAGTGGTGAACGTGTCTTGGTGATCAGTAACTTTACACCAGTACCACAAGATGAGTTTACACTAGGTGTTCCTATCGAAGGTGAGTACGAGTTACTGCTTAACACAGACAACACGCACTACAATGGCAGCGATTATCACGTGTATCAAACTGCGGCAACACAGTCTGTAGAGAGCCAAGGATTACCGCAATCTCTTTCTCTACGTATACCGCCACTTGCAACGGTTTTCTATAAACTAAAGTGATCGTATCGACTTGAAATTAAAACGATTTACACTGTGAATTGAAAGGTGATCAGCGTAAGTAGATAAGAAGCCGAAGGTTGAAATCCAGCCTTCGGTTTTTTATGTCTCTCTATATCAGATTACATTCGAAGCTTAATTTTTAGGTGTAATGTTGAAAACTCTCTGTTTTCAATTAATTTAAAATTATTTTGTTATCAAACCCTTCGTGCTCTATATAAATAATCTATTGGATAAACCTTGTAGGTGGCTACGGCTATAAGTATGTTCAAAAAGAGAACAGGGTAAATCATTTGAGCACTAATGGTGCATGACATTTCGCTGACAAAGTAACTATTGTCGAAGCAAATTTTTAGTGATTTACTGCAGCTTCTTAAGTTATAGAGGTTAAAACAAATTAATGGACGACCCTTTTAGTCGACTGAACACTTCACCCCGCTTCCACCTTATGGAGGCATCTTTATGTTAGAACTATTCCTACTACCTGAAACCTGGGCAATATTTGCAACGTTGTTCGCGCTTGAAGTAATACTTGGCGTAGATAATGTCGTATTTATTTCAATTCTTTGTGAACGTCTACCACAACACCAACGTAAGTTAGCTCGAAATTTGGGTATTGGCTTGGCGGTAGTTGCTCGGATTGCATTAGTATTTTCGATTTCTTGGGTAATGTCCCTGACTCAGCCGCTGCTTAGCTTTGCAGGTGTAGCCTTTACAGGCCGAGATCTCATTATGATACTAGGTGGTTCCTTTCTGTTAGGGAAAAGCTTGAAAGAGCTGTGGGGTTGGTTAAAGCATACGGAAATAGGTCATTCGACGCATGTAAGAACAGGTCTTGCGATAGTGCTATTACAGATTGTAGCTGTAGATGCTGTCTTTTCCATGGACTCAGTGATCACTGCTGTTGGATTAACTAACGATATTCCAATTATGGTGGCAGCAATAGTGTCATCAGCTATCGTAATGGTTTTGACCGCCGAAAAGATCAATTATTTGGTGACTAAGTTTCCAGGATTTAAGACCTTGGCTCTATTGTTTTTAGTTTTACTTGGTGGCTTGTTAATGGCAGAGGGTTTCGCCATTCATGTCAATAAAGGCTATATCTACTTTGCTATGATGTTCGGTTTGATCTTAGAGTTGTGTCATGTACAACTTAAGAAAAAACATCGAATCAATATTAATAGAATTCGTCCGTTAAAGAGTGCTTATTAAGCTAACTCTAAAGAGTAGAAGATGATATTTGAAAAACGCCCGATGCACGTCATCGGGCGCTTTTTATGGTTGATATGTCACGGTCAAATAATTCATTCAGGAACTTAAACGACTCCGTTCGATTGTGTCGTGAAAGACCGTAGCCACTTTTTAAAAGACTGCCCCGCAGGGGAGTCATTATGAGAGTGAAGAAAGTAACCTGCCTTGGCATGAATAGGTGTAAATGGAGCAATTAATCGGCCACTTGATAGCTCATTTTGAATTAATGCTCGTCGAGCGAGTGCGATGCCCACCCCCGCTTCAGCAGCAGACATTGCCATGTCGGTTCGATTAAAGAAATGCCCTTTATCAGATAGCAGATTGATGTTGTTCGCTTTTGCCCAGTAGCGCCATTCATGATGGCGTGTCGCACCAGACCAAGGCTGAGCATCATGCAGTAAGGTCACTTTAGCCCAATCATTAAGTTGTCCTTCTTTTCCTTTTAACCAAGAATGCGAGTCCAAATAATCTGGGCTCATCACCGGAATCAGTTCCTCTTCCATTAATAATTCAGCTTGAGGGTCGCGGTAGGGGATTGGACCATAATCAATGGCTAGGTCAAAGTCATGAGAAGTATGATCAACTAAAGCACCTTCTGCATAGATCTGAACCTGAATGTCGGGGAACAGACGATGAAAACCCTCCAATCTAGGTACTAACCACTTGAAAGCGAAAGAAGGGGTAAGTTTTAAGCGTATTTCAGAGGTATTGGTTGTGTGAATTTGTAAGTTCGCTAAAGCAGTATCAATATCTTGGAAGCTTGAAGAAGCAACTCGATGAAGAAGCTGCCCTGCCTCGGTTAAGGTCACACCGCGTGAATGTCGAACAACTAATTGCACACCTATATTATTTTCGAGTTGAAGGAGTTGCTGACTGATGGCGCCCGTCGTTAAACACTTGGCTCGTGCTGCACTGGTTAAACTACCGAGCTTGCCAACGTCAACAAATGTCATCAGCGCTGAAGCCATATTACTTTTTAGATGTTTCATTAACTGTCTTTAGATTTTCTATACACTGTTATTAATTCTTATCGATTGTTGCTGCTTTGTAAATCAAACAAACTAGGCTCAGCTAACAAATAGGAAAAAGCAATGAAAGTGATCGTATTGGGTGGAGGTGTGATTGGGCTAACAAGTGCGTGGTATCTCTCTCTTCAGGGGCATGACGTGACGGTCGTTGATAGACAATCAGAGTGCGGGAAAGAAACGAGTTTTGCTAATGCGGGGCAAATTTCTTACGGGTACTCATCTCCTTGGGCAGCCCCGGGGATTCCTTTGAAAGCGATGCAATGGTTGATGCAAGAGCATGCTCCATTGAAGGTTAAACCGAGCCTGTCACCTTCAATGCTATCTTGGGCAAGTAAAATGCTCAGTAATTGTCGTTCATCTCACTACAGTACCAACAAATCAAGAATGCTTCGTTTGGCGAACCATAGCCAATCTTGCTTAACTGAGCTAAGAGCGAAAACAGGAATTGAATACCAAGGCCGCCAATTAGGAACGCTGCAAGTGTTTAGAAATCCTAAACAGCTTATTGCGATAGAAAAAGACATGGCGCTGCTACAGCAGAGTAACACTGAGTTTTCATTGCTTGATACAGAAGGGTGCGTTGAGAAAGAACCGGCACTTAAGCGTGTGCAAGATAAAGTGGTTGGTGGGCTGCATTTACCCAATGACGAAACGGGCGACTGCTTTTTGTTTTGCCAACAGCTCACTGAGCTTGCTAAACAATCTGGCGTAGATTTTCATTTCAATACCGATATTCATTCTTTAACCGCAAAAAATGGTTCAATAGAGTCGGTTGAGACTAGTATTGGGTCATTACGTGCCGACCATTATGTCGTCGCTTGCGGAAGTTATTCTGCTAAGTTACTTGCACCGCTGGGTATTAAATTACCAACTTACCCTGTGAAGGGGTACTCATTAACGTTGCCTATAAAATGCATTGAAAATGCGCCACTTTCTACAGTGATGGACGAAACGTATAAGGTCGCGGTTACTCGGTTTGAAGATCGCCTAAGAATCGCAGGAACTGCTGAGCTAACAGATTTTGATCTTTCGATTCCAGAAAGAAGAACGGCTACGATTAATCGTGTTGTGAATGAACTATTTCCTGATGTAGGCGATTTTGAACAGGCTGAATACTGGACGGGCTTACGACCAATGACGCCAGATGGCACTCCAATTATAGGTGAAACACCGATTAAAAACTTGTTCACCAATACCGGTCACGGCACATTAGGTTGGACAATGGCGTGTGGTTCTGGACAGTTGCTTGCCGATATTATTAGCCAAAAAAGCCCCAGTATTGAGCATCATGATCTGGGTATGCAGAGATACAGTCGATAGAATGCAAATAAACGTAATTGAGATGCTTAGCTTTCAGGCAAAAACAGTTTTAACGCAACCATAGCGGCAATTAAACCCACAGCAAGGCCGGTAATAACATCTCTCCAATGGTGCTTGAAAGCTTTAACTCGGCCTAAGCCAACTAATGATGCAAGGCCGTAAGAGAGCAATCCAATCAACCAACCATGCCACATCATGAGAGCGGTGGAAGCTGCGAAAGCATTAGCGGTGTGGTTTGAAGGGAAGCTGTCATTGCCACTTAAATCAGGGCGTTTGGCGTCAATAAGGAATTTACCGATAAGACCAATGCCTGTTGCGATTGAAACGATGATGCTGGCACTTTTAAACTGCTCCCAATCACCGAGAAAGGCAGGAAAGAGAATTGCGGTACTTACTAAGCCATAAACACCCACGTCACTTAACGCCTGCCAGTTCATCGTGCCTGCAAATTGGATACAGAAATAGATCCAAAGCAGCGCAAGCAAAAAAAGTGGGTGTATTAGAGCGACTGAGAACATTCATCGACAACGTAGTAATGACAGAAAATTCATTATCTATAAAGCTTAAGTAAGGATCGAATTAAGTTTGTAACCAAACATGAGCAATAGGCACATAGCTGTAGGAAGATAATAAAGTTTGATCAGAAAGTACCTATCGATCGGCTCGATAGTTAATGTAATGACAAAGTCGCTTGGTAGTTAAGATACGACAGAATCCCTTGGTGATCACAATCATTACTAGGCCGTTGAAGCTCATTATTGGACAAAACCTTGCTAGCGACTTTCTTAGATTAAGAAATAGTAAATAACTACAAGTATGGAAAGTCCAAATTATTTGGACCCAAAAATTTCATCTTGTATCCATTTGGAGAACAAGCGGTATTTAGGTCTGTGTTCCATGCCGTTCACGGTAACTAACCAGTAATGCTTATCTGTTAGAGCTGCATTAAATGGTGAAATAAGATCGCCTGACTTCAATAAATCTTTAACCAGTATCCAACGTCCCATCGCAATACCTAAACCATTTATTGCAGCTGATGTTGTAGAATGGAAATCATCAACGATAAAGCTTCGATGATTGTCTAGTTCACGTTCTTCTTTGGCCAGCCATTGCACCCAGTTCGACGAGTTAACATTCCTGATTAACGTCAGCCCCGTTAAAGAGGGATGTTCATTGTTGAGATTGTGCTTTTTCGCATACTCACGACTACAAATAGGCAAAATGCTTTCGCGAACAATTTCCTCACAATAAAGCCCCTCAACATTTTCACTGTATACGATGGCCAAGTCCATTGTTTCATCATCAAACCTCTGCGACTCGCTAGAGGTAATGATCTGTACATCAAGGGCAGGGTGTTTCTCTATAAACTTAGGCAAACTGGGTATAAGAACTTGAGAGGCAAAAGATGGCGAGGTGCCAATACGTATCGTGCCCGCTGGGTTAGGGTTTTTTAGGTCGTCGATCACATTATCTACTAATTCAAATGACTGAGACACTGACTTGAAAAGCTGATTTCCTTCTGGGGTTAGGGCTATGTTCCTAGGTTTTCTCACAAACAGAGTACACCCCACTTCTTCTTCGAGACTCTTTATCCGATGGCTGACAGCGGCTTGGGTTATTCCAAATAGTCTTCCTGTTTTCGTAAAGCTAAGTGTTCTGGCTACGCTCAAAAATAGATAAACATTGCTGTGGTTGACTGGTGTTCTAATCATAGATAATTGCCAATATGGATTACTTATATTTATGAGTATATCAACAATCACGATTTGTAAACCAAGTTACCCCCTGTAATTCTAATGCATAAGAAAATTTCAGGTACACAGCACAGAGGAATACAGCATGAGAAAATCATTAAAAGTTGTCGTTATTGGTGCAGGGTCTAGCTATACCCCTGAATTGATTGAAGGGCTATTACGTCGCTCTGACTCACTACCAATTAGAGAGCTATGGCTGGTCGATATTGAGGAAAGTCGCTGGAAGGCCGAAATAATTTTTGAACTCACAAAGCGCATGGCAGAGAAAGCCGGTAGTGAAATGAACATCATTCTTACTGAAGATAGAGCTTCTGCATTGGAAGGCGCTGATTTTGTCTGCTCTCAATTCCGAGCTGGTTGTTTAGAGAGTCGCATCCGAGATGAAGGTATTGCTGCTAAGTATGGAATGATAGCTCAAGAGACAAACGGTATTGTTGGCTTGGCTAATGCTTGCCGAACTATTCCTATTGCACTAGAGATTGCTTATGAAATGGAAGAGCTTTGTCCTGATGCATGGCTACTCAACTTCACGAATCCTTCAGGCATGGTGACAGAAGCGATTCTTCAAAACAGTTCAACGAAAACCATTGGGCTTTGTAACGTTCCTGTGAATATGGAGCGGGGCGCAATGGAGCTGTTAAATGCTGAGCCTCAAGACTTCTTTATTCAAATTGCAGGGTTAAACCACCTTGTATGGGCGAGAAAAATCCTCCACAAAAACCAAAATAAGATGCAGTTCATTATCGATGAGGTTCTGGCCGGTAACGATAAAATGCGTCCGAAAAATATTGCTCCGTTCGAGTGGTCGAGTGCTTTAATCAAAGATATGGGAATGCTGCCTTGTTCTTACCTTCGATACTTCTACGCAAGTGAAGATGTATTGGCAAAGCCAGACTCGACAGAAGGCGAGAACGTAAATCGAGCGGATGTTGTAAAAGAGATTGAAGCCAAACTGTTTGAAGTTTATCGAGACCCTGATCTGGCTGTTAAGCCAAAAGAGTTAGAGCTTCGTGGCGGTCAATATTATTCAGAATCAGCTTGCCGGATGATGAATGCGATTTACAACGATACGGGTGAAATCATGCATGTCAATACGCTGAACAAAGGCGCAATTCAAGGGTTACCTGATGATTGTGCAGTGGAAGTCAGTGCAATGATCAAATCTTCTGGTGCTCACCCTCTAAGCGTAGAGGCGTTCCCTGAAGATACTCTTCGATTAATTCAAACGATGAAGACTTTTGAACGTCTGACCATTAAGGCTGCAATGGATGGAGATGTGAAAACTGCATTGCGTGCTCTTGTCATGAACCCTCTTGTTGGTACGGGTGAGAAGCTTGAAATAGCCCTGAAAGGTACCCTGCTACAAAACCTCGACTTACTTCCAGAGTTTAAGCGCAAAGATATCGAGATTTTGAAGGGGGATTCTTAGTGAAGTTAATTATCAATGCAGATGATTTTGGCCTAACCAAGGGTACAAATGCAGCCATTGTTGAGGCAATGAAAAGTGGACTAGTCACCACGACAACGCTGATGGTGAACCAGTTAGGTACAGATGATGCGATTGATCTAATAAAAACGTACGGATTAACTAATATTGGCTTACATGTGAATTTAACCTCAGGGAAGCCGGCTTCAAACCCTGCAGATATTCCTGATCTCGTTGATAACAATGGCCAGTTTTTAAGCCGTGCTGATCTCACGGATAACAGTATGTCGATATCACCGCAGCAAGTTTATTTGGAAGCGATGAACCAATACAAGTTAGCGGCCAGTAAAGGGGTTGATATTTGTCATGTCGACTCGCACCACTTTTCGGCGTTCTTACCCAATATACGACAAGGGTTTATTCGTTTTGTAAATGAGCTAGGTCTTCCATCTAGACGCCCTGATTATTACGACGAAAAAATCGATGACCTGAACGTCATTACGACGGACCAATTTAGCAGCAAGTTTTATGCGGGCCGCGCGAATGAAAATGGGTTTAAACAAACAGTCTTGGAGCTATTAGAACAAAACCCTAATGGCTGCGTAGAGATAATGGCTCATCCAGCCTATTACGATTCTGAACTTGATTCAGTGTCATCTTATACCGCTCAACGTGAGCTTGAGCTACAAGTTCTCACCTCCAAGAACTTAGCCGAATGGTTGAATGAAAATGATATACAACTCATCACTTTTAACGAATTAGCAAGGAAAAACCATGAAGAGTATTAATGTGTTTGGGTATCTACAGAAGGTCGGCCAGGCCTTAATGATACCTATTGCCTGTTTGCCCGCGGCTGCCATTTTGATGGGTGTCGGCTATTGGGTAGATCCTAATGGGTGGGGTCATGATAACGCTTTTGCTGCGCTACTAATTAAAGCTGGCGGGGCAATATTGAAGAATATACCTCTTCTGTTTGCGGTAGGTATTGCATTTGGTATGTCAAAAGATCGTGATGGCTCGGCGGCACTGTCTGGTTTAGTTTGTTGGCTTGTGGTTATGGTTCTTTTAGACCCAGCTTCGATTGCGATAATTCAGGGGATTGATATTAGCGATGTTCCTGCGGCATTTGATAAAGCTGATAACCAGTTTGTTGCCATTGTTGTTGGTATTATCGCTTCGGTTCTTTATAACCGCTATTCAGAAACACAATTGCCTAAAGCTCTGTCATTTTTTAATGGTAAGCGTCTGGTACCAATTTTGGCGGCGGTCGCAGGTATCGCTATTGCCGGTCTTTTCATGCAGATCTGGAGTGGTCTATTTACAGGCATGACCAATTTTGGCACGTGGATGTATAACCAAGGTGCGATTGGTTCTGGTTTATTTGGCTTCTTTAACCGCTTGTTGATCCCAACGGGGTTACACCATGCAATCAACCCAGTATTTTGGTATGACGTAGCTGGAATTAATGACATGCCTAACTTTCTGGGTGGAGCACAATCTATTGCGGAAGGTCGAGCTGAAATTGGTGTGACAGGACGTTATATGGCGGGCTTCTTCCCTGTGTTGATGTTTGGCTTACCTGCAGCTGGTTTGGCAATGTACGTGACGGCAAAGAAACAAAATAAGGCAAGAGTTGCATCGTTAATGGTTGCGGCTGCTTTCGCTTCGTTTTTCACTGGCGTAAGTGAGCCGATGGAATTTGCATTTATGTTTGCTGCGCCTGCTCTGTATATATTGCACTCTGTTTTCATGGGAATCTCAATGTACATTGCATCGTCAATGGGGTGGATTTCAGGCTTCGGCTTTTCAGCAGGATTTATCGATTTAGTTCTACAGTCACACAACCCATTAGCGACACAGTGGTACATGCTAATACCACTTGGGTTATGTTTTGCTGTTATTTATTTTGTTACGTTCCGATGGGTAATTCTTAAGTTCAACCTAAAAACAGTCGGTCGTGAAGACGAAGATGAAGAAGCCCAAGAGTATAATTCAGCGCCATTACCGTCATCAGAGCTAGAACTAGCACACTCTTACGTTGCAGCTTTAGGCGGGAAAGATAACCTGACAGAAATCAATGCTTGCATCACTCGATTACGTCTTTCGGTTAAAGATAAAGATCTGGTTAACGATAAGAAAATTAAGGCGCTTGGCTCACTCGGTATTGTGCATGTAGGTGAAAAAAACATGCAAATTATTGTGGGCACTCAAGCCGAATCTATTAGTTTACTGATGAAGACGGTTTAAGGATTGATGATGACCGGTAACACCTTATTAAGACTGCCTGTAACATTGATATCAGCATCAATGGGTGTTGCCGGATTAGCCAACGGTATTCAAGCCTCACAAGTGGCTATATTTGAACCCTTGATCATTCCTATTGCATCGCTGGCTGCGTTTATTCTTGCTGTGATGGTGCTAAGTATAGTTGCTCGAATTGCCTTCAATGCAAAAGGTTTGAAAGATGAAATACGTGTAGCGACGAAACGAAACTTCTTAGCATGTATCACGATAACTATTTTTTTGTTGTCGGGCCTTTTGAGTGAGTATGAAGAATATTCGACGGCCTTATGGTTGGCTGGAACGGCAATACAGCTTCCCCTTTTGATTACGATATTAACTTGGTGGGGGATCAGTAAAGATAAATTCTTCATTGAGCTTAACCCTACATTTTTAATTCCACCTTTAGCCAACGTTGTTTGCTCCATTTTTTCACCGATCGAATATATTGGAATTAGCCACCTGATGTATTTCACCGGAATGTTGATTGGTGTTGTTTTTTACATAGCAATACTGGTTAAAACCCTGCAAGGGAAAACTCCCCCTGTTCCTTTGTATCCAACGTTCTTTATTGGCCTTGCTACGCCATCCATGTTTTTACTTGGCTATCTTAAGATAGTTGGATTAAACGATGGCATAGCGGCTGGTATGTACGTATGGTCTCTCTTGGTTATTGTTGCTCTTGCAATAAACATGAAAAAATTTGAGGGGATGAAGTTTGGAGTATCAACGTGGGCTTTCACCTTTCCGCTTGCGGCATTTACAACAGTTACATATAGGCTAGGCCTATTTACAGTAGGGCATTTTTTCTTATCAGCGACTTGCTTAGTCGTAGTGTATGTTGCGATTAAAACTGCAACTAACCTAAAGATTATTCTGAACCCTTAAGGGGAGCTTCGAGAAATAGTCTTGGAACTAAAAAAGAGGAAATACAATTCCACAAAAAAAGGAGTCAGTTGATTCCTTTTCTGTCTTTACTATACGGCGTTAATCCCAACCAGCGAGCTAACCTCTTGCACTGTCATACATGAGAGAAAGTAGGTCAAATGAAAGGTGGTGAAGTGGGCAGTTAGGCAATTTAAACTCACTTTGGGGCAAAAGTGTTTTAGCTGACTTGCCCACCAGACTAGATACAGTCAAAAAGTGATCAATCTTTATTGTGCTCCGACAATAGCTAAGATGATTAACTGTTTGGCGTAATGATCGTTATTGCTTCATCTGATGAGGGTACTTCAAACCAGCTCCAAAAAAGGGTTAGCATTTCAGGTGTCATCTCGTAGGCTTGGTCGCCTCGGGTGTCATTACGAGCAAATGCGCGTTGCTGACAGACGTCAAAATCGACATCAAGATAGATAAGTTCAAAATCGAGGTTATGACTTTCTGCCCACATAGCCATATCGGTTCTATCTTGTTTCTTCCATAAGCCAAGATCAAAAATGACGGGCATACCTAATGAGATCATTTGCAATGCTGACTCTTTAAAAAGAGATTCAAGTGTATTTAGCCTTGCATTGAAGACATCACGTTCCATATGCTCGCCGTAAAGCGGGATCATCCACTCGTCAATACTGAATCGAAAGGCTGAGTGCTGCTCGGAAAGTTGTTTCGCATAGGTGGTTTTACCTGAACCGATAAAACCACAAAGACAATAAAGTTTGGTCATGAAGTTCCTGTTTATGGATGCAATTTCAGCGGTATGCCGAAAAGTAGAACTGGCGTTAGTGCGCCGCTAATCCTCGATGGGTACACCTGATCTTTCCAATATTTCAGTATCAAATCCATCGATACTTTTCTGATTTTTCTTACGCCAATACGCCTCGATATCATTTTTATCGCGTTTATCGAACCAACGATTAAGATCGTCACGATCCTGTTGGAAATCGAAATAGGGGACTGACATACCACATGAGGATTGCACCATATCGATATCAAGAATAAAGATCTGTCTTGTGGCGTGACTTTTCGGGAATAAATCACAATATTTATCCCATTCAGCATCGGTCTGATGGATTATTCGTGCTTGGCCGTATGTACGTAGGATAATCGGTGACCCTTCAAAGGCGCAAAACATTATGGTCATTCTGGTGTCTTGTAATACGTGCGCTGCAGATTCGTTACCGCTACCGGTTAGGTTCAACCATGCGATGGTGTTTGAATCGATGACACGAAGAGAGTCGCCACCTTTTGGAGAAAGGTTTACTCTGCCCGTTGGTGCGGCAGTCGCCACGAAGTAAATTTTTTGCTCTGCGATGAACTCGATATGCTTGTTTGATAAGGCTGTAAATTGCTTACCCATGAACGTCTCCCTGTTCGATAAAATGGATATGAGTTAATTATTCTTACGCTTTGTCAGCAGAAGGGGAATGGTACTTACGGATGATTTCAACGACTTCAACTGTATAGGACTGGTACCATTTCTCTTGCCCTAGTTTCTGGGCTATTTGGTGTTTACTGTCTTGATGCCAGTTTTGAATATCTTGTTGTGAATTCCAATAAGAGATGGCAATTTCCTGGCCTTCTTCAGAGGCGGCGATGAAATCAACACAGTTGTATTTGCTGAATGCGAGCTCTCGCATCGTTGCTACGGTATCGAGATAGTGCTGATCTTGTGTTAAGGGTTTAGCCTTAAAAATGACTGCGAACATTCTTTATTCCTCACTGTACAGGCTTCCCTGCTGCACACGTTTGTCTGTTACATACGTGTCTCTACTACATAGGTTGTAGAAAAAGATAGTAGCACAAGAAACAAGCAGCTCGCCCTCGTCTAACGCAGGGCGAGCATAACTGTGATCAGGATAAAGATTGCA
Organism: Vibrio kyushuensis; assembly: GCF_050337325.1. Taxonomy (NCBI): domain Bacteria; kingdom Pseudomonadati; phylum Pseudomonadota; class Gammaproteobacteria; order Vibrionales; family Vibrionaceae; genus Vibrio; species Vibrio kyushuensis. The sequence goes on from NZ_JAKJSV010000002.1 coordinate 213,135, forward strand.
ACAGTTGCCATGCAATGAATAGCATGATGATTCCAATTAACGCGTCAATGACCTGCTGCACCTTAGGCTGGTTTAAAATGGGTGCCATTTTTGCGGCAATGGTTGAAAGGCTAAAGAACCAAAAGAACGAAGCAGCAACAATGCCTAGTGCGAAAGGAAGGCGATCAGGCTGTGCATAGCTTGCGCCGATAGAACCAAGCACAACAAAGGTATCGAGATAGACATGTGGATTAAGCAGTGTAACGGCAAGCGTGGCACTAATGACGACCTTTCGTGACATAAACGCCTGATTGGTTTTCATGGTATCGGTTTGCGATTGCCATGCCCGATACAATGACGTTAGACCATAAAACGTCAGGAATAGAACTCCTGCGTAGGTGATAATAGAGAGTGCTAAAGGGGAGGCGGCGAGAAGCTTACTGCCACCAAAAATCCCGCCAAAGACCAAGAATGCATCACAAGTAGCGCAGATCATCGCTACGATCAAATGATGCTGTTTTTTAATGCCTTGATTTAATACAAAGGCGTTTTGTGCCCCAATTGGAATGATCATCGCAGCACCAATACCAAATCCCTGTAGCCATACCCAAGCGCTCATTCTCTATTCTCCATTTGTTTGACTCTATTCCGTGATTAAGTCGTCACTCTCTTCAGTTTTTACAGCTTATGAGATAACCTTGAATAAGTAACTCTAATTAAATTAATGACTGATAAGGAAATCTAATGTCATGATGGATTACAAAGCCGTGGCAGCACTCGATGCAGTGATTTCATTAGGCAGTTTTGATTTAGCCGCCCAAAAGCTATTCATCACTCAATCTGCAATATCCCAACGAATCAAGCAGCTAGAACAGTCAATGGCTCAGCCGCTACTGGTGCGATCGGTCCCGCCGAAACCAACTGCCACAGGACAGAAGTTACTTGGGTTGTATAAACAGGTGAAACTGTTAGAGCAAGAGTGGTGGCCGGATAAGCAGTTGGAAGTGACAGAACTCGCATTGGCGAGCAATCACGACAGTCTGGCGTTGTGGCTTCTACCTGCCTTGAAATCGGTGTTAAGCAACCATGAAGTGGCGTTAAATATTATCTTGGGTGACGAGAAGAATACCTTGGACAAGTTAAGAAGTGGTGAGGTGTTGGCTGCGATAAGCGCAAATGCCACACCGCTTACTGGGTGCAGTAGCGATTATCTTGGTCAGCTTAATTATCGTTGCGTGGCAAGCCCCAACTTTGTATCTCGTTATTTCTCTGATGGTGTAACCCGAGAAGCACTCCTAGCAGCACCCGCGGTCATATTTGATCAATTTGATGAAATGCATCACGCGTTTTTAGAAGATCACTTTGGTTTGAAAGAGGGTCAATGGCGATACCATACTCTGCGATCACCAGAAGCGTTTATTACAATGACAGAGCTAGATATCGGTTATGGCATGGTGCCCGACTTAATGATTGAAGACCGATTAGAAATAGGCAGTTTGGTTGATTTATTACCTGGGCATGGGTTTGCACGTGACCTCTATTGGCATCGTTGGGCATTGGAGCAGGGTATTTTGGCCGAAGTGACGCAGGCGGTACTCAATATGACTCGTACATTTCCTCAACATCAAAAGCCAAACGGTGTCTATTAATTTAGGTCAGTATGGGATTTATAAATTGAGGAATAATTAGGGCGCACCAAAGAGTGTGCACCCTAATATGGATTTAAGCGTTCGACTTATGAGAGCGGTTGATTAATGCGAGATTGAAATGTCATTGGCCGTAAGTTGAGCGGGTAATGCCATCGCATAAATCACTTTCGTATAAATATAGTATAAATCTCTATCGAACAAATTGTGCTTATGGACGCTCACCTTGGCCAATACGACGTTCAATATCTGAAATGACATTGGGTAAATCGTTAATCGTATCAATCAGGTAGTGCGGTGCCGATTTGTTATATTTGTCAGCAGCCTTTTGACGAGCTTGTTCTAGGGTTGTTTCGTCTGCATTCTGAAACTCTTCTAGTGTTAACCCCGCCTCGTTACCGGAAAGCAGTAGACCTACTGTCCACATGCCTGCATTGTGCCCTTCGAAAATGCCCGGTGATGAGTCATCTACCTTCACACACGCTTTAACATCCGTTGCTTCTAACTCTATTAGGTTTTGCAGCGCCATATAAGGAGCAGGACGCCCGCCTTGAGGAAGATCGCCCGTTGCCACAACGGCATCTGGCTTATAGCCATATTCGGCCGCCGCAGGGATTAGAATATCCATGACTTCACGCGGGTAACCAGAGCATGAGCCAATTTTGATCCCTTGCTCTTTCAAACCTTCAACTACTTTAACGGCATTCAGGATAGGCATCGCATGGTCTGCTACTTTGGCTTTTTGCAGGGGCATGAAGGCGGCGTAAATTTTATCGACATCGCTGTCATTCATCGGTTGACCAAACTGAGCAGTCCAGCGTTCATTGACGCTTTCTAGAAGCCCCAGCTGTTGAATATGTTCCCATTTTCCTAAGCCCATCGGAACACGTGCTTCTTCTAGTGAAATATCGAAATCAAAACCTTGACGAAAAGCTTCGACAAAAATCGTTGTTGGTGCAAATGAGCCAAAATCGACAATGGTTCCTGCCCAGTCAAAAATAACTGCTTGTATTGGTGATGTGTTAGTCATAGCTATACCTATAAAATAGTGTTGTCAGTGAAGTGAGGGCTACCCATTTCACCAGTTAAAATGAGAGTTAATAAGTTGGGTAGTTGAAACGAATACTGACCATGCGAATAGCTTCTTCAAAAATGGCGAGCGCTTCGATTAATTGCTCACGCTCTATGATCAAAGGCGGACTAAGCTGAATGACATTACCTTGCGAGACTTTAAAGCTTAATCCGTCATTAAGGCATTGATACAAAACTGCTTCTGCTTCATCGAACGCGCGTGTTTTTGCGATTGGGTCTGTGACCAATTCAACGCCCCAAAGCAAGCCAATACCTCGAACATCGCCAATGATTGGGTATTGTTCTTTCAGCTCATTCAGTTTGTGTTGCATGAATTCGCTATCAAGCTTTGTTTTTTCGAGTAAGCCTTCATTCTCAATGGCTTCCATCGTCGCGAGTGCGGCTGCGCAACCAATAGGGCTCTTTTCATGGGTATAATGGCCCATGGAAATTTGTTCGGCCGTGTTGTACTTCTCTTTAGTGACCATGGCGGCAATGGGGACTAAACCTCCGCCGAAGCCTTTACCAATACACAGCATGTCGGGTTCGATATCGTAGGCTTGATAAGTGAACCACTCGCCGCTGCGACCCATGCCATTCGGAATATCATCGATGATCAACATGACATTGTGTTTGTCACAAATGTCTCGGACACGCTTCCAATAAGCCTTGCTAGGCACTTGAACATCGGTATTGCGAACCGCTTCTGCTATGAATGCGCCTATGCCACCCTCTTTTTCAATCACGTATTCAAGATAATCGGCGTAATGCACATCACTGCCGTCAGCTGAAGGGAGCGCACCTCGGTAAGAAACAGCCGGTGGAATACGCTCAACACCCGCCATTAACGGCCCCATTCCTTGACGAAAACACGCTTCACCACCGACGGAAATGGCATCCAACGATGCACCGTGGAAAGAGTCCCACAATGACACGACTTTAAAGTTCCCCGTGACATGGCGAGCAAGCTTAAGCGCCATTCCAACCGCAGACGTTCCGCCTGGAGCGAACAACACGCGATTTAGATCACCGCCACAGATTTGAGTTAGCTTTTCTGCGCATTCCACTGCAATTTCGTTAGTAAAGCGACGAGGTGAAAACGGCAGTTTCGCCATTTGGTCACTCACTCGCTTTAGTACATGCGGATGACCGTAACCAAGTTGGTGGACATTGTTACCATGAAAGTCCATGTACTTTTTACCCGTGTGATCTTGAATATAGATCCCTTGAGCATGATCCAATGTATCTAAGCAAGGAGAGGACATAGCCTGATGCAAAAACACCTCTGAATCGCGTTTCAACAGAGATTGGGTTTTTTCATCATCAATGGACTGATTCCACTTAATACGGGCCTCTGTGGTATTCACATCGCCTTCACTGCGCAAATGGGTTACGTTAATTGGCGCATCATTTTGACCATTAACTAGGCTCATATTGCTGCTTCCTGCATTTGCGGTTTCCAATACATCGCTTTTTCAATTGCTACAATCAAACGCTCGATATCTTGCGGATAAACCTCGCCAATATTACCGATACGGAAACAGTCAGCGTCAGACACCTTACCCGGATAGATAACAAAGCCCTGCTCTTTCAATTCTTGATAGAAGCGGTGGAAATTGTATTTTTCGTGAGTTGGAGAGTAGAAGGCAGTAATGATTGGTGAATGCAGCGCTTTGTCTAATAACGGCTTAAATCCTAGTGACGCCATACCTTCAACGAGTGTTGTTTGATTGGTTTGATAACGCTTATGACGAGCAGATATACCGCCCTCAAGTTCGAGTTCATTAAGTGCTTGGTAAAAAGCTCGCACAGTATGGGTTGGTGACGTAAAGCGCCATTTACCGTGATTATTTTCCATGCATTGCCATTGATCATATAAGTCGAGACTTAATGAACGTGCGTTTCCTTTACACTGCTCTAGCAATGATTGTTTTGCGATTACAAAGCCAAATCCCGGCACACCTTGTATGCACTTATTCGCCGAACTGATCATAAAATCGATGCCAATTTCATGGATATCCAGAGGAATCCCACCAAAACTCGACATTGCATCTAATATGATGACTTTGTTGTGTTTTTTACCAAGTTTAGCAACCTGTTTAATCGGGTTAAGCATGCCCGTTGTGGTTTCACAATGAACAATCGCGATATGAGTAATCGTGTCATCGTCGATAAGGCATTGCTCAATCGAATCCAAGTTTGGTTGATTCACTTCACCTGGGCTAATGACACGACAATCGATGTTGAGGTAGTCAGCAATTTGAGCAATTCTCGCTCCATACGCACCGTTATCAACAACTAATAATTTGTCTTTGTCACCCATGACACTGCCAATGGTCGCTTCTACTGAGGCTGTGCCACTTCCTTGCATTAATACGCTGGTATAGCCTGAGTGCTTTGTTGCTAAATTGACGAGCTTGTGACGAATGACTTCTACAATTTCTTTGTTGTAATCGTCATCCCAAGTACACCAGTCTTTAAGCATCGCTTCTCTAACGGTTTTAGATGTTGATAAAGGCCCGGGTGTTAACAGTAGGTATTCGTTATTCATTACATTTCTCTTTGGACTACTCCAGAATTTGAATTCACTCTAGCAGGCAATAAAAAGAGAGGTAAATAGCGAGAAGGCTAAATTCATCAAATCTTCATATAAGTATCTTTGCACCGACTATCGACGTCACAGTTTGAATTATGTCGTTAAACTGCCATTTTTTGTTCACAGTTCCGTCATGTAGATCCACTAGGGTAATCACCATCAACTGGTCAATACCAAATAATTGTATATTGGAGAAAATAATGAAAAACCGTTTTATTAAAGGATCGCTAACTGCGGTACTGTCTGTTCTAGCAACAAACGCGTTAGCTGCTGAAGAAGTAACGGTATACACCGCGTTCGAAACTGATTTATTAGCGAAATACAAGACGGCTTTTGAGAGTGAAAATCCAGATATTAAGATCAAATGGATTCGTGACTCGACAGGCATCATGACGGCGAAACTACTCGCAGAGAAAAACAACCCACGCGCTGAAGTGGTGTGGGGGCTAGCTGGTTCTTCTATGGCACTACTAAAAGAAGAAGGTGTTCTACAGCCGTATCAACCAAAGGGTCTTGAAGACTTGCGACCTAACTTGAACGATCCACAAGACAATCAAGCTTGGTTTGGGAATGATGCGTTCTTTAATGCCGTTTGCTTTAACGAGATTGTTGCGAAACAGCTAGATTTGCCAACGCCGACATCTTGGGAAGACTTAGCAGACCCTGTATACAAAGGTCATATCGCGATGCCGAACCCTGCCTCATCAGGCACAGGCTACATGCAGGTATCTGCTTGGCTAAACAACATGGGTGAAGACGAAGCTTGGAATTACATGAAAAAGCTTGATAACAACATCGCTCATTATACTCACTCTGGTTCTAAGCCTTGTGTTCAAGCGGGCATGGGTGAAGTCGCTATCGGTATTTCTATGGCCGTTCGTGGTGCTAAGTTAAAAGAGCAGGGCGCGCCTCTAGCTGTTATTACACCAAATGGAATTGGCTGGGAATCTGAAGCTGTTGGTCTTGTTGCCGATAATGATGCAGCGAAGCGTGTTGTTGACTGGTCTGTATCAAAGTCAGCTAATGAACTTTATGTCGAGTCTTACCCAGTTGTCGCGCATAAAGACGTTGAAGCAGTTGTATCACATTACCCTAATGTTCAAGAAGTGATGGCGGATATGGATTTTGCCAAAATGGGTAGCGACCGCGCAAAAATCCTAGCGAAATGGTCTGAAAAGTTCGACGCAAAATCAGAGCCTAAATCTTAATTAAAAGAAGACGCTAATCAGTCCACCTCGGTCAGAGGTGGATTTTTTGTCTGTGACTCAATGATCCGTAATAACGCTTTTTCATCGAGTAATAGCCAAAAACTAATACCTAAAAGCCAATACCTGAAACCAATAGCCAATTAAGAAAAACACATGTCTGAACAAGTCGTAAATATTGAAGAAATTAGCCGTGAACAAGGTGATGTGAACATATCTCAGCAGCGTCTTGATTATCAAGAAGAACATCTGGATGAAATTTCACGTGAATTAATCACACAAGATCAACAATTGTTTTTGCACCAAAGTTTGAGTACGCCTGTTTTGCATGCACTATCGCATTCGGAAGGTGCTTATATTTATGACTTTTCAGGGAAGCAATATTTGGACTGCCACGGCAATGGCGTCCATGCCGCAGGTTTTAATAATGACCATGTTATTGAAAGCATGATCAAGGCACTAAAAGAGAAAAATACGTTTACGTCTCGCCGTTATACCAACACAAATATCGTTGCTCTAGCGAAAAAATTGGTTGATATCACGCCTGACGGTTTAGATCGTGTTTCGTTTTGCCCCGGTGGGTCTGAAGCCATTGAGCTTGCTGTTTCAATTGCGAAATCATACACCAACAAATGGAAGACGATTTCCTTTTGGGATTCCTACCATGGTAACGGTTTCCAGTCTGCGAGCTTAGGTGGTGAGCGTCTATTTAAAAAACGGCTAGGCCCAATGGTTCCAGGTGCTTTGCATGTGGATTTCCCAAATTATCAAAATAATCCATGGGGCTTTAATTGTCAGCAAAAAGTGGATGATGAAATATTACGCCAGATGCGAACCTTGTTTGAAAAGGAGGGGGATATAGCCTGCGTTGTTGGTGAGCCAATTAGTGCAACTCCAGTAATGCCAAGCCAAGATTTCTGGCAGCGCGTGAAATTGCTCTGTGAAGAGTTTGGGGCACTGCTGATCTTTGACGAGATCATAGAAGGATTTGGTCGAACAGGAAAAATGTTCGCGTGTGAGCATTATGTCACACCAGACATTCTTGTATTGGGTAAGTCACTTGGCGGAGGTTTAGTGCCTTTTGCTGGTGTGGTGGTTGCTGAAAAATACAATGTGTTGGAAACACAGTCTGTTGGGCACTATACCCATGAAAAAAATGGCCTGTGTGGCGCGGCGGGTGTCGCAATGATTGAGCAAATACAAGATAGAAATTTAGTCGAAAATTCAATGTGTTTGGGTGATTACCTTAAAAACCGATTCATCGAGATGCAACAAAAATACGCCATTGTTGGTGCCGTTGATGGTATTGGTTTACATCTTGGAATTGAGATTCTAGATAGCCTTGATAGTGGCGAACGTGGGTTGCATGAAGCCGAGACCATTATGTATCAGTGTTTTGAGAATGGATTAGCGTTTAAGCTTATAGAAAGCAGCATCATTACGCTTCGCCCTTCTTTAGTCATCACCCAGAAAGATGCCCAATTCATAGCCGATACAATTGAACAAGCAATTATAGCGGTAACTAACTCTCGTTAATTTAACTTTGCCGTCTTCAGTCATACCAAAGATCTGTTCGTTCTTTGCAGCAGGGCGGCTAAGTAGAAGTGTAATAAAGGAACTCTCTATGTCATCTCATCAATCTTACTGGCTAAAGCAAGCACTCGAGCGCGAGCCGTCAGATCCGATTCAAACTCTTGAACAAACCATTGCTACTGATGTTGCCATTGTTGGCGGCGGTTATACAGGCTTGTGGACTGCGATTATGCTAAAAGAGCAGCAGCCTGAACTTGATATCGTTATTCTTGAAAAAGATCTTTGTGGAAGTGGTGCATCTGGTGCGAATGGCGGGTGTATGCTGACATGGGCAACCAAGTATCCGACCATGAAACGACTGTTTGGTGAAGAGCAAGCTCAATGGTTAGTGAAAGAATCTGAGAATGTGATTTATGAGATAGAAGATTTTTGTCAGAAAAATAAGATTGATGCGGAGTTGTATCGACATGGTACTTATTACACTGCGACAAATACAGCACAAAAAGGTGGCATAGCGCCAGTTGTTAATGAGCTTGAAAAAGAAGGCATTAATAGTTGGTCCAAATGTGATGACAGTAATATTGCGGAATTAGCCGGTTCACATCGCCATATTGAAGGGTATTACTCACCAGCCGCTGCGAGTGTACAACCCGCATTATTGGTTAGAGGTTTACGTAAAAAAGCGCTCGATATGGGGGTGAAAATCTACGAAAACTCTGCGATGAATAAGCTTGATTATGGTGATATTCCGGTTGTTCATACATCGAAAGGGAAAGTAAAAGCAGGCAAGGTCGTACTGGCTTTAAATGCTTGGATGGTCGCGCATTTTCAGCAGTTTAAAAATAGCATCGTTGTTGTTTCATCCGATATGGTGATTACAGAGCCATTAGGGAACAAGCTTGCTAAACATGGCCCTGAGAAAGGGGCGACGGTTGTCGATTCACGTATTTTTGTACATTACTACCGAGACACAAAAGATGGTCGGCTAATGCTAGGTAAAGGGGGAAATCAATTCTCGTTTGGTAACCATGTCGACTCCATGTTCAATAAGCCAAGTCGATATGTTGACCTGTTAAATCGCTCATTCTCGCGACTGTTTCCAAATCTTGAACAACCAAAAATTGCCGATAATTGGACAGGAGGTTCTGATCGTTCAGTTACCGGACTGCCATTTTTCGATTATTTGGCTGACCAAAGCAATATTGTCTATGGTTTTGGCTATTCAGGTAATGGCGTTGCACAAACTCGAATTGGCGGAAAGATTCTGTCTTCCATGGTATTGGAGCAAGATAATGAATGGACCAACAGCGGGCTAACTCGTGGGCCATTAGGTTACTTCCCACCTGAGCCGATTCGTTGGATTGGCGCAATGATGGTCCGTGATGCTGTAAGGCGCAAAGAAGAAGCCGAAGACAATGAACAAACTCCGATGGTGTGGGACAAATGGTTAGCTAAATTAGCTGGCCCAGCAGGGAAAACAGATAAGGTTTAAACGCGATAGAAATCGTAAGTAGCGTATCCATTTCGTGCTCTAAATTGTTAATAAAAACCGCTGATCATGGTTTAGATGATTAGCGGTTTTTTAGTTTTACTACGTCAGTTATACATATCTAAAATGAATCTATATCATTGATAACAATCCGAAATGCGTTAATTGATATATCTATCTGAATGAAATGTTAATTTGGTGGTCTAACTCGTACTTTCAACAATGTTCACATTTCTTATATTGAACCGATATCTCAAAACCTAATAGTCTTTCTCAATTGTTTCAGTGCTTTATTGAAGCAAGAGCAAAATAATTATAATTAGGGATGATCATGCAATTCAGAAAAACAGCAATATCGATGTCTATTATCACCGTATTAGCACTTGTTGGTTGTGGTGGAAGCAGCTCGTCAGATGGTGGTTCAGGTGGCGAGGATGTAATAGCGACCCAAGGGACATTCATCGATGCCGCAGTTGAAGGGCTCTACTACGTATCACAGCCAAGTGGTAAAAAAGGATTTACGGATGCAGAAGGGATTTATGAATTCGAAACTGGCGATTCCATTACGTTCTTTTTAGGTGGTGAAAATGGCCTGCGTATTGGCAAAACAGGTGCTCGAACGGTTGTTTCTCCATTTGAAGCAACAGGTAACTATCAAAAAGCGATTAACCTTGCTCGTATTCTGCAAACCATGGGTAATACCACGGCAGATTCGATTACGCTGCCTGATAGTGTAATTGCCCCAGACGCTGCGATGATTGCTGCACTGAATAATGTCTCTTTGCATGATATGGATTCAGCGGATGACCTAAAGGCAGAACTTGGTGGTGATGAATGGATCAGTGAAGAAGATGCGTTAGCTCACCTAAATAATTCTTTGAAAGATCTAGAGCGTGGCAGCAATGAAGTTTTAGCCGACTGGCAACGTGGATCGGGTAAATTCCTACGTACCATTGAGTCAAGTCTATCGGCTAAAAATAATATTAATGCAGATGAGCGTCTTTATGTACATGCGGATAAGCTACTCGACCCTGATATATTTGATGCTACGCGAGGTATGTCAAACCAGACGTTCCGATTAGATCAAACTGATTTAGTTATTCTAGAGGGGTCTAATGATTCTACTGTCTCGGAAGCTTATGCTGCTTTGTATCTAACTTGTTTGGATGAAAATGGATTGGATGCCGATTTTATTAATCCAGGGGATTCACACAATGGGATTGCTCAGTGCAATGGCAGTGATTTAGGTTATATCTCAGATAAATTTAGATTAACTGCTACATTCGATTACGCGCTACTTTCTCCGGAAACAGAGTCTGTCGAGGATGAGTACGCTCCTTGGGATGACGTGAAACAGTTTGGTCCATTATACGCTTGTATGGCAGACAAGAACTGTTCTGAAAACGCGTTGACAGGATTTTATGTCACAGAGTTCAATGATGATGAAAGCGAAGACCAAGATTCACCTGATTGGAGAAGAGACGTACTGAATACTAGCTATGATTCCGTTTCTGGTGTATTCACTGAAGTGAAAAATCGTACTCATACCTCTGGTATTTATGAAGGTCGTATGTCTCAATCATTAGGTTTTGCTTACCTTGTCGATTCACCAACCTCTGAGCGCTACGTTGACTTTACAGGTACCTGGAACGTTGTTATGACTCGTCCAGGCTGTGATAAGGTTGCGGGGTCTACTAATGTATATAATTCATCGGGTGTAACAATCTCTGGTAAAGACTTCGAAAATGGTTGTAACCTCGTTGATTTTGAAGAAACGGTAACTTACGCAGAGTTGGCTGAAAAGGATTTCTGGTGGTTTGCTACCAATGGTGATGACAATCTTAGCAAAGCAACACTGACCCAACTCAATAGCACGATCCGTTGGTGTGATATCGATGAAAATGATGGTGAAGTTGATTTTGGGGGTTGCCAAGATGAATATGGAAATAGCAAAGTGAAATTCAACCGTTGGGAATACGCTCCTTCTGGTGCTGATTGGGATCAGGGTATCCTTAATCGACGTACGTTAAATAGCGATGGTAGTGTTGGCACAACAATTTCAATGTACAAAATCTAGTTTTAGTTAGATTTACGATCCAAAAAAGCCGTAGTCCATAATGTATGGTCTACGGCTTTGTTTCATCTTTAACAGAGCAATGAAACGTAGGGAGAGCTCTTACGCAAACTCACTTTCTAAGTAAGTCACAATGTCAGAGGATTCGTACATCCACGTCGTCTTACCTTCTTTCTCAATGCGCAGGCAAGGCACTTTAATCGCCCCACCGTTAGTAAGAAGATCTTCTCTGTGTTTTGGGTCATTCTTAGCGTCGAGCAGGTCAAACTTAACCGATTGACGTTTCATTGAGCGACGAACTTTTACGCAGAATGGACACGCTTCAAACTGGTATAAAGCTAATGAGCTGGCTTTTTTATCCACTTCTTGTTGCAGTGCAGTATCGCGTTTAACGCCTTTAGGGGTAAAAACGAAATTCAATGTCAAAATGACTTTCCCTAAAAACCAACGAATAAACTTCATAATTTCTCTTCTTGATAGGGTTAAAATTTACAATAGTGTAACAGTGTTATCGATCGGGAAGTAGAGTTGTAACCAAACTACTCGTTAATCCAGGCTTCATTGGGTGTCCAATGCGTTAACCAGTTTTGTATCTCTTCTGCTGGCATAGGTGGTGAAATTCCATGCCCTTGGGCTAAAACACAACCCATAGATAGTAACTGGGTACCATGTTCAATCGTCTCTACACCTTCCGCTGTCACTTGGCGATTAAACGCTGAGGCAAGGCTTATCACCCCCATCACAATCGCTCTGTCGTCAGCATCGTCTAGCATGTCTCTTACAAAGCTTTGATCTATTTTTAATACTTCAGCAGGTAGTCGTTTCAGATAGGTTAATGATGAAAATCCGGTTCCGAAGTCATCCAATGCAAAGCTAATTCCAATATCCATGCATGATTTCATGATTGAGAGTACTTCTGTAATATCGCTTAACGCACTGGTTTCCAGAATCTCTAACTGCAGAGAGCTTGGGCTGACGTTAGGGTGTTTTTGAAGGGATAGGGTTAGTTTCTCTACAAAGTTCGGTTGTTGCAATTGGAAAGCATCAATGTTGATACTAACAGGAAGGTTAATATCAGATAACAACCACTGCTCCATTTGAGTGAGTGCCATGTCGATGACTAAATCGGCCATTTTGAGACTGACAGGGTGGCTGTCTATGATTGGCAGGAAACTATCAGGGTATAGCAAGCCATCTTCTGGATGTTGCCATCGAATTAACGCTTCTACACCGACAACTGCGCCAGTTTCCATGTTTACTTTGGGTTGATAGTGCAAAATGAACTCATTCTGTTTAAGGGCGAGTGAAATACGTTCAATAGTTTGGTGCTGGGTTTTGATTGAATCACTTTCATGGACATCGAATAAATGATAACGATTTTTCCCCGATTGCTTAGCGATGTACATTGCTTGATCAGCGTGACGCATTAATTGATCTGCATTGGATTGATCTTGTGGGTAAAACGTAACGCCAATACTGGCAGAGACTTGCATGGTTTGTTTTCCGATAGCGATTGGGCTTTTTGCTGCATCAAGCATACGGTGGACAATCAACTTAAACTCATCAATATCGTCTATACCGACTAACACAACAACAAACTCATCACCGCCAATACGGGCAAGCGTATCTCCACTACGAAGCGTTTCATTCATGCGCTTGGATACGATGACCAGTAACTCGTCGCCAACATCATGCCCATAGTTATCGTTGATCGCTTTAAAGCCATCAAGATCAAGGTAGGCTACGGCAAGTGAAGTCTCATTCACCTCGGCACGATGCATCGCTTTTTTTAGCCGCTCTGCAAGTAACATTCGATTGGGTAAATGAGTCAATACGTCGTAGTGAGCAATGTGTTCGAGTTGCTGTTGCTGTTGCTTAATCGCGGTAATATCAGAGAACAGAGCGACGTAACTTTGAATGGTTTCATTATCATCGCTCACAGCGCTAATGGTCATTAATTCTGGAAAAAGTTCTCCGTTCTTACGTTTATTCCAGATCTCTCCCGACCAATGCTGATGTTTTTTTAGTGAAGTCCACATCGCTTGATAAAAGCTTTCATCGTGGCGATCTGATTTCAATATGCGTGGGTTTTGTCCAAGAACATCTGAACGGCTGTAGCCGGTGATGTCGGTAAAGGTGTCGTTCACATTGATGATGGATCCGGATGCATCGGTGATCATGATACCTTCTCTAGCGTGGGTAAATACGCTAGCGGCTTGTTTGAGCTGATCCTCTGTTTTCTTACGTTCTGTAATGTCGATTAGCTCGACGACTCTTGCGTCCACACCTCGATATGTGATCTCTTTTCCCGTGATTGATATTGGGTATTTAGAGCCATCTTTTCGTATTCCGATTACCTCGTAAGTTTCGCTATAATTCGATTCAACGTTGGCCATAACTTTGTCTAAAAATTCGGGCGAAATGAGATCAAACCCATTCATTCCAACAAGCTCAGAGTAGCTAAAACCTGTAATGTCAGAAAGGCCATTGTTGCACTCTAAAATACGACCCTTGTGATGAATTATGATGCCCCCATAAGTGGCTGCACAGAGGGCTTTGAAGCGTTCTTCACTATGAATCAACGTATCTTTAGTTTCAGCTAAACGAATGTTAAAACGGTGTAAGTAAAATATGATGCTACTAGTCACAATCACCAATAGGAACGCGGCGGACAGAACCAGAAATAACCATTTTGGGATATGGTAGGGCTCAGGGTCATAAATAAAACCGTCGAAGTGTTTGTCATTTTCGATGAGTCCCGATTTAATAAATGTGTTGACCATATGTTGCCAGCGGTCGGGGTTCATATTACCCATTTGAATGAGGTCAGGAATGATCAACTTTCGCATTGCATTCGCTTCGAAACGTAAATGCTCTCTAGATTTCTTTACATCATATTTATTAATAAGGAGATCAATGATCTCTTCACTATTATTCATCGCATAACGCCAGCCTTTGAGCGTCGCTCGTAGCATTGCTTCTATCCGTTCTGGATTTTTATGTAATTCATATTCTGTGGTAAAAAGAATATCACTGTAAAAATCGACTCGGTAATTGATCGGATCAATGATGTTGTAAGGAATACCTTTTTTATCCAAGAAGTAGGGCTCATTGGTGGAATAGGCATTAAAGGCGTCTGCTTTTCCTGAGATGAGGTCATCGAGTTGGTAGCTGCTTGGAATGATTTCAACTTGAGAAAGAGCAACATTTTCATTCAGTAACATGGTAAGAAAATCTGCATCTTCGTTTTTATTGGCTAGCATGACTTTTTTACCAATGAGGTCATGTACGGAGCTTATTTCTGAGTCTCCTAGGGTGATAAGTATCGATGGAGAGTGCTGAAATATGGCTGCTAACGCGACGAGAGGCTGCCCTTGCAAACGCTGATACAGAACTTCACTGTTTCCTTCGGCATACTGTGCTCTGCCTGATAGCACTTCGGAAACAGGTTGGTGGCTAGGGTCACCACTACGGAGTTGAACATTAAGACCTTCCTCTGCATAAAACCCTTTTTCAACTGCGGCATAATAGCCTGCAAATTGGAATTGATGGTGCCACCTCAATTGGAGGTTTACGGTGTCTAGTTTGGGAGGGTGATCGGCGAAAGCGTCAGGGGTGTATGTCAACGAGCAGAAAAACGCGGTAAAAAAAGCGGTTCGAGTGAGCAATGAAAGTTTGCTGGCAAGTGAAAAACTTACCAGCAAGATGGATGAATAAACTGTTTTTAGTAAAGGAATACAATAATTTATTGATCTTTCCCTAGAGCACGACTGATTATCCAATGTATCAACATCCTAACATTGAAGGTTGACTCTACTAAGGGTCAATTCATGAGCGATTAGCAGAATAGCGTCATCAAAAGTGAAGCAAGTGACGGAGTAACCTTGAAATAAACCACCTGAAAGGTCGAGTTTCATTGAGCGCTATCAGGTCCGATGATCCATATCCAAATTTAATATACTTATAAAACTATCGATAAACAAATCTAATAACTCATTGAAAATCAATGCGCATGGAGAATGACGGGATTTAATTGGGAATGATTCTTATTAGTGAGAACGACTTATAGGGATATCGGTTGCCGAGAGTAACAATGTCAATTTAGCTCGATATAGTAAATCTGTCATCTCGTTACTACAAAAGTGTCATGGAAGTGACACACGTTGGATTTAGAGTTGGTATATACCTTTTGTCGTGTGATGACCAACAATGAACCAACCATATCTAAACATCGAAAATGTAGTGAAGAAATTTGGCAATTTCGCAGCACTAAAACAAATCTCGTTAGCTATTGAGCAAGGAGAGTTTGTTTGCTTTTTGGGGCCATCAGGCTGCGGAAAAACCACATTGTTACGTGCCATTGCTGGGCTAGACTTGCCGACATCGGGTGGGATCTTTCAAAATGGCGTTGAGACGACTTTTCTACCACCGGAAAAGCGTGATTTCGGTATCGTGTTTCAGTCTTATGCTTTATTCCCCAATTTAACGGTTCAAGAGAACATTGCAATTGGTTTGAAAAACCAAGGTATCTCTAATCCAGAAGCACTAAAGAAAGTTGAATATTGGTTAGATATGATTGGTCTGCCGACTTCCGGAGAGAAGTACCCCAATCAACTTTCTGGCGGACAACAACAGCGTGTTGCACTTGCGAGAGCATTAGCATTATCACCGGGTATGTTGTTACTTGATGAGCCACTATCTGCCTTAGATGCGAAAGTACGTACTCACCTACGTGAAGAGATCTGTAAGCTACAAAGGAAGTTAGGCATTACGACGATTATGGTGACGCACGATCAAGACGAAGCACTGTCAATGGCTGATCGGATAGTTGTCATGAATCATGGTGTTATTGAGCAAGTAGGCACACCAAAAGAAATTTATCAGCAACCAGCCAATCGATTTGTCGCCGAATTTGTTGGAAGCATGAACTTTATTGAAATGTCAGTAGCAACCAATTCTCAGGTTCGTATCTCTGAATCTTTGCTACCGACACCTGCCATTGATAACCGAAATCTAGAGACAGGTGAAAGGCTCGATCTTGCGGTTCGTCCTGAATCGATCCAGTTTATTGATAACCCATTAATTGGCTTGCCAGTAAGAATATTATCTCAGGAATTTCTCGGTGCCTTCAGCCGTGTTGAATGTCATTTATTGGGCGATGTTTCTCAGCGCACCATTATTGTTGATATCTCAGCTGAGCAAGCTCAGACACAAGACCTAACGATTGGTGAAATTCGGTATATCCAGTTATCACATCATGGTCTTCGCGCGTATCCAGCACTGAGTGCTAATAATGATGTTGTGATTGCCGCTTAACTGGAGACTGCTCAAATGGAAACAAAAACAATGACGTCACTCTCTTCGACCATGCGTTCGCCGATGCATCTATTAAATCGTCTTAGCCGAGATAATGTCGTCCTTTTTACATTGTTGGCTAGCTTGTCGGTATTGATGATTTTATTCATCTTAATGCCGCTTTGGGCGATGCTTGCTAAGAGTGTACAGAATGCGGAGGGCCAGTTTGTTGGATTGGCTAATTTCTCTACATACTTTGCATCTCAAGCACTTTGGCAATCGCTTGCCAATACATTCAAAGTTGGTTTGATTGTCACTACCGTTGTTGGTGTACTTTCTTTTGGTTATGCCTACGCGTTAACTCGTTCTTGTATGAGGTTCAAAGGCCTTTTTCAAGTACTAGGGACTGCACCTATTTTGGTTCCTTCGTTACTACCAGCTATTAGCCTTATCTTTCTATTTGGTAATCAGGGCGTGGCAAAAGAGCTCCTAGGTGGTCATTCAGTCTACGGTGTTATTGGCATATCGATTGGTCTGATTTTTTGGACCTTCCCACATGCATTGATGATATTGACGACTTCCCTAAGAACATCCGATGCTAGATTGTACGAGGCAGCACGAGCACTAAAAACGTCACCATTCAAAACGTTTTTTGTTGTGACATTACCGGCGGCTAAATACGGTTTAATTAGTACATTGATCGTCGTGTTTACGCTGGTTGTTTGCGATTTTGGTGTCGCGAAGGTCATTGGTGGTAGCTATAACGTTTTAGCAACGGATATATTCAAGCAGGTAGTAGGGCAACAAAACTTCTCAATGGGCGCAGTGATTAGTATTGTACTGCTGTTACCAGCCCTACTTGCGTTTACTGTAGACCGTTGGGTTCAGAAAAAGCAAAAAAGCTTGTTTGATACCCGCTCTGTTGCCTACCAACCAGAGCCGAACAAAGTACGAGATGGAATCTGTTTTATCTACTGTTTAGCTGTTTCTGTGATTGTATTGGCTATTTTGGGCATGGCGGTTTATGGCTCATTGGTAACCTTTTGGCCTTGGAATAAAACGTTAACTCTAAGCAACTATAATTTTTCTGAAGTGAGTGCTTATGGTTGGGCACCGTACTTTAACTCATTAACGCTAGCGAGTTGGACGGCTCTGTTCGGGACGGTCATCATTTTCGTCGGCGCATACTGTATTGAAAAAGGACGCTCATTTGCGCCAGTGAGACAATTCATGCAAATGATGTCGGTAGTGCCAATGGCCGTTCCTGGTCTAGTGCTCGGTTTGGGATATATATTCTATTTTAATGACGCCAATAACCCACTTGGCTTCCTTTATGGGACCATGGCATTTTTGGTCATCAATACAGTGGTTCACTACTATACCGTTGGCCATATGACGGCAATTACAGCATTAAAGCAGCTCCCGGCAGAACTAGAAGCAACAGCAGCAGCGGTCAAACTTCCTCAATATAAGTTGTTTTTTAAAGTGACGCTCCCAGTTTGCTTACCTGCGGTGTTAGATATAGCCATTTACCTTTTTGTAAATGCGTTAACTACAACATCAGCGGTGGTATTTTTGTATTCAACTGACACAATACCTGCGTCGGTATCAGTTTTAAATATGGATGATGCAGGCCAAACTGGTGCGGCGGCAGCGATGGCTGTTATGATTATGATCTCCGCAGCAACAGCGAAGTTAGTGCATGTTGTGATCAGTAAATTGCTGGAAAACAAAACTCAAGCTTGGCGCAAGCGCTAATGGTAGTTCAAGTTAACGAGACAAGGGCATATAGTGCAGTACGTTAAAATTAAAGACTCAATTGTTGAACAGATTGCATCGGGCATGTTGGCCCCAAGACAAAAGTTACCCGCTGAACGTAAATTGGCGGAGTCATTTGATACAACACGTGTAACGTTGCGTGAAGCGTTATCGCTATTGGAAGCGGAAGGTACTATTTACCGTGAAGATAGACGTGGTTGGTTTATTTCACCAACGCCACTTAGATACGATCCGACCCAAACATTGAACTTTACTAACATGGCTCTGGCGCAAAACCGTGTTCCTAAAACAGAACTACTAGCTGCAAAAGGGATGCTGGCAAACAAACAGGCGTCTAGCTTGCTCGGTCTAGAACCTTTTGCCAATGTATTTCGAGTTGATCGTGTTCGATATTTGGAAGATCGCCCTGTCGTGTATGTGACTAATTATGTTCGCCCAGAGCAGTTTCCTGATTTACTCGATCATGATCTTTCAAAATCTTTGACTGAGATTTACCGTGAACATTACGGCGTTATATATCAAAAGATCCGTTACCGTATTTGCAGTAGTTCGTTAATCGGAGACGTTGCCCAAGCGCTTCGGGCGACTTCAGGAACGCCTGCTATGATCGTCGAACGGATCAATTACAGTTCCAAAGGCGAACTTATTGATTGTGATATTGAATATTGGCGTCATGACGCGATAAACATTGCTTCAGTAGCAGAGCTTATCGAAAGAAGCTAGCGAAAAGAAATACCGTGAAGGCCAATGCCGAAAAACGTTTCAATTGATACGTTCTTCGATTGGCCTTAATTATTTTTGCCGCTTGCATATGCGGTTACTCTCCCTTTAAAGTACCTACCTAATTGAACTCACATTTAAGGCCAAGTATGTATCTCGTGTTGTATTGCCATAACATAGGCATGACGGATTTCTCTTTTTTTGAAACGGAAGATTTCGATAGGGAAGAGGGCTATGTTGTTCGAGGAAAATGGCCGAATGAGAAAGCATTTAGGGAATATTTGAAAGGCGAATTTGGTGATATGGCGGACGTTCAAGTTCTTGACTTCATCTCTGAAGGTCAGAAAGCGGAAGGTTATTCTCAATCGGACCTAGTGCGCTTAGCTCAGCTTTAAGTTCATTAGTATTTGTTTATGGATAGGTAATGAGACGCCATTGTTATCTGTTTAGTTAAACCTCAAGAGTAAAGGGAGAAACTCTTATGATTACTGCGCTTTACGCGTCTGTATGTGCTTGCTTGATGATATGGTTATCAATTGAAGTGATTAAACAGCGCCGAACCCATAAAGTGGCCTACGATGATGGCGACATTAAATCATTACAGATAGCGCGAAGTGCGCAAAGTAATGCGGTCGAATACATCCCAATCACTCTCATTTTAATGGCGTTTCTTGAATATAATTTAGGGGTGGCAGTCTGGCTGCATATCATTGGCGTTGTCTTTGTTTGTGGTCGATTGATGCATGCGAGAGCTATTTTAACCAATACGTTCCCTGGTAGAAAACTCGGTATGCTACTGACATTTTCAGTCATGGTGGTGTTAATCGTATTAAACTTTGCTTATCTACCATTTGAAAAGCTTTGGTAATGCAATGACTCTACGTTTTCCTGCGCCTTGGGTACTAGTACTAATTGGTTTGATTCTTAATGTTATGGCGATTTTGATGTCTAGTGTCGTGCTTGATAGGTTGGGTGCTAGAATTGAAACGTTGTCGCAAGAAGAGACTCAAAATGTGTACTCTATTCAGCTTGCTTGGAAAACGGTGGAGGCGCTCGAACGAAAAAGAGAATCATTGCTTCTGCACATCCAACTTTCTGAAAATAATGATGCCTCTGATGAGTTACAGTCGGTACTTAAAACTCAACTTAGTTATTGGGTGGCAGATGAAGTTCCATCATTTATTAAAGCGAATCTACCTTCATTAATGACGTTGATAAACCAAGCTCAGCAGAATTCACGCGATCAGATTGATGACCACTACTTACGGAATTTGACGCTGATGGATGAGATGAATAGCCTGAAAGACAAAATAGCTTGGTACAAGAACATCGGGTTATTTTTACAAGTATTCGGTTTAGCGTTGATTTTGGCGCGTGATTTGGCAAAGCGTTAGGGGGCGGTTGAGTTTAACTCGATGTGTTTAAGTTCTGATAGAAAGAAAAAGACGCCTTTAGGTTACTGTTAGTAGCATAGGAGCGTCTTTTCTAATTAATAAATACTAACCTTAGGTTAGCTTTTTGAATATCAGTGATGTGTTAATTCCGCCGAATGCGAAGTTATTACTCATAATGTAATCGGTATTCAACTCGCGGCCTTTATCTGTGATGTAATCTAAATCCCCACACTGAGGGTCTAGGTTATCGAGATTAAGGGTAGGGTTAAACCAGCCAGTGTGCATCATTTCAAGGCTCAGCCATGCTTCAATAGCGCCACACGCACCTAGAGTATGACCGAAGTAACTTTTCAAAGAGCTGATCGGAACTTTACCGAGGGCATTGGCTGTTGCGTTACTTTCCGCAATATCGCCACGATCTGTTGCTGTACCATGTGCTGATACAAAACCAATCTTGTCAGCGGGTAGGTTAGCGTCGCGTAGCGCCATTTCCATACACGCTTGCATCGTTTCCATTTGAGGTTGAGTCACGTGCGCCGCATCGCAGTTACTCGCAAACCCAATGATCTCAGCATAGATAGTTGCACCGCGAGCTACAGCGTGTTCGTACTCTTCTAAAATAAGCGTTCCCGCACCCTCGCCAATCACAAGACCATCGCGATCACTATCGTATGGACGTGGCGTTGTTTTAGGGGCGTCGTTTCTTAGACTAGTAGCAAAAAGGGTGTCAAATACCGCAGATTCTGTCGGGCAAAGTTCTTCACCTCCACCTGCCACCATCACGGTTTGATAACCATGTTTGATCGCTTCATACGCGTAACCAATCGCTTGGCTACCAGATGTACAGGCACTGCTGGTCGGGATTACACGGCCTCTAAGACCAAAGAACAATCCGACATTAACTGCACTGGTGTGTGGCATCATTTGAACGTAAGTCGTTGCTGTGATCGCTTTGGTTGTTTTCTCGTTTAGCATGACTCCGAAAGCACCAATCGCGTCGGTACTGCCTGTTGATGAGCCGTAAGCAACCCCAGTTTGTCCATCAGTCAGTACAGAATGACCAATTAAGCCTGCTTGTTCTAATGCTTGTTCTGTTGCTACTGTCGCAAGCTTAGACACTCGGCCCATTCCTCGAACTTGCTTACGCTTGTAATGCTTTGGTAGTTCGAAATCATCAATGGGCGCTGCGAGTTTAGTGTTTAGACCATCGTATTGCTCATAAGATGGCATGTACTGTGTAGCGTTTTCACAGTCACGTAATTTAGGTTCAATGGTTTGCCAATCATTACCAAAAGCGGTAACTCCAGACATACCAGTGACAACAACCCTATGGCTCATATTAAACCTCCATTTACCGAAATAACTTGGCGTGTAACATAAGCTGCAATGTCAGACATTAGGTAGCTTACGAGGCCGGCCACTTCTTCTGGTTCGCCCATACGACGAAGTGGAACTTGCGGTAGAGCATGTTCTTTTACATGTTCATCAATCATGCCTGTATCAATTAAACCAGGCGCGACACAGTTGACGGTGATTTTTCGTTTTGCTAATTCAAGAGCGAGAGATTTTGTCGCACCAATAACACCGGCTTTTGCTGCACTGTAATTCGTTTGGCCTCGGTTTCCCATTAAGCCTGAAACGGAAGCAAGTGTGATAATACGTCCACCTTTACGTTTTTGAACCATAGGCATTACGCAGGGGTGAAGCACATTGTAAAAACTATCGAGGTTGGTATGGATAACGCCATCCCACTCTTCTTCTGTCATCGCAGGGAATGCGGTATCTCGTGTGATACCTGCGTTATTGACCACACCATAATATGCGCCGTGCTCTGCAATGTCTGCTTCGAGTTTAACTCGGCACGTTTCTCTGTCACTAATATCGAATTGAATTAAGCGACCCTGCCCACCATTTTCTTCAATAGTAGCAAGGGTGGCATTTGCGCCCTGTTCATCACCCATGTAATGCACGGCAATGGTAAATCCATCTTTAGCCAATTGAATTGCAATGGCCTTGCCGATGCCTTTGCTCGCACCGGTGACTAATACCTGTCGGGTCATGCTTGATTCCTAATTTTCATCTCTTGTAATTTTTGTTCGCTTGGCACGTAAACGTTAAGCTGGCACTTCGCGACTTGTAGACCGTTATGTTCAATATAAGCAGAAAAAACGGCCATACCATTATCTTCCATCACTTGTTCAGCGTAAATATCTAACGTCTGTCCTTGTGAAAAGGTGTCACAGTTTGCGACGTAGCGTCTGCTACCTAATAAAAAACCAATAGGTGGCTCTTCATTTCGCAAAGTCGCATGATATCCAGACCACGCTGCGACAGATTGAGCCATAAACTCAATGCCCAAATAAGCGGGAACAGAATTCGTTTCTTTATTAAAAAAGAGGTTATGCTCGTCAATATCCACTTGGCAATGGATAGACTCAGCTTCAACTGAGAGAGCACGATCAATTAAGATCATTGGCTTCTCATGAGGAAGTAATTGTTCAATAGTGGGGATGTTACTCATCGGCATAACCAAAAATAAGACTAATATTATTGCCACCAAAGGCAAACGAGTTGCTTAAGATGGCTTTTCTGTGAAGTTTCATTGTACCTTCAACCAATTTAATGTCGATATCGTCAGCTTTGTTGAGACAATTTTGCTGAGGAAGTGGTAGATCATGGTTAAGGATATGCCATGCAATCGCGCCTTCTGTAGCGCTCGCTGCACCAAGAGTGTGGCCTGTTAGTGGCTTGGTTGAACTAACGGGCACTTGGTCTTTGAAAAGGTTAAATATCGCTTTGCTCTCCATAGAATCGTTCAATGGTGTTGCCGTTCCATGGGCATTGATATAACCAATTTCACTGGGCTCTAAATTAGCATCGAGTAATGCTTTTTGCATCGCTTCTTCTGCACCTTTACCTTCAGGGTGTGGTGCTGAAATGTGGTGAGCGTCAGAGCTATCCCCAACACCTAAAAGAGCAACTTTGGGCTTAGCTGAATTGCAGTCTACAGGCTTATTGCTGAGCAACATAAATGCTGCAGACTCACCGATGTTAATCCCTTTACGTTGAGCACTAAAGGGTTGGCAAAGCGTATTTGAAAGTGCTTCTAGGCCATTGAATCCATTTAACGTTAGCTGACAAATGGTATCTGCACCGCCAACAATAACAGCATCAACAAGCCCCGCATTGAGCATTCGTTTCGCGCTAATAAATACGCGACCACTAGATGAGCACGCTGTTGAAATAGCGTAGCACGGCCCAGTTATGTCTAAGTACTTCGCTATAAACTCACTTGTATTGCCTAGCTCTTGTTTAGAGTAGTGAAAGTCGGCTGGAAAGGCTTCATTTTGAAGCATGCTATCAAATGCCACCTCACCATCAGCGATGCCTGAGGTACTCGTACCGACAATCACGGCTACGCGGTCGCTGCCAAATTGTGAGATTGCCGCTTGTATACTTTTTTCGATTTGCAGGAGCGCGGTAAGTGCGAGTTGGTTATTACGAGACTGGTAAGCTTGCAGTGAACTTGGAATCGACGCTAGGGGCGTGGTTACACGGCCAATAACGGTGTCTGTGGCGGTGTTCAATATCGATTTTTCTAGCAGCATGTTTGCTTTGCTAGGGTCTGCCAAAGTTTGCTGGATTTGCTCAGTATTACTGCCTATAGCACTGACAAATCCACAGTCTTGAATGTAAATGGGCTTTGAAGCTTGAGTCGTTAAATTAGGAGTTGTCATCTTACTGTCTTTCTAATCGTTAATTGTGTGCGTCAACAATGTCGGCATTAAGTGTTTGGATAGAAATCGTGTAACCGAGGTGTCGGTTTTCAAATTGAATCAACCCAGACAAAGGATCTGAATTTTCATATTCGATGACGATGACGGTGCTTCCTGCTGCATCAAAGATAGTTCGCTGATATTCCGTTTCTGATATTTTCCACTTTACCTGATTTAATGGGGCTTCCCAAGCGCTGATCGGCCAGAGAGTGATCATTAAATTAAATAGTATTTGCTCTGGAGCGGGAAGCGTGTTTTCTAACCCGCTTAATACGCTAGTTTCGATATTATCTTTTTGATAATCAAGAGATAAAATTCGAGTGCCCCAAGAAGAAAAACCAGCTAAAACTATCTGTTGTTTTGTTACTTCTAGGTGAACAGGCAATTGCTGATTTTGAGTTTTTCCAGAATTGCCCTCAACCGGCCACGTGGCTGAAATTAGCTGACCGGCAGTGACGTTGTAACCTAACTGGTCGGGTGAAGGAAGCGGTACAAAAACAGAAGGGCTGATTTCCACCAAAGTTGATGACGGAGTAGAGACCAATGAACAGCCACTGAGCAGAAATGCGGTTGATATACATGCCAACAAAGGAATCGTTTTTGTTAGGTAGTTATGGAGTGTACTAATGTTCATACCAGATCCTGTTCGCGCTTCTGCTGATGTAGATTGTTTGAGGATATTGCCAGCGGTGCAAGCAACCAAGCCACAAAAATGCCACTTAATACCGTAATACCAAAACTGTGAATCGCATGTGTATCACTAAGAGAAAGTAACCCAAAAGAGAGAAGGGTCGTCATGGCTGATAAAGTAATCGCAAGTAAGGTACTTTGACTGCGAGCTTGTTCTGCAAAAAACAGCGTATAGTCGATACCAATACCTATGATTAATATTAACGCTAGAAGGTTGAATAGGTTAAGCGTTGAGCCCGTGATCACCGTAACAGCGAGACCTGCGAGACAGGCGATAAGTGACGGAAGTAAGATCTTAAAGCTCTGAGTAGCGCCATATCGAACACTGAGTAGTGAGGCAATGATCAAGATAGCAATGCCTAATAACTCCATAATCTTCACTCGATATTGAGCAAACAGAGTCGATATCTCTTGAGCCTTATTCAAGTAGCTAATATGACCACTACTTTGAACAAAGTCAGTGATGGCTAGAGCATCGCTAACATCTTTAATTAATACCACTGCAGAGACTTGTTCATCTAATTTCCCTAAATACAAAAAGCGTGTCGGCTCAGAGACTGAGCTTTCTAAGTAGTGAGCCAGCGTTGTTGGCTCGAAGGTGGCTTCAAACCTAGGAACATCAGACAGTTGAAGAGCATCGGCAAGGCTTTGTGCTTGATTGTGATACAACGATTGAATAAGGGTGAAGTTGTTCTGCTGCTTCTCTTTTGAACTGGTGTATTGATGAAGGCTTTGATAGCCCGATATCACGCCATCACTTTTCCACTGAGTAAGAGTATGGGCCAGCTTTTCAGTTGCTTGGAGCAATTGTTCATCATTGTCTGCAGTAACGACTAACATTTGCTGGGATGACTGTATTCCGGTGATCTGCGCAATAAACTGCTCTTGACTCTTTAACTGCAGAGGCATCGCTTGAAGTTGGTGGATATCGTCATTGTATTGTACTTGCGTCATCGCAAGTGTGCTGACGGCAATAATTGAAGTAGGCAGGCCAAATCGAACCGTCGGTTTTTCCCACACTCTAAACCACCAAGTCCAAAATTGCTGTCCGGGAAGCGCTCTGTCTTGGCTTGGAGCATGAGCTAGGATCGGATACCAAGCAACCACTGTTGCATAGGCAGCTGCTAGCCCAATAGCAGAGAACAGAGCGAGTTGCTGCAACCCAGGGAATGGAGCAACGAGAAGGCCGAGATAACCAATTAAACTCGTAATCAGCCCCAACGTAATAGCTGCGATAATATGCTTAAGTGCTTTAACACTGTGCCAACGCTTTCCGGCTGCGAGTCGATCGGTAAGGTAGTGAAAGGCATAATCAATAGAAACGCCAATAAGGCTTGCCCCAAACACTAAGCTAAATAGATGCACTTGGCCAAAAATAAGGGTGGTGATTGATAGTGCAACGAACAAGCCAATGCTGATTGACAGTAACGCGAGCAATAGTGGCGTGGTACTGCGAAATACGACATAGATAAGTGCAATGACACCAAGCAGAGAAAAAACGCCTATGGTGCTAATTTCAGACTTAGCACTACGAGTACCAAAGTCGGCATAAAATAGCACACCAGTGTGATTAATCTCGACACTGTACTGCTGTAAGATTTGTTGCTGCCATTGCGCGATTTCAGGCACGCTTTTTTGGGCTTGAGCACTGTAGGGCGAGTCCGAAAGTTGTGCCGTGATGAGTAAGTAATGTCTATCGTTGTACTGGGTTACGAGGTAGTTATTATCGAGTGAAAAATTAGAAGATGACGCTGAGACGTCTTGTAAGTAATCTCGAAATAACAGAAAAGGGTCGCTGGCGAGTTCTTGCCCTGTTACGCCGGAAAATGGGTTGTAAATAGCCTGAACAACGGATTGAACTAGGTTCTCTGGCTCTGTTGAAAGTCTTCTTTGCTGCTCATTGGTCAGTTGGTTAAAGCGTGCATTATAATAATAGCTGGCCCATTCTCGCTGAATTGAGGGATTAACTTTGGACCGAACGACTTTAAAGTAGCCACTTTGCTCTAGTGTGTTTGCAAAGCTATCCGCCGCTTCAAATAGAGTGGTTTTATTATTACTGTCTTTTGCGTTGGCAGACTCTTTTGGGCTAGCAGAAAGTACGAAGACAACTTGGTCACTCATGCTATTGGTGATTTTATCAAACGCTTGGCTAGCAACGGGATCTTGTTGGTTGGTTGGAAGCAGCTTTAGAATGTCGGTTTCAATTGGTGAATCTGGGTTGACCACCCACTGCTTGACTAATAAACCAAGGCAAAAGACTACGATAGCGACCCATGAAAATGCCAGTATCTTTTGCTGCTTTGGCATTGAACTTAACACCGAGGTGCTTTTTTTTGATTCGGTGTGATTAGAACTCAAACTGCGCCTGCTCATCATCGGTTAATTTTTCTGGTAGATGATTCTGATTGGTAAACAGTATTTCTGTTTTATCACCTCTAAGTTCAACCAGAGTTAAGGCATCAATATCTTGCGAACCCTTTAGATTAATCTGTTCAAATACTGCATTGAGTGGTGCTTGAGTCGGTGTCAGTTTTAGAGTCCATTTGTCCCCTTCAGAAGAAAATCCAAGGTCAAATTGTTCTTTTAATTTGTCAGTGTTGCCGTGAAATACCGAGAGAAATATATGGCTAAAATAAAAGGCCATTGGGTTCTCTTTTGCTGTGATGATTTGTGATGGTTGGTCGGAAAAAGTTTGGCTCAGTCTGTTTTTAGTTAAGACTAAGTTCACCGGAAAGGGGGTGTTTTGCTGCCAAAGTAAGCCCTCTTCTTTATCAAGAGTAAATTGACCAGATGACGATAAGGGTTGCTTGAACATTTCAAGGTGGCGTAGTTGGGTGAAGTCGCCGCGTACAACTTGATATTGCGAAAGTTGATGTTGCAAAGCGTCGAGATCATTTATTGATGCGATACTCTGTGGCATCACTCCTAATGCGATAACACACGTAAACAATTGAACGCTTAACTTGCGTACTATTTTCGTGAACTTCATCGTTACTCCCATTACGTTCAAGGCTGCATCGACCATATTAAAGTGTCCCGTTTTGATGCCATTGTGCAACTTTGTCTGTGAATATTGTTGGAGAAACAAAACACATCTCTTCGTTTTTCATTTCAACCGCGACTTGCATCGTGTGCGCTTTGCACATGCGTTTATGGGTATTAGCGTCATAAATCACGTAATCCACGCGTAGGCGATTTTCCCACTCGGTAAGCTGGGCTGTAATACGAATTTCATGATTAAACGGAATTGCTTTCACGTATTTAACTCGTGTATCAATGATCGGCCACATGTAGCCAGATTCACTCATCGCTAAGTAGCCATATTGAATCTTTTCCATCAAGATACGGCGAGCTTCTTCGAAGAATCGAAAGTAATTGCCATGATAGATAACACCCATTGGATCGGCATCTTGAAATGAGGTGACTAATGTCACCTCAGAGTTCAGTGGATAAACGATATCGCTCATTATTATCCCTAGTACCTTATTTTCTAATACAGCGGCCAATGACGATTTTGGATTTGGCTGATAAAGTGTCGCAGATCATTTTCTAGCGGACGGTCTTCATTTACAAATTCAAACTCTTCAAGAACAGCGTCGCGAATCATCTTCAGGTTATCACTCATATGATGCTCATCAAGCTCATTGTGACGTTTACGAATTTCGATCGCTTGAGTACTTGCTAGTAGAGACGCCGCCGCAACTTGTTCTGTGAGCTCAAGAACACGTAAACAATCACGAGCTGCGATGGTCCCCATACTTACTTTGTCTTGATTATGACACTCTGTAGAACGAGAAAAAACGCTTGCAGGCATGGTGTGTTTTAGTGCTTCTGCTGTCCACGCTGAAATACCGATCTGCACAGCTTTAAAACCATGGTTGATAGGCTTTCTGTCACCTTGAGCACCGGTTAAGTTAAATGGTAAACCGTTATTGAACTTGTAATCCATTAATTGCGCCATCTGTCGATCAAGAAGATCAGCAAGATTTGCAATGCCAGTTTTTAACGTATCCATGGCCATAGCAATATGACCACCATAGAAATGACCACCATGAAGAACCCGCTCATTATCACCATCGATTATAGGGTTGTCGTTGGCGCTGTTAAGCTCATTTTCAATCATTTGACGTAGCCAAGGTAGGGTGTCTTGAACAACGCCTATAACATGGGGTGCACAACGCAACGAGTAGCGGTCTTGTAGGCGGTCACTATTACGTGGCGGTCTTTCTGCTTTAAGATCATCTCGAAGCCATGCAGCAACTTGCTGTTGACCTGGGTGAGGTTTGACGGCAAATAGAGCTTCATCAAAGTGGAAATCATTACCGTGAATACCAACAGATACCATCGCGGTGATTTTAGTACACAACTGAGTGAGGTATTCCGCACGGCTGTATGCAAGACAGGCAAGGGCTGTCATTACAGATGTGCCGTTCATTAGAGCCAAACCTTCTTTTGGTTTCAGCTTAATCGGTTCGATGTTGAGTTCTGCAAACACATCGCTTGTAGGTCGAAGCTCTCCTTTATAAAAAACCTCTCGCTCACCGATTAACGTCGCCGCTAAATAAGATAGAGGGGTAAGATCGCCGCTTGCACCCACAGAACCTTCTTGAGGGATTCTAGGTGAAATGTCTTGATTGATCAGGGTGATAATCTGATTTAGTAGATCATGCGTAACGCCTGAAACGCCTTGAGATAATGAACAAAGGCGAGTGGCAAGCACAGCGCGTGATTGCTCATGGCTAAGAACTTCACCCAAACCACAGCCGTGAAAGCGAGTCAGGTGCAAAGGAAGTTCATCAACTAAGTTAGGTGGAATTGCCACGGTACACGAGTCACCGTAGCCGGTGGTTACGCCGTAAATGACACCTTCATCTTTAAGTAAGCGTTCAAGAAAAGCGACGCCACGGTCAATCTTTGCATTAAATTCTTCGGATTGGTTAATTGTTGCCTTTGCACCTTGAGAGATAGCAACAACATCTTCAATCGTAAGGCGATCTTCGCCAAAAGTGATACTATTTTTCATTTTTTCCGTCATCTTGCTGCTTACTTAAAGTCCAAAAATTAAAGAAGTTATACCACTGTAAAGGAGCTTTAAGTGTGTAATGTTCTAGTCGTTCGGCGTAGCGCTGTACTGTTTGCTGTAAAGCTGCCTGCCTCTCTTTTCGGGGTAATGCTATCTTGTCACTAAAGTGTTCAAAATAGACGTTAAAGTGTGGTTCTTTGCGGCTATCGTCACGCAATCCAAATAATAAAAAGACCGGTGCTTTCAATATTGAGGCAAGTACAAATGGTCCTTGAGGAAACGGCGCGGCTTTGCCAAGAAAGTCTGCCCAAATAGAGCGGCTTTCTTTGCTGGTAGAAGTTCTGTCACCAACAATCACTATCCATTCACCTTGCTCTATTTTCTGTTCAAGCAATATCGCAATATCAGGCCCCATATGAGTGACTTGTATAAGGTTGAGATCTGAGTTTGGGTTCACCGCTTTCATCACGCTATTAAAACGCTCTGCATGCTCAGTAAAGACCAACGCATTGATTTTAATATGGGAGTGGCGGCGACTCATAGCACGACATAACTCAATATTGCCTAAATGAGACCCAAGCAGAATTATGCCTTGTTTATTCTTGATGATGTCATCAAATTGCTCTTGGCCATGCACGGTTAAGTTCTTAGGTGAAAAGTCACCTTTCCACGCTGCGAGTTTATCGAGTAGCGTATGGCCAAATGAGAGTAGGTGCTGGTAACTATTAAGATTGACGGGCAGTTCTAGGCCTTGCTCTTTCGCGTACTGATTCAGAGTCTCTAAGTACTGTTGTGACGCTTGTTTAGTCTGCTTGCCCGTAAGATGGTAATAGCGCATCACGACAGTCAAAAATAGATTGAAAACTTTTCGCCCCATAATGCTGTAAATCGTAAGTAATAGCTTTATTCCTAAAACTGTTCCTCTCTCTTGCTGTTTTGACCAATGCTTTTGAGTTGACGGTTGAGTGACTAAAGGTTCACTTTCTGATGATTGGTTTTTTGAAGAACGAAAATGACGTGCAATCAATTTTGGTATGCGCGGCAGCATGCCAAAGAAGAGCTTAGTGTGCATCTTGCTGATTTTGATGTTGTCATGAAGCGCATCAAAGTGGGAAATCCCACCTTCAGGGTAGATAACGTTAGTCTCAACAAAATCTATATCAATACCATCCCAATACATACGGACAAGTATTTCAGTATCGAAATCCATTCGAGTGCCAATGTTGTATTTGGCCAAAACAGCAGAAGTTTCCTGAATGGGATAGGCGCGAAAACCACACATGCTGTCTTTAATACTGAAAGAAAGGGTCTCAATCCAAACCCAGACATGAGTTAGGTAGCGCCCGTACAGACGAGCTTTCGGTACACTATCATCATAAATAGGTCGGCCTGATATGAGCCTTTGTGGCTGATCTTTCGATAATGTGATTAATTTTGGGAGTGCATTGATATCGTGCTGACCATCAGCGTCAATCTGAATGGCATGACTAAAGGCCATTTGATGAATGGCTTCGATCCCCGCCATAACAGCGCCACCTTTTCCTTGGTTAACATCAAGGGTGACAAGGTGAATGTTATCTTGCTCTGAAAGCAACAATAGCGCCTCTTTTGTTTCTAGATCACTGCCGTCATCAACTAGCATGACGGGTAAGTTAAACTCAGCTAGTGATTTTACAACCTGAGCGATAGTTGAGCCGTGGTTATAGCAAGGGATTAAAAAACAAGGAGAATAGCTACTCACTTGGTGCTCCAAGTTTCATCTTTCCTGTTGAGTGGACTACTTCCAAATCATCACGTATCGACGTGTATTTAAATGCGAGCTTTTGCTTGTCGTCATCCCAAGTTAGCGACAAACATACAGTAGCGTCGGGCAAAATGGGTTCTTGAAACTTAATCACTTCCATTCCTTTAAAGGCAGTCGGCGTGGAAAGATGCTTGATAGCATAATACAGTGCCCAATCGATTTGGGTTACGCCTGGTAGCAGAGGAAAATGCTGGAAATGACCAGAGAAATCCAAAATATCAGCGCTTACTTTAAAAGTAACCGTTGCCGATGGGTATTGGATCTCTGTATTCAAAATGGTTGGTTTTCTTTTTGCCATAATATCTTTTGAAAATAATGAATTGATTATAAAACAGCGAGCTTGCGTATTGTTTATCGCTATTCAAATAGTGTCTCTATCTGAGCAACAAGCCGTTTTCCTTGGCTATTTAAAGGGATCTCGTTAAGAATTCTAAAGCGTTTAGGTATTGAGATTGGTTCTAACCAATGACGTAGCTCAGAACGTAGCAATATCCAAAATTTACCCTTACCAATTTCAGTTAGCTTTTGCACACCGCTTTCCGTCAGTACAATCGCCGCGACTAAGGTTAAACGTGCACTCTCTTGGACTGGAACCACTGCACTTTCCTCGATCCATTGTAATTGTTCAAGCCGTTTCTCTACTTCTACCAGTGAAACTCGCTTTTCTTCAATTTTTACAACTCGATCGGAGCGGCCTTTCAGTAAAAACTGGCCATTACCTACCATCTCACATTGATCCGTTGTTTGATACCAGCGTGAGATATCGATGTAGGGTGACTTAAGCCTTAAACACCCTTCAGAGTTGAGTTCA
Source organism: Vibrio kyushuensis (assembly GCF_050337325.1). Taxonomy (NCBI): domain Bacteria; kingdom Pseudomonadati; phylum Pseudomonadota; class Gammaproteobacteria; order Vibrionales; family Vibrionaceae; genus Vibrio; species Vibrio kyushuensis. The sequence continues at coordinate 246,020 of NZ_JAKJSV010000002.1, forward strand.
GCATCAATGGCAGGAAACAACTGCCAAGGCTGTTCTTGAGTTTCTTGACGTCTGAAAGCAATACCACCTGTTTCGGTACTGCCAAATACTTCGACCGGATAATTGCTGAGTAGTTGCTTAGAGGTTTGTGCTGCTTTGTATGGCAGTGGTCCCCCTGAGGAGAAAACCATTCTACAAGTCGTTGCTTGTTGATTTGAGAGTCGCTTCAGTAAGGCTGGGCTAGATACGAGTAAAGTATCATTATTACTATGGGATATAACCTGTTCAGGGTATTCCAGGTTGATGGTATTAAATGCACGTCCTGCACATAGAGGCCATAAAACTCGAAATAGTAGCCCATAAATATGCTGATGAGAGACGGTACTTTCAATAACACAGCTGGCTAATTGCGGCCCCCATTGCTGTTCTAAAACATTAATCTCAGTGTCGAGCTGTTTCAGTGTCTTATTAATCGCTTTAGGCTGACCACTAGAGCCTGAGGTAAATAAAATGATCAATACGTAATCAAGTTTAAGTGGTTCAAAACTAGCAAGCTTGTCTTTTGAGTGAACCGCTAAGCTAGGCTCTAAGAGAGTGGCGGGAAGTAGCACCTGCCTTATGTTTGCACCGTTGTTCTCATTTGAGGCTGTGTTATCTAAAGAGTGAGCGATGTTTGAGTCACAAAGCAGTAGTTCGAATTGAGATGAAAGCTCGGCAAGCGCGCTTGACTGATAATTACCAGGAAGAACAATCGTTTTACCAGAATGGCAAAGAGCAAAGAAACCGACAGTAAATTGATAAGTATCTGTTGAGCACAAAGCTACTTTTTGAGCTTGGAGTCCATTAAGGTTGAGAACCAGTTGGTTTACGTCATGACGAAATTGAGTCCATGTCCAGGTATGCTCTGAAGAAAAAGCAACAGAATGGCTGTGACTGCGTGTTGCATTCATTAACTGACGTAAAGAGCAAAACAGCTCACTATTTTTAGTCATTTTACCAAACTTCCTTGAAGGCGATTTCAATATCAGCCATTCGGTTATAAACCTTTCTCTAGAGACTCATGTTTTTTTCGTACCATTAATCTTACGATCCACTCAATGGCAAAAAGCGCTCCAATTAACAGATAACTAATCAAACCGTTATAGAGAGTCCAAACTTCAATACTCTGAAAACAGGTATATAAAGCAATGGAAGCATTAATAACAAAAAACACACACCAGACCTTGGTTACTTTACGAGTATAAATAACACCGTGCACTGGAAGATCGGGTTCTTGCAGTCGAGCTAATCGCTCTATGATGGTTTGTGGCTGTTTCAGGCTATGGAAGAAAAGCGCCAACATACATAGATTCACAATCACGGGGTAAAATGTTAACCATCCGTATTGCTTAAAGATAATGCCAAATATCGTTAAACAAACGCCAGTTAACCCTGTAACCCATGCGATTTGTTTAAGTTCTTTTAGTTTTGCTTTACTGGCAGACATAATTCTTATCGCGAATAGTACAATAAGAATTATGCCAATTATCTGAATACCGAACTGTTCAATGCCGAAATAGACGGCGAAAGGGTAGGCAAGCAGCGTAATTGCAGACAAAGCTGTCAGCAATTTTTGCATTAGGCGCCTTTTAAAAGCTCTGTTACTGACTCAACGATGTCGTTGACGGTACGAACTGATTTGAATTCATCGGGCTTAATTTTCTTACCTGTCACATTTTGTAAATGGACCACGAGATCAACAGCGTCAATGCTGTCTAAATCGAGATCTTGATATAAGTGCGCGTCAGGTTTGATATCCGCTTCATCGATTTCAAAAAGTTCAACAAGTGCATCTTTTACTTGTTCAAAAACGTGTTCTTGGTTTACATCTGTCATAACGGTATCTATTTCTTATTAATTGGTTTTAGTCGAAATAAAATCAGCTAGATTTGCGACTGATGAAAAGTACTGGCGAGTATTAGAGTCGTCAGCATCAATAACGAAATTGTACTTTTTCTTAATTGCTAAACCAAGCTCTAAAGCATCAATGGAATCAAGCCCTAGGCCATCTCCAAACAAAGGTGCATTAGTCTCAATATCATCGATAGAAATATCTTCTAAATTAAGGGCATCGATGATGAGTTGTTTGATTTCGTTTTGTAGTACTTCCATTTGCACCTACTTAAATTTATATGTTCTTGGGAAAAATTGCGGTGGCTAAATATTTGTTTAACTTTCTGGCCGCCAAAGTCGCATTACTAGTTTGCTCTATAAAGGGTTCAACCTCAACTTTACCTTTTATTTCTACGTGAAAAAAAGGCTTTGTTTTTGGAACTTGATACCACTTTTTCTCTTTTGTTAAAAAGCTAGGTGTCACTGATATGTGAATAATACGCATATCTCGCCCGGTTCTCACTGCAATTTGTGCCGCGCCACGCTGTAACTTAGTTTCTTCATTTGATCGTGTACGCGTACCCTCAGGGAAAACGAGCAGAACATTTCCTTGCTCAAATTTTTGCTGACACTGTTCGACTAAGTCTTCTGGTGCTTCGTTGGGAATATAGCCCGCAGCCTTCACAACATGCTTCATGAACATATTTGACCATATCGCTGACTTGACTAGGCAGTCACATTGCTTGAGCTGTGAGGCAATTAACACGTAATCAATAAGGCTTGGATGGTTGGCAATGATCAAACAATGTTTGTCATCAGCTAAGTTCTCTGCCCCGACAATTTGATAGTCGATGGCACCTGTGAACTTCATGAGTCGACAGAATAGATCAAAACTTTGTTGAATAAGGTGCTGAACGTGGCGTTCCTGTTGTGAACTGTCACGATTAAAAAGGTGGATAAGTGGGATAAATACAAAGCTGAGAAAAAGCCCTCCAATGCCAAAAATTGAAAAGCAAAATCCGGTTGCAAATACTCGCCAGTATTGATTCAGTTTTATAAAAATCGCGTCCATTTCCATCCTTGTAGATCGCCGTTTAACTGCCACTCCGTGTGGTCTTGAATGTAGTGCTGTAAGAAGTCGAGACCCTGCGGCAATAACGAGGTTGCTGGTACGTGCTCGACGGTCGTTGACTTAATTGAAATCGAATTACCATGGCTTATAATGAGACCAAGACTGTAACCTTGATACTCTTCTTTCTCATATTGCTGATACACCTCTGGGACAGGCTCATCAAAATCAATCACTAGAACCTTATGAGTCGGGTTCTCTTCGAGGTAAAGCCAAGCATCGACAATGGCACTTTGAAAAGTATTACGTCCTGCCGCAATAGATGTCGCAGGAATCGTTTTTTTTGTGGCAATTGTCGTTAATCCTGCGGCGGTATTATGCACCGATTGGGAAAACGCCATCGGAGATGCTTCTTCACCTTGAACAATATCTTTAATAAGCGTAGCACTGCGGTGTAGCTCACCGTGTCGGCTTGCGAAAACTAAGTAGTCCACGTCATGTTTTTCTAGCAACTCCAAAGCCGTTTGCAGTGCCAATTTGCTAAGAGTGCTCATCCGACGGCGCATCATGGGCGGAATATGATTGACGTCTGCTTTGCCGTCTTGTGGCCATATGTTATTAATGGCCCATTGTTGCCACTGTTTTTTTTGATTCAACCCTGCTGACTGTGCAAAGTAGTCAACAACATTAAATGAGGCTATTTGAGTTTCATTTGACATAAGATATTGATTTGTTGCCTTACTGGCTAAATACTAGGGGCCACAATACTATGTGGTTATCAATACTATGTTAATGACAAGGACGAGTTATGAAAACAACTAAAATTATTATTTCCCTATTTTTAACGCTTCTTTTAGTGGGTTGTGGTCGAGTTCAACCTATTATGAATATTGAAGACACACCTGTTGCATATGAGATGAATAATCAACAAGTTAAAACGGTTATTCTAGAAGCCGCCATGAAACGTGGTTGGGTGATTAAAGAAGTAGCTAACAGCAAGATAACAGCAACTGTTGACGTTCGCTCACATTCAGCGACGATTGAGATCCCATACACTAACAAGTACTACTCAATTCTTTACGTCGATTCGAATAATTTAAAAGCAGATGATCAGAATATCCACAGAAGCTACAACAAATGGGTCTCAACCTTAAATCGTGATATTCAACAAAAATTGGCTCTTTTAGCCGCTTCTCAATAATCATTTAATCAATTAGGTTCAAACGTGTTAGATCAAAAAATTGACCCATTCAATGCTCTTGAAGCAAAAACTGAAGCTCAAAAACTGGCGTTCGCGCCAATCGTATTCCAAACCGCGAGAACGTTACGTGATTTGGGCATATTGGCCGCGATAGATGAAGCAGGAAGTCAGGGACTTAACGCAGAACAAATAGTTGCAGCAACTGGTGTGTCCGAGTACGGCGTAAAAGTACTGTTAGACATGGCAATAAGTGCCCACATAGTATTATGGGATGACACCAATTACTCGTTGGCAAACCTTGGGTTCTTTTTACTTCATGATGGCATGACCAACGCAAACATGGATTTCACAGCTGACGTTTGCTACGCAGCAATGATGCACCTAACAGAGTCAATTGAAGAGGGTAAACCGGCTGGCCTTAAAGAGTTAGGAGACTGGGAAACCATATATCAAGGCTTATCTCGCTTACCTGAAAAAGCCAAAGATAGCTGGTTTAAGTTCGACCACTTCTATTCGGACCGCTCGTTTCCTGTTTTGCTACAAGAAGTATTTACCTCTATGCCCAAACACATTGTTGATATTGGTGGTAACACAGGTAAGTGGGCGATGCAGTGTTGTCAGCATGATGAAGACGTTCAAATTACGATAGTTGATTTACCGCAGCAGCTAGAGATGGCTATGAAAAATGCGGAGAAGCATGGCTTTTCTAAGCGTGTGACTCCTTACCCTGCCAATATGCTTGATAAAAAGCAGAGCCTTCCGGAAAGTGCAGACGTTTGGTGGATGAGCCAGTTCTTAGACTGTTTTTCGCCAATGGAAATCTTGAGTATCTTGAAGCGTGTAAGAGCGCAGTTAAAACCCGATTCAACGGTATACATCTTGGAGCTATTTTGGGATGCGCAGAAATATGACGCAGCAGCGTTTAGTCTGAATGCCACTTCACTCTATTTTACCTGCCTAGCAAATGGAAATAGCCGTTTCTATCGCAGTGAAGATTTCTTAGAAATAGTTGAAGAGGCTGATCTCGAGGTTGTTGAACGTACTGATAACATAGGCTTGGGACATACATTGCTGCAGCTGAAAGCGAAATCTTAATCTGAGGCTATTATGATGGAAAGACAATCTGCTCAAGTTGTTATTGTTGGTGCTGGTCCATCGGGTTCTATTGCCGCCGCATTGTTGCTTAAACAAGGCATAGAAGCGGTTGTTATAGAGAAGGCTTTGTTTCCTCGATTCTCTATTGGAGAAAGCTTGCTGCCTGCTTGTATGGAAGTGATCGAAAAAGCAGGAATGAAGGCGGATGTAGAGGCTGCGAAATTTCAGTATAAGGATGGCGCAGCTTTTCGTTGTAATGGCCAATACACCGAGTTTGATTTTCAAGATAAGTTCACTGACGGTCCATGCACCACCTTTCAAGTTCAACGCGGTAATTTCGATAAAATATTGGCAGATTCAGCGCAAAAGCAGGGGATCGAGATCCGCTATCAACACGAACTCAAAAATATCGAGTTCGATTCCAGCGGTGCTGTATTAGATATATTAGTTGAAGATGGACTTCAATATCAAATACATGCTCAGTATGTGCTTGATGCGAGTGGTTTTGGACGCGTGCTACCCAAGTTATTGGATCTAGAAACACCATCATGCTTACCACCAAGAAAGGCTCTGTTTACTCACATCGTCGATAATATCGATGCTAGTCTTCATCCTCAGTATGATCGAAATAAAATTCTAGTCTCTGTCCACCCACAAAATCCAGACGTATGGTATTGGCTTATTCCTTTCTCAAACGGGGTGTGTTCATTTGGTATTGTGGGTGAGCCTAGCTTTTTTGCAAGCTACCCTCAAGACTCGATAGAAGCGATTCAAGCCTTAATCGGGGAAGAACCATTTCTAGCGTCATTACTAGCTCGAGCTGAGTTCCCGAATGCTATCGGCGAACTGAACGGCTATTCGGCTAACGTTAAACATTTAGCGACCAAATACTATGCTCTATTAGGTAATGCAGGGGAGTTTTTAGACCCTGTATTTTCATCCGGTGTCACTATTGCGATGAAGTCTGCCGAGCTAGCGACGCAATGTGTTGTCCGTCAGTTAAATGGCGAAGACATTGATTGGGAGAAGGAGTATGCAGCACCTTTGATGCTCGGTGTTGATGCATTTCGTACGTATGTTGAAGGTTGGTACAACGGGTCACTGCAAGATGTGATATTCCATCAAAATCCAAACGCTCGAATCAAACAGATGATATGCGCTATTTTGGCTGGCTACGCTTGGGATGAAAGTAACCCTTACGTGAAAGAGTCTGAGCGCCGATTAAGCCGTTTAGCGGAATTCGTGCGGTTAGATACGTAATTGTTTAGAGAGTGAAGCTTGTAAATTGAAAGGATATTAATCGAATTAATATCCTTTTTGATTTTAGGTGGCTTAGGAGCTGACTAGTTATAAAACGAAGTAGCTTATGAACTGGCTAACTTAAGGGGATGAAGTAGAAAAAGTGAGCAAAGCGGTTTCATTGCTGTTGATGTTTGGATGGGCAATATTTTGATATTCTGCGATTTCAGTTCTGAGCCCTTTAAACGTATTCAATGCGCTATCAATCGCAAGTTTATTGACCAACCAATCAGGTAATATCCCCGATGGATTTGCAAATGCGACATATTCAATATGTGTGGCGCCATTAGTTAGCTTCTCTAGCTTCCATAGCGCATTTACATCAGTGATCCTTATATAGCTGGGCTGTGTTGCTAGCATGCTTGGTGCATCTTTGATTAAAAGAACAAAAGCACCATCTTGGAAGTAGTAACGAGAGTAGGTCACCATGTCTCTATCTAATGCGGGCCAAGGTGCTTTAAACTGAGTGTATACGATGTTCTCATTTGGGCTAATCTGATGTAGAACTTGGCTTTTTTCGACGTTATCAATCCAAGCTGGAACTCGCTTAGTATCCTCTAACAAGAGTAAAAAAGCAGAATAATTTGTTGTGATGAACATTTGCGCGCGGATTTCAATTAACCCATCACTATGGGGGCGCGTATGTATTGTTATACCATCTTCGGTCTTTGCAAATTGCCAATTAACCTCTGGTGCAGAAAAAGTGAAAGTAGAGAAACAAAAGGAGAAAACCAAAAACAGTGTTCGCATGATTTTCTCCATAACCGTTACCGAAATAAGATTTTGTTTAATGGTGTTCTTTCTAATCCTAGAACTAAGATTGCAGTAAGTAAAACAGTGCCTAACCATACAGTTACGTCTTTCCAACCAAATGTTAATTCATAGAAACCTGCAACGTTAAGCATGACGATTATGACAAGCATATGGCTAACATAAATAGAAAGAACTCGTTTTGAGAGTGCAAATACAAGCGGCGAGTTTCCTAACGTCGGTTTTGATAATAACCATAAAAAGCAACAAACGGTCCAGATAGCTGTCCCTAACAAGAAATCATTGGCATTAAATGTTTGCCCTAATTGATGCAGATTCCACGCTTCACCCATATGTAAGAATAAACCAAACAGGGTTAACGCGAGTGCTTTCGAGCTACTAATGGCGATATTATTTTGGCGAATGGTGAAACCAATAGCGACCATTAGGGTTGCAAAGAAAGGTCCATTTCGAGTAAAAAATGGAGGCTCAAGGTCGGTGATGATTTGATAGCTTCCAGCAAGTAAACCATATGAATACAATACGACAGCAACAGGAATGATCAGATTCGCTTGTTTACTTTGTAGTAAAAAAGCCATGATTGCGACAGCGCTTATTAGTGCAGGTATAAACCATAAATGAACCAGCCCACCTTCAAGAAAAGAGTTTAGTGGTGAGCCCATTAAATAGTTCCAATAGCCAGAACGTTCAGCTATATAGCCATGCTCCATTAGCACCCCTAGATTAAAAGGCATTGCTAGGCTTAATACACTCCAAACTAGCCATATTTTGAGAAGAGGCTTGGAATATGCTTTTAGAGTTTCATAGGGTGACGCTAGGAGCTTTGGTTGAATTAGGTAGCCAGAGATTAGAAAAAAGAGTGGTACGGCGAATCGGGTGGATTGATTAAATATGTATCCAAACCATGATTCTCCATCTATTAGCCAATAACCAATAAACATTTGGCAGTGCATAGAGAGTATTGCCAACATCGCGACAACACGACCAAGCTCAATACTGGCTATTTTATTTGAAGAAGACATTTTGTTCATTTGAGTTGAATCATTTAGCTTATAAGAAGAGATAGGCTAATTTATCAATCTTCTACTTTATTACAATATCTTAGCTCTGCTTTATTGCTGTTTTGCTAGGCACTTTTCTTTTCGTTGTGCCTTTATGAAAACTTGATATCGATGGTGAATAAAAAGAACTCAAAAGGGCCTAGATCAGTTTTAGAGTTGAAAGCGCAAAAATGCCGATTGTGCAGGTAACAAGTGAAAGAACGGTTGTAAGAGCAATAATATTAGCAGCTAGAGTAGAGTTTCCTCCCATAGAGCTCGCCATTACGTAACTTGCCGCGGCCGTCGGTGCTGCGGCCATTAAGAAAATAAGCCCAAGTTCCTGACCATTAAAGCCAAATGCAATGGCTGCTAGGGTGGCTGTTATTGGAGCAAGAATCAGTTTGAAGCAAGTTGCAAACCAAGTTGGAAATTTATCGTGCTTAAGAGATTGAATATTGAGAGAGCCCCCGGTACACAATAGCGCGAGTGGTAGCGTCATATCCGCAAAATACTGCCCAGCATCAATGGCCATTTGGGGAATGGGAATTGAGAGGGAAAAGGCAATAACACCTAACAAAATCGAAATGATTAATGGATTACGTGTCAGCGTTTTGCCAATCACTTTAACCGCTTGTGCGCCAAAACCCTTATCTGTTTGTGAAAGAGCAATAACGGCTTGAATATTATATAAAACTGTCATGGAGGCGACATAGACGGCGGCAAGCGCAACGCCTGAAGCTCCATAAATATTGGCAACATAAGCTAAACCAATAATAGCTGTATTGGCGCGAAAGCTCCCTTGAATGATCACACCTTGATCTTTAGGGCTAGAGAACACTTTTTTGGTGATGATAGCTGTAATAATGAAGAATAGGGCGTTGATGACCAACCCAAAAAGTACTAAACCGCCGCTACTTACAAAATCGTGATCAGATTGAACAATACTTAGAAATAACATCGCTGGCAGGGTGACCTGAAAAACCAATTTTGAGGCGATATCAATGAAATTCTCATTGATCAATTGGATCCGCTTGAGAAACACACCTAGGAACAACATCAAGCAGATAGGGCCTGTTATGGATGCTGAAAACAGAAGTTGTTCAAAAAGAGTGTTCATGGTTTTCCTCAATATGCCACACAAGTACATTGTGCCTAGATTGGTAACGGATTAAAATTTAATTTGCAAAAAAGTACGAACGTGCTAAATATAATAGAGTGAATTAATATTGATGGTGAATATGAGTAAGGGAAGAGTTACTAAAGAACATATATTAAGCACTGCATTTGAGCTTGCGAGCGTCAATGGCTTAGAGAGCCTGACGATTGGCGAGCTGGCAAAGCAGTGTGGTATGTCAAAGAGTGGACTGTTCGCTCATTTTAACTCAAAAGATAATTTGCAGGTCGCGGTACTTGAACACGCCAATTTAATTTTTACAACACGTGTTATCGCTCCGGCTAGAGCACAGAATGATGTGAGTATTGAAAAAAAACTTACAGCGCTAATGGATAACTGGTTGAGTTGGAACCACTCTTTTCAAGGCAGTTGCATGTTTTTGGATGCTTGGAAAGATACAACTGCAGAACCGAGTGAGACACAGGTAGCCCTGAAAAAGACGATCTCTACATGGATAAACTATCTACAGATTCAAGTGGAGAAAGGTATTGAAAGCAATGAGTTCCATAAGGATTTGCAGCCAAGCCAAGCAGCCTTTGAACTGTATGGTCTCTATTTAAGTGCTCACCTTTTCTATTCGATACGAGGAGAAGAGGCCAGTTACGAGCACTTCTGGTTAGGTGTAAAGCGCCTATTCACTAGTTGGCGATCTGAAGTCGTCTAGAATAACGAGCGATTAAATTGTTTTCTTTTAATCTAAAATAGCACGGTCGTTCTATAAATGACGGCACATAGGAATGAACATGAGTGACAAAATCTATTTTAATACTTCTGCTAAGTTTAGTGTGAAACGAAGCCTGCTTAATGTGACGACTCGTTTGCATCATAGCGTTGCGCCTAAACATGCGAAAAAAGTAGCAAGGAAACTACTATTAACGCCCGTGCGAAGTCAGCCAAAAAATGCAGAACCGAAAGGTTTGATTAAAAACAAAGTCGACTGGAGTGGCGGTACGCTTGAAACTTATCAACTTGGGCAAGGGCCTGTTTGGGTGTTAAGTCACGGTTGGTCGGGAACAGCGAGTCAGTTCTTTCCTCTTATGGAACACATTGCAAGTAAGGGCTTTACAGCGCTTGCTTACGACCACCCTGCTCATGGTAAAAGTGATGGTGTTTATGGTCATATCCCTGTTTTTGTTGAGGGGCTTGAAGCAATTTTAGACAGTATTCCAAGTGAGATTGCGGGCATCGTCGCACACAGTATGGGAACGGCTTCAGCACTAGAGTGTCGCCACCGTAAATTAGAAAACCGCCCAATGCTGTTGATTGCACCTGTTCTGGACTACTTCGAGAACTTATTTGGCAGTGTTGCTCGCTCAGGGTATTCATTAAAATTATTCCAAGCGATAGTGTCGGAGATTGAAGAGCAGTATCACTATCCTATTCAGTCAGTAAATCCATATCAGAAGCTAGGCGTTAGGGAATCAAAAACAATTATCGTTCACGATGAAAAGGACAAGTTTGCTAATTTTGATGTTTCCATTCGAGCTGATAACGAATTTAATAAAGTCTCTTTAGAGATAACAAAAGGGCAGGGGCATGGAAGAGTGATGAATTGTCAGCAGGTTTTCGACAGTTTTGATTTGTTAAGCTGTGAATGAATTAATAAAACTATCGATTAAATCAGTCAAAAAAGTGATGAGTAATTTATTTTAATTCTCTAATTATTTCAGGGTGTTAACCGTATAAACCTTTCTGTTGATGTGGTTAACATCTTTATTAAACAAATTACTGAATTCGTTATTTATATGTAAGCATATTGTTGTCAAAACGCCCTTGTAAGGAATGATAACAATGAATAGAAATGACAGTGTGCCACTCCCCTCCAACACTCGTGAGTGGTTTTTAAATCGCAATAGCCTGATTATACTTTCCAACATCATTTTGTGTTTATTTATGTATAAAACACTGCCATTTGATCCTCAAGTTGTATTGGGTCTGAGTATGCTTACTTTCATCGCAATACTGTGGCTGACGGAAGCTTTACATGTCACCGTCACCGCCATATTAGTCCCAATACTGGCGGTACTATTTGGTGTTTTCGATACTCAAACCGCTCTAAATAATTTTTCTAACTCAATCATATTCCTTTTCCTTGGCGGCTTTGCTTTAGCAGCAGCAATGCACACGCAAGGGCTAGATAAAGTGATTGCTGACAAGGTATTAGTCTTAGCAAAAGGGCGTATGAGTGTTGCGGTGTTTATGCTATTTGGCGTTACAGCGGGCTTATCTATGTGGATCAGTAACACCGCAACCACAGCGATGATGCTTCCACTAGTGCTTGGTGTATTAAGTAAAGTAAACTCTGAATCGGGGCATAAAACGTATGTTTTCGTTCTTCTTGGGATTGCATATAGTGCAAGTATTGGCGGAATAGCAACTATAGTAGGCAGTCCGCCCAATGCAATTGCAGCGGTAGAGGTTGGATTAACCTTTACTGAATGGATGGCATTTGGTGTGCCTGCGGCAATGATCTTATTACCAGTCTCAATTTTGGTTCTTTATTTGGTGATCAAACCAGATTTAAAAGGGCAATTTGAACTAAACCAAGAAGCGGTCGAATGGGATAAGGGAAAGGTCGTTACATTAGCGATATTTGCTACAACCGTACTGCTTTGGATTTTTAGTAAGCCGATAAACTCGATGATAGGTGGATATGCTAAGTTTGACACCATTGTCGCTTTAGGGGCGATTGTGATGGTTAATTTCGCACGAGTTGTTCATTGGAAAGATATCGAAAAAACGGCTGATTGGGGTGTTCTGTTGTTATTTGGCGGCGGAATTTGTCTAAGTAATGTACTTAAAACAACAGGAACCAGTGTATTTCTCGCAAACGAGTTGAGCGGGCTAATTTCGCAGTTTGGGATTGTTTTAATAATCTTAGTTGTCGCTGCCTTTGTTGTATTTTTAACTGAGTTTGCCAGTAACACGGCGAGTGCTGCACTTTTAATCCCAGTTTTTGCAACGGTAGCTGAAGCCTTTGGTATGTCACCGGTTATTTTGTCGGTGTTGATTGCCGTCGCAGCGTCTTGCGCATTTATGTTACCAGTGGCTACTCCGCCGAATGCGATTGTATTTGGTTCAGGGCATATTAAGCAAAGTGAAATGATGCGGGTAGGGATTATTTTAAACGTAGTTTGTATAGGCGCATTAACACTGATCGCGATGATGTTTTGGGCGTAATTCTAAGAATGTAATGACCGTTTAGTCTATTTGTCGGCTTCTTTACTGCTTGTAAAGAAGCCGTTTTTGTATGGCTGGTTTATTTGTCTTCAGAGGTGTAGCTCGAATAGGAGCAGTAGTAGCAACCATTTGATTGAGGATATATTTTTTTAGCCGCACTTAACGCAGTACTGCAAGCTGTATGATAACCAAGTGGGTCACAATCATTTTTATTTGGGCTGTGGGTACATGTTGCGGTGTGAATTTCGTGGTCGCCATTCTCTTGCGCTTTCTTATCAACATAAAATAAACTCATAATCACCTCTGACAATTAATGTTCAACTTGTTGTGTAGCAATCCAGATTACTCCTATAAAACTATAGGAGGTAGCCGCGTGTGTGGATAGTTAGAAGGGCATCACTAGTATAAGTGACGATAGAGTAAAATTGAGATGTCGCTGCTAACAGGTGTTTGAGATTGAACTCGACAAGAAAGAGGCTGGAATATAAATGCCAACCTCTTTATAACCGTAATTATATTCTGATTAGCCTGTAAATGAAGGCAGCATTCCCACCATAGACATCAGATGAAAGAGAGCAGTGAAAATACCAAAAGCAATGACAGCAAACACCATTATATTGCCACCGGGTGCTCTAAAACCGTTATCTCCAGTCTCTGTTCTACGAGCTTTGTAGACAAGAAGTGCCGGAATGATACAAGTCCAAACTGTTGCCGCCGCGCCTGCGTAACCAATAGCAATAACAAAACCGAATGGAAATAGTAGGGAAAGAACTAGTGGAGGTAAAAAAGTCACTAACCAAGTTTTAGTCCGGTCTTGTTTAGTATCCCCAAATTTAAACAGATCGGCAAGGTAGTCAAATACGCCTAAACCAACACCGATGAACGACGAGAGTATTGCAGCCATTGAGAAAATGTTAATTGCATTCTCTACTTTTTCAGATTTTATAACTGAGTCCAATGCGGCTAGAAGGGCATCGACGTTTCCACCTTGCTCGATCACTGGGCCAAATTGCTCTCTAGGAAGGTTGCCGAAAATACTGAACAACCATAGGCAGTAAAGCCCCAGAGCAATCGCAGTGCCAAAAAGAATAGCGTGGCTCGCCTTTTTCTCTTCACCGTAGTAAGAACGCATAGAACTCACTGAGTGATGATAGCCAAAAGAAGTCAGCGCGACAGGTAACATAGCGAAGGCATAAGGGGCGTAGTTTGCATCTTTATTAGCGGTGTCAAAAAGGATCGACATATCAACTTTAGCGGCTAATCCTGATACACCAAAAACGAAGCTAAAGATCATAAAGGCGATTAATACAACAGAGATTCGATCAACTGCGCGTGTCGAGTGCCAAACAAAAGTGGAAAAGATCAAAACAAAGAGCACTGACGAGATTTTGCTACTGATCCCGAGTATATCTTGCAGAATTAAACCTGATGAGGTGATGTAAGCGTAGAGTAAAATACCACCAACAAAATAAACCATCAGGTTATTAAACATATTTACTTTTTCACCAAGGATGTCCTTGGTTACGGTATTGAATGAAGCTTTTAAATCATAGGTTTTAAATGCTTCAAGTAGCATCCAACCTGAAATCGTCATTACGATCATGGTTAAGCTGATTGCAATAATTGACCATACCGTCCAAGTTCCGGCACCCGCACTAGGAAGACCAAGCATCCCTGCACCGACACACACGCTGGCGATAATACACGCCCCTCCAATTAAAGAGGGGCTCTTATTTGTAACAGCATTGTCCACTGCTAATGTGGCGTTCTGTTCCATAAATATCCCTTTAGTTTCACGTTATTAAATTAAAGGCCCAAACCTATTCTGAAGATGGTTTTTTAGGCGGTCTATATTCAAATAGAGCCTCAAAGAGAGGCTCTATTTGAGGAAGGGGTTATGCTTCTTCTAGAACTTTATCTTCTGATTTTTGAGTAATGTTTGGCTCTACCTCTTTAAGTAAAGCGGTGAAGTGGCGCAATACTGGTGGCTCATAGGTGAACTCCAGTCCTTTTACGTTCGCCGCGTTTTCTTTCACTTTTTGGAATGCTTCGATGACGAAGTCCATGTGAGTTTGAGTGTAAGTTGCGCGTGGGATTGTTAGGCGTAGCAGTTCTGCAGGACAGGGGTGTTGCTTACCGGTAGCCGGGTCACGGCCAAGCAGTAATGAACCAATTTCTACTGCACGAATACCAGCAACTTTGTACAGTTCACAAGCCAGTGCGTGAGCTGGGAATTGACCTGCAGGAATATGTGGAAGAAGCTTTCCTGCATCAACGAATGCAGCGTGTCCTCCTGCTTGTTGGCAGACAATGCCCAAATCTTCAAGACCGTTAACAAGGTATTGAACCTGACCAATACGGTAAGCCAACCACTCTTGACGCATACCATCATAAAGGCCAACGGCTAGTCGCTCCATTGCTCCCCCTTCTAGGCCGCCATAGGTTGGGAACCCCTCTTGCACGACACACAAAGTACGGCACTCTGTGTATGCATCCATCATGGATTCGTCTTTGAAACAGAGTAGACCGCCCATTTGCACCATGGCGTCTTTCTTTGCCGACATAGCTAGTGCATCTGCATACTTGTAGGTTTCACGCGTGATCTCTTGAATGCTCCAGTCTTTGAAGCCCTCTTCGCGCTGTTGAATAAAGTAGGCATTTTCAGCGTAGCGTGCTGAATCCATGACGACAGGGATATCGTATTTCTGCGCGATTTCATACACCGCTTTCAAGTTGGCGATTGAAACAGGTTGTCCTCCAGCTGAGTTACAAGTAATCGTACTGACGATATAAGGTACGTTATTTGGCCCAGCTTCAATAATAGCGGCTTCTAACTTTTCAAGGTCAAAGTTGCCTTTGAAATCGGCATTAACGGCGGTATCAAACGCTTCTTCTGTGTAGACATTTTTGGCGACACAGCAGTTAACTTGCGTGTGCCCCTGCGTGGTGTCGAAGAAGTAGTTAGATAGTGCGACCATCTTGCTACGATCTAGTCCTTTTTCTTGTTCTCTCTTCTTAATAAGAACGGGAATATAGATTTGCTCAGCACCACGACCTTGGTGTGTTGGGATAGTATGCTCGTAACCAAAAATATCTTTAACAGCATTTGCTAGAGCGTAGTAGCTACGACTTCCGCTGTATGCCTCATCACCTCGAAGCATAGCTGCTTGCATCTCTTGGGTTATTGCTCCTGTACCGCTATCGGTTAGTAGATCAACAAAGACATCTTCACTATCTAACAAAAATGGGTTCATACCTGATTTTATAATTGCTTCTTCACGGTACTCACGCGTAGTACGTTTAACTGGTTCAATGACACGAATACGGAATGGTTCAGGAAGATGTTTAAAATCGTTCATAATAATACCTTTATATATGATTAGTGTGCTTACACACTCAACTCAATTTGTGTAATGAATTAATTTCTCATATCGTTGAATATTTATTTTTGGATGAGAAAGTCTGCACCAAATAAATATCGATGATGTGGTTAAATAGAATTAGACTAATAATTGTGACTGTAAACTTGATATGCAGAATATACTAACGCCAACACTCACATAATAAGCGAATTTTTATTAAGACGTAGCTGTTCTAGAAATCCTATAGATAGCATTACTTTGGCTAATGAAATAGAAGGTATGACCTAGCTATAACAAGAGCGTCAGTAGCAAAAAGCAATAGGTATCAAATTTAGATTGACGAAAAATCGCCGAATGAAATTATTCTGAAGAAAGAAGGAAAGATAACTGAGGATCAATAGTATACCAAGCCAACTGAGTTAGCTTCAAACGGGATTGCGCTTTAAGATACATAGTCATTTTTATGTTCCCTGTTAAAACTGCAATGTATTATTGATGAGTAAATAATAATTATAATTTATATAAATACAAATAAAATTAAAAGATATATGTGATGCATGTACAAATATTCATCACATATAAAGTGTGTACGCAAAGTTATTTCTAAAAAGTGAATGACTAAATGAACAAGGGTGACTGAAACTATATTCAGGTGAAGTGGTTGTTAATTTTAATTAGACGTAACATAAAAATAACCCCGTCTATGTTGATTGCTATCTTTGGTGTGTATATGAAAAAACTAAAGGAAAATTGGTGGAAGGTCAGGTAATCTGTTTTTTCTCTCATTATAAGTTAGTAAACATTCATGAAATACGAACCCTTTGACGACATATATTATCGTGCATCCCAACGTAAAGGGGGTGAAGCCGCACTAGAGTCATTGCTAGTTGAACCAATGAGTAATTCACAGTTGGCCACCATTTCCGATGATCGTTTCTTAGCTCAATTTACCAAGTCTATTTTTCAGTCTGGTTTTGTATGGCGAGTGATTCACAACAAGTGGCCTGCATTTGAGGAGGTGTTTTGGGAGTTTGATATCGAAAAGCTATTGTTGATGCCCGCAGATATGTTAGAGCGAAAAAGCCAAGATGTAAGAATTGTGCGCAACTTTACTAAGGTTAAAACAGTACCGGCCAACGCTCAAATGATCCGTAATATTCAAAGGGAAAATGGCAGTTTTGCTCAGTTCATCGCAAACTGGCCCGAGGAAGATATTATTGGTCTTTGGCTCTATCTCAAAAAGCATGGGCAACGCTTAGGAGGAAATACCGGGCCTTATGCATTGCGTCAATTAGGTAAAGATACCTTTATTTTGAGTAGAGATATTGAAAGCTACTTTCGAGCTCAGAACCTTATTGAGGGTGGGTTATATAGCAAACGCAGCTTAGAGGCTATCCAACGTGCTTTCAATCACTGGCAAGCTGAATCTGGCCGTAGCCTGACTGAAATTTCTCGTTTAATTGCGTATGGCGTTGGTGAGAACACCGTTCAAGCGTAATTCAGTAGTGCTCAATGTGAGCTATTGAGCACTATGTAATAGGGGAGTCGGGTACTGACATCTAGTAGAGTTATCATATGTCTAGCATCGATAAGCTTTATATCACGCCTGTCGACAGCCATAAATCGCGTGATCTAAAAGGCGATCCCCGATTTTTTCTTGATTGGTTATTATCCCCTCTAGAGTCATTCCCACTCGTTCAGCGACGGCGCGGCTAGCAAGATTATCCGTTGCTGCTGAGAGCTGTACCTTTTTCATTTCCATTTCATTAAAAGCAATATCAATCAACTGAAGAACGACTCGTGTGATGATTCCTTTTCCTTGTTCGCCTCTTGATAACCAGTAACCCACTTCTACTTTTTTAAGGCAATGGTCGATATTATTAAAGCTGCAATTACCAACGATTTTACCTTCAAAAATAATAGCGCATGTCATCGATTTTCCTTCTGCGTAGTCATGTAAAGACCGCTGAATAAACAGACGAAAATCTTGTTCAGTTTGGCAAAATGGCGGCCATGCGAGCCATTGTGATAAGTATTCAATTTGGTCATGAACAAGGTTTGCATAAGAAGTCGCAAAAGACTCCTGCACTAAGGCAATTTTTAGTTGGTCATCTATGGTGTAGGTAAACACAGTAAGGGGCTCATTCGCAGCTAGGGTTAGTTATGACGCTAGCAAACTCTCAATTATGTGACCATTAGTTTAGAGCGGAATTGTGAAAGCTGGGGGTAGATAAAAAGCATGAAGGTGAAAGAAAAAGTAGATGAATTCAATAAGTGCCATGCAGTCAAATTGTTAAACTGCATGGCTGAATAGGTGCTAGTACAGGCTATTTGTTTATGTGAGCTTTGAAGCGAGCTTTGGTCTCTTCATCTGCTTTGTCATACCAAAAGTGAAGCATCTCTTCTGCTGTGTCTGCTGACCCTGATTTTTCAGGTAATTGTACCGGAACAGGCTCGGGCAGAGTCACAGGTATAGCAACCCCCATTGCTGTAATTGCAGCAATACCGCCAGCTCGGTTGTAGTCTTCGACTTCACGTTGGTAATCGCGACCAATTTGCATACCGTCTTTCATCAACTTATCTTGTTTTACTTCAATGGATTGCTCCGATGTATTAACAAGAGCCCAATCAAGATCTTTGATCTGCGCTTGTGCTTCCCTTTCATTACGGAATGTCGGAAGAGAGAATGTTAGCTCTTCATCTTGGGCATCAAATTTAGCAATGATGGTGTCGCCTTCTACCGTAATGCGGTCGTTACTCTTATCAAAGTAAACGTTGTGTCGAAATGCGATCTGGTTTTCACCATTTGGCAGCGTTAATGTTTTTGTAGAGGAGAAAAAACCACCTGATAACTCAGGCTTTTCACCGTTTGCCGTGTATAGATCGATACTGTCTGGAATATTAATTGTGACATCAGCAAAGACAGATTGGCTAATGAGGAGTGCGCAAGTACAGGAGATTGTTTTTATTAGTTTCATTAAATTTTCCTAGCGTGAAGCTCAAAATTGACCTCATGAGATTGCCTAGTAACGGAGCTAAAGGCAATAGAGCAATGTGAGAAGTCTGAAAGTTTTTTGCTGATTATTGATGTGACTGATTGTTCTAAGCTTGAGACATTCGATGTGCTTGTATTATGAGCTATAGTCAATGTAATGGAATTACACGCAATCAAAGAGGCAGAGTCATGAGGACGTATTGTAAGCTCGACAGCACGCCACAGTTACTGCCTTGGTATAACCTTGATTATTGCTTGTCCCTTCTAAATAAACAGATCCTATAACTTCTTTTCTATCGATACGTCAGCGTATCTAAGCATTAACTGAACCGTCAAAGGTAACTGTTCTCAGCACGTAGCTTATACAGTGTTATTTGTATGAATTGCATAGAAAGGAAGTTCTCATGAAACGAATTCCGGAACCATTTCGAATCAAGATGGTTGAACCCATCAAAATGACCACATTTGAAGATAGAAAATCCGCGTTAGAAGAGGCGGGTCTTAACCCTTTTTCTCTTCGTAGTGATGATGTCTATATCGACTTACTCACGGACTCTGGTACTGGCGCCATGAGCGACCATCAATGGGCAGGTTTGATGATGGGAGATGAATCGTATGCTGGCAGCCGAAATTACTACCACTTGTGCGATGCCGTTGAGCACTTTTTCCGCTATAAGTTAACGGTTCCTGCTCATCAAGGTAGAGGGGCTGAGCAGATATTGTTTCCGGCTCTTATTGAACGCATGCGTCATGTCAGAGGCGGTGATAATCCGGTATTTATCTCTAACTACCACTTTGATACGACCGCAGGTCACATTGAACTAAACGGTGGCAAAGCAATAAATGTTCTAACGGAAGAGGCCTTTAACACTGATGTTCCATACGATTGGAAGGGAAACTTCAATTTAGAAAAACTTGAAGCGACGATTCGACAATACGGATCTGAAAATATTTGCGCCATTATAACCACGGTAACGTGCAACAGTTCAGGTGGCCAACCGGTTTCAATGGAGAACATGCGGGCCGTGTATAAAATCGCAACCCATTATGATATCCCCGTGGTCATTGATTCTGCGCGTTATTGTGAAAATGCCTATTTCATTAAGCAAAGAGAGGAGGGCTATCAAGATACAAGCATCTTAGAGATCATTCGAGAAATGTACCAATACGGCGATATGCTGACCATGTCCGCGAAAAAAGATCCGTTAGTCAATATCGGTGGTCTTTGCTGTATTCGGGATCATGAAGAGCTGTTCCAAGCAGTGAGAATTCGTTGTGTACCCATGGAGGGTTTCGTGACGTATGGCGGTATGGCTGGAAGAGATATGGAAGCCCTTGCTCGGGGGATGTATGAGGGAGCAGATGAAGATTACTTACATTACCGCATTAGCCAAGTCGCCTATTTGGGTGAACGCTTAAAAGAGGCTGGAATTCCAATTCAGGATCCCACGGGTGGACACGCTGTATTCGTTGATGCAGCTAAAATTTTACCTCATATCCCACCAGAGCAATTTCCAGCGCAAGTTCTTTGCAATGCGTTATACCTTGAAGCGGGGATAAGAGCGGTGGAAATAGGCTCTCTACTGCTAGGTCGTGACCCTAGTACAGGAGAACAAAAAACGGCAGAACTAGAGCTAATGAGATTAACTATTCCGAGGCGAGTCTACACTAATGACCACATGGACTATATTGCCGACGCAATCATTGAACTTGCAAAAACAGCGGGCCAATTAAAAGGGCTTAAGTTTGAATATGAACCACCAGTGTTACGGCACTTTACTGCAAAATTTTCCTCAATATAAGTGAGTTTATCTAACCTAATTCAGCCCTTTAGTTACCCTTTGAACAAAGGGCTGTAGCACGTATAGATGTTTTTTCCACTTCATTCTGCCATTTTTATTAAATATTGACTCAGTATTACTTTTGAGATGCAACATATTGCTAACAATTGTTTATTTTTTATTCATGACTCGAAAGTGAGTTTATTTTTTTGCACTAATAAATAAGTTTCTCGAATACTAAGGTTGATGTTCTTCAATTCCCACATTGGGAACAGAATGTGCTGGCACACGCATAAAATTGAGCAATAAAAATAGTGCCCACAACTTTATTGAAATATTCAAGGAACGATAACGATATGAATCGTATAACTATCTGTGCAGCGAGTGTCGCGATGAGCCTATCTGGCTTTGCGATCGCTGCTCCTACAGCACCTAGTGTCGACGTCTATGGATCGAATAACCTACAGTTTTCGAAAATAGAATTGGCGATGGAAACAACATCTGGTTACAACCAAATGGTGACCTACCATGATGAGGCTGATATTACTGTTAAGTTTAACCAGTGGAGTGGTGAGACTGGCGACACGTACAAAATCTACTTTGATGGTGTACAAGTTGCGACAGGGCCAATTTCAGGAGGCCAAACTGCGGCAAACTTTAAATACCCAACGGGCGGTTTATTTCAGATGGAGATCGAAGCCTGTGATGCGACCAGTTGTAGCAAAAGTAGCGCAGTAGAGATCACTATCGCAGATACTGATGGTGCACACTTAGCGCCACTTGCAATGAACATTGACACAAATAATAAAACTTATAATACCGATCCAAATACAGTTGTTGGTACCTATTTTGTTGAGTGGGGCATCTATGGACGTGATTACACTGTAGACAATATTCCTGTCGATAACTTAACCCATATTTTGTATGGGTTTATTCCTATTTGTGGCCCCAACGAGTCTGTAAAATCTGTTGGTGGTAATAGCTATAACGCATTAATGACAGCATGTAAGGGAGTCAACGACTACGAAGTGGTTATTCATGACCCTTGGGCGGCATTCCAAAAGAGCTTTACGCAAGCTGGGCATGAATACAGCACGCCAATTAAAGGCAATTACGCAATGATGATGGCGATGAAGCAGCGTAATCCAGACCTAAAAATTATCCCATCAATTGGTGGCTGGACATTATCTGACCCGTTTTTTGATTTCACCGTAAAAACAAACAGAGATACGTTTGTCGCATCAGTTCAGAAATTCCTAAAAACGTGGAAGTTTTATGATGGCGTAGATATTGACTGGGAATTTCCTGGCGGTGGCGGCGCAGCAGCGGATCTTGGTGACCCAGTTAATGATGGTCCAGCTTATGTTGCTTTGATGCAAGAGCTACGAGCTATGTTAGATGAGCTTGAGGCGGCAACAGGCCGTACTTATGAACTGACATCGGCGATTGGTGTTGGGCACGACAAGATTGAAGATGTGAATTATGCAGATGCGGTTCAATACATGAACTACATCTTTGCCATGACGTACGACTTTTACGGCGGTTGGAACAATGTTTTAGGGCACCAGACTGCACTTAATTGCGGTAGCTTTATGCGTCCAGGTCAGTGTGATGGCTCAGGCCTTGATGAAACGGGTGAGCAGTATAAAGGTCCTGCTTATACTGCTGATAACGGCATTCAATTACTATTAGCGCAAGGTGTACCAGCTAACAAGTTGGTTTTAGGTACGGCAATGTACGGTCGTGGTTGGGAAGGCGTGATGCCAGAGTCACTGACTGATCCTGCTGATCCTATGACAGGTGTTGGTAATGGCAAGTTAACTGGCACAACAGCACAAGGTGTTTGGGAAGATGGCGTTATTGATTATAAAGGCGTGAAAACTCATATGCTGGGCGCAAATAACGCGGGGGTTAATGGGTTTGAGTATGGCTATGATGAACAAGCAGAAGCGGCTTGGGTTTGGAACCCAACATCTGGAAAACTGATCACCTTTGATGACGACCGCTCAGTTAAAGCAAAAGGTGCTTATGTTCGAAGCTTAGGCTTAGCAGGGTTATTCTCTTGGGAAATAGATGCGGATAACGGTGATATTTTAAATGCTATGCATGAAGGATTGGCGGGTGGTACTACTGATCCTGTTAATCGTAAGCCGACTGCGAGTGCAGGTGTTGACCAAATTGTTGTTGGCCCCGCTACCGTTTCTTTAGATGGCAGTGCTTCAAAAGATACTGACGGAACAATCACTAGCTACTTTTGGGAGCAAGCTTCTGGTACGGCTGTGTCTTTGATTAATGCTACTTCAGCATTAGCAAGTTTTGACGCTTTAGAAGTGACTCAATCTGAAACTCTTACATTCACTTTAACAGTGACAGACAACGAAGGTGCTACAGCGAGTGATACGGTAGTTGTGACCGTTAACCCAGTTGATACCGGCCCTGTTAATACAGCACCTGTTGCAGCCGTAACCGCGCCATCACAAGTTAACGCAGGTGATGTTGTTGTGATCGATGCATCAGGCTCAACCGATGCGGAAGGTGATATTCTAACGTACTCGTGGACTGTACCAGCGTCGTTAGGTGCAACAATAGACGGTGCTACAGTGAGTTTTGTGGCGGCGGAATACACTCAAGATACAACGTTAAGCTTCTCTGTATCAGTTAGTGACGGGGCATTAAGTTCTGATGCATTAGCGAATGTATTGGTTCTGAAAACGTCGTCAGGAGGTGGTGCTTGTACCAACCTTTGGGAAACAGGCGCGGTTTATACCGGTGGCCAACAAGCTTCTTGGGCTGGGAAAGTGTACGAAGCGAAATGGTGGACAACTGGTGAAGATCCTTCTAAATCAGGAGAGTGGGGCGTTTGGAAAGAAGTTGGTGTTGCGGATTGTGCAACCAATTAATAGATAATTCGTCATACTCGATATTGTTTAATTGATATCGGTAGTAAAAAGAAAGCTCTGCTAATTAGCAGAGCTTTTTGTATTTAGGAGTAGAAGAACTTTGGCACTATAAACTAAATTTGATTGTGCATATGTCATTGCTACTACAACGAACGGAAAGTATCGCTAGAGGATTAACTCGTAGCGGTTCGAACCTTGCCTTGTTTTAAGTTTGTAAGTACTTGGTTCTTTGGCCCATCGGCAATAATACTCCCTTTTTCCATCACGATAACTCTGTCAACGATATCGAGCATAGATGTCTTATGAGTGATTAGAATTAAGGTTTCTTTTTCGGTCATTTGACCTAACTGATGTTTGATGTGCATTTCTGAACGGTTGTCCATTGCACTAGTCGGTTCATCTAGAAGGAGTACTGGAGGTCGTCCTAAAATGGCCCGAGCGATTGCAACGGCTTGGCGTTGACCACCAGACAGCAATAAACCACCTTCACCAACTTGGCGCTCTAAACCTGCAGGATCTTGCTGAGTAAAGACCGTTACACCCGCGCGATTGGCCGCGTCCATAACGTCTCTATCATCTGCAAGAGGACGACCAAGCGTGATGTTATCCCGAATAGATCCATAAAATAGGTTACTGTCTTGTGGGACACAGCCAATGTTTCGCCTGATATCGATGTGGTGCAGTTGCTTTATATCCGTATCATCAATTCTCACGCTGCCTTCTGTAGGCTGATATAAACCCATGATCAGACGCTCGAGAGTGGTTTTTCCTGAGCCAATACGACCTATAATCGCTACCTTCTCACCTGGATTAATGGAAAGGCTAAGATCACGTATTGAAGCTACGGGTGAATCAGGATAACTAAATGTCACACGGTCTAATTCGATTTTTCCCTGAACAATTGGCCTGTGTATGTATCGCTTTCCTTCTTCTTGTTCATCGGGCATTTGCATGACTTGTTCAATAATAGTCATTGAAGATTTAGCTTGGTTATAACGGGTTGACAGTAAAGAGAGCTGAACCATCGGGCCAATGGCTCGTCCACTAAGCATGGTTGCAGCGATGAGTCCACCCATTGTCAGTTCGCCTTCTGCAATTAAATAAACACCGACGATAATCATTCCAACGTTAGAGGCTTGCTGAACAAATCCGGCGGTATTTTGAATACCATCGGTAATGCGTTTACTCTTAATATTCCAATTCGCCATGTGAGCAACCGCCTCTTCCCAGCGATATTGGAATTGACTTTGCGCACCGAAAAGCTTGACGGTTTCAAGCCCCGAGATGCTTTCTATCAGGTTGGCATATTTTTGAGAGGCGAGACGAGATCCCTCTTCAATGGCTCGACGAAGTGGCCCTTGAATAAGCAGTGAGTAAATAACGAGAATTAGTACACCAACGATAGGAACATAAACGATATCACCGGCCATTAACCAGATAAGTACCAAAAACAGCAATGAAAAAGGAAGATCAATTAAAGACGAAATAGTCGCTGAAGTGAAGAACTCTCGTATTGATTCAAACTCTTGTAAATGCCGAGCAAATGCACCAACAGATGGTGGCTTAGATTCCATACGGATGCCAAGAACTTTACTAAATAGCTTCGAAGATATCAGGATGTCGGATTTTTTCCCTGCAACATCAATGAAATAACTACGAAGTAGCTTTAATGTAAGGTCAAATAAGAAGATAACGAAAATACCACTCGCCAGAACCCAGAGCGTCTCAAAGGCCAAGTTAGGGACGACTTTGTCGTACACTAAACGAGTAAACATAGGGGCTGCAACAGCGAAGATATTAATCAGAATTGAAGCGATGAGAACATCGCGATAAATCTTCTTTGATTGCCAAATTGTTCCCCAAAACCAGTGTCCTTCACGTGTTTTTAATACTTCTGGTGATCGCTCATCATAACGAAATTGCTTTTTGACTAGAAAGTATCGACCAGTAAATTGGGTCTCCAGATCCTCCAACGAAATGACAATGGGAACAAGCCCTGATTCGCCCGTTACGATCTCTGCTTCTTTGTTATCAGCATTGATGCTGTTCAATACACAGGCGTCGCCACCTTTAAGAAGCAAAACAACTGGGAGGATAAGGTCGGGGATTTCGTTAAGTTCAGCTCGATTTTCTTTTGCGACGAGGCCAGCACGCTCTGCTGAGCGTGGAAATAAAAAGGGTGTTAATTTCCCTTCTGATAACGGCAATCCATTGATCAACGCTTCAGGGGAGTTTGCTAATCCATAATAGCGGCTCACATAAATGAGCGAATTGAGTAGCGGGTCCTGCATTCAGTTAAACCTTCAATGTTATTTATCGACAATAAAGCCTTGGAAAACTTCAATAAAGTGCTCAGACAAGAAGTCGAGCTGTGTTTGCGTCTCTACTCTAGACGCGATGGTCTTAATGCCAAGGTTATGGGCAGTTCGAGAGATTGAGGTTAAAGTGAATTTCTGTTTTTCATCATCTAAATGGTGAGTGAATAGGTAATCAAGCTTCACATAGGCTGGTCTGAACTCATTAATATAATCAAGAGATTGGAAGTTTCGTCCGTAGTTATCTACACCAAATTCAGAACCAGCATTACGAACGGCATTACAAAACAGAGCCGTATGGTGTGGTGAGGTGTTGAAACATGTTTCTGGGATCTCGAAATGTAGCTTGTCAGCCACAGATTCGTGTTTAGCCAGTTTTTGTCCTATCCAACGAATGAAGCTTGGTTGAGCGATACTAGATTGCGAAATGTTGATCGCTATAGGGTCGACAAGTTCTTTGTTTTCAAGCTTATCTATCATTGCTGTAATGACGAATTCATCAAAGATGTGGCTTGCGTTTAGCTGCTCAAGAGCAAATAGATATTGGTTGGCACTAAATCGTTCGCCATCTTTTTCAATGGAAGAAAAGACTTCTCGGTGATAGGTTTGTCCCCAGCTATTGTTGGCTGCCTGAAAGCGGAATTGGAAAAGGTTATTGTGAATGGCTTCGTCAACCAATGCTTTCCACTGTTGTTTACCCATGAGGTTTTTACTGCTGTCGCTCGAAACGTACCCGTAGGCGATTTCCGGGTTTGATTTGGCGTTAGCGAGTGCATTATCAAGCAAACTCAAAATCTCAGTAGACGATTTCGATTCTTTAGTGTGAACAACGCCCAGTGACAAGTTAAGAGCAGCGGTTCCCGTTGGGTCAGAATTGATATCTTGGACATAGCTTAGCAAGCTATCAGCGACAATTTTAAGTTCACTGTCGTCCATGTTAGGGAAAATAAAACCAAACTCTTCTGTCGAGATACGAGCAATGGTGAGGTTAGGGAATGAGATTGAAATCTTTAGATGATCGGCTAATTGCTGAACCATGCCATCGCCAGATTCATAACCTTTCTCATCATACAGTTCTTTGATAAACCCAGCTTCAAGGATAGCAACCCCACCACTTGAATTTTCATTTAGCCAAGCGTTCAGCTGGTTCATATAGTAGGCGCGGTTACCGAGTTTAGACACAGGATCGATATATGCGCGTTCTCGTAATTGTTGTGCTTCCTTTGCTTGAGCTTGGAATGCTTTTTCGACTTGGGCCGACATTCGGTTGATCCCATCAACGACATAGATAAGATCTTTAGTGGCTGGTCTTGGAAGCGGTTCGCCAAATTGGTTCTTAGCGACTTGTTCCATCTTCTCTACAATGAGCTGCAGTGGTCTTAACGCGCGTTTAAGAATAAAGGCGATTGACACAAGACCAATGGTAAAAATCATGCTGAAGGCGATAACCAAGCGTTTGAGAGCAATCCAGAGTTGACTGTATGCTCCCCCAGGGTGACTAACAATTTCAACTTCCGCCAATTGCATCCAACCACTGGTTACAACGCGTCGATCGTGGATACGCTGAAAAAGATGTAAATCGGTAAACCACGTAGGAACATCGCTGGGTTTAACAGGGTAAGAGCGTAGAATCTCTTCCCCAGAGTCTAGGAAGATTAACCTAACAACAGCGTAGCTACTGCCATCGAAAAGGGCATTAATTACCGACTCAACCGCAACGGTGTCCTTATCTTCAAGATAAGGCGCAAGTGCTAACCCAACCGTGTTGATCGTGTTATTGACTTCAGAGCGTTGCTGCTGCTCTAGGTTATCTCGTGTGGTATTGAACTCGATAATAAATACTGATGCCATCAGCATAATAAATACCGCAATCATACCCGCGACAAGCTGTTTATATAGTGTCATGTTGCTTACTCATCGTAACTAACAATAGGTTTGTTAAGTTTTAGTGATCGTTCTCTTGCTCTTAGGTCGTTCCATAAGCTCAAGCGAGAGGATTTGCCAGCCAACTGGCCTTTTTTCGATTTCATCAGCCATAAGTTCTTACCGTTGAAACTGTATATTGGTAGTAGATCTTTTCGTTGTGAAGCTGGTTTAATCTGTCCGTTTATATTGTCTAAAATGACTGGTTCAGCACTTGGTGTAGAGTAGTACGCTAAAACCATATGAAACTGATTTAGTTCGATAGCTTTAACATAAACTAATCGAAGCTTTTTATCTGAAACACCTAGCTCAAGGAGGGAAAAATATTTCGCGATTGTGAAGTCTTCACAATCTCCTGCGTTACTTCCCAAAAACTCTAGTGGTGTCGCCCAGTAGTCTTTTTTTCCCCAGAGGTGAATGTCATTAACAAAATTGAGTTGGTTAAAAAATCGATTCACCTCTGTTAATTGATCTCGTTCGGGTAATCCATGAAAAATTGCGATCTGTTTGCGCCATGTTTCGACTCTTTTTCCGCCTCTTTCGCCATATGTACGACTTACGGCATCTACCCACTGTTGCTCTCTAGTATTTAGAGCAACAGAGCTAGTTGAAGTAAAAAGTACCAGTAGTAATACAAGGCAGTATTTATACATGACTACAAGTGCGTCAAAGTATTTAGGTGCACTAGGGCGATCAATTTCAGCATTTCTGATCCTTTAGAATATGAATTGTTGTCATTCTTTTAATGCGTTTTCTTTAGCACCTAATATAGGTTTTAGTAGATAATTCATGACAGTTCGCTTACCTGTAATGATATCAACAGAGGCTGTCATACCAGGGATTATGGGCAATGAATCATCTTCCCCAAGACCCGTATGTTCAGTTCGTACTCGCACAAGGTAATAACTATTACCTTCTTCA
The DNA here is from genome assembly GCF_050337325.1 of Vibrio kyushuensis. Taxonomy (NCBI): domain Bacteria; kingdom Pseudomonadati; phylum Pseudomonadota; class Gammaproteobacteria; order Vibrionales; family Vibrionaceae; genus Vibrio; species Vibrio kyushuensis. Next base: position 274,897 of record NZ_JAKJSV010000002.1, read on the forward strand.
TCTTGGGTTGTATCAGCACTGATATGTTCAAGTGAGCCTTCTAGTCCACCATACTTGGTAAAATCATAAGCACTAAATTTTACGATCGCTACCAAGTCTGGGCGTAAAAAAGCAATATCTTGTGGCGCTATTTGAGCTTCTACTAGCAAAGTATCTTCAGCTGGAACAATCTCGACAATGTCCATCCCTGGCTGTATTACCCCACCAACGGTATTAACGTACAGAGTTTTAACCGTGCCATTCACTGGGGATATAACAACAGTTCGATTAACTCTATCTTCAAGCCCAATCGTTGATTCGGTAATTGAAGAGAGTTTATCCTGTGCTTGATTGAGCTTTTCCTGCTGCTCAGAACGAAATTTCTGCGCGGCATCAATTCGACTGAGCATAGATTCTCTAATAGCAGACCGTAAAACGGGCACTTTTAATTCACTTGACGTCATTTCACGACGAGTATCATTCACTTGACGTTCTAACTTTAGTAATTCGATTTTAGGAACGACACCTTCATCTGCGAGAGGACGTGTAATTTCGAGTTCTTTTAGGGCAAAGCTGTAGCCTCTTTTGAGGTTTTTAACTCGAGCTTGAATTTCGACTAAATCTTGAAGTTTCTGAGTGACTTGTTGATCAATTACGGATATTTGGTTTCTCAAATTATTCAGATCTTGGCGGTACTCGGCAATTTGCCTTGCAACCAATTTAGGTTGTGCTTCGGATAAGATAGGTGGAAAGGCGAGTTTCCCATAATTTAAGGTAACGTTGGTGCGCCAGTTACTTTCATCGAAATCTTCATTAATGACAACACTAGTCATCGATGCTGATAGTTGTAGAACGTTTGCGGTTAGGTTGGCGACTTGTTGTTCGCGCTCGCGAAAATCGGAACGAAAACGAGTATCATCAATCAGTAATAGCTGCTGACCTTCCTCTACGAAGTCCCCTTCTCGCACGAGAATCTGTTTAACTAAGCCACCTTCTAAGTTCTGGATGACCTGAAGTTGAGACGAAGGAACGACTTTCCCTTGGCCCACGGTTACCTTGTCAATTTCAGCCCATGACGACCATGCGATCGCGATGATGAAGAAAAGAATCATGACCCACAACATGACTCGTGCGCTACTCGGAGTGTTTAGAAGTAGCGCAGCTGTTTTGTCATCAACATAATCTAATTCTGTAGGAGAGAGCTTTTCATAACTGCCTTTGCTCACGGTGTATCCTTACGATAACTATTATTCTATTGATTTTATTACTACTTGAGCCAAATGTTAAGGTTTTGATAACGATTATCAATCATATGTATTGGCTTTCGGTAATGCTTAGTGCCAGCTTTGTGACTCATCATTTAGTTTAGCAACCTTTTCAAAGTTCGTTTGCTGTGACATTTCTAACATCAGACTTGAGTTCTAGACGCTATCAGAGCACAATCGATGAAAAATAATCAGGAGTTGAAATGGAACTTTCAGATATTCGTCGTGAGTACGCGAAAGATGGATTGAGAAGAAGTGACTTAAACGCTAATCCAGTTGAGCAGTTCAATGTTTGGCTTCAACAAGCTATTGAAGCAAAGTTGACGGATCCGACTGCGATGACGGTCGCGACAGTCGATGAGAACGGGCAACCATTCCAGCGTATTGTGTTATTAAAAAATGCTGATCAAAACGGTTTTGTGTTTTACACCAACTTAGGTAGCCGAAAAGCACAACAAATAGGCGTAAATAATAAGGTGAGTCTACACTTCCCGTGGCACCCAATGGAGCGTCAAGTACATATTACTGGGACGGCTGAAAAATTGAGTGCGATGGAGAATATGAAGTACTTTACCTCTCGCCCTAAGGATAGCCAGATTGCAGCGATTGCCAGTCGCCAAAGTAGCCGAATCTCAGCTCGCGGAGTATTAGAGGGCAAATTTCTCGAGTTGAAGAAAAAGTTTGAGAAAGGTGAAATACCCGTACCAACATTTTGGGGTGGATTTCGAATTAGACCTGAAACTATTGAATTTTGGCAAGGTGGCGAGCGCCGCTTGCATGACCGTTTTTTGTTTTCTCAACATGACGGGCAGTGGGATATTGATCGACTAGCGCCGTAGGTCTGTTGTTTGTAAGTTATATAGAAAAGCCGCTAATCAATAGCGGCTTTGTTATTTTTATTGGTCAGAAAAGATTAGTTAATTTCTCTAATGATTCTAAACCCGACATAGTTGGATGCAGACTCTGGTGCAACAAACAGTCTTTCATGTGATGAGGCCATTGATGGAGAGAAGCTCCAAGCTCCGCCCTTTGACATGCCACGGCGATCATTGGTCCATTCCCATACATTACCAACAGTGTCATATAAGCCCATGTTGTTAGGTTTAAATGCACTTACTGGAGAGGTACTAGAGTTTGACCATGGTGTGCCACTCCAACCAGTATTCGCTTCGCCTGTTTTAAATTTGTCGCCCCACCAATAATTTGTTTCAGAGCCAGATCTCGCTGCGATTTCCCATTCATCTTCAGTAGGCAGACGATAGTTGTAACCGGTTTGTTCGCTAAGCCACTTTGTATAGGCTGTTGCGTCATTTTGGCTAATACAAACAACAGGGGAGTTCGAATATTGTTTGAAGCCAGGGTTTCGCCAGTAGCTATCTGGGATTGGCGTGATCTCAGATCGTTGAATCGTCGTACATACTTTGGTTAGCTCAGCATCAGTTTGGTAGTTGGTGCTATCGATGAAATTTTCAAACTGATTCACTGTTGTTGGTGTCGCTCCTATTGCGAAAGCATGATCAAGGTGAACTTGCTTTGAACCATGTTTTCCAATGAGATACGTTCCTGGCACAAAAGTAACTAGGCTAGGTGCAACTCCATCGCTAGACAATGCATCAGCAAATATATCGCCCGCTGCTAGTTCGTTCTGGTTCTCACGCAGAACAGCACGGAGCTGATGATCTGAATTTATTTTTAGCTCTTGGTTGAACGAGCTATAGCCTTCTTTGGCAACACTTATCATATGAGCGCCAACTGGCAGCATTATTTCAACAGGTGTACTGCCGTAGCTTACGCCATTCACTGATACGCGATCATTATGCTGATTCGAACGCACCACTAAATTAACCCAAGCGGTCTCTTTTTGCTTAACTTGGCTTTCATTGTATTGACCAGGTGCAAAACAGTACTGAGAATCAAGGCCAAGTAGGCTACAAGCAGTAACTTCAGTGGGCCTTGCATCTAATTGAACATCCATGACAGCGCGATAACGTTTACCATCATAAAAGCCTGATTCAATTGTTTTATGGCGTAATACATGAATGTTAAGAGAGACTTTATCTAGGTTCTGCTTAATCAGCTTTTCTTCTGTCGTGTCAGCAACCAACGTAGCTTGGAACTGATTGACGGATTTTTGCAGTGCAAGATCGACAGTTTGTTTGTCACATTGAGCAATCGTCATGTTGGCAGCGCAGACGTTAGTAAAGCTAACTTTTTGAGAGCCTGATTGTCTAAGTTCGTACTTTAATCGATCTGCTCGAGCGCGTAATTTAGAGCTGTCGAGGTGAGAGATATTCTCTTCGATCGCGGCGACGTTGCTTATTTTTGTCAGAAGAAGGGATTGTTGCTCTTGAAGCTTTTGCTCTGCGTCAAGACGTAAAATTTGGTTTTGCTTTACTTCAGCCCAAGCCTCTTGGTAATTAGTTTGAGAGGAAGTGAGATCGAGTTCCGGCTCATCGATCATGCGTTGATAGTCACGCTCTAGATTCGATTTCGCTTTCGCTAATGAACGATCAAGCTTTTTAGCCTGCTTATTGACGCTAGCTAATTGATCTTCTTGCTTATCAACTGCTTGCTGTTGGCTATCTCTGTCCTTTATAGCACTCGATAACTCAGCATGTTTAGTGAACAATGCATCATCTATTGCAATCACGGATGTAGGAACATCTTCTGCAATAGTAGAGGTTGCAACTAGACAAGGAGCGAGAGCTAGTAAGAGAGCGGGTAAACCTTGACGCATTGTTTTCCTACTTCATCAAATTAATAATATATGGCTGATTGTAAGTAAAACACCATTTTGTCTTAAGTCGCCGAGTGGTAGCTTGATGACAAAATGGTGTAGCTATTGAGTCCTTGTAAGAGCAAGTCGTTGTATGCTTAACCATAATTTCGACTTTCACTCAAATACCAGACTTATTAGCTTTGCTTACTTGGACGTAGTTTCACCCAAACGGTGTCATTACCATTAATAGTAAGAACACGATTGTAAGTTTCATATCCACTTTTAGATACGCTAACTTGATGACGTCCATTCGGTAGAACAACTTCAATAGGAGTACTACCGTAATCAACGCCATTGATAACGACAGAGTCATTATATTGATCTGAACGAACGGTTACGTTAGCCCATTTCTTATCGTTTTTCTTCGTAGTCGCTGCTGCTTCACCTCTTAAACAGTATCGAGGTGATACGTTAAGTAACTTACATGCTGCCACAGCTTCTGGTTTTGCTTGAAGCTGAGATTGTAGTTGGGTGAAGTACTCATTATTACCTTCAAAGCCGCTACGGATAACTTGGCTTTCTTGGATATGAATATTAAGCTGAACACCTTTAAGGTTTTGTTTCGCAATCACTGATTCAGTTAGATTGCCAAGCAACTTAGCTCTAAACGATTTTACTGCCTTTTGTTTAGTTAAGTGGCTACCTTGATTTGCACATTCGCCAAGTGTCATTGTTGTTGAACAAGTGGTTTTATAACTTGTTTCAAGAACATCACTTTCACGAAGCTCAGACTGAATTCGCTTAACTCTCGCATCGACACGAAGTTCTCTCAAATTTGAAAACTCAGTATTAAGGCGAGCTTGCTTTTGTTTTACTTGAGAAAGACGCATTTCTGCTTCAGTTATGGCTTGATCGTTTTCAAGCTTGCTCGATTGGTTTTCTTTAACCGCAGCCCAAGACTCCTGATACTTCTTCTGGAAAGAAATAAGATCAGTTTCAGGATCATCAAGCAAGCGACTGTATTGCTTGTCTAGCGCAGATTTAGCTCTGTTGCGCTTCGCATTAAGTTCTTTCTCATTGCGATTTAGACGAGCTTGCTCGTTTTTAAGCTGTTGAAGTTTGCTACCTTCAGCTTCAAATTCTGAAGAGATAGTATTCAGTTCGTTTTGCTTAATATTAATTTTTTCATCGATAGCGGCAACCGGATCGATCTGGTTGGCTTCTTCCGCGTTCACCGATAGAGATACCCAAAAAGGGATTAGCGCAAGCAATAGCGCTGGGATTCGACGTTTGATCATAGGTCCCTGCAACAAATTAACGTGTTAACCCACTTATTCATCAGTGGAAAAGACAAACTTTTGACGGGCTTTTGACTGCCTCATAACAAATATTTTGTTTCTATTTGTACGGAAAATTTATCAATAACAAGTCGATAGAAAAGTTTGGTAGATAAATTTTAAGTCGTACAACGTCCATTCTGGTCTTTATCTTAAAATATGCAAGCCTATAATTTGATGCAGCATCCATCTATATCGATTGAATAGACATGAACCGTAATTAATGTGCACTCGATCATTGTTCCTTTTGCTGTGGTGCTCAAATAAACATCAATCCCTATTGTGAGTGTGCGTATGTATTCATATTGTTATTCGTTAGCTACTCCTCATGCAATTTGCGATGGTTTTGCTGTAATATGCGAGATAACTACAGAGTAGAAAGCCTTAAATGAAAGATAATAATAAGACGACCAAATCAGATTTAATTGGCAGAGCCAATCTTTTGTCGCCAAAGCCAGCGGAATTAGTCACTCTACCGTCGTATATGGACTGTCATGACCATCAATACACTCAAATTGTGATTGGGCTAAAAGGAAAAGCCGAGTTTGAAGTTGCTGGCAAAGGCAACCTAGTTGGCCCAGGGCAAGGTTGTGTTGTGACATCAGGAAGTGATCATGCTTTTGGTGCTTTCGTTGGGAATTCACAAATATTGGTCTTGAATATGCCAATGCCTAGTGACGATGATCCTCTAATCTTGCAGAAGCTCAATCAACTGGCTAATTCGGACACTTACTTCCAGCTAGATGGACAGATTCAAAAAATCATTCAAATGTTGACCGTCGAAATGCAGTTGAACCCCGATGACCAGTTATTAAGCAGAGCATGCAATGACACGGTCATAGCGCTATTTCAGCGCCATATTTCTCATTTTGAGCACTCTAAAAAGGAATCTCGCTTTGATTTGGACGCTATTGAGCGCTATGTCGAACAGCATCTGACGCAAAAGATCTCGGTCGCTCAACTCGCTGGCAGCGTGTTTTTAGCTGAAAGCCAGTTCCATCATTTATTTAAAGAGCAGATGGGAATTACTCCTCATCAATACGTATTAGGTAAACGAATCGATCGGGCCAAATCTTTAATTGAGAAAGGGCAATACTCTTTAGGACAAGTGGCAGAGCTATCTGGGTTTTCTGGGCAAAGTACCTTCACTCACAGCTTTTCAAGGTTGCAAGGTATGTCACCAAGACAATATAAAAATATACATAATGTTAAGTGAAGCCAAATAATCCACACATTACATTGCTTAAATGAATGTGATTTTGTTTATGTTCTGTTAATTATCGTAGAAAACAGCAAAATACTCGGAGTTTTTGACAAGTAATCAACTCAAGCTCAAAATACACTGCCAGCCATGGTAGGAAATCTAAAGATTCTCTTTGGATGTGAGATTGAGGAAAACCATGTTTACAGCTACTGATGTGTTGAAAGCAGAGTTTATAGATCAGCCACTTGATACTTTGTGGTCACTGATCTCGCCACTCTATATGGTCGATGAATCCCAATGGCTTGAGCAATTATTACCTCTAGCAACGTCTTCTAATAACGAAAAACAGCAAATTGAAGAAAAGACGACGCTGCTAATTGAAGCTATTCGTGCGGATAAAAAATCGATTCAAATGATTGATGCGTTGCTACTTGAGTACAGCTTAGATACTCATGAAGGCATTTTATTGATGTGTTTAGCTGAAGCATTAATGCGTATCCCAGACAGCGCGACGGCTGACGCATTAATTAAAGACAAACTAAGCATTGCTGACTGGAAATCTCACCTGAAGAATTCAGACTCCGTATTTGTAAACGCCTCGACTTGGGGGCTGATGCTCACGGGTAAGGTTGTGGGGTTGTCTGGGAAAGAATCTAGTAGCCCGACTCAAGCGGTGAATCGCTTAGTGAATAAATTGTCAGAGCCGGTCATTCGCCAAGCCATGAATCAAGCCATGAAGATTATGGGGCATCAGTTTGTTCTTGGTCGAAGCATCGAGCAAGCACAGAAGAACGGAAAGCCACTGGTTGATAAAGGTTATAGTTACTCTTTTGATATGCTAGGTGAAGCAGCTCTAACCACAGCAGATGCGAATAAGTATTTCAAAAGCTACCTTATGGCCATCGAGTCTGTAGGGCGTCAAATACAGAGTCAAGCAAGCGGTTTACCTTCTTCTGTTTCGATCAAACTTTCAGCTCTTCACCCTCGATACGAAGTGGCTAATTCAGAACGTGTACTGACTGAGCTTTACGACACAGTCATCCAACTACTAGATCGCGCTGTTGAGCTAGACGTCGCTATATCGATTGATGCAGAAGAAGCCGACCGCTTAGAGTTATCACTGCACCTATTTAAAAAGCTGTATCAAAGTGACAAAGTAAAAGGCTGGGGTAAACTGGGGATCGTTGTTCAAGCTTACCAAAAGCGTGCATTGGCGGTTCTTGCGTGGTTAACGAAGCTTGCAAAAGATCAAGGCGACCTGATTCCACTTCGTCTGGTTAAAGGCGCGTACTGGGACACGGAAATTAAGTTGTCACAACAAGGTGGCTTTGCCAATTACCCAGTTTATACCCGTAAGGAAGCGACAGACGTTGCTTATTTAGCCTGTGCTCGCTTTTTATTAAGTGACACAGTGAAAGGCAATATTTTCCCTCAGTTTGCTAGTCACAACGCTCATACCGTTACCGCTATTTCAGTGATGGCGACTCATGATCAATTTGAGTATCAGCGACTGCATGGTATGGGTGACTCGCTTTATCATCATGCGAAAGAAGCTTATAAACAGTCTGTTCGTATTTATGCTCCCGTTGGAAGCCATAAAGATTTGTTGCCATATCTCGTTCGTCGATTGCTAGAAAATGGTGCCAACAGTTCTTTTGTCCACCGTCTGGTTGATGCTCGCTGCCCTGTTGATAGCCTAACTCAGCACCCGGTTGATATGCTCCTTGCGTACGACTCTTTAGGTAACCATAGCATCCCACTGCCTGGTGATGTTTTCCCTGAAAGAAAGAACTCTGCGGGCGTCAATATTGATATCGAAAGCGAAGCGACTCTGTTTGATGAAAAAGTTGCCTCATTCCTTGATAAACAGTGGCACGCTAGCCCAATCATTAACGGTGAGGATAAGAGTTCTATAGACGTTGTGACGGTTACTGCACCGTATGATCGTCGTATTGATGTCGGTAGTGTTGGTTATGCTAGCCTTGATCATGTTTCCGAGGCGATTGAGTGTGCCTCTGCTGCATTTAAAGGGTGGAATGAAACCGATGTAAGTGAGCGTGCTCAAGCGCTAGATACGCTTGCTGAACTGCTAGAGAGCAACCTCGCGGAGCTTGTTGCACTTTGTCATAAAGAAGCGGGAAAAACGATTCATGATGGTATTGACGAAGTTCGTGAAGCGGTTGATTTTTGTCGCTTCTATGCAAAACAGATAGAGAAGTTAGGCCCAACGAAAATACAGGGCTTTGATGGTACTCAGCAGATTGCTTCTAGAGAAGGCTTAGGCGTGTTTGTTTGTATCAGCCCTTGGAACTTCCCACTCGCAATATTCTTAGGCCAGATTACCGCGGCTTTGGTTGCTGGTAATACAGTGGTTGCAAAACCTGCGGAACAAACCAGTTTAATAGCAGATTTTGCGGTTAAATTGATGCATCAAGCAGGCTTTGCAAAAGACGCAATTCAATTGCTGCCAGGTAAGGGTAGTGAGATTGGTACTGCTCTAACCACGCACCCGGCCATTGCGGGGGTCGCGTTTACTGGTTCAACCATAACAGCCCAACGCATTAATCAATCTCTAGCAAAAAGAGATCAATCGCCAGTTCCATTTATCGCTGAAACCGGTGGCCAAAACTGCATGATTGTTGACAGTACGGCTCTGCCTGAGCAGGTGGTTCGTGATGTTATTCGTTCAGCATTTGCCTCCGCGGGTCAACGATGCTCAGCACTTCGTGTTTTATACGTTCAAGAAGACATTGCTGACCGTATCATTTCACTGATTCAAGGTGCGATGAATGAGCTCAGTGTTGGCGCTCCTTATCTACACAGTACCGATGTTGGACCTGTCATTGACACCTTGGCTAAAGAGAAATTACAAGCTCATATCGATCAAATGATGGTGACGTCGAAAAAAGTTGCCCAATTAACACTGGATGAAACGTGTGAGTTTGGTGACTTCGTTGCGCCATGTGCATTTGAAATAGAGAATATTTCGATTTTGGATCAAGAGCACTTCGGGCCAATTTTGCATATCGTCCGCTATAAAGCGCAGGAGTTAGCTCAAGTGGTTGAACAAATCAATCAGACAGGCTTTGGTCTCACAATGGGTATCCACAGTCGAAATGAAACGACATATCGATGGATAGAAAACCACGCAAGGGTTGGAAACTGCTATATCAATCGAGACCAAGTTGGAGCCGTGGTAGGTGTGCAGCCTTTTGGTGGTCAGGGCCTTTCAGGTACTGGACCAAAGGCGGGTGGGCCACATTACCTTTACCGCTATACACAATTGAAACTCACGGAAACGTCGGTTTAGGAGAAAGATCATGATGCATCAAATTACTCGTTACTCTGACTCCTATCTCGCGTGGGAAAGTTGGAATCAAGTCGATTATAAACTCAGAAGTAAGTACCTGCTATCAGCACAAGCAGAGATTGAAAAGGCAAAACCATCTCTGAGTGCTGTAATCAAGTTTCACGAACAACACGCTGCTAACTTTCTAAGCCAGTCGCATCAGTTGGTGGGGCCAACTGGAGAAACAAACGAGCTATACACTTCTGGTCGTGGAGTGGCGCTTATCATCCATGACAGTACGATTGCGAATTCTCGACTAGCCGTTGTTGCGCAACTATCAGCGGCATTATTAGCTGGCAATAGTGTGATTATGTGTAGTGATGATATGGAGTTGGTGTCGCTGCTAGAAAAATCGTTTAAAGCGGCATTGCTGCCAAGTAACGTATTGCAGTTTGAATCGCTAGAAGCCTACCAACCGTTACTTGAGACCAATATTCGAAGTGTTGGGTACATTGGTTCCATTGATACTGAAATTGGGATTAATCGCAAGCTGACAGCCCAAGAAGGCGCGATTGTATTACTGACAACAGAAACGGACATGTCAAAGCTAACAAGTGCGCAAGATCCTGCTTTATGCTTGCGCTTTATTACCGAACGAACTCGAACCATCAATATCACCGCAGTGGGCGGCAACGCTACATTGCTTGAGCTTGGAAACGAAGCTCACTAACAACGACAAGCAACAAGCTCTTTCAAAATGGCGCCCCGAACTATTGGGGCGTTCATGGAAGATTATTTTTATATAAGAGGAACAAAACATGGAAAATAGCTTTGCTATTACAACCACTTTTATTGCATATCTGATTATGATGATGGCAATAGGGATCATTGCATACCAACGTACGAAGAATTCTACCGATTACTTTTTAGGTGGCCGTTCATTGGGGCCGTGGCCTGCTGCACTTTCTGCAGGCGCGTCGGATATGAGTGGTTGGTTATTGCTTGGATTACCGGGCTATGCTTATGCCGCGGGTATCGAAGCGGTTTGGCTAGCGGGTGGTCTACTCCTAGGTACATGGGCTAACTGGTATATCAACGCTAAACGTCTTAGAACTTATAGCATCACCACTGATGCTCTAACACTACCTGAATTCTTATCGAGACGTTTTAACGATAACTCAAAGCTGATCCAGACTATATCTGCGTTTTTCATTTTGTTGTTTTTCCTTTTTTATACAAGCTCAGGTTTAGTGGCTGGCGGTAAATTATTCGAAACAGTATTTGGCTTAGATTACACCTACGCGGTGATTATCGGTACGTTATGTGTTGTTTCGTATACATTATTTGGAGGTTTCTTAGCTGTATCCTGGACCGACTTAGTGCAAGGGCTGTTGATGGCGGCGGCATTGATGATCGTTCCTGTAGCCGCAATGCAAGGCGGATTAGGTCAATTAACAACGGATTTAACTAATATCAACCCTGAGCTACTAACACTGTGGAATGACACGAAAGGTGAGCCACTATCAGCCATTGCCATTATTTCATTGGTTGCGTGGGGCTTAGGTTACTTTGGTCAGCCGCATATCTTGGCTCGTTTTAAAGCAACTCGCTCAAATAAAGACCTGACTACCGCTCGCCGTATCGCAGTGTTATGGACAGCATTGTCAATGGTCGGCGCGTTACTCGTAGGGTTGGTTGGTCTTGTTTATGTAACAAACTCGCCAATGGAAACCTTAGCAGACGGTGAAACAATATTTATGCTTCTAGTCGATGCGATTTTCCACCCGGTTATTGCTGGTATGCTTCTCGCTGCGATTCTAGCGGCAATTATGAGTACTGCAGATTCACAATTATTGGTGTCATCTTCTGCTTTAGCCGAAGATTTTTATAAACAAATCATTAATAAACAAGCAACGTCTGAAGAAATTGTCCGTATTGGTCGTTTTGCTGTTGTAGGGATATCTCTAGTTGCTCTTTTCTTAGCAATGAATCCAGATAGCTCTGTGCTTGATTTAGTTTCTTACGCATGGGCAGGATTCGGTGCAGCATTTGGCCCTGCGGTTGTACTTAGCCTTTACTGGTCGAAAATGAACCGTAACGGCGCATTGGCCGGCATTATCGTTGGTGGTGTGACCATTGTAGTGTGGAAGCAAATAAGCGGTGGATGGTTCGATGTGTATGAGATTGTCCCAGGGATTATTCTTTCAACAATCAGTATTGTGGTTGTTAGCTTAATGAGCGGAGAGCCTGAAGAAGAAGTGGTTCAATTACACGCTAAATTTGAAAAACAGTTGCAAGAATTAGACTAATAAATGAATGAACTGACGGGCTATTGTCAAACTTGAAGAAACAATGACCACAGCCTGACTGTTTAGACCGTTTTGCGTTTTAGTATCCACAATGTCCTGTTTATAGCAGGACATTGTTGTATTAAATATGAGACCCAGACGGTTTAGCTATTGTAATTAACGAAAGCACGGATTTTCTTTTTGAACTTCGCTCACGTTTTTCAAACTAATGTTTGGGTCAATTGAACTTACACATACACAATGTGTCAATTATCAATAACCCTATTATTGTTCTGGAGAAATGAAAATGTCGAAGGTCTACTGCAATTGTTGTCGCAAGCCAACTCACCACAAAGTTGTTATGAAGCGTTGTCAGTCAGAGAAACAAGAATCGACATTTCAAGGAATTCAAATGCTGTTTACCAGCTTATTCCAAGGCGATCATTACGTAAAAATGGAAAAGCAGGGTTTTTGCCGTGACTGCAATAGTCGTTCAGAATTAACGGCTACCAATTTTTCAGATATAAGAGTGATCTAAGCCACGCTCTAACGCTGATTGTGCATGTGTTTAGCGTTAACTAGGTCTGCTTAGTATATTATCAAAATCAAGTTTGATAGGTATGCGTATGAAAATGGACTTAGATCGAATTGACCGCGAAATATTAAGAACGCTTCACCTTAAGGGGCGTTTGTCGGTAGTAGAACTGGCAAAGCAAGTAAACCTCACCACCTCACCGTGTTCAGACCGTGTTAAGCGCCTTGAAAAAGAGGGCTATATAAACGGTTATCATGCTGAACTAAACCCTGAGAAACTAGGGTTAGATGTGCAAGTATTTATCCATATCCGTCTCGACCAGACAAGCTTCTCTATCTTTGAAAAGTTTTCAGATGCCGTATCCGTTATGCCTGAAATAGAAGAATGTTATTCGCTATCAGGTGATTTTGACACCATGATAAAAGTGCGTGTAAAAGACATGAAAGCATATCAAGTCTTTATGTCGAGCAAACTGGGGACTTTACCCGGAGTGATTCAAACACGAAGTGAAGTGGTTATTGAAGAGCATAAGCATGGCCTTGGTGTTAACCCTGAGCTGCTTTCGACGTTATAAGCCTTTAACTAAATAAACTCGTTTCGATATGAAAGAAAAAAGGAAAATACCTGAATATTTTCCTTTTTAAGTTTAAGTTGTTTTTTTGATTGGCCGTTTTGTTAAAGGACCAATGAAGAAATGATACCGATAAGACCACCAAGAATACCACCCCAAACGACAAGCCAACCTAAATGGGTTTTGATCATGGTTTGAACCATAGATTTAACCAGTTGAGGCGTGAGCTCATTAAGTCTTTGGTCGATGATATTTTCAATGTTGGTGGTGATCTCACTCATCATTTCTGGTGATTCAAATTGTTCTTTAATAGCTTGCTTAACCGTATCGCTTTGGCTGATTTCAACAACCGATTGCTGCATTTTTTCAACAAACGGTTCTTTGAGTGGGACTAATGCTTCTGTACCACCAAACATCGCTAACATTCCGCCAAATGAAGAGTTTGCGATAACCTCAACGAGTGAATCAAACGTTGGGTTGAAGTCTATCTTCTCAAGTATTGGTTCGAGGTTTAGAGATTTATCTCCGGCCATCTCTTTATTCAAAAAGCGATCGATGTTCTCTTCTGTAAAAAACTGTTCCATCATGAGCGTTTTTATCGCAGCTTTAAATTCTTCAAAGCGAGCTGGGATGATACCTGAGCCATAAAGCCCGGGTACCTTTTCAAATAGCATGTGCACAGCGAGCCAGTTAGTGACTGCTCCAGAGAAGGCAAACAGCCCAGCAAAAAAGATGATGTCGTTATCGAAGTAGTAACCACCGATAAGAATAATCAGCGCGATTAGGTTAGTAAGTAAGCTTTTGTTCATAGTTTTCGCGAAAAAGTAAATTATGGGCCGATATTAAGAGATCTTTTACCAATAAAAAAGGGTAGAAGTGCTTTTGTCCCTAAAGGATGAAAAATAGTTAGAATTTATAAAAACTTATGTCAATTAAATGCAAAACTCGACTAGTAACAAGTCACATAGTTGGCAATAAAGCTGTGAGGTTGATGTAATCATAAACAGGACTTTGTTTTGTTAAGCTGACTTGTTTGCTAGAATCCTGATAATTTTTTAAGCAATTGCACTGATGGAAGTATGGAAGAAAGAGTAGTAGTTTCAGTTTCGTCTATTCACGGAACTCGACATTTTCATTTAGGAAAGTGGATCCGCCACTTTCTAAAAGGGCTAGGCTATTTCTCGTTAATTGCGATTGTAGTGACAGCAGGTGTGATCTATCACCTGGTAGATGAGGTCGACTTTGCTAAGCTTAAGCAACGTGAGCTAGAAACAAAGTCAATGTCATTGACGGAAGAGGTCTCATCTCTTCAAGAATTAAAGCTAAGTCTGGAGAGTGACCTAGTGGTTCGTGAAGAACGTATGAACTTGGTCTCAGATAGGTTGGGAGACTTGGAAAAGGTTCTCGGTATGAGTGATACTGAGAACGAATTTGAACTGGAGTCACGCTTAGACACAGCAGCGATTACATCTTCGGTCAGAATGGTGATGTTGACTCAGATTCCAAGCGGTGCGCCTGTTCATAACGCTCGAATTTCGTCAGGATACGGGAAACGAATACACCCAGTGACGGGTGTGGTTAAAACACACCGTGGACAAGATTTCGCTGTGAATACTGGAACGCCAGTTTACGCACCAGCTGACGGTGTCGTTGAGGTCACAAGACCAAGTAATAAAGGTTCGGGTAATTTTCTTCGACTTCAACACAGTTATGGATTTACCAGTTCTTATTCACATTTAAATAAATTTTTGGTTAAAAGTGGCGATTTTGTTCAGAAAGGGGACTTAATTGCTCATTCAGGAAATAGTGGATTGTCTTCAGGTCCACATTTACATTATGAAGTTAGATTTGTTGGTCGTGCATTAGATCCTAGGCCCTTCGTGGATTGGGGTGTGGATGAATTTGAGACCATATTCAGTAAAGTAAGAGGTATCCGATGGGAATCTTTAGTAAACAAGGTCGAGTTAAGAGTCAGCAGTCAGCTACAACTGTCATCGCAAAAGGCTGTTCGATTGAAGGACAACTCAGGCTAGAAAGTGATCTACAAGTTGATGGTGCTGTGGATGGTGAAATCCGTGCAGAGCATACATTAACAATTAGCGAAACGGGCATTGTTAGCGGAGAAGTCTACGCAGAACGTGTTCTAGTGAATGGAAAGTTTGAAGGTACTTGTCACGCTGAGACAATTGAAATCCTTGCTCGCGGTAGTGTCGTTGGTACCATTTACAGCGATAACCTCAGCATTCAACCTGGCGGTAAATTTACCGGTGTGACTCACGCGACACCTGAACAACAAGTTGTTGAGCTTAGCGATGCAAAAAAGTTGGCTGACAATAACGTTGTGGAAAACAAAGTTGTTGAGAATAAGCTAGCTGAAAAGAAAATCGCCGATAAAAAAATGGCTGAAAAAAAAATAGCTGAAAACACTCGTCAGTGCAGTAACGCTAAGTAATCGATCTTTTTACTACTCAATACTATCCAAACCTCGCAATTATGCGGGGTTTTTTGTTGAAATACTCCCTAGAAATTGTCTATGTGGTATTTTAAACGCAAGACTATAGATAAGGTTCTTTTTCATATATCTACGTATAATTGAATTAGAGAAAGTAAAAAGTGTCGGTATTTCTCAATATTTTCATCTAATGACCGATAACTAAGCATCATAATATAAGAATTCGACGTATGAGTATTATAGGGATTGCGATTGGCGCAACCGGTTTATCATTGATTCTAGCCTTTCTGTGGATGCTTTCACTATCACTTCGCAGGAAGAGACTAGACGAAGAAAGAAAGCAACGAGAAGTGGCTTATCGTAAAGCGCTAGAAAAGTCTCGCCAGCTAGAAAGACAAGAACGTTTAGGTAAAGCTGAAAATGGTCATATTCCCACTATTCTTTTTCTAGCGAAAGAAGCGGAAAGAACAAACGTAAAAGAAGCATTGTATTGGTACGATAAAGCCGCTGAACTTGATAACGTAACGGGCATGTACGGTGTTGTTCGAATAAGTCAAAAAATGCGTGAAGACCTTATTCTCAAAGAAAAATCGAAGTTTTGGCAAACTTGTATCACAGCACTAGAAGGCAGTACCAAAGCCAAATTTGATATGGGGATGGCCTTGTTGAAAGGTAAGGGGACAGCGATTAATGTAGATAAAGCTTTGGAGATGATTCGAAACTCGGCGGAAGACAAACACCTGCCTGCAATACTATTTATGGGGGATTGGTGTACTTCACCAACTAACCCAATGCCTAGCCCGAAAGATTCAAATTTCTGGTACACAAAAGCTTCAAAGTTAAATAGTTCAGAAGGGCGGATGAAACTTGGTCTTAACTATTTGAATGGCATTGGGGTCGGTGTAGATCATAGTAAAGGGTGTTATTGGCTAGAGCGCGCTGCTGAAAAGGGTCATGCCCAATCTATGTATCACGCAGGAGAGGCTTGGATTGATAGAGGAAAAACAGGCAATGCTATAGCCTATATTTGGTTGTTTTTGTCAGCGCACTTTGGATATGAACCTGCGAAAGTTTTGAGGGATAAAGTTGGAGGCAACATTGGTGTAGATTCAGTTGTTGGCCTTCAATCACTTGCTAAGCCATTGATCCAAAAGATCACCGCAAAGAAAGTGGGTAAACATTCAATCATTAAAGCTCTGAATAAACTGTATAAGCGCGGTGTCTACCTTCCTGAGAAGGCTGTTCGAGTTGGTGCAGAGACAGAAACTAACGATACGAGTATGGCTGTTCCAGTCGAAAGTCATTCAGAAAAACTGGATGGAACAGAAAACAGCGCGAGCAGTGAGGTAAGTCATGATTTTGATTATTCTACGAATCAAATGGATAAACCAATAAACTAACGCTCACTGCGTATCGAGGGTAGATGAATTTAGATGCAATCGCGAGATTAAACTCGCGGTTGGTATTCGTATTTAAAACGGTTAATAAAACCACCCTGTCCTAAATGATACGCCGACTACTACAAATAAAATCGAAATTATGGTGACAGGAATGATATGCCATGCCATTAACGGCAGGGTTTCTTTTCCTAATTTAGGGTCACTTAGTTTCGGAACAACACGAAATCGAGCGCTTAGAGCAAAACAGAAAGTAACGAGAAGCAAAGTTAGCTTTAGCCAGATGACATGAATCAATGGATTGGAAAAGTCGAGCCAAAGCATAAAGTCTGGCGCTTTTTGGTAGGCAAGAGAAACCCCTGTCACTATTTGTATTATGAGTGCAGGCATGCCGATTTTTTCGAATACAGACTCGAACTTAAGCAGTTCTTCGGGGCTTTTTTCTTTGAGGATCCTTGGCAGAACGACGAATGCCAATACAATGTGCCCTCCAGTCCAAATGGTGGCACCTAAAATATGTAACAGTAATAAAAATCCAAACACCTGAGTTATCCTTCACTTTTTTCTAAAATTCGTTGCAGTCTTGGCCTGCTAATTTTGAGAATATCGCAAGCTTTCCCTTTATGACCAGAAACACTATTGAGCACACGTAATACGTGGTGGTATTCGTTATTTTGCAGGCTAAGGTTTGGTTCTTCAAATAGTTTATTCTGGTTTAGTTCAACTGTAGGTTTAAGTTCAGCAAATAGGTCAGCGCTAAGTATATTACCCGGACACAGAGCTATCGCTTTGGTTAAGGTGTTTTCTAACTCTCGAACATTACCCGGCCAATGGTATTGGCATAGCAGCTCCATGGCATCAAGCGCCACTTTAGCCACTTTTGTACCCAGCTCTTTATTGGCGCGAGCGAGTAAGGCTGGAATGAGATCTTCTAGGTCTTCACGTCGATCTCTAAGAGGTGGAATGTGAATACGCACAACTTGTAGGCGGTAGAAGAGATCTTCTCGAAATTCTTTGTCTTTGATCGCTTGCTCAAAGTCAACATTGGTTGCCGAGATGATTCGAGCAGACGTTTTTACGGTTTGTTTAGCCCCAATTGGTGTGAACTCTTTCTCTTGTAACACTCGCAGTAATTTGGCCTGAATTTGCGGAGTCAATTCACCCACTTCATCGAGAAACAGTGTGCCCTTGTTGGCAAGTTCAAATTTACCGGGCTGGTCAGAAACTGCACCTGTAAACGCCCCTTTCTTATGGCCAAACATTTCTGACTCTAATAGGTTTTCAACTAGGGCTGCACAGTTGAGAGCAACAAAAGGTGAGGTGGTTAATCTTCCTGCATTGTGAATGGCTCTGGCGACCATCTCTTTGCCTGTACCTGATTCACCGGTGATCATAATTGAAGCGTTAGTTAAGGCGACACGGCCTATGGTCTTGTAGACCTCTTTCATTGCATGAGAAGACCCCACCATAGAGTGGCCAAAGGCTTCAGGTATAATGACGGCATCAAGGTCATTGGAGGCTTGATATTCAAGCGCTTTAATCACGGCCTGATCAAGCTCATCAATATCAATCGGCTTGTGGATATATTCATCCGCCCCTTTTTGCATTGCTTGAATGGTGCTGTCCATGTCATGAAAGGCGGTGATCATGATCACTCGAGCTTCTGAGCATGCAGCCTTAAACTCGGGCAGCCCGTCAATCCCTGACTTTCCCTCCATGCGAATATCTAAAATAATCACATTTGGTTGCAGTGATAGCGCAAGTTTAACGCCGTCATCAACACAGTGTGCGATCTCAACGGTGTGTGATTGGCTTTGGTAATGGAGCTGTAAAGTTCTGCTAATACCAGAATCATCATCGACGATCAATATTTTACTCATGTCATTATTCTCGCAGTCCTTTGTTCATTAATTCATGCTTCTTGTACGTCTAAGCATTCTTGCTCATTTGTTGTTGGTGCAATTGTGGTTCGTGGTGGAGATGTTGGAATTCTAATTCTGGTTTGCGTGCCGGAAGGCATTATTGGACTTAAATGTATTTGCCCTTGGTGTGTGTCAATAATTCGTTTTACTATTGCGAGGCCGAGCCCAGTCCCTTTAGCTTTTGTAGTAAAAAAAGGTTCAAACACTTTTTCAGTTAAGCATGGATCAATGGACTGTCCGTTATTTTCGATGTCGATAAGAAGTTGAGTCGATGAATCTGTGATCATAATGTTAGTACAGACTTTCACCTGAGCTTTGTGCTTTGTGGTTGATTGCGAGGCTTGTATGGCATTGACCAAAACGTTTTGCATTGCTTGACGCAGTTTTATTGGGTCAGCATACACCGTCGGAAGATTTGGTTGGAATAACAAAAGCAGTTCAACGTTTGATTCTTGAGCCATCTTTTGCTGGCTTGCAATTAATGTTTCCAAAAGCTTATTTATATCGATCCATTCTGGTTTGAATTGATCGGGGCGAGAATACGTCAGTAGCTCTTCAAGTATCGCTTCCATATAGCGCACTTGCTCCAATGAAATATCAAACATCTCATTTTTCTCGTTACGAGCATGGATCTGCAACACCATTTTAATGGAGCTGAGTGGATTTCTAAGGTCGTGGGCAATCATGTTCACTACCTTACCGACTACAGCGAGTTTTTCGTGTTGAATGCGCTCTTTAGTTTGTCTTTCTACCTCTTTCGCAAGTCGCTTCTCTTCAGTAATGTCTTGTTTAACTGCAACGTAATAGAGTGGTCGACCTTCGACATCTTTTACTGGTGAAATGCGTGCTCGCTCCCAATAGAGTTCGCCATTTTGCTTTCGATTTTGAAACTCTCCACGCCATTCATTGCCGGTTTTAAGTGTTCGCCACAGTAATTCGTAACCTGAGTCAGGCATTTCTCCTGATTGTAAAAATTTCGGACTTCGGCCTATCACATCATCTCTTGAGTAACCTGTAAGTTCACAAAATACAGGGTTTACGTAGAGGATACTGCCATCAAGATCGGTCACCATCACAGAGTTTTGGCTTCTCTCTACAACATGGCTAAGCTGCTGTAATTGATCTTGGGCCATTTTTTGCTCAGTAACATCTTCCCCTAAAAGAGTGAGGCTTATAGATGCGTCATTGGATTCGGTAAAAGTCGATGTCCATGAGACCAGATGTATCTCTCCTGATTTACTTAATACTACGCTTTCACTGTGCGGCTGATGAGCTTGATGGCGAATGGCTTCTGTTAGTGCTTCTTGAGCCTGAGCCTGCAGGCGTTTAGGGATAAATCGTTCAATCCAATTAAATCCAACTACCTCGTTTTTGCTGTACCCCACCATATTCAAAAAGAAATCATTACAGAAGGTTATGACTCCTTTATGGTTGATACTCACTGCTGCTAGTTGAATGTTTTCTAACGTGTGACGAAATTGCTGTTCATAGCGCTGTTGTTGTCTTAGGTATCGAGTATGAACTCGGTAACGGCTAAATGAGATCGTGGATATGGTGGCGATGAGCAAAGCCAAAGCGTATAGCAAGGAGTACTGATTGCTGAAGGCGAGACGAGAAAGATTAAAGCGGGCTGTTGGAAAAACCGAAACGACGGTCCAGTTACCATTGTTAGGAGCACTTATCTGGGCGTAGGTGTAGTAATCGGTTTCAAATAGGTTCTGCCCTTCACCTCTTTGCTTTAAAAGCTCTAAGGCTTCTGTAGAGATATCTCGATTGGCATTAATGGCAAAGTTGGCTTGCCCATTGTCGCTGGGGTGAATAACAGCAACGCCCTGTGGATTATAGAGATAGACATGATTGGTAAAGCTCGGCGCGACAGTAAAAAGCTTATTGATTAACTGGCTCCCTTTATAGTTGAGGATAATAACGCCGAGTCTCTTTCCGTTATTGTCAAATACAGGAGTACCAACACGTATGGTTGGCTTTAACGGTTTTTGGATCTCTCCGCCTTCAATATTGAGGTCCATTGGAGAGATATAAACTTGACCAGAACTGAGCTTGCTTGAATGTTGCCAGTAATATCGGTGGGCTTTGTTTTGCAACAGTGCCTGAGGCACCAAATTGATCATGCCATCGACATTGTTAATGCGAAGCTTTTCATCACCGAAGCTATCAATGTAGCGAATTTGGTCGTAGTTATGGTTATTAGAGCTTAACTGGCTAAAAAACTCGGCTAATGCTTGAGTTTGATTGGAGTTGGTAGAGATCAGTTCACTGGTAATATACGACAGGTTTTTCGCATCGGCGCTCATTCTAACGAGAGTTTCACCAAGTACTTCTTTAATCAAGTCGACAATCACACGCTCATTATGTAGAGCGTATTGTTTGTCGTTCTCTACGCTAAGTAAGTAGTGAAAGCTCATAATTACAGCGAGAGCAATATACGCAGGGATCGCCCATATTAACCATTCGGTAATAAAAGCGCGTTTTGTTGGTACGTTGATATCGTTATCCATAACGTGAATCCCTGAGAATATAGCATTGATAATACTAATGAAATGGGAGGCGAACATCTGTGTCGTCTCCCATCTTTTTTGGATTTAAGTTACAAGTTTTTTGATTAAGATTTAGGTTAGCATTTCACCCAATAATTTAATGGCGTTAGGTTGTCTTTGATCGGCAAGCGTCATGAGCTTTTGATTAATTAACATTAAGATCGGCAACTTAAAGCGTTTAAACATCGTATTAGCAACGCTGTGTGACTCTTCATCATTTAATGCCAGATTTAATAAAGGTTCTAATTGCTCAGGTGTAATTATCTCGTCTTTTAACCTTAAGCAGCAAAGTCTCAAGGCCTGCTTTCTGACACCGCCTGCAGGGTCTTGAAGTGCTTTATAGATTGCTATTTTAACTTCGTCTCTGTGAGTGAGCTTGATTTTATCTAGATGTAACTCCAAAGAATTTAGACAGGTTAAGCGAACATGTTCATTGTCATCATTAAGGCCAACGAGTAGTAATGGAATCGCCTTACTGGTTGGCATGGTTGATAGAAAATGGCCAGCGGCTTGTTTGAGTAGTGGATCGCCGTGATGGATTGCATTACCCGCTGCCCCAATGCCGTTATCGATCTGTTTATCTTTCTTGTTACGTTTTTTTTGTAGCGTTAATGCTTGGAATATTTCACGCATTTCATTGGGCTCTGCCCCTAGAATAGATTCAACTAACCACCGGGTGGCAAGTGGGTGATGCGATTGACCGAGAGCTTTAACCCCAATTAAGCGATTGTCTAAGTTAGGCAGTTTGGCAATTTTTCTGCGGTTCATATCTAGGTGTTCTGCGCTATCAAAGTGCGCTTTCACAATGTTCGCATAGTTCTCTAGATCCCCGTCTAGCTCTTCGACCATCTCAACGATATTTTTTTGCTGATCTTCATGCTTCTTATCACTGCTTTGATTAGGCTGAACCAAAACAGACTCGACGTTTGCTTGCTGGATCATCCCCAGAGTTGAGCTCGGAGAGTTAGTATTACTCATCGGCTCAGCAAATTTTTCGTTGTGTTCATCGAGCAGCGCAGCTAACTCTGCTTGCTGCGCTTCTTCGGCTGAAGATGTTTCTGATTCTTGTTTGTCGTCAACAACGTTAATGTCAATCGCATTTGGATAAGCTTGTGCACCAAAGAGTGTGGTTTTTAGCATATGTTCGCAGCTTGGATGAGCTGAATGGCTAAGGGTATCGAAACAAGCCTGTCGTATACTGGATTCGTAAAATGGATGGCCATTTTGTTCATCTTCACGATGAATGAACTTTTCTAGTAGAGTAAGTGAGCGCTCTTCATGATCTTGAAATAGGGGTAGTTGACGAATGAGCTGGATCTGAACATGTGTTTCGGCTCTAAGGTCGGCTAAGTGAGTAATAAGACAATCAAGTAGTGTGCCTTTATGCTGGGAATTAAAGGTAATGCTATCCCAGTGTGATAAAAGAGCAGTGAGAGAGTGTGGGTTCGAACTGTTGGCTTTTTCTACTATTCGATCAATGTCATTCACACTAAGTTGCTGATTAAGGCACAGCTTTAATAGTTCTGGGTAGGCATTTGAAGAAGCATTTTCCAAATATCCAATGAGACGCCCGGTATCTAGGTTGTCTACTTGAGAAAAGCTATCCAAGGCCAAGATAGCTTGCTGTTGAACAAGTGTTGAGTCGTCTTGTAAGCATTTCACAATATCCCAGAAATACTCGCTCGCTTGTTTATTAGCTAGAGCAGCAATGGATGTTTTTCGAATAACAGCATCGTTATCGCGTAAATGTTTATACAGAAAAGCTCTCGCTATCTGGGTGTTGGAATGATTGAGCGACTTAAGCAATTTACGCTTTTTCATCAATGGAGCATTTTCTAGCTCTTCGATGATCCAGTTAGGATCTAGCTTCGCAATACCGTTGTAGATAAGCGCTTCAAGTTCCGGCTCTGGATCAAGATCAAGGATCTGTTTCAGTAACGGTAAGCTATTTTTCGTTGCATGTTCTACTAACACTGAGACTGCTTTTATTTGGATATCCCACCAATCGTCCCAATCACTTGCTAGCCCCCATTGGTCGTTTTGTTGTCTGCCAAGGGCAAAGTCCTCAAATAATACTCTGACGCTTGCATTTGAAAAGTGGTGGCTAAGTGCATTCAACGCTGCTAGGCGAGCATCACCCTCTGGATGGTTTCTTGCTACATCTTCTAAAGCGGCAACATCACCACTATTTAGCTGGGCTAGCGCATTGACACAATCAACGACAACGTCTGGATCGGCATGATATAGGCTCTTGTTAAGTTCGGCATCGGCTGCTGCTATTTGACTTTGGCCAATTGCTCTTGCGCTGTAGCACTTCTGTGCTTCGTCTCCGCTGGCGAGTAATTCGATGAGTAACGATTGAGATTTTTGGTTAGCGGCTTCGATTTCCACTTCTTTTAGTTCAACATCATGCATTCTCATATCCCTATTCCTTGATTGATCTGCTGTTACTTATATTTCACTAGCTCTCTTTGCTTATATGCATTTAAGCAGTTTCCATGCCTACTCTGTTGGTGGCTGTATATTTAAATGAAAACAACAACTTAGTTGGGTGTTGCTGCGTAATGGTATCGATACTGAAGCAAGATTTAACGTTTCGTTCAGATTCACTATTGATAAATACCACAAAACGTTCAATTTCCACTGGTGAGACCTAGCTCACAGTGGCCGTAACTGGTTGTTTTTCCAGAATAAATGAGGCGATCAAAAGTTGGCTCAATTTATGCTCTAGCTAGCTTGGAAAAATATAAAAATGTTGCATAAGGAATTGGAACCGAGTGCAACGATAGCTGGAAGCTAAGGAGCATAACAATGAGAAAAATGCTAATCCTTGCTGCGACTGTAAGCCTCTCTTTTTCAACTTTAAGTCAAGCGGATACCAATCAGTTTGGACCGTTACCTGAAGTTAAAATAGATGCAGCAAAAGCAGAGTTGGGGAAACGCCTATTCTTTGATACTCGTTTATCGGGTAACACTGCGCTGTCGTGCGCATCTTGTCACAATCCAGAAAGTGGTTACTCATATCCAGAAGCATTGGCCCCCGCTTACACGGGAAGCAAAGGCTTTAGAAACGTGCCTACTTTAATTAATACAACCCACAAAAAAGTGTGGTTCCATGATGGTCGTATTGGAACTAACTTAAATGATGTAACGCGTGAAAACATTACCGAAGATTGGTTAATGAACATGGACATGCGTTTGATGCAAGAGCGTCTTAAACAAGACTCAACTTATGTGAAAATGTTTAAGGAAGCGGGCTATGGCGAGCCGTCTAATGGCAGTGTACGTAAAGCGATTCCTGAATACTTAAAAACTCTTACCTCGACACCATCAGCATTTGATACCCAGCAATTGAGTGATCAAGCGTCAACTGGCTTTGCACTATTTAAAGGTAAAGCAGGGTGTGCATCGTGCCATAACGGTCCACTATTTACCGATCAAAACCCTTACAACACGGGTGTACCAGAAAACTTCGATATCTTCCGTGATCCTAGTCGTCACCATACGTTCATTGCATTTAACATGTTTATGGGTAATGAAAATTACATGAACTTAAAACGTGACGTTGGTGCGCATGTTCAGACGCACAAAGCAGATGGCACAGATATGGGTAAGTTCATCACTCCAACATTGCGTGAACTCAAATACACCGCACCTTATATGCATAACGGCATGCTTGAGAGTTTGGCTGATGTCGTGGCGTTCTATAACCATGGAGGTGGTGATGATTCAAATAAAGATCCGCGCATTAAACCGCTTAATCTAACGTGGAAAGAGCAAAAAGCCTTGGTGGCATTCTTGGAGTCGTTGTCTGGTGAGCCATTGACGACTGAAAAGCATGTTTGGATGAAGTCTGACTACAACTATGAGCTGATCACTGATTGGCGCAATGTGAAGAATTAAGGAGGACAGCATGAAAACGAATGCAATCAGCTTGTCTGCAATGGCTGCGATGTTATTGACCATCACTGCATTGCCAGCTTGTGCGAAACAAGAAGCGAAAGAGGTTGAAACGAAAATAACGGCTGAAGAAGTAGCGGCAGCGTTACCTGCAATTGAGCTCGATGGGAAGCAGTATCCAGCATTAGCTCCGTTAGGTGAAGTTCCGACACCTTTAGATAACCCGACAACACCTGAAAAAGTGGCATTAGGATATCAACTGTTTTTCGATGGCCGATTAGGTGGGGATATGTCGTCGCCATGTTCTGCTTGTCACAATCCTGCGCTGGGTTGGGATTTTCCAGCGGATCTATCACTTGGTTACCCTGGCACGGTTCACTGGCGTAATAGCCAGACCATTGTTAACTCGGCTTACTACCAAAAGCTGTTCTGGGCGGGATCTTCTAAGTCGTTAGAAGGTCAGGCGAAAAGTGCAGCAAAAGGCGGCGTAGCGGGTAATGGTGAAGACGACATCATGGAAGCGCGTTTGGCACTCGTGCCCGAATACGTCGAACAGTTTAATGACATCTTCGGTGATAACTATCCAAAAGTCAGTAATGCATGGAAAGCCATCGCAGCCTTTGAACGTACTTTGGTTCAAAAAGATACCCCATTGGACAAATACCTTCTCGGTGATAAATCAGCCCTGAGTGAGCAGCAACTTGCAGGTAAAACTTTGTTTGAAGGTAAAGCGAAGTGTATTGCTTGTCATAACGGTGCACTCGCATCGGATCAAAAAAACTACAACGTAGGTGTGCCAACAAACTTGCGCTGGGAAAACGATCCATTGGCACAAATTACTTTCCGTTACGAGCTATATGCTAAAGGCTCTAACGAGAAGATGTACCGTGAAACTAAGGCTGATCCCGGTATTTATTTCCGTGGTAAGCGAAAAAACATGAAAGGTAAATTCCGTACACCAAGTATCCGTTACACCAAATACACTGCGCCATTCATGCATAACGGAACCATTGCAACACTCTCTGACGTCGTGGATTTCTATGACCGTGGTGGTGTAGCCGCTGATGGTCGCTCAACGGATTTCCCTCAAACTAAGAGCCCGTTAGTGACACCTCTTGGGTTATCGGCAGAGGAAAAGTTGGATTTACTCGCGTTCCTCGATGCCTTCTCTGGAGAGAAGCTTGTTATGGACTATCCGGTAATACCTGAAGATAAACGTCTGTTCAGCGAGGAAGAGCTGATGGAGGTGAAAAAATGAGTATCGACAAAGATAAATCAAATAACAAAGAGAGTGCGTCGGAACATCGCAAATGCATGATGTCACGAAGAGACTTCTTAATGTATTCAGGCGCAACTGCCGGAACGGCAAGTGTCATGTCATTAACGCTCTTCCCGGGTACAGCCCAAGCACAAGGAACTCAAGCTCGAGTTGTAGGTTACCCAAGAAAGTTATTGGGCAAGTTAAGTGAGCTTAAAGAGAACGAACCTATGTATTTTAACTACCCAGACGATGGCCCTAATTCACAAGGTCTACTCGTTAAGATGGGTGTGCAAGCGGGTGGGGGTCTTGGGCCTAAGCAAGATGTTGTTGGCTTTTCATTAATGTGTACGCACCAAGGTGGACCTATGAATGGCCAGTACAAAGTCGTTGGCGAGCATCGAGTGTTAGGTCAGTGTCCTTTCCACTTATCGACCTTTGATATGCGTCGTCACGGCATTATCGTCTCAGGCCAGGCTTATGAAAGCTTACCTCAAGTGCTTCTTGAACTTGATGGTGATGAGATCTATGCCGTGGGCATTATGGGGCTGCTATTTGGTCGAACGGATAACATCATTGCGATGCAGGAGGCGTAACAATGACCACTAACTTTTATATTCCAGAAGATCACGCTCCGCTTCCCCCTAAGAATGCCGATGTGATCACAACCGCTTGTGACTATTGTGTCGTTGCTTGTGGTTATAAGGTTTACCGTTGGCCGTTAGAGCAAGCCAATGGTGGACAAAAGGCTGATGAAAATGCATTTGGAATTAACTTTCCAAGTGCGCCTCTTCAAGCGTGGGTTGCACCTGCTCAGCATAATGTAGTAATGCACGAAGGCAAACCACATAACGTTATTGTTGTACCCGATAAAGACACCAAAGCCGTAAACAAAATGGGCGATTCGTCTATGCGGGGTGGCTTGTTGGCTCAAAAACTCTATAACCCGTCAACGGGTACACGTGACCGTTTGACTCAGCCACTGGTTCGAATCGGTGGTAGCTTACAACCTGTACCTTGGGACTTTGCGTTAGATATCGCCGCAGAGGTTGGTCAGCATGTTATTGATACTCACGGCACTAATGCATATGGCGTAAAAACTTTCTCATATCAGTATATTGAGAATACATACGCGATCACCAAGTATGCACTTCGCCATGTGAATACAGCTAACTTTACCTTCCACGATACCCCATCAGATGTAACGTCAACACCGGGTTTCCGTGACGCGGGTTTTGATAACTTTGGTCCAAGTTACGATGATTGGGGCGCTGCTGACACCTTGATGATTTGTGGTACCGACCCATACGAAACGAAAACCATTATTTTCACTCAGTTCATTATGCCTGCAGTTCAACGCGGTATGAAAACAGTCATGCTGAACCCACGTGAAACGGCTGGTATTGCGTGGCTTAAGAAACACGGTGGCTTGCATATCGACTTAAACCCAGGTTCCGATAACTTGGTTGTTGGGGCGATTATCCGAGTGATCCTAGAAAATGGCTGGGAAGACAGTGAGTGGATCCAAAACTGGGTAAACAATAAATGGGAATCCAGTTCCGGCTTTGGTCAAGGTACTCGTAACACACCTTGGCAATGGCGCACCACTTGGGGCAAGTTCCAAACCGATGGCTTAGAAGGCTACAAAAAATGGAACTTCGATCAGAAAGAGTTTGATCCAACCTACGCAGCTGGAATGGCCGGTATAGATGTCGATAAGATCTATAAAGCAGCAGAAATGTTGGCTAAACCAGTCGATGGCGTACGACCTAAAACCTCTATTGGTATCGAAAAAGGTTTTTACTGGTCTAATAACACGGGTAACACCAACGCTATCTCTTCACTTGCGACCATTGTTGGCGCGGGTGGACGGGAAGGTCGCGTTGTTGGTCGTTTCGGTGGTCACCAACGTGGAGGTCAATCAGGAGGTAAACTGCCAAGAAACAAGTCACCAGAGAAAGTACCGGGACGCCGTCGTCGTTCGATAGATACTGACCGTTATTTGTACTCAGGTCATACTCGGTTTGCGCATGTTATCGGCACAACGTGGATCCAAGCGATGTGTGGCAGCCAAGGTTTGCAGAAGAAATTCTGGGAGTTGGTTACTGCCAATCCACATCAGGTCTATAGCTACGATAAGCAAGAGATCATTGATACGCTGAAAAAACGAGCGGATTCAGGCGGTATGGTAGTTATTAACCAAGATATCTATCTGCGCGATCCTATTGGGGCCAAATTTGCGGACATCGTTTTCCCAGCAGCAACATGGGGTGAAGAGGATTTCATGCGTGCTAATGGTGAACGACGTTTACGTTTGTACCAGAAATTTGCAGATGCGCCGGGTCATGCAAAACCAGATTGGTGGATCATTTCCCAACTAGCGACCCGTATGGGTTATGACGGTTTTGATTGGAATAACTCGAACGACGTGGCTGAGGAAGCATCTCGCTTTAGTCGCGGTAGTCGTAAAGACTTCCATATGATCAAGGTGGCTGCTCACGCAGAGGGTAAAACTCTGCATGAAAAGCTCAGAGAATATGGGACGGATGGTATTCAAGGGCCGGTGTTCTATAACTACGACACCAAAGAGCTGGTTGGCACCAAGCGTCTACATGACACTGAAATGACTCAAGCTGAGTTAGACAAAAAAGGGTTAGCGGATGGTCCGCAAGGCGCCAATGTATTGAAGAAACAGCTCACCGGGTTTAACAGCCAAACAGGTAAGGTCAATCTGCAGAAACACCCTTGGGATCTGTTTAGTGATTTTTATGCATGGCTGCAACCGAAAGAAGATGAGTTGTGGTTCTCGAACGGTCGAATCAATGAGATTTGGCAGTCAGGTTTTGATGATGTTGAGCGCCGTGCTTACGTTATTCAACGTTGGCCTGAGAACTGGGTTGAGATACACCCTGAGGATGCCAAGAAACGTGGTATCGAATCTGGTGATCAGGTGATGATGTACTCCGATCGTGTCGCTAACTTCAAAGACACTATTTTGGGTGTTCATGGTGACGACTTTCAGTTCAGTAGCCTGATGAAAAATGGGCATATTAAATTGGATAAGGCCGCTGTAACTGCTGTTGCTATCGTGACTCCAGCAGTTAAGCAAGGCGCGCTTTACGCCAATATGATTGATATGCGCCAACCCTCTAACTCACTGACAACACGTGTTGTTGACCAAATCAGTGGCAACTATAACTTTAAGATCGGGGTCGCCAATATTAAGAAGCTTGGTGAATCCAAATATAAAAATGAGTTCCGTGCATTCTCGTTTGCACCAAGGAATATCGTTTAATAAAGGAGCATAGCTAAAGGGAGGCGCCGAATGTGTAGGGCATTCGGTGCTTTTTCTTTTTTTGATTCAATAATCATATGTTGTCTAAATAATAAAAGAGACAAGGAGAAATCAATGAAAAATGGTCTAGCCTTAGTAATCGCAGCGTCTGTTCTTGGGCTTGCAGCTTCGGGTTCAGCGATTGCAGCAGATGCCAGTGCAGGTAAAGCAAAGGCGGGCACTTGCATAGCGTGTCATGGTGCAAATGGCATTTCACCAATGGATTTATATCCAAATCTAGCGGGTCAAAAAGCAGGGTATTTAGTCAAGCAGATGAAGGCGTTTAAAGACGGCAGCCGTAAAGATCCAACTATGAACGCAATGGTCGCTGCATTAAATGACGATGATATAGCCAATATTGCGGCGTTCTATGCTGAGATGAAATAAGCCTTTACTTCATCATTTCGTTTAAGTGTCTTGGCAGCTTTGTGGTGAAGCTGCCTTTTTTATTGTCTTGCTTCATCTTCCACAATAAATATCCTTTTGCTAGAATGCCGCCTCAAATTTGTAACCTGTTTCGATATGCTCAAGCAGTGTGTCACCAAAGCCACTTGTAGGCTGTAGAGATCAATTATGACAAAATCACGCGTTACCATTGGGCTGACTAACCCTAAAAGCCCATCAAATGTTGGTGCAGTAATGCGTGCAGCAGGGTGCTATCAAGCGGACGAGGTTCAATATACCGGTCAGCGCTATGAAAAGGCCTCTAAGTTTCAAACTGACACAAAAAACATAACCAGTAAGATTCCGTTGAATGGCGTGGATTCATTTCTCGATAATCTATCAGAAGAGACTCACATTGTTTGTGTGGATTTTGCAGAAGGTGCAACACCACTACCTGAGTTCGATCACCCTGAGAATGCGATTTATATTTTTGGTCCTGAAGATGGTTCAATTTCTCAAGACGTAGCAGATAGAGCGCATCATGTGGTCTACGTACCAACCATTGGTTGCATGAACTTAGCCGCTTCTGTCAATGTTCTGCTATATGATCGCCTTGCTAAGTCGCCTACCATAGATACGAGTGATACGTTAATTAAATCAAGCCGTGATAATCGCAATCACCTTGTTGTGAAAGGCTAACTCGCGAAAATAGATATAATGTCGCCAAACGTAATCGCCGAGTACAACTTACTCGGCTGATTGAAAGAAAGTTTTAGCCAGTTCATCACACCACTTTTTAATGTGTTGAATGGTACTGCTCTGTTCTTGACCTATCTGATGGAAATAGCCAAACCCAATCCTTACATCGTTAGCTAAAATATTGCTCTCTAACTTAGTCAACTTCACTTTATTCACTTCATCGTTTGCATAATCATTGGGTAAGATCGCCCAGCCATCGTTTTGTAAAAGGTGGACAATAAGACGATTGCTGCTGACCTGCCGTGTCTGAGATGAGAACTCTTTAATAATGCCATCAGCCTCCCATGCATTTTCGCTAAGGTACTGAGTCTCAAATTGCCCATCTTCAAGTGTAAACACAGCTTTGTTCGCTAATCGGGAATGTTTGCCGACATACAAGCCGTAGGATATGTACCCAAGCAATGTAAATTGCAAAGGATATTCAGGTTCAACTCGATTTCGGGTCGGTAAAATAGCGAAATCTAATGTTCCTTTCGCAATTAAAGGAACACCCTTTAGGCGAGTGGTTTTTCTCCAATGTACAGTTAGGTGTGGATACTTGCCATGTAGTCTTCGTTCTAGCTCCGCAATAAACTCGAACGGAAAGTCAGCGTCATATCCAATATTGATGATGCTTTTAGGCGTGGTGTATATAGATTTACTGTATTCGGTCAGCTTGGAGTTCTGTCTAAGAACTAAGTAAGCCTGTTTCACTAATTCAGTTGCGTAGGGAGTGGGGTGAGCTTTTCTCCCTTGGATCTCAAATAAAGAGAAACCAAGGTTGTCCTCGTATGATTTAACCAACTCTCTAATTGTAGTTCGGTCTTTATTTAGCTTACGCCCCGCAGCGCTATACGATTTTTGCTCAAAAACGGCAATGAAAGCGTGAAGTTGCTCTAAAGTATGCATGAATTGCCCTCTCTTGAACGTAATACCCCTGCATAAGTGGGTTTTAATGTTGAATCATTCGAATCATAATTGCGAGCGATTTTTATTTTAGCTGGAATGGTATTGTGTCGACTTCTTATTTAGCAGAGCAAAAAAACAGGTGGTTTGATAAGGCATTACTCGTCAGTATATTGAGTATTGCGATTCCTGTTACCTTGCAAACCATCCTTTTTTCAAGCAAGGGATTGATTGATCTGATTATGATCGGTCAGTTGTCTGAGCAGGATATTGCAGCCGTCGGTGTGGCGGGTCGTGCTTTGTTTGTCGCAACGATATTATTGTCGGGTGTTACAACGGGTGGGGCGATGCTAGCCGCGCAATATTTTGGTGCCAAAGACTACCTTGGTGTTACTCGTAGTATTGCGCTGAGTTGGATGATGGCATCGGTTGCCGCTCTTATACCATTAAGCCTGTTTTGGCTGGTTGGTGATTTTATCATTGGGCTCTCTTCTTCATTGGAGCTTGTTCAGCAACTCGGTCATGAATATCTTCAAATCACCGGATTGAGTCTTTTTTGTGTCGCCTTTTCGGGCAGCATCGCGGCGGGTCTGCGTTCAGCTCATCAAGCGTCTACGAGCACATGGCTTAGTGGGATTGGTGTAGGTCTTAATATCTTTTTAAACTGGGTACTGATCTTTGGTCATTTTGGAACTCCAGCTTTAGGTTTGAAAGGGGCGGCTATTGCAACGGTGATTAGTAGCGTCTTAGAAGTATTGATTACCATTGCCTACCTGCGTTATCGCAAGCACATATTGTGCTTTGGGATTAAGGACTTAAAAGCCGCACTTTGTTCAAAGCGCATTCGTCAGTTTACAAAGCTCGCATTTCCAACAACGGTGAATTTCCTATTATGGTCAGCGGGCTTATTTGCATATACCGCCATTATGGGTAGAAGTGGTGAACAGGGGTTAGTGGTATTTGCTGTTATCACGCCAATTGAGGCGTTTTCACTTAGCTTCTTGGTTGGTATTGCAAATGCGTCTTCTGTCATTGTTGGCAATCAACTTGGTGCTAACAAACCAGAAGCGGCTTATTCGTTGGCGATACAATTTACCATCATTGCATTTTTTGTCACCGTAGCAGTTTCTCTCGGACTGTACCTTTGTAAAGACCTAATTCTTGGAATGTTTGGGGCATTAGAAGAGGACACAAGGCAGTTAGCTGACAAGTTCTATTCCATTCTTTGTATTGGCATCATTTTGCGATCTCTTCCGACGACAATGGTTATTGGAGTCTTACGTGCTGGTGGGGATGTGAAGTTCTGTTTGTATCAAGATTTGTTTACCCAATGGCTGTTTGGTATTCCGCTAGCTGCGATTGGCGCGCTTGTTCTAGGGTTTACCCCTGATATTGTCTTTGCAATGTTTTTCCTAGAAACAATATTTAAATGGTTTGCTTGTATCTACCGATTCCGCAGCAAAAAGTGGATTAATTGTTTAGCAGATTAACTGATTGTTAGATTGAATTTATAAGGTTATTACTATGAATATTATGAGTTTATATGAAGCGTATGGTGTGACGATTGCGTTGGCTGTGTTTTTGGCAATCTATGTATTTATCCATATCAAATACATTCGCCATCATGAAGCGCATAAACGCTTCTTAGCTGCGCTGTGGGAACTGATGAAAAACACTATTCACGGTGAGCATATCCGTACCATGGGCTACAAGCACGAAAAAGAGCAACAAAAAAACGGAGAAAAAAACTAGCATTTTCAACCTAATGTTTGCTATTAGAATTTTAAACAAAAGCCCCAGATAATCATTTATCTAGGGCTTATTGGATTTATCAGCTATTACGGCTTTCGCGGTATTTATATTGATAATCAACTTCCACAACTGCGCGGTATTGTATTTTTCCACGCTCCTCAGAAAACTCTTCGATGGTTACCTTTGTGTTCGTGACCTTTACCGTTGGGCGCTGAACATTGTTTTCATAAATCGGCAACTCTTGCATAAGTTGATTAGTCGGCATTGCTTTGAACTCGTCCATGAGGTCATACCCTGCGTAATAGGCTTGTTCTTGTGTTTCAAACGCATCTGTTTTGAACTTGGCTTCAGAGGCTTGAGTGTTCACTGCAGCAAAGCTGGTTGAGCTAACCATAAGTGTTGCGATAAGTAGGATTTCTTTTTTCATCATAATTCTCCGGTGAATTCTTCTATCTACAAGATAAGAGGGAAATGTCCAATGAGTTGGCACAATCGATACTACGCATCGCCTTGTAAGGGGTCAGTCAAGCTAAGTAAGTTTTCGTCTAGTTTTCGTCTAGTTTTCGTCTAGTTTTGGTAATGGGTTTACTGACGTTGATTGCCTGTATGTTAAAGCGTTGTGTGCACAGCAGTGAATGTCAGCATGGCAACAAAATTAGGAATGTAGTTCATTAGAAGTTGGTGATAGATGATTTACGTATCGTGAGATATGCGACTTTTGTTATCGAAGAAAACTTATCTAGCGTAATCACTCGCTAACTTACACAGGTTTATGCCGAGTGATAAATTGTGACATGGATTGTTATTTTATCTCTTTGAGTTACAATGCGCGTTCGTATTTTTTTAGGTACATTCGTATTTGTATCGACATCAATATTGAACTCTAATTTAGACATGTTTTGTTGCTAACAAAACATATTACTGAACATGTGTTGCTTGGTATGCAACACCACTGTAAAGGACAAACAATGCCTATTATTACTCTTCCTGACGGCAGTCAGCGCCCATTTGAAAACCCTGTATCAACTTTAGACGTTGCTCTATCTATCGGACCTGGTCTTGCTAAAGCAACCATCGCCGGTCGTGTAGATGGTAACCGTGTTGATGCTTGTGATCTTATTGAAAATGACGCTAGTCTAGAAATCATCACAGCTAAAGATGAGAAAGACGGTCTTGAGATCGTTCGCCACTCATGCGCTCACTTACTGGGTCACGCTGTAAAGCAACTTTTCCCAGAAGCTAAAATGGCGATTGGTCCGACAATCGACAATGGCTTCTATTACGATATCGATTTAGAGCACTCTTTAACGCAAGACGATCTAGATAAGATCGAAAAGCGTATGAAAGAGTTGGCTAAGACTAAATATCAAGTTGTTAAAAAGACGGTTAGTTGGCAGGAAGCACGCGATGCATTTGAAGCTCGCGGCGAAACGTACAAAATTGAAATCTTGGATGAGAATGTTTCAAAAGACGATCGTCCAGGTCTTTACCACCATGAAGAATACATCGATATGTGTCGTGGTCCACACGTTCCACATATGGGTTTCTGTCAGCACTTTACTCTACTTAACGTAGCGGGTGCTTACTGGCGTGGTAACAGCGACAACAAAATGCTTCAACGTATCTACGGTACGGCTTTCCACGATAAGAAAGCTCTTAAGGCGCACTTAACGCGTCTTGAAGAAGCTGCTAAGCGTGATCACCGTAAAATTGGTAAGCACTTAGACCTTTTCCACATGCAGCAAGAAGCGCCGGGTATGGTGTTCTGGCACCATAATGGTTGGTCTATCTTCCGCGATCTAGAAGTGTTTATTCGTGAGAAACTGACAGAATACGATTACCAAGAAGTAAAAGGTCCATTAATGATGGATCGCGTTCTTTGGGAACGTTCAGGTCACTGGGATAAATACGCTGAAGCAATGTTCACAACCTCTTCTGAGAACCGTGAATACGCAATTAAGCCAATGAACTGTCCAGGTCACGTTCAGATTTTCAACCAAGGTTTGAAATCCTACCGCGATCTACCGCTACGTATGGCTGAGTTTGGCTCATGTCACCGTAACGAACCCTCAGGCGCACTACACGGTATCATGCGTGTACGTGGCTTTACTCAAGATGATGCACACGTATTCTGTACTGAAGAACAAGTACAGCAAGAAGTGAAAGCGTGTATTGAGATGGTTTACGATACTTACACAACGTTTGGTTTTGAAAACATTGTTGTGAAACTATCTACTCGTCCTGAACAGCGTGTTGGTTCTGATGAAATGTGGGACCGTGCTGAGGCCGATCTAAAGCTTGCTCTAGAATCTATGGATATCGCTTTCGAAATCCAAGAAGGTGAAGGCGCATTCTACGGACCGAAAATTGAATTCACACTGCATGATTGTTTAGACCGTGCATGGCAATGTGGTACAGTTCAGCTTGATTTTGCATTACCAGAACGTTTGGGTGCAACTTATGTGGGTGAAGACAACGAGCGTCACACGCCAGTTATGATTCACCGTGCAATTTTGGGTTCTCTTGAGCGCTTCATCGGTATTCTTATCGAAGAATACGCTGGCTTCTTCCCAACTTGGTTGGCGCCAGAACAAGCTGTTGTCATGGGAATTACTGACAAACAAGCCGAATATGTGCAAGAAATTACAAAAAAACTGCAAAAAAGTGGATTTAGAGTAAAAGCGGACTTGAGAAATGAGAAGATAGGCTTTAAAATCCGCGAACATACTTTGAAACGTGTACCGTTCATGTTGGTTTGTGGTGACCAAGAAATGGAAGCCGGTGAAATCGCAGTTCGTACTCGTAAAGGCAAAGACCTAGGCAAATTTAAAGTGGATGACTTTATTTCATACATCCAAGCCGAAGTTTCAAGCCGTAAGCTCAATCTGGAGGAATAGCTATTAAAGGCGGAAGACGTGGCCAACAACCGGCCAAGCAAAACCAGCACCGTTTAAACGGTGACATTCGTGGCGTTCGTGAAGTTCGTCTAACTGGCGCTGACGGCGAAGCCGTTGGTGTAGTATCAATTGCTGAAGCACTTGAAGCTGCTAATGAAGCTGGTATGGATCTCGTAGAGATCAGCCCTAACGCCGAGCCGCCAGTCTGTCGTGTGATGGACTACGGTAAGTTCCTCTTCGAGAAGAGCAAAGCTGCGAAAGAGCAGAAAAAGAAGCAAAAGCAGGTCCAGATTAAGGAAATAAAATTCCGTCCTGGGACTGATATTGGAGACTATCAGGTAAAACTACGCAACCTGACTGGTTTCCTAGAAGACGGCAACAAAGTGAAGGTAACAATTCGCTTCCGTGGCCGCGAAATGGCCCACCAAAGCATCGGTGTTGACGTTCTTAATCGTTTGAAAGCGGATACTGAAGAATTTGCAGTAGTCGAATCTTTCCCAACGAGAATAGAAGGTCGCCAGATGATTATGGTATTGGCGCCGAAAAAGAAGTAATTAAAGGCCTTACAAGTAACTAAAATGCATCTGCTGTTTCAGTGGATGTGTTTTGTTCGCCCTGATTACTATGTTATTAACTACTCAACAATGCGGAGTTATTCATCATGCCTAAGATGAAAACCAACAAAGGTGCTGCTAAGCGTTTCCAGAAAACTGCTGGTGGTATTAAGTTCAAGCACGCTGGTAAACGTCACATCCTGACTAAGCGTACTACTAAGAACAAGCGTCAACTACGTCCGAATGCAATCCTTCCTAAATGTGAAGTGGCTGCTGTTCTACGTATGATGCCATACGCTTAATTCTTTTTAGTTTAATAATCGTTTATTTAGGAGAAGCATAATGCCTCGCGTAAAACGTGGTGTACAAGCTCGTGCACGTCATAAGAAAGTTCTAAAACAAGCTAAAGGTTACTACGGAGCACGTTCACGTGTTTACCGCGTAGCTTTCCAAGCAGTTACAAAAGCTGGTCAATACGCATACCGTGACCGTCGCAACAAGAAACGTCAATTCCGTCAACTTTGGATTGCTCGTATCAATGCTGCGTCTCGTCAAAATGGTCTGTCTTACAGCCGTTTCATCAACGGCCTTAAGAAAGCGTCTATCGAAATCGATCGTAAGATCCTTGCTGATATCGCTGTATTCGACAAAGCTGCTTTCGCAGTACTAGTTGGAAAAGCTAAAGCTGCTCTTTAATTAGCAGTTATAGTTACGAAAAAGGAGAGCCTCGGCTCTCCTTTTTTATTGCGTCAAATATTTTCCTAAGAGCATGATCCACAACAGCCTGTTGGAGAGTCGTACTTTGTTTTTTTCTCTTCTTTAGTTTCTTCAACTGAACGATTCTCTGCACTCGCTTCTTGTGTTTGAACTGCTTTAGCTTCTTCGTCTTTCCCTGAAAATATTTTTTTGATAGAAAATGTCATTTTGGATTCCCGATAAACTGATTATGTGGTGATTACGAAATCAAAATACCAGACTAAAACACTCGGGTATTTGTTCGTGATCAATGTTGCATGTAAATTATTTATATTGGGAGTGCAATCATTGCATTGACTAATCATTACACTTGCTAATCATTGCTATCTATTGCTAACAGTCTTCAGGTAAGGATAATGCGGTAGCCCATTCACTGGAATATAGTAGTCGTTATGCGTCTTGATAAATTTGTATGTAAAAGCACTGAGTTCGAAAAATGTGAAGCCTTAAAACAGATCTACTCAGGGTGTGTCAGCGTGAATGGTGAGGTGATTACAGATGAGGCTACTCAAGTCCATGAAAATAATGAAATTAAAATGAATGGCATTCGATTGGAAGCTCGCGACTTTCGATACATCCTCATGAACAAGCCTTCAGGAACGATATGTTCAAATATTGATGAAGCGTATCCCTCTTTATTCAATTACATAGACGTCGACAAAGCATCTGAGCTTCACATTGCGGGGCGTTTAGATGCGGATACGACAGGATTGGTTCTGATTACAGATGATGGTAGGTGGTCGTTTAATATCACTGTGCCGAGTAAATTGTGTAAAAAGGTCTATCGGGTTAGTTTGTCGAAAGCGATAGCTGAAGATGTTGCACACAAGTTTGAACAGGGCATTAAACTACAAGGAGAGAAGCAGCTGACTGCTCCGGCTATTTTAAGGATCATTAGTCCTCAAGAGGTGCTGCTAACAATAACTGAGGGAAAGTTCCACCAAGTAAAGCGTATGTTCGCGGCGGTTGGTAATCGAGTTGTTTCACTACATCGCGAAAGCATTGGCGAGGTCTTGCTTGATGTGGGTGTTGGTGAATGGCGATATTTGACGGCGGATGAAGTAAAGTCGTTTAATAATCATAATGGTTAATTTAAACAGTTATGAAAACGAACTTCGAATTAGTCGTCACTTTGGAGTACTATGCAGCAATTGAGTTAATAGTAGATACTTATGACCATACCGATTAAAAACATAATTCAGGAAGAAGATAAAGCACCAGAGATCTTATGCTCAAACTGCCAAGCGTGTTGCTGCCGTCTCGAGGTAATGATCCTTACAGATACTGGAGTTCCGGAAGAGCACATTGCTTATGATCAGTGGGGTGGTGAGACGATGCTCCGCCTTGATGACGGGTGGTGCTCTGCGGTCGACCGTGAAACGTTAATGTGCACGATTTATGAGAATCGACCTTTAATTTGTCGAGAGTTCGAAATGGGTTCATATGAGTGTCGTGACGAAAGAGATGAATTACTCCCCCCTACGTAAAATCAAATGCCTAAGAGTAGTTAGCACTTATCGATAATCAATGCTTAAAGATTTAATAGGGACGTAAAGGCAAGTCTGCTAGAATCCTCCGCTCTTCCAGTAATCGTATTGATTGCACTGGGCTTACCTAAGACTAGGAACTATTTTGACCAATAATGATATTTTGCGCCGTATTCGCTACACATTCAATTTTAAGAACAGCTCGATGATTGAGATCTTTTCTCTAGCAGACATTGAAGTGACGGAAGAGCAAGTTGTAGGTTGGTTGAAAAAGGAAGAAGACGAGTCATATATCAAGCTTGAAAATACGGATCTGTCTTCGTTTTTAAATGGTCTAATTAACTTAAAGCGTGGTAAGCGTGAAGGGGAACAGCCAAAGCCTGAAAGTAACTTAAACAATAACATGGTGTTTCAGAAGTTACGTATCGCCCTGAACTTGAAGGCGGAAGATATCATAGAGATCTTACAGCTAGTTGATTTCCGATTGAGTAAGCATGAGCTAAGCTCGTTTTTCCGTAAACCGGATAATAAGCACTATCGTGAGTGTAAAGATCAGATTCTGAGAAACTTCCTGATGGGTGTACAACGCCAACTACGTCCAGAAGACAAGAGTGAGTTCCAAGACTAATATTGCTTTTCCGGTGAGCCGTCGAGATTATTTTACCTGTTAGATGAAGGTTAGATTCTTTATTTTTGAGTCTAACCTTTTGTACCGCTCACAAATTCCCCGCGTTTAATCCACATTCCCAGTATCAGTAACTACACTCCTATTAATTAGGGAGTAGTCAGAATGTCCGAACAATTGAAAATCATAGAAACGTTAGAGAGCTACGCACAAGCTTATTGCAATAAAGATATTAGCGCATTGATGGATGTCTTCGATAAAAGTGAAAGTATCTCTGTTATTGGAACAGGGGCCGATGAACTATGTACCGGAACTGAATCGGTTAGAGGACTCTTTTTAAGAAATTTCTCTGAAGCAACAGCGACTAAGTTTGAATGGAAGTGGCGTAACGTCATCGTTAGCGATGATCATGCAGTGGTTGCTCAAACACTCGTTATTCATTTAATGGCGGATAATGAGTTATTACAAGTACCGCTAAGGTGGACAGTGACGCTTAAAAAGGCTGAACGATGGTTATGGATGCATCGTCATGCATCTACGGCAGCAGGCTCTCAAGAAGAGGGAAGTGCGTATCCGACAGTAACGAACTGAAACTCTATGAATTGACCCGACCATTTCTCACTAAAGCTCGGCGAACATTTTTGCATAACTTACCAAAGCGATCTAATTCGTCAAAACCTGGTGATATCCCTCGATTTATTTGATGCTGCCAATACGACAACTCACCATCAACCAACTCCATCAACTTTTTAGGGCAGCCCATGCAGCTGTTATCGACACCACAGACAAATGTATCAGATTGATAGAGTGGGAACTCGGCTGTCACAGCGTCGATAATTTGTTGCATGGCATCAATTCTGTTTGGCTTGTT
Source organism: Vibrio kyushuensis (assembly GCF_050337325.1). NCBI lineage: Bacteria > Pseudomonadati > Pseudomonadota > Gammaproteobacteria > Vibrionales > Vibrionaceae > Vibrio > Vibrio kyushuensis. The sequence goes on from NZ_JAKJSV010000002.1 coordinate 315,872, forward strand.
TGTCATAATAAACTCTTCACTAGCAAGTTGGTTATTTTAGTCCCAATATCCTCAATGCCAACCCCTAAAAAGGGTTAATCAATGTGCCCTAATAGAGCGCGGATATAGACATATTTCGTCGCTACGACTAAATTTCGAGTATGGAGGGATTTATGAACAAATCAAAGCGTACAACTGGCTCAGATTTGGAGACTAATAATATAGATTCTCCCTGTATCCGGCATTGTTGTCTAAATGAAGACGATGTTTGTTTAGGTTGCTATCGAACATTGGAAGAAATACTTGCTTGGAACTCAATGACACCGATAGGCAAACAACATGTATTAACACTCTGTAAAGGCAGGAAAAAATCTTCAAATCGGCTGTAAATATATAAAAATAAAAGAATGCTACTCATATAACGATCTTGGTTCAGCTTAATGGATTGATTCTCAAGGGGTTATTTACAGTGAGTGATCTTAATTCAATTAAAACTGGTTAGTATGAGGTTTGGGTTGTGAAGCTCAACTAATCACGAATTACAAAACAGATAGTTATATCAATTCAGTGTCAACTCGATGCGATCCACATATGCATCTATTGATTTTATCCGACTCACTTATCCTTTGTTATAAATATTTATAGTCTTTTAGTTCTTATCTATTCACCCCTTTGATATCTAATTAAGTTCGGCTTTAGTATCTCCGTTATGTATTACATGAAATTAGATATAACAAAAGTGAGATATATAAAGATGAATTCGATACAAATGAAAGGTGCTGCGTTAATAGCCAGTGCAATGCTCGCATTAACGGGTTGTAACTCTTCTGATACTACCGACACAGTAAATAGCCCCAATCCACCTTCTACGCCTGCACTAACCGAACTGGAAGTTACAGTAGATGCTTCGTATCTTCTAAAAGGTACGAAACGTACAGTCATTAATCCTGGCGTTAATGTATTAGTAGCTTCTACTGGTACATTATCAGATGGCAGCAAAACTAATGTTACTCATGAAGTGCAATGGAAGCTTAATGATGAGGATGTCGCTTTACACCAAGGTACAATTCATATTCCTAACGATTCTTCTGGCGTAGTAACTATAAGTTCAAATCACGACAGTATTGAATCTAATGTCGTGTCATTGAACATTAACTCGTTTCCAATTGAATCCGTTTCAATCGTACCCAATGGACAATATCATTACCAAGGTTCAATGCAGCAATACGCTGCTTATGGGCATTATTCCGATGGAACATCTGCAGATATTACTCCTCAGGTTCATTGGGAGAGTTCAAACAACACGAGCACAGTGATTAATGAAGACGGTTTTGCCTTTTCTATAAGCTCAGGCAGTAGTGATATTGTCGCTAAAGTAGAAGGCGTTTATAGTGATCCTGTCTCTCATGTCGCTGAAGAAGAACAGGTTCAGACTGATTCAGATGTAGTTGGTGTTGTTATTTCAAATGGTCACGCGGTGATTGAAGTTGAGAATACATTTAACTATCGCGCAGTTGCAGGCTTCACTAACGGAGATCTTCGTTATGTTACAGATGAAGTAACTTGGCACAGCAGTGACTCGTTAGTTGCGAGCATTGAAGAAGGTGGTCAAGCAACAGGTATCAAATCGGGCACGACCGAAATTTCAGCATCACTTGAAGACAAAGTAAGTGACTCTGGCACTTTGATCGTTTTAGGCGATGCAATTCACGACTCGATTGCTGAGCTATTCGTGTCACCGGATAATGCGACGATTGCTGAAGGCGATAGCCGCCGATATGTGTCTCGAGTAATCTATCATGACGGCTCAACTGCCAATGTGACAGACATTGTTGGCTGGGTAAGCACTAATGAAAACGTAGCGAGCATGTCATCAAAAGGGTTTGCTACAGGGGTTAGTCAAGGCTCTACACAAGTTTATGCAACTTTGGACGGCTATGAAGGTAAACCAGTTAGCTTGTTTGTAAGTAATAGTGCTATTGACGACATTACCATTGAAATTGACACGCATAACATGCGAGTTGGCACTACAAAGCAGTTAAAAGCGTTTGCCCATAACTCAGATGGTACTTCAGAGGATATTACAGATATCGCTAGTTGGACAGCTGGTAACCCTAGCTTGTTAACAGTTACAAATGACGGATTAGCTTCTGCTCATGATGCTGGCTTTACGACCGTTTATGCCGCTCTAGATGGTGCGAGGAGTTCATCGCTACCTATGTATGTTAACGATTCCGATATCCTAGATCTTGTATTGAATCCGGGCAAACCAATTATGGAAATCGGCGCAACTGTACCCGCTAAAGTAACGGTTTTTTACTCAGATTTTAGTTCCGAAGAGGTACAGGATGGTGTGACATGGGTAAGCAACAACAGAGATGTTGTGACAGTTACAAGCTCTGGCATATTACAAGCACAAGGTACTGGGACTGCTGAGGTTACGGCAATGTTCGAACATGCCCACAGTGATCAACCTATCCAAGTAACGGTTAAGTAACACAGTGTAATATTTATATAGCCATACTCTCAGTGAGCATGGCTATTTTCACTTAACGTATATCCATGCTGTTTAAGTGAGTATCCAGCCCTGCATTTCGAGGATCAAACTGAAGCGTTTGAGTCGGGAATGCAATGTCAGCCTCATGTTTATGGACGATAGCCAATATCTGCATTAACACGTTCTGTTTAACTTCATGGTAACGAATCCAATTGACCGTTTTGGTAAATGTATACACCATTAAATCGAGTGAAGATGGACCAAACGCATTAAAGTTAACAATTAATGTTTGCTGATTATCAATATCAGGATGGTTTTGAAGCATTGATTTTATCTCAGCGACAATAAGTTCCAAGCTTTTGCTGTCTTTGTATCGAATACCAATATCTTCTTTGATGCGTCGGTTGAGCATTCGAGACGGATTTTCAACCACGATGCTGCTGAATACGGAATTTGGAACATAAAGAGGGCGTTTATCAAAAGTTCGAATTATCGTCATTCTCCAACCAATACGCTCTACCGTTCCTTCAATTTGACGATCTGGAGAGCGAACCCAATCACCTACTTTAAATGGGCGATCAAAGTAAATCATCATCCCACCGAAAAAGTTCGATAGTAAGTCTTTGGCTGCTAGACCAACAATCAAGCCACCAACACCACCAAACGTCAAAAGACCAGATAAGCTCAAGCCGAATGCTTGCATGGTCGTAAGTAGTCCTATGGTGACAAAAAATAGTCGAGCTACCTTTGCGATTGCTTGAACAGTCGTTTCATCGCGTTTCTTTTGGCTTAAAACATAATGTTCAACGTTATGTATGAATCGCAATGTAATCCAAACAAAAATACTGATGACCAAAATGAGCTTTAACGTATTCAGCCAATTTAGCTGACTATTAAAGTGATCTTGCAGTAAAACACCAAGTGAAATGGTCGCGGGCCAACACCAAATTAGGGTACTAATCGGTGTTTTTAGTGCACTTAGAGTTAAATTATCCCACTGGAAAGAAGTTTTTTCTGTGAGTGCTTCTAAACGAGTATACGAGATACGCCATGCCACCCAAGCCAGCAAACTAGCAGCAGTAATAAAGTAAATACTGTTTCCTTCACTTTGCAGTAATGCTTGAGTAAAGATCTGAATTTGAGTCAGGAATCCATCCATAGGAATATTCTATATTGGTAAATAACGGTGTTAATTATAAAGCGTTCTCAAGGTTTTAAAAATCAAACAATTAACATAAAGAGAAAATAGTGTGATTGTTTAGAAGGGGAGGAGGGAAAAGAGAGGTTTCATGTGAATGAGACTGAACAATGCTGAAAATATATGTCTCGAATTCACGTTTTAGTTAATAGTTATATTGATCACACAGGTATGGAGTTGGGCTATTTTTTACTATTAAAGTGCTCAGATAGCGCGGCTCGCCGATTTTTACCGACCCCCGCACTATCACTATCGACGGTATGCTCATAGCCCTGTTTGATAAATCGCTTTATTGGGCCGCTTGGGTGAACACGTTTAATTTGTGGGGAATTAGGCGTTCCAGACAGTTGATAGATGAATTCACCTTGACCAGTATTGAGGTTGATTTCTTTACCGTCAAAATTAAAAGTCGTGGTAATTAATCGTTTGTTGCGAAAAACACCGTCAGCGGAGAGCGTGAGAATGTCCGTATCGTATTTAGGTGAGCCAATCTCTATCCAGCTGCCATAGACATGTTCGGGATTCACGTACTCTTGGTAGCTAAAATAGGTTAGCGAACCAAACGAAATGCCCAGAATTGTTAAGACTGTGAATAGGGCACTTCTAATGAACTGCTCTCTTGTCATCATGGACTTATGTTTTTGTTTTGGGGATGTTTTTGCTGGACGTTTCCCGCGGACCACAGCCATGAGTTTTCCTATAAATATATTTGATTGAAAAGTTAGGTTGTACTATCTGTGAGGCTCAATCAAACGGTGGATGAAAAAGTATGATCTTTAGCCCAAATGAACTAGTTAAATGATAGGTCTAAAGTTAAGTTTTGTCTGAAGACATTAGCACAGATTATCAGTTTGCAACGACGTGAACAGCATAAGAATTTGATTGTTGTATTAAAACTCTCTTGAGATTAATTTCATTTTTGGTTAAAACATTAATCTAAGCAGTTAAAGGCGGTATGCCTTTATGGTATTGAATGATTATAGGGAAGTAACAATGAATACAGATACGCAAATAAACGTAAATGAGTATTTTGAAGGAAACGTTAAGTCATTGGGTTTTTCTCAACAACAAGCTCAAAGCAGTGTTGGTGTAATGGCAGTAGGTAGCTATACGTTTGGTACAGCAGCAGCAGAAAAAATGACGGTTGTTAAGGGTGGATTGACAATTAAACGTGTTGACGACAACGATTGGGTCACATTTTCTGATGGTGAGTCATTTGACGTCATTGCTGATTCGTCGTTTGATGTAAAAGTGTCAGTGCCAACTGCCTACCTATGTGAGTATTTATAGCTTATGTTTAGATGCCCAAAGAACAGATCTGTTCTTTGGGTTACTCCGCATAGAGCATAGTCATGAATAATCTGGTCATGGAAATAGATCGACTTGGCGAGAAATTTGCTAGATATCAAGGACTACCTGTTGAAAACATGAGCTAATTAACGTTGTTTAAAGCAGAGTTTACTACACTATAAGTAACGCATGTAAATATAGGACAGTTGTTAAGGAGGAGATTATGGCTGTTGTACCTAAGCATTCAGACGCTCAACGTTACGATCCAAGCAAAGAGCTAACGACTGAGCAACGGCACCGATTTACTGATGTTGCGAACAAAGCTCAGCTGCGCAGGGACCAATACGAAAAAAATCCCACTATTATTTCTGCTGCACGAGCCGCCGCTATAAAACCTGTGATTCAACCTAAGAAAGGCAAACCGAATAATGCTAGATATATAATCTGGCTAATTGTGCTCGCTGCCGTCAGCTTGTGGGCAATGTACATGGCGGGTTAAGTGTACGGCACGCTAGTTTTTTTTAGCGGTGTTATGTTACTTTGGTCATCAGTTTCTTGTTGTACTTTTTCTTTAGCAATATCATCATGATAATAGCAATACTGGTTCTTTCCTCGGTGTTTAGCTGAGTACATAGCTTTATCGGCACATCGTGTTAGCTCTTGTAAGCTTGTTGCATCTGTCGGGTATATCGCGGCTCCAACACTGACCGTTAAAGTGTTTATACGCTGTTCAGTTTTGTAATTATCAGTAAAGATCTGACAGACCCTTTCTAGTATTCCGTTTAAATCCTTGCGCGATTTTACGTCATATAGCAGAACAACAAACTCGTCTCCAGCAAAGCGAGCTATCGAGTAATCATATTTATTTGTTCGACGATCCTTAGTTCTAATGTTATTTTTCAAACGTCCTGCGAAGTGTTGTAGTACCCGGTCTCCGACATCGTGACCATAGTTGTCGTTAATCTCTTTAAAGTTATCAATATCGATAAATATAAGTGCAGTTAGTGTTCCAGCGCTTTGTGTATCTCTTAACTTATCTACTGCCCAGTTCTCAAAGCTCCACCTATTGGCAAGCCCAGTGAGTTGATCCATGTAAGCGAGATCTTCGATCCCCTCCTTGTAGAGGCTCTGGATGTAATTGACCGCTTTTGCGTAGTAATAAGATGAAACATTACAGATCAATAAAAGGGTAAACAGGCTAAGTAACAATCGATCAGTAGAGAAGTCTGTTGGAACGATGACGCTCTCAGGGAACAAGACAGAAAAGAGTACGATGAAGAAGAAAGAGCAACTAAATAGAAGACCTACTTTAAATTCATTGATGAAAGTAATAGAAGCAATTATTGGGAACAACCATAAAACACGGTTTGCTATGCTCTCACCGTAAAGGAGAAGCACTAATGCTTGTAGCAGCAGGACGCCACTTAGAATTATCTCAGAGTAATTAGACTGTGGGTGCTTTAATAAATATGAGACGTTAATAATGACAATAGATAAACAGCCAAGATTAAATAAACCAAAAAAGTAGTGGCTGTTACTCAATTGTTCTATGGCGTAATAAAACAGGAGTAAAGCAACGATTAGAGAAGAAATGAGCACGATTCTTCTCTTTCGAGATGTACGCATATTGGCCATTTCTTCTAAATGTCGTCCTACCAGCTGTGGCATTTTTTTCACTTATTCAAATTTCACAATCACTCGATTAAAGTCTAGGTGAAAAAAATAAGTTTGAAGCAAGTCTACGAATTTTGAATGTGACAGTCATCACGTATCAGGTGTTTTTATATAAGCTTCGTCCTTTATTTGCCCCGTGAATCTATTTGCTTGTTAGGCCAAAAGGAATATTGGTAAATACACTAGGGTGCTTACTTACGTATGGAGCAGTATTTGGTGATTGCCAATCAAGTAACATAATCGCGAGTACATTTCGATGTTCCCCGTAACTTAAATCAAAGTCCCCTTTAATTGAGGGAATCATTCCCTTCTCTTCAACAATGGAACCCTGAATAGCTTGACGTGTTTTTTCTACGACAGGATCGTCTTCCAATCCTGCTAGTAAAAAGGCGATGCCTACCTCTGCAATGATGTCTTCTTTGGTTCGAAGCAAGATAGTATCGATGTTTTCACGGAAGTAATCATAGACCCACTGATGATCTTTTTCTTGGATGGGCCTTTGATAGTATTGTGAGTCTGCAAAAATGATGTGTGTCATACCGTAAATTTTATTACCGTATTGTTGTGGTGATAATGCTTTATCTTTTTCATCAGGATAAACGGATTTGAATGTATCGGTAAATTTTTCTACGACATCTTGCTCATTTAACTGTCTTAACCAATAGACTTGATTGGCGAGTTGGGCTGCCCATGCTTTGATCATCTCTGGGTTGGTGACAAAGGGTTCAAAATCGTAGCGTCGTAATACCTGTCTAAGCTTTTCATCTTTTTTATGTTTTAAACCATATTCATTAGCACGAGCCATTGAGCCTAATAAATCGACGCCCAGATAAAGGTATTCAGGGTGATGGACAGTTGTCGTATAGCGACGAACGCTACGTTCATCTGTTTGCCCTTTGTATCCAGATAATCGCTTTTCTGAGTAGACCAAAATGTCTTCGGCTGTATTTACTTCTGATGAAAATTGGTTCAATCGGCTTGCCACTCTCGCCATATCACTCCATATAGCGGCTTCATATTTTTTGTGTAATGTTTGACGGTACATTCGTAAACCATAATGCCCCTCTTTAAACGCTGGAAGAGTATAGAGTTGGCTCTCATAGGTTTGCTTAATTAAGTTTGCTGAAGATTGATAGCTAACTGTGTTATCACTGGAAATACTTTCAACAACATTGACATCACTCTCCGCAGCGTAATTCACTGACGAATCCGCAGCGAATTCGGTGTTTGCTGCCCTAACCGCAAGAGAACTTGCAAGAAGTGTTATCGCTAGGGTAACTAGGTTGAATTGCTTGGTGTTGCGCATGGTGAACCTTTCCTTTGGTGATATATAACTTCAACTTATCAGCGCTATTAATTGTCGCTGTGAGCTTAATGTCAGAGTTTAGCTTGAAATGATAATTAGTGAGGCAGGTCTAATGAAACTGCATCAATCGCCGAAGAATACTACTGACGACTTTGTCATTAATGTAGATGGAATCTACGCAAATTGAGATTCGAGAGCTATCCTAAAGAAGCGCGTTTGTTAAGTGAATAATGATGGAAAGGGCAGAGGATATTGCTCCTAGTTTGGTCATCATTGCGAGTATGACTTGAGGTATTAATGAAGTCTACAGAGCACAATCGTTTTTACATAAGCACGATATTTTTCCTCTATATTGTCTCAGCCATTGCATCCATAGAGTGGATCAATCGGGGCCAGGTTGACTATTTACGCAGTGAGCATTTATCACGAGCAAAGGAGGAGTTGTTAATTGTTCGGGCTCAGCTTGAAGCGGCTATTGTGTCTGACGCATATGTTGCTAAAAGCCTATCTGCTTTGGTTACCGTTAATCCCAATATTGAAATAGAAAATTTGAAAGATATTGCTAGCTATGTTTTGCGTGAAGGGAAGCATATTCAAGTTATTGCCCTTGCTCCGGATGATGTTGTTCGTTTGGTTTACCCTGAAACGGGAAACGAAAACATAATTAATCTTGATTATAGAGACATACCTGAACAGTGGACTTCGGTAAAAAAGGCTCGTGAGATCCAGCAGGTATTTATTTCAGGTCCAGTCGATCTGATACGAGACGGGCAGGGGGTTATAGTCCGAGTTCCTATTTTTACGGACCCTCCTTACAATACGAATTACTGGGGGTGCAGTAGTGTACTCATTGATCTTGATTCTCTATTTCATGAGGTTGGTGTTGACTCATTGAATTATAAGTACAACCTAGCCATCCGAGGTGTGGATAGCAAGGGTCTCGATGGTGAGATCATTTTTGGGTCTTCAGACGTTTTTAATCAGGCATTTGAAATTCAAACAGTGTACTTCCCTTATGGGAGCTGGGTGTTAGCTGCTTCAGTTCGTGAGAATATATTAGCTCACACCCCTTGGTATCGCGTCAACATCGCTCGTCTACTCGGGTATCCTATTACTCTGCTCTTAATGCTTTCATTCTTCGTAATCTATCGCCAATACATTAATGCTTATAATCGTTCGCTTCATGATGAACTGACTTCTTTACCAAATAGACGCTACTTTATGTACACGTTAAAAAGCTTATTTCTAGATTGCTCACAAGAAGATTGCGTCGACGCTTTTGCTGTTTTGAATATTGATTTAGACAAATTTAAAATGATTAATGATCATTACGGACACGCTGCTGGTGATAAGGTTCTTGTTGCCTGTGCTGAAAGGCTAAAAAGTGTTTTGCGCTCATCTGACTTAGTTGCGCGAGTTGGGGGTGATGAGTTTCTGGTTCTTTTAACCCGAATTTCAAATACAAACGATGTAGATGTGGTCAATATTGAGCTGCAAAAAGCACTTTGCCAAACGCCTGTGATTTATGGGAAGCATCTAATTAATATTAATGTAAGTATTGGCTATGTACTGTACCTTCATGACTATCCAGATATAGATAGTATTTTAAAAGTGGCTGATGAAAGAATGTATCAGCAAAAAAGTCGTCAACTTGAGAGCTAACTCTAATCTGATTTTCGTCTATTTTGAGATGAATATGGATGCAATCAATGTCTAATATGCGATGATTTTCTGATACTCAATGCAGTGGATGAGGACTCCTTTTAATCTGGTGTAATTGGTATGAGTACGAGTTTTAACAAACCCGTTATTTGTTAGAACTCGTTGTGAAGCAATGTTATCAGTAGCGGCTAATGCGATTAAGGACTCAAGCTGAAAATAACCTTTACACAATTCAATCACCTTTCGTGAAGCGGTGGTTGCTACCCCATTTCCTATCGCATTTTTTGCGATTCTATAACCAAGGTGCGCAGTACGTTCATCTAGGTCGATACTGTGTAGATTGATTCGACCAATGATGTTACCAATATCGTCCTTAATAAGCATAGGTAGCATCTCATCTCTTTCATGAAGGTCTAAGCACTCACTAATATGTTGAGTCATACCTGATTCCGTATAAAAGCCAGTTTCACGAGGTGGAACATAGGATTCAAACCAAGACTGATTAACTCTTTCAAACTCGAGTAATGATTGATCATCTTGATGAGAGAGTAATTCTAAGTTGAGCAGCACTTAAGGATCTCGAAAGGATAAACTTCATAAAACTGTAGCACGATTTGCTAATAGTGCGGTTAGCTAGAAAACGAATGAGTTGTAAATATTCTTAATTTGCGTTCGCATTTTGCAATTAACTTGCATCTTGCAACCGCCTTATGCATTGCGTTTGCATGAAACTGGTCGTTAATTCATCGGTTTGTATGCATTTAGCACAAAATAAAAGTTGGCACACTAACTGCATTATCTATATTGACCCTTCTTAAGCCGAGGGTCACCTAGCCAACTGACGTTGTTAGTGAACCCAATTTTGTTCACAGATATATATAGCCAATCCCCACATATTTTGGGATTGGCTTTTTTCTTTTTGGGTGTCTACTCTTCTTAGCACAACACTGCTTGGATCCTAACCTTCACATTTGCTATAACAACTTGGTTTACGTGGGCATACAGCACCGCGAGAGCAAATTACTCGAGCATCTGATTCAATTCCCCTTTCAATCCAATTAATATTCAAGATTTTGGCGATGGTTGTGAACTCTTTCTTAATGTAATTTGGTATAGCGGCACTACCACCGTTTGACACACATAACGACTTCAGATCTTCCGCAATTGAGCGAGCGTCACCGCCTTGCGCATCAATGGCCGGGTTAAGATCAATACCAGCGCAGAGTACTCGATTATTTCCTGCTGGATCGGTCATATTCACCGACTCACAGCAATAGATTCTTGGCTCATCTCCAACATTTAGAATCGATATTTGTGCGGAACTGTGGTCTTTTGGTTCTGATAGTCGTCTAAAGACTGCCCAGTGCTGGCAAGGATCATTCACTTTCCGCATATTTCCCCACGGAAGCGGAATGCCATTTCCTCGATATACTGCCTTGAGTTTGTTTTGCCCATAAGCATCAAAGTAATGCCAATGAGGGTATGGAGAAACAACGGTCATACGACGCATTGCAACAGAAGGGGATACTCCCGCTTTCTGGTGAACATCGATCTCATAGCCACTGCGGTCAAGGAGCTGTCTAAAGGGTACTTTCGGGCATAGTAACGCACCAGCAAAGAAGCTAGATTCGAAATCCCGCCACGCTTGTAAGATATCCTGTGAATTTAGCTCAGAGGTGGTAGGGCTAGAGGCGTCTTCCCAAGTGTTGGTATGGCCAACCGATAGAACGCTTTTTAGCCCCTCTTTACGATGTAAAATACAGTGACCGATGTACACCGCCAAATCATATTTTAGTCGTGTAGGGTAATCTCTTAATATTTCGTTGAGATAGATAGTGCTCGGCGATTCAAAAAATGACGTGACTAACTGTTTCGCACTGACACCGAGTTCATCAACGACATCCTGCGGTGTCCGTTTGATCCATCGAACCCTTACCCCTAAGCTTTTAGCGATATCCATAAGATCTTCGATGGCGAGGTTCAGCCTCTTAAGCCCAACTTCTTCGGCAGCTCGTTCTAAATGAGGGAAATGGTTCTGATTGCTTTCCTGATGAGCTCGAATGAGAAGATGAGCGAATTGACGGCCAGTAATGCCCGTCTGAGAGAGCATTTCCGGAATAGCAATCTGCAAAATATCATTAGAGAACAGAAAACTGGGCTCGAGCGCCATGCCGCTAATGCCCCCCCGATTCCCTTTATCTGGTGTGATAGCACTTTGTTCTGGTTCGTCATCAAGAAACCATCGCGGATCTTTTTGAAAAACTTCTGCGACAACTTCTAACATATCGACGCTAGGAACACGTTTTCCACGCTCTATCATCGAGAGGTAAGAAACCGAAGGCGCGTACTCAGGATTAACACGGATACATCTCGCAGAGAGATCTTCCATGGTTAAGTGATTGCGTTTTCTCAGGTTTCTAATCTTAGTACCTAAGAAATGGGACTGGCGAACTAAGCTTTTTGATAGAGACATTTTGTAAAATTCACATTGTAAAATTTTTGTTGTGAAATTGTAGTCAAAAATTAGCTAATCTTCCAAGTAAGCAAAGTCACATATTTACAGAGAAACGAAAGTAAATTTTGAATATTTGCTCTAAATGAGATTTTACACAGTAGTAGCTATCTATTTTGCAGGAGCGATCCAATTCAGTAGTAGCAATCTATTTCAAGAGTGCAGAAATTGTTACCGAACTTAATTGGATAAACAGAGGGAAAGACTATGAATATGCTTAGATTCGATAAAAAAGAGATGAACACAAACAATAAACCATTTATCGCTGAAGCCGTCTTTGCCGTCGAGACTATCAGTGCGAAACAACAGAGTGAAAAACAAACTAAATCAAAGCAGCTGCTTGATAGTCTTTTTCCCCTACAAAATGGCTCTCATCAAGACGTAACCGCTTATATGATTGATTACAGACATATGGTTGCTTACTTCAAAGATGGTACACACAGTGGCTTACAGAGCAATAAACACTTTGTTGCCTACACAGGAGAGAAAGAAGATCCATGTTCAATTCTTTTAAAAGATGGTAATGGCAGCCATGTGGAAGTGATATTTGGTTGTCATAAAGGGACAGGGTGCGTTGAGCTGGTGGAAATAGATGATATTGAATTAGAGACCTGTACAACGTTTACTCAAGAAATGGTAGCGATGCGCCACTGGATTAGCTTGGTTCAAGGTGATGAGAAAGGGAAACCAAGAGCGTGTAGCGAAGACAAAGAGTTTAAAGCAAAAAGTGGCGAGGACTACACCTTAGAATATTGCTATAATATTTAGCTAAGCCTTTGTTTAAATATTAAAAATATTTGTTAATAAACGCTCACTTATCAGTGGGCGTTTTTGTGTGAGTAAGGGAAGCGAGTGAAACCTGTTAGCAAAAAGAACGGAGAAATCTGTTACCCATTTATCTATGAAGATAGCCCCATTTGCGACTTCGAGATCATCTCTGATGAGTTATGTAGTCGTATTGGCTTAGTGTTAACGCTTGATTTAGATGATGTTAGCCGTGACGTTTTACAACGTTTGCAGCCGAATGTTTATCATCTCAATGGATCGGCTCGTGGAAAGCTAGCGATCACAGAAGATGAACTTGAAGAGTTGTATCGGGATTATGACCTTTTGCGTTCACTGTTAGATGGTGGCTTCAAAGGCTTCGTTCTTCCTGGTGGTCATAAAATAGCGGGTGAACTTCACTTGTGTCGGACCAATGCGAAGAAAGTGGTTCGAGCTCTTGTGGCGATAGAACATGCTGGTAAGAAAAGCCCTGCACCTATTCTGTTTCGTTACGCAAACTTGATTGCGAACGTAATGTATACATTAGCTTCTTATACTAATTTCATTACTGACACTCAAGAAGTCGAGTTTGTTAGTAAAAGCTATTCGATGCCTAAGTAGAAGGTAGATTAAGTAGCTAGTGTGCCAGTAAGTAATGCTTCAGCTACTTACATTTTAGAAAGCAAAAACCCCTAGCAACCTCATTTACTTAATTAGTAAACAGAGTATTCCTAGGGGTTACATTGAGTTATTGAATTGTAATCAGTCAAAGATAGATATATATCTACTTAAGCATTCAGTTCAACACCCGCTTCTTGGTGTAAACGACGACACGCTCTGCCATCACTATGGAATAGATGACAACGATGAGCTGGAATACCTATCTCTAATTTGTCACCGACTTCAACTGGAAGTGTATCTGGTTGACGATAGTTAACATCAGCATCTGCGCCTTCCAAATTAAGATAAACTTGAGTTTCGTTACCTAATTTTTCAACGATCATTACTTCACCTTCGATGGTCGCATCACCGTCAGTTGCAGCAAGAAGATGCTCAGGACGGACACCCATTGACATGCGGTCACCTCGGTTAACCGTTGTACCATCAACTGGAATCCAGAAAGACATGCCGTTGGAAAGTTGTACTTTGACACGCTCGGCTTCAACTTCGTCAATAAAGACGCTCATGAAGTTCATCTTTGGAGAGCCAATGAAGCCCGCAACAAAGCGGTTCTGTGGGTAATGGTATAGCTCTAGAGGCTTACCGACCTGAGAGACAAAGCCATCATCTAATACCACAATTTTATCAGCCATAGTCATCGCTTCAACTTGATCGTGAGTTACGTAGATCATGGTGCAACCGAGTTTGCGTTGTAACTTGGTAATTTCAGAGCGCATCTGTACTCGAAGTGCGGCATCCAAGTTTGAAAGTGGTTCATCCAGTAAAAAGACATTTGGTTGAGAAACAAGAGTTCGGCCAATGGCAACACGCTGACGCTGACCACCAGAAAGAGCTTTAGGCTGGCGTTCAAGAAGATGAGTAAGCTGTAAAATATCGGCAGCGTGAGCAACACGCTTGTTGACTTCTTCTTTATCTGCTTTGGCTAGCTTTAGACCAAACGACATATTGTCAAATAGGTTTAAGTGAGGATATAGCGCGTAAGATTGAAACACCATACCAACACCACGTTTGGATGGTTCGATGTCGTTCATTCGCTCATTACCAATGTACAGATCACCAGAAGTGATGTCTTCTAGACCGGCAATACAACGAAGAAGAGTTGACTTACCGCAACCAGATGGACCGACGAATACAACAAATTCGCCCTCGTGTATCTCTAGATCAACATTTTTAGAAATCAAAACATCGCCATACGCTTTACTAACATTTTTTAACGTGACATTCGTCATCTAGCTCGTCCTCGATCAATCATATTTATTCGTTACTGCCTAGTCATGTAGGAATATTGGCAGTAATTATTGTAATTTGTTGGATGGAATACTTAACCGTCTGATTCCATTTCCTTGAAACCTATTTACATTGAAGCCTATGTACCTTGAAGTAAAGTCGGCACTAGGGCAAGAAAAAGGGGTGAGAGCACTTCTTTATTGAATCGAAGCATACTAACACCCATCAAAGCCAATATTTGGTTTCCATCCCCCGTTAATATTTGATGTTTCCCCCAAATTATTCATCAATTGCTATTGCTAGTTCTCAGCAAGTAGAGCAAGAGATAAACATAGAAAACAAAACGCAAACATCTTTTTAATAACTGGAAACCAAATCGGCATTGTAAACCAGAGCTATATTCCGCCATTAACCTTGAGGCAAATAGAGCATTAGTCTCTGGAAAGGGTTCCTACCATCCACTCTTGGATGACTTAAGTGTCGTATTTAATGCCATTTGATACATCCTCCTAGATGAAAATTGTCTAGGGGGAGTAGAAAAGGAGGAGGCTGAAGGGGAGGAGAAACCTATAGAGCGATCAAGCTCAAAGAAATATGCCACTCATGAGTGAGAACTGTCACATAAAGTACCTATTTTGTGACGGCGTACGACATAGTGAAATGCTAAGGATCACGAAAATGCGCCATAATAGCAAGGGCGTAGGGAGTGGGAGGATGAGCTAGCTTGTTTTTTCTAACATTATGTATGTCGAAATACGGCAAACCTCTTGGTAAGCCCTACAACACAAAAATAAAAAGGATATAGACATGAAAAATGCCCTAAGCACTGTAGCGCTAAGTACATTAGTTGCTCTTGGCTCTTTTGGTGCAAACGCTGCTATCGATGAAGGTCAACTTACTATCTGGATTAACGGCGATAAAGGTTATAACGGACTTGCTGAAGTAGGTAAGATGTTTGAAGAAGAGACGGGCATTAAAGTGACCGTTGCTCACCCAGATGGTTTGCAAGACCGCTTTCCTCAAGTAGCTGCAACAGGCGATGGCCCTGATATCGTGTTTTGGGCACATGACCGATTTGGTGGTTATGCGGAATCTGGTCTATTGACAGAAGTTAACCCTTCAAAAGAAATTAAAGACGGCATCGTTGATTTTGCATGGGATGCGGTTAAATACAACGGTAAGCTCATTGGTTACCCAGTAGCAATTGAATCACTTTCTCTTATCTACAATAAAGATTTAGTACCAAACCCACCAAAAACATGGGAAGAAGTTGAAGCTCTGAACGCTAAATTAGCGAAAGATGGCAAAACTGCGATCATGTGGAACCTAAAAGAACCATACTTCACATGGCCTTTAATGGCTGCTGATGGTGGTTATGCATTTAAATACGGCGCTGAAGGCTACAACGTAAAAGATGCAGGTATTGCTGTTGATGGCGTGAAAGACTCCATGAATTTTGTAAAAGGTCTAGTCGATAAAGGTGTTATTTCACCAGATATGGACTACTCAGTTTCAGAGTCTGCCTTTAACCAAGGTAAAACTGCAATGACGATCAATGGCCCTTGGGCTTGGGGTAACATTGAAACATCAGGCATTAACTACGGTGTTACAACGCTACCTAAATTTAACGGTCAGTCTTCTAAGCCATTCGTTGGCGTACTAACTGCGGGTATTAGCACGGCTTCACCAAATAAAGATCTAGCGGTTGAGTTTATCGAAAACTACCTACTGACTAACGATGGTCTACGTAAAGTTAACGATGATAAGCCACTAGGCGCCGTTGCACTAAATTCATTCCAACGCGAGCTTGATTCGGACAAACGTATTGCAGCGACAATGGACAATGCAATGAATGGCGAAATTATGCCAAACATCCCACAAATGAACGGATTCTGGGAAGGCGCGAAGAACGCAATCATCAATATTGTTGATGGTCGTCAAACTGTTGATGAAGCATTAGCAGATGCTGAAAAGCAGATGACACGATAACAAGCAACACCATTTTAAGGAGAGGGTAACCTCTCCTTCTTTTCTATTTTTATATCTATATCTATCGTTAGTAGGTTCCTCTATGCAGTCAGTTCAAGGTACAGATGCTATGACATCAGCAACAACGAATTTGCCGACAAGCAAGAGTGTATTCATCAAATGGGCACTTTTAGGTTCACTCGGTCTCGTTAATGGTTATGCCACCATTTTAATGTACTCTCGTGGTGAAACCGCGTTCGCACTTTTAACCGTCATTCTCACAGCATTAGCACTGTATATTTTTGGTAGCAAAAAAACTTACGCTCATCGCTATATCTACCCAGGCATTGCTGGGATGATCCTCTTTATTATCTTCCCTTTGGTGTACACCGTAGGGCTCGCGTTTACTAACTACAGCGCAAAAAACCAACTCTCTTTTGATCGCGCCCAAAGTGTTCTATTAGATAGAACTTATCAAAGTGGAGAGAGCTATCCATTTACTCTATATAGCACCGATAATGGTCACCGAATTGCGATAAAAAAAGGTGAGCAGCTATTAGCAACCGATAGTTTTGATCTTGCTACTCTCTCGATCACTGATATGGATTTGTCTGTCGTTGATTCAGTGACTGGTGACAAAGAAAAAATCAAAACCATTATTCAAAATCGAAGCAAGCTTAACGGAGTCGATTTACATCTACCAACGGGTGAAGATATCCGCATGAGCGGGCTGAGAAAGTTTGCCGCTGTTGTTCCTGTTTATACTCTGCAAGAAGATGGTGAATCATTATTAAATAATGAAACGGGCGACATACTTCGCGCTAATATGGAAGTCGGTTTCTATCAACCGGTTGACGAAGCCGGTGAGTTTACAGGCTCAACCGTATCACCAGGGTTTATCGTAGGCATTGGCACACACAACTTCGAACGAGTTTGGAAAGATGACGGAATTAAAGAACCATTTATCAGTATTTTTATCTGGACGGTTCTGTTTTCGGTAGTTTCGGTCATTGCAACCCTAGTCATTGGCTTGGTTCTCGCGAGTATTGTTCAGTGGGAAGCCCTAAAGGGACGCGCTATTTATCGCGTGCTACTTATCTTGCCTTACGCTGTACCAGCTTTTATCTCTATCTTGATCTTTAAAGGTTTGTTTAACCAAAGCTTTGGTGAGATCAATATGGTCTTACAATCGATATTTGGTATCAGCCCTGCGTGGTTCTCTGACCCATTCTTAGCGAAATCGATGGTGCTGATTGTGAATACGTGGTTAGGCTTTCCATACATGATGATTCTATGTATGGGACTACTGAAGGCGATTCCAGAAGATCTTTATGAAGCGTCGGCGATTGATGGTGCGAATTTTATTCATAACTTCACCAAAGTAACGCTGCCATTGATGATTAAACCATTAACACCGCTTCTAATTGCAGCTTTCGCGTTTAACTTCAATAACTTTGTAATGATTCAGCTGTTAACTCAAGGTGGTCCAAACATGATTGGCACTTCTGAGCCAGCAGGTTACACCGATCTATTAGTGAGCTACACCTACCGAATCGCATTTGAAGGCGCTGGTGGCCAAGACTTCGGCTTAGCAAGTGCAATCGCAACGTTGATTTTCCTACTTGTTGGTGGACTCGCACTACTCAACTTACGCTTTACTAAGCTATCTCAAGATTAAGGATATTTATAATGGCAATGGTACAAGGTAAATCCTTAAAATATCGTGTTTGGGCGACGCATATCGCACTGTGGCTATTCTTAGCGATGATCATATTTCCACTGTTAATGGTGATTGCAATTTCGTTCCGTGAAGGCAACTTCGCAACGGGTAGCTTGATCCCTGAGAATCCATCGCTTGAACATTGGAAGTTAGCGTTAGGCTTTACAGTCACTCATGCAGATGGCTCTGTAACACCACCTCCTTTTCCTGTTTTAACGTGGTTATGGAACTCTATCAAAGTGGCGGGAATCACCTCTATTCTAATAGTGGCGCTTTCAACTACATCGGCCTATGCATTTGCGAGAATGCGTTTCAAAGGCAAGAACACCATCTTGAAAGCGATGATGATCTTCCAGATGTTCCCTGCGGTACTGGCATTGGTGGCGATTTATGCGCTGTTTGACAAGCTTGGGCAATACATCCCATTCCTTGGCTTAAATACTCACGGCGGTTTGATCTTCTCTTACTTAGGCGGCATTGCCTTGCATGTGTGGACCATTAAAGGCTACTTTGAGTCTATTGATAATTCGCTAGAAGAAGCGGCGGCACTCGATGGTGCAACACCGTGGCAGGCGTTTAGACTGGTATTATTGCCATTGTCAGTGCCAATTCTAGCAGTGGTGTTTATTTTGTCGTTTATTATGGTGGTCGGTGAGGTTCCTGTAGCATCTTTACTACTTTCTGATGTAAACTCGTACACACTAGCGGTTGGAATGCAGCAGTACTTGTACCCTCAGAACTATCTATGGGGTGACTTTGCAGCAGCAGCGGTACTCTCTGCATTACCTATCACTATCGTATTTTTGCTTGCGCAGCGTTGGCTTGTCGGAGGACTTACAGCCGGCGGTGTGAAAGGATAATAACGATAAGGGCGACCCTAGGGTCGCCCATTTGTTCGAAGCTTAACACTTTCAGGTTTGGCCGCCGATCCGTTAAGTCTAAGAGCAGTTCTGGCGTTACGCATAGCTGGCTGTTAGCTTGATTCCTTACTAAAATTTTACTAACAGTTTTTGTAACCAAAACCCGAGCATTGCTTGGGTTTTTTTATATCTAATGCTTGAGTAGGGCTTTAGATACGTAGATTCACTTATACCAAAGTTACTTGGCTAACCAGATCCTAGTTTAATTAGAAAAAGTAAATTAGAGACTAAATGGAACTGTAATTAGAGTGAATGGTAACAACAGGAATGAGTATAGAGTGTTGTAACAAACAGAACAGCCTTCGGATAGGAGCATGCGAGTGATCATCAAAATGAATATGTAATGAAGGGTTGAGTTACATATGAGTGTGATTGAGTCGGTATTTCGGGATAATCGATTTAAGTTTATAGCTCCCGGTTGGAAGGAGCACAGCCAAGGTATTGCAAAAGAACGTAGATACTTTCTTGCTTTAAAGCAACTTTTCGAAACAGATCGGCAAAAGTGTCATCACCACCAAAACAGGTTTGAATGTAATGGTTGATTTCAGAATCGTTATAGCCTCCAACGTACATAGTACGGACCCATTGATACTCAACCGCTTTAAGGTTGTTAATTGTGGCTTCACTTAATGTGGTTTTTCCAAGTTTCAAGTAGTTATCCTTTAAATCGCGAGCTCGACATTGATAGCGAATTAAAGCAAACCTAGATGAAAGAAAAATGACAGATAGGGTTATTGACACAAAATTGAAAAATAAAAACCCAAGTTATCAAGATAATGAAGTGCTTGGGCTTTCTAGTGTTCGGTTTTAGCTTATCTATTACAATAAATAATGAAAAGGCTACTTTAAATACTTAACGTGAGCTTCCATCTCTTCGCCAATCTCTTTTCGCATATTGATCAGTCGAAGTGCAGAATCACGCAAGTGGATGTCTTCTTCCGTTGTTGGAATCCATTCTGGGACCTGAGTTGAGTTCCCATTTTCGTCGACCGCTACCATGATCACAATACAATGGGTCGTAAGGCGGTTATTAAGCTCTTTGGGATCGCTCGCTTGAACGTCAATGGCGATATGCATAGAACTTCTGCCGGTGTATATTACCTTAGCGCTAACTTCAACTAGGTTCCCAACATGAATCGGTGCAACAAAACGAATCCCGCCAGCGTACGCCGTAATACAATATTTACCGCTCCATGCAGCAGAACATGCGTAGGCGGCTAAATCGATCCATTTCATGGCCGCACCCCCGTGGACTTTACCACCAAAATTTACATCACTCGGTTCAGCTAAAAATCGCAATGTTATTTCTCTTTTTCCACTGCTCATACTTCAATCCTTTATTGTTATATGTCTACTAACATTCAATACACCCATTTAGGCGCTTAAAAGTTAACAAACTGTAACATATTCATGGCCACCTGGCTGTTAGGTTTAATGTTGTGCTTAAGGTAAAGCGTAGTTTATTTGAGGGGTTTAGGGATAATCGATGAAACAGAGAAAATTCTAGAGAGCTTAAGAGGGAAGAAAAGAGCCTACCTTTTATTACGTCCTATTCAGTAAAAACGTAGCGAAGTTAGGCTCATTTCAGGGGGAACTGTTTTAGTGTGAATACTAAAAGCGTTATGCGTTTTTGTTTACTTCTTCATATTCGCCATCAATCGTATTGGTATTGTTGTTTACAGTTGATTGGCTATTCATATTTGAATGGGCGTTGGCGTATTGAGTCTGGCCATCAAAACTGAAAGTACGATTATTCATTTGATTCTGCATCTGCTTCTGAAGGCGTTTACCTGTGATCAGTGCAACGATAGTTAATGGAATAGCCATCACCAATGCAAACACTAGAGTGAAAAAACCTGTGATTAATGCCAGCGTGCTTACTATCAATCTATTCATTTATATTTACCTCTTACGTGATTTAAGCATTCTAATGGATAGTAGATGAATGAAAGATGAACGATTAAAGTAAGTCAATGTGACCTTATTGGGTTTATATTATATGTGGATGTATTGAGTCATATTGACATTGTTATATATGGGGTCTTTCGTAAGTTGTTGTTTTTATACTAATTGTAAGGTTGGCATGTATCGTGCTCTATAGGGCTAGCGCTAAAGAAAGAAAAATAATAGCGATAATCAAATTGAGCAAGTACGCAATATAACAACACTGGAGCCTTAAATGTTCTGTATTCAATGTGAACAAACAATTCAAACCCCTGTTTCTAAAGGGTGTTCTTACACTCAGGGTATGTGTGGTAAAACGTCTGAAGTTTCAGACCTGCAAGATGTATTAGTACACTCACTTCAAGGTGTCTCTTTCTGGGCTGATTTGGGTCGCGCTTGTGGTGTGATTGACACTGAGATTGATGAGTGGGCGCCAAGAGCCTTCTTCGCAACATTAACCAATGTGAACTTTGACCCTGAACGAATTGTTGAATTTGCACAGCAATCTCAAGCGTATAAAAAGCGCTTAGAACAAAAAGTACAAGCAGCTTCAATCGCGACTGGCTTTATCATTCCAGAGCTATCGGTAGCGGCCAAATTTAACTTACCTGAAGATGTTGAGTCTTTACTGGCATTAGCCCCGATGGCTGCGGTTAACCGTGGTCACGATTCTCAACATGAAGATGTGATTGGGTTACGTCTGTTGTGTCTTTACGGATTAAAAGGCGCTGCTGCTTATATGGAGCACGCGCTTGTTCTTGGTCAAACGGATACCGAGATCCAAGCCGAATACCATGAAATTATGGCACTTCTAGGGACTGATCCAACAGACCTACAATTGCTTTTAGATACATCAATGAAAATTGGTTTGATGAACTACAAAGTAATGGAGATGCTTGATAAAGGCGAAACCCAAACTTTTGGACATCCAGAACCAACAAGCGTGAATGTAAAAACCATTAAAGGTCACTGTATCTTAGTTTCTGGTCATGACCTTCATGATCTTGAAAAGATCCTTCAACAAACTGAAGGTAAGGGTATTAACGTTTATACCAATGGTGAAATGTTACCGGCACACGGCTACCCAGAATTGAAAAAATACCCTCACTTAGTGGGTAACTATGGCAGTGCATGGCAGAATCAACAGAAAGAATTTGCTAACTTCCCTGGCGCGATTGTGATGACATCTAACTGTCTTCTTAACCCAGATGTTGGTCAATACCGAGATCGCCTATTCACGCGTAGTATCGTAGGTTGGCCGGGTGTCGCACACGTTGAAGGGGATGATTTTTCACAAGTTATCGATTGTGCTCTAGCGCAACCAGGCTTTACTCAAAACGAGATTGAACAGAACATCACTGTTGGCTTTGGTCGTAATGCACTTATGGCTGCTGCTCCTGCGGTTATTGAGCAAGTTAAAGAGGGCAATATTAAACACTTCTTCCTTGTTGGTGGTTGTGACGGTGATAAGTCAGAGCGTAGTTACTACACTGACTTCACGAGCCAAGCGCCAGATGACACGCTGATCCTTACACTTGCATGTGGTAAATTCCGTTTTAATAAAAACCAATTCGGTGACATCAACGGTATTCCTCGTCTTCTCGATGTAGGCCAATGTAATGATGCGTACTCTGCAATTCAGTTGGCGTTAGCGCTAGCGGATGAGTTTGACTGTGGCATTAATGAACTGCCATTGACGCTTGTTCTTTCTTGGTTCGAGCAAAAAGCGATTGTTATTCTATTAACTCTGTTTGCTCTAGGTGTAAAAGGTATCTATACGGGTCCAACAGCGCCTGCATTCCTGACAGAAAATCTATTGAAGATCATTCAAGATCAGTTCGATATGCGTTCTATTTCTACAGCAGAAGAAGATCTAGCAACTATTTTAGAAGTTAACTCTTAGTCTTTGATTTAATGGAAGCCTCAGTTCGCTGAGGCTTTTTAGTATGTGTCCAATCGTTTATAAAAGTGAGTACTAAGAGTATGCAGGCTTGGTCAAATAATGGGTCAATCGAACTTATCTGTTTAAAGAAATGGCAAGAAACTCCTGATACGGTCAGCCTCGAGTTGGGTAGTCGAAGCTCAGAGTTAACCTTTGATTTCAAACCGGGACAATTTATTACGCTCGGTGTGAATATGCCTGATAAGCGAGATTACCGTGCTTATTCAGTAAGCTCTATCCCTGGTGATAATTCGTTAAAGCTGACGGTTAAACGTGTTGAAGGAGGCTTAGTCTCTAACTATATCGTCGATCATTTAGATGAAGGGGATGAAGTCGACGTCTTAAAACCAGCTGGAAAATTTAATAATGTAGACTGTTTGCCAACAAGTTCGAATAAAGTGACGTTGGTGAGCGCAGGGTGCGGAATCACACCCGTCACAGCAATGGCACAAGACTGGCTTTCAACCAATGGCGATATCGAGATAGATTTTATCCATATGGCCCGTAACAAAGAGCAGGCTATCTATTATCATCAGCTTGTCGAGTTAGATAAGCAGCATCCAAATTTCAATTTTAAACTATTGCTTAAAGACAATAGCGATACGCCTTTTCCACAAGGGCGTTTAGATAAAGAGTGGTTACTTACTTTAAGCCCTGAAATCAAACAAAGTACCGTCTATTTATGTGGCCCAGTAGGCTTTATGAAAGATGTTGAACGCTACCTTGGACAGATTGAATTCGATATGTCTAAGTTTCATCAAGAGAGCTTCACTCCCGAATTTGAATCAGCGACACCTTTAGATTCTGCAATAGCGGAAAGCAATGCGTCAGTAAAAGTTATGGTGCCAAGTTTTGGTGTTGAACTAGAAGCAGATAAGAACAGTACCCTAATTGACGCTTTAGAAAAAGGTGGAGTCCCTGTAATAGCGGCCTGCCGAAGTGGTATTTGCGGATCATGTAAATGTAAGGTGACCAAAGGAAGCGTGACCTTAACGAGTACTGAAACACTTAGTGAACAAGACCTAGCCGAAGGGTTTGTGTTGGCGTGTTCGAGTAAAATTGATGGTGATGTAGAAGTTGCATTGAATTAGCAGGTTGTTGTTCACTATCAACCCGATAGTCCGCATCTTCTAGTATTAAAGAGTTTTCAAGGAGTCAGAATATTCTGTTCTGACTCCGTTTCCTTCAACTCGTTACAGCCAGCCCTTTTATACTTGAAGGAATTAATCACGAGTATTAACGCGCTTTATAATCAATTAAATACCTCAATCCCACCTCTACCCATTCCCAATGGCTCTTGTAAAGCAGCCATAACTAAAAACGACGACATTTAAGCATGACCAATGTGTAGATTAATGGGGCCAGCCCCTTTATTTGTCGATGCCTTTAATTCATAAATTGGTCATAAAAACATCGAAAATACGTCAAATAACTGCGTTGTAATACCGTTCAATTTGTAAATAGTTACTTGGAGAATGGGTATGGCAATGAGCGCCCCTGAGTTGTCGATTGTCTCAGACAGCTTTGAGCAGTTACAGCAAGATTTTGGTCGAAAGGTTTTAGAGGTTGAGAATCTTTCTAAGTCTTATCAAGAAGGAAAGGTCGTATTAGACGGCGTGAGCTTTGAACTGCGAGCTGGTGAGCTTGTCGCGATTGTTGGGCGATCTGGTGCAGGTAAATCGACGTTACTTCATACACTAAATGGCACTATTCCAGCAACGGATGGCAGTATTTTCAATGTTCATCGTGATCAAACCGTCGATAACGTATTAAGCATGAACCGTAAAGGACTGCGCGAGTGGCGTACTCATTGCGGTATGATCTTCCAAGACTTCTGCTTAGTTCCACGCTTAGACGTCATCTCAAACGTTTTGCTCGGACGTCTTAGTAATACCTCAACCTTAAAATCGCTATTGAAAATATTCAGTGACAAAGATCGAGCTCAGGCTATTCAACTATTAAAGTGGCTCAACATGTTGCCATATGCATTGCAGCGCGCTGAAAACCTCTCCGGTGGTCAGCAACAACGCGTCGCGATCTGCCGAGCGATGATGCAGAACCCTAAGATCCTTTTAGCCGATGAACCTGTAGCCTCTCTTGATCCGAAAAACACTATTCGCATTATGGAAGCATTGCAGAAAGTCAGTAACGACGGAGTTGCTGTCATGGTGAACCTCCACTCAATCGAATTAGTTCAACAGTACTGCACTCGCGTTATTGGCCTTGCAAAGGGGCAAGTTATTTACGACGGACACCCTTCTGGACTCGATGAGCAAGTGTTACATCGCCTCTATGGTGACGAGATCGACCAAATCCACTAATTATTTAATCAATCCGATATAGACAATCAGACATTACATTTAAGGACAAAAAATGAACAAGCTTCTATCAGTTGGTATTGCAGTGGCGTCAGCGCTAACTTTTAACGTAAATGCAGCAGCGCCAACCGAAATTAACCTTGGTATTTTAGGTGGACAGAACGCGGCTGACCAAATTGGGGATAACCAGTGCGTCGCCGAATTCATAAAAGCAGAGCTTGATGTAAAGACAAACATTCGTAACTCGACGGATTACAACGCCGTCATTCAGGGGCTCCTTGGGGATAAAATAGATTTGGTGATTAATATGTCACCTAAATCGTATGCTGAAATATATCTAAATGATCCTACAGCGGTTGATCTAGTCGGTATTACGGTCGATAACACCGATAATTCTCGTGGATACCACTCGGTTATATTGGTAAAAGAAGAGAGTGAATACCAATCAATTAGTGACCTGAAAAACACGACATTTTCATTTGCCGATCCAAACTCAACGTCTGGTTACTTGATTCCAAATAACCAACTAGAGCAGACGCTAGGTGGCAATATGGATAATAAATACAATGGCTTCTTTGATTCAGTGAATTTCTCTGGTGGTCACGAGCAAGACATTGTCGGTGTTCTTAACGGTCAGTTTGACGCTGCAGTTACTTGGACGTCGATGGTAGGAAAAAAAGAAGAGGGCTACAGTGCTGGAGCATTAACTCGCTTTGTCGAGCATGAGCCTGATTTGATGAAGAAAATCCGTATCATTTGGGAATCACCACTTATTGCCAACGGCCCAACCATCGTTAGTAACCGACTAGACCCTGACTTCAAAAATAGCCTTGTTGCTACGGTTAAAAAGTTAGCGAGCGAAGAAAATGAATGTTTTAGTAAAGCCGCTGGTGGTTCACTTCACCTAGCAGAAACAAGCGTTGCTGAGTACCAGTCAATTATTGATTTGGTCAAAGCGACTAAGTTTGCTCACCGCTAAACTCTTTCTTATCGCCAAAACCTTTCTCTAAATAAGTTGGCTGTCTTTCAGCCAACTTAATACTTGTACGGTCTCATACATGAAATTTGAACAATATTATCAGCAGGTAAGTCGTAAGAAAAAAACGGACGCTTTGATGTGGTCTTCGGTTTTTATGTTGCTCTATCTGCTCTCTGGGCATTACGCCGAATTCAGTTTATTTACCATTATTAATAATGCCCCTGCGTTGTTTGATTATATCTACGATACGCTGCCAAACCTCTCTTGGGATGTCTTGTTTTCTGGCAGAGATGAAAATGGTAGGGCGGTACCCGGCTCTTTAATCTATTGGGGTTACAGGTTACACATTCAAATCCCTCTTCTTTGGGAAACCATCAATGTAGCCATTGCAGCAACGCTAGTCTCTTCTGTCATCGCCATCGTACTAGCATTTTTGGCCGCTACAAACGGCTATGCCCCGACATCGGTTCGAGTGGGTGTTCGCTCGTTTGTGGCGTTCTTACGTACAATGCCTGAATTGGCATGGGCGGTTATGTTTGTAATGGCTTATGGGGTTGGTACTTTCCCCGGATTTGTTGCGCTCACGCTGCATACAATAGGCAGTTTGACCAAACTATTCTACGAATCGATTGAGACGATCTCAGATAAACCAGTGAGTGGTTTGACGGCTTGTGGTGCAACCCCGATTCAGCGGCTAAGGTTTGCGTTTTGGCCTCAGATAAAGCCAACCGTTTTATCGTATGTGTTCTTGCGTTTTGAGATTAATTTTCGTTCGTCGACCATTCTTGGTTTAGTCGGAGCGGGCGGCATCGGTCAAGAGTTGATGACCAATATCAGTTTAGGTCGACATGACCAAGTCAGTATTACACTACTCTTGATTATCTTGGTGGTCGCGCTGATCGACACCACTTCCGGTGCGCTTAGAAAGAAAGTGATCAGTGGGGATGTAAAATGACGCAACTGACTTTAGATCAAATCAAACTCGACAATAAGGCTATCTTTGCTAAACAAAGACGTTACCTAACATGGGTATCGTTAGCCGTAATGGCGGTCGTAATTTACTACATTCTATTTTTCGGTTTTTTCGGTGTTTCCTCAAAACAGTTTGAGTTGGGCAATACCAAAATCATGAGTTATTTTTTACATATGTTTGTTTGGCGAGACTTCTTTGATTGGCCATTTGGATATTATTTTAAACAGATTGGTATCACCTTAGCTATTGTGTTTGGTGGCACACTCACAGCATCTTTGGTTGCACTTCCGCTCTCATTTTTTGCAGCAAGAAATGTGATGACTGGGCCTTGGGGAATCGTGGCAATCGCAATGCGGCGTGTATTTGATGTGCTACGCGGCGTTGATATGGCAATCTGGGGGATGATTTTTGTTCGTGCAGTCGGTCTTGGTCCATTAGCGGGTGTGATGGCTGTATTTGTCCAAGACTTGGGGCTGTTTGGCAAATTGTACGCAGAAAGCCATGAAGCTGCAGACAAAAAACCGTCTCGTGGGTTAACGGCTGTCGGGGCAAATAATCTCCAAAAGCATCGATTTGGTATTTTTACTCAGTCTTTTCCTACGTTTTTAGCGTTGAGCTTGTATCAGCTTGAATCAAACACGCGTTCAGCTGCAGTACTTGGTTTCGTTGGGGCTGGTGGTATCGGTTTAGTCTATGCCGAAAATATGCGTTTATGGAATTGGGACGTGGTGACGTTTATCACGCTTGTTCTGGTTGTCATCATTATGGCTTTTGACAAAGTCTCCAGCATTCTGAGAAATAAATACATAGTGGGTGAAAATATCCCATTGTATGAAAAGCGTTAGATCTTTAATGTGAATATAGTTGGCCTATTTCTGGGCCAACTTATTTTACATTCTGTATTCCCCCCAAACGACTCTTTAATTATTACCTTCCCTAGACTATTTCCTGAAATAGATTCCTTTCTGATTTTTAATACCTAATGCCTAATACCTAGCGATATATAAATTCTAGATGGTTTTATGAAAAGAGAGCGTATGACTAGAAAAGTCGTGAGCGATTATTAGGTTCATTCGCCTTCTAAAAATTGACGTTATCAAGTGCAAATATCATCACATTACAATGAATAGAGTGCCTATATAAGTTACGCGTTTACTTTGTTATATCTCGATTTTTCATTTAAATAACAACGGTTTGATGTTGTCTAGATAAGTTGCGTGTCTAGTGTGTCTATCTTTATTTTGTAAACTTTTCGACACCAAACGTTCATCTTTACACGTCAAAGTGTTCCTACACCCCAAAACGCCAAACGGAATTAAAGGTTTACTAATTATGCCAAAAATAATTTCGTGGTTTATTCCCACTTGTCTAGATAAGTGACGTTGGAATTGAGTGAGAACACTATGCCAGTCTATTTACAAATAGCCTCTCAGTTAGAGCAAGAAGTAAAGATTACCTTTATGCCGGGGGACTACCTCCCTTCGGAATCAATATTGGCAAAGCGTTTCGAGGTAAATCGTCACACTGTTCGACGAGCCATTGATGAGCTCGTGAGTGGCGGATTAATTCAGCGTCATCAAGGTAAAGGCAGCATGGTAGTGCGCCAGCCTAGTGAGTATCGAGTTCACTCAGGCGCACACTTTACTAAAAACTTAGTGGAGCTGGGTGAAATGCCTCGTTGTGAAATGCTGAAATCTCGCCTAATCACCGTTCCACCAAAAGTTGCGGGTTACTTGAATATCGAAGAAGGAAGCAAGGTCATCCATATTCGTACCTTTCGTAAAACCAACGATACCCCTAGAACCATCATTGATCACTACCTGCCTGATTTAACGTGGTGGCCAGTGCTCAAAAACTTCACTAACGGCTCGTTACACCAATTCATTAAAAGAGGGCTGGGAATCGAATTAGAGCGAAAAGAGACGCGAGTAGGCGCGAAGATCCCTTCTGGTGAGGAGTGTCGACTACTGCAAATCAACACCGGCACACCGCTGCTAAAAATCAAAACAAAAAACGTAATTAAAGGTACGGCGACGATTGCTGAGTTCTCAAGCTCAAATACTCGCGCTGACGTAACAGAAATAGTAATGGAGCATTAAATGAAAGCTGCAACCAAGCGACAACATTGGATGTCAGTTCTAGCGAAAAGTCAGTATTCAGAACTGAAGGGTCGTTGGGAGGAACTCAATTTGACACCGGATTACGCCATGGTACGCCAACCAGAAATTGGCTTAGCGCAAGTACGTGCACGAATGGGCTCAACTGGGCGTCAATTCAATATTGGTGACACGACGATTACACGTGCTGTCGTGAAGCTCGATTCGGGTGAATTAGGCTACAGCTATTTACAAGGTCGAAATAAATCGCACGCTGAAATTGCGGCTGTTATCGATGCATTAATGCAGATGCCACAACATGAAGAGTCGCTGAGCACACAGCTAATTGAGCCGCTTGCCGCATTGAAAAAGCAACAGCATAGCCTACGAGCTAAGGACGTGGCGTCAAGCAAGGTTGATTTTTTCACTCTTGTACGCGGGGAAGATTAGTGTTCACTAAAAGTGTGAATGCATCAATGTTACGAATTTATATTGGGTTTGATAACGCTATTTAAACACCATCAATCCAG
Organism: Vibrio kyushuensis; assembly: GCF_050337325.1. NCBI lineage: Bacteria > Pseudomonadati > Pseudomonadota > Gammaproteobacteria > Vibrionales > Vibrionaceae > Vibrio > Vibrio kyushuensis. The sequence goes on from NZ_JAKJSV010000002.1 coordinate 346,053, forward strand.
CTGAAAATTAAATAATACGAACAGGTTTAAACAAATTAAATGAGTATGATTTCTCCAGCATTTGAAGATGCAGTCCATGACAGTCAGCAGTGCTTTCGCTTGCTACTTAAAGCGATGTCCGAGCCGGGAACAATCGTAAAGCTCGATAAATGTGATGGCTTTGGCAACATGATGAGCGGAGCGGCACAAGTCTTATTATCGATGGCCGATAACGCAACCCCTGTTTGGCTATCCTCTGCTTTTAGCCAAGACCGAGCAGTCAGTGAAAACATCAAATTTCATGTCAGTGCCCCAATCGTCAATACATTGTCAGAAACTGGCTTTGCTCTCTTTTCACAGCATGATTTATTTGATCAGGAGTGGAGTACGCTGTCGTTCAATCTAGGCAATGAAGAGTACCCAGACACATCAACCACGGTTGTTGTTGAACTTGATAGTTTAACTGAAGGGAATGAAATAGTACTGACTGGGCCGGGTATTGAAAACGAACAGTGCATCGCTATGAAAGGATTACCCAGTGCATTAATTCAATACCTTACGACACGCCAAAACCGATCGGCATTTCCTCTAGGCATCGATTTTATTTTTGTCGCTGGTCAGCAAGTGCTGTGCCTACCAAGAACAACCAAAGTTGAGGTTTCAGTATGTACGTTGCAGTAAAAGGTGGCGAAAAAGCGATTCGCCAAGCGCACCAGCTTCAAGCTAACAAGCGTCGTGGGAATCTAGAACTGCCAGAATTAAGTGTCTCTCAAATCAGTGAGCAGCTATCCGGTTCAGTCGATCGTGTTATGACTGAGGGTGGCATCTATGACAAAGAACTTGCGGCACTTTCAATCAAGCAAGCTGCCGGAGATTTAGTCGAAGCTATCTTTTTATTACGTGCCTATCGCACCACATTGCCTCGTTTAATCACAGCTGATCCAGTCGATACGTCAGCTATGCGGATTGAACGTCGTATTTCGGCCACCTATAAAGAACTTCCGGGTGGTCAGGTATTAGGCCCAACCTATGATTATACCCACCGCTTGCTTGATTTTGCTTTGCTAGCGGAAGGGGGAAGCCCAAGATCAGAGAAGAAGCAAGATACGGCATTACCTGACGAAGAGAATGCATTAGACGTGTGCCCACAAGTGACGAGCATTCTAGAAAATCTCGATATGATGCTCACCGAAGACGATAACCAGCAAGAGCCTGAAGATATCACACTATCACCGGTGAATTATCCCTGCGATCGCAGTGCTCGTCTGCAAAACTTAGTGCGTGGTGATGAAGGCTTCTTACTGGCTCTTGGCTATTCCACTCAGCGTGGCTACGGTCGAAACCATCCGTTTGCCGGTGAAATTCGTTCAGGCTTTGTCGACTTATCGATTACCCCGGAAGAGCTCGGTTTTAGTCTCGACATCGGTGAAATTGAGCTCACTGAGTGTCAGATGGTCAATGGATTTGTTGGTGGTAAAGCCATTAAGCCAAAACTGACGCGTGGCTATGGCTTAACCTTTGGCGCAACAGAGCGCAAAGCGATGTCAGTCGCCCTTGTTGACCGATCATTACAAGCGCCGGAATATGACGAAGCGGTGGATGGCCCAGCTCAAGATGAAGAGTTTGTGCTTTCTCATTCAGATAACGTTGAAGCTGCAGGTTTTGTGTCACATCTAAAACTTCCCCATTACGTTGACTTCCAAGCCGAGCTTGAGTTACTGCGAAAAATGCATAAAGAGCACGATGAGATCACAGCGCAACAAGGAGAGCAGGCATGAGTCATTTAGACGGTAATCAACCGAGTGTAGAAGGTTATAACTACGGCTATTTGGATGAGCAAACAAAGCGAATGATTCGTCGATCCTTATTAAAAGCGGTCGCGATTCCCGGTTATCAAGTCCCTTTTGGTGGGCGTGAAATGCCAATGCCTTATGGATGGGGAACCGGTGGCGTTCAGATCACAGCAGCTATTATTGGCAAGCCAGATACCCTAAAGGTAATTGATCAAGGTGCCGATGACACCACTAATGCCGTGTCTATTCGTGAATTTTTCAAATCGGTAGCGGCGGCAAAAACGACCGAAAAAACGACTCAGGCGAGCATTATCCAAACCCGACACCGTATTCCAGAAGTTGCCCTAAGAGAAGATCAAATATTGGTTTATCAAGTCCCAATCCCTGAGCCATTACGATTTATTGAGCCAAGAGAGACCGAGACACGCAAGATGCATGCGCTGCAAGAATACGGGATCATGCACGTTAAGCTTTATGAAGATATCGCTCGATTTGGCCATATCTCTACGGCGTATGCGTATCCAGTGAGAGTCAACGATCGTTACATTATGGATCCGTCACCTATTCCGAAGTTTGATAACCCTAAAATGGACCACATGCCCGCTTTACAGCTCTTTGGTGCCGGGCGTGAAAAACGTATTTACGCGATTCCACCTTATACAAAAGTGAAAAGCCTCGACTTTGAAGACCATCCCTTTGAAGTACAGAAATGGGATGATCCATGTTCCATTTGTGGATCAACAGACACTTTCCTTGATGAAGTCGTTATGGATGACAAGGGAACCCATTTATTTGTCTGCTCAGATACTGATTATTGCTCAGAGCAGGTACAGAGCGCTGAGGAAAAACAGATGCTTGAGAAGGCTGCTCCCCTACAACCGTCTGAACAGAAGGAGGTCTTCGCATGAGCGTAGTAATGGCAGCCGTTAACGACCAACCGCTACTTACCGTTAATAATCTCACTAAATTGTATGCACCGGGCAAGGGCTTTCAAAACGTTTCCTTTGAGCTGTTCCCAGGAGAAGTCCTCGGCATTGTTGGTGAATCTGGCTCGGGTAAAAGTACCTTGTTGACGTCACTCTCTGGTCGTCAAACCCCAGACAGTGGTGAAGTTCTTTACTTAAAGGGCGATAGCAACACACAAATATCTCAGCTAGAAGATCTTTACTTAATGGCGGAAAGCCAGAGAAGGCAGCTATTACGAACAGAGTGGGGTGTTGTCCATCAGCACCCTATGGATGGTTTACGTAGTCGAGTGTCAGCTGGTGGGAATATTGGTGAGCGCTTGATGGCGGTCGGCGAACGAAATTACGCGAACATCCGTGAGAAATCATCAAAATGGTTAGCGGATGTTGAGATCCCTCACGATCGAATGGACGACATGCCAACCACGTTTTCTGGCGGGATGCAGCAACGTTTGCAGATCGCACGTAACTTGGTCACCCATCCCAAACTCATTTTCATGGATGAACCAACAGGTGGGCTAGATGTGTCGGTGCAAGCGAAGCTACTGGATCTGCTTCGCCGTTTAGTAAATGAGCTTGACCTTGCTGTGGTGATTGTCACTCATGATCTCGCAGTCGCGCGCCTGCTTGCACACCGCTTAATGGTCATGCGACGCAGTGAAGTAGTGGAAAGTGGGTTAACCGACCAAGTACTTGATGATCCGCAGCACCCTTACACCCAGCTATTAGTCTCTTCCGTATTACAGAATTAAGGATGATCAACGTGAATAATTCATTAACGGGCACTAAACAACGAACGCTCAACGCTCAAGTGACAGGCCAAACCAAGCTCCGAGTAACGGACGTGAGTAAAACCTTCGTACTGCACAATCAAAACAGTGTGGAGCTTTCTGTGTTAACTCATGCTTCACTAACGGTTAATTCGGGCGAGTGTGTGGTACTTCATGGCCATTCTGGTTCAGGTAAATCAACACTGCTTCGAGCGCTGTACGCCAATTATTTAGTTGATACCGGTTCTATTGAGGTTGAACATCAAGGCCAATGGATTGATCTCGCCAGTGCAACGCCTCGTGACATTATCAATGTTCGAAAGCACACCATGGGTTGGGTGAGCCAGTTTCTTCGTGTCATTCCACGCATCAGTGCATTAGAGGTAGTGATGCAGCCAATGTTAGAGATGGGCGGGGATTTCATTGAAGCGGAAACACGCGCAAAGAGTCTATTAACACGGCTGAATGTACCGGAACATTTGTGGAACTTGGCGCCGGCAACGTTCTCTGGTGGTGAACAGCAACGGGTTAATATCGCGCGTGGGTTTATTGTTGATTATCCGATTTTATTGCTTGATGAACCAACGGCTTCTCTTGACGCAACAAACAGTGCCGTAGTGGTGAAATTAATTGAAGAAGCCAAGTCTCGGGGTGCGGCAGTCGTGGGTATTTTTCATGATGAGCAGACTCGAGATCTAGTGGCTGATCGTTTATACGATGTAAAAAACAATCAAGATATTGTGACTAACACACTGACCCGCGTTTGCGCTTAGTAGGAACCCAAAATGATTATTACCAATGTCAATCTAGTGCTTAAAGATGAAGTCATTCGTGGTTCGGTGGAGTTACGTGATGGTGTGATTGTGAGTGTGTCAGATACCACCAGTCAGCTGCCAAGCGCGTTTGACGGTGAGAATGGTTACCTTACGCCGGGATTAATTGAACTGCATACCGATAACCTTGAAAAGTACTTTACGCCAAGGCCCAAAGTCGACTGGCCCCCGCTTTCTGCAATGAGCGCCCATGACACCCAGCTGATCGGTTCTGGCATTACAACAGTGTTAGATGCGGTTGCGTTAGGGGATTGTCGTGATGGACATCGTCAGCATAACCTTGATCTGTTTATTAATACCGTCGCTGAGAGTCAAAAACGCGGGCTAACCCGGGCCGAACATCGCTTGCATCTTCGTTGTGAAGTTCCAAATGAGAGTACGGTTAGTTTGTTCCAGCGCTATGCCCATTTACCAGAAGTACAGCTTGTCTCTTTGATGGATCATGCGCCCGGTCAGCGTCAGTTTGTTAATTTAGAAAAGTACCGCACCTATTATCAAGGCAAGTACAATTTAAGCGACGCCGAAATGACCAAGTTTGAATGCGAACAAGTGGCTCTGTCAGAGCGTTGGTCAAAGCCCAATCGTGATGCGATTTGTCAGCAGTGTCGTGATCTGAACATTCCACTGGCAAGTCATGACGATGCAACGGAAGCGCACGTAAATGAATCAAAAGAACTGGGTATGGTCATCGCAGAGTTTCCAACCACAGTCGAAGCGGCGCAACAATCCCACCAGCTTGGGCTCAAAGTGATGATGGGGGCACCAAACGTGGTTCGTGGTGGCTCTCACTCGGGTAATGTGGCAGCGCATCAACTCGCTTCACTTGGCGTGCTTGATATTCTCTCTTCAGACTACTATCCAGCCAGTTTACTTGATGCAATTTTTAAGCTGTCAGAGGATGATCGCAACACCTTAAATCTTGCTCAAGCGGTTCAATTGGCAACCCGTAATCCGGCACAATCACTAGGCTTAGATGACAGAGGGGTGATAGCAGAAGGAAAACGTGCGGATCTGGTGCTGTCGCATACGGCAGATGATCATCATTTAGTCTCTCGTGTTTGGCGTGAAGGGAAGAAGGTGTTTTAGTCATGTCTCAACATGTTATTTCAGACCCTACTTTGGAACATACTGAAGAACCTATTGCACACGATCATCTTTGCTCCGGTTATGAGTTAGTCGCTGAAAGTGAAAATAAAGGGCTCGTTTATTACGTCATTGGGCCATCCGGTTGTGGTAAAGACTCTCTGATCACGGCGATTAGGAAAGCTTTTGTTGATGATGTTGTGATAGCACATCGCTATATAACTCGCCCCGCAGATGCGGGGGGAGAAAACCATATCGAGCTAACAGACACTGAGTTCAATACTCGTTATTCACGAGATATGTTCGCAATGAACTGGGAAGCACATGGTCTTCGTTATGGGATTGGTCAAGAAGTTCACTATTGGAATGATCTTGGGTTGAATGTCGTAGTAAATGGTTCTAGAGCTTACCTTGAGGTCGCAAAAGAGTTGTTTGGCGAGCGATTGATCCCGGTTGTTATTCATGTCGAGCTTGGGGTTTTGGAGGCTCGTTTAATAGGCCGGGGAAGAGAAACCGGTGAGCAGATAGCTGAACGATTGAAAAGAGCCAATGACTATCGCGTTACTGATAGTGCAGAAGTTTTTTACATCGACAATAGTGGCACCATTGAGCAGAGCCTAGTGCAGTTTTCACGACTAAAAAGTGAAAGGGAAAATGAACTGAAAACAAACGCTCTAACCGCTACATCGGAGAAATAACGTGAAACTGACGCTTATTGGCACAGGCAACAGCGCAACGATTCCCGTTTATGGATGTGATTGCTCTGTTTGCAGCAAGGCCACGAAAGATCCGAAGTTGAGAAGAGAGAAAGCGTCGGCGTATATCGAGCATCAAGGGAAAACCTTGTTGCTTGATGCCAATGCGCCAGACTTAATGCAGCGGTTTCCAAGGGGAAGCATCGATGCGATCTTACTGACTCATTACCACATCGATCATGTACATAGCTTGTTTGATCTCCGTTGGGGAGTCGGTGAGTGTATCAAAGTGATTTCACCGGATGATCCTCTTGGGTGTGATGATCTGTACAAACATCCGGGGATTCTCGACTTTTCCACTCGTTCTCAGCCATTTCAATCATTTGAATGGCAAGGTATCACAGTGACCCCGCTGCCACTCATTCATTCAAAAATATGCACCGGCTTTTACTTTGAATGGCAAGACCAATGTATCGCGTATTTAACCGACACGATTGGGCTACCAGAGCCAACATTACAATGGTTACAAAAGCGAAAGATAGATTGGATGATCATAGATTGTAATCACCCACCCATTGAGTGCGAAGAGCAGAGGGCCAAAGCGAACCACAATGATTTTAATCATGTCTTGGCAATCGAAGAAGTGGTCAAACCTAAGCATGTTGGTCTGACTCATTTAAGCCATCGCATGGTTGAGTGGGCCGAAAATAACCCTCAATATTTTTCCAATTATCGACGCCTGCTTAACGATGGCGAGGAGATAAAATGACGACTCAACCCCTTTCTCAAGTGTTAACTTCAGAGCCGAATATCGACAAGAGTAGCAAGTTACATGACGTGGTATTGGGTCGATGGACTGAAATTGCCGAACGCTGCATTTTGAATAATGTTTCGGTTGGAGATTACAGCTACATTCAAAACGACTGCAATTTGATGTTCGCAGAAGTCGGAAAATTCACTTCTATTGCTTCATCGGTCCGAGTCAACCCTAGTAATCATCCTTGGTGGCGTCCAACGCTGCACCATTTTACTTATCGCCCTGGAAAATTTGGCTTTGGCTCAGAAGCTGAAACTTTAGATGAAGAGGTCTTTTCGTGGCGTGAAGAAGATAAAGTGATCATCGGGCACGATGTTTGGATAGGGCACGGTGCGATTATTTTACCGGGAATTACCGTTGGCAATGGCGCCATTGTTGGCGCGGGAAGTGTTGTTACTAAAAACGTTCCTGCGTATTCGATCGTCGTGGGAAACCCTGCAAAGGTACTGCGCCCAAGGTTTGAAGATACTAGTTACGCAGCCCGATTAGACAAATTGGCTTGGTGGGATTGGAGTGATGAAAAGATCGCTCAAACTCTTCCTTTGTTTCAAAAAGATTGTGGTGAGTTCCTGGCGTCTGTTGAACCCGTGTAATTTGTGGAATGAAAAAAGCCACTGCCTGTCGTTCGATTAAGAACGGTGGGAACAGTGGCTTTATAGTTTTGCCGATTATAATAGATTAGCCGCTTATAATCGTTGAGCCAGCTATATTAATCGCCGAGTGGCTGACGCTCTAAGCCGCCTCGGTGAGAGTCTAACGCCATCTTAAGTCGTCTTAGTTTGTCTCTAGAACTACGTTTATGAGCGACGGCTAACTCAAGAGATATCACATCCACCAAAGCTAACATCGCATAGCGAGAAGCGGAGGGTTTATAGATGAAGTCCGTCTCGTCGTGTTGAATCGGCAGAACCAGATCAGCGCTTTGGGCAAGGGGTGTATTTACGGGCGTAATCGCAATCACCTTCATGCCGTACTTCTTGATAAGTTGGGCCGTTTCCACCAAAACAGGCGTATAACCGGTCGCAGAAATGATCACAAACACATCATTCTTATCTGCGGTTGCAGCAACCATTTGAGCCAGCATGCCATCGTTGTAAGCAACAACGGCGTAGCCAAATCGGAATAGACGGTGTTGCAGCTCTTGAGAGGCGATGGTTGAACCGCCACCCATGCCAATCGATACAATCTGTCTGGCTTCGTGGAGCCAAGTAATCGCTGTCTCAATATCTTGCTCATTGATTAAGCTTCGATTGATGTCCAATGACTGCTTTATTGATTCATAGACACCTTGGTAACCCGTTTGATCGGGCGGCTCCAAGATAAATCGCTGGCCAATAGTAAGAGACTGCGCCAACTTGAACTTCATATCTCGCACGTTGCTGCAACCAATCGCCTTAGCAAAGCGGGTGATCGTTGCTTCGCTAACCTGTGCATTTTCTGCTAGCTCAGTAATGCTCGCATTGGCGGCGAGATTAATGTCGTCCATGATCAGTTTAGCTACTTTTTTCTCGGCGTCACGCAGTGCACTAAAACGCTCGGTGATCTGAGAAACAATATCTACTTCAAGAGTCAAAATTACCGTCCTTCTATTTGATATCTTGCTGTAGATATCGTTCTTTGATGTTTATATCAGTATTGGTAAAACATGCCAATTAAAAGCAAGTTTCAACCCAGTGAGTGACCATAAATTCATCATCACAAACTGCAATATGACGCCATTTATCAAAGGTTAAGCAAGGGTGGGAAGTCGAGAAGGCAATCATGTCACCCACTTGAATATCGTTCTCAGCGTCAACTTCAATGAAGGTGTGCTGGTCCATCACGTCAGTTGAAGTGATACCGGCCACTGAAATTGGTTTTCCGTTACTGTAGCCACGCTCTGCGATAGGTAAACCCGCATCAAAAGCCACATCGCGTTTTCCCATACCGACGATCGCTTTCGTTGGCTCTGGTCTTGAAATGACATACGCCCAAATCTCTAATGAAGATTCAAGATCGCCACCGAGTTCGCAAGCGTAACCATTGTTCGCTTGAGCGCGGTTCATCACTTTGCTTTGCGCATCGAGATAGATCCCCGTGTCATGAATGGCATAGCAGCCCGGGCGAATGATCGCGGTCGCGTGGGTTAGGTTTGAAAAACACTCAGCAACGACGTCATACCATGCGGAACCTGCCCCCGTGATAATTGGCTTCTCACTGATTAAGTTGTCATTTGACAGTGTTTGAACCAACGCGAGTGTGTCGTTTAAAAACTCACGAATCAGCTGCTCTTGGTTTGGGCCTTGAATAACGCCCTCATAGACTTCGATACCCGCTAACTTTAATGATGACATTCCTTGCATAGTGTCAGCGAGTTCTAGTAATTCTTCTCCGCTACGGCAGCCACAGCGCCCACCTTGTACGCCACGTTCTAATAGAACATTAAGCGTATGGTTAGTTTGAGCAAAGAAGCTATCCAGTTGATCGAGGTTGATCATCGAATCGGCGCAGCAATAGAATTCAACATCAAACTGTTCAATCAAATTCGCAACGAGCGCCATGTTTGCTTTACCAACAAGCTGGTTGGCCATGATGATGTTCTTTGCACCCGCTAATGCGGCTACCTCTGCTTGAATAGGGGTAGCAACTGTGACCCCCCAAGCGCCATTTTCTAATTGCTGCTGAATAAAATCTGGCGTCATTGAGGTTTTACTGTGTGGTGCAAGCTGAACATGATGGTGATCAGCAAAGCGTTGCATCCATTGTAGATTATTCTGCAGTGACGACTGTTTTACCACGGCAGCAGGTAGCGAAATATCTTCGTTAATAAGGCTGTATTGGACTTGCTCTTCTAGCGTTGCTGCACGGCCTTTTTCTCCTAGCGCATTCAGTCCAAGTAGGTCTTTCTGATAGTTTCTATCATTCATTGTTGTTGTTTCTCCGGCGTTTAAAGTAAACTAACATACGTTAAGTTATTGTTTTTCTGTATTTATTGGCTTTTATATTGCCATCTATGTTAGAAAGTATCAAACATTACCTTTGTTTTTGTGTGTGTTATCACTGAATTAATTCGGGGGAATTATTAAGATAGCTACAGTAGAAATGAGGCTTAAGAGAGTAGACATGTTATTCGATACCATCATAAAAAATATAGAGGTGTTCGATGGCTCTGGTGAAGAGGCATTTTTCGCCGATGTTGCAATCCGCGATAACCGTATCGAAAAGATAGGTAAACTCGATTTGGAAGAGTGCAGTCATGTCATTGAAGGTCATGGCCTTGCATTAGCACCGGGTTTTATTGATGTTCATACTCATGATGATACTAACGTTATTCGTTACCCTGAGTGCTTACCAAAGATTAGCCAAGGTGTAACGACCGTTATCGTGGGAAATTGTGGCATTAGTGCTTCACCTGCGGTATTGGAAACCGCGCCACCAGATCCAATGAACCTGCTTGGCGAGCAAAAAGATTTTAAATACCCTTCGTTTATCGCGTATGCGGAAGCGGTGGAGAAAGCAAAACCCGCAGTCAATGTTGCAGCGTTAGTTGGCCACACTACCTTACGAAACCAAGTAATGGACCGCTTAGACAGAACCGCTACTGACGGTGAAATAGCGCAGATGCAATCGTCGTTAACCAAAGCGATGGAGCAAGGTGCATTAGGTTTAAGTTCTGGTCTTGCTTATGCGAGTGCTAAACAAGCCACGGCAAATGAAGTTATGCAGTTGTCTGAGGTTTTAGCCGAACATGGTGGTATCTACACGACTCACATGCGTACTGAATTTGAAGAAATTATCAGTGCGATGGACGAAGCGTTCGAAACCGGAAAACACGCTCGCGTACCTGTTGTTATCTCACACCTAAAATGTGCGGGCGCAGGTAACTGGGGTAGAACGGTAGAGGTGATTGATCACTTAGAAACCGCGTCAAAGCATCAAGATGTTTCGTGTGATTGTTACCCGTATTCAGCGAGCTCATCAACATTAGATTTGAAGCAGGTTACTGATGAAATTGATATTTTCATTACATGGTCTGAAACCTTGCCACAATATGCGGGCAAGATGCTTAAAGATATTGCTGCTGATATGGAGTTGCCATTAATCGATGCAGCGAAAGCGTTGCAACCTGCGGGTGCTGTTTATCACTGCATGGATGAAAATGATGTGAAGCGTGTATTGAAATACAAACTCACAATGGTTGGCTCTGATGGTCTTCCTAATGATCCTCATCCGCACCCTCGTCTGTGGGGAACTTTCCCTAAAGTACTAGGGCACTACTGTCGAGATGAAAAACTATTTTGCATGTCGGAAGCCATTCACAAAATGACAGGGCTATCGGCGAAACGTTACAACTTAGCGCAACGTGGAATTATTAAAGAGGGAGCTTATGCTGATTTGGTTATATTTAATCCAAATACGGTTAAAGATACCGCAACTTTTGAAAATCCTATATCAGCTTCACAGGGTATAGAATATGTTTTTGTAAATGGTGAGCTGTCATATTATAAAGGGGCAGTGCAGAGCAAACGGTCTGGTGTATTTATATTTAATAACAATTAAACAAATACATATCCAATATTAATTTAACAATGAATAATCTTTGATTATTTTAACTGGAGTAGAAAAATGTCAATTAAACGTTATGGTGTAGAAGGCGGTACTGGTACTGGTGGTCAACATTTACCATTTGCAAGAGCAACTGAAGCTGCTGGTTTCTTGTATGTATCAGGTCAAACACCAATGACAGATGGCGAAGTAGTTGAGGGCGGCATTGTTGACCAATCTCGCCTAGCAATTCAAAACTGCGTAGATATTATGACTGAGTGTGGGTATGAGCTTGAAGATGTAATGCACGTTAAAGTAGTGCTGACGGATTCTCGTTACTTCCAATCTTTCAACAAAGTATTTAAAGAATTTTTTGGAGCAAACCCTCCTGCTCGTATCTGTATGGTTTGTGATTTAGTTGTTGATGTGAAAGTTGAAGTTGACGTTACTTGTTACCGCAAAGACCGTGCATAATAAGTAATAGATAAAGATCCAATATAGATATTAGGTGTCAATACAATAATATAAGAAATTGTAAATGTTGCGCCTAATATCTAATTCCCTACAAATATAATCGAAAAGAAATATTAAATATAAAGTTATTGTTGATTATATTACTCAATAAATAAACGAATGATAAATTCGTATATTGGAGATCTGCACAATGGATAGTTCGTTATTTCTTACATGTTTTGGCCTGTATGTCTGTTTTCTTATTTGGTTAGGTTGGTTCGTGTCTCGAAACCAAAAATCAGGTGAAGACTTTTTACTTGGTGGGCGTGGCCTACCTATGTTCTTAGTACTAGGTACTACTGTTGCAACCATGGTCGGTACTGGCTCAAGTATGGGCGCTGTTGGTTTTGGTTACGCAAACGGTTGGGCGGGTGCTTTATACGGCATCGGTGGTGCAATCGGTATTTTATTACTCGCGCTTTGGTTTGCTCCAGTTCGTAAGCTCAACTTCATGACCATGAGTGAAGAGCTTGCGTATTATGTTGGCGCGAACAAGATCGTTAAAAACGTTGTTGGCCTACTTATCTTCATCGCTTCTATCGGTTGGTTAGGTGCTCACATTCTAGGTGGTGGTATGTACCTAGCGTGGATTGCTGATATTGACCTTAATCTAGCAAAAATCATTATCGCAGCAGCATTTACGATTTATGTAGTGATTGGTGGTTACACAGCCGTAGTATGGACAGATACGATTCAAGCAGTCATCCTTTTTGCAGGTTTCATTTTAATGGCTGTTATGTCGGTGGATTACATCGGTGGTTTAGACAATCTTTACGCAGCGATGGACCCAGCGGCAACAAGTTTCTTAGCGATTGAAAAACTAGGCATCATCCCAGCAGTATCACTGGCTGTGGTTATCGGTGTCGGTGTACTAGCAACGCCTTCATTCCGTCAGCGTATTTACTCGGGTAAAGACGTATCAACTATTCGTCGCTCGTTTGTTGCTTCAGGTATTCTTTACCTATTCTTCTCAATCATTCCTGCAATCATCGGTATGGCTGCGCATGCGATTGACCCTACGCTTGATAACCCGAACTTCTCATTCCCTTACATCGCAGCCACTATTTTACCTGTCGGTGTTGGCATGATTGTTCTAATTGCCGGTCTATCTGCAACAATGTCTAGTGCAAGTTCAGACGCAATTGCTGGTGTTTCAATCTTACTTCGTGATGTCTACGTGATGTTTACTGGTCGAGTGCCGAACAAAGAGTCAATGTTGAACTACTCTCGCTTAGCGTTGGTTGTTGTTATCGGCTTCGCACTAATATTCGCTCTAACATCTAACGATATCATTGGCTACATCACTAAGATGATTTCAACAGTTATGTCTGGCATGTTTGTTTGTGGAATGTTGGGTAAATTCTGGAGCCGTTATAACTGGCAAGGTGCTATTGCAACATTAGCGGGTGCTTCAATCGCTTCATTCACAGTAATGCTAAGCTCTGACTTCACGGCTTTCTGGGGTAACCCTGTAATCCCGTCTTGCTTAACGGCTCTAACTGCTGGTGTGATTGTTAGTTTGCTAACGCCTGCGAACGAAGTAACACCTGAAATGGCAAAAGCTATTCTAGATGATGAACGTGCACTAATGGAGATGAGCACATCTGATAAAGGGCAACTTGATAAAGATGACGCATCATCAAACCGCCCAGCCGTTCAAAATAGCTAATAACTATTAATATTGAGGCTCGATTCAGAGCCTCATACTCCCTTCAATAAAGCGAATAAGAATAAGGTTCAAAATGGTTAATCAGACGACATCAAATCAACTTAAAATCGCCTTTTTTGGTGAGTGTATGGTCGAACTAAGTGGTTCACCGATTCGCAAAGCTTTTGGTGGCGATACGTTAAACACTGCACTTTATCTTTCTCGCCTTACGGCTAATCAAGCGGTATCAGTATCGTACGCAACAGGGTTAGGGGTTGATGAGTTATCAAAAGAGATGATTCAACAATGGCAACAAGAAGGCATTGATACCAACCTTGTGACTCAGTTTGAAGACAAACTACCAGGCTTATATATGGTAGAGGTTGACGATACTGGCGAGCGTCAATTTCTTTACTGGCGCGATAATGCTGCGGTGAAATCATACTTTAGCGGTCAGCAAGTTAGCGCTCTAGAAACAGAAATGCAGACTAAGAGCATCGATGTGATTTACCTGAGTGGCATTAGCTTTGCTATTTTGGATATCGTATCTCGTCAGCATCTTCTGACTCTTATTGAACAGTTTGCTCAACGCGGTGGCAAGGTGGTTTTTGACAATAATTACAGACCTCAACTTTGGTCGGTTACTGATGCAAAGTATTGGTACGGTAAGTTACTTCCATTTGTTGATATTGCACTAATCACTGAAGATGACGACGTGTTGGTTTGGGGTGAAGAAGAGAGTGTAGAACAGCGCTGTTTGCGTCTTGGTTGCAAAGAGATTGTTATTAAGCGCGGCTGCGAACCATGTAAGTTAGTACTTAATAACACTGATGACCTTGCTGAGCATTATGTATCTGCTGAGAAAGTAACAAACGTAGTGGATACCTGCGCTGCAGGTGACTCTTTTGCAGCAGGCTATCTAGCAGCAAGACTGACGGGTAGCAGTGCTATTGAATCAGCAGAGCTAGGTCATAAAATGGCGTCGATTGTAATTCAACATCCCGGAGCCATTATTCCTAACTCAGCAATGGAAGCTTTAGTCAAATAAAAAGACGAGCTAATAAAAAGACTGGTTAAGTAAGCGTTATCTCATCCGTTTCAATGTAAGCATGATAATAAAAAATAAGTGGTAAATTTATGTCTCAAGAAATGATCAATCAACTTAAGCAATACAAAGTGATCCCTGTTATTCAAATCAACAAGGTTGAACACGCTGTTCCGCTAGCGAAAGTACTGGTGGAAAATGGTTTACCCGTAGCTGAAGTGACATTTAGAACCGATGCAGCAGCCGAAGCTATTCGTCAAATGCGTGAAGCGTACCCTGAAATGTGTATCGGAGCGGGTACTGTATTAAATGCTCAACAAGTTGATCAAGCAAAAGAGGCGGGATCAGAGTTTGTGGTTTCTCCTGGTCTAAACCCGAATACTGTTCGTTACTGCCAAGAAGTAAACATGCCTATCGTACCAGGTGTAAATAACCCAAGCCAAGTAGAACAAGCGCTAGAGCTAGGTCTTAACTTCTTGAAGTTCTTCCCAGCAGAAGCTTCTGGCGGCATCAGTATGGTGAAGTCTTTGCTTGCACCTTACGTTGACGTTAGCTTTATGCCAACGGGTGGCATTGGTAAGAATAACGTCAATGATTACCTTGGTATTGACCGCATTGTTTGTTGTGGTGGTACGTGGATGGTTTCTCCTGCGTTGATTGAAAGTGAACAGTGGGATGAGATCGGTCGTTTGGTCCGTGAAGCGGTTGAACTCGTAAAGTAACACTCTAAAACCCCATCTGCCGTATTAGTTAATTATTCATATTAATACGGCACTAAATATAAATACTAAAAATGTACTTTGAAGAGTAGGGATACTCACATCATAAAGAATGGATTCTACGGTATTTAAATAATTACCCCCAATTAATAATAATGATTATATAAGTAGTGAATCATGAATAAAATATTACCTGTTTCTTTATTAGTACTTCTTCCAATTACAGCAACTGCTGGTGGTTATGTTGATCTTCGTACCGAGCACCGTACTACAACGGATCAATATAACAGCCGTTTTATTATCGGTAACCACTTTGACAACGGCTACGGATTAGAAACGTTAACGAATATTCGTCACGCAGCGGGTGCATACGATGAGACCCGAGTAATCAATACTGAGTTTACTCACTATTACACTCATGCAATCAACGATAATTTTATGCTGAATCCAGGTTTGGTGATGAACTTTCAAGGCTCCAACACTTTTTTAATGCCTTACCTAAAGCTGAATTATAACTTTGATAACGGTTTGTTTGTACACGGTCGCTACCGTTACGACTTCTCGACGGAAGCGTTAGAGAATGATTACGGTAATGAAGAGACAGCTAAGCGTCACCGTTATGATATCTGGACAGGATACAACACAGACAGCTACCAAATCTCTTACGCATTTACTTACTTTGATCAGATTACTCACCACACCAATGAGCTGGCGACTGGTGATCTTCATGCACGCGAGCACACAGTAAAAGCGGTCTATAAATGGAAATCAAACATCCGTCCGTATGCTGAAGTTGTCGATGCCGATACGATTGCTTCAAATGATCCAGATATCAACGGCAAAACCGATTGGCGCTTCCGTTTAGGTGTGAATTTCTCTTTCTAAATTAATGAAATATTTAAATTGTGATTTAAGTCTATAAATGCAATGTATCTAAATTAAATATGTAAAAATTATATATTATAGGAATAAATAGAATGAAAAAAACGATATTGTCTTTATTAATATCAAGCACAATGGTTTCTCCTATGGCACTAGCAATGGCACCAAATACAGATTTAAACCTTATGCCTTATCCACAAACTGTGGAATTAAAAAAAGGTCAGGTAACAGTTGATAGTGAATTTAAAGTCTTTATTAAAGGCTTTAATTCAGACCGTGTTGAATATACCGCTAAGCGTTTTATTGATCGTCTTGAAAGACAAACGGGTGTACCTACACTGAATTGGCAGGCCGAGAATGAAAAAGAAGCCAATTTAGTTATCGACATCAACCGTGCTCCTAAGACAGAAGTTCAAAATATCGAATCAGACGAGTCTTACCGCATCACTACTCGCGGTGACCGCATTGTACTCACTTCTGAAAGCCCATACGGAGCGATTCGCGGTATTGAAACCATTCTTCAGCTTGTCCAGTCAACGTCGACGGGTTACCACATTCCTGCGGTAAGCATCGTTGATGAGCCTCGTTTCCAATGGCGTGGTGTGTCTTACGATACTTCTCGTCACTTCATCGAATTTGACGTTTTGATTCGTCAGCTAGATGCAATGGCATCCGCAAAAATGAACGTATTCCACTGGCATTTCTGGGATGACCAAGGTATCCGCATTAAGACTGATTCGTGGACACGCTTATGGTCTGAAAGCTCTGACGGCAACTATTACACCAAAGATCAGGTTCGTTACCTTGTTGAGTACGCACGTAACCTCGGTATTCGTGTGATTCCTGAAGTCTCGTTACCAGGTCACTCTTCTGCGGTTGCTGTTGCTTACCCTCATCTTATGTCGGGTGGCGAAGGTCAATCTTACGAGCAAGAGCGTGAATGGGGTGTATTTGAGCCATTAATGGACCCGCTAAACCCTGAACTGTATGACATGCTGGGTGATGTGTTTGACGAAGTTGTCGCTCTTTTCCCTGATGAGTATTTCCACATTGGCGGTGATGAGCCAAATTACTCACAATGGGTCAACAGTGAAAAACACCAAGCTTTCATTGAAGAAAATAATATCGATGGAGAGCGTGGCTTACAATCTTACCTAAACGTTAAAGTTGAAAAGATGCTTGAAGAGCGCGGTAAGAAGATGACTGGTTGGGATGAAATTTGGCACAAAGATCTGCCAACTTCAATTGTAATCCAAAGCTGGCAAGGTCACGACAGTATTGGTCGAGCAGCGAAAGAAGGTTACCAAGGTATTCTATCGACAGGTTACTACCTAGATCAGCCTCAACCAACCAGCTACCACTACCGTAATGATCCGATTCCAAAAGGGATCACGGTAGATGATTCCCTTCATGCTGGTGAGAGCTTTGTTAGCTACCAGTGGGAAAAGCCGCGCACTAAGGGTGGCCCACGTAAGGGACTACTTACTATCATTGAAGCGAAAGATGGTACGCCACGTGCGTTTGTAGACTACAACGGAAAATCTCGTGAAGAAGTGTTCATTAAAGAGTATCAGGCTGGCAAGTCTCTAGTCGCTTACTTTGATAACTTCATGTCATATACAGAGTTTAATTTAAACTTAGATCAAAATGGCTTTAGCGAAGGTAGCTACCAGCTTATTGGTAATGTTCGTTGGCCAACGACAGCGGAAATCGTTGCAAGTAGCTCAATGAAAGGCAGTGTTATCCCTGAGCCAAACGGTGGTTACCCAGCAGAGCTTACTGAGAAAGAGAAAGAGCTTATTCTTGGTGGTGAAATCACCATGTGGCTAGAAAATAAAGACACGCACACAGTAGAGCAGTACCTATGGCCACGTAGCTACGCGATTGCTGAGCGTTTATGGTCAGATGCTTCATTGACTGATGAAGAGAGCATGTACCAACGTATGAGCGTAATGGATACTTGGTCTGAGGTTTCAGTAGGTCTTCGTCATCATGCTGACGCTGATATGCTATTGAAGCGCCTTGCTAAAGGTCAGAACATTCAATCACTTCAAGCGTTAGCAAAATACATTGAGCCAGCTCAGTACTATGCTCGTAACTGGGAGAAGTGGATTTCAACGGAGAATCATGGCGATCTTTACAATCAACATGAACGTCTAAACCGTTTTGTCGATGCGCTAGTGGTAGAAAGCTACGCGGTGTACGACATGGACAAATTGGTCAGCGATTTTGCTGCAGGAAACAGTGCTTCATTGGTTGAATTAGAAACTCATTACCAAAATGTACGCGACGCGGCGGTTGCCTCTCAGCCCATCTTTGCTAATCACATCGCATCGGTTGATAGCGTTATCATCGCTGAAAAAGCACAGTTAGTAGCTGATCTTGGTCTGACTTTGATTGAAAAAGCGAAGAAGGGTGAAACGATTCGCAGTGAAGATGCACAAGCTTACTTAGCGGTAATCAGTGAGTCTGCGAAGATTTACGATGAAGCAATTGTAGCTATTGTTCGTCCTACTGAAGCCTTGGTTCGTCATTTAGCTAAGTAACTAAGTAGCTTAGTTACTGGCTACTTTAGTCAGTGAAAAGTTAACTCACTAAAGTACGATATTTTAGTGTAAAAAAGCCGCTGGTACTGGAAACCAGTATCAGCGGAAAATCAACGAGAAGTACTAGCTCATCCATGAATTGTTAGTGGTTAAAGACTATCGATTACAGGGTGAGCTTTTTTATTATTGTAGTTGTGGAGGCTTAATTTATTTGCGTGCTCAACTTGCTATAATGAAGCTGGATACGTCTTGTAGCGAACATCCATCATCTGTTCCATACAGTGAACAACTTGGCAGCTGTAGCCAAATTCGTTGTCATACCAAATGTAAACAACACAGCGGTTATCTTGTGCAATGGTGGCAACGCCATCAACAATGCCTGCATGACGTGATCCTACGATGTCGCTAGATACCACTTCAGTAGAGTCTGTGTAATCAATTTGTGCTGAAAGTGGCGATGTAAGGGCCATTTCACGTAAGTAAGTGTTCAGCTCCTCTTTCTCTGTATTTGACTCAAGGTTTAGGTTTGCAATTGCCATAGACACGTTTGGTGTTGGCACTCGAATCGCATTACCGGTTAGCTTACCTTCAAGCTCTGGTAGTGCTTTAGAGACCGCTTTAGCAGCACCAGTCGAAGTAAGAACCATGTTCAATGAAGCACTACGTCCACGGCGATCACCTGAGTGGAAGTTATCAATTAGATTCTGATCATTGGTAAATGAGTGAACAGTTTCGATATGGCCAGAGATAATGCCGTATTTATCGTTAATTGCCTTTAACGTAGGAGTGATTGCATTCGTCGTGCAGCTAGCCGCAGAGATAATTTTATCTTCAGGAAGAATATCGTTCTCATTCACGCCAAAAACAACGTTTTTAATCGTATCTTTACCTGGAGCGGTAAGTAGAACCTTCTCTGCACCTTCACAAGCTAAGTGTTGGCTTAGGCCTTCGGTGTCTCTCCATGCACCCGTATTATCAACCACTAACGCATTACTAATGCCATAATCGTTGTAATTGATCTCTTCAGGCTTATTGGCGTAGATAAACTGAATGTAGTTACCGTTGGCTATGATGGCTTTACGCTCTTCATCAACAATGATGCTGCCGTTAAATTGCCCGTGAACAGAGTCGCGGCGCAATAAGCTCGCACGTTTTTCTAAATCACCTTTTTTACCACCACGAACAACAACGGCGCTCAGGCGAAGTGGGTAACCCGGTCCGCTCTTTTCTACCAATAGGCGAGTCAGTAGGCGACCGATTCGACCAAACCCATATAGAACCACATCACGAGGCTCTGAGATTGTCTTGCCATCCATCGCTTTTAATAACGCAGTATGAAGAAAATCGTTCAATGCGTGAGTGTCGTCGTGATCTTTCCAGTATTGCTGAGCAAGCTGACCAACATCGATTCGGCTAGGAGACAATTCCATGGCGGCGAGGCATTGAATAATAGGGAAGGTTTGTTGAGGAGTCAGTTGTTGGTTAGTAAAGTGGCGAGAAAGTCTATGAGCCTTGATGATATCGATAGTGTCTGCATTGACGAGGGTTTTACCAAAGAGGATAACTTCGACCCCTTTCTCTCGATATAACTGACCTAACAAAGGGGAAGTAGATTCTGCAATCGTTTGGCTAGTCTGCCAATCAAGAAGGTGCTTCTCAGCGTTCTG
The DNA here is from genome assembly GCF_050337325.1 of Vibrio kyushuensis. NCBI lineage: Bacteria > Pseudomonadati > Pseudomonadota > Gammaproteobacteria > Vibrionales > Vibrionaceae > Vibrio > Vibrio kyushuensis. Next base: position 366,532 of record NZ_JAKJSV010000002.1, read on the forward strand.
TTTTGCTAAAGGCATAGTCGTGGGGGACCTTTTCGTTATTTGAGCTTATGTTATTGGAATGTACTCGATAGGTTTTTAAACCTTAGGCACAAAGCTAACGGCTCTCTTTGGGGGAAGATGAACAGTTAGTATTACTGTTGTAATTATTATGGGGCAGGATTGTAAAGGGCAATGCGTTATTCTGCTAGGAAAAATAACCACGAGATATTCGACTGGTATTGGGTTGATTTCAGGAGTTTAGTGCCAACATTAGCGGTCTAATAGCTAATTGACTTTTTAAAATAACGCGACTTAATTTTAGATGATATCGCTCTGTAGCACGGTTTTAATGAATTAATTTCATTCAATTAAATATTATTGCGATCTAGATCGTTTAAACAACTTAAAAAGTAAACGACATGCCAATAGAAACGATATTTGCTGAGTGTTCGTAAGAAGATGTCATTTGTAGCTCAGTGAAATGACTATTGATCATTTCTTTTCGGCCTACAATGTATTGCCATTCGACGTTCAGGTTGAGTTGACGTGTGATGTTGTATTTAGTTCCAATCAGGTATGACTCACTTTTTAAATTACTACGTTGCTGCCCATACTGAATATATGGCTGCCAGTCACCTAATGGATAATCTAACCCTGCATACCAGTTTGCATCAAAATCATCGGCAAATAAGATTTCAGTTTGGAAGTGAAGTAAGTCTAAGTAGTAACTCATTCCTAGCGTTAATAAGTCGATATTATATTGGCTCGTGCCAATAGGCTGAGGGGCAGTTAAAGTAAGATCGGTACGTATATAGGTAAGTTTGAATTCATTCTCGTTGTAGTAAATTTGAGAGCTAATTCCGCCACTATGTCCTGTCTCTATGTGACTTTCTAACCCATAAAGCACCTGTGTGCTGTTTGAAGACGATGTATAAAACGGAGTTATAATCAGCTGCACCTCATCTGAGAGATCGACATTCCAATCTAGCCTTGCACCATCAAAATGTGTAATGCCTAAATCAAAAGAATAGACATCAATAGGTAGGCGAAGCCAAGGATAGGCTGAGGATACGTAATAGACCTCAGAATACATATAAAGTGGCAGTCTTAATCTGCCGACTTTGATTTGATAATTGTTATTCGCATATTCAACAAAGGCTTGTTCAAGCTCAGGGCTAGAGAATTCATCCTGTGGGCGCTTTACTACTTGCGCCGAAGCTCGCCAAAGGTCAGTGAAATCAACATCAAGCTGCAAGCCGAGTGTAGTATCACAATCAAAACACCAATCCTCGGTGATCTCTCGGTTACCAATGACTGGGGTTTGTGTATCAACTTTGGCGGCGGACACAGTACCAAAACCACTCAATCGAATAGAGTCTGTTAGGTTAAGCTGCGCAGCGGAAAAAGGCGCATATAATAACAATAATAATGTATACCAAGCCTTCATATTCTAGCCTTAATTATCTGTTTTATAGAGAATATTCATATCAATCGTAACGTTGCCAATCGGTAAGTAGGCGATGCCGTTTTTGTGTTTTTTGAGCCATTGAATAATATCTAACGGGCTCTCTGACGCGAGTTCAAAAGGCGCTTTGGCCTTTCCTGAGAAACTTTGCCTAGCCCAGATGGCATTCATTTGAGAAGGGTTTTTTCCTAAAACCTTTTTGTAGAACTCTTCGCGTTGTTCTGAAACAGAGGGTAAGTCTACTAACCGCATGCGTGTGCCATTTATTGAGGTAAGCCGTCCCCGATAAAGCATCTTAACTTGGCTAGTTCTTAGTGAAGGGAAGTCGTGATTAAGCGAGACAACGGCATATTCATTGGCTATTGAATGAAAGGAAATCAAATAGAGAACAAATAGGCAGACAAATCGACTCAAGAACACTCCTTTGAAACTGAATCTGATGAAAATATGTTAAAAGTCTTATATGCAACGCAATATTGACTACTATTAAACATAGGCTAGGAACTGATAGTTTCAAGGAAAATAACTACATGCTTTTAACAAAATTGTCGATAAAACTTAGGCTTATCGTTTTATGTTTAGTCCCGTTGGTGATTATTATAGGCTTCTCATACTCGTCAATTGGTATGATTCAGGGGCGGCTACACAGCTATACAATAACGACAGAGAAAGTCGAATCTCTCGAACTACTGTCCGGTATTAGCAATAAAATTTACCAATTACTTACCTCAAAGTTACAGCAAGATACAGCTACATCTGCGATGAAACTTAAAGAGATTGATTCAGAGCTAGATACACTCGCTTCTATTGCTCATACCGGTGAACATAGTCACCACGGCATGCAAAGCAGTAACTTAGTTATTCTTCAGATCGAAGATTTAAAGTACCTAGTTCAGGATCTTGAACAATCGGCTAATGATGAAATGATTGATTTGGGCAATCTGATATTTGAAGTGGTTTACGAGCTTAATAGTGAACTACACAAAGCCAATAGCCATGCATCCTCATTAAGTATTCATGAACTAGAGTTAGTGTTTAGTGACTTAAACTGGTTTTTATTTTGGATGCAACGAGAAGCTTGGCTTGTACAGGCCATCGCTTATCAAAATTTGTCATACGCAGATTATCGTCATGATTATTTCCAAGTGTTTGAGCGTCAGCAATTCTATTTAGATAAATTCATAACTGGTGCCGATAGTGGACAATTAAAATCATTGGTTTCTCTTTTTGCTCGAAAAGAGTTTACTCAAGGCAGTATGGTTAAGGAGAAAGCACTAAATGATCAAATAACTGCGAGTGGGCTAAAAGGATATATCAGTAATATTGAACAACGACATAGTTTGGTCAAACAGCAAATTTCCATGTTTACTGATTTATTGTCTTCTAATTTAGAAATCAGTGTTAAGTCGGCCAAGCGACAGATATTGGCGATCTCATTAGCTGGGCTTGTTTTTGTGGTGTTTATGTTCTTTTGGGGTACAAGTACCCTTTACCGAATTAACACTAAGCTTAAGAGAATATTGACAACAATGGGGTCAATTGGTCAATCAAAAGTTGATTTGATTGTTACGGATGGAAACGATGAGTTTACCCGATTTGCTCATGGGTTAAATAGAATTATTGCTGAGCAAAAAGAGCACGAGCAAAAGCTAATTCAGGCAAAAGAAGCAGCCGTTTCAGCTAATAGGGCCAAAAGTGCATTTCTGGCGAACATGTCACATGAGATTCGTACCCCTCTTAATGGCATCATAGGCATGACGGAAATTTTGTCTGAAAGCCACCTAAATACAAGCCAAAAAGATGTCCTTGATGATATCGATACATCATCTCAATCACTCCTTGTTCTTCTTAATGATATTTTGGATTTATCGAAAATTGAGTCTGGTAATTTGGTGTTATCACCAAATGACATTGATATTAAAGAAGTTGTGTATGAATCGGTTAATATGATGACCGGAAAATCAATCAGTCAATTGGTCGAACTTGCCATCGAAATTGATGAGAACATTCCTGCTCGAGTTCAAGTTGATGAATTTAGATTAAAACAGATCTTGATGAACCTACTATCTAATGCCGTAAAATTCACAACTCGCGGATTGGTTACCACTAAGCTGAATATTTTTATGGAAGGCGAACAATCATTTATAAAAATTAGAGTGATTGATACAGGTGTTGGCATCGATAAATCGAAACTTAACACGATCTTTAATCCATTTACTCAAGAAGATGGAAGTATTACCAGGAAGTACGGTGGTACAGGGCTTGGTTTAGCAATATGTTGTCAACTTATCGAATTAATGAAAGGAACCTTAACGGTAGAATCAACGAAAGGGCTTGGTAGTAGCTTTGAATGTAAGATCCCCATTACGGTATCGGAAACTCAGCCAGAACCAAAAAATATTGGGTTACGTGCATTATTAGTATCTAACAGCTCAAACTACGCTGATATGATCAGCCGAGAATGTCAGCAATATGGAGTCGCTGTTACTCATTACCTCGATGTTGAAAAGTGTAAGGCAGATATAACACCTTATGAGTTGATTCTTTATTGTAAGTCGGGGGATGCAAGTGCTCATCAAGACGTTACAAAACTAAGAGATCAATTCCCTACGGCAGAAATAATAGCTTGCCAACATCACCTTCATATATCTCCAGATCTTGCTGCTTTAGTCACGGCCAGTATAACGCTACCCATCCTGGGGCGTAGATTCGCTAATACGTTATCTAAATGTGCCAGTAACCGTACATCGGCTTCTGCTACGCTGATTGAAGCCGCTTCTATGTCACAGCCCCCGTATATAGGTAATCGTGTATTAGTGGTTGAAGACAATTTAATGAACCAGAAGATCGCGAGCTTTTTCTTAGACAAAATAGGAATGGAATACAGTATTGCGAGTAACGGTTTAGAGGCAGTAGAAGCTATAACGAGAGGTGAAACGTTTACTGCAATTTTAATGGACTGCATGATGCCTGTGATGGATGGACTGACCGCAACTAAAAAAATCAGGGAGTGGGAGGTTAAAAATAGTAAAGCTAAGATGCCAATTATTGCACTCACCGCGAGTGTATTAGATGAAGAGATTGCGAGCTGCTTTGATGCTGGTATGGATGCCTATTTGCCCAAACCATATAAATCACAGCAATTGTTCGATATTTTTACTCAGTTGAAGCTTGCGTAGATTTAGCACTAAGCACTAAGCACTAAGCAGTAAACACTAAGCGAAAAATGAAAAAGTCTCGTTTAAGGCACTAACCTTGAACGAGACTTTATTACTTGAAGTGATAAATAGCGTATTTAATATAGCTACTTCAGCGAATCTAGCGGAAGCCAATTCACCTTAACGCCTGCTTGCAAGAACATATCTTGGCTTATCTTAATCTTGTCGCCCCAACGTGATAAAAAGTCTTCTGTCTGCTCCGGGCAATGAACCGAAGACATACCTGTTTGAATGATCTTTGCTGCGCAATTAGGGCAAGGAAAGTGGGTCACCCATACTTCACATCCATCAAGGTCTCGTTTTGCGAAAAGAATGGCATTCTCTTCTGCATGCAGAGTCTTCAAATACTTCATATCACGGTCATCCGTATCTGCACTATCAGAGATACCATGAGGGTAACCATTAAATCCAACAGAGACGATGCGATTGTTTTTCGTAATCACTGCACCAACTTGAGTTGATGGGTCTTTACTCCAAGAGCCGACCAGTTCAGCCATTTGAAAAAAACGTTGTGACCATTTTGAGACCATTGAAGCTCCTTAATTGAAAATCTAATTGGTGACGTCAGTGACCAGTATATCGTCTTAATGATGCTATTCATCTAGTAATTTAAGTGAATATCGTATCATTCGATGACAATGTTGTATGCAAAACGCCCAATTGAAAGGAACACTTTACCTAGGGTTTTCTAGTTTAGCGACTAGGCTTGTGCGAGATCTCTTACAATGCTGTGAGATTATAGAAGCATCGTACGAAGATAACTGCAGTGTTGTGATTTTAAGTTGTTGTTATTATTGGGTGTGTATGTTAATTGAACTATTTGGATGGTGCGATTTATGTAATACGATAATTGCCCGAGAGCAGGGATAAGCGTATTCTAACCATGTTGTCAGCAGGGAGCAGACACGGAACAGGAAAGACCCAAGGATTGGTCATCTTCAGGACGAAGATATGATTATTCAGGATGAGTAATCAGCAAGGATTGCAAAGGACATTAGCTGGATGCTAGTAACTTGGATGGTTACCGGATAGGTTAATGGACGCTTAAAGGAATAAGATAAATCTTTATCAGGATGATGAAGTTAGGACACTACTCAAGGATTGGGTGATGTGAGTTAGCGAGGATAGCTAACGGGCAGGATTGCCAAGGACACCGCTAGGATGGCGATGATAAGGAAAGCGCTGAAGGAATCAGCCTACTATCAAGGATTCGATGCAGGGAGCATCATTTGTAGCCGGATTGCTGCGAGTAAGAACAGAAAACCCACTAAGTGAAAGCTTAGTGGGTTTTTTCTTTTATTATTCTGAAAAATGCCGATCATCAGAAAGTGTTCAAATCCGACAAAATTTCATATCAAATCACTTTTATTTCACAGAATATTGAATCTAGCTCACCCTATTAATTTGAATATTTATAGTAGACTGGAGCTATAAGCTCTTCTAACTAAATAAAAATTAAGGGAATGAATGGATTTTAATATCGGATGCTATAGCGATGGTCTTGAGTCTAGTGAGGGAATGCTTCGTGTGGAGTTAAACCAGAACACTGGTAAATTGATACACAAGCATGTGATGCTACAAACTAAAAATCCTTCTTATGTTACAGCGACAGCACAAGCCGTTTATACCGCCAATGAAGTAGAGAAAGCCTGCCCACCACAATTACATACGTTGATTGGTTCTACACTGCATGCCATTGACTTAATTGGTGACTCTCCTTGCCACTTAGCGATAGACAAGCAGCAGCAATTCATTGCGATTGCTCATTATGGTTCAGGGAACGTTAATATTTGTACCCTTGATACTAATGGACAGCCACAAGAGTTAGTTGCGGATCTTTTTGTTGATGGCAGCAGCGTTAATCTCGATAGACAGACGTCTCCTCATGCTCACCAAGTTACTTTTCTTTCAACTCGTGACCAGTTAGCGGTTGTTGATCTTGGCGCTGACGTGATTCACTTTTATCAATACGACCGTTCAACCCTCACGTTTAATGCCTTGCCAGTTCAAAGTGTAGCGATGCCTGCGGGTAATGGTCCTCGTCATATGGTGTTTAATGCATTAGAGCAAACCGCATATGTGGTGTGTGAGCTTTCAGAGACCCTAATTACATTAAAAGATATTGATGATGAATGGCTAGTCGTTGATGAAACCGACTTGCTACCTGAACAAGAAAAAGGTGAAGCGGCATCAGCGATAAAGTTATCACCTGATGAACAGTTCCTTTACGTATCGTGTCGTCATCAGAATCAGATCTCGATATTTTCAGTTGATGGGTCGCTGCCTAAATGGCAAGAGTCTGTATCAACCGAAGGGAAGTTTCCTAGAGACTTTGCTATTAGTAGTGATGGCTTATGGTGCGTGGTGGCAAATCAGAACTCCAACTCGTTGGTGAGTTACAAGCGAAACGTTGAAACAGGATCGTTAACGTTTAGCGGGAGTACTTTAGAAGCAGTTACGCCAGTTTGTGTCTGTCAGTCGAACTAGACTAGACCGCTGACTTAGAGAATAAGTCCATAGATAGCAAAAGAGAGCGATAATTCGCTCTCTTTTTAATTAACAGTACGCCCGACTAGCGTTGTTCTTTAATATCTTTGTTTACGTTTAATCTCTAGGCTCGCGCTTATGCTTAGGCACGTAGTTCAAAATTGAAATCGGGACTTCTTTGCTTGGTGTGAATCCTTCAATCTCACGACGCTCAATTAAATGGCCTAAACGGCTTTCAATCATGCACAAGTTCTTAAAGTTGTCTCGTGACACAAATGAGATCGCCTCACCTTTAGCACCCGCACGGCCCGTACGACCAATTCGGTGAACATACTCATCTGCTGGGAATGGAATGTCGTAGTTCAACACTCGAGTGAGGTTTTCAATATCGATACCACGAGCAGCAACGCCTGTAGCGACTAAGAACTTGATGTTGCCATCTTTAAAGTCAGTAAGCAGTTGAGAACGAACGTCTTGGCTTCGGCCACTGTGGAAAGACTCCGCAGGAATGCCACGTTTTTCAAGTTGTGATACAAGCTTGGCTGCGCCTTTCTTCGTTTCAATAAAGATCAGTGCTTGGTCCCAATCGTTCTCTTGGATTAGGTGGCTCAGTAGCGCAGATTTTTTATCTTTATCAACGGTAATCAACCACTGCTCAATACTGTCTTTTGATGCGCTGTGCTTAGCAATAGAAATTTCAGCTGGACTATCAATTGCTGTTCTAGCAAGCTCACGAACAGGATTAGACAATGTCGCAGAGAACAGTAAGTTTTGAATGTTTTGAGGCAGGCGAGCAATGATCTTATTGATGTCTTCAATAAAGCCCATGTCGAGCATTCTATCTGCTTCATCAAGAACAAATGTTTCCACTTCTTCAAAGTGAACTGCGTGTTGACCGTACAGATCCAATAGACGACCTGGAGTTGCAACTAGAACATCAATGCCATCAATCAGTAATTGCTTCTGAGGCTTTTCGCTCACGCCACCGTAGATTGCTGTTGAGGTTAGGTTAAGGTGCTTACCATATTCGGTAATGCTGTTATTAACCTGAATCGCCAGTTCGCGAGTCGGTGTCAGGATCAACGCACGGATACGTTTCTTACGCTGCGTTTCACCTTTACTCAGCATTTCTAGAATAGGTAATACGAAACTTGCTGTTTTACCAGTACCAGTTTGAGCCGCAGCAATCAGGTTTTGCCCTGATAGAACAAGCGGGATCGCCTTTTGTTGAATCTCGGTTGGTTTGTCGTAACCCAGTTCATTGATGGCTTGTAGAAGTGGATCGCTTAATCCTAATTTAGAAAATGGCATTGATTGTCTCGGTATAAGTAATTGGTATAGATAAAAGAGCTAACTCGATTTTTAGCAATCTAGCTTTTGGCAAAACAGCTAAGCCGCGCAGTGTAACACGCGTGTATGGCATTCCAAGTGCTTTCAGCCAATGGAGCTAGAACTGAACTATTGTTTCGCCTTATGCAGCAGCGCATCAACGGAAGCCTTTTGGGTTTTACTGATTGTTTTCATAAACGAAAAACTGGCTTCATCGGAAGTCACCGATTCAACATCATTCACCATAGAAAGCCACAATTTGGCGGTCATTTCTGAATCGGCTAACGCTCTGTGAAAAACGCCGTCATTTTCTATTTGGCGATGCTTAACCAGCTCACCCAACTTATGGCTTGGAGCGTCTTGAATTAACCGTCTTGCGACTAATAAAGAGCAAACAAACTCACCGTTGTAGTCTCGATTGATTAATTCTAGCTCGGCATCAAGAAATCGTTTATCGAACGAAGCGTTGTGTGCGACCAAGTGGCTGTCTTGAATAAAATCGCAAAACTCATTCATGACTTGAGCGTTACTAGGCGCTTGCGTCAACATGTTATTGGTAATGCCAGTATAGTTTTCAATAAAACTGCTCACGCGAAATCCTGGGTTCATCAGTTGCTGGAAGCTATCGACAACCTGACCGTTTTCAAGTTTCACCGCACCAATTTCAATGGCTCTATCTCCCATGTTTGGTGATAAGCCCGTGGTTTCGAAATCGAGAATAATAATGGATTTAGCGGAGGTGGGGATCATTAGACGCCTGTCGTTATTTATAAAGTAAAATTTCATGAATTCGGCGCGAATTATAGCAAGGATCGCATCGCTTAAACTAGCGTTTTACTTACTTAGCATTTCTGAATAGATTGAAGGTAGATACCCTTAGCTAAGGCGATGGAATGAAAAGGAAATTTGATATTATTGGTGCGCCGTTTAATCTTCTGGGCTGCCACCCTACAACAGAAAACACGGTAGATGGACTCCGAGAACTTAATGAACAGAGTTGGATTGGACTAACTGACTGGATCCATGTTCGTAACACGCGTTGGGGGGCAGATATTAAGGATGTAGGAGATATCATTGCGTCTTCGGAAGTCCTAGAGCTCATTGACCAAGATAGTAAAGAACAAGCACTAGCCACTTATTGTCGTCAACTCCAACAGCGAATCGAACGTAGTTTAAATGATGGGCGTGTCCCTATCACCGTTGGTGGTGATCATTCTATTGCCTTAGGAACGGTGCAAGCCATGCTAACTCACTACCAACAAAAGCAGGGAGAAAAGGTCGCCGTTGTTTGGGTCGATGCTCATGCTGACTGCAATGATAGCTTGGCGAGTAATTTACACGGCAAGCCGCTTGCGTTGCTAATGGATCGCTATCCACACCACAATTGGCATGTGGCCCCAGATATCACCTTATCTTCAAGTGATGTTTATTATGTCGCAGTCCGTGATTTAATGCTCAATGAGCATCAACTGATAGAGTCATTGGGCATCACTAACTACAATATGCAGCAGATAGACGAACGAGGATTCTCTGTGGTTCTCCGTGAGCTAATGATTAAATTAGAACGAGAGTACGACCGAATCTATTTATCGTTTGATTATGATGCTTTGGACGGCTCAATCTTTCGTGCAGTTGGTTCGCCTAATGTGGGTGGTTTAACGGCAAGAGAAGCTTTAACTTTGGTACATACGCTGGCACAGAGTCCAAAATTTGTTGGTGCGGATTTTGTCGAATACCTACCTAGCTTAGACAAAGATGGCGTATCCAAAGAGTTGATGGTTAAGTTAATTGATGCTGTGTGGGGCTATAGAACTTAGTTGGTGTATCAGAGAATAAGATAATGCCAGCTAGTATTGAAAAATAAATGCGCTGAAAACCAGTATATTGATGAGCAAACAGAGTGATGAGAAATATGACGAAAGAACAAATCTATTTACAGCTGTTTCACCGAGAATCAATTAGTTCTCCAGCAATAGACGTTGATGCTGTCGATCGCCAATGGTTAGAGATAGAAGAGTATAAGCAATGGCTTGCGACTAAAAGCGATATTCAGAGAAATGAAGTGCTCGATTCCCTTTGGATTAAATCCTGTACAGGTGGTTATATTACAGAGCTGAATCTTAAATCTGATGGAACGTTAGATGAGTTCAAACTGTTCGATCGTTTACATACCACAGGGGAATGGGTGCTAGTGGATGGAATGCTCACAATTTCGATTGTAAAAGGCGATAACCGTTATCAATTCAATGTGATTGGGTCGAGCGAAAACAGCATTTACTCCGCTATTGAGTATAAAAACGGCGAGCTACACTCATACCTTAAGGTTATGCCAACAAGGGTTAGATGATATTGGGTGTAAGTTTTATTCATTAAATTTATTAAATTCATTGAGCTTATTGAAAGTGTTAAATTCATTGGTAAATCGATGCTGGTTAGAAAAATCAGAATAATATTCATGCTATCTTCGCCTCTAAATTAAGTTATGGAAGTCTTAAGGAAAAGAGTCAATGTTAGCCAATCGATTTACCCTACAGTCACGATTGATATTTGTGATTTTATTACCCTGCTTAGCATTAATCATCGTCGGCTTAGCCAGTTTCAACAGCATGTCGAAAATCCATAATCAGTCAGAACAACTCTACTTAAATACCTCAGCGCCAATGCGTTCAATGGCGGAGGTGGCGTCTCGGATCCCTCGTATGAGAGTGGGCATTGATATGATGTTACTGCAAGATCAAGACACCTTATTACGTGATGAAAAGGGGGTGCTAACGAGAGTTAAAGAGACGCGTGTAGAAGATATTCCAGAGATGCGTCAAGCCATTGAACACGCGGTGAATGCTCAAGTTGATCCACAAAACAAGAAAGAAGTAGAGCGATTATTAAGTAGCTTTGAGTTGATGGTTCAAACTGAGCTTAACCCTATGTTAGTAGCATTTGAAGCGGGGGATATGGATGCGGCTCGTCAGGTTTATCGATATAAATATGCAAAGACCTATGGCGTTTTACGTAAACACGCGAATGCAATTTTAGACTCGCTTCTTTTGCAGGCTGAGCAGCAGAATCAAATTAGCCAACAGCAATACCAATCGGGTAGAGATGCCATGATTGCAATTATTGCTATCGCGATGCTTCTCTCTTTCTTCACGTCAGCCTCTATGGTTATCAGTCTTAAAAAGCGTGTCGCCTTTCTGCAGCAGGCGATTGCGACTGCCGCAGAGAAAATGGCATTGGATACTCGTATCGATTTGAAAGGAAAAGACGAGTTAACGGCAATCAGTAATAGTTTTAATGCCTTTATTGAAAAGGTTCATCAGTCAATTAAAGAGGTCGCTAAAAGCTCGAATGAATTAGCGATCACGGCAAATGAAGTATCTGAACGTGCTCAGCTGACGCAAAATAACTGCGCCTCTCAGCGAGATAGTACGGTACAGGTTGCCACGGCAATACATGAGCTTGGTGCAACGGTGAGTGAAATTGCCAATAACGCCGCTCAAGCTGCGGGTGTTGCAAAGCAGGCAACCAATCAAGCTGAAAGTGGGCGAGGAGTGGTTAACGAAGCGCGTGAGCAAATTACCGAATTAACCGATGATCTTGATCAAGCGACGCAAGTCGTTGTATCACTGGCGGGCCAAGTAGAAGACATCAGTTCGATACTAGACACGATTCGAAGTATATCAGAGCAAACCAATCTGCTTGCTCTTAATGCTGCAATAGAAGCAGCTCGTGCAGGTCAACAGGGCAGAGGCTTTGCAGTTGTGGCAGATGAAGTAAGAAACCTAGCGAGTCGCTCTGCAAGCTCTACTGAAGAGATTCAAGGTGTTATTAATCGGCTACAAAGTGAATCGAATCGAGCGGTTAGTGCGATGTCTCAAGGTAAAGAGCAGAGCTTATTAGTGGTTGAGCACGCAGATAACGCTAATCGTTCACTTCATCAGATCAGTACTCATATTGATCACATTAGCGATCAGAACATTCAGGTAGCGACGGCCACAGAAGAGCAATCAAGTGCGGTGCATGAAATTAACCGCAATATTGAAGGAATAAATCAATCGACGGTTGAAACGGCGGAAGTGGCGGAATATCTGACAACGAGTAGTGTTCATTTAAAACAATTATCAACTCAGCTAGATACGTTGGTAAGTCAATTTAGATTGTGACACTTTTGACCCATCCACTTTTTCGTTAGTAAAAGGGAGAGTTTAAAGCTCTCCTTTTCCTCAACATCCCCATTATCTACTTCGTTAATTTTAAATCCAACCTCATTCATATGATTCTCTTTTGTACATTTTTCTAAGGGAACTTGTCGCTAAACCATCTCGTCGGTAGCACCCCGTTGAAAATACGTATTTGTGACAGTGCCATTACAGGATGTTAATTTTTGGTGTTATAACAATCCTGATCTAATTTACTCGAGAATTGGTTGGGAGGGATTGATGAGAAACTGTGATACCTATAGATCTGGTGTTAGGGCTTTTATATGAAGTGGTCAGGAATTGGTTTTCGACTCATACTTGCGTTTGGTGTGCTCTCATTGACGACTCTACTAGTCGCGACGATGTCTTTTCATACCTTCAAAGAGACTCAAGCACGGCTGACCAAAATTCAGGAACAAGACATGGCGGCGCTGGATGCGGCTTCGCGGCTTAATGAGATGGGTAGACGAATCATCGCGACGTCATCGGTTATTCTCTCTTCAGAATCAAACATAGAACGTAATAAAGCGATAAAGGACATAGAGTCATATATCGAGACCATGAATAAAATTATGGTCAACTTCCCTGATTACAATAATTACTTTAAAGAGCTGATCACTCAGATCGGTAATAGCCTTAATTTACTTTATCTAAGCGAAGCGAAATCCCAACAATTGAATAAAGAGTTTAGAAGCCTACTCGATGGGCTTTTTCCTTTGCTGTTTGAATCGGTGCAATTATTGCGGCAACTCCCCGACGGCGACCAATCAAAAATAGACTACCCTCGTTTGAAAGCACTGTTGTATTACCAAGCGGGCTTGGCAGAAAAGCTCTATAACGACCCAACCTACAATGAATTAGATAACACTATGATAAGGCTCGAAGAGCTAGGTGCGGAGTGGTTAGCTCTGTGGAATCAAGGGAACTTAGCCCTAAACTACCCTGATCTGAATGAACGCTTAAATACAATGATCAACGTAATGTCGAGAAAGGGCCGATTGTTTGAGCTGAAAAACCAGCTTTTGGATCTTAGCTACCAAAAAAGCTTTTTACTTGATAACAGCCAAACGCATTTGCATCAACTGGCGGTGCAAATAGAAAGCTATGCCGCGAGAGTGAACAAGAAAATAGACTCGGCTATCGCCCTTACGGGGAAAGAGCTGACTCGAAACAACCGTTTGTCGCTCATTCTTGCACTATTCAGTCTGTTGGCGGCGGCAGGGATCTCTTGGTTCTATGTAAGAAAGAATATCCTAGAGCGGGTTAAAGCGTTACAACTGAGTATGCGTTCTATCGCCTCCGGCAAGCTTGATACCGAAGTTGAGCTGAAGGGGCGTGACGAAATGACCGAAATGGCGAAAGACGTTCGATTTTTCCAGCAAACCGCTCAGGAATTAGAGCAAACCAACCACCAGTTATTGTCCACGCAGAACGAACTTGTACAGGCGGGTAAATTGGCCGCTTTAGGGGAATTAAGTGTTGGTATTACTCATGAGATCAATCAACCATTGACCGCGGTTAATAGTCACTTACACAGCGCATCTTTATGGTTAGACAAGGGGCAGCCAGAAAGAGCCAAAACCAATCTGACGAAGATCGCTAAGCTCATTGAAAAAACGTCCACCATCACCCGTCACCTTAAGTCTTTTGCTCGAAAATCTGATGGCAAACTGGAACAGGTTAATGTTAGAGCGGTGACGCTTGAAGCCCTAGAGTTACTGGAATCTAGAATTAATGAGCTGAACTGTCGTATTGAGATGGCCACTGATTCAGAACCTGATGATCATGTGTCAGTGCTGGCAAATGGAATACGCTTTGAACAAGTCATTGTGAATGTGCTGGGTAACGCATTGGATGCGGTAGAAGAGAGCGAGAACCCGACGATTCGGATTCAAATCAAGCAGCATTCTCAGCAGGTTTTATTATTGATTAAAGATAACGGAAGCGGTATCGACCCCGATGATTTGTCTCATATTTTTGACCCCTTCTACACCAGTAAAAGTGTTGGCAAAGGGCTTGGGTTGGGGTTATCCATTGCTTACAACATAATCAGAGATTTTGGTGGTAGCTTATCGGCTGACTCTCAACTGGGGGAGTGGACGGAATTTAGCATAGGGTTACGTAGTTATGATTCAGCCCAAGGGCAAGGAGAGCAACAAGATGATTAAGCAGGTGGTATTAATCGACGATGAAGTTGATGTGGTTGACGCCTTGAGTGAAATGCTGGAACTCGAAGGTTTTGCCGTCAATGCTTTTACCAATGCAAAGCAAGGGCTGACCTTTCTAAGACCCGAAAGCCCTGCCGTTCTACTATGCGACGTTAAAATGCCAGAAATTGACGGTTTATCTTTACTGAGCTTGGTCCATGCACGAGTGCCGGGGTTGCCCGTGATTTTAATGAGTGGGCATGGCGACATCCCGATGGCGATCGAAGCGATGAAAATTGGCGCTTTTGATTTTTTAGAGAAGCCTTTGTCACCTCAAGTGTTGGTGGCCAAACTAACTAAGGCATTAGAGAAGCGTCAGTTTGAATTGGCTCAAGGCACATCGACTAATCGCGACACAGAAACCATTGAGGAGGTGGTTATTGGAGACTCTGCGGCGATGGAGTCTATTCGACAGCAGATCCTAGTGCTTGCCAAAACAGGAGTGGATACCATCATTAATGGGGACACAGGAACAGGCAAGGAAGTTGTCGCCCAAGCCTTACACCGCTTTAGTCGTAGAAAAAACAAACCCTTTGTGGCGATAAACTGTGGGGGGATGACAGAAAGCATTATTGAGAGTGAGCTGTTTGGTCATGAAGCGGGCTCATTTACCAGTGCTAACAAAAAGAGAATAGGAAAGATAGAGCAGGCCAATGGTGGAACGCTTTTTCTCGATGAGATCGAAAGCATGCCTATTTCCGTCCAGATAAAATTGCTTCGGGTACTTCAAGAGCGAGTGGTGGAACGGGTTGGTGGCAATGAACTGATCCCCGTCGATCTGGTGATTGTTGCTGCTAGTAAAGCCGATCTTGCGAAGCTCGGTGAAACAGGGGCCTTTCGCAAAGACCTTTTCTATCGACTTAATCTCGCCTGTATTAACTTACCTAAGCTTAATCAGCGACTGGAAGACTTGCGTCCACTATTCAAACATTTCGTCCTGCAAGCTTGCCACAAATATCAGCTAGAACAGCCTGAGTTTCACCCTGAGCTTTTAGGGCAACTGAGTAAGCATGACTGGCCGGGTAATATTCGAGAACTACGAAATGTGGTTGATAGGTTTGCTTTAGGTATTGTGGGAGATGGGTTCAATCTGGACAAAGGCGTGCAATCTCCTCCTGGGCAAGAGCTGGATTTTGAGATGCAAATGGACAGCTACGAAAGAGAGTTGCTCACACAGGCTCTGCTCGACACTCAGGGAAACATTAATGCGTCAGCAGAAAAGCTCTGCTTACCAAGAAAAACGCTGTACCGAAAGTTGAAAAAACACAATATCGATAAGCACGATTTTAGAACGGGGACTTCTGATTAGAGTAAAAAATAACAAATGATCACTCACTGAAAAAACGAGTGGACATAAGTGACCCAAACAACCAATTTCAAACGGGACATAAGTGACTCAAATCAAGATGAAACTTATTGGTCTGATTTTAACTGATTGATATTTATTATGATTTAAAGTTGGCTTGCTAGTTGCAATAAGCCATGTTGATTAACGTGAAATAAACATTTAATTAACATAAGGAAGTAAAATGAAAAATGTTACCAAAGGATTTCTACTAGCCAGCTCATTGCTATTGCCTTCGCTTTCCTACGCAGAAACTTGTTCTAACCATGGCGTTTTAGACGATAAGTTTTGTGATGAAAATAATGATTTGGTTGCTGACACGCCCAAAAATCCAGATGAGTGGCGTGATCCGAGTACACTGGTTTTCACTTATACACCGGTAGAGGATCCTGCGGTTTATAAAGATGCGTTTGCTGATTTTCAGGCCCACCTTTCGAAGGTGACAGGTAAGAAAGTCATTTATTATACCGTTCACTCAAACTCTGCTCAGGTAGAAGCCATGCGTTCGGGTCGTCTTCATGTTGCTGGTTTTTCGACAGGTCCTACGGGTTACGCCGTTAACCTCGCTGGCTATGTCCCAATTGCAGTTAAAGGTACAGCAGATGGTTTCCAAGGTTATAACCTCATCACCATTGCTCGCAAAGATGGCCAAGTTCAGGATATGTCTGATCTGAAGGGCAAAAGGGTTGCACATACTTCTGCATCATCAAACTCTGGTAACCTAGCTCCTCGTGCTCTATTCCCTTCAGAAGGAATTGTTCCAGACCAAGATTACAAGGTTCTTTACTCGGGTAAGCATGATCAATCAATTTTAGGTGTATTTAACGGAGACTATGACGCAGCACCCGTAGCATCGGACGTCTTTGATCGAATGGCGGATGCGGATCGTGTTGATGAAGAAGAGTTAAATATTATCTATCGAAGCCCCCGATTCCCGACATCTGCCTTTGGTTATGCACATGACTTACACCCAGATTTGGTAGCGAAGATAAGAGAAGCATTTAATACCTATCGATTTACTCCTGAAATGTCGGCGACGTTTAAAGGTGCAGACCGCTTTGCTCCAATCACTTATAAAGAAGAGTGGCAAGTAATTCGAGATATCGCTCACGCTACGGGTACCGCTTATACCAAAACGGGCCTTAAAAAATTAGCTGAGAAAGATGCCGCTAAGCGCGCGAAGAAAAAAGCAGCAGCACTCGCCGCGGAAGCTAATAAAAGTTAAGACTAGAACAACCTAAATTAAACCAAGCCAGTTCCTTTTAAATGTGTGCCTTAACCGGTAGGGCACTGGCTTGCCAAAATTAAAAAATAAAGGATTAAAACAATGACGGTGATGAGTTCTAATGCAATTCAAATCAATAACCTACATCACGAATATATAGTAGGGAAACCTGTACTCAAAGGTATTGATATTGATATTAGTGAACCAGGTATTGTCGCAATTATAGGCCCGTCTGGGACAGGGAAAAGTACACTATTGAAGTGCATCAATAGGCTCAATGATCCTATTGACGGCGAAATTATGTTTGATGGGGCAGATCTGACCAAAGTCAAAGGTAAAGAATTGCGTAAGCTGAGACGCCATATTGGCATGGTCTTTCAGGAATATAATTTAGTTGAACGCTTAACCGTACTGGAGAATGTATTAAGTGGGCGCTTAGGTTATATGAGTTCTTGGGATGCTTGGCGCCGAAACTACAGTGCAGAAGATTTAAAGCAAGCGTTTGAGTTATTAGAGTTTGTAGGTTTGAGTGAGTTTGCAAACCAAAGAGCAGACAGCCTGTCGGGCGGTCAAAGACAACGTGTTGGTATTGCAAGAGCTGTAATGCAAAACCCTTATATATTACTGGCAGACGAACCCACCTCATCACTCGATCCAAAAACGGCTGTGGAGATCATGGAGTTAATGGAGGTGTTCTCAGAACGAAATGACATGCCCGTACTAGTTAA
Source organism: Vibrio kyushuensis (assembly GCF_050337325.1). Lineage (NCBI taxonomy): Bacteria > Pseudomonadati > Pseudomonadota > Gammaproteobacteria > Vibrionales > Vibrionaceae > Vibrio > Vibrio kyushuensis. The sequence continues at coordinate 384,711 of NZ_JAKJSV010000002.1, forward strand.
TATTCATGATGTGAAGCTGGCGCAGCGATTTGCCAAACGCATCATTGGCATGTGTAACGGAAAAATACATTTTGATGGTGCGCCGAGTGACATCACTGAAGAAGATCTGAAAGTCATTTATGGGGGTGAGTCATGGATGGATTAAGGCAAGCTGCTTCGATAGATAAAAGTAACACCATCGACAAAGAGAACCCTTTTAAACCTTCGCTAGTGAATAAGGCTATTTGGATAGGAATTGCTGTTTACTTGGTCTACAGCTTTAGCACGCTAGGGTTAACAGTCGATAGGGTTTTAATTGGTTTCGGTGAAAGTGAGCGCTTATTAAGTCGCATGTTCCCGCCGGATTTCTCCCGTACTAGTCTTTTAATTGGGGGCTTGTTAGAAAGTTTACAAATCGCCATTATTTCAAGCTTTTTCGGCATTATGATCTCTTTGGTACTAGGGCTACTAGCTGCCAGAAATATGATGCCAGCGGTTGTGAGCACACCCGTTCGTTTGTTTATCGCACTGTGCCGATCGTTCCACCCTGTCATTATCGCCATCATTTTTGTTAAAGCGGTGGGGTTTGGTGCATTAGCGGGCATATTAACGTTGATTATTGCCTCTATCGGTTTCATCGCAAAATTGTTTGCAGAAGCGATAGAAGAAGTCTCGTTTAAACCGGTTGAAGCCATTAAAGCCACGGGTGCGAGCTACATGAGTGTGATTTTGTACGCGGTGATGCCTCAAGTTTTCACTCGATTTATTGGTTTTTCTAGCTACCAATTAGACTCTAACCTTCGTAACTCAACCATGGTTGGCATAGTTGGCGCAGGTGGGTTAGGAGGAACGCTATTCTCTGCTTTCCAGCGTTTTGATTATGATTTTGTATCCGCCATTCTTATTACTATTATTGCCGTCATTTTGGTCGGTGAGTTTCTTTCTAATCTGGTCAGGAGGATCTTCTAATGACAACTGCGAGTATAGATAGAGAGTGGCAGAGGTTTACTCTGTCGGAAAAGCTATCCCGATTTTCCGTGTACTTTGCGATTGCCGCAGCGTTGATTTGGTCTTGGCAAACCGTAGAGGTTATTCCTGAGTTTCTTTATGACGCACCAGAGCAGTTCGTGGATATGTTTAAACGCATGACGCCAGTGGATTATGGCTTCTATCCGACAACGGTGCATGCGGCTCTGATTGAAACCTTACATATCGCGACGTTAGGGACCTTATTTACATTGGTACTAGCGGTTCCTTTGGCGTTATTGAATGCCCCAAATATTACCCCCAATAAAACCATAAACTGGTTAGCTCAGGTGGTACTCGTATCCACCCGTTCAATCAACTCACTGGTTTGGGCACTGTTATTTATTGCTCTTTTTGGACCGGGTGTTTTGGCTGGGATCATGGCGATCGCAGTACGAAGTATTGGTTTCGTTGGCAAACTACTTTCGGAAGCATTAGTTGAAGTTAATATGGGCACAATCGAAGCTATTAAAGCCACGGGTGCTCCTAAGGCTAGTATATTAATGAAAGGCTATTGGCCTCAGGTAATGCCCGCTTTTTATTCAATAGTACTGTTTCGTTGGGATATCAATGTACGGGAGTCTGCAGTATTGGGGTTAGTAGGGGCTGGAGGCATTGGTGTCGTGCTTAACGATGCTCAAAACCTCTTTGAATGGCAAAAGGTGTCTATGGTGCTAATCAGCATCTTCGCTGTTGTCATTATTGCGGAAGCGATAGTCGTGCAAATTCGTAAGCGCTTGTTGTAGATAATCAATATTGTCATATCTATTTCAATAGATGTATCTAAAAATGAAAACCGGGCTGAAGCTCGGTTTTTTGTTTTCTACGAATGGGATAACAATGTTTCATATAATGAAAAGAAAAGTTACTTAATATATAAGCAAGTCAATTTAAATGATTGTTCTTGTGAACCTATATAGGTTTTTTTCCTAGAAAGGAGAGCTCTATGCTCTCCTTTTTATTTATCAATTAGTTATCAATTTCATTAAAAATCATTAACGCCATATCCGCCTTTAAACAACTAATTTATAGAGTTTTGAATCACATTCCCTATTACCTATTCAGGGAATAATTACTTCATCAATTTGACGCTGAATATTATTAACAACAGCAAATAATTGAATTCAGGGAAATAACAATAATAGGTAATAAAATGAACATGAAACTTAAAAGTGTAATGATCGGAGCCGCAATGATGTCTGTCGCAGCTATTCCAGCAGGTGCTGCATTTGCGAAAGATTACCCGCCAAAAACATTATCGTTTGTTGCACCGTCTGGTGCTGGCGGTGGTTGGGATTTAACTATTCGTACTGTTGCTAAAACACTAAAAGACACTGGTCTAGTAAAAGCAAATATGCCAATCACAAACCGTCCTGGTGGCGGTGGTGCGGTTAACCTTGCCTATATGCAAACACAGCAAGGTAGCGACAAATTAATCTCTGTTTACTCACCACCAATTCTGCTAACAAACCTTACCGGTGCAAGTAAATACAGCTACCAAGATACAACGCCATTGGCTCGTTTAATTACGGATTATGGCGCATTCGTTGTGTCTAAAGATTCGCAATACACGTCTATTAACCAAGTAATGGAAGCACTAAGCAAAGATCCTAAGAGTGTTAAGGTTGGCGGAACATCTGCAGCCGGCAGTATGGACCACATTCAGTTTCTTATGATTGCAAAAGCCGCGGGTGTCCCGAATCTTAATCAAATCGATTACATATCCTTTCAAGACGGTGGTGCTGTGGCTCAAGTATTGGGTGGACACGTTGACCTCATTTCAACCGGTCTTGGCGACGTTGCTCAGTTAGTAGAAAGTGGTCATTTATCCGCTCTTGCACATACTGCTGACAAGCGTGTTGGTAAAGGCGCAGTTGCTGAAATTCCAACGGTAAAAGAGCAAGGTATCGACGAAACATTTGAAAACTGGCGTGGTCTGTTCGCTCCAAAAGATATGCCAGCTTACGCGGTTGAATATTGGACTGAAACGTTAGAAAAAATGGTTGAAACACCAGAGTGGGCTGAAGCGCGTGAGCGTAACGGTTGGGATGATGCATACCAAAATGGTGCTGAATTCACTAAGTTCTTGGCTACAACCAATGAAGATTATAAAGAAATCCTAGCTGAAATCTTTAATAAGTAATTCATCATTCGTTTATTAATAATAGAGCGCCTGATGATTGGCGCTCTCAAATATATTCGAGTCCTCGTTAGCCTTAATCATTATTAGAGAAAGGATATTATATGGAACAGCAAAAAATCCGACCAAATTGGGATGCATTTACCGGTTTATTCAGCATTGCATTTGGCCTTATCTATGGGGGCATGACTTACGCTATGCCAAGGGCTGCGTTTGGCAATCCTTTAGACCCACTATATTTCCCGGCGGGCGTAGCTATTTTAACGCTAATTGTAGGTGTCATTTTATTGCTTCGAAGCAATATGAAAGCCTCAATACAAGCTTACGTCAACCTTATCAATGAAGACGAAACTAAGAAGTACGATCGTAAAAGAATTTTATACACCTGCATAGTATCTATTGGCTACGCGATGATATTCGACACGCTTGGCTATGTGATCAGCACATTCTTATTCATGTTCGCGATGCTTACTATCACTGGTGGTAAAGAAGTTTGGAAGAGAAGCACAGTCGTCGCACTTGTGTTTGCCGTGACCGTATTCTTTATCTTTAGCACGCTGCTAAGCATCAGTCTTCCACCATTACCATTTATGGAATAGGACGAAATAACTATGAGTGAAATTTTAGCTAACTTAATGAATGGTTTCGGTGTGGCTCTCCAGCCTTACCATTTATTACTAGTAACTGTGGGCGGTGTACTTGGTACTATCGTTGGTATGCTCCCGGGTCTTGGCCCTGCAACGGGCGTTGCGGTATTACTACCAATGACGTTTGCAATGGGCCCAACTGCTGCTTTGATCACTATGACTGGTGTATACATCGGTGCAATGTTCGGTGGCTCGCGCAGTTCGATTCTAATCAATACCCCTGGGGACGGCGCTGCACTAGCCGCCACTTTTGACGGCTATCCCATGGCGATGAAAGGGCGAGCAGAGTCTGCATTGGCTATCTCGGCAATAGCATCACTGATTGGTGGTACGATTGCTGCAGTACTAATGACACTACTTGCTGAACCGGTTGCTGGCTTTGCTTTGAAATTTGGTCCTGCTGAGTATTTCTTGCTAATGGTTGCGGCACTGTCTATGACGGCATCTATGTCAAAAGGCAACATGCTTAAAGGCTTCCTATCAATGGTGATTGGTCTTGCCATAGCAACCGTTGGTATTGATGCACAGTCAGGTACAGAACGCTTTACATTTGGCAACCTACACCTTCAAACTGGTATTGATTTCTTAGTTGTTATCATCGGTATCTACGCGATGGGTGAAGTATTCAAAAGCTTTAGCTCTCTAAGTAAAGGCACCAAGAAAGCGCAAACTAAATTCAAACGTATTTGGATTGAAGGTGATGACTGGAAACGTTCTAAGTGGGCTATTCTACGTAGTGCTCCAGTTGGCTTTATCATCGGTTCATTGCCTGGTGCTGGTGGTACGATGGCTTCGCTTATGTGTTACAACAATGAAAAGCAGCTCTCTAAACACAGCGATGAGTTCGGTCAAGGTGCTATCGAAGGTCTTGCTGCTCCTGAGTCGGCAAACAATGCCGCTTCTATTGGTGCGATGATCCCTATGTTATCACTGGGTGTACCGGGTTCAGGTACAACTGCGGTAATGATGGGTGCACTACTGATGCTGGGTATTCAACCTGGTCCACTACTGTTTGTTCAACACGCTGACGTTGCATGGGGTCTAATTGCTAGTATGTTTGTTGCAAACATTATTCTAGCAGTTGTGAACATCCCTCTAGCTGGTGTGTTGGTTCGAGTACTGGCAATTCCGCCTAAAGTTCTTTACCCAATTGTACTAGGCCTTGCGTTCATCGGTTGTTACGCAATCAGTAACTCAACGATTGAGTTCTACATCTTAGTAATCCTAGGTGTGGCCGGTGTTGTAATGAAACGTACAAACATCCCAACAGCACCAATGATTCTAGCGGTAATCGTCGGTGGTACGATGGAGCAGTCATTCCGTCAGGCATTTAGAATCTCAAACCAAGACTTTGCTATCTTTGGTAGCTCAACAGTGTCTCAGGTTCTTATTGCAATCACTGTACTTTCGATTGGACTTCCGCTACTTGGAATGTACAGAAAAAGCAAAGCGGATCAAAAGCCACAAACTGCTTAATATAGAAATCGTTTAACATTTCATTAAGTCAAAATGAGAGCCAATCCTTATCACTTTAAGGGTTGGCTTTTTTATATACATTCGTTTTTCTATATGGGTTGGGTATATGGTTTGGGTATGTGTTGAGTTGAAAGTATTTGTATGGCCTATTTGTTGTGATATTTAGGGTTAAGTTGTTAATAACTAGAGAAAATCGAGATTAAATCATTTACGTCATTTAAATTCATAGTGTGCTACTGGAGATATGACTAAACTCAACTTTTATACGTCCAATAAATCCGATAATTTAAACGTGAATTTTCTAAAGAGAAAGGTCAGTGCTCACTTCATACAGTTTTGAACAAATCAATAAAACCAATGCGAGAAGAATGGAAAAGGTTAGAGCCTTCTTAAGCATTATGGGGTTGGGAGTGGATTTGGATGTCGAACTCTTTGTTATTGCTTACGCGAATGGAAAAGTGATTGCCTGTGGTGGACTTGCGGGTAGCACATTAAAATCGATTGCCGTTGATGCTGAATATCAGGGAACTGGATTATCAACTAAGTTGCTGACAGAGCTCGTTACAAGAGCCTATGATTTAGGTCGCTACAACTTGTTTATTTACACCAAGCCTGAAAATTATGCGATGTTCCACAGCGCTGGGTTTTATCAGCTTACCTCGGTTAAAGACCGAGTCATCTTGCTTGAAAATAGCAAGACACGTTTGTCGAGCTATTGTTATGACCTGTCTCAGCATAAGAAGCCCGGTGACATGATTGGTAGCATTGTAATGAATGCAAACCCTTTTACTAATGGTCATCGGTATTTGGTTGAACATGCAGCGAAGCAGTGTGATTGGGTTCATCTGTTTGTGGTAAAAGAAGACCGTTCGTTTTTCTCCTATAAGGATCGACTCACAATGATTCGTGCTGGCCTCAAAGATCTGACCAATGTGATCATTCATGAAGGTTCTGATTACATCATTTCACGTGCAACCTTTCCAAGCTACTTCTTAAAAGACGAAGGCGTGATCAACTATTGCCATACTGCTGTGGATTTGCAGCTATTTCGTTCTTATATTGGTCCGGCTTTGGGGGTGACTCATCGCTTTGTCGGGACAGAGCCTATTTGTGCGGTAACACGTTTTTATAATCAGCAAATGCAGCAATGGCTATCAACCCCAACACTTGATGAACCTGCAATTTCTCTGGTGGAATTACCGCGTACAGAGTGCACTAGCGAGCCTATCTCTGCGTCGTTAGTTCGCAATTTACTGTTCGACAACCAGTGGGATATGATTGCTCAGTTAGTGCCTGAGAGCACTTATAATCATCTAGAGCAACTCTTCAAATTAGAAACGTCTGTTTACCAAGTAAAAAGAAGAGCAATGACATTAAAAGAGAAACAGAGCGCTGTGGCTTAGGTTCAAATTTAGACATTTAGTTTATAAAAAAACGCCAACATTGAGTTGGCGTTTTTTTATATCTGCATTGAATATTCTATTTATCTAAAGCGTGTTGCCCTTAACGAGTTGGTTCAAATAGGACTTACATGTTTATCAGACAGCGATAAAATCATCGTCTGTATTTCCTCTAGAGAATGACGATTGTTTCGACGACAAGATTGTGCTGATTGAGAGCAAATAGGACACTTGCGAGGGATCATATTGCACGACTTTCTTGAAATCATCTTACCTTGATGGTTCATTACGTCGAGATTGAACAGTGTACCTAAAGGGTGAGTACGCTCAATCTCCATCATATGTTTTTTAATATCATTCGCTGATTGAGAGTCCATCACAAATAGAGCCTCAGAGCCCAGTGCACTGTGGGTGATTTGCCGAGTGAGTATATCGAAATTGAGTTCAGAAACTTTAGCTTTAATCGCATCTAAAGCGTCATGAAAAATAATATCTGTGTACTTTTCTTTTGCCAATGAACTAGGGATGTTTAACGTTAGCGTCATTATTGGTTTGCCAAACTGTCTTAACAAATTGCTCTGCTGCTCATTTCGTATAGCTATATCGTTGAAATATTCATTTATATTATTTGTGTTTCTCATACCAATCTCTTTATCCATCAGGTGTCCATCTAAGGACCATATCTACTTTTTCCTAAAATATACTCGAGATCAAAAGCAGTTATTAACGACGTTTGAGTTTTAAATGGTGTTAATGGGGTTAACTAAATACTGGGATTTTTGATGGTTTTTATTGGGGTAATTTGTGGTTAATTAATTAAATAAAAACACCTCAAATAATTAAATTAATTAACGCCATTTAAGTTGTTTTGCCGTGTAATTTGAATGATGGGCTTCACGATGTAGCATCAACTTGACCAGTAGACTCTACAAACATTATTCAACACGGATTAAGAATGATTATGAGTCAAGACCCAATTATTTATGAAGGTTTCACTCTCATGGCGTTAGGCATGGGGTTTGTATTTTGCTTTTTATGTCTATTGGTAGGGGCTATTCGCGTACTAACCAAAGTCTCTTCCTACTTTGTACCGCCAGCAGAGCCAGCTCCTCCGGTTTGTACTCAAGTACCAACAGCATCAAACGACACTCTTGTCGCCGCCATCTCAGCTGTACTTCATCATCATAAGAAAAAATTTAGTTAATTACTGTTTTAGAACATAGGGAATTTTCAATGTCTAATATTAAAAAGCCGCTTGGAATCACAGATGTAGTTTTGCGCGATGCTCACCAATCACTTTTTGCTACTCGTTTGCGTCTAGACGATATGTTACCCATCGCGTCAGAATTAGATGAGATCGGTTACTGGTCACTGGAAACGTGGGGTGGTGCTACTTTTGACTCGTGTATTCGTTTCCTTGGTGAAGATCCTTGGCACCGTCTACGTGAACTTAAAAAAGCGATGCCTAACACTAAGCAGCAAATGCTGTTTAGAGGACAAAACATTCTGGGTTACCGTCACTACGCTGATGACGTGGTTGATAAATTTGTAGAACGTGCTGTGTTTAACGGCATGGATGTATTCCGAGTGTTTGATGCACTCAATGATGTACGCAACATGAAGCAGTCAATCGCAGCGGTAAATAAACAGGGTGCGCATGCACAAGGCACGATCTGTTATACAACCAGCCGAGTTCACACAATGCAGTCGTGGATTGACGTTGCTGAGCAGCTTGTAGAGTGTGGCGTTGATTCAATTGCAATCAAAGACATGGCGGGTGTCATGACCCCGTATGAAGCATTTGAATTAGTATCGACCCTTAAAAAACAGCTTGATGTAGATCTTCATCTGCATTGCCATTCTACAGCAGGGTTGGCTGACATGACTTTGCTAAAAGCTATTGAAGCGGGTGTTGACCGTGTTGATACGGCAATTTCTTCAATGAGCGGAACCTATGGTCACCCATGTACTGAATCGATTGTTGCAGCGCTTGAAGGTACAGATCGAGAAACGGGTATGAACATTGGCAAGCTTGAAAACATCGCGGCATATTTTAGAGAGACGCGCAAAAAGTATCACGAGTTTGAAGGCCAACTAAAGGGCGCCGACTCTCGCATTTTGGTTGCTCAAGTGCCTGGCGGCATGCTGACGAATATGGAAGCACAATTAAAGCAGCAAAACGCTCTCGATAAGATGGACCAAGTATTAGAAGAGATCCCACGTGTACGTGAAGACCTTGGCCTTATTCCATTGGTAACGCCGACATCTCAAATTGTAGGTACACAAGCTGTCATCAACGTCATGATGGGTGAACGTTATAAAACGGTTACTAAAGAAACGGCAGGTGTTCTAAAAGGTGAATATGGTCAAACGCCTGCGCCTGTAGATAGTGAACTACAAGCAAAAGTGTTGGACGGAAGTGAAGCCATTACATGCAGACCTGCTGATCTGATTGCACCAGAAATTGAAAAACTTTCATTAGATGTTCAAGAGCAAGCGAAAGAGAAAGGTATCTCACTCTCTGATGACATTATTGATGATGTGCTAACCGTTGCTTTATTTGACCAAGTAGGTTGGAAGTTCTTAGAAAATCGTAATAACCCTGATGCTTTCGAACCGTTCCCCGTTGAAGCCGATCCAGTGGCTAACTCAGCGAAAGCGTCTCAAGTTAACAAAGAAGACGAAGCGGTTTATACCATCAATGTTAATAACCAAAGTTACGTCGTACAGATAAACGAAGGTGCTGATCCTGAAGTTCTTGCAGCTTCGGCTTCACAGAATCAAACGAGCTTAAATTCATCCCCCAATGCAGCGCCTGCTTCAGCACCCTCTAGTGCTCCTTCTGGAAATGCAGAAACAGTCGCTGCCCCTCTTGCTGGTAACATTTGGAAAATTCCAACGAAAGTCGGGCAAGAGGTGAAAGAAGGTGAAGTACTTCTAATTCTAGAAGCGATGAAGATGGAAACTGAAATTCGTGCATCGCGTGATGGCGTAATTCAAAACCTAACGGTATCTGAAGGTGATTCAGTGCAGGTAGGTGACTCACTACTCGCACTAGCATAAGGGTAAATTATGGACAGTATTTTAGCCTTAGTAAGAGACTTCGGTTTCCTACATTTGCAAATGGGCCAAGCAGCAATGATCGTTATCGGTCTCGGCCTGCTTTACCTTGCGATTGTTAAAAAGTTTGAACCACTACTGCTTGTACCAATTGGCCTTGGTGGCATTCTTGCAAACTTGCCAGAAGCGAACCTAGCAGTCAGTGGTGTGGAAGCGGCTATTTATGCAGGTAAAGCTGAAGTTATGGCGGGTTTTGCAAGTATCTTGGAACTTGCAGATGCGTCACCGGATGTCATTAAGTACGCGTTAGATTCTGCCACACCTCAGCAAAAGATGGGCTTACAGCTATTGGCTGAACAGTTCAAATACAGTGATGGAATGTTGTATACCTTCTACAACGTAGTCATTGCGTCTGGTGTTGGTCCACTAGTGATATTTATGGGGGTGGGTGCGATGACCGATTTTGGTCCTCTACTCGCTAACCCTAAAACATTACTATTAGGTGCAGCTGCGCAGTTCGGCATCTTTGCCACCGTGTTAGGTGCATTGGGTCTTAGCCAGCTAGGGTTAATGGATTTTAGCGTGGCACAAGCTGCGGCAATTGGCATTATTGGTGGCGCTGATGGCCCAACGGCTATCTACGTTTCTAGCATGCTTGCTCCTGAACTTTTAGGCGCAATCGCTGTTGCAGCTTATTCTTACATGGCTTTGGTTCCAATGATCCAGCCGCCTATTATGAGAGCGTTAACAACAGAAGCGGAACGTAAGATCACAATGACTCAGCTTCGCACAGTGAGCAAAGTTGAAAAAGTCTGCTTCCCGTTAATGCTGCTTATACTGATTGCTATGTTACTCCCTTCAGCAACACCACTACTGGGTATGTTCTGTTTTGGTAACCTGATGCGTGAGTGTGGTGTGGTTGAACGTTTAAATGAAACAGCTCAAAACGGCTTAATCAACATTGTGACTATTTTCCTTGGTCTATCTGTTGGTTCCAAGCTTATGGCTGATAAGTTTTTACAACCACAAACACTTGGAATTCTAGCATTAGGTATCGTGGCTTTCTGCGTGGGTACAGCGACTGGCTTGATCATGGCTAAACTAATGAATAAAGTCTGCAAAGAGAAGGTCAATCCGCTGATCGGCTCTGCTGGTGTTTCTGCTGTACCGATGGCTGCACGAGTGACCAACAAAGTGGGCCTAGAAGCGAATGCACAGAACTTTCTACTGATGCACGCAATGGGTCCAAACGTCGCTGGTGTTATTGGCTCGGCAGTAGCTGCCGGTGTAATGATCAAGTATGTGATCGGTGGTTAAGCAAACTATTAAAAGGGAGGCATCAGTGCCTTCCTTTCTATTGATATTCTTGTCAGAATAATAATTCAATATTTTGGATGAATATAGAATTAATAAAGGGAGCCTTTGTGTATGAGCACTACCTCTATGCAATTAATAGCAAGAGTAAAAAGCGGTTTATCATTTAGAAATCGAGTCTTTATATTAATTTTTGCATTAATGATGGTGCAACTGATCTTTGTAAGTATAAATTTCCACAAAGGTCTTCTCGATACTTTAGAGCACCAAGTTGGAACGCGTGCCTTAATTCAAGCAAAAGAAATTGCCAGTGATCCCGAGTTAATTCAAGAAGTAAGAATTAAAAATGTCCCAGCGATAGAGCGAGTAATAGATAGACTGCATAAGATCTCTGATGCTAGCTTTATTGTCATTGGTGATTCGAATGGCATACGGTTATCTCATCCAGTAAAAAGTCAAATTGGATTTCCGATGCAGGGGGGTGATAATGCGGGCGTTTTAGAACGCGGCGAAGCATATATTTCGCTAAAGGAAGGAAGCCTTGGTTATGGTGTTCGTGGAAAAGCCCCAATTGTTGATTTCGATGGTGAAATAATCGGCGTTATTTCAGTTGGTTATTTATTTGATCGATTTGAACAGTGGGTTGAATTTTATTTTGAACCTGTCGTGTACGAATTCATATTGATGTTCTTTCTTACTATCGTGGGAGCGTGGTTCTTTTCAAGCCATATTAAGAAAAAAATGAACGGTATGGAGCCTTCTGAAATTGCTATGGCGCTCTATTTGCAAAAATCCATTTTGTCTTCCGTTTATGAGGGTGTTATCGCCATAGATAAAGAAGGGACGATTCTCACGACAAACCGTAGTGCACTAGATATCCTAGGTGCGAATGGCAATGTTCAAGGCGTTACCTCTCGGTCGATTACTAACCTCGTTAGCAACTCACAGTTTTTTTTCCAAACCCCTTTCGATAAAAACATAAAAGATGAAATTGTCTCAATTAATAACCAAACAGTTATAGCAAATCGTGTTGCAATATTTGATAAAGAAGATTTAATTGGTTGGGTTGTCAGCTTTAGGCACAAGAATGATATCAACTCATTAACAGCAGAATTAACACAAATTAAACAATACACCGATAACTTACGAGTTATGCGTCATGAGCATGCTAATAAACTATCGACAATAAGTGGTTTAATTGAAATAGGTGAGAATCAAGCAGCATTAGAATTGATCAATAGTGAAAGTATTAGAAAACAGCAATTAATTGATTTTGTAAGCTCTAGAATTAAATTAAAGCAGATTGCGGGGATTTTACTTGGTAAATATTCTCGATCTTGCGAACTTGGTCTAGATTTACAGTTTGATCCTACCTGTCAATTATATCAATTAAGTGAGAAAATAGATCCAAACGAATTGTCTGCCATTATTGGAAATTTGATTGATAATGCATTCGAGGCAACTCTAAAAAACCCTGAAAGTAACAAGATTGTTACAGTGTTAATTACCGATGCAGGTAATGACTTAGTTATTGAAGTTGGTGATAACGGTTGCGGAATTTCAGCTGATATAGCCAGTACGATATTTAGTCGAGGGGTTACCAGTAAAAATGATAATGAAGGCCATGGAATAGGTCTGTACCTAATTAACAGGTACGTAACAAATGCTGGAGGAGTTATATTAGTCGACGATGCAGAACCGAAGGGAACCATATTTTCGATATTTATTCCGAATAAGGTGAATGAAGAATGAATATGATCGATGTATTAATTATTGAGGATGAAGTAGGGATTGCTGAACTGCATGCACAATTTTTTCGTCAAACGGTAAGGTTTAACCCCATTGGTATCGCTTCAAGCGTCGCCATGGCAAAAACCATGATCCGTATCCACAAACCAAAACTGATTATTTTAGATAACTACCTGCCAGACGGCCTAGGAATAGATCTTTTCCGAGACGTGATTGCGGAGAAAGGGAATTACAAACCAGACTTTATACTGGTAACGGCCTCAAGTGAGATGGACACCGTTAAAGATGCGCTTCAGTGTGGTTGTTTTGACTACCTTTTAAAGCCAATCTCTTATGATCGATTGCAAGAAACGCTGAACCGATACTTAAAGTACAACTGTGCAATTAAAGCGTTTGATAATATTAGCCAACGTCATGTTGATGATCTTTTTAATATTCAAGCTAGAGACAAAGAATCGAGTCGATTACCAAAAGGAATTGGTGAGTTAACGCTGGACAAGATCAAGCAAGTCTTTAGCCAGAATTGTGGTTTTAAATTTACTGCAGAGAGCTTAGGCTCAGAAGTTGGCATTAGTAAAACCACCGCAAGACGCTACCTTGAATACTGTTCGGCAAGTGGCTTTTTGGCTGTTGAAAATGAACACGGTCGAGTTGGTCGCCCTGAAAGAGTTTATGTTAAAAACGATTAGTCGATCCTAAACTTAGTTGTCTCTAAAAAAACGCCACTTTCTTAATAAGAAAGTGGCGTTTTTATGCGTACAACGCTGCCATTCAAACACTAAAACCCTCTCTTCATACGAATTAAAGCCCTAAAACTAACCTTCAAAGTGGTTAAATTCATTAACTCCATTAATGGTGTTTACCCTATGGCGAAACTTGAACTTCATCCCCTTATAACAGCAACTGATTAACGACAATATCCTTAGTCGGCAACAGCTCTTAACTTCGTCTGTTACCTGCCCAAATTAAAGATTTCCAATAGCCGTATCTTAAGGATTTGTTATGAATATTAGTCAGCGATCTTACGCTGGAACACTAGAGTCAAGTGACTTGCTGGTCGAGGTTACCCCTTGTAGCAGTGGGCATTTAGAAATTGATATTACCAGCTCTGTTGAAAAACAATTTGAACCACTAATTCGACGCGTTGTGAAAACAACACTCGAGGAGATGGGTGTAACGTCTGCGATTGTTGTCGTTAACGATAAAGGCGCACTTGATTGTGTGATTCGGGCTCGCGTGCAAGCTGCGGTTATGCGCGGCGCTGGTATTGGTAGTGAAGATATCATTTGGGGAGCAGTGTAATGAGTAAGCTACGTAGAAGTATGTTATTTGTGCCGAGTTCAAATGCAGCAATGTTAAGCAACTCATTTATCTACACGCCCGATGCAATCATGTTTGATCTTGAAGACTCCGTTTCAATTCGTGAAAAAGATACCGCGCGTATGTTGGTCTACAACGCGTTGCAACATCCGTTGTACGCCGATATTGAGACTGTCGTTCGTGTTAACGCTTTAGAGTCTGAGTTTGGTCGCGCTGATGTAAGAGCGGTGGTTAAAGCGGGTGTTAATGCCGTTCGTCTACCAAAGACTGATACGGTTCAAGATGTCATTGATATGGAAATGGTTATTGAGCAAGCCGAAATTGAGTTTGGTCGTGAGCTAGGCAGTACAAAAATGCTTGCTGCTATTGAATCAGCGCAGGGCGTTAATAATGCCGTTGAGATCGCATGTGGTTCAAAACGCTTGATTGGTATTGCTCTTGGTGCTGAAGACTATGTACGCGATTTACGTACGCAGCGTACTCCACAAGGCACTGAGTTACTGTTTGCTCGTTGTTCAATACTACAAGCGGCACGCGCTGCAGGCATTATGGCCTTTGATACGGTCTACTCTGACACTGCCAACGAAGAAGGCTTTTTGAACGAAGCAGAACACATCAAAGATTTAGGCTTTGATGGCAAGTCACTGATCAACCCTCGTCAAATCGAAATGATTCATAACGTTTTTGCTCCCTCACAAAAAGAAGTTGACCACGCCATTGCTGTGATCGAAGTTGCCGAAGAAGCAGAGCAGCAAGGATCGGGCGTTGTATCGCTAAACGGAAAAATGGTGGACGCGCCAATCATTGAACGCGCTCGTTGGACACTTGAAAAAGCAAAATCTGGAATCAAACAGTAAGGCAGCAGCGCTATGAATAACGAAAACACCCTATACATTGATTTAGAAAAACAGAACCTAACCCCTTATTCTGGGCCGCATGCTTTAACACCTCACTTACTTGATAGAGAGAATAAGAAAAGCCGCAAGATCTTAAAAAGTGTTGAAGATTCGGTCAAAAATAGTGGCTTAAAAGATGGAATGACTATCTCTTTTCACCACTCGTTTCGTGGCGGAGACAAAATCATCAACATGGTGATGGACGTAATCGCCGATCTTGGGTTTAAAAACTTAACCCTAGCCTCAAGCTCATTGTCCGATGTTCACGCGCCACTGGTTAGACATATTGAAAATGGCGTGATCACGCAGATCTATACGTCTGGATTACGTGGAGAACTTGCAGAAAAGATCTCGCGTGGATTACTTGATCAGCCTATCCACATTCACTCTCACGGTGGGCGCGTTCACCTTGTTCAAAGTGGTGAACTGAATATTGATGTAGCGTTTCTTGGCGTATCAACAACCGACGAATTTGGTAATGCCAATGCTGTTAGTGGTAAAGCACGCTGTGGTTCACTAGGTTATGCACAAATTGATGCGAAATATGCTAAGCATGTTGTGCTGCTAACGGAAGAGATAGTTCCATTTCCAAACCATCCAGCTTCGATAGCTCAAGACGATGTCGATAGTGTTGTCGTTGTTGAGAGCGTTGGAGATGCTTCGAAGATTGGCGGTGGTGCAACTCGAATGACAAGTAACCCTCGTGAACTATTGATAGCACGTAAAGCGGCGGATGTGATTGAACATTCGGGCTATTTTAAACCTGATTTCTCAATGCAGACTGGCTCGGGTGGGGCGTCATTAGCAGTGACTCGTTTTCTTGAAGAGAAGATGGTAAGAAAAGATATTGCCGCGAGTTTTGCGCTTGGTGGTATTACGTCAACCATGGTGGATTTGCACGAAAAAGGGCTGATTAAAACCCTACTAGACGTGCAATCGTTTGATGCCAATGCAGCAGACTCTTTAGCGAGAAACCCAAATCATATCGAAATTTCTGCAAATCAATACGCGAATCCAGCCTCAAAAGGTGCGGTAGTTGACAGGCTTGATGTGGTGATTCTCAGTGCTTTAGAAATCGATACTGATTTTAACGTCAACGTTATTACCGGATCAGACGGTGTTATTCGTGGTGCATCGGGTGGTCATAGTGATACCGCTGCTTCTGCAAACTTAACAATAATTGTGGCTCCCTTAGTTCGTGGGCGTATTCCAACGGTGGTGGATTCGGTTCTTAACGTTGTCACTGTTGGCAGCCTGATTGATGTTCTCGTAACCGATCACGGCATTGCAGTGAACCCAGAGCGTAAAGACATTCAACAGAAGCTTGAACAAGCAGGCGTTGAATTAATGAGTATCGAACAGCTTCAGCAGCGCGCTGAGTTGTTAACAGGCAAAGCTCGTCCGATTGAATATAAGAAAAAGATCGTGGGCTATGTACGTTATCGCGATGGATCGGTTATAGACACCATCAATCAAGTTCGAGATTAGCGTTTGTACCGCGGGCCTAAAGTTACTTTGCATCAAGTCCTTGAGGGCAAAGAGGAACGCGTTCGGCGGCAAAGAGAGTGGATGGCAGTCCATTCTCTTCCGCTTATTTCTTTTACCATCAATATGCTAGGAGAAGTAAAGCAGAACAAGATAGCAAAAATCGCCTTTGGATCAGGTCATCAGGCCATTATTGAGAAATGCAAAGAACATCAGATCAATATTTCGGGCGTCGGAATCAAAATTGCTGTTACTGGTTATGAGTTGATATTTGCCATAGATGTGAATAGCGCACAACAACTGAAACAGCTAATGGTTGAAGTAGAAGAAGATCACCCGTTTGGACGTTTATTCGATATTGATGTTATTGACCTAGACGGATCTCAGATCTCACGCCAACAGCTAAACCAACCTCCAAGACGATGTTTGATATGCGAACAGCAAGCTAAAACATGCGCTCGCAATCGAACCCACTCTCTTACCGAAATGATCAATAAAATGAGTGAGATAATAAATGAACGCGACTAAAACTTTAGAATGGCTCATGGACGATTGCCCCCTGTATCGTTCATCGGAAAAAGGTGAAGCCCAGCTAAATATCTATGAATTAGCCGGTAACTTGGCTTACCACGCCATGATGTTAGAGGTACACCTAACGCCAAAAGCGGGTCTTGTTGACTGTGTTTCAAGTGGTGCTCATTGCGATATGGATATCGACACCTTTATTGCGAGTTCTAACACCCTTAGGCCGTACATGAAACTGTTCGTTAAAGCGGGCTGTAACATGCATGAAAAACCGGCGAAAGAACTGCTACCGGGCCTACGTAAAGTCGGCATCCAAGCGGAAAATGCCATGTTCCGAGCAACGAATAATGTGAATACCCATAAAGGGATGATATTTACTCTTGGGCTTATCTGTGGCGCTGTCGGTTGGCTTCATAAAAAGGGGATCAGTTATGACGCTGCGCGGGTTCGAGCTGTGATTAAAGAGTGCTGTGCTGATTTGGTGTCTAAAGAATTAAAAGACGCTATCGGAACCCCCAAAACAGCCGGCGAACGTGCTTATCATCAACATGGATTAACGGGCATCCGTGGTGAAGCGGCAAAAGGGTATCCAACCATCTTTAAATACAGTCTTCCCCTTTATGAAGGATGTATTCGCAGTGGACAGTCTGAAGAACAAGCGATGTCCAAAAGTTTGTTGTCTTTAATGGCACATAATGATGACAGTAACTTAGTTAACCGTGGCGGTATTGAAGGTCTTAATTATGTTCAATTGCAAGCTCAAGGCTTACTGCAATGTGGAGATCTTGCACCTGAGTATTTGGAGCAGAAAGTCACTTTGTTTGATCAGCAATTGATTGAAAGAAACCTAAGCCCAGGTGGTAGTGCTGATTTACTTGCTGCAACGTGGTTATTAGCTCAACTTAACGTTTGCTCACAAATTCTAGTCAATAAGCGTTAATTGTTTCGTCGAAAGAGGGCTGTGAATACTCGTGAAAATATCCCATAGCAGTCAATGAATGAGTTGAAAATTAAAATAATCCAGTCAATAAACTGGAAATAGTCAGAGTCATAGCCAGCAAAAATAAGAGGAAGAAAGCATGCTTAGTTTAGGCATCATAGGAAATTTTTTAGGGCATCTAAGTGGTGCAGAAAGTGTCTCAGAGGATCGTTTACCTAACGGAATATTTGTTATTGATTGTGAGCACCCTGACACACTCAGCAGCAATGAGATTGCAAAATACCCGGAGCAGGGCAGTAAGGTTGATATAGAGCCAGAATTCGTATTACGTTGTCAGGTGAGTTACGCCGGAGGCAAAGTGAGCGCGCTAATGGCGAAACAGATGACGATTGGAAATGACTTTACCATTCGAGACCTACCGGGTTCAGAGAAAATAGATCAACGGAAATCGTGGGGCGCACAATCTAAGGGCATCAACGCTCATTGGTGGGACATTTTGAGATTAAGCCCCGCCAATTACGGTGAAAATTTTAGGCTCATTTCCTTTATTGAGCGAAACGGAGAGATGATCTTAGCAACGCCTGAAGTTAACTGTACAGAGTTGAAAGTGTTTTACTGTCATTTGATGGCTTGGATGGTGGATAGAATCAACAACCAAAAGGACGAAGGCATGTACAGTGCCATCTTACCAAGCATTGCAAAGTTAGGTTATCCAAGTGAGTTGATTCTATATACCGGCGCGCCGAACTATACACCTTGGGGTGAGCAAAACTTCGTTCAAAAAGGTGATAAAATTCATATCGCAGGTTATGACGCTGAGCTTGTCGATTGTGCACTTGTGAAAGAGATGTTTAACCGTAATGAAACTGACAATAACGATTATCTTCTCTCATTCACACAAACCGTCGAATAGTTTTAAGCCGTAGATAAATAGATAAATAGATAAATAGAGAAATAGAGAAATAGAGAAATAGAGAAATAGAGAAATAGAGAAATAGAGAAATAGAGAAATAGAGAAATAGAGAAATAGAGAAAAAGGGCTTAATAACTAAGCCCTTTTACATTTTTCTTATGCTTTATTTAAGTTAAGTCAATTACTTAATCAAACCAATCTCACGATAGTACTTTTCCGCACCAGCATGCAATGGAGCAGATAGACCATCTTTCATCATCTCTTCTTTCTTCAAGTTGGCAAATGCAGGGTGAAGACGTCTAAAGTCGTCAAAGTTTTCAAAGACAGCTTTAACAATGTTGTAGACGACATCTTCTGGTACTTCCGTTGAAGAAACAAACGTAGCACCTACACCAAATGTTGCTGTGTCGTTGTCGTTACCACGATACATACCACCGGGAACGCTAGCTGTACGATAGAAGCTATTGTCAGAGACTAGCTTATCGACTTGCTTACCAGAAACAGAAACCACGACACTGTCACATGATGTTGTCGCTTCTTTAATCGCCCCACTTGGGTGGCCAACCGTGTAGATCATTGCATCGATTTTGTTATCACACAGCGCAGAAGACTGCTCAGATGCTTTTAACTCTGATACCAATTTAAAGTCGTCATTTGTCCAGCCATACTCAGCCATCAACACTTCCATGGTACCGCGTTGACCAGAACCAGGATTACCAATGTTTACACGCTTACCTTTAAGATCTTCAAATGTTTTAATTCCAGAATCGGCTCTTGCTACAACCGTAAAGGGTTCAGGGTGAACAGAGAATACTGCGCGTAGCTCTTTAAAAGCCCCTTTATCAGCAAACTTGCTGGTGCCGTTGTAAGCGTGATACTGCCAATCTGATTGAGCAATACCGAGATCGAGTTCACCCGCACGAATGGTATTGATGTTGTAAATTGAACCGCCAGTACTTTCTACTGAACAGCGAATATGGTGTTCACTTCTAGACTTGTTGACTAGACGACAGATAGCACCGCCTGTTGGGTAATACACCCCAGTAACACCTCCTGTGCCAATTGTAACGAATCGGTCTTGAGCTACCGCAGTGCTTGCCGCACCAATCAGTAAAGTTGCGGTTGTAGCGGTGACGAGTGACTTAAGTCGCTTCATGGTATTTCCTTATTTCTCTGTTAGTACAGTGACTCAACGGGCAACAGGTTATTGAATAATTAGATTCCTGTATTCGTTGGCGTCATAGGTTCCAATGTTGAGTTGGGTTAATAGATCTTTCAGTTGTTTCACTTGCTGATCATTGCTAATAGCAGGGTGTCCAAATACATCTAAGTGGTTATTTTCAAAACCTATTCGAACATCTCCCCCTAAAAGCGCTGCCGCAGTAAGAGAGTGTAACTCTAGGGAGCCAAACGCGCATACTGCCCAACGGCAAGAAAGCTGTTGCAAATATGGGAAATAAGGCAACAAGTCAGTTGGGTTGGACAATAATTGGTCGTTATATCTACCTAAGACTAGCAAAAGATGATGATTTTGCTCTGGAAGTATCTGATTTTCTATGAGATCTAGGTAACGTTTAAGCTCATTAACTGAATAAACGATATATTGAGGAATGATCGATTGCTCAGCCACCCAATGGAAAAAACCTCTTGCCGTTTCGTTGTGGTTATCATTGGGGATGAGTTCTTTGATTGCGAAAGAAGCCGCCTCAGGCTTCACCGCTTTAACTAATAACATCTGTTGCTCTGGCGAATATTGGCCCACTGCTTCAGTGGTCAGCTGAACTACTATGTCGTTTCCAACTCGTTCTTTTACGGCTCTATAAGTGTTGATATTGTCTGCGATCTCTAGCGAATGCTTGCCTTGTGCATCCCTTGAGTGAAGATGAACCATGGCCGCACCTTGGTGGAGACATGCTTCAACGGTATCGGCAATTTGTGTTGGCGTAATAGGCAGAGCAGAGTGTGTGCTAGTGGTCTTTGTTGCGCCATTTGGGGCAACGATGATTCCGATTGCTTTTGGTGTCACGACACTTGTCTCTGATATCACGACATTCTCCTTGGACATCAGGTTACCCTTTATTTAGTTGGCGCATTACTTTTTGCAGTGTGACGTTAAGCTTATCAACGATCTCATCCGACTGGTGGTCATCAATAATAAACGGAGGTGCAAGGAGAATATGGTTACCCTGAGACCCATCAATAGTCCCCCCCATTGGGTATATCATTAAACCTTCGTCCATTGCTGTTGCTTTTAATTTTTTAGCCAGTTGATCAGAGGCCGGGTGAGGCTGCTTCGATTCTTTATCTTTAACCAGTTCAAGACCAATAAAAAGACCACGACCACGTATCTCGCCGATGTAGCTTTGATGGTTGAGAGTATCGTGTAGTTTTTCTTGCAAGTTTTGCCCTACTAGTGCGACTTGTGTGATTAGATCGTTATCTTGAATATAATTTATAGTGGCAAGGCTTGCTGCACATGCCATTGGGTGGGCCATAAAAGTATGACCATGCTGAAAGAAACCACTTCCTTGAGCAATCGCGTCGTAGATTTTACTACTCACAAGAGTTGCACCAATAGGCTGATAACCAGCCCCAAGCCCTTTTGCCATAGTGACTATATCAGGGACAATATTTTCATATTCAAAAGCGAAAAAACGCCCACTTCGACCAACGCCACACATCACTTCGTCCAGAATAAGTAAGACATCATATCGATCGCAGATTTTACGTATTTGAGAAAAGTAACCTGCACTCGGTACGACGGCTCCAGAGGTTGCGCCAACAATAGGCTCAGCAACAAAAGCCATGACATTTTCTGCCCCTATTTCAAGTATTGAAGCTTCAAGTTCACTAGCAGAACGAAGGGCGTAGGCATCATCACTCTCTCCTTGAGCTTGAAACCGATAAGGGTAGCAAGGATTGATATGATGCGAAGAAGGCATGATGGCTTTGAACGGATCCCGACGCCAATGATTCCCTCCAACAGATAGAGCACCAAGCGTATTACCGTGATAGCTTTGATGCCGAGCAATGAACTGAGTTTTTTGAGGTTTACCTTGCTCAAGGAAATACTGTCGGGTCACTTTTAATGCGGCTTCAACAGCCTCTGAACCACCACTTGTAAAGTAAACATGATTGAGAGAGTCGGGTGCTAACGACGCTATTTTCGTCGCTAGATCTTCCGCCACTTGGCTAGTAAAAAAACCGGTATGAGCGTAAGGGACATCATCAATTTGGCGTTGTATGGCTTGCTTTACGTGAGCATTGTCGTGCCCTAAATTAGACACTGCCGCTCCCCCGCAGGCATCAAGGTATTTTTTACCGCGAGTATCGTAAAGATAAGCACCTCGACCGTGAGATATTGTAGGTAGTGCCGACTGGCAATGACGATGAAAAATATGAGACATATCCGTAACCTTTGGACAACTGACTATTGGAGAATAGTTGAGGATTTGACGCTTTCCAGTAGCACGGAACAATTGTTTGTGACTTGATATATAGCTCACGAATAAAGTTATGCTAACAATGTATGAATCTGTCTAAATATGGTCGAAATGCTAATTTTCCTTCTCATTCAACATTTGCAGTGTTATACATATATATAACACCGAATCAGCCAAGGAAACTACTCATGATGCATTGGCATGATCGCCAACCGATTTTTCGTCAGTTGGCTGATCAGATCACTCAACAGATACTGCAAGGCATTTGGAAAGAAGGTGAAGCTTTGCCTTCAGTACGAAGTGTTTCTGCGGATATGAAGATTAACCATTTAACGGTAATGAAAGGTTATCAACTGCTGGTTGATGAAGGGTTAGTAGAAAAGAGACGTGGCCAAGGCATGTTCGTTACCCTAGGTGCAAAGCAAAAGCTTCTTGCCGATGAGAAAGCCAGTTTTCTTCAACAACAAATTCCTCAAATTGCTGCCACATTACAACGTCTGGGCATGTCGCTCGAAGAGTTCAATCAGCAACTTAAACCACACATTAAAGGTGAAGAATGAGCGCATTAGTCAGTGTAAAAAACTCCTCCAAGCTTTATAGCAAACAAGGAGGGCAAAAGCAGGGTGAAGCTCTACATGACGTCAGTTTTGAACTGCAAGCTGGTCAGGTACTTGGCCTTCTAGGTCATAATGGCGCAGGTAAATCGACGCTTATTAACGCTCTACTTGGTGCTCACGAATGCCAAGGTACGATTCGTATTAATGGTTTTGAACCTATCGCGCAGCGCGACAAGATCATGCAGAGTTTATCGTATATCTCTGATGTCAACGTTTTGCCCGGTTGGATGACCGTTGCGCAGCTGCTCAGCTACTCTGAAGGGGTTCACCCTGCCTTCAACCGAAGTAAAGCGGATGAACTACTTCATCAAACCGATATCAAACCGCGTGCTCGAATTAAATCACTCTCAAAAGGAATGAAGGTACAGCTGCATCTGGCCATTGTGATTGCGACCAATACCCAAATCCTTATCTTGGATGAACCGACGTTAGGGCTTGATTTAGTCTACCGCGATACTTTTTATCGCCACTTGTTAGAGTGGTTTCATGATGGTGAACGCGCACTGATTATTGCAAGCCATGAAGTTGATGAGATTGAACACCTGCTAACTGATGTATTGATTCTTAAACATGGTCGGTCGGTGCTACAAACGTCGATGGAAAGCATCAGCGAAGATTACTTCATCCTTGATGCCAGCGACGAGCATCGTGTGCAGGTTGAAGCTTTAAAACCACTCTCTTCACAAAAGGGGCTAGGTACAACTAGGTGGCTGCTCTCATCTCAACATGCTGAACAAGTGGACGGGCTTGGTGATATTTATGGCGTTAAGTTATCCGATCTATTTTTGGCCTTGCAGAAGGAGGCAGCGTAATGCGTTCAATCTTAGCTATGATGCGTAAAGAGTGGTTAGAAAATCCATTAGTGACGCGTATTCCTTTATTCATGTTTGCTTGCGGTCTACTACTGTTTATTAGCTTAATTACTAGCTCAACCTTGCAGCATAATATGTTTTTCCAAATGAGCTTTAGCGGTGATGTTAGTGATATCCATAAAGAGTTGGGTGACGACGTCAATATGCTCGTCGCGGGCGGAGTGGGGTTATTATCCATCTTGATGAGTGTGCAATATTTCCCAAAAACACTGCGTAAAGAACGCTCTGAGGGGAGTATTATGTTTTGGCGCAGTATGCCAATTAGTGATATTAAAACTCACTTAGTGAAGCTAGCCTTTGGTTTATTAGTCATTCCTTTGGTCTGTTCGATACTGGTCTTTTCTGCAGATTTTATGTTGTGGGTTTTGAACATATCCACTGACCATCAGCTGGCTCTGTTGTATCGTCAAGCATCATTAGGTTACGTGTTGCTGAACTGGATAGAGTTTTTATTTAGAATGATCGTAGCAGGGGCTCTGCTGTTGCCTCTAGCACTCGTAGCGATGGCGATATCACAGAAAGTGAACTCGCCGCTTCTGGTGATCTTAATTGCCGTTTACGCACTGCGCTGGATGCCAATAGCAATGTTCAATAACTATGGATTAGATCAGTTCTTCTCTGAAATATTCTACTTACCACTGCACGCTATTCTTGCGCCAAACCCATTTAGCGCCATTCCTGAAGCGGGTTGGATAAATGTTGCTATTTACGCTGTCATCGGTGTATTAGCATGGTTAGCGAGCCTTAAATTTAGCCGAACAGTCAGTTAGATTAAACAAAAAAGGACGAACAACAGAGTACCAATAAGACCCTGTTGTTCGTTGATGCTTCAGCAATGTTTACTACTTGGTGTTGTACATTTTTTCGTTGGCCTTATCTTTGTCGGACCAAAAGTTAATATTAAATTGCGCATCATTACTCATTTCAATGCGATGCCAATATTGCGGAGGGCTTGTAACAACCCCTTAGACTCAAGTGAAAAAAGGCTACCCATGCAGGGTAGCCAATTAGTTGTACCGTTAGTCATAATTATGTGTATGACTGGTCTTGCTTAAAGTTGACTATTAATGGCGACAATTTCTTCTCGCCACTGTTTTTGTAAACTTGGTTTTTGATGCTTAGGTCTTCGCTGTAAATCGTTTTCCAATAGTGACTCAAGTTGTAGCAAACGCTTTAATAGCTGGTCCTCTTCTGATGGTTCTTCACTTAGGGTAGGGGCTGCTTTTTTAACTATCGGCTCATTACTGACGATTGAATGTTCACTTCGAACAGTAAGTTGCAGGTAGACCTCTTCCACTGATAAGTATTCAGTTAGAGTCCCATTTTGAATTAGCCAGAAACGATTACAGCTTTGTTCTATTAAGCTACGATCATGACTGACCAGAACCGTTGCCCCATCGAATTCATTAAGCGTTTCAATCAGCTCCTCTTTTCCTTCCATATCTAAATGGTTGGTAGGCTCATCAAGAAATAGCAGGTGATACCTTGCAAGTGTCAGCCCAACGAACAGTAATCGTGCTCTTTCGCCACCGCTCAGTGATGAGATTTGTTGACCATGCCTGACATACTTAAAACCAGCACTAATTAATGCTCGCTTACTTTGCTCGGTATTGATTGAAGCAAATTGACTTAAAGCATCAGTCAGTGTGTCTTCATCATTAAGCTGCTCAAGTGACTGATCGTAATAACCTAAACGACAGCGCTCATGAAAAGTAATAGAGCGCTCTGAACCATTTAAGGAGCCTGCATCTTCTGCTTGTTCTAGAAGGTAATGCCGATGTAGGAAATTCAGTAGTGTTGATTTACCACACCCGTTACTGCCTAATATTGCAATCCGATCACCGCTTTTAATACGTAAATTGGGCATATTAAACAGTGCGAGTGAGCTTTGTGGTGGCTTTATGGTAAAAGGGGCAATCTCGATTAAACGATTGGCAGCCAACGCCTCTCCTTGAAGCTTCAAACGCCAGGGCGGACCTTCGCTAACTTCTGTTTGCTCCTCTTCCAAACGCTCTTTTCTGGCAAACATGGTTTTGGCTTTGCGAGCCAAATCTTCGTTGTCGTATACCTTGCCCCACACCGCTAGGCGTTTGGCGCTTTTCTCTATACGGTCGATTTCTTTCTGTTCACTAAGGTGACGAGCTTGGTCTTGCCTATCTTTCTCAACCAGTGCTTCTCTTGCTTTAGAGCATGGCAAAGCAAAATGGTGAAGAGATTGGTCACGCATAACCCATGTTGTATTGGTTACCGAATCAAGCAAGGTTTGATCGTGAGAAACTAACACAAATGATCCCTTCCACCGCAATAGAAACTGCTCTAACCACATAAGAGAGGGTAGATCTAAGTGGTTACTTGGCTCATCGAGTAACAACAAATCGGGATCTTTGATTATTGCTCTGGCAAGTAAAAACCGCATTTGTTGACCGCCACTGCAATTAACCACTGGCATATTCCAAGTCGATTCAGAAAAGCCTAATTCGGATAGAAGTAATTCTGCACGCCATTGCTCTCCCTCATCTAAGGTTTCGGCTAATGCAGTTAGAACGGTCTTAAACTTCAGTTCGTCAGGAATGTGCTGTTCAACATAACTTAGAAGGCACTGTTTGGCTTTTGAGATATGCCCTTCACTGGGTTCGTATTGCCCATCCAGCAGCTTAAGCAGTGAACTTTTTCCGCAACCATTATGTCCGATAAGGCCAATCTTATCGCCACGATTAACGGTGATAGACAGCTCTTTGAATAGTGCGCTAGAGGTGTAGGAAAGTGTAAGGGATTGTGCTGTTAAAAATGTACTCATAATTGTCTCAAGAATTTTGGGCGCAAGACGCCATTGTCTGGGTTGACAATAATTCTTCGAGCTTGAGGGGAACTACTCGTGTAACGTTTTCTGTAAAGGTAATTATTCGCTCAAGTCGAGATTATCGCAACGCGATATCAGTAACTATTGAGCGAGCTGTAATGCCAAATAAACGTGGGTTGATTGAAGACCACAAAGACATAGATTCCTCCTTAGATTATTTGTGAAAATGTATCCATTTTCGATTATTCGGTAACCATAATTCTATTGTTGTTTTGAGCAAAGTAAAGAAATTTGAAATCTGAACATGCGTACTTGCTACTCAGTACTGTATTAGTGAAAACTTTCAGTGCGGCAGTGATGACGCTGATATTGTTTTGGTGTTAGCCCAAAGGCTGCTTTAAATAAGCGAATGAAGTGCGAGATATTGTCGTAACCCACTGCCATTGCTGTGTCGGTAACCGACGAGTGGCCTAGCAATAACTTGGCTTGATCCAATTTTAAATCCTTGAGGTATTCCTTTGGTGTTTTATCCATAATCGCCTTAAAACGTTGGCTGAAGTTGGATGAAGACATACCCACTTCTTCTGCCACATCTGACACCGTCATCACTTTACCAAGATCAGAATTCATAAGCCGTACAGCTCGATTAATCGGATGATGATTATGGTTACGAATGATATCAAAGCACCCTTGCTGTTTAACAAGCTCATAGACCATTTCTTGGCTGTTTAAGTTGAGTAAGAAAGGGATGTTTACATCGTTATTATTTAAAATTTCTAGAGTGCGTTGATGCAAAGTACTCATTCGACCGGACACTTTATTGTGTTGAAACTGTGAGTAATTCAAATTACTGAGTGTATTGAGCTCTAAGTTGTCTGAAACTAGCTGTAAAACGCCATCAATGATCCGATCGTTAAATTCATAGACCAACGCTTGCGTTGATTTTGGCATCGACATGTAGACACAAGAATCAGGCGGCAATAACACGAACTCATCTTTATGGTATTGAAAGCTTTGAGATTGATTCACGCTGACCTCTTTTGCACCATTCAATATGGTACATAAGCGTGGTTGGTTATAGGTATGGTACTCGTCTTGAAAAAATTGAGGCAGCTCGTAGTAGAGCAGGTTTATGTCACTGGTCGTAATGGCGTACTCTCGTTCTGCTACTCGGCTGAAATTTTTTATAGTTTTCATCTTTAAATCTAGGTGATAGCAATAAGCAATTTTCGATAGTAGTCAGCGAAGGTCGTTAATTCTATGATCTAGATTAGCTTGGTAACAGACAAAAAGACCCCACAGCCATAACTGTGGGGTCTCTATCACTTCAAACGTAATTCGTTATTACCTAACCTCTGCTCGGGATAATTTAAGCCAGTCAGCCCAGCTTTTTTAGTATCTAACTTCGTTAAAATCAACACAATAGACTAGCTATTGACTTATGATTTTGCCTTGTTATCCAACTAAATTAGCCACACTGACTTATGAATTAGCCCAAGCGATGAAATTTCGATTATTGTCGACTTTCTTATCCCGAGCTGAGGTTACATGGCATGAGACAGTATTTTCACGATCTCTTCATGTGTTGCTTGTTTTGGATTGGTGAAACCACACACGTCTTTCAGCGCGTTCTCAGCAAGTGTGTTGAAGTCATCGACCTTCACACCTAACTCTTCCAAGCCTGCAGGGATTGAGACATCTTGAGATAGCTGTCGAATAGCGTTTAGACCGGCTTCTGCGGCTTTTTCACTAGTCATCCCCTCAATGTTAACACCCATTGCTTTTGCAACATCACCAAGACGTTTTGGGCTAACTTGCGCGTTGTACTCTTGTACATGAGGCAACAAAATCGCGTTACATACACCATGAGGAAGGTCATAGAATCCACCAAGCTGGTGAGCAATAGCGTGTACATAACCAAGAGAAGCGTTGTTAAACGCCATACCCGCCATGAACTGTGCGTAAGCCATGTTGTCTCGCGCTTTAATATCATCACCGTTGGTCACAGCTTGGCGTAGGTTTGCTTGAATCATCTCAATGGCTTTGATTGCAACAGCGTCAGTAACGGGCGTTGCAGCGGTCGAAACATAAGCTTCAACGGCGTGGGTTAGCGCGTCCATCCCTGTTGCGGCGGTTAATGATGCGGGCTTATCGAGCATTAGCTCAGGATCGTTGACTGACATGATTGGTGTCACGTGTTTATCAACAATAGCCATTTTAATGTGATGCTCTTCATCGGTAATGATACAGAATCGTGTCATTTCAGAAGCAGTACCAGCGGTTGTGTTGATTGCGATAAGTGGCGCTTGTGGTTTAGCTGATTGATCAAGACCTTCGTAATCTTTGATTTCGCCGCCGTTAGTTGCAAGCAAAGCAATACCTTTTGCACAATCATGCGGAGAGCCGCCACCTAAAGAGATCACGCTGTCGCAGTTTCCTTCTTTAAACATGGCAAGGCCATCATTGACGTTAACTATAGTTGGGTTTGGCTTTGTTTCATCATAAACCACACATTCAACGTCAGCTTCTTTTAGTAGGGTAGTCACTTTAGCAACTAGGCCGATTTGCACTAATACATTATCTGTCACGATAAGCGGTTTTTTGTATCCATAAGATTGAATACTTGTCACTGCTTCTTTTAAGCAACCTTCACCAATCACGTTCACTGCCGGTATGTAAAATGTGCTAGACATGTTTTTTGCTCCAGATTTATTAAGTAATTTGGTCGAGAAGACAACCTTCGTTATCCCTCTTAATGATTGGAGTCTATCAACCTGTATTTTTCTCAACTAGCTGGTATTTTACGAAAGTAGTCCGTTTTTAATATCTTCTGCTCAACCCTTGAATTAGCACTGTTTTTCTTGATATGTCTCAATCTTTTAGTGTAGAAAACGGCGTTTGAATAGAGGGTAAACGGGCAGGCATAAAAAAGAGCAACGATAATAGGCATCATTGCTCTGTACCCAATAAAACAATCCCTACAAGGATCTATAGACTAGAGACTTAACTCGGCTGGAATAACAGTTGCTTGCTCATCTAATTCAATTTGGGTTAAAAAACTGTTGCTGTGCTCTTTACACAGTGGCACAACGAATAGGGCTTCTTCGCTAAACGCGGATTGTTTTACTAATACACCGTGGTGGTGCTCGTTCGTGCAATTATGTTCAGCACAAAAGCTATACTGGCTCTGGTTAAAATGCTTCCAGTAACTTAGCCAATGCTGCTTGGATTCTTCACTTAGATTCTCGTTGAATGCGTTCGTCACAATCATTATTTTGTCCTGTTGATTAGCTTGGAATCCATATTACCTGCGAGTGAAAAAGTGATGTATGAGTGAGCACTCATGTTTGTGTGGAGGTTATACCTTTATTGGTCGAAATGAATTTAATTAAATGAGAGCGTTTTGTCGCCGTGACTCGATAGATTTTAGATGTTTTTAGTTGTGACCAGACCTATTCATCCTTATTATGTCAGCCTGTTAGTTACTCACTTGGCTGGTTTGATGCCCGTTCATTTTATTAAGATATTTTGGTTAACGATTTTTGCGCTGCTATTGCCATCGCAAGCATTCGCGAACCTGATACAAAGTGATAGCATTCATGAATCAAAGCTAGAAAACAGTGAGCTAACTTACCACCATCAACCTTTGTTGATGGTAGATCAACCATCGCCTCACACATCTCTACAATCTCTTTTTGATTCAATCGTTTTTGAATCTACCGAGGAAACGCCTAAGCCACTAGCACCAAGGCCGGTGTCACAAACTGAAGTTATTGATAGTGCAATCGCCATCATTAACTCTAGCCGTTGGTCTGCTTCTTCTACTCAGATTGAAGAGGCCAGTGAGCCAAGCAGTGAATTCTTCGACGATCTTACTCATGTGCCACATTATAAACGTTATCTACACGCTATTTATGATGTCGATTTTTGGGTAGGTGACGCTTTTGCATCAGAGCACCGCATTTCAGGCTGGAAAGAGACCAACGCTCTTTATGTCGCATTAAATAGCCAGTTCTAAATAGATAATCTTTACTCCCCTTAAATAAATTTATTCATTTTGATGAGCACGTCGGTTGTATTACATCGACGAGGCTGGTCAACGCTATTTATAAAACTTGATCTTGCGGTCAAGGGACGGTTTATCTATGAAAAATCTTTCTCAAAAGAACACGGCCAAACAGAGTTTAGACAGTAAGAAAAAAGCGAGAAAAGCGAACTCTGCTCGCCTGCTTAATCACTATCCTGTGTGGAAATACATTGTACTTATCACTACCATCATTGTTTTGGCATTGAGTGCCATTCCTACGTGGTATGGTGAACAACCGTCTATTCAGCTTTCACTTTCCAAAGAGACAGTGAGTAACGAACTCAACAAAACATCGAACGCGGCATTTCAACTATCACGCCTTCTCGAGTCAGAAGGTATCTCGACGAATCAAATCGAGCAGGTAGGCAATAATTTCACATTAGTCTTTGATTCAGAGACGGATCAAAGTAACGCTCGCATTATTTTAGACGACCTGATTAGTGAGCAAGACAGCATTAGTTTCTCTTACCTTTCAGTGGCACCAAAATGGTTTACCCAGTTCGGATTTAACCCTATTAAGTTAGGTTTGGATTTACGTGGTGGCGTCCAGTTTCTGCTTAACGTTGATGTTGATAAAGCGTTTGAAGAGCAACGCGATACGATGGTGGAAGAAGTTAGAGACTCATTACGCCAAGAGCGCTTACGGGGTGTAAAACTAACCAAGCTAGGTGTCGATGGTTTTGAGGTATCGACGTCGTCTTCATCTTCACAGGCATTGAACAGTGCAAGTGCATTTATTAAAACCAATTACTCAGGTTGGGATATAAAGAACCACTCAGACTATCTAACCGTTTCTCCATCTGCGCAAAACCGAACTGAATTTCAAACCATTACGATTCAGCAGAACTTAAAAATAATGCGTGACCGTATTGAAGAGCTTGGTATTACTGAAGCATTGGTACAGCGTCAGGGTGAGCACGGAATACGTATTGAGCTACCGGGTGTACAAGATCCAACCCAAGCGAAAAACGTTATCGGTGCAACTGCGAGTTTATCTTTCCATCAGGCGAAATCGACCACTGACGGTATGACTCGTTCTGACATGATATTAAAAGATGAAAGCGGTCAACCTGTGATGCTAGCGAAACGCCCTGTATTAACTGGTGAGCACATCGTTAATGCCCGTGCAGGGGTCGATGAAATGGGGATGTCAGAGGTCAACATCTCTCTTGACCACGCTGGTGGCAAGATCATGAGTGATTTCTCTCGCACCAATATTGGCAAGCCAATGGCAACGGTGTATCGCGAGTACACCACTAACGCTAAAGGTGAGTCTCAGCGCAGCGAAAAAGTCATTTCAGTCGCAACTATTCAGTCTCAGCTAGGAAGTCAGTTCCGAATTACAGGAGCAGGCTCGATGGCTGAAGCACAAGAGCTGGCTTTGTTGCTGAGAGCCGGTTCACTCACCGCTCCGGTGACGATTGTTGAAGAGCGTACCATCGGTGCATCTTTGGGCGCTGAAAATATCAAAAATGGCTTTGCGGCGTTAGCGTTAGGCATGGGGTTAACCTTAACCTTTATGGCGTTGTGGTATCGACGCTTGGGCTGGGTTGCCAATACGGCTCTGATCACCAATATCGGCTGTCTACTTGGCTTAATCGCTTTATTGCCCGGTGCAGTCCTTACTCTGCCGGGAATCGCTGGACTGGTATTAACCGTAGGTATGGCGGTGGACACCAATGTGCTTATATTTGAAAGAATACGAGATAAGCTTGCAGAAGGGAGAACATTCGCGCAATCCATCGATCTTGGTTTTAGCAGCGCGCTTAGCACTATATTAGACGCCAACATTACCACCATGATCACTGCTGTAATTCTTTACTCTATCGGTAACGGTCCTATTCAGGGGTTTGCATTAACTCTCGGTCTCGGTCTATTGACCAGTATGTTTACAGGTGTCTTTGTTTCACGCTCTATCATCAATCTAATTTGGGGTCGCGATTCTCGTCGTGAAGTAAAGGTTTAATCATGACTAATCGCATCATAAAGACAAACAGCAATATCGACTCAACCAGTAATATCGAGACAAATGGGAAAACAATGAAAGTGAATCCATTTAAAAAGAACATTCGAAAAATACGATACTTCACCAGTTATGTTTCTCTTTTCTTAATGGTGATCTCCGTTGCTGCCCTTGGAATGAAAGGGCTTAATATGGGCCTCGACTTTACCGGAGGAATGGTGACTGAAGTCAGGGTTGACTTTGGTCTGACTAACGGGGAGTTAGTCGATACATTAGCTCCGGAATTAGGCGAGTTAACGACAGTAACGCATTCAGGTGAAGAGGGACGTTGGGTTATTCGTTACCCTATTCCAGATTCTTCCATTGAACAATCAGCCGTTGAACTGCCGAATATAGAACAACTGCTGAGTGGAGTTTCAAACAATGTCGAAGTCATGAGTAACAGCATGGTGGGATCCCAAGTAGGGGATGATCTAGTGAATCAAGGCGGACTTGCATTAATGATCTCTATGTTGACCATATTGGCTTACTTATGCTTTCGTTTTGAATGGCGGTTAGCCAGTGGCTCGTTGCTTGCACTGCTGCATGATGTGGTATTGGTGCTTGGATTCTTTGCTGCAACTCAGATGGAATTTAACCTTACGGTCTTTGCGGCAGTATTGGCAATATTGGGTTATTCATTAAATGACTCAATCATCATTGCCGATCGTATTCGTGAGCTGCTGGTGGCGAAACAAGACAAACCAACTGCAGAGGTGACTGATAGTGCCGTCATCGCAACGTTTTCAAGAACAATGGTAACTTCAGGGACGACGTTAATTACTGTTTCTGCGCTTTGGTTCATGGGGGGCAGTGCTTTGGAAGGTTTTGCTACGGCAATGTTTATCGGAATACTATCTGGCACGTGGTCTTCGATTTCGATTGGTACGGTATTACCAGAATGGTTAAAGCTACAACCTATACATTATTTACCTGTAGAGATTGATACTGCGCCTTAATGCGCTATGGCCCGATATATAAAGGGTTTACATTGTAAACTATCAAAACAGAAGAGCCATTTATATGGCTCTTTTTTGTATTCATTGTGATATTTTTTGTCGAAGTGCGTGTCTATGATTGGTCAGGCTTTCTAATCTATTTCCTGCTGCAATTGAGAATTTATACTTAGTGTTGTCTCCTTCTATTTTTTCCTATCCTTACTCCTAATCTTTCGTTTTCTTGTGTTTTCTTTCTTTTGTTTGCTATTTGTATTTACATTTCATTTCACTTCGATCAATAATAAACGAAATCAATTGAAGGAATAGGTGGTGGAATGAAAAATATCGTTAAGGCTCATGGTAGCAAAGGGAATGTAGGAATCTGTTCAGTGTGCTCTGCTCATCCTTGGGTGATTGAAGCAACGCTCAGATTTGAGCTAGCATCGACCAATAAGGTTCTTATTGAGTCAACGTCAAACCAGGTGAATCAATTCGGTGGCTATACGGGAATGGTTCCGTCGCAGTTCAGAGACTTTGTGTTTGAGCTGGCGAATAAGATAGGCTTTCCAAAACAGAGAATTATTCTTGGCGGTGACCACTTAGGGCCAAATTGCTGGCAATCAGAGTCGGCGGAATCGGCAATGCTAAAATCTGAAGCTTTGATTGATGCATATGTATCAGCAGGTTATAGCAAAATTCACCTTGATACATCGATGTCATGCGCTGGTGATCCCGTGCCCCTTGACCCAATGGAAGTTGCTCGAAGAGCGGCAAGATTGGCCAAAGTAGCAGAGGCTTCTGCATCGCCTGAGTTAAAAGAGATCCTAACTTATGTTATTGGTACGGAAGTACCTGTACCGGGTGGTGAAAAAGAGGCCATTAAGGCTGTTCATGTCACTGAAGTGGACTCGGCGCGCATGACCATTGAAACGCATAAACAAGCTTTTGAAGAGTTCGGTATTTACCATGCCCTTGACCGTGTTGTTGGTGTAGTTGTACAACCCGCGGTTGAATTTGACCACTCAAATGTCATTCACTATAAGTCAGAGCAAGCTCAAGAACTTTCAAAGTTCATCGAATCAACGCCGTACATTTACGAAGCTCACTCAACAGACTATCAAACCAAAGAAAACCTACAGCAGTTGGTACGCGATCACTACGCAATTTTGAAAGTGGGTCCTTGGTTGACGTTTGCCATGAGAGAGGCCATTTACGCGCTGGCTGAAATAGAGAAAGAACTCGTTGATGCTGCAAAGCAGAGTCATGCGAAAGATGTGATCAACCAAATATTGATGGATGATAAGCGTTACTGGGAGCAGTACTACAGTACTACTTTTTCAGATGCTCGCGTTCAACTGAGTTTCAGTCTGTCGGATAGAATCCGTTATTACTGGGCAGATGAACGTATTATGAAAGCATTGGATACAATGATCAGTAACCTTGATGATGTTGAGATTCCGCTGGGCCTATTAAGCCAATACCTACCCGTACAGTGTGGAAAAGTACTCTCAGGAGAGATGAAAGCAACGCCGATGGAAGTCATTTACTCTAAAATCCAAGAGGTGTTAGAACAGTATAGTTTCGCCTGCGTTCCTCGTGAGTGCGCTTAGAATATAAATAATTATGCCGGCACTGATTAACGAGTTGCTGCATTCTAATTAAAAGTCTAAAAAACACCCAATGCTAATTCATTGGGTGTTTTTATTTAGTCTTTGTCTCGCTATTGATTAGTCTATTAGCCAACGAAGGGAATCAGTTAACTCGGGAAATTACTGTCTATGTAGTGATCGACAAGACGGTTGTATTGAGTTGAAAGTGCTTTGTATTGAATGTGATTGTTTTGATTCGGTCTAATCGTTTTGGAGTCATCAAACTCGACAAATTTTTTACAGACTGTCGATATGTCGAGTTTATTGGACCCATCATTCTCTTTTGCCCAATAGGCTTGTAATGCACCACCAATAGCTGCAGCTTCTGTTGATAGAGGAGTAATAAGCTCAAGGTTTGTTACATCAGAAATCATTTGGCGCCATACTCTACTGTTCGCGCCACCACCTATAACGCAAGCTCGGTTAAATTCGACCCCGGACTGTTTTAACACATCTATGCCTCGAGCAAGATTATAAGTTACCCCTTCAACAGTTGACCTAACTAGGTTTTGTTGTGTCAGGTTTGATGCGGATATATTCAGCAATGCACCTTTTGCACTGGGTACATTGGGAAGTCTCGCTCCATTGTAAAAAGGGAGCGAGAGTAGATCTTGCGAACCAATAGGAGCGCTGTCTAATAATGTGTCAAAATCTGAAATGCCTTTGCCAATTAAATTAAGAATTTGATTATTCGCAGTAGTGACATTCATGGTGCTCACTAGTGGTAAATAGCCATTAGTAGAGGAGCAGAACGCATTAAGATCCGGAAATCTCCTACTATCAACCTGATTATGAGTGTGAGCGAAGGCGGTTCCAGATGTGCCTAAGCTTACCGTTAACATACCTTGGTCTACATTTCCGGTACCAATGGCTGCCATCATATTATCGCCACCACCACTTGATACAATAACGCTTGGGCTTAATCCTAAACTGGCACAAATATTAGGCCTTAACGTTCCGAACACCGCTTCTGATGAAACCACTTCAGGTGTTTGATAACTTGTTGGTAAATCGAGATATGAAAGTAGCTCATGATCGATTGATTTAGTATGGGTATTAAACCAACCTGTTCCTGATGCATCGCCAGACTCTATAGCGTAACGCCCTGTTAAACAGTAATTAAGGTAGTCATGAGGCAGCATGATTTTGTGTATGCGTGAGAAGGCGGATGGGTTATTTCGCTTTACCCAGAGTAATTTTGCAATGGTGAAAGCAACGGGGACTTGAATTCCGAGCCTTTCATTTATTTCAGTATTATGAAATCTTTCAAACTCTTTCAGAACGTTTTCAGGCCTAGTGTCACACCAAAGCAGTGCATCACAGATGATTTGGTCATTTTTATCGAGTAGCACTAATCCATGTTGTTGCCCAGAAATACCGATACCTTTTAAGGACCTCTTGCCACTTTCAAAGCCTTTAAATGCAAGCTTTATTGAGTTATACATCGCATCAAGCCAGTCCTGCGGGGCTTGCTCTCTCTTTCCTGTCGAGTCCTGTACAAGTTTATGTGGTGTATAAGCAGTATTTAAAACGTGCCCTTCATCCCACAGGACTGCCTTGGTCCCTTGCGTGCCGCAATCTATTCCAATGTACATTCTTTGATTCCATCCATTTGTTACTAATTTGATTGTTTTTGTGATCCAACATTAATATTCGTAATATTACGTTGGCTTTCGAAAGGTATTGTACATAAAGTAGTAAGAAATCGAAAGATAAAATAAAGTTATGAAACTAAGTTAAGGGTAAGGGTCGTTTGAATGCTAAGTATCGCGGTTAAATCAAACAAAAAACTTGAGGTCGCCCACATCGCACAGCCGGAAGTTGAAGACAATTCGGTAATTGTGAAGGTGCACTTCTCTGGATTATGTGGATCAGATCTTCCACGTATTTTTTATGATGGGGCTCATTTTTATCCCATCGTTCTAGGGCACGAATTCTCGGGGGAGATTATAGAAATAGGAAAAGGAGTCGCTGATCTAAAAGTTGGAGATCGCATAGCGTGTGCCCCGCTTATTCCTTGTGGTGAATGTGAACAGTGTAATGAAGGCAACTACAGCTTATGTCCAAATTACAGCTTTATTGGTTCGCGTATTCAAGGCGGTAACGCTCAGTATGTAAAGGTTCCAAGCAAGTGCTGCTTTAAGCTTGCTGATGATGTGACATCTCAAGATGCCGCATTTTTTGAGCCGTTAACTGTTAGCCTTCATCCAATTTTGATGGCTGATGGATGTGAAGGGAAAAACGTAGTTATCGTTGGCGTTGGAACGATTGGTCTACTAGCAGTTCAAGCAGCAAAAGCACTGGGTGCAGTTAGTGTTACTGCTATCGATATTGATCAATCTAAGTTAGAAAAAGCGATGTCGATGGGGGCTGACTTTGTTATTAACTCCGGTACAGAAGACGGAATTGCACTAGCCAATAATATAGAGACTCCCCATGGAGCTCAGCTGATATTAGAGACGGCCGGTAACCCACAAACGGTAAAACTGTGCATAAGCATAGCAAAACCAAAAGCGACTATTGCTCTTATAGGTACGTTACATCATGACCTTACAATGT
Source organism: Vibrio kyushuensis (assembly GCF_050337325.1). Classification (NCBI taxonomy): domain Bacteria; kingdom Pseudomonadati; phylum Pseudomonadota; class Gammaproteobacteria; order Vibrionales; family Vibrionaceae; genus Vibrio; species Vibrio kyushuensis. Next base: position 422,548 of record NZ_JAKJSV010000002.1, read on the forward strand.
CTCATCAAGAGTTTGGTCAAATACTTCGTAAAGAACTGAAGCTATTCGGCAGTTGGATGAACTACTCAGCACCTTATCCAGGTAAAGAGTGGGAGCTTGCTGAAAGTCTTTTCTCATGTGGTTTGATTAAAACTGACGCCTTAATAGATGGTTTATACAGTCCAAGCAATTTTGTGGAAAGAGTAAGTGAACTTCAGGGGCAAAGCCCATCAGGAAAAATTCTATTAGATTGGAGCCAACAGTAATGAGCCTTACACACACTAAATTTTTATTAGAGCACGCTCAAAAGTATGGGTACGCGGTTCCCGCTTTTAATATTCATAATCTTGAATCGGTACACTGTGTATTAGATACCGCAAAAGAGATGAATTCCCCTGTAATTTTAGCGGGCACGCCTTCTACCTATAACTACGCAGGAACACCGGAGTTAGTCGCGTTAGTTTCAGCAGCGGCAAGAGACCGGAATATGCAAGTGGCCTTGCATCTAGATCATCATACGAGCATTGATGATATTGAAGTAAAGATACAGGCAGGTATACGTTCAGTAATGATTGATGGGTCACATGAATCATTCTTAAATAATATTTCTATCACTAAACATGCCGTTGAATTATGTCATCGTTACGGCTGCAGTGTTGAGGCGGAATTAGGCCAATTAGTGGGCCAAGAAGATGACCTGATTATTGAGTCGGTTGACGAGCCATATACAGATCCTATGCAGGCTGCAGAGTTTGTTGCCAAAACGGGTATTGACTCATTGGCCGTTGCGATTGGTACTGCGCACGGTCTTTATAAAGAAGAGCCTAAACTCGATTTCGAACGACTCGCGGCGATTGCCAAAGTGGTTTCTATTCCTCTCGTTCTTCATGGGGCGTCAGGCATTTCAGCAGATGATGTATCTCGTTGTGTCTCAATGGGAATTACCAAAGTTAATGTCGCTACCGAACTTAAAATTGCTTATGCAAACACATTAAAAGAAGTGTTTGCCAACGACCCATCAGTCAATGATCCACGCATATATAACGTAGAAGCAAAAAAGGCGATGGCAAGTGTTATTCGCCAGAAGATCGATATATGCGGAAGTGCAGGTCGTTTATAAGGAATCAATGTGATGCTTAAAAATGTCAACTCAATAATAGAGCCAGAGCTTTTATACATACTGGCCAAAATGGGCCACGGAGATGAAGTGATATTGTCGGATATTCATTTCCCTGCTCATTCATTTAATAACAATGTTCTGCAAGCCAGAGGCTGTGAAGTTTCTGATCTTGCCAATGCGATTACGGATCTTATCGAGCTAGACCAGTATGTCGTCGACAAGGCCGTCATGATGCAAACCGTTGGTGATGATGTTCACCCTGAAGGGCTTGTTGAAGAGTATGTTGCCAATTTACCAGTAGGCACCGAAATTTCATTTATTGAGCGCTTTGCGTTTTATGAACGAGCAAAAAATGCAAGTTGTGTGGTAGTAACGGGCACGACTAGAAAGTACGGGAATCTAATTCTCAAGAAAGGTGTGACTCCGACAAACTAAGGAATAGTTATGTGTAGTCCAATATTAACAATGAGTGGAATCTCTAAGGCATTTACGGGCGTGCAAGCTCTAAAAGATGTCAATTTTCAGCTTCGTGCTGGTGAAGTTCACGCCCTAATGGGTGAGAACGGAGCGGGTAAGTCTACTCTAATGAAAGTATTGATTGGTGTACATAAGGCCGATGAAGGGCATATCACCTATCAAGGTCAAAGTATTGAATATAGCTCAGTGTTAGATGCTCAAAAAGCAGGGATATCCATGATATTTCAAGAGCTTAATCTAATACCTCACTTGTCGGTGGCTGAAAATATCTTTTTTGCACGAGAGCCCCTTAAGCATGGATTAGTAGACTATAAAACCATGCGCCATGAGGCGAGCAAATTGCTTGATATGTTTGATATTGATGTCAAACCAACGGACATCGTAAACACGCTATCTGTGGCGAAACAGCAGATGGTTGAAATTGCTAAATCGCTTAGCTTTGATGTTGAAATCCTAATAATGGATGAGCCAACATCTGCCTTAACTGATCGAGAAATTGATGCTCTGTTTGTGTTGGTTGAGAAGCTGAAATCGCGTGGTGTGGCAATCGTATATATCTCTCATCGAATGGATGAATTAAAACGTATTTGCGACCATATCACCATCTTCCGTGATGGCCAGTACGTCTCTAATCATCGGTTTAGTGAGATTTCCATGGATGACATCATTGCCAAAATGGTAGGGCGCTCCCTTGATAATCACTTTCCTGCAAAAAAAGCCGTGGTGACCGATGAAATGATCTTATCGGCAATGAATGTCACTCGCTATGGTGTATTTAAGCCACTTAACTTCGACTTACGTAAAGGTGAAATTCTCGCAATAACAGGACTTGTGGGAGCGAAAAGAACAGAGCTTGCAAGAGCACTGTTTGGAGCTGACCGTCTGTCAGATGGTGAGCTTTTTGTTCACGGCGAGAAAAAGACGATTAAGACCCCATCTGATGCAATAAAAGCGGGTGTGGCGTATCTCTCTGAAGATAGAAAGCTGAATGGCGTCGCAGTAAAAATGTCGATTCGTGAAAATACGACCATGGCGTCAATGGATAAAGTAAGCAGCCGTTTAGGCATTATTTCAACGAAATCTGAAACCGATGCTGCAAAGCAGTACATCGATAAGATGGCCATCAAAACCCCAACCGTTGAGCAGATTGTTGGCAACCTTTCAGGTGGTAATCAGCAAAAAGTGGTGATCGGGAAATGGTTATTTAGAGATGCCAAAGTAATGATTTTTGATGAACCAACACGCGGAATCGATGTTGGCGCAAAATACGCGATTTATGAGTTGTTGGATGAGTTAGCTTGCCAAGGAGTCGGCGTCATTATGATTTCGTCTGAGCTACCAGAAGTACTAGGCATGTCCGATAGAGTCATTGTAATGAAGGAAGGAGAGATGACAGCGATGCTAAATACCGCTGATACATCTCAGGAGGAAATTATGCAGTACGCAACAGGAGTGAAAAACATGTTCCCTTTACTTGAGGAGGCTATCTAATGAGCGAACAACATAAAGCTTTGCTACAGAAACTGGCTTCGGTGGGGGGACTGCTCGCATTGATCATCGCCTTCTCTTTTTCAAGCCCGTACTTTCTAACGATGAATAACATTATGACGGTTGGTCTACAAACGTCGACGATTACCATTATTGGCATCGGTGTCATGCTAACCATTCTGACTGGCGGAATTGATCTGTCGATTGGCTCTGTGATGGCTCTTTCTGGCGTGACTGCGGGTATCGCGGTTAACGCAGGCTTACCTGTGCCACTTGGTATGGCTGTGGGTGTGGCAACAGGGACATTTTGTGGTCTATTGAATGGGCTATGTGTTTCAAAGCTTCGTCTTCCTCCTTTTATTGCCACTCTTGGAATGATGATGATTGCACGTGGTGTCGCACTGTACATCACCAATGCAGCGCCAGTTTCAGGAATGCCAGAATCCTTTTCATACTTAGGTAATGGCGCACTATTTCGAGTGGTTGAAATGGGCGCTAATGGATTTCCTATTGTGAAGTTTGCGGGCATTCCGTATCCAGTTATTGTCATGCTGTTAGTTGTGGCTGCGTTTTCTTTCTTGCTAACCAAAATGCGTCTAGGACGCTATCTGTATGCAATAGGTTCAAATGAAGAAGCTGCTCGCCTATCGGGCATTGATACTCAAAAAGTTAAGACTGCTGCTTATATGGCATCAGGCATGCTTGCAGGACTTGCAGGCGTCATTATTGCTAGTCGACTTGTCACCGCACAACCCAATGGTTCTGTTATGGCTGAGTTAGACGCAATCGCATCAGCCGTTGTGGGGGGAACATCATTAATGGGCGGAGTTGGTACTGTAACCGGTGCAGTTATTGGCTCATTCATTATTGGTGTATTACGCAACGGTCTGAACATGAACGGAGTGAGTTTCTTCGTTCAACAAATAGTCATTGGTGGTGTGATTATCGCTACCGTTGCATACGACCAATACCGTATGCATAGAACAACGACTGTAAAACAACCTACAAAAAACACGACAAAAAATCCAAAACGGATGGAGATAATATGAAAGTTAATAAATTAGCTACGCTTGCTGCTATGGGACTTGCAATCACTTTTTCTGGTGTGTCAGCTGACGCTACTGCCGCTCAAAAGGAAATTGCAGTTGTTGTTAAAACAGAAAACTCAAATTTCTGGCAAAACGTGAAAGGGGGGTCAGTTGATGCGGCCAATGGACTGGATGACTACAACATTACTTTCCAAGGACCAGCTGCTGAAACGGCTGTTGATGAGCAAGTTAACATGATTCAAAATGCTTTGAACCGTGGTGTAGCGGGCCTTGTTATAGCTCCAACGGATCCTAATGCCTTGGTTCCAGCACTAAAAGCAGCGTGGGAGCGTGGTGTACCGGTTGCTCTGATTGATTCAGGTCTAAACGATGATGATAAATATCACCAAGCTTTCTTATCTACCGATAATCGTGAGGCTGGTAAATTAGCAGCTCTTAAAATGATTAAAGCGCTAGATGGCAAAAAAGGTAAAGTTGCAATGATGAGCTATACCGCAGGTTCTGGTTCAGCAATTGACCGTGACGGTGGCTTCCAAGAGACAATTGAAGCGGCTGGCTATGAGGTTGTTGGCCCGTTCTACTCAAATGCTGACATGGTTACAGCGTTAAACCAAACCGTTGATGTGTTGGCATCAAATGAAGATTTAGTCGGTATCTTTGGCTCAAATGAACCAACAGCAGTAGGCATGGCTCGTGCAATTGAACAACGTGGTTACACAGGTCGCATCGTAGCGGTTGCTTTTGACGGTAACGCCGACATTCAAAAGTTCATTCGTGATGGAGTGCTTGATGGCGCAGTAGTTCAGTCTTCATACGGTATGGGCTTCATGGGTGTAGTAACAGTAGCAGAAATCTTAAATGGTAAAAAAGCAGAACCGTTTATCGATACGGGTGTTGTCTATGTAACACAAGACAATATCGACAGCAAAAAGGCACAAGCAGTACTTTACTAATAGGACTCCCCCCTTTGCTTAGGTAAAGGGGGACACATGGAGAAATACAATGTCTTTATCAACACTTGAGCGCACGGTCGACATTAACAAAGTACCAACCAAAACATTGCGTACCGGTGCGATTATGCCTGCGATTGGTCTTGGAACATTTGGTTCAGATAGATTTACTGCAGAGCAGGTTTCAGAAGCGGTCATGGGCGCTCTCAAAGCGGGTTATCGATTCTTAGATTGCGCTTCAATCTATGGCAATGAAGACCAAATTGGTAAGGTGCTGAGTGATGCAATGGCGGATTTAAACCTGCCAAGAGAAGCGTTCTTTGTCACCTCCAAAGTATGGAATGATCAGCATGATGATGTGATTAATGCTTGTAAAAAAACGCTGGCTGATTTGCAGGTAGATTATCTAGATCTCTATTTAGTGCATTGGCCATTCCCTAATTTTCACCCAATTGGTTGTGATGTTGATTCTCGCAGCGCAGACGCAACACCTTATATTCATGATGAGTTTATGAAAACATGGCGTCAAATGGAGCAGCTGGTTGATATGGGGATCGTTAAGGCGATTGGTACATCTAATATGACCATCCCTAAAATGGAGCTATTGCTGCGTGATGCTCGGGTTCTTCCTTCAGTTAATGAAATGGAGTGTCACCCTCTGTTTCAACAGCAAGATCTCTACGACTATTTGACAGAAAACCAGATTGTACCTGTTGGATTTTGCCCTATTGGTTCTCCATCAAGGCCTGATCGTGACAAAACTGAAAATGATTTGGTGGATACGGAGCATCCGGTGATCGTTAATGCAGCGAAACGACTTGGTGTGCATCCTGCGATTGTTTGCTTGAAGTGGGCAGTTCAGCGTGGTCATGTTCCGATTCCTTTCTCGGTTAGAGAGAGTGAATATGTTTCGAATTTAAAATGTGCAACGGAAAACCCGCTTACAGATCAAGAGATGAGAGATATTTCGAAAATAGATGCAGACAATCGACTCATTAAAGGTCAAGTATTTCTTTGGCAAGGTGCTAAAGGATGGGAAGACTTGTGGGACTTAGACGGTACCATTACTAAATGAACGTCGATTAAGTCATTATAAAGTTAGAATTTGCCTAATTAGATTGCAGTTTGCTTCAGGTCATGTTGAAGTGGACTGTAATCGCTTGGAATCGAAATGAAACGAAAGTTTGATGATTGAAATTGTAAGGTTGGTAAATGAATCCATTAAAACGTAAAGAGAAAATCCTCGAACTTCTGAAGACACAAGAGCAGGTGTCCGTTAAGGAGTTGTCGACACTGTTTAAGACGTCTGAAGTGACACTTCGAGCCGATTTAAAGAATTTAGAGAAACAAGGCAAACTAAAGCGGTTTTTTGGCGGTGCTCAATCTATCAACTCTCTGCCTCTAACTCAAAATGATGATGAAGTTCAGTTAGACAGTCGCTATGACATGAACAAAGATTCAAAAAGCAAAATTGCTCAAGCTGCGGCTGACCTTGTATCAAAAGGCGATTCCATCATTATGGATAGCGGTAGTACAACTCACTTGGTTGCCGAGCAATTGGCTGGCGAAGGTGGTTACACTATTATTACCAATAATTTAGCAGCGTCTTCAGCTCTGATGGAAGCGCAAGATACGACTTTGGTCATTGTCGGTGGCACTTATCGAGCTAAGACAAAATCACTTCACGGATATCAAGCGGCTCAATGCCTAGAAGGTGTTCAGGCGGATGTGCTGTTTGTCGGTGCTGATGGTATTGACCCTAGCAAAGGGATTACGACCTTCAACGAAGGCTTTGCAATTACTGATGTCATGGCAAAGTGCGTACAAAAAGTCATTGCTGTTGTGGATTCTTCAAAACTTGGGCGCATCGGTTTTAATAAGGTACTTGATGTATCACGCATAAATACGCTGGTCATTGATAGTGGAATATCAACCGAAATGAAGCAACAATTTGAATCTTCAGGTGTTGAAGTGATCGTTGTGTAACTTTGTTGAACGATGGATCGCTTATCAACGGACTGTTGGTCAGTGGGCTGTCGATCAATAGATTGTCGTTAAATAGAATTCTTGATGAGTTAATAGTGTCACTGTTAACTCATATCTCACTGAGATGTTGCCGTTGTTATGGGTATAGTTTGGGCTTTAGTTATTGTTGTCGTTGGCTTTTTATTAGGTCTGGTTTTTCAAAAAAAGAACCCAAACCATAGCCGAAAAGTGAGTATTCTATTTTCTAAATCTTCATTATTCTTTTTAATTCCATTCAGTGTTTTAAGTTCACTCTGGCAAATGCCGAGAATTACCGCTCAGCTTATCTACTTACCGTTGATTGGTGCTGCTGTTATTGGTGTTGGTGCGGCAGTTGGGTTTATTTATCGCCGTTATTTTCAGCTAACGGCTCATCAGTTTGGTGCGCTTCTTCCCGTCACCACTTTCTACAATTTAGGTGCACTGGGAAATCTTATTGTATTTGTCACCATAGGTGAGAATGGGGTTGCTCTGCTTGCTTTGTTTAAATTGTGTGAAGAGTTAATCTATTTTGGATGGGCATTTCCCTATTCACGAACATTAGGCCGAACCAGCTCTGTAACCGGGGACGAAAAGACACGATTTTGGAAGGATCCTATTTTCATCATCGCTATTAGTGCGGTCGTCTTGGGTATCCTCATGAATCAATCCCAAATAGCTCGCCCTACGATATTTACTGAGATTATTCAGCTAACCGTTCCTTTAAGCAGTTTTTTGATGATCATGGCTGTCGGTATGACATTCAATATAATTGGTGGAGGAAAGTGGATAAAGCTTGGTATCTTTTCTTCGATCATGCGCTCAACGCTTTCTGTTATCGTCGTGATGACATTGATTTCTCTATTCGATCTCTGGAGTGTATATCAAGGGGATCTTGCTCGGGTGTGTCTATTGCTTGCTGTGATGCCCACGGCATTTATGTCAGTACTCCCGTCGGTGCTTTATGATTTAGATAAGAGCCTAGCCAATACAGTCTGGCTAATTAGTTTTCTAACCTCTGTTGCGGTGATCCCCTTTACAATTGCTTTGTTTCCGCTGTTGGGGATATAACATTAGTGAAGCTGGTAAAATACTAGGTAATATAGGTTGTTCAGTACTTATTTCAGTTATTGTTTTTTAGCATAGCAACAGACTCGATTACGCCCCGAGTTTTTGGCTTGATAGAGTGCTGAATCTGCGCGCGCCAATACATCGGTGAAATTGGCATCTGTGTCCTTAGGGGTTGATATACCAATGCTAATCGTACAGCGGAGCTGTTGTTCTTTGAAATAGACAACCATTTCTTCAATCGATTGTCGGTATTTATCAGCAAGTGTTGCCGCATCTTCTTCAGTAATGTTACTGAGTAACAAAACAAACTCTTCTCCTCCAATTCTCGCGAATAGATCGTTTTTACGTTTTATATTTTGGATTTGTTTTGCCATTGCAATAAGTACTTCATCCCCACCTAAATGCCCATGTTTATCGTTGAGTAGTTTGAAGTGATCGATATCGATAATTAATAAAGCATGGTTTTTATCAAACGCTCTCGGTTTATCATTGATAAGTTGGGTTGCTTCAAAGAAAGCGCGTCGATTCATAATCCCAGTTAACACGTCAATATTAACCAAGCTTTCCATCTTAACAATTTGTTCCTGCACGCTTATCTGAGAGGCGATCCAACTGACTAAGCTTGAGAGAACATGTGCATCTTGATCATTAAAATGGTGTTTATCTTGGTGTCCAATATTAATCGTACCAAAACACTTATCATTGCTAACCAGTGGTGCGTCCATACATGAGAGTAGACCGCCTTCGGCTAACCACTGACAATCTAGCAGTGTTTCGCTACTGGTATCATTGCAAATAGCCAGCTTTTCGTTAGCAAAAACACGTCCAACCATAGTGTTTTCTATTGGAATAGGTCGTTCAAGTGGAATTGCTTCATTGCCACTTAACGCGAATAACGAAAGGAACTCAGGCTCTTTGTGCAAAGCAATACTGACGCGGTCAGAGTGAAAAATCTGTTTGATCCAATAGGAAGTGCTATGAAGTATGTCGCCAAGAGTTTTGGCTTTAGATAGCTCATCAAAAAACTCTAGGGGGAAATAGGCGTGTTTACTGTGATTTTCCTTTGCAGGTTGTAAAGGAGAGACATATTTCAATTCTGGTATCCTCTTGTTAACAACCGTTTACCCTCATTTAAAGTCTAGTGAGTATAACAGGAAATTACCAATCTCATTATTGAGTAACAGATTAATTAATTCAAAATTAGGTATGCGTCAAGTTGAAATGGGCTGCAGATGTTCTAGCAAAGTTTGATTACATCCTTTTATAAAATGATTACACTTGCTGACAGACATAATAGGAGCAACCATGAAGTACGATTGGATTTTATTTGACGCTGACGAGACCCTGTTTCATTTTGATGCCTTTAAAGGGATGCAGCTGATGTTTTCGCGCAAAGGCGTAGATTTTACTAAGCAAGATTACGCTGTGTATCAACAGGTTAATAAGCCACTTTGGGTTGACTATCAAAACGGTGATATTACCGCACATCAACTAAAGCATACGCGTTTCGAATCGTGGGCTGAAAAGCTAAATACGACAACAGCAGAGCTTAACTCAGCGTTCTTAGAAGCGATGGCAGACATCTGCACGTTATTGCCTGGAGCCAAAGAACTTATGGAAGCTTTGTCTGGCAAGGCCAAAATGGGCATCATCACTAATGGTTTTACCGAACTTCAAGCGATTCGTTTGGAACGTACGGGCATGACCGATTATTTTGAACATGTAGTGATCTCTGAAGAAGTGGGCATGGCCAAGCCTGATTTGGGTATTTTCTCGCATGCGTTGGAACGTATGGGGAACCCGTGTAAATCGAAGGTTCTAATGGTGGGTGATAACCTTCATTCTGATATTGTTGGTGGTATTAATTTTGGTATCGAGACATGCTGGTTAAACGCAGCAGATAGCCTAGCTTCTAGTGACGTTAAACCACATTATACGGTGAATTCTCTGCATCAGCTTAAGAGTATACTTCTAGGTTAGAAGGCGAATTAAAAGAAATAGCACCGAGTATTGAGTCAATGACATTCGGCGCTATTTTTTCTTATTCTTACTCGCTAATTTATTTCTACTGACTAGTAGGTAAATGCAAGCTGAGCAGAAACACCGTAGTTATTGTCACTTCCTGCTTGTGCTGCGATATCAAGACCAAGCACTCCCCATGGTCTAAAGCCAAGCCCTACCGAAATTAGGTCATCAGCGTGATCAGTCAAGCTATGCATGTAGCCGGTTCGAAACTGAGCCCAACCCCAAGCATCAAGCTCAGCACCAAAACGAGCGTACTGAGTTTTATAATCAAACTCTTTCAAATATTGCTTACTATTTAGATCAAAATCTGCAGCAAGCCGAACCCAGTTTCGATCGTAATTAATCCCTAGTACATACTCGGGTTCAACGAGAAAAGTTGCCGATTGGCCATAGAGTTCGTTCGTACTTAGTTCATGACTAATTAGGTTACGAGCAGTAAAGCCAATGTTAGTTTTTTCTGTTAGATCATAAGACAGTCCGAAATCCATGTTGAATCCGGATTTTTCAGTATAATCTTCATCCCACTCAAATGAACTATCTTCCATATCGCTTAATGATTCGACGTAATTCAGTGCATAGATTTGCTGAAACTTTGGTGAGAACCCTAGAAGAAACGCATGCTCTCCCCATTGTATTTCTCTAGCGAAAGTCAAACCAATATCCAAGACTGCTCCTCCCGCTGACTGAGCGCTTGAAAAGAGCTCATCTTGCGTTGGGTCAGCTGCCGCCAAGTCCCGTTGATCAACCATTATAGCCGAAACAACAGAGACTTGACCTTTAGTGAAGAAATTCGTACTTAACACACTGTTTGGAATAGCAACGGCCATACCAACGTTAGCTTCAACATTAACCACCCCTTTGTCCAAAGAGCGCATAGCTTGTCGCCATTCTTGAAGTAATTGTTGATCACTTGGGTTGAGTTGTAGTTTGTCATCTAAATCGATAAAGCTATCTAGTTTATCAATGGTGTCATCGCCATCATGAACGCGCGCGCCCACCATCGGTAGGATAAAACCAAATCCATGATCTTGTTGATCCTTTGCTGCTAGAGCCGGGTTGTGGAAGCTAGATGTAAGAAAGTTAGCGGAAGCAACACCTGTCCCCCCCATACCAACACTTCGTGTATCAAATGCGGTCATTGCATTAATGCTACAAGGAACCAAAAATAGACTCATGAATACTGACTTTTTCATTTACAACCCACTACTTAATTATATTTATACCGAATGGTATTTTTGTGGGGGCGATGATATCCATAGTGCAATTATTTGTATATTGGAAATGAGCGCTCAGAAACAGTTTGAAATGCTTTTGTCAGAATTTGGTGATTTTTTGGTTCTTTTTTGGTGGGTTGGAACTGATGTGTAAAAATATAGTTCCAAATAGACGTGCACCGCAACTAGATTAAGTGCGATGTTTTGTTTGATGTGACAGGTGGAACCTATAATCTTCAGGTTCGCTTTTATCGATTACCATTAAAGTTTGAAAACTAGCAAAGTTTAATCAGGCGGTGAGTACTGGGCAATATAATGAGTAAGGGATTTGGAATCACTAGTTTCAAATCCCTCTTCCAATACAGCCAAAGATTCAATTCTATCCAAACGAAAATGACGATAATCATCCCTAAGCTCACACCACGCGACAAGCGTCCAGTTCTTACCCCAAAATATCTGTCCTAATGGCTGCAACACCCGTTCGGTTTTAGAGCCGTTCTCTGCGGTATATAACATCGAGACTTTATGCCTTTCATCGGTTGCGTGGCGCAGCAATTGCCCCCGTTTCGCCGTATCGGTTTGAATGTGATAATCGGGTACTAGAATAGGAAAAGATTCGACTTGTTGTTTGAGTTTATCTGGCAACACGGAAAGTATTTTAGCGGAGGCGCTTCGTGATGCACCGGCGAGCTCTTCGTCTGACCATGCTCTGACCATTCTCATGCCAAGTTCAAGTGCCATCATCTCTTTTTCTGTAAACATAAGCGGTGGTAGGTGAGAGCCAGCTTGCAGTACATAACCGACCCCAGCCTCTCCATGTATGGGAACACCGGAGCTGATAAGGGATTGAATATCACGATAAATAGTACGTTCACTGACTTCCATTGTCTCAGCGAGCTGCGCGGCAGTGGTTGCGAAGCGCTTAGAGCGTAGTAGAGTCAGTAGTTCAAATAGTCGTTCTGATTTACTCATTTCAATCCCTATTCATTGTTATTCTCTCGCTGCCTACCCTTGGCATGAACTCATTTTAATCACTTGGTGCTTCATATCTACTGATTCAGGGTCAATCAGTGACATAAGAGGCTGACAATCAGCGCAATTCATAAATTGCTCTCCTGCAGACTTTGCTTCTTCCATCGATTTCCAATAAACAGTGTCAGTCCAGTGACCACTTTCTTCATTGTGACTAAGTGAGCGGTATAAAAAACCAGGCAGGGTAGAAACAAAAGCTTGGCTCTTTTCAGAAGCTTGAATAAATTCTTGTTCGTTAGCCGTTGATAGAAGGTTAAAGCTGACCATTTCAATTACTTGACTCATGTTATGTCCTTATTTAGTTAGGTTGTGTTGCGTTCAAAACAATCATACGAGTTGCGTGTGTCAGAACGTGTCAGTAGAGAATGGGTAAAAAATTGTGCTAGAAGCTTGCCTATAGTTGAATATGCAACCTAAGCTCAATACAGTTCGATAATTAGCCATAAATTAAGAATTGCCTAAAGGTGATCGAAATTGGTGTCGAATACGTCATTGGTTTAGGAAGGAGCAAGCGTTGGGCGATCAATGCTTGTAGGGGAAGTTACTATGTCTATAGTAGGTAAAATTGCTGAGTGGGATGATATTAAGGGCTACGGTTTCATCTCGGTTGACAGGCAAGCACCGCGTATTTTATTTCATCTCTCTGATCTGTCTGGTCACAGTCAAAGGCCTCGTTTAAATGAACGGGTGCATTTTACGTTAACGAAAGATGTTCACGGCTCGTTTATTGCGAAAGAAATCGAACGGCCAGTAATATTTAGTTTTTCTTTGGCGGTCACTGTCTGGTTTATCACTATATTGGGATCGGCTGTGTGGCTGCTTCATTACCCTTCGATTGCGTTATTGTATTATGCGTTTCTTAGCTCTGTTACTTACCTTGTCTATCTTTATGATCGGTCAGCTACGATAGATAAGCATACTCGAATGCCTGAAATTTTCCTTCATACTCTAGCTATTTTGGGTGGGTGGCCTGGTGCTGCTTTGGCCCAGTCGTTTTTAAGGCATAAAAGCATCGGTACGAGTTTTCGGTATGGCTTTTGGGCAACCGTTGTGTTGAACGTATCGCTTTATGCTTGGACATTTACCAAAGCTGGCGAAATGAAGCTCTATGAAATTATCAATACATTACAGGTTTATATGATGTAACTCTGTAATTGTCTTCTATAAACAAAATTAGGCGGCTTATGCTGCCTTTTTCTTTTTGTCACACATCTATAGTCACTTCTATTTATATTTTTCTTGTATGAACCTTAAGCTGTTTAATGACATTTCCTGAATTATGAAGCGACAGGGTACCGTTGTTTTTCATTCTATTTAATTTTCGATCTGGATTATATTACTTGTAAATACAATGAGATAGCATTGGGTTTGAGTGGTGTTATCTAAGGGGAAACCTTTTGGGGAACACCTTTTGTAACGACTTTAGATTAGGCAGTGTAGGTTTATTACACTAGAATACGGCGCAAATTATTCTTTGCTCCTCCAATTACGGTAGTAGAGCTTAGGGGAATAGTTGCCCATTTTAAGTCATGCAGACATATTCAATATCATCCTTATTAGATGCAGGCGCTTACGAAAAAATAAGTCTGGCTAGATATTGATTAAATATTGCCAAGCTGCATAAAGGCGATATGTACGTGATTAGAACAATTTCAGTGGATGGAGTAATTCTGCTCGGTTCACTTTAAAAGCACTCAAAGAAATCAGTGCTTTTATTCCTATGGCAATAACTAAGGAGTTACTTATTAGTAACGACATGATGTCTCCTGATGGCAAAGTATCAGCAATTTCAACCGACTATCAATTAGGTCAAGATAATATCGCACTTAAAGTCGGCCCATTTGGCTTAGACATCCATAATCGAGTCTTTCTCATCTCCGCTATATCCATTGTGCTTTTTGTTCTATTTACCCTCGCTCTTGGGGAACAAGCTGGCACACTATTCAACGACCTTAGAAATTGGGTTACCTCCAAAGTTGATTGGTTTCTATTATTAGCGGGCAATATTTTCATACTAGTGTGTCTTGGTCTTTTGGTTTCACCATTAGGTAAAGTTCGTATTGGCGGTACAGAAGCAACGCCTGACTATTCCTATAAAGCGTGGATATCAATGTTGTTTGCCGCTGGGATGGGTATAGCGCTGATGTTTTACGGTGTAGCTGAACCGCTTGGTCACTATAATGCAGCGCTTGGTGGCATCGTTATCGAAGATGGTGTGAGAACTGACTGGGCTCCGATTGGCGCAGCTGCTGGCGATATGGTCGCGGCACAAAGCCTTGGCATGTCAGCGACTATCTTTCACTGGGGTTTAAACGCGTGGTCTATCTATGCTGTTTTGGCTCTAAGCTTAGCGATCTTTGCTTTTAATAAAGGCTTACCGTTAACGATGCGATCTGTTTTTTACCCTATCTTTGGTGAAAGAGTTTGGGGTTGGACAGGCCACGTGATTGATATTTTAGCGGTTATCACGACACTGTTTGGTTTAGCGACTTCTTTAGGATTTGGCGCCGCGCAAGCAGCCGCGGGTCTTAACTATCTGTTCGGTATCGATAACTCGGTAACAACACAGGTGGTGTTGATTATTGCTATTATCTCTATTGCTGTTGTTTCATGCTGTGCTGGATTAGACGCTGGCGTTAAACGCTTATCTGAATTCAATATGGGGCTTGCTGCTCTATTGTTGATTTTCGTTGTTATTGTCGGTCCAACGTTAGCCATTGCGACAGGTTTCTTAGACAGTCTACTTTCTTACGCAAAAGATCTTCCAGCATTATCAATGCCATTTGGTCGTGAAGATGCAAACTTTAGTCAAGGTTGGACAGCGTTCTACTGGGCTTGGTGGGTTTCTTGGTCTCCGTTTGTTGGCATGTTCATAGCGCGTATTTCTCGTGGCCGTACGGTCCGTGAATTCATGACATGTGTATTGGTTGTTCCAACTTTGGCGTGTGCGCTTTGGTTTACCTCTTTTGGTACAACGGCAATCATCAAAGTTCAGCAAGGGTTTGATAGTATTTCTGATGCTGAGTTGCCAGTGCAGCTGTTCGCAATGCTAGACACGTTACCGCTATCTCAGATGACGTCAGTTATCGCGATTATATTGGTGATTGTGTTCTTTATTACTTCTTCTGATTCTGGTTCGCTTGTTATCGATACCATTTCAGCGGGCGGTAAAGTAGACGCACCAGTTCCACAACGAATCTTTTGGTGTAGCCTTCAAGGGTTAGTTGCAATTGCACTGCTTATTGGTGGTGGATTGGGCGCACTTCAAGCGATGGCAATCTCGACAGGTCTTCCGTTTACCGTCATTTTGCTTCTTGGCTGTGTGTGTTTAGTCAAAGGCTTAATGAGTGAGCCAAGAGTAAGCTAATTAATGATTAGCCAAATAGCCACGGTGATGTGGTTATTTGGCTCTTGCTGCCATTCCGTGGTTTACATTCACCGATCAAGCGTAAGCGACACTTCTATTCAAACGAGTCTAGATCGATTTTGTATTTTTCCAACACCTCTTGCATCTGCAATTTCTTTTGCCCCGCAGCTACAGCCATTACCTTTGCCGTTACATCTGAAATCTCGCCTTTAGTAATCCCTGCTTTTTTTGCTTGGGTTAAATAATAACGAGTGCAAGGTAGACAGTTCATTGCCATTGCTGCTGATAAACCTACCAATAGCTCAGTTTTTGTGTCTAGGTGGTCATTATCGTGGGTCGAGCGATAAAACGCTCCATAAGCTTCTTGGTGCTTTCCTAGCATAAGGTTCTCCTTTGGTGTGCCAAGGCATATTTCCTGAACTTATTTGCTATTAATTTCTTGAGGCCATTGGGTGTTCAGGGTTCAACTGAAGTAGATCCCATAAGTTGCCATAGAGATCTTCAAATACCGCGACGGTTCCGTAATCTTGCTCTTGAGGTTCTCGAATGAACTTGATGCCATCGGAGATCATTCGGTTGTAGTCACGCCAAAAATCATCAGTGCTAAGAAACAAGAAAACGCGACCACCAGATTGGTTGCCAATGAATTCGTCTTGTTCTGGTTTGGAAGCACGAGCAAGTAAAAGGGTTACGCCATTCGAACCTGGAGGTGATACCACAACCCAGCGTTTATCTTGTTCTGGCTGATATGTATCTTCTACAAGCTCAAAGTTTAATTTGTTGACATAAAAATCAATCGCTTCGTCATAATCCTTAACGACTAAAGCAATATGTACTATTGATTGTTTCACTTTACTACCCTTGATCATGGTTAACGTTGGTTAGCTCTATAGCGCCTACTTAACATACATGGCTAAAACTCTACGCCTAGTTCTTTCTGTTTACGCTTACTCAAGCCTAATGAAACTATGCGATAGGACTCCGAGATATAATATCTTAGTTCTTCATCTAACGATCCTGTTGTATCCGTTTGCTGTATCCATTTCATGCCACGGTTAGCAAAGTATGGTGCAGGTTGATAGCCATTGTATTCACTTAGAAACTCAAAGTTTCGAGGTGATGTTTTGAAGGTGTAGGCGGGTTGACCATTCTTATCACGAAATCCAATCGCGAAAACTTTACCGCCAATTTTCCAAACATCCGAATTACCCCATTGAACCACATGGGTCGTTGAAGGGAATTCTCGGCACAGTTGATTGAATTGGTCATGATCCATATTTATACCTTTTTGGAGTCAGGTCTGAGTACTGATTCAACACGCTTATTTACCTAGGCTAATTGCTTTAACGAAGATGGAACGATAACTTTATGAACAGGAGCAACGAAAAACATGTAAATCTTGCCCCATATATTATGCACATGAACGACGGTGGTGGCATGAATGATGGCTTGTTCACCTTTGGGCTCAATTAAAAAGGATAAACGTACATCTAAGTGCTTATCACGATCTTCCATGACTATTTCATGTTCTAAATTAGCTACAACTTTGAAAATGCCTATTGTGTCTCCTGGTTTAAAATCTTCACGTGTTTTCTCATGATCAAACTCGTTCATTTGTCCAAGATGTTTTAATCCAAGCTTTGAGACAATCCAATTTCTGAGTGCCATGAGTCGTATAACCCAAGCCGGGGTTTTTTGGGCGATTTGTGAGTAGATATCAAAAGCGCTCTCGCCGCTATATGGAATGGTCTTAGTGTGGCAATCTTTAAAGTAAGCAGTGCCTAACGAATCTTGAAGTAGGGTATTACTTGGAATATCCACCGATCTCTCCTTGTATCTTGGTGTGGGAGTTGGTTATAAAGTGAGCTTATACAACATACCACAATAGAGTTAAGGTGTTATTCTGATTGCCTATAATTTGCCAATAGTGATTCAAGATTGAGATCATCTTGGTTTACGCAAAGTTTAAATATAGTTAATGTAAACATCCCTATCAGATGGGGATTCTTATGACATCGTCATTGTCACTTCAAACAGAAGGAATGTATGAGACTTATGAACAGCACAATTGAAACCATTTTAGGCCATCGCTCTATTCGTAAATACACCGAACAGCCAATAGAGCCGAGTCAATTAGAGGTTATTATTCAAGCAGGGCTCGCAGCCTCTTCATCAAGTTTATTACAGGCCGTTTCCATCATTAGAATTACAGATAAAGAAAAACGACACGCATTGGCGCAATATGCGGGAAATCAAGGCTATGTTGAAAGCGCCGCTGAGTTTTTGATTTTCTGTATCGACTTTCAAAGACACGTTGCCATCAACCCAGACGTTCAGGCTGATTTTACCGAACTCACTCTTATCGGAGCGGTGGATTCCGGCATTATGGCGCAAAACTGTTTATTGGCGGCAGAGTCTATGGGGCTAGGTGGCGTGTTTATTGGCGGCTTGCGCAACAGTGCTGCGCAAGTTGATGAACTTCTTGCGATGCCAAAGAATACGGCTGTTCTGTTTGGGTTATGTTTAGGTCACCCAGACCAAAACCCAGAAACTAAACCTAGATTACCGGCGCAGGTTATCATGCATGAAAACCAGTATGAGCCTTTGAATTTAAAGGATGTTGAAACGTACGATGAAACAATGAAAACGTACTATTCACACCGTTCAAGTAATCAAAAACAGAGTAGCTGGTCACAGCAAATTACTGGGAAGCTTTCAGGTGAATCAAGACCACATATATTGCCTTACCTGAATGCTAAAGGTTTGGCAAAACGTTAAGAGACGTTAAGCGTATTGATACAATAAATGTAGAAAGCCCTAATCATATGATTAGGGCTTTGTCTTTTAGTGCTTTAAACCGGTTGAGTAATTGAGGTATTAGCTCTCTGCTTCAACCAACTCTGGCTGCTCTGATTCTTTAGCGGCAGCAAGCATCTTACGAATGACGACTGAAGATACAAACGCGATACCCACCATAACAACCGCTAGAACTGTTAATAGTTGGAAGTAATCACCGTAAACCGTTTGAACGATCTCTTGAGTCAGCTCTTGACCTTTCTCTAGTGCTATCGACGTAGAGAATACTGCGCCAACGATACCACTTAGCGCGATAGCCACCGAGAAAAGGCTCACAGAGAAGTTCTCGATGTGCTTAGGCGCAACGGAAAGAATAAACGCAACCACGAGACTTCCCACAATAACTTCAGCAAAGGCTTGGAAGAAGTGAATCACTAAGAATACTTCAGGTCGAATAACGACATCTTCACCAACACCCATTACAGCCATTGTCAGTATGCCGAATGCAATCGCCGTGCAGATGAATGAGAAGCCAATCTTTGTAGCCGTCGAGAAGCTAATACCGCGTTTTTCAAGTGATGAAAAACTCATTGAAATAACAGGGCCAGCAACAATACACCATAGAGGGTTCATCGCCATTGATGCTTCAGGCGCAATTGGGATGATACCAAACAGATCACCGCGCATGGTGTTAATGGTCACCATGGTCATTGATGTCATCATTTGGCCGTAGTAAACGAAGAAACAGGTGGTCAGTACAACCATAATTAAGATGGTGCCCATCTTAAGTGCGTCAGATTTACTTGATTTCAGCATTAGTGAAATGAAGTATAAGATCGCTGCTGCGCCGATTGCGTAAACAATGTTTTGGCCAATATCCATGTTAGAGAACATGAAGAACACCAAGCCAACCATTGCAGCGGAAAGCCCAAAGAAAGCGATCCAGTTTTTAGTACTTACTGGTGCTTTATCAATGTCAGCAGCAACATTGACTAGCTGCTTGTTGAAGATGATCAGAGTGATAAATGCAAAACCTGCCATTACAGCGGATAGCATAAAGCTGCCGTGGAAGCCAATCACCAAAACGAACATTGGGAATAGGTATTGGCCTAACAGCGCGCCTACGTTATTAACGGAGTAGTTAACAGGGTAGCCATTTTCGAAATCTTCTTCAGTAGAAAAAGTGCGTTTGTACAAACTAGGATATGAAGGAGACATTAGGCCACGAGCGTAACTTGCTAGTGCAATACCAACTAGGGCTAGCGGTACATTGGTTGTCGACGCCCCAAGAATGAGCAAGCCATAACCCACTGAAAACGTACCGTAGGCGATCGTTAGTGAACGGTATGAGCCAAGGAATTTGTCAGCTATAAATCCGCCGGCGATAGCAAATAGGGGGCCGATGGATGAAAATGCACCGACAACCATCATCGTATCTGCTTCGCTATAACCTAGGTCTTCGAGAAAAAAGCGGGTCAGAATGACCATGACACCATAGAAAGATAAACCAAACATCATTTGGCAGAACATCATTGATTTGTTGAGCTTATTCCACATAATCACCTCGTTAAATTACTTAAAGATAGAATTAACATCTAGCAACTCTATCATTTGCAGATAGACATAAACTGAAACAATTATCGCAGAAAAAGCTATTTAGTCACGAGGATTTCTAATGTATGGATTCGTTTATCTAATGTGAATGTCGATATTATGCTTATTATTAACACGTAACCGATTGCATTTTGAATTAGAGAGACTAATGGAAACACTGATTTCATTATTGGTAGGGTGATTCGAGATGTTTGAACGCTACTAACGCCCACTTTTGTGGGCGGTAGAAAGAAAAGGAACAAGATAGGTTGGAGTATTGGTTACTCGCAGGGCGGAGCTTGATAAATGGTTGCTAGTCCTCCGAGTGATGTTTCTCGGTACTTTCTATTCATGTCCTTACCTGTTTCATACATGGTTTCAATGACCTTATCGAGCGAAATTAAGCATTTGCTGGTTCGTTTCAGAGCCATACGTGAAGCATTGATCGCTTTCATTGCTCCCATCGCATTACGTTCGATACATGGTACTTGAACAAGACCGCCGATTGGGTCGCAAGTCATACCGAGAGAGTGTTCCATCGCGATCTCTGCTGCAATGCACATCTGCTCGTTACTACCGCCTCTTAGGGCTGTTAAGCCAGCAGCAGCCATAGAAGAAGAGACGCCAACTTCACCTTGGCAGCCGACTTCTGCGCCAGAAATCGACGCGTTGGTTTTATACAAAATGCCAATGGCACCAGAAACTGCGATAAAGTCCTTGAGCTGCTTGGTATCAAGCTCTTTAATAAAGCGATGGTAATACATCAATACGGCTGGAATAACACCAGCCGCACCATTGGTAGGCGAGGTAACAACTTGGCCACCTGCTGCATTCTCCTCACTAACAGCGAACGCAAATAGATTAACCCAGTCGAGGATCTCCATAGGATCGTTCTCAATTGCGGCATTCGCTTCAAGTTTTTTGAGCAGATTTGGTGCGCGTCGAGTTACATTTAAGCCGCCATCTAAGATACCTTCTGTATCAAAGCCACGCTGCATGCATAAAGACATCACCTTCCATATTTGGTCGGCTTTCGCGTCAATCTCAGCAGGTTTTAAAAAGCTCTGTTCATTTTTTAAAATCATTCCACCAAGGCTTAAACCAATACTGTCCGCAGTTTCGAGCATTTCTTGCGCAGAACTAAAAGGGTGGGCGACGTTAACGTCAACCTTTTGATCTTTACTTTCAAGTTCGGTCGCAGTCGCGATAAAACCGCCGCCAATGGAATAGTAGGTTTCAAAGCCTATTTGGTTGGCCTGATCATCAAAGGCGGTGATGGTCATGCCATTTTCATGTAATGGCAGGTTGGTAGAATGGAATAAGATGTCACTGTCGTAATTAAACTTAATGTTGTGGTCACCGGCAATGCACAGAGAGTTGTCATCAATTGCGGCTTGCATTTCAACATTCGCTGTAGTGACTTTAATAGTGTCAGGTTTGTATCCAAGCAAGCCCAAAATAGTGGCTCGATCGGTATGGTGACCAATACCAGTGAGTGACAAAGACCCGTAGAGATCAACCTGAATACGAGTCACTTTGGATATCTGTTCTTTGATAAGACGAGTAAATCGGTAGCCCGCAATCATCGGGCCGTTAGTATGTGAGCTAGAAGGGCCAACGCCAATTTTATAAATATCAAAAATCGATAGCATAACTTCGTCCTACCTTGGTTGTGTCTGTTAAACTGGGACAACTAATTAAGTTTAGCTGTTAAGTGAATGAGTGTGCGTCTGTTTTATCGATTTAATCTAACTCAAAAGGTCATTTATTCATCTATTCAACAACGAGAATTGAGACATCAGTGATGGGTATTGAGAAAGTTATTATTGTGCTAGGAAAGCGCCTTCAGAATAGTCAATTGACGTTAGAAGGAAAAAGCCGCGTAGATGCTTTGATTGATTACTTGCCAAGTCAAAGTCCATCTCATACAGCATTGTTGTTCTGTGGTGGAACAACCAAAGGGCAGAGTATCTCAGAGTCTCAGGCAATGTTTGGTTATTTTCAGATGCACGCTGGTTCGATTGAATTTCCTACGCTACATATCTTATTAGAACAAGACTCAACGAGCACCGTAGAAAATATTCAGCACGGCTCAAAAGCATTACTTGATAGCGGTCTCATTAAAAATGATGCTCAACTTGAGGTTGTGTTTGTATCAAATGATTATCACTTATATAGAATTTTTGAGATTCAACAGTTGATGGATGAGCAGGGGCTTCTAGGTGTGTTACGCGCTAAGTGTCTGGCTCAAGGGGTAACACTAAATATATCCTATCGATTAGATGATCATGTATCTGTACCGATTCCATATAACGATGTTAAAGCCGATCTATTTTTGCATGTTGAAGCACTAACGACCTATCGCGTGTATTTAGAAGGGGTGGTGAGTGGTGTGTTTCGTAGGGATTTAACAGAGGTTCGAAAACAGCCACTTAAGATAGCAGAACAAGCTCTGATAGCACTTAATCAGCAATTAACAGGGAATGATGAATTTATGATGCTAGCGTTGTTGGTTCAGACGCTAGAAAAAGCGGTGTTTGAGACTATGCCTAATATGCCAATAAAAAAGGTAAGGGAGTATCTCGCAGTGTTAGATACAAACCTTACCTTATTGAATCGATATCTTGACCCTGAGAGTCAATTAGAAACTCGTTGGTGGCGCTGATAACTCGCCAGATTGATTACTTCTCTTTCTTTTGCTCTTGAGCATTACGGTAGTATTCCCACTGCTCTGTACGCTCTTCTTCTGAAATCACACAGTAAGTCACGCGCATTTCATTTTCAGACACGGTTTCAAGTTCACCGCCTTGCTGTACACAGTAAACTGACGCTGGGTTAGCAATAGACGTATATTCTTTAACCTCATATTCATCAGGTTCGCTTGAGCAGCCAGCTAACACAGCAACGGCTGCTAAACTCGCAAAAATATAGGTTTTTTTCATTATTATCTCCAAATAAACACCTTTATGTCTTAGGTCAGTATAAAAGAACCTTTAAAAAATATTGTGTTAAGTTTGTCAAAAAATTGAACATGTCTAGAATTAATACAAACACCACAGTAATTACACATTGATCCAATTAATGATGTTTGACTCAGTGAACATAAATACCAAGTAAGGATCTAGGTATGTCAGTGAATAAATTTCGGCTTGTTACTCGTAGCGATTTCGATGGGCTAGTTTGCGCTGTACTATTAAAGCAACTTGATTTGATTGAAGACATTACATTTGTTCACCCTAAAGATATGCAGGATGGCAAAGTAACGATTACCGAAAATGATATCGTGACCAATCTTCCCTACGTTCCTCAAGCTCACCTTGTTTTTGATCATCATCTTTCAGAGAAATTGCGTAACCCTGGTGAACACACCAATCACATTATTGAACCCGACACCCCATCAGCTGCGAGAGTGGTTTGGGACTATTACGGGGGAGTTTCAAAGTTTCCGATACATTGGATTGAGATGATGGAAGCGGTCGATAAAGGGGATTCCGCAAACTTTACTCGTGATGAGGTTCTAGACTCAACTGGCTGGAATCTACTTAATTTTCTAATGGATGCAAGAACAGGTCTGGGGAGGTTCCGAGATTTTAGAATATCTAATTATCAATTGATGATGGACCTTATCGATTTTTGTAAATCCCACACGATAGATGAAATTCTACAGCTCCCTGATGTTATTGAACGGGTTTCTATGTATCGAGAGCATGAAAACCTATTCAAAGAGCAAATTGTTCGCTGTGCAAAAGTATACGGCAACTTAGTGGTTTTAGATCTCACCAAAGAAGAGACAATATACGCAGGGAATCGTTTTATGATTTATGCGGTATTTCCACAGTGTAATATCTCGATTCATAAAATGTGGGGATTTCAAAAACAGAACATTGTGTTTGCTACAGGTAAATCGATCTTTGATAAAGGCTCAAAAACCAATGTAGGTGAGTTGATGCTTAAACATGGTGGAGGTGGGCATAAAGCCGCTGGAACCTGTCAAATCAATATTGAGAAGGCAGATGAAGTTGAACAAATCTTGATAGAAAAAATAACAGCTGATGGATAACTAACTAAGTATTTGGTTGTCAGATTCGAATAAAATAAGGGCTCAATATATACTATTGAGCCCTTATTTTTTCTAACTATTATGTTACGTCTTAAAGAGGCATTACACGATTTCTTCCTAATTGCTTCGCCTCATAAAGCAATGCATCCGCACGATCTACTAACATTTCGACAGAGTCACCTCTTTGATATTCAGCCACCCCAAACGAAGCGGTAATATTCGCAATCTGCTTTCCAGAACGGCGATCTTTTATCGACAGCTTTTCAATGCCACGGCGAACTGTTTCTGCAAATTGACGAGCAATTCTAATGGATTTATTTGGAACAATAAGCGCGAACTCTTCTCCACCAAATCGATAAGCTGTAATACCTTCACGACAGCTGGTTTGCAGCCGTTTTGCTAAAGCTCGAATAACGGTATCACCAAATAGATGACCATAATTATCGTTGAAGTTTTTGAAGTGATCGATATCGAGCAAAATAAGAGACATCGGCTGCTCTGCACGGCACAGCGAAAAAAGATCAGCATCAAAGGCTCGACGGTTGTATAGGCTCGATAAGCTATCAAATAGCGCGTCTTGTTGAACTTCTGCTAGTTGGGATTTTAAGCGAGATATTTCTTGGGTAGCGGTACTAAGTTGACCATTGAGGAAATCGGTCGAATTACGGATCTCTCGTGACTCAGAGACTAGTTGACGAATTACCCCCATTACTTCATCGAGCGATAATCCTTCTTTTTCTACGCGGCTAAGATCGGTAAAACTCTTATCAATAAATTCTGAAAATGAAGAGGTGTCGGAAAGAGTATCAGTCATCGAGCTAGCGACTTCGTTGACCAGTAGTTCGATATTTTCTCTCAGATCTGTTAGATCAGTTTCAGCTTGATCGGCAACATAGTTGTTATAAAGCTCTTTGCCCGCAGCAGGCGGACACACACCAAAATTCTCAACAACCATGTCGAGTTCTTGATTAAGTTCAGGGTTACTTTCATCGACGTAGGTGTACCACACTGCATAATTCGCGGGCGTCGCGGCAACATGGTTTTTCATCATCAATGGAACTGCCTTTTTTAAATTAGCAGTCGATTTTTTGAAGTCGTCGCTCGTCATTTCTATTTTTGCTGCCATAACTAACAATTACTTATAAGCCTAAGATTAGTTGATTAATTGAATGTTTGCTTCAATATTCTTTGTCTATTTTAGCAAAAGCAACAAAGCTGAGTAACCATCAAAATCAAGCTTTAGCTAACTTTTACGGAAGATGGAGACTTGACTTGTCTAATCGCAATAATAATCTGAGGTAATAGGGAAGTAGCTATCATACTAAGCATCAATGTATATTGATAGAGTGTAAATGAGTCCCCAATCAGTATTAATCCACTGACGATTCCAGCGATAGGGTTTGCGATGCTACCAAATGTAAAGTCAACGACAGACATTCTTTGTAAGAGCCAAACGTACATGCCATAGCCAAGCGCGGTATTAAAACCAATAACCCAAAGTAGGCCCATAAAGTTTGCGCTATTAAAGTTCTCATATACGGCAATATATGGGGCAGAATCGACAAAATAGTGGAAGCCAGAAGCAAGAGCTAGAATAATGCCACCGATTAATAACTGCCAAGTTAGTACACTCCACCAGTCCATTTTGCTGCCAAGTGATTTCGTAATACTACTGCCAACAACAATACACATGATCGCTGCCAACATCGCCGCTAAGCCAATAGGGTTCAGGCTAATTGAGCTAGGATCAAACAGTAACCAAGCTAATATCACCAACGCAATACCTGAGAGTGCCTGCAGCACGTTGGGTTTTTTATTTCCAATTAACCAATGAAAAATCATAGCAAAGACTGGTACTGAAACCATGCCGACACCGGAAATCGCTGATGGTAGTGTTAGTGCCATCACAAAAATTAGCCCAAAGAATGTCGCAATATTAATGAGGCCTAAGCTGAAGAGAACTTGCCACTCTCCTTTTTTGGGTAGGGTTGGCTTTACCATTAGCAGCAGTAACCCAGCAGGTAGCGCACGCAAAGCCCCTAGCAACAACGGTGGCCAGTTAGGAAGCGTATACTGCGTTACCGCATACGTTGTGCCCCAGAAAAATGCGGGGATCATTGCTAAAAGTATATTCATAAAATCAATTATCTTCACATTAAGATATTTTTGTGTGAACTTACGCCTAAAATCACTATTTGTAAAGTATCTTTATGTTAAGATATTGAGGATCTGATCTATTTTTTAAGGGAGAGTAAATTAATTATGGACGCAATTGAACGTGTTGTAGAGCAGTGGGCCACCGAGAAACCAGAGTTAGATACGCAGCCAATGGCAATGCTAGGGCGTTTATTGCGTGTTTCCAAACACTTAGAAACACACGTTGCAGAAAAACATAAGCAATATGACTTAAAATTAGGTGAATTTGATGTACTGGCCACGTTGAGAAGAAGTGGCAAACCATACAGCCTAACGCCATCTGAATTAATAGACTCAATGATGCTGACTTCGGGTGCGATGACCAATCGTCTCGACAAGTTAGAAAAGAAAAGGCTTATTGAACGTACTCACAGTAAAGAAGACCGTCGTAGCGTATTCGTAAAGCTGACGAAAGATGGATTAGTCCTCATCGATGAAATGATGACAGAGCATGTCGCCGTGCAAACCAGTTTGGTTGACTCTTTATCGCCAACTCAGAAGAAGCAATTAAATCAATTGTTAACAACATGGCTAGCTCAGTTCGAATCATAAGGTTACAGCTAGTTGCGGTAAGAACACTTTGACAAGGAGGTAGTGGTGGAGAGTAAACAACTTGAAGAGTTCTTAATGGCGTTTGTCGCAGCAGAGCAGGACTTCCCTTTTGGCGTTGAGGTTTTAGTTCTGAAAGTGAAAGGTAAAATGTTTGCGCTTATTAGTGAACGTAATGGAAGAGAAACCGTAAACTTAAAGTGTGCCCCTGAAGATGGAGAAGTTTTAGTCAGTCAGTTTGATGGTATTTCTCCTGGGTATCATATGAATAAACGCCATTGGATAACGGTTGACCTCAATAGTGATGTTGAAGAGTCCCTTATCAAAGAGTTAAGTGAGCGATCTTACCAACTCGTAGTAAGCAAACTCAAAAAATCAGAAAGAGAGATGCTCAATGTAAATCAGAGCCAGAAATAGAAACGCAGAGTGAGCTACTCTGCATTTTTCGGCCTATTCCAAATTCAATAAACGGGCTAAACGGGTTGTTTACTCTCTTCGATATGCTTAGCGCCTTTCAGCATCGCTTGTATCAATTCGCCCGCATTAAATTTTTCCAACGCTTCATGAGCGCCCACTTGATGTGCTCTCTCAATACAAATCTCACTCGATAGCGACGTGTGCAAAATGCAGTAAGCGCTATCAAGATCTGGCGAGTTTTGTACTTCAAATGCAAGCTCGTAACCATCTAAACCCGGCATTTCAATATCACTAACTAAGAGATCTATTGCCTGAACAGTTGAAGACTGAGCCTTCATTAACTCAAGTGCTTCCAGTCCGTTCTTACAAATTTGATAAGGGATATTGATTCTATCCAAAGCATCTGCGAGTTGTTTTCTAGCAATTGAAGAGTCGTCCACAAGTAGAATATTCAGAGCTTTTAAACGCTCACGTTCAATATCTGTAAGCATTGGGATATTGGCGGATTCATATTGTGGGTAGATTTTTGACAGTAATAACTCAACATCAAGCATCTGCACGATGTGCTCGTCGTGACGCGTGATACCCGTTACGAATACATCCTTACCAGTTGTTTCAGGTGGAGACTCAATAGAGCGCCAGTTACATTCAATGATCTTTTCAATTGAGCGCACCATAAAGGCAACAATCGTACGTAAACAGTCGGTCACAATGAGATAGCTGTCATTGTATTCTTCAGGTTGAATCGGTCGAAAACCAATGGCTGCAGCCATATCGATTACAGGAACTGTTAAGTCACGAATGGTCACCGTACCAACGACATGGTGATGTGAGTAAGGAATTTGAGTTGTAGGCATATAGGGAACAATTTCCCGAACCTTTAATGTCCCTATAGCGAACAGTTGTTTCTGTGCATTCAGGGTGAACATAAGCATACCTTGGGATTGGTTTGCTTTACTGGGTGTTTTAGCCATGACGTGTCTCAAAATGAATCTACTACTATTAATAGTAACGTATTTTCTTTATGGAGCAATGCTAACGGATGTGGAATTTGGCACCAGTGAAACGTTTATTGATCTGACAAGGTATGCGAGTTGGGTGAAGATCTCGATTGGTTGAGGTAGAATCGCAGCCAATGAGTAGTTAGACATTAAAAGTAGAGCAAAAACATGGCGAGCACCGCAGCGGCACTTCACATCTTAGTGAAGCATAAAGAACAAGCAGAAGACATCATCAAGCAGCTTAAAAAGGGCGCAAAGTTTCAAACCTTAGCGAAGAAATACTCAAATTGTCCATCAGGTAAAAAGGGTGGCGACTTGGGTGAGTTTCGTAAAGGGCAAATGGTGCCTCAGTTCGACAAAGTCTGTTTTAGTGGCGAAACTCTAGTCCCTCATCTTGTCAAAACTAAGTTTGGCTGGCATGTGGTGAAAGTGCTTTATCGTACTTAAATTGATTACTTAAGAGTATTTTCCTATTAGTGGATTCGACCTTATTTTTACCTTTGATGAATAAGATGTATCTATGGATGACCAACTTAAAAATTTAGACTTAAGACTTTTAATGTTATTGAAAGTTTTGGTTAAAACCAAAAGTACCTCAAAAGCCGCAGAGCAATTAGGTATATCTCAATCTTCTGCGAGTAAAGGGTTGGAGAAGTTGAGAGCGGTATTTGGCGATCATCTATTTATTCGCAAATCTTATGGAATCGAACCGTCTGAGATGGCGGTTAAGCTTGCCGAAGCTATGGACGCGCTCTTATTGCCTGTATCGAATGTATTAAGAGAATACCAAAACTTTGATCCATTGGAATACACTGGCAATCTCTCTATCGTGGCTAATACATTCTTATTAGAAGTCGTTGGTGCAGAGATTATCCTCCATTTAAAAAAAACATTTCCCAAAGCAACGTTTAATATAACCAGTTGGAATGAACATAGTGTGGCGGAAATATTGGAAGGCAAGCATGACTACGGCATTCAACTAGAACAAGTTCCTCTGCCACAGAATATATACAGTCAAAAAATATATTCAGAAGACAACTTAATCTTTGCTAGACAAGATCATCCCCTGCTAGATGGTTCAATGAAGTGGGGAGACATTGCAGAGTTGCCTTTGGTTATTTTACGCCAACCAGTTCAAAGCATGGCCACATTACCTTTGCTGAAAACCTATCGAGATCTTGGGTTTGATCCAGAAATTCAACTCATTTCTACCAGTCTATCTGCCGCTAATGCTTTTTTGAAAACATCAGATGCGATTATGTACGCCACTGAAACGCTTGTACATTTAACTGATGGACTCCGTTGTTATCCTGTGCCGAATGAAAGGAACCCGATTGGAAAAACGGTATTAAAAGGCTGCCTATTGCAAACACGTCGAAACTATCCAATGTATAAGTATTTACATCGTGAGATGAAGGCGTTGTTTGCCACTTTGTAGTTCTTACCGATTTAACTATAGCTTTCTAATTTCTTAAAACGATATGTACTGCTTATGGAAGTATGTATCGTTTGCTTTGCTACTATTTAAAGAAGGGATGTTTACAGCAACGCTTTAGATTTTACTTAGAAATAATGTCTTAACGAAGTACCATACAAAAAATGAATTTAAACAGCTACTGGAATAAGTTTTAATATGGATGATCGCCTCAAGAATCTTGATCTTAGACTTTTAATGCTCTTGAAAGTGCTAGTTAAAACCAAAAGCACCTCTTTGGCTGCAGAGGAGTTAGGGGTAACTCAGCCAACAGTCAGTAAAGGTTTAGATAAGCTAAAAGCAGTATTTGGAGAACATCTATTTATTCGTCAGTCGCGTGGTATTGAACCCTCAGAGATGGCGATAAGGCTTGCAGAAGCGACGGACGCATTCTTAACACCGATTTCTAATGTCTTAAGAGATTATGAACAGTTTGAGCCGTTAGAGTACTCAGGCAGTATATCTATAGTAGCAAATGCGATCTTATTAGAGGTCATAGGGGGGGATATTGTTCTTCGCTTGAAAAAGATGTTCCCCAAGGCAAAGTTTGAGATAACAAGTTGGAACGAGCACACCATAACAGATTTCCTAGAAGGTAAGATAGACTATGGTATTCAAGTAGAAGAGATTTCTTTACCACAAGATATATATAGTCAAAAAATTTACTCCGAAGATAATGTTATTTTTGCTAGGCATAATCATCCGGCTTTCCTTCAATCATTCACCTGGGAAGATGTCATTTCATTACCTTTGGTTAGTTTATGGCAACCCGTAAAAAACTATTCGAAGAACCAGTTGAACAAATCGTATCAAGATATAGGTTATGTTCATGAAATTGATCTCATCTCTAGTACCATTTCGGCCGCAAATGCGTTCTTAAAAGACTCTGATGCGATTATGTTTGGTACAGAAACTCTTTTTAGATTAACCGATGGACTCCGTTGCTACTCTGTACCGAGTGAAGGGATGCCAATTGGAAAAACGGTGCTCAAAGGGTGTTTATTACAAACGAGACGGAACCACCTGATGTATGGATACTTGCATCTGGAAATGAAGAAGCTGTTTAGTACTTTTTAGCTATTGATTTTCACCCTTTTCGATAAGGCTGGAATCCATCGACCTTAAGTTATTTCTTTTTTCCTTTTAAAGGGCTCTGCCATAACCTTTATTAGCCAACTAAATTCAATTTCATGCTCGCGTTGCTTTAGGCTGAGTAGAAGAGTTTAAATCAGGCTCAAGTTCTATTGGCATTTGTAATTGCACTACCCCGGCCATAACGAAAATTCCTCTTCTGTTGATTTAGAATAGCGCACCATTGGAAATAGGTCGTCATTGCTGCGAAGTTTCATCAACATTGATTCGATTCTTGCCTATCGAATACCGTATTACGATGAAGTCTCTGTTGATCTAAACGTATGTCTATCAGAGGTTTATCTAGGTTTAAAAGCGGGATGTAAATAAGTATAGGTGAGAATACGAGATGAAATGCTTCAACGTCACTGTTTTTCGACTAATGGGTATTTGTCATTAACTAAGCAGAAGACACGGGCGTAGGCGGATTGTAACCATCGTCTAAAAGTCCGCTTAATAGCATCGCTAAAGAGCTCTATTTCAAGTGGAAAATGGTTCTATAACGTTGCTGTAATGAGAAATTAATAGGTGTTTTGCCGCTCGCTGCTTCCATGTTTTACCTGATATTCACTATCTAACGGAATAGATTTCGAGTATCTGATGATTTGAGATCGTCCATTTTGTTTAGCGTAGTAAAGCGCTTTATCCGCCTTTCTTAATAGTTCATCTAATGAGTCGACTGAGTCAATACTGTCGGCGACTCCAGCACTAAAACTTACCGTTGTTAATGTCCCTGAAGGGGTAGTCAACGGTAGGGCTCTGACCGTGAGCAAAATGAATTCTAGTTCTTTTAGATGCGTAAGAGAATCGGCGCCATTGTGGATGATGCAGAACTCTTCTCCACCAAGGCGAGCAAAAAATTGCGAATCGGTTAAATGCTGATGGATGTGCGTAGCAAAAGCTTTTAATACATCATCACCAAAACAATGGCCATAGGTGTCGTTACAACGTTTGAAATGGTCGATATCAATAATGCTAACCGCGCAGTTTAATTCGTTATTTGCTTGTTTCATCTCATTGAACTTAGCAAACAGCGACCGTCGATTTGGGATATTAGTGAGCTGATCAACGTGGGCGAGAACATGCATTTCATGGCTATACTTCTCAAGCATGGTTGATGAGCTACGAAGCAGCTGTTGCGACTTTTTCAACTGAGTGACTTCTTGCCCATGTGCAACGATAAGGTTAGTGATTGAGCAATAATTGAAGGTGAACTCATAAAGCATACGACAACGAGCTTGTGCAATTTCAAGTGTAAACTGATGTGTGCTCTCTTCTCCTTCAACATATTGGCTAAGCATATTTTTAAGCTTACCAATCAAGACACTATCGGAAGGCTCTTGTTTACTGTTGCTGAGTTCAAATAGTTGAAGGCTGCACTCGTTGAGAAACACCGAGCGTTTTGTTTTTGGGTCAAACAAAATGATGGGTGCAGGTATTGAGTTGAATAAATCAAATCTATCTTTCATGTTCAATACTCTCTCTAGCCGAGAATTAACGTTTTTTTCGTTGTTATAGTATCAAGTAGTTGCTTAATGTCGTGGCTTTCAACACCAAAGCTTGTGAGTACTTCTTGTAATATCGAGACCACTTCAGACCATGCATCTTCGCTGATAGAAAACCGGCTGTGAGCGTTTAATAGCTCTCTGTCATCATAGTTTTGTGGGCCACCCATGATGGAGCTGATAAAGTTAACTTGATGATCAATCAGCGCATTAAAGTTGGTATTCTTGAAATAGGGACTTAGCGTCTCTGAAGCCAACACTTGATCAAAAAACGCTTCCACGATTTGGTGCACTTGCCCAAAACCGCCGTACTTTAGGTATAAAGAAGAACTCAATGTGTCATCTCCATGCTACTTGATGCGTAATGTCTTTAGTTACTGTAACTATAGGATAACTGTATGAAATGGCGACCTTAGAGCATGTAAAATGTCAAAAATTGAGTACTCACGTCGTTATTGCTAAGAGTTCTGGTGTGAGGTTGAAATTATGCAATTGGTGTCTTTGATTGGTACTTACCATGACTGGGGCTGTGTATCTTCATATCGTTTGAGTAAAGTAGTTGTCCCTCCATTTTATGAAGGGACATAGTAGAAGCCATCAAGAACGTGTTAAATGTAGCTAGAGAGCTATAAGTAGCACGTTAGATAGATTGGTGTTGATTAAGCCACCATCTCATCACAAAACAGCTCTGCATGACTTATTCCATCAAGCGCACAACTTTCGTCAACGTCAGAGACATCACCACTGACACCCACAGCACCGAGTACCGTATTTTCCTCATCACGAATCAATAAACCGCCCGGTACAGGCACCATGTTTCCGTGAGCGAGAACATTCACAGCAGAGATAAACGCAGGACGTGTATCTGCATCTTGAGCGAGCTTTCTTGAAGAGCAACCGAGCGCTAAAGCTCCCCATGCTTTTGCAACCGCAATATCAGGTCGCATCATACTCGATCCATCTTGGCGCTGGAGTGAAATAAGCTTCCCACCGCTATCAAGTACTGCAACGGTAAGTGGTGCACTATTGGTTTGTTGCCCTGCGTTTAGCGTGCCGTCAATAATGGTCAACGCTTGTTGAAGAGTTAAACTTCCCATGTTATCTCCTAAGTCTATGATCGCTATCGGTGCTTTTTGAGGAGTAAGAGTGCCTATAGATAAAGCTTATAGGCGACTAGCTCCTTTAAGAAGCGGATAGCTTGGTAAAGTTAGGAAGTTGGCAAACTGTTTTGCTGTTGAAAGATCGTAAAATAGATCGGCGGTTTCTTTAAATCGCCCAGCAGCATAACGAGCTTCTCCAACTTCTTGTGAAATTGTATCGAGCTCTTGATAGAGCCATTTATGCAAACGTTCTTTGTCAAAAGGTTGGCCATCATCTAGAGTGATGCCGTGGTGGATCCACTGCCAAATGTTAGCTCGTGAAATTTCAGCAGTAGCAGCGTCTTCCATTAATCCGTAGATTGGTACACAGCCTTTTCCTTGAATCCATGACTCGATGTAATACAGCGCAATACGTATGTTTTTACGAACGCCTGCCTCATCGCGTCTGCCGGTACAAGGCTTAAGCAGAAGGTCTGCATCTATTGTGTGTGTAGGGCTAGCAAAATCCAGTTGATTGGCTTTGCCATTCATGTGCTTGTTGAGGGTAGACATAGCAAGGTCAACAAGAGCTGGGTGAGCCACCCAAGTACCATCGTGACCATTGGTGACTTCGCGTTGTTTATCTTCAATCACCTTCGCAGTGACTGCCGCCATTTTTTGAGGATCTTTATTTGGAATAAAGGCTGACATTCCCCCCATAGCTAGTGCGCCACGAGCATGACATGTGCGAACCAATAATTGACTGTAGGCGTTCAAGAAATCTTGATTCATGCCAATGCCGTGTCTGTCTGGCAAAATTCGGTCGGCATGATTTTTCAGTGTTTTGATGTAGCTGAAGATGTAATCCCAGCGGCCACAGTTCATCGCAACGATGTGGTCACGCATAGCGTAGAGAATTTCGTCCATCTGGAAAGCAGCAGGTAAGGTTTCAATTAATACTGTTGCTTTAATGGTTCCGCGTTCCACACTGAAATAATCTTCAGTAAAACGGAAAACATCATCCCACCATTGCGCTTCTTCCATGCTTTCTAATTTGGGAATGTAGTAGTAAACGCCCAATCCTTTCTCAGCACGGCTTTGATAGTTATGAAAAAAGTACAGCGCGAAGTCCATTAGACAACCCGCAATAGCTTCATCATTAAAGTTAATGCCTTGCTCTGGTAGATGGATGCCACGGGGGCGTGCAATCAGTTGGGAATGTTCTGCATTAAGCTCGTATTGTTTGTTCTTTGCTTCATCTGAATAGCTGATCGTACCTAGGTTGGCATCGCGCAGGTTAACTTGACCATCAATCATGTTCTCCCATGTAGGCGCAGAGGCATCTTCAAAGCAGCACATAAAGACCTTTGCACCAGAGTTCATGGCATTTATGACCATTTTTCGATCAATCGGGCCGGTTATTTCTACTCGTCTATCGAGTAGTGGTGCGGGAATTTGCGCAACACGCCACTGTTTATCTTCACGTATTTGGCGTGTGTCTTGTCTAAAATCAGGTAGAGCGCCTTTATCATATTCTGCTTGGGCAATATCTCTTGCAGTTAATAGGCTGTTTCTACGATCTTGGAAGGTCTCTACTAGTTTATGTAGAAAGGTAATAGCAGGCTTAGACAGGATCGATTTGTACTCTGGGTTACAATTATCACCTAATATTTCTAGCTTCGACTCCGAAAGCTTTGGTGTAGAAAAATCAGTGCGATCCGCTGTGTCATTTGAATTCATTGTTCGTCTCCTTAAACAATACCGATTGAATTTGTATACAAAATCAAATTTACATGTCTACTTATATTGTAATTCTAGTAAACAATCAAAGTAATTTTAACAAAGTATTATCATTAATATTTGAGTGAAATTAATTTAACGTAAAGATAGTTTATATAAAGCTAAGTGGGTTAAGGTCCTTGAGGTTAGTAACCACTTAGGAAGGCGTGTGGTTGTTATTTTGATGTTAAATTTGTTCTTGCCAAATTCTCAGAAAAGCTCATAGTGTACAAAGTCGTTTTAAATTGTATACAATCCGAAAGGGAGATTCACATGGCTAGAATGAAAGCAATAGAAGCTGCAGTTGAGGTAATGAAACTAGAAGGTGTTGATATCGCCTTTGGTGTTCCAGGTGCAGCTATTAACCCAATGTATGCCGCAATGAAAAAGCTGGAAGGTATTGATCATGTGCTGGCACGCCATGTTGAAGGTGCTTCCCATATGGCGGAAGGGTATACACGTACCAACCAAGACAACATCGGTGTATGTATAGGTACATCAGGCCCAGCGGGAACAGATATGATCACGGGGCTTTATTCTGCATCAGCGGATTCGATTCCAATTCTATGTATTACAGGCCAAGCACCACGCGCAAGACTGCATAAAGAAGATTTCCAAGCAGTAGACATTGAAACTATTGCTAAGCCAGTAACCAAATGGGCAACAACCGTACTAGAGCCAGCTCAAGTACCGCGTGCTTTCCAAAAAGCGTTCCATATTATGCGCTCAGGCCGACCTGGACCGGTTCTACTTGATCTACCCATTGATGTTCAGCTAGCTGAGATTGAATTTGATATCGAAACCTATCAACCTCTAGAAGCTTACAAACCTAAAGCGACAAGAGAGCAAGCTGAAAAAGCAATGTCGATGATGTGTGATTCTGAGAATCCTCTTATTGTCTCTGGTGGTGGTGTTATTAATGCTGGAGCGTCTGAGTTGCTTCAGCAGTTCGCTGAAATTACCGGTGTTCCTGTTGTTCCAACGTTAATGGGTTGGGGAACGATTCCTGATGACCATGAGCTGATGGCGGGTATGGTAGGGCTTCAAACTGCGCACCGTTACGGTAATGAAACCATGCTTCAATCAGATTTCGTATTTGGTATTGGTAACCGTTTTGCAAACCGTCATACGGGTTCATTAGATGTTTACACCAAAGATCGTACGTTCGTTCACGTTGATATCGAACCGACGCAAATTGGCCGCGTATTCTGTCCGGATCTAGGTATCGTATCTGATGCGAAATCGGCACTTGAGCAGCTAGTAGAAGTAGCGAAAGAGTGGCGTGACAAAGGTATTCTGCCGAATCGTAGCCAGTGGGTGAACGAGTGTCAGCAGCGTAAAGCAACCATGCTGCGTAAAACGCACTATACCGAAATTCCTGTTAAACCAATGCGTGTTTACGAAGAGATGAACAAAGCGTTTGATCGCGAAACTTGTTACGTAAGTACGATTGGTTTGTCGCAAATTGCTGCAGCGCAAATGCTTCACGTTTATAAGCCGCGCCACTGGATCAACTGTGGTCAAGCTGGCCCTCTAGGTTGGACTATTCCTGCAGCGCTAGGTGTACGTGCTGCAGATCCAAGCCGCCCTATTGTTGCTATCTCTGGTGATTACGATTTCCAATTCATGATCGAAGAGTTAGCGGTTGGTGCGCAATTTAACCTTCCATACATCCACGTTGTCGTAAACAACTCGTACCTTGGCCTGATTCGTCAAGCACAGCGACAGTTTGATATCGATTACTGTGTTCAATTAGCTTTTGAAAACCAAAATGCTCCAGAGCTTGAAGGTTACGGCGTAGACCATGTAGCGGTTGTTGAGGGTCTAGGTTGTAAAGCGATTCGAGTTCGAGATCCTGACCTATTGCCACAAGCTTTTGAAAATGCAAAAGCGCTAATGAACAAGCATAAAGTGCCAGTTGTCGTTGAAGTAATTCTAGAGCGCGTTACGAACATTGCGATGGGTGTTGAGATTAACGCCATCAATGAATTCGAATCTCTAGCTGAAACACTTGAAGATGCGCCGACAGCGTTACGTAACAACTTAAGCCAATAGATTAAGTAAATAGCTTATGTAAATAACGTAAGCAAATGGCTTAGAGAGTTACGAATAACACAAGCTTAAGAACCAATACTATTTCATGTAATGCACGCTACTAGTAAGGGCTGTCGCACATAAGGCTCCACCAACGTTATCAACAGCGGTGTTATGTGTGATGGACTTTACGCGAGGTGGCTTACATGAAAATTAAGGAGAACATCATGCCAAAATTTGCTGCCAACTTATCGATGCTTTTTAACGAAGTTGATTTTTTAGATCGCTTCAAAGCTGCCTCAGATGCGGGTTTTCAAGGGGTAGAATATCTATTTCCTTATGACTTTAGCGCACAGGAAATTAAACAAAACCTGGACACATACAAGCTGGAACAGGTTCTGTTCAATTTGCCTGCTGGCGATTGGAATGCTGGAGACAGAGGTATTGCAGTTGATCCTAGCCGTGTTGCCGAATTCCAATCAGGCGTAGCAAAAGCGATTGAATACGCGAAAGTACTCGGTTGTACGCAAATCAACTGTTTAGCGGGTATCGCACCAAAAGGTGTGACTGAGCAAGACGCCTATTCAGTGCTCGTGATTAACCTAAGATACGCGGCTGAAGCATTAAAAGCTCAAGGTATCTCTATGGTTATCGAGGCGATTAACACTCGAGATATTCCGGGCTTCTTTATTAATAACACAGAGCAAGCAAAGGGTATTATCAAAGAAGTTGGCAGCGATAACTTGTCACTTCAGTATGACATTTACCACATGCAGATCATGGAAGGCGACCTTGCACCAACCATGAGTCATAACATCGCTCAAATTGGCCACGTTCAGCTGGCTGATAACCCAGGTCGTAATGAGCCGGGAACAGGCGAAATCAACTATCCATTCGTACTTGCTCACCTAGACAGCCTTGGTTATACCGGTTGGGTTGGGTGTGAGTACAAACCAAAGACAACAACGACAGACGGTTTAGATTGGCTTAATCAATATCGTTAATTGAATCGTGATAACTGAAAAATCGAGTTAAAGCAGAATATTCAATAATGAGTTATGGAGAACAAAGTATGAAAATAGCATTTATCGGAACAGGAATCATGGGTAAGCCAATGGCTGAAAATCTGCAAAAAGCAGGTCATCAGTTGGTATTTACTGACCACTTTAACCCAGCACCACAAGATCTTGTAGCAGCTGGCGCTATCGTGACTCATTCACCAAAAGAAGCAACGCAGGTTGCTGACGTTATTATCTTGATGGTGCCAAATACACCGCAAGTGGAAGACGTTCTATTTGGTGATAACGGTGTTGAGCAAGGCTTAGGTGACAACGCAGAAACGAAGCTTGTAATTGATATGAGTTCAATCTCACCAATGGCAACGCAAGCTATTGCTAAACGCGTTAAAGAGAGTGGCGCTCAATATCTAGATGCTCCTGTTTCAGGTGGTGAAGTTGGTGCAGTAGGCGGTACGCTAAGCATCATGGTGGGTGGCGACCAAACGGCATTTGACGTGGCAAAACCTCTGTTTGAAGTGATGGGTAAAAACATCACACTAGTGGGCGACAACGGCGCAGGTCAAACAACGAAAGTAGCAAACCAAATCATTGTTGCACTGAACATTGAAGCGGTTTCAGAAGCCTTAGTCTTTGCTTCTAAAGCAGGCGCAGATCCAGCGCGTGTTCGCCAAGCTCTATTAGGTGGCTTTGCTAGCTCGAAAATTCTAGAAGTGCACGGTGAACGAATGATTGAAGGGACGTTTGATCCAGGCTTCAAAATCGCACTTCACCAGAAAGACCTTAACTTGGCGTTAAGCGGTGCAGAAGAGCTGAAAGTAGCTCTTCCTAATACAGCAAACGCACAAGAGTTATTTGGTGAGTGCGCGGCATTAGGTGGTGAAAACTGGGACCACTCAGCACTGATCAAAGCAATTGAAAATCGTTCAGACCATTCGATTCGTAAGTAACTTTACGTTGAGAATGAATTGATCAAAGAAGGCTAGTATTTACGCTGTTTGGGCCGTTATGTTTAGATTATTTCCACTAAATTATACCGACTCAAATAGAAGCAGCGTAAATACCCTATAGAGTGATTACTTGGGCAGGCGATCACTCGGATTTTTCCTCGCAAATCGCGTAGTTTCGTCTCCTTTTATGCGCGTTCCCGTCCCTTGAAGACAAAGCGAATAGGCGCTTCACCTATTCATTCTTAGCAGGCGCTTTTGATTCAAGGTCGGGATTTTTTCTTTCCCGCTTTATCCCATAAATAGTTTTAACTCTTTATATCTATTGGACTTATCGAACAAATTAATTACTATGACAAAGAAGACCCTATGGATAGGTAAACGCATGTCTCGGATTAGAGAGAAAAACCAACAGCTTATTATTGAAGTTGCCAGTGAACAGTTCGCCATAAATGGTTACGCTGCCACAAAAATGGTCGACATTGCCAAAGCTGCCAACATTCCGAAACCCAATGTATTCTATTATTTTAGTAGCAAGGACAAGCTCTACTATGCGGTACTGGAAATGGTTACTCAGCCGTTACTGGAAGCCTCCCGTCCTATCGAGCATCTCGACAACCCCGTCGAAGCGTTAACTCAATATATTCAAACCAAATTACGTATCTCTCGTGATTACCCTTATGCCTCAAAAGTATTTGCTAATGAAGTTATGTCGGGGGCAAAAGTATTGCCTACTGAAGTGGGTGAAGAGCTTTTCAAGCAGTCTCAAATGATTCTAGATAAATTTAAAACTTGGTCTGATAACGGCTTAATGGACGTAGTCCCACCACATCATTTAATGTTCACTATATGGGCAGCAACTCAAACCTACGCTGACTTTAGCTGGCAGATCTGTAATGTGATGGAAAAAGATACCCTAGATAATGAAGATTATGCTGACGCAGCAGAGTTCTTAACACAACTTGTGATCAAAGGATGCGGCGTAAAAAGCGCAACTGAATAGTTCTAATTTGTCACGCTTGTTTGTACATAACTATCATTAGGTTCGTTTAATTTCCTCTTTGAGCCATTGGTATAAGGATTCAAAACGCTGGCTCTCAGAGAAACTTGGCTTACACACTAGCCAATATCCTGATTGGATTACGACAGGTGGGCCTACCTTTTTTAAAAATCCGGACTGAATATCCTGTTCAATCAGTAGGGTACGCCCCAAAGCAACGCCAATACCGTTAATAGCGGCTTGCAGCATTAAATCGGCGCGGTCGAACTGATGTGTGGATAGTTTCGATACATCACCATCATAGCTAGTTCCTTCAAAGTAACTTTTCCAGTCGAATTGAGTACGATCTTTTTCTCCAAGACGATCACCCAATAGCGTTGTATCGCTGCCAATAAATAATGATTCAACGTCTTCTTCAAAGGTTCTCATCAACGCAGGGCTAACGACAGGCTGTAACGAACAGCGGCTAAGACGTGTAGAGTGCAACCCAGGATATGGGCCTGTTCCAAACCTAATGACAACATCTATAGGTTCATGATCAAAATTCACAGGTTCATCACTCACATTGAGCGAAATATTAAGGTCATGTGATTGTGCATGACTCAGTATCGGTATCATCCACTTCATTGCCAGTGATGAAGAGAGCGAGAGTTTTATTTGTGCAGTCGATTGTAACTCACTGAGCTTATCAAGTGCCTTTGGCCATATCGATTGGGACTTTTTAGCTGCATGGCATAATACTAAGCCAGCCTCGGTTGGCACGAGTTTCCTTGTTGTGCGTTCAAAGAGCGTAACGCCTAGAGCTTGCTCGAGAGATCGAACTCGATGACTCACTGCCGATTGCTGAATATTGAGTGTATCAGCGGCTTTGGTAAAACTCAGTTCTTCCCCAATAGCGGCCAGCATCGGTGCAGCTTGGCTCAGGCGAATGAGTAACTTCTCTTTATTGTCATTCATGAATTTAACTCATGTTTATATGAGTATTTATAGTAGTCGAACCTATCTATTATTCCTAACAACAAGATGAAACTTTGATAGGGAAATAGCATGAATACTGAACAACGTCATATAAAAGCGCACATCGTGAATGGTTTCGTAACTAACGGGCAAGGTGGTAATCCCGCGGGTGTGGTTCTCAATGCTGATGATTACTCTGAAGCGGATATGTTGAACATTGCACAGCGTATTGGATTGTCTGAAACGGCTTTTGTTTCTAAATCGCAGACTGAGGCATTTAAATTAGACTTCTTCACTCCCAATCGCCGAATTGCCCATTGTGGGCATGCGACTATAGCGACTTTCTCTTATTTGGCTGAAAGTGGCACAATCAAAGAAGGCGACTCAAGCAAAGAAACAGTGGACGGTCCGCGGAAAATACTCATTAAAAATGGCGCGGCTTATATGGAGCAGTTAGCCCCAAGGTACTCTCAAGAAGATGATTGGAAATCGAAGGGCGTTACCACCGACGATGTCCTTGCATCATTAAATATCTCAGAACAAAGCTTGGCTCCTAGCGCACCGATTACATTAGTGAATACCGGAAACAGTTTCATTATTATCGGCGTACGAAGCGGTGAGGATCTAAGAAATATAGCGCCGAATTTTGAACAGATCGCTGAGATTAGTGAGAAGTTGGATTTGATTGGCTATTACGTATTTACAGTTGATGAAACGGTGACGGATAAAGACGCAACGACACGTATGTTTGCACCTCGATTCGCTATAGAAGAAGAGTCAGCTACAGGTATGGCCGCGGGACCATTGGCGAGTTATTTACGAGATTATCTTGGTGTGAGAAAAACCACGCTTCTTATAGAACAAGGCGCTTATATGGAGCCTGCTTCGACGAGTTTAATCACGGTCGACCTTGAAGTCGAAAAGGGGAAAATTACAGGACTAATGGCGGGTGGGTATGGTCAGGTAATGCGTGATTTGGATATCTATATTTAGTTGTGTAATGAATGTATGGGTAAATAAGAATTCATAGAGAAGAAGTCTACATTTTAGACTTCTTCTCTAATCATTTAAACCATGCGCTAGTTAACTGCTGCTTCTAAAGATCTGTGTTCCTCAATGTGAGGTACTTCAGCGTGCGTACTGAGATCAAGTTGGTAGGCATCATAAGTGCAGTCTCCAATGGCGTGTCTTGGGCAGACATGAACATTGGCTCTACCGATCAATTCTGTATGGCAGTTTGGGCAGTACTTTTCCATTGTAACCTCCAGATTAGCTAATGATTGTCCCAGCCAAAATTGGCGTGGAATTTAAACTCTAGTCAACAAGTTTACTATCTGTATGAACAAACAATGCTAACTTACATCTATTAACCTTTGCTTACACTTTTATGAATTGTGGCTCATATTGGATGATGTTGTATTGCGAACGTTTCTAATCCGCGTAAAGTGGAAGTTAAATGGTGTTTTCGTCAATGTTTACAACAAAGTAAACGCTCGAAGCCCCTAGTTACCTTTTCTTTGGAGATACGATTGAACCTTTCTCATATTAAAGCCGTTATTTTTGATCTTGATGGTACGCTGGTGGACTCGAAACTCGATTTTCATCAATTAAGACAACAGCTTGGTTTTCCTCATGGGGAACCAATTCTTGAATATATTGATAAAATGGAGAGTGAAAAGGAAAGAATCTCGGCGAATAAAACGGTTTTTGATTTTGAAATGAA
Source organism: Vibrio kyushuensis (assembly GCF_050337325.1). NCBI lineage: Bacteria > Pseudomonadati > Pseudomonadota > Gammaproteobacteria > Vibrionales > Vibrionaceae > Vibrio > Vibrio kyushuensis. Next base: position 465,581 of record NZ_JAKJSV010000002.1, read on the forward strand.
AGCGGCTAAAACTGCAACCCTAATGCCCGGAGCGTTAGAGCTTATCAACGCGTTACATCAAGATGACTATCCAACCGCTATTCTGACTCGAAACATAAGGCCTGCAAGCCAAATGATGCTCAGCAACTTAGCCTTACCGATTGATTTGATGCTCACGCGAGAAGATTGTCCGCCTAAACCAAGCCCTGAAGGATTATTCATTCTTGCTAACACACTGAAGCTAGATGTCAGCGAGCTGGTTTATGTGGGTGATTATAAGTTTGATTTAGAAGCTGCTCGCAATGCCAATATGCTCGCGTGTCTTTTTGATAGAGACGGCGACAGTGAGTTTAAAAACCAAGCCGATATAGTGATTAATAATTTTGAACAACTCCTAGGCATGCTAAGAGCTGATGCATAATTGATAGGACGTTACTCATTCCACTGAGGTAATAGAGTAGAGGTCTTGCCTTTTCCATTGCAGCCAGTAAGCTACTGGCACTTTCAAATATCCACTTACTAGGCTCAGTATGTTTATCTTTATTCGTCTTTTTAAACTAGCGATCATTTGTGCGCTGTTTTTCACTGTTTTTGATCTTATTGAATCAGGGGAAATTACTTGGGTTGGCCGCTTAATGACTAGCGTTAATCTGTAAGCCTTTCGAACGCTTTTCTAATCACTCACTACAACACGATTTCTACCTGCGCTTTTTGCGTCATAGAGCGCTTTATCTGCACGCTCAATAGCTGACTCCCAATGCTCGTCAGCTTTTAATGCGCTAACTCCGAAGCTGGCGGTACAAAACTCTCGGTTACTCGGCAGCATAGACGTTCTTTGGATTACGCCTTTCAATTTTTCAGCAACAATTTCTGCGTGGTGTCTGGTCGTTTCAGGTAACAAAACTAAAAACTCTTCCCCACCATAGCGGAAACAGAAATCATTACTGCGAGTTTCTACTCGTAAGATTCGGCCAATATCACGTAATACCTTGTCGCCCGTTTGATGCCCATAGACGTCGTTAATATTCTTAAATTTATCGATATCGATGAGAAGTATTGATAGCGAGTGGTCGAATCGTTGGGCTCTAGCGGCTTCTTTTGGGACGAGTTCTTCCAGTGCTCTTCGATTGTAGAGTTTCGTTAACTCATCTTTGAGTGATGAATCGTATATCGTTGCCACCAAGCGTCCTGTCAGCATCCACGTAATAGAGAGCCCGATAAAGATAATCAACGTAATGATTGTGACAAACGTAAGTTGCTGCACTACATTCGCCGCCATGAAGTCTTCAATTCGTTCGTCGAAAGGCAGCCGAATAATTCGAAATAATGAATAGAGTGCATAGATCACTAGGCCCGTAGAGAGTAAATGCTTAGCGGGTACTATGTCATCCACGGTTCCTTTATGGTTGGCATAAAAAGCAAGAATGCTTATTAGCCCCGTGTGCGTTGCCATTATAGCGATGCGCGCGTCGGTAGAGGTGGAAAAATAGGTGAAGTAGGTTAATCCAATCACCACGGCAGGTAAGGAGTAATATCCCCAGTTTGCTATGGCGATAGGGTAGCCTCTAATCCGACACACACCATGTAGAATCAGAGTGTAACTCACTGATATGAGGGAGTTCGCGAGTATTTTCGATACCCATAGTGTCGTGTTGTTACCAAAGCTTAAAAGAAGAAAACCGACACCGAGCAAGAAGAGTGCAAAAGCAATGATGCTAACACCGTGGATGCTCGGCTGAAGCCTTTGAATGAGCGCAAGGCTAATGCCGTATGTGAAAGAAAGTAACACGCAGACGATAGATAAAGTGGGTATATCTAGCTCGATCAACATACAGCCTCTCATCTGTGATTATATCGTTCAGTGTAGGTCATATCTGAGCAATGGTAAGGACAGGTCAGTGCTTATTGATGAGCATTGATATAAACAAAGGAGGGGCAATGAATTAGTCGAGTCACCAAGCGTGATATCGCTGTTGGTGACCCGATGGTAACCCGATTTATTAAGATTGTTTTCTTTCTAAACGACTGCGACCATTTTCTGTAATAGCCTAATCATCTCAGCTTGCTCGCCTTTATCTAACGAGCTAAGCATATCTTTGTTCACGGCAAGAGGGATCGGCAACAGCACTTCTTTTAAAGCGTGTCCTTGATCGGTTAAATAAATACGAAAAGATCGTCGACTATTAGGATCATCACGCCTTTCAACTAGCCCAAGTTTTTCGAGCTTATCGAGTGTTCGGGTCGTGGTGGAGTTCTCGACCTTAGATTTTGCTGAAATATCCCGTTGAGTCACGCCTTCTTCTTCCCAAAGGCACATCATGGTTGGCCAAAGGGCGAGGGTTAAGCCGTGTTTTTTTAGCTCTACTTCAAATTTCTTAGCGGCTTGTCCTGCGATGACATTGATCATCCACCCAAAGCTTGTTTGCCTACTAAACTGTTCTGTCATTTCGTTATGCCATTGATGGTGCAATTATTGTCATGGTAACTAATCCTGCAATAACTAGCATTAAAAAAGCGCGTCGGTGAGAGACAAACTTCACTGCCATAGGGCCTGATTTAGTTGCTTGGCTTCCAGTCAACATCGCCTTTAGTAAAGGTTTTCTTTTGAACTTATAGACAATAATAGCTGCGACATGGAGAACAACGACGAGCGGTAAAATGTTGGCGAGCAATAAATGCGTTGACTCTAGCCAGTCGAATACGCCATCAGTTAGCCAAATATCTGAATTGGGTAAACTATCTAAAAAACCTGAAAGTGCTAAACCAGAAATACATTGAAGCAGCAGTAAAGAAATGAGCCCGATAACCATAAGAGCTCCGAGCGGGTTATGCCCGATATTGGTTTGAGGCTGACCTTTTAAGTATCGAATGATCTTAATAGGTGACACAACAAATTGAGTGAAACGATTGGTATCACTTCCCCAGAATCCGAGCAGTACTCGCCAGATTATTAAACTCAAAAGCGCTAACCCTAATAGAGTATGTGGGCCATTCCCTGAGAAACCAGAAATGAGTAATCCACAAAAAATTGCGGCTTGTAACCAGTGATAAACCCGTGTCGCTAAATCCCAAACTTTCATGTTTTTTCCTCGGTATTAATTATGTTCGAATTTAATTTACACCGCAACAGTTGCAATCGCAACAGTTGTAATGTAAATTGTCAATCAAAGGTCAACGAGGAACCCGAAAAGAGGACTTACCATGAAGAAAACAGTTGTTGCTAAAAAGACGATAATGCATGCATTACTGGCAGTAGCGCTAGTGATTCCAATTGTTGCATTAGCGAGCGGTTTTGAGAAACAAATCGATGATAGGCAAAATGCGTTCTCTCAAATTGAACGTGAATTAAAGTCTGCAAAAAATGTTATTGATGGAAGCAGCACTGATTGGTACGAGCTGAATGAACGCAGTCAGGCGTTACAAAGTTATGGAGATACCTTACACGCCTCATTTCCAGTCGGTAGCCAAAACGGAAGTAAGGCCAAACAAGAAGTATGGGATAACCCAAAGAAGTTTAATTCGTTACTGAGTCAGATGACGTCGAGTTTCGAAGCGTTAGAGAGAGCAAGTGAGAGTAAAGACGTAGCAAAGGCAAACTCAGCGCTTAAAAGTGCTAATAGTACGTGTCGAAGTTGTCACCGAGCTTACCGTTCTCGCTGGTAAAACATGTTTGTTCAAAGTGTACGTCTATATAAGTATTTCCATAAATGCCTGCCTATAACTGAGTATTGCCATTTTTACCCTCAAGCTTCATTAGGATTATAACGATGAAAACTACAATTACAGCCATACACCGAATCGCAGCCATGCTGGCGTTTTTAATGATATTTTCATTTTTCACGAGCACAGTAGTAGTTGAATTATTCGGTGATCATCAGGACGTTTATCAAGTCAAAACGGTCATCTCTTATGCGGTATGGTTGCTTATACCGATGATGGCGATCACGGGGTTCACCGGAGCAAAAATGGGCGGGAAAAGTTCGTATCCGCCTATTCTAGCAAAGAAAAAGCGAATGCCTTTTATCGCGATAAATGGGTTATTGATTCTCACCCCATGCGCCTTTTACTTACAGTACCTAGCTGAACAGTCTCAATTTAATGATATCTTTTACGCTGTTCAAGGACTGGAACTGATGGCTGGAATGATCAATCTCACCTTGATGTCGCTCAATATTCGAGATGGCTTAGCGATGAGCAAACGAAGAAAGAGCTCATCTAATCGAACAATTAAAAGCTAAAATCCTTGTTGAGTTTAACGAACTTCTAGACCGAGATTATATTGGGCTAAGCAGCGTGTGACGTAACTGATCTTTAGAAATGCCGCGATGATAATCGTACTGAGATGCGCGGCAATTTGTACCGGCAAAGAGAACTGGTTAGCCAATGGGTACGCAATAATAATACTGGTAATCATGGCAATCACTGTGAAAGCTAAAATGATATTGGATACTGAAAGAAGTGTTTGAAATCGTTGAGTAGTGTTCGACATAGTAATCACCTAAATAGTAATAGTTACCATTATCTATAGCGAAAACCATGCCAATACATAAAACTCATATAAATCAATTGAATGGAAAATTCATTGATTTAAATCATGTAATTATGACATAGTATAAATTAAGTCATAATGACTCTAGTGTGTTTTTTGTTACCAGCTTCTAAAACCACAGGTATCAATGTGGAATCGAACGCCAGAATAGAGCCCTAATCCAACTTCATATTTTTGCCCATTTTTAGCATGGATAGCTTTGAGTTTTTTATGTAAATCAGGGCGAGAAATATCAGAGGAAGGCACAAGGTCTAAAGCGCAAAAGTCTAAGTGCTTACTACGCAGCGCTCCTCCAGCTTGTTGATTATAAATGTCGGTTCTTTCTCCCGATACAGGGATCACGACACCAATTTCAGGTTCAATATAGGTTTGAATGAAGATGAGCGTACGAATCATGTTAGGGAGGTGTTTCGAGTTTGGCAGCGTGAACAGGGTCGTATTACTCATCACCCAATCCGTCCCTTGTAATAAGATTAAATGCAGAGGCATAGTTGGTTTTATCCCTGCGTCTCTTAACTGCTTTCCTATTTTTAATACCTTGTCTTCGGCATGGTTCAGCAGTGTCCAACCCCGAAAGGCGACCCGCGTGGGAAGCTTGTAACCATGAACATCAACAATCAAATCGTCGTAGTTGATTTCAGTTTCTTCAGTGTAGAGCTTTTGCAGATCATCAGAATGAGGCTGGGAGGTCATCAGGAGCAAGGAAATAAACAGGTGAGAGTACATGGCGTCGCTCCAATGTTTGAGGTCTATTGAGTATAGACGCTCGTTTATTTCTTATTGATTGATGTGATTTTAAGGCGAGTTTCAAAAGACTTAGGCATGCTCCACTTAGAGGGGAGCATAGTTTTTGATTATCGACAGCCCGTTGGAAGTGGCTAAGGAAAGGTCGCTTGATTTCGACCGTTTTGTTTTGACTGATACAAGAATGTGTCGGCCTCAACAAACGGGGAGGAGTCATGGCGAAGCGAAGCAATACGGTTGGGTTTACTAACGCCAACGGAGATCGTAATGGTCAATTCTCCTGCTTTGGTTAAGTAAGGATTTTCACCTATCTGTTGCAGAAGTAAGTTGATGCGAGGTTGGATATCTTTACTCTCTTTGATTAACCACAAAAACTCTTCGCCGCCCCACCGAATGAGCAGCTCGTCGTCATTGATGCATTGCTTAAGCCTTATCGCGGTTTGGATTAACACCTCATCACCCACATCATGCCCATGGGTATCATTAATACTTTTGAACCAATCTAAGTCGATGAGAACTACGCGATATCGAGTGGCTTTGTCTAGCTTTGAACCTGACTCCAGCTCTTTTTGATAGTATCTACGGTTATTCACATTTGTTAGTGGATCTTGATAGGAAAGCTGCTGAAGCTCGGTGTTTTTACTCCTAACGATTAGGGTTTTACGAACGACAAGAACGAGTAGAAGTAGACCAACTGTTCCCCAAATAGACAGTATTCTAAAATGCAGTTTTTCTTTACCAAGTTGTAAGGCATTTAATTTGTTTTGTACGCTGAGCAAATCACGCTCTTGCTGAACTTCTTGGGTATCAAAAGCAAATTCTAGAGCGTATATTTCATTAATGAATTGCTCACGCTCTTTATCATTATATTCTTTATAAATGCGTAGAGCCTCCGTTGAATTCCCTTGAAGCTCATATATTTCAGCTTTGGCTTTATAGGAGTTTATCAACCACCGATCATGCTCAATTTCCTTGAATATGGCGATTGCGCTGTTTAACTGATCCATAGCCTGAGCGTAATTCTCTAAACCGATAAAGCTTTTGGCTGTGATAAATCGGCATATTCCGAGTTGTTTTGGGTAATCTTTGGCAGTTGGATAGGATTGGCAATCCATAGATACATTATTCGCTTGTTCATATCGGTTTTCGAGTAACAGCAACCGAGCTTCAACTTTAAGCTTTAGGATTTGGTAGTAGTCACTCAAATCAGAATCAAAGTACTTTAGTGCTGATTCATAGGTATTTCTAGCGGCGGTGGCATCTAGTAGTTTGTTGTAGATAAATGACTGATTGAACAGTACCACTAACAGCCTTTGTTTAGGGGCGTTGTCACTGGATTCGAACGTGGTATAAGCCTGTTTTAAGTAAACTAGCGCCTTTTCCCATTGCTCTAAATGAACGTAAAGTAGACCAAGATTATTGTAAAATCGTCCGTTGTATTCGTTTTTCGGGTACTTCTTTCCTAGTTCTAAGCCTTTGTGAAAGTACAGTTGTGAGGCTTTGAGTTGGTTTGATGCATTATAGAGAGCGCCGGCTGTATTATAGGCTCTCAATAATAAAAATTCCGCGCGGTTACGTTCAGCCATCTCAATAGCCTTTTTAATATTTTCTATTCCGGTATTGATTTCACCACTCTTTACTGTTTTTTCAGCTTGCTCTATGAGTAATTGGGCTTGAAGCCATTCCACATCCTTCGCCAATAGAGTCAGTTGTTGATTTAGATCTAATGCTAAAGATGCAGCGCTTTGCTTGTTTGCAATATCACGCTTTAAAAGCAAGTTGACAATGTTTTCTAGTGTACTCCATGTCTTATTTGACCGAGCTTCTAATTCTTTTAAAGCTTGATGAGCTTTAATTGGATCTTGATGGATGAGTTTACCAATGCGAATAAGTTCGTAACCGACCGTGCTATCAGCCAACTGTTCATTTGGGCTTAACATTATGGTGGCTTTTTGAGAAGGTAAGTGATTGGTACTGAATAAAAAAACTTCAATTGTAATGATTGCAAGCATTGTGAACAGTGACGCTACAATGATCAATCCAACTCTTTTAAGAAGCGTATCTTTGCTAATCAATTTCAATTCTCAATTACTATGAATGTAGCCACTGCTGCTTAAAGTGGCATTGGCCTAAGTATAGCGTGAAATGTTTAGTAGTAGACGATTACATAACTACTTATTATTGAATTACTTGGGGCTAATGCGATTGTATTATAATATTTGGCCATCAAACATAGGTGTCAATGGAATCTACTTAGCCTATGAACATATATGAGAAGTGATTATGAAATATTTGTCGAGTGTTGAAATTGAACCAACAACTAAAGCGACCGCTTCGGTAATTTGGTTGCATGGTTTAGGGGCTGATGGTCATAATTTTGAGCCAATAGTAGGGGAGCTGAATCTTCCTGAAAGCTTAGCGGTTCGCTTTGTATTCCCTCATTCCCCTTCTATACCAGTCACGGTCAATGGAGGAATGGTCATGCCCGCGTGGTACGACATTTTGGATATGAGCATTGAACGAAAGGTGGATTTGCCGCAGTTAAATGATTCAGCCATTGCTGTACAAGCGCTAATCGACCGTGAAATAGAGCGTGGTGTTGAACCTAACCGTATTATTATCGCAGGCTTTTCTCAGGGAGGTGCTGTCGCGTATCAAGCTGCATTGACTTATGAAAAACCATTAGCGGGATTATTGGCAATGTCGACGTACTTTGCTACTAAAGAGTCTATTCAAATACACGAAAGCAACAAGAGCATTAACATCAGCATACAGCACGGTAGCCTAGACCCTGTTGTTGCACCTTTACTGGGTGACCAAGCGCTAAAAACATTGGAAGATAAAGGATTTCAACCAAGTTATAAGCAGTACCCTATGCAACATTGCGTGTGCGAAGAGCAAATAGCCGATATCTCGGTGTGGTTACAAGAGCGTTTAATGTAATAAAAAGCGCGACTCATAGGTCGCGCTTAAAGTTTCTAGTGATTAATGAAAATTACTTGGTCTCTAATTTAGCTTACTCGCTCCCGAATACTTAACTCCAGATAGCATCGCCATTTCTCTGTCCCATGTTGCTAGATCTTTCGGGTTAAATTTACTGAGGTCATCATGACCACAGGCTCGTGACATCACTTGCATTAACTCAGTTGACGCCTCAAAGAAATTCTTGAGTTGTTTTGATGCTTTGTCGACATTCAAACGTTGGCGCAAATCTGCTTTTTGTGTCGCTATTCCAGCAGGGCAGTTATTGGTGTTGCACATACGAGCAGCAACGCAGCCAATGGATTGCATTGCGCTGTTTGAAATCGCTACCCCGTCGGCGCCTAATGCCATCGCTTTAACGAAATCCATTGGAACACGCAGACCGCCAGTGACGATCAATGTGACACGTCCGCTCGCGCCTTGCTGGTCTAAATAGCGTCTGGCTCGTGCTAGTGCAGGAATAGTAGGTACGCTAATATGATCGCGGAACATCTCTGGCGCTGCCCCTGTACCGCCGCCACGTCCATCTAGAATGATGTAGTCAGCCGTTGCATCTAACGCAAACTGAATATCCTCTTCAATATGGTTTGCGCTAAGTTTAAAGCCAATAGGAATACCGCCGGTTACTTCACGAACTCTGTCCGCAAACGCTTTGAAGTCTTCTACTGTATTTAGGTTTGAGAAAGTAGGAGGGGAAATTGCTGGTTCACCTTCAGGGATGCCGCGAACTTGAGAGATCTTTCCGATATTTTTATTACCAGGGAGGTGACCACCCGTGCCTGTTTTTGCGCCTTGCCCGCCTTTAAAATGGAACGCTTGTACGTTCTTGAGTTTTGACTCGTCATAACCAAAGCCTGCACTGGCGTATTCATAGAAATAGCGAGAATTCTCAGCTTGTTCTTCGGTGAGCATTCCACCCTCACCAGAACAGATACCCGTGCCAGCGAGTTCAGCGCCTCTCGACATCGAGACTTTTGCTTCTTCCGACAGCGCGCCAAAACTCATGTCAGAAACAAACAGTGGGATTTTAAGTGTGAGTGGTTTTTTAGCATCAGGTCCAATGACGAGTTCAGTAGCAACAGGTACATCTTCCATCAATGGCTTAGTTGCCATTTGTGCAACCATGACTTGTAGATCATCCCAGTGGGGTAGGAGGTGTCTTGGCACTCCCATAGAAGTCATAGGACCATGATGCCCAACTTTAGAAAGACCATCTCGCGCCAACTGGTGAATAAACTCGACCGTAGGCTCTTCTATTGTTGCAGTTGCTGTAGGGGAAGCATCCACTGATTGAATTTGAACGCCAGGGCCTTCTTTCCCAACTTGTTCGGTCGTAAATTGTTTATGGGAACCGTCGCAAAAAGGCGTGTTCGCCGAGTGCTTACACTTACAAAGGTAAGCGTCGCCACTCTCTTCAGCAACAAAGCTTTTTGACTTCATGCCTGTTCCAGCGTGTGAGCCGTCGCAGTAAGGTTGATTTTTGGAACGTCCACAGGCACAAAAATAGTAGGTTTGATCTTTCACCAATTCGACTTTAATTGGTTTGTTGTCCGCGATTATTGGATTGCTCATGCTGTTTCCCTCTCCATGGGGTTTTTATCATTATGATTTGATTTTTCTTTTACAAGTAAGCTATTCGTTAAGAACTAAGCATAGGAAACGCAAAGAGAATTAGCGCAGATTTATTTGCGATATCAACGCTAATTCTATGTGTAACGCCTACATAAGTTTCATTTCTCCTATTCACTTTAAGGTCAATGCCTGTAAGTAGGTGTTTGCCTTATAGGTCAACGCGGTGGTGAGGTGTGGTGAAATCCAATTCAGGGCCTTTTGGAATCACAAGCGTTGGGTTTATGGTCTCGTGGCTGCCGTAGTAGTGCGCTTTGATATAAGGAATATTAACGGTTTCAGCAACGCCCTCAACTTGATAGAGGTCGCGCAGATAGCCCCAGATATTCGGGTAGTCGACAATGCGCTTTAGGTTACATTTGAAATGGCCAACGTAAACTGCATCGAATCGAACCAAGGTAGTAAATAAGCGCCAATCCGCTTCCGTTATGGTGTTACCCATTAAATAACGCTTGGTCGATAAGCGTTCCTCAAGCGTATCAAGAGCGTTAAATACGTCGACAACAGCTTCATCATAAGCAGTTTGAGTGGTTGCAAATCCTGCTCGGTAAACACCGTTATTGATATTTGGGTAAATGAACGCATTAAGCTCGTCAATTTCAGCTTGAAGCGCTTGTGGGTAGAAATCGAGAGGTGTCGTGGTCGTCTCAATATCATCAAACGCTTCATTAAACATACGGATAATTTCCGCAGACTCGTTGCTCACAATCGTTTCGGTTTTCTTATCCCAAAGAATGGGCACCGTGACTCGACCAGTGTAATCAGGATCTGCTTTGGTATAGATCTGGTGAGCAAATTTTGCATCCATAATTGGATCTGGGATCACACCGTCTCCCGCCTCAAAATGCCAACCGTTTTCACCCATATAGGCGTTAACGACCGACATTGAGATGATATCTTCTAACCCTTTTAGCGAGCGATAGATAATGGTTCGATGAGCCCAAGGGCAGGCTAGTGATACATATAGGTGGTAGCGATTCGCTTCTGCTTTAAAACCATTATTACCGGTTGGCCCAGCGCTGCCATCCTTTGTTACCCAACTACGAAAGCTCGACTTTTTGCGTTTGAATTTTCCGCCGGTTGATTTAGTGTCATACCAATCTGTATGCCATTCGCCATTAACTAATAATCCCATCATATTCTCCTTTTCAAATCGTGGTAGTGCTAAGTAATTAGTGGAAAGCAACGAGTGTTAAGCAAATTTTCCGCTGCTGTAGTCTTGAAATGCTTGCATCAATTCTTGTCTGGTATTCATCACAAATGGGCCGCCTCTTACCACAGGCTCGTTCAGTGGTTTCCCCGCTAAAAGCAGGAACTGTGCATCGCTGCTTGCTGTGATTGAAAGTTGCTCTTCGCCTTTGCTAAGAATACCGATGTACTTCTCTTCAACAGATTGGCCATCAATATAAATGCTACCTTCGATAACGTAGACAAAGGCGTTGTGTCCTGCCGGAATATCTTGAACAAATGTTCTGTTATGAGGCATCGACACATGCATGTAAGTCGGTGACGTGTAGGCATTATCAACGGGTCCCGTTGTCCCTTGATTAGTCGTTCCTGAAATAACACGAATCGATGTACCATCTTCGCGCTCTTCGAGTGGCGTACGTTCCGGTGGAAACTCTTGGTAGCCCGGCTCAACCATCTTGGAGTCTTGAGGAAGGTTTACCCACAATTGATAGCCCTTGAGTAGTCCATGTTCTTGCTCTGGCATTTCAGAGTGCAGGATCCCTTTTCCAGCTGTCATCCACTGTACGCCCCCGGGTTCAATCACACCTTCATTGCCAGTGCTGTCTTTGTGGCGCATCTTACCGTTTAGCAAATAAGTGACCGTTTCAAAGCCTCGGTGCGGGTGAGTTGGAAAACCGCCTACGTAATCAGACGCTTGATCACTTTCAAAACAATCGAGCAATAAAAATGGGTCGAGCATATCGAGTTCGTTAGTCCCGATGATGCGAGTCAACTTCACGCCGTCACCATCAGAGGTATTCACGCCTTTGTAGACTCGGCTGAGCGTACGGTATTGAGTTTTCGTTTTTGTCATGTCCATCGGTTAATCCTCGTTGTCTCTCTGATTCATCTGTTTCTTCAATAAACCTGTTTTTCAATAAACTAATACTAGTTGTTGATAAAAACGCATTAAACAGCAAGAATGAGAAATGATTGTTCTCATTTCGAGATTAATGGGCAAGGTTAGGAGAGTGCTGGTATGGGGCAGCTAGAGAGTATTCACATATTCATCAAGGTTGTTGAAACGGGCAGTATTACTAAAGCTTCTGAGCAGCTAGGTTTAGCAAAGTCAGCCATCAGCAAAAGGCTCAGTGAGTTAGAGCAGCAATTGGGCGTGAAGCTGATAAACCGTACCACACGTAAATCGAGTATTACTGAAGCGGGCCAGATCTACTTTCAAAAAAGTAAATTGATCTATGAAGAGCTTGATGAATTGAACTGTGAGATCTCCTCAGTACAAAAGAACTTAATTGGGACGTTAAAAATCGCCGTACCACTCTCTTTTGGTATTGAGCATTTAGTCCCTGCTCTTGATGAGTTCTCAAAGTTGCATAGTGAGCTAAAATTGGATGTCGACTTTTCAGACCGAAGGGTAGATTTGGTTCAAGATGGTTTTGACCTCGCGCTTAGAATCGGTCATTTGGCAGATTCCACACTCAAAGCGAAAGCCATCACGCCTATCCGACACATATTATGTGCAAGCCCCGCTTATCTTAATGAGTTTGGCATTCCAAAATCGCCAGACGATCTTAAAAACCATAAGTTTCTTAGGTACAGCCAAATGTCATTATCAGGGTTGCAGCTTATGGATGAAAACAAACAGAAGTTCATGGCGCAGATTGATGTGGTTCATAGTGCTAACAATGGTGAGTTTCTTAAAAGTATGGCGACATCAGGGCACGGCATTACCCACTTACCAACATTTATTATTTGGAAAGAGTTGAAAAGTGGTGCGTTAAAACAGATCCTAACGGCATACACGCCGGAGCCACAAAACGCTTATATTGTTTACCCAGAGACGCGTTACTTACCTCAAAAAAGCCGTGCGCTGATTGATTTTTTAGCTGACTACTTTGGTGATGTACCATATTGGGATGACGAGTAATCAAGGTTATTGATGTAAAGAAGTGGGCTCGGAAGTTGGGCCCTATTGGCGATACTTCTGACAAACAGAGCGAGAAATCTAAGTGATAAGATACATTCAACGACGCCGTATTAAAAAGGTAATAAAGTTACTTTCTGCGCGCTTGGTTAAGAGTTATGGGAGTAGAGAATACTTTTCTATTGGTCAGGTCAAGACCTCCACCAGTGAGCTAAATAAACGTCAACAGCAAATCGCCTTGGCGTTGTACGCCAATCCACAAGATTTGGATCAAGAGGACAACTTGGCACTTCACTCACTGCGCAGTGACGTATCGAACGATTTTTTTGGTGGATGTGATTACACAGGCCAAGACGTTCTCAATTTACTGGGTTCAGGCGGTTGGAAAGGCGGCCGGATGAACGATGATATGTCACACCGATTTGGTATGGGGAGTCGGTATTAAGTTGCGTACTACTGTTTCTGGGAACTAGAAAAAAACGCCCCTATATTGGGGCGCTTTTCGTTTGTTGATACTTCCTGTATCCATAGACAAGTCCAATCTGCAGCACCTTTACGGAAAGCCAGATCATCGATATCTCCAGTTGTGTATCACTGTCGAGTTTAGCACAGTGATGCTTTGAAAGCTGACTGTTCTTTACGCAACTTTACGGCCTGACACTGTTTATTTACTTAGCAGCATCTACAGTATGATGAGGATTCATTGTAGGGAAATTCAAATGACTATCGATCATCGCATGACACCCATTAAATTGGCTTTAACACTAGCCTCAACAGTGGGCGTACTTCTATCTGCAAGCAGCTTTGCGTCGACGTTAACGACCCCAATTGTTGATACCAACCAAACCCAGTGCTTTAGCAATAAAAACAGCAGCAGTTGCTCTAGTAATGTCGGTCAGGATGCGCAGTACCAAGGCAATCTGCCAAACTATACAAATAATGGTAATGGAACAGTCAGCGATAACGTCACCCGTCTAATGTGGACACAATCAACAGACTTGGATAATAACGGTAAAATCACCGTAGATGACAAGTTAGGGTATGAAGACGCGTTAGAGTATGTGAAGTCAATTCGAACAGGTGGCTATAATGATTGGCGTTTACCTACTATTAAAGAACTCCATTCATTGGTGCTGTTTGACGGACAAGACCCAAGTGGTTTAAAGCCGTCGGGAGAGGTGAGTTTAGTGCCGTTTATTGATGCTCGATATTTCGTGATTAATGCGGGAGATACCGATTCTGGGGAGCGATTAATCGACAGTCAGTTTGTCTCTAGCACCAAGTATGTCTCTACCACGATGAACAAAGATGAAACCGTGTTTGGGGTGAATTTTATTGATGGGCGAATTAAGGGTTATGGTATTGAGCACCCACGAGGCGGTAAGAAAACTTTCTACGTATTAGCGGTTCGTGGTAATACCGATTATGGCGTTAATCAGTTTTCAGATAACCGTAATGGAACGATTATGGATTCGGCAACAACCTTAGTGTGGCAACAGTCAGACAGCCAAAATCAGATGGATTTCCCCAAAGCACTCTCTTATTGCGAAAGCCTTTCCATCGCAGGTCGTGATGACTGGCGTCTGCCGAATGTAAAAGAGCTACAGTCCATCGTCGATTATTCACGGTCTCCCGCAACCACAGACTCTCCCTCCATTGACCCTATCTTTTCGAGTACTTCAATTAAGAGTGAAGGGAATCAAAATGATTACGCGAATTATTGGAGCAGCACGACGCATATCAACCTTCGAAATGGCGCTAATGCTTCCTATGTTTCATTTGGCCGTTCAATGGGGTATATGAATGGAAAGTGGATGGATGTACACGGCGCAGGGGCGCAACGAAGCGATCCTAAAGTAGGCGATGCAGGCGACTATCCTACAGGGCATGGCCCGCAAGGGGATTCGATTCGAATTGATAATATGGTGCGTTGCGTCACCGGAGGTTCGGTTCAATTTGTTGAGCAGCCTGATCTTATTCCGCGCCCTGCCATGACGTTCAAAAATAGTGCATCTAGTTCCGCAAGTTCAAGTGGGTCACAAGGGGTTTCAAATAAACAACCAATGAGACAGGGTAGCGGAAAATCAGGTAATGGGCATTTTGAAAAAATGGACCGAAATGGTGATGGGAAGCTTTCCAAAAATGAAGTGAAAGGCCCGTTAGCGAATGACTTTAAACGACTTGATAACAATAGTGATGGATACATATCTAAAGATGAAATGCCTAAGCGGTGACTCGTGAGCGTATTTGATCTATGAATACCGTAATAACTTCTATACTAAATAAGCAAATTATCAATAGGAGTTAAAAATGTCGGTTTATTATTCGGTAGTGGAAGTGACCCCAACCAGTGAAGACTGGATCCCAAGTTATATTGAAGAGGTGACCAAGTTAGTTGCTAAGCATGGTGGTAAGTATCTTGCGAGGACGGGCAACCATAAACAGATGGAAGGCGACCGTGAAAGCCCTGCACTCTGTGTCATTTTGGAGTGGCCATCAAAAGAAGCGGCTGAACGTTTTATGGAAGATCCCGCTTACGGACCTCACTTTAAAGCGCGAACAGAAGGTGCAGTCAATCAGCATGTGTTCATCGAAGGTAAGGACGATTTTGCTTGAAAACAGTGTTACCTAGAGCATTCAGATGCCCTGTCTATTTTGATGGGGCATTTTTATTTCTAGTGATTGAGTAATTAAAATTGTGACTACTAGCAGTTGTAAATTGCTTCGAGTTACGGTTACAATCTGTCCATCCCATCTTTAGGAGTCTACGCCCATATGAATAACTAATACCTGTCATCCACTTTTTTACATTATTTTTTGGATCCACAGGGTTAGTAGGCGTAGCTTTATCGCTCGTATCGAGCCGTATTTTTTTGCTCATACCGAGCGCGACTTCCAGCACAGCACTACATTATTTAGAACGCATTCGATGACGTTTATTCGTTAATTATGCTGCGATCTATCTCGGTTTTCGTCTAGATACTATCTAGGTCAATACCGTAATCTGGCTACGTCTAACGCCCCTGTTTAACAGGAGGCTTTTTTATGCCACAAGTACACATACAATCAACAATACATACCACACAGATAGCGATACAAGCGAACAATCTGAGCTACCAGTTCGATAACGGGGAAACTCTGTTTGAGGGTATTTGCTGCACATTAACTCATCGACGAATTGGTTTAATTGGTCGAAATGGCGTTGGAAAATCAATTCTGGCGTCGCTGCTCATTAAAGAGCGAGAACCCTCTTCGGGAAACGTTACGTTACATACACAAGTTGCAAGCTATAGCCAATTACCGTCGTCGCTTCTTAATGGCGAGATAACAATAGCGCAGTACCTAAAGCTAGATACTGTGTTTACGGCCATTGAGCGAATAGAGCAAGGAGAGTGTGATGCTGACCTATTTACAATCGTTGGAGAGCAATGGTTAGCCAAGCAGGAGTTAGAACAACAATTAGTGGAACTCGGTTTGCCAAAAGATGTTCATTTTCCTTGCCAATTACTCAGCGGAGGCCAATTGGCACGGCTCCGTTTATGGCAGCTGTTTCGATCAGATGTTGGTTTGCTCGTGTTGGACGAGCCGTCTAATCACCTAGACGCCGAAGGTCGAACTTGGTTGATCAAGCAAATGAATCAATTTTTAGGGCATGTCTTACTGATCAGCCATGATCGACAGCTACTAAGACAAATGGAGCGAATTTGGGAGCTGTCGACGTTAGGGCTTACACAGTTTGGTGGCAGTTTTAATTTTTACGTTGAGCAAAAGCAGCAAGATTTGTTCGCAGTTGAAAGGCAGATAAATAGCGTTGCTAAGCAGCAAAAATGTTTGGAAGTGGAGGCGCAGAAAAACAGGGAGAAGTTCGAGCAAAGAGTAGCCAAAGGGAATAAGGAGAGAGCAAAGGGGGGAACACCTAAAGTTGTTCTCAATCAACGCCGCACTAAAGCGACTGCAAAGGTTTCAAACCGAATAAAAAATGAGAATGGTCGGCGTGAACTGTTACAAGAGAAAGCGAACGGGTTGCAGGCTCGCCAAGAGCGTTTGAAAAATCAGAAAATGTATCTTTCAGACGGTGATCAACGATCGAAAAATTTAGTGTCGATTGTTGATGGGGTACTCCCTTTTGGCAACAAAGCTTCGATAAACCTGAAAATTAACAGTTCGATGAAAATGCACCTTCAAGGAGGTAATGGTAGCGGTAAATCTACGCTGCTTAAAGCCATGCTAGGTCACGTTGAACGTGTTGGTGGCTATTGGAACATCAATACGCCGATGGTTTATTTGGATCAGCACTTTGGCTTAATGAAAGGGGATAGCTCTGTACTTGATAATGTCTGTCATTATTGTGAAGGCATTCAGCAAAGTGATGCGAGAACCCTACTGGCGGGTATTGGTTTTCGTCGTGATGATGTGCATCGGTTGGTGGACCAACTCAGTGGTGGAGAAAAAATGAAACTCGCCATGTTGGTGGTGACGCATCAAATCGATCAACCGTTGCTTTTATTGGATGAGCCGGATAATCATTTAGATTTAGACTCAAAAATCACTCTATCGAGTGCACTTCAGCAGTATAAGGGCGCATTCGTGATAGTCAGTCATGACGACGAATTTGTACAAGAGTGCGGGGTGAATCGTACTTATTTATTAGAAAAATACGATGAATAGCTAAACAGGCAAACTATAAAAAAGCGGCTTCATGTTCGAAGCCGCTTATTGATTTACATGTGCTCCTTATGGGGAGCTAATACTGGTTTCGCCACCAAAGTCATAACCAGATTTACTGATGTTCGTGACAGTCAAAGTGATGCCTTCACCTGCTGGGATTGAACTTGAGGTAAATGATACGACTCCTCTTTTATTGGTTCTTCCTGATGCAGTTTGAGTACTGCTGGTTCCCCAGTCCCAACGAACGCTAACATTGGCTCTGCGAATAGTATCGCCATTACCGTTATGGTCTTTAACAGTGGCTGTAACAGTATAGGTAGTGCCAGAACTTCCACCATCATCGCCCCCTCCTGAGCCACCGCCGCCTTTACCTTTTCCGCCTCTTGCTTTAGAGACTGTAATGTTTTGGGTAATGGTCAGGTTAGCTTTCATGTCATTGAGTGTCGGGTCGGAGTCGACGGTGACATTAACACTATCATTACCCGTAGCGCCGAAATCATCTGTGACGGTGAGTGTCGCAGTGTGGTTACCTGTAGAGCTGTATGTATGGCTTGGGTTCGCTTGTGTAGAGCTATTACCATCGCCGAAGTCCCAGCTATAACTCACGATAGTACCGTCACTGTCGGTTGAGCCCGTGCTTGAGAATTGCACAGAGGTTCCTAGGATAACAGAACTAGAATCGACGGATGCTTGAGCCGTAGGCGCTGTGTTGGTTACGTTGATGATTACGGAGTCTTCACTGCTATTACCATTGCTATCCGTAACGGTGAGTGTCGCCGTGTAACTATCGGGCGTCATATAGGTATTGGTAGGAGTGAGTCCTGTATCTGTATTTCCATCCCCGAAATCCCACTCATAAGAGCTAATAGTTGTGCCCGGTTCGTTCGCAGATGAACCGCTAGCGTTAAATACAACTGGTAGCGGGTAATTACCAGAAATGGGTGTTGCGCTCATCTCTGCTGTTGGTTTGAGTACTCCACCAGCATCAGGATAGCTACCACTAAGCGTATAGTTCCCTAAGCTACCGTAATCGGTATAGCCTGAAGGGGACGAACTCATTGGCGATCCGATGCCTACGCCTTCGACGGAGAGGTAGTAATCATCAAGCGCAACTGGATAATTAACGATAGTGGCAGATAGTGAAGGGCTTGGGTTGAAGCTAGCAAGCATGCCACCACTGCTATCATATAGAATCGCCATAATATCTAAGTTAGGGCTTTCTACATGAGGCTCTATGGTAATACTGAGATCGCCTGAACCTGATTCAATACGATAGAAATCTACATCGTTGGTACCTGAAATAATACTGGATACAGCATCAAGCGTTACGTTAGAGCCATCACTGCTCCCTGTAAGTAGTTCAGCACTAGGAAGGCCATTATTGCCATCAACCAGTAATTTGGCTCCAAAGCTATCAATGACACTAAGATCGTCCTCATTGTTATTAGCGCCGTAGTAGTCTCCTTTACTCCACTGCACAAGTGGTTCATCGTAACCAACCCCCATGATAGGAGCCCAACCAAGCGAGTTGGCGGTACCACTGTGCCCCCAATAGTAACTGGTTCCCGGGCCACCATCATGAGAAAGACCTAAATTATGCCCAGCTTCATGAGAGGTTGCCTCAGCGATATTTTTTGCAGAATTTGATAGGTTGTCATAAAACACAAACGCTGGTTTATACCAACCTGCGGAGTAAAAGCCAGGGTAATAATCAAATACGCCCACGTAAGCAAATCCACCACAATTACACGCATTAGGGCCTGCGGTGAAATCTTTTGTGATCACGACTCGGGTCCCATAGAGACTATCACCCGAGTTGTCTCGCATGATGGCGTCAACGCCGGGGTCTTGTGTCGTTACATCCACATCAAAGGGTGCATAATCTTCAGCAACCATCTGCCATACTTTTTGAATAGCGCTATGCTCGCTGCTACTAAATGTATTTGGAGAGCCATCTAAATCAAATGGAGTTGCGTTGAAGTTACCGTAACTGTTATTCCATGCCGTGTTGATAATATTACTATCACCTGTGAAATCGAGGTATATCACACGACTTGATCCGGGGCGGCTATGCAACAGAAAAGTTTGCGAATCAGGAAAGGCACCTTCTGATATTTCAGATTCGCCTTCGGGTTCTGGTGCTAGCTGTGGGCTTGGCTCAATAATGAGCATACGACCAGTTTGATCTATCCATATCGACGGGTCATCGCGAATCATTTTGACAAATTCAGCCACAGTTTTACCATACCACGCGGCGACTTCAGGAAGCTTATTCCCCAGCGCAACAATAGCAACTTGCCCTTGAGCCCTTTCTGGTAGTTGTATGTCGGGGAAAGGAGGCCGATTTTCTTGCGCAGCTTGAGTAACACTGGTGGTAAACAGTGCCAGCAATAGAACAAGCGAAAACTGGGCGATCAGTCTATAGGCATACCGAGGGTGTGATAAATAACTTGTCATAACAACGTCCTAGTAAATACTGCATGTAGTAAGGAGCAAGCCAACGTTATTTTAATATTTAGTTATCCATTAATTTTAGTCGATCAGAGCAGTTTGTGCGGATTAATTAATGGTTCTATCAATAGTGATTAGTGTTGCTATTAATTGATGTGAATATGAGATTAACTTGACCTGTCTACTGCTCTATAGTTTAAAGTACTAATAGTAGAACGAGCATCAATAGTCATATAGAAATTAACACCACCAATACGATATAAGGTTAAACATGAATAGCGACATCAGCCCCACTCTTCCTCAACTAGGCTGGAGACCATTCTTTCAACAACAACTTAGCTTAGAAGACCTTGAAAACTTGCAAGTTGGGCGCGTGTTAGAGCAGCATCGTAGCCAATTAGTCGTCATGAGCGAGCAAGGGCAAGTTAGTTTATCGCTGACCCCAAATAGCGAGCGAGCGTGTGTCGGGGATTGGGTCATATTTGATGATTCACTTCGTTTACAGCGTCTATTAGAGCGCCAGTCTCTGTTTCAAAGAAAAGCACCGGGTTCCAAAATCGATACACAGTTGATCGCAGCTAATATCGACAGTGTCTTTATTGTCTGTTCATTGAACGATGACTTTAATCTAAGTCGAATTGAGCGCTACCTTGCAATAGCAAAAGAAGCAGACGTTGAGCCAGTGATTATTTTGACCAAAGCTGACTTGTGTGATGAAACCGATGAAAGGCGTCAGCAAGTTCAAGCACTTGATCCGTTTTTAATGGTGCATGCCATCAATACCTTAGATGCTAGCCATCTTGATGAGTTATGCCATTATTGCAAAGTGGGCAAAACCATTGCCTTTTTGGGCTCATCTGGTGTCGGTAAATCAACGCTAGTCAACGGGTTGATGAGATCTGAGGTGATGGATACGGGCGCGATCAGAGAGGACGACAGTAAAGGGCGCCATACCACTACATTTCGAGCGATTAAGTGGCTACCTCAAGGTGGTCTGTTGATGGACACACCGGGAATGCGAGAATTGCAATTAAGTGATTGTGAGCAAGGTGTGAGTGATACTTTCGGAGAAATTACCGAACTTGCCGAGCAATGTAGATTTGGCGATTGCAGTCATGGTTCAGAGCCTGGATGCGCTATTCAAGCGGCGTTAGCACAAGGCACACTAGAAGAGAGACGTTTTGTTAGCTATCAGAAGTTAATGCGAGAGCAGGCGTTCAACAGCGCCACATTGGCAGAAAAAAGAGCCAAAGATAAAGCGTTTGGTAAGATGGTGAACAACGTACAAAGTGAAGCAAGATATAGGAAAAAAGGGCGTTAGCTGGCGCATATACCAAAGCTTATGTGAGTACTTAATTTAGCTCCTCTAAATATTCGTTGGCTAATGATAGAGAGGCTTTAATTTAAAGATACTCAGCGTTTGACCAAATCCTTGTCTAGACTTTTAGCTAATATTATAAAAGTTAATAGTGGCTAGGGTTAGGCTTATGAATGTACGTTTTAACAAACGTAATATGTTCGTGTTCGCCGTTATCGGGTTGTGTTTAGTTCCCATTTTCCTCAATGTTTTTGGCATGGGTTTTGAATCTAATTCCTTAGCTTTAACCCCCGATATGTTTTCAGATGGGTCGATTAAAGTTGACCTATTATTTAAGGCACTGAGAGGGGCGTTGCATCATGCTTTGCTAGAGTGGACTGCGGTGACCATCGCGTTCATCGCGGCGCTTTCCTCCTTTCTACATTATTCAATTCGCAAAGATATCACTGTGCCTATTATTGGCATGGCAATTTTTTCAGCCGGCATGGTTGATGCCTTTCATACCTTAGCGGCTTTGCGTTTGATTGAGGCCAATGCTCCTAACTCAGACTTCATTCCTTTTACTTGGGCGCTATCAAGAATATTCAATGCGTCAATAATGATTGTTGGCGCGAGTATTAGTATCTGGATTTCGAGTCGTCGATTACGAGTAAGTAAAGACGATCCTGGTTTTTCTCATGACCCGCGACAGCTGTATGTTCTACTTGGTATTAGTTTATTGTTTGTCGGGTTATCTTATTCGGTTGTGCATGTCGCTGCGGTCAGTACTACCCTGCCACAAACCATGTATCAAGATGCGTTAATTACACGACCATTTGATGTGTTGCCTTTAGCTCTATTTTTATTTGGAGGGACACTTTTTTGGGTATGGTATAAACAAGATCGTACGATAATTAAGTTTGCCTTATTGGTCAGTATCATCCCTGAAGTTGTAACTCAGGCTCACATGGCTTTTGGTTCAACAGCTCTGTTTGATAACGACTTTAATATTGCCCATGCGTTAAAAATACTGGCGTATAGTACGGTGCTATGCGGCTTAGTGTTTGACTTATCGTTAAATAATACGCTCGCCAAATCGAGTGAAAAACGTGATCACTGGAAAGAGGAAGAGAAAGCTTGGAAACAGATTCAAACAGAAACGCTAAATGTGGGAAGTGCGAATCGACCACTGGCAATTAAGCTTCCGATTGCCGCTTTCATTTTAGCACTCTCAGTTGCGATCGTTGTGAGTGTAAGTTTCTACCTAGAAAGTGAACGACTAATATTGAATCAAGAAGCCGAAGAGCTACATTCTGAATCGACGATTTTAAAACCAACCATTACTCAGATTTATAAACAATCAGTCAGTGATTTAATATTTTTGAGCCGAACGCCCCCCATTCAAGGGATTATATTCTCTGAATCAAACCAAGATTCGGTTAACTACGCGTTATGGCGAGAGCGGTTAGAGCAGATATTTGAACAAATGATGCGAAGTAAATCGTCCTACTCTAAGTTGCAATACGTAGGCGTTGCTAATGATGCGACTGAAATAGTGGCAAGTGTTAGGACCGATTACGGTATCAATACCGTTCCTGCTTCCAGATTGGCTAAGACCGCAGGTGACACGCTAGTTACTCAAACATTGTTGCTTTCAAAGGGGCAAACGTTCCATTCAGCTTTTGAACGAGACCAAGGCAGTTATGGCGTGGAATTACGCATCTCAACGCCGATATTTGATGAGAGTACGGGAGATGTTTATGGTTTAGTCGAAATGAACATCAACCTGTCGCTGTTTTTAGAAGACTTCGTTGAAGACAATTTAGATAACTTTAATGTGTATTTGGCAGACAACAAAGGGCAATTGTTGATCGAGCCGAGTCATGACCACGAAGTGAGGAAGGACCATAACTTATTCGACATATTTCTAAATTTAGATAGGGAACTCATTAAGCGTGAACAAATGGGCTTTTTCTATGAAGACGACGTAGAGACAGAACAAAGCATTTCATCCTACTTTTCCAAAATCAAATTAACCGATATTAGAAGTTCTGATTTTTTCTACATGGTATTGCAGCGTCGAAATAATTTAACGTCGGGCCAATTGGAAGATTTTCGAAACCGAAGTTTAATACTCGGAGTTTCTCTTTCTTTGATTGCGCTTGCCTTTGCAGTCGTTGCGTCTAGACGGGCGCTAAAACCGTTATTGACCCTTACAACCGCAGTTCAAGAATATGAGAGCACGGGACGAATTGTAGAGGTTCCCATTGATGCAAACGATGAAATAGGCGTTTTGTCACGAAGCTTTAGTAACGCGTTGAAAAGAACCAATGACGCTTTAGCGTCAGAGCAAGAATCATCGAAAGAGGCGCATGATAACCTCATAAAATTGCAAGGTATTTTAGATTCCGTTGCCGATGCCATTATCACGGCTGATGAGTTTGGCTGCATTCAGTCCTTCAACCCTGCAGCGGAAAGAACGTTTGGTTATACTGCCGAGGAGGCGATTGGTCAGAATCTTAAAATGCTTATGCCCAATGAAACCGCGAAAAACCATGATGATTATCTGAAAAATAGAAACCGATTAAAAGAAACGTCCATTCTGGTTAATGGTGCTGAGCTAGTTGCTGTACGAAAAGGAGGAGAAACTTTCCCCATTTATTTATCGGTTACGGAAGTTCAATTAGAAGAGAGCGTGCTATTTACAGGTATTGTTCGGGATATTACGGCAGAAAAAGACGCTGAAAATTTGTTGATCATTGAGAAAGAGAAAGCCGAAGTTGCAGCGACGCAAAAGTCTGAATTCTTGGCTTGTATGAGCCACGAGATTCGAACACCAATGAACGGTGTACTGGGTATGTTAGGGCTTCTTCTCGACACCAAATTAGACAAAGGGCAACAGCATCAAGCCCAAGTAGCACAATCCAGTGCGGAATCACTGCTTACCATCATTAACGATATTCTTGATTTTTCCAAGGTAGAAGCAGGCAAGCTAGAGCTGGAGTTAATTGAGTTTAACCCTAGAAACTTATTGGGTGAATTTTCTGAATCCATTTCCTATAAAGCCCATGAGAAAGGTCTTGAATTTATATTGGATACGGTAGACGTCGATCAATCGATTGTGATTGGCGATCCTGGACGTATCAGGCAAATATTAACCAACCTTGTCAGTAATGCGATCAAGTTTACCCAGAAAGGTGAAATAACAATTCGAGCGCAATTGATGCCGATTGAAGACGATCGAGTTAAGTTTACTTGTGGTGTTTTTGATACAGGTATTGGTATTGCTGCAGAAAAACAATCTTCACTGTTTGAATCATTTACTCAGGTTGATTCGTCAACAACACGTTTATATGGCGGTACTGGGCTAGGGCTTTCTATCTGTAAACAGCTTTGTGAAATGATGAATGGGGAAATAGGTGTATCAAGTGTATCTGGGCAAGGAAGCCGTTTTGAGTTTAGCGTCGAATTGCAAAGCAGTGAAAACTCTAGACTGGTTAAACCTTCAGTGAGTATTGACGACGTACCAATGCTAATAGTGGACGATAATGAAACCAATCGATTTGTAACGCGCAGCCAATTAGAAAGTTGGGGAGCTAAGGTTACAGAGGCTCATAGCGGGACACGAGCACTTTCATTATTGGATGACAACCATTTTTCAGAAACGCTTTCTCAATTCAAAGTGGTCTTTATTGATATGCAAATGCCCGGAATGGATGGTGCGCAGTTAGGAGCGGCTATCAGAAAAGAAGCACGTTATAACGACGTTCAATTAGTCGTAGTAACGTCCATGGCGCAAAGAGGGGATGCGAAAAAGTTTGCTGATATTGGATTTAACGCTTATCTACCCAAACCCACGACATCCTCAGATTTGCTCGATACGTTATCGGTCGTTATTGAAGGCGGTGAAGTGTTGGCTCAGGCCAAGCCGTTGATTACATCCCATTACCTCAATGAATTACAGCCGTCAGATCCTGAAGAGGAAAGTCGTTGGTGTAAGCAGACAAGACTACTACTTGTGGAAGATAACGTTGTTAACCAACAAGTAGCCCAAGGCATTCTAAAACAATTAGGGTTAAGTTCAGATATAGCCGCGCATGGTATCGATGCGATTACTAAGCTTGAAGAAGCGGACGAACTAAATCCATTCACGCTTATTTTTATGGACTGTCAAATGCCAATTCTGGATGGCTATGAAGCGACCAGAAAGATCCGTAATGGGGTTGCGGGTGATAGATATAAAAATATACCGATCATTGCGATGACGGCAAATGCGATGTCGGAAGACAGAGAAAAATGTATCGACGCAGGCATGGATGATTATTTATCTAAGCCAATTAGCACGCGTAACTTACAAGAGATATTGAAAGGATATATTAAAAAAATGACACATAATGAAAGTGCGGAATTAGCAGGCTTAGACACCAACAATGGTGATGATATGGATACTTTGAAAGTATGGGATAAAGCCGAAGCAATGCTTAGGATTAACGATAAAGATGAGTATATGGTCATGATCATTAATAGCTTTTTGGGGTCTATAGATCCCCAGGTTGAATTGCTTGTAAACGCAGTTCGTAATGACGATTTTGAAATTGCTCAGTTGGAGTCCCATTCATTTAAAGGTGTGGCGGGTAATATTAGCGCACATGAATTAATGGGAATTGCGGGAGAATTAGAAGTTTTTTCCAGAGAGAACAATGCAGACAAGTTGACCGAGAAACTCCCTGAGTTTTTAACCAAGCTCGAAACTTTAACTAAGGTACTGGAAGAGTATGTCGCGGGTGTAAATGAAGCAATATAATCGCTGTAAAATAGGACTATAAAAATAAAAAACCGCCAAAGATATTGGCGGCAAAGTTAAGAATTGAAGCGAGCATAGCAGACACCGTATTTAGCAATGGAACGACAGAAAAGGCAGTGCTGTGGTCAGTATTGGTGATAGGTACCTGCTACTTATTGGCTCTATAAAATCAATTTCAAACTAAAGATAAAACTGATTGCTGACGTTACACAACGCCAGCAATCAAAAATAAGTAATGAAACTAAACGAGTTCCATCAACATTTCGTCAGAGTAGGTGACTAGGTCATCCCCTGATTTTACTTTGGCAACATAATCAGGGTTTGCGATTAATGGACGGCCGATAGCCAGTAAATCAAACTTGTTGGCTTCGATAGCTTCACTGCCTGATTGCGCAGTATAGCTGCCGACACCGACCAAGGTTTTAGTGTAGTTAGCTCGGATGTAAGCCGATGCGCTTCCATCTAGATAGTCAAACATTGTCGAATCATCAAAAATACCTACATGCAGATAAGCGAGGTTTCGTTTTTCAAGTTCTACGAGCAAGTAATCAAACACACCTCGGTCACGAGCGTCTGTTTCGATATTGAAATAGGCACCCGGAGAAACACGTAGAGCTGTGCGATCTTCGCCGATTCTTTCAGAAACAGCATCGACTACTGCTAGTGGGAATCTAGCCATATTCTCAGAGTTTCCACCGAATTCATCATCACGAGTATTACTACTGTAATGAAGGAACTGGTCGATGAGGTATCCGTTAGCACCATGTAATTCTACGCCATCAAACCCTGCTTCAATCGCATTCGCTGCAGCTTGACTGTAATCCGCTACTAACTGTTCAATATCATCTTTTGATGCTGGTTTTGGAACGATATACGTCAATTCACGCATACGCGGTACAGTGCCTTCTACAGCAATAGCTGACGGCGCTAGTACGTAATCACCGTCATAGAAATGCGGGTGAGCTACTCGGCCTGTATGCCAAAGTTGAGCAAAGATCTTACCGCCATTTTGATGGACAGCATCGGTTACTTTCTTCCAACCGGTAACTTGTTCAGCCGTAAACAGGCCTGGAGTGTTTGGGTATCCTTGGCCATCAGGTCGAATAATAACGGCTTCGGAAATGATCAACCCAGTATCAGCACGGCGAGCGTAGTAGTCAGCCATCGCTTGAGTAGGAACAAGATTATCATCGGCCATGCAGCGTGTTAAAGGCGCCATCAAAATGCGGTTTTGTAGAGTAATCGTATTGTTTAAAGCAAGTGGTTGAAAAAGGTTTTCCATGCTGATCCTTCCGTTTCTATTGTTTATTTCTTGAATGTCCATTCAAATTAGACGAACTTGAATGATCATTCAAGAACTTTTTTGAACAATCATTCAAAATAGGATAATATGAGCTGCAGTTATCAAATGAGAGAATCAATATGCGCAGCGCTGAATTTGATCGAGAAAAAGTACTCCGATCAGCAATGGATGCCTTTATTAGCAAGGGTTACAGTAAAACCAGTATGCAAGATCTAAAAAAGGCAACAGGGCTACATCCAGGCTCTATTTACTGTGCATTTGAGAACAAACGAGGCTTACTGGTTGCCGCTTTAGAGCACTATCGCTCAGAAAGAAATAACGAGTTTAATACTTTGTTCGACAGTAAAGGCTCGGTTATGGAAGGCTTAGAACTCTATCTTGATGGGGTTGTGGCCGAGTGTGAAAGTGCTCAGATTAAGCAGTGCCTGTTGCAAAAAGCCATGAGTGAACTTGCTGACCAAGACGAAGAGGTCGAAGGTATTATTAGCAACATGCTCAATGATTGGCAGCACGCCTTTACAGACAAACTGAGCCAAGCACAGCTGAACAAAGAGATTTCATCGGATCGAGATTGTGAGGAGCTATCTCAGTTTCTCGTGATGGGAATTTATGGTATTCGAACGTTTTCCTATACTCATCCAGAGAAAGGTTCGCTAGCACGGTTAGCCAAGCAGTTGTTGGATTATATTAGGGGCTAGTTATTTTATTTTTGGGTAAGGGACTTTACCAAAAATGATAGGGATGAATCTTTGGGATAATTATCGAGTACCATTTGGCATTCATAGCCGTGTTTCTCGTAGAAGGGTTTAGCTTGAAAACTTAGAGTGTCGACAAGTGCAGATTTACAACCTTTAGATTGTGCATATTCTTCAATAAGTTGAAGAAGTTGACTACCAATTTGCTTCTCTCGCATTGAATCATCAACCCAAAGAAACTTGATCAGTAACCAGTTACCCCATAGGTCTGCGATAATACCACCAACTTTGTTCTCCCCCTCAACTGCATAGTACCCAACTTGTGAATTAGGTATACCTTCCAAAAATGGTGTGTTGTGTTTGATTAGTCCACCACGAATTTCGTTTAAGTCACGGTCTGAAGGTTCTATATCTAGTTTATATTCCATGTGTATCTTAACCTCCTTCGTTGGCTAAGCCGATTGGAATCCAGTTGAACAATTTGTTAAATACACTTAACTACGATTTACCTTTTTATATTCGCCCTTACAAACAGCGCAATTATAGCTAGGTGCAAACGAAGGCATGTAACCATTACTTGTACTTCCCTTAAAGAAGGTCATATGAATCAACTTAGATTCGTCCTCATAGCACTTTGGACAGTAAGGAGAAGGGTCATTTTCTGCCCAATAAACTTCAGTCTTATGATCATATTTAATCTGAATTTTTTCATCTAATTTTTGTTTTAGCTGTCTAATTTCTTCATTTTTTTGTGCTAACTGCCCTTGCAACTGAGCAGCTTCTACCATTGTCATAGATAATTGCTGAGTTAAAGTTGCCAAATGAAGAGTAATCTTCTCTCGCTCAGGTTCTTCTTGCTGAACTAATTTTAATGTCTCCAACGATTTATTCAAAAAATCGATTAATGTTACGCCTGCAGCTAATGTAACTGACATTAATTATCCTCGTAATTGATTTGTGTATATAACGGTTTTAGACAGAATTTTTCTGTATAACCTTTCGTCTATCTTGCTTACTCTTTTTATACAACTCAAGCCGTATTATAAGGTTATGTGATTCGAAGGTTGTTGGTATGGATTTTAACAATGAAATTGAAAATAGAGGGTATTTGGGTGATTGCAAACTAAATAGGGGGAATTAAAAAGAGCATACACCAATCAGGTAAGTGCATGCTCTGTAGTATCTAGAGGTTTATTCTAATACTAATTAACAGACAACTTCGCAAGCCTAACAGCTGCAGCTTTGTGCCTGTGGATCAGTGATTCCAAATCAACACCAATGACTTGTCCATCATGCACTCGCCATTGACCTGCAATCATCACGCGATCAGCCTGTTGAGCGCCGCAAAGTAGTAGTGCTGCCAGTGGATCATGGCTACCAGAAAAACGAATGTCATTGAGTTTAAACATGGAAATGTCCGCTTGTTTCCCGACTTCTAGTACGCCAATATCATCTCGTCCCATAGACAGAGCAGAACCTTTAGTTGCCCAGCGAAGCGCGTCAAAATGGCTGACATTGCTAGAGCCATATTGAAGGCGTTGTAAATACATCGCCATGCGAACTTCACCAATCATGTTCGAACCGTCATTGGAGGCTGAACCATCCACGCCAATGCCAACTTTTACACCCGCCGCTTCAAGTTCATTGTTTCGGCAAATACCTGACGCCAACATCATGTTTGAAGTAGGGCAGTGACTTATGCCAATCTTTGCATCACCTAATCGTTTGATTTCATCAAGGTTAAAGTGAATGCCGTGGGCCAGCCAAGTTCGTTCGTTTAGCCAACCCACATCTTCGAGGTAATCGACAGGGCGCAAACCAAACTTCTCTAAGCAAAAATCTTCTTCATCAATGGTTTCGCATAGGTGGGTATGCGTCATCACATTTTCTTGCTTTGCTATTTTTGCTGTCTCTTTCATTAGATCGGTAGTGACAGAAAAAGGAGAGCAAGGAGCCAATGCAATTTGCGTCATTGCGCCGTCAGACTTGTCATGGTACTCACGAATAAGTCTTTGACTATCATCAACAATCGCTTGTTCCGTTTGAATAGTGTGGCGCGGAGGTAATCCACCGTCATCTTCACCTAGGCTCATTGAACCACGTGTGAATACTGCTCGAACACCTAACTTTTTAGCGCTCTCTACTTGCAGATCTATTGCGTTTTCTAGGCCGTTGGGCAGCAGATAATGGTGATCAGATGCGGTGGTGCACCCTGACATCATTAATTCAACCAAAGCCAGTTCGGTGGCGACACTCATCATTTCAGCATCAAGGTTTGCCCATACGGGGTAGAGCGCTTGTAGCCACGGGAACAGTTCTTTATTCAACGCGTCAGGGTAAGCCCGCGTTAGAGTTTGATAGAAGTGATGGTGTGTATTCACTAACCCCGGAGTAATGACATGCTGTGATGCGTCAACGGTATAGTCGACCACAACACTGGGCTCTTGGTGACGAGCTAGCAATTCGACAATCGTGGTACCTCGCACAACAATACCGCCTTCAGCTTGTTGATTGGTGCCTGTGTAGATTGCCAGTGGATTCTTAATCCAGATTGTTTCCATTCATGGTATTCCTTAGCCATCTCAACCTTTTCAGGGAAGAGGGTCTTTATATTGTGTATTTGAAATGTATAGCAATGCTTAGGTGAGATCGAAACATTGCCCTCGCGCTTTTCTTTCGTTTTGAAATTCGTCATTGCCACTGACTTGGTATTTCCAAATCAATAACGTTAACTTTTTGATGATTCCAGTGACGTAGTAGGCTCTGAATCAATCGTTGTTGTTTCTAATACAGTATCGCTTAGTTCAGGAGCTTGCTCTGCCATCTCTTCCGCCACTTGTGACTGACTTTCGGCCAATGCTTCTTGTTGCTCTTTGGCTGTCGATTTAGGCAACACCAGATTAAGTAAAACGGTCACAATAGTACCAGTCGTAATACCTGAATGAAGAAAGTTCGAAAGGTCATGAGGTAAGTGTTGTAGTAGTCTTGGCTCAAAGGTAACCGCCAAACCAGAGGCTAGTCCCACACAGATAACCAATGCGTTTCGCTTAGTATCAGCAGCTTTGATCAACATGCGAATACCCGCATAGGCAATCATGCCGAACATAACGAACCCGACACCGCCTAATACAGGTTTAGGAATGGTTACTGCAAAAGCGGCCAGTTTAGGGAATAGTCCACCAAGTATCAGGAGTACGCCTGTTGTCGCAACAACGTATCGACTCGCAACGCCTGTGATACCGACGATACCAACGTTTTGGCTAAATGACGCTAAAGGCATAGCGGTTAATATTGAAGACAACGTACTGCCCACACCATCAGCCAATAAGCCGCGTTTTAGATCTTTACCACTGACTTTGGTATGACAGTTATTACCCAGTGCCATAAAGTCACCGGTCGCTTCAGCGATAACAACGATGTACACCAAGCTCATACTGATAATTGCGCTAAAAGAAAAGGTTAAGCCGTATTTGAAGGGCTCTGGACCACCAATCCAAGCAGCTGAACTCAACTGTTCTAGATTTACCATTCCAAGTGATAATGCAACGATATAGCCGCCAGCTAAACCGATAACGATAGCAGATGCGGCAACTGCACCTTTACAGTAAACAGAAACGGCAACAACGATACCCAGTGAAACCGCTGCAAGAAAGAGTTTGGGCAATGTAGCAAACTCTTCACTCACTGTTGGTGAGTCACCAACCCAGTTCATGGCAACGGGCAAAATGGTTAAGCCGATTAATGTCACCACGACGCCACTAACAACGGTAGGGAAAAGTTTTCGTACTTTATCCATATAGAAGCTGGCCGCAATGACGACAAACGAACCGACCAGTGCGGAGCCCATAATACTGGCGACACCCCCTTCTTTCCCTATGGCGATGGCGACACCCAAAAAGGCAAAGCTTGATCCCATAACAACAGGTAAACGTATACCAAGTGGACCGAATCCCATGCATTGTGCAATGGTCACAATACCGGAAGCCAACAAGGCAGCGTTAATGAGTGAGACGATTTCTCCACTAGGTAAACCTATCGAAGAGCCGACAATGAGCGGGACAGCAACAATACCGCCGATAGAGGCAAGCATATGCTGAAGTGCGAGTAAAAGCGTAATCCCTTTTGGGGGACGTTGATTTAAGGTGTAGAGAAGTTTCATGTTCTGTTCCTCAAGAGTGTATTAGTTCACTCTTAGTTGTTGAAAAACAATGACTTCTACAAACTGCGTAGGGTCAACTATATCAGTCTCAGTATTGTCTGAGCCGAATTTTTGGCGTACAAAGCTCACGAAGGGGCGATGCCCATCATTAAGCAGAGTTCGGGTATTTAGTTGTGTTAGAGCGCAGGACTTATCAATAAAGCTGTTTACCACTGCTTTGACGAGCAACATAACTGCCCAACAGCGGGCGAGCTTTAAAGTAGAGCGAGCCCAATTAAAAGCCAGTTTTCCCTTAACAATCTAAGAAGAGAACTGGCTTATTTTGAATTGCTCAGAGGTGGTTAGATGTAAATAAGCTTAGCGACGAAGATTGCCGTCAAGATATACATCGAGATAGAGACATCTTTCGTTTTACCTGTCGCAACTTTTAGAACCGTGTAGGTAATGAAGCCTAGTGCAATACCGTTAGCGATAGAGAACGTTAATGGCATCATAAGTGCGGTAATAGCGGCAGGAGCACCGTTAGTAAAGTCTTTCCAATCAATGTGTTGCATGCTGCTCATCATTACGAATGCAACGTAAATAAGAGCGCCTGATGTTGCGTAAGCAGGGATCATTCCAGCCAGTGGCGATAAGAAGATAGCCGCAATAAATAGCAGGCCAACAACGATAGCCGATAGACCTGTACGAGCACCTGCAGCTACACCCGCCGCACTTTCTACGTAACTAGTCACTGGTGGACAACCTACACATGCACCCGCAACACTTGCAATACTGTCGGCTTTAAGCGCTTTGCTCAAACCTTCGATACGGCCTGTGTCTTTGTTGATAAGGTTTGCACGGTCAGCAACACCCATCAATGTACCGGCAGTATCAAACATGTTAACAAACAAGAAAGCTAGGATAACGCTGACCATCGAGATGTTAAATGCACCTGCGATGTCCATTGCCATGAAGGTAGGCGCAATGCTTGGTGGAGCTGCGAAAAATCCATCATATTGAACAAGGCCAAGACCCATACCAATCAATGTAACACTTAAAATACCGATAAGTACCGCGCCGAAAACGCGTCTTTCACTTAATACAGCAATGATTAAGAAAGCAACGGCAGCAAGCAGTGCATTAGGGTTAGTGAAATCACCCAGTGATACTAGAGTTGCTGGGTTTTTAACGACGATGCCTGCTGTTTGAAGACCGATAAGGCCAAGGAACAGACCAACACCCGCAGTCATTGCGTAGCGCAAGCTGTGAGGAATACTTTCTATAATCCACTCACGAATTTTGTAAAAGCTCATTCCAACAAAGAGGATACCAGAAATGAATACCGCACCTAGCGCGACTTCCCAGCTATAACCCATTTCACTTACAACAGTAAAAGAGAAGAAGGCGTTAAGCCCCATACCCGGAGCAAGACCAACAGGCCAGTTCGCGAATAGACCCATCAAGATACAGCCGATTGCAGCACCAATACAGGTAGCGACAAAGACAGCGCCTTGATCCATTCCTGAAGCGGCCATAATTTGAGGGTTAACAAAGATAATATAAGCCATTGTTGCAAACGTTGTTACGCCGCCCAGTAGCTCGTTTTTAATACTACTTCCATGTGCTTTAATTTTAAAAAAGCGCTCTAACAAACCGTTTGAAGGTTGTTCGTTGAGTACATCTGCTTTACTGTCATTCATTGCAGCTAGTCCTTTTTCTTATTTATATTCCGTTATTGATTCTGTAAAAATCGTAACAATATTATTAAGTTATATCCCGCTGTTGAGCTGATCGTTACTGAGCTCGTTACTAAATAGCTAATAGGTACAAATCTATTAGATAAACAGCTAGCGGAAATGTTTAGATGAAATAAGTGTGTTGCAGTTACCGATACTATCGGCGTAAATCAGCTACCTCGGTAGGTTGAAAAACTGTATGGCGAAACGAGTAAAGGCACATGATAGTGAGAGTCTTCATCACTAAGCCCAAATCGGATCACGACATCATCAAGAAAAGGAACGTCATCTAGATTAACGCCTTGTCCCTCAAAATAACTTGCGACATGAAAGACCAATTGATATTTCCCCGGAACAAACTGTTCGTCTTCCAATAATGGTTTATTGGTACGGCCATCATCATTAGTAAATGTCTGACCAATCGGTTGATATTGCTCACCATCAAACTTGAATAGTTCCACTTTGATCTCTGAGCCTGGTGTACCTTTCATTGTATCTAGTACGTGTGTAGTTAGTTTTCCCATGGTGACTCTGCGCGGTAGCGCACTCCTTGATAGCTTTTGTTAATCGATAGCTTTTACAAATTCATTCTCTCTACAAACAACAAACAAATCGTTGTTCGTGCTGCTGTGATATTAATATGTACACAATTTTTGAAATAGTAAAGCTTAATGTTGCAGGTTTGTTACGTTGAAAAGATGATTTTATCGGTGCTCTCTCACAGAAGTTACTAACAATCATGTGTAAGGTTGATCTTAAGTTATTGAAAAGTAGGTGTGATTTTAAGTTAATTAACTTAATAAACAATTTCTTTACATTAAAATAAAAAATTGTATACAATGTAAGTATGAAGTTTGTAGAAGCAGTCTGATTATTGAATTGAGAATTAACTCTTCAATTAGCATTGTTTCTTTTATTAATAACGGTTTCTTAAAAGAATCGAGCAAGGAGCATTTGGATGAATAAGGATTATTCGAGAGATTTAATCGGCTATGGCCAGAATCCCCCTCATCCCCACTGGCCGAATAATGCCAAAATCGCCATTTCATTTGTTCTTAACTATGAAGAAGGTGGCGAGCGTTGTGTACTTCATGGTGATGAAGAGTCTGAAGCTTTCCTGTCAGAGATACCCTCTGCGCAGCCTATTAAGGGTGAACGCCACATCAGTATGGAATCGATCTATGAATACGGTAGCCGGGCTGGTGTATGGCGCGTATTACGTTTATTTGATGAATATGAGATTCCACTCACCATATTTGCCGTTGCGATGGCGATAGAACGCTACCCAGATGTTGCAAAAGCAATGGTTAAGGCGGGGCATGAGATTTGTAGCCACGGTTATCGCTGGATTGATTATCAATATATGGATAAAGATCTTGAGCGTGAGCACATGAGTAAAGCTATTGATATTATCGATCAGGTGACAGGGTCACGCCCATTGGGTTGGTACACAGGTCGAACAGGGCCAAATACTCGTCAGCTCGTTGCTGATGAAGGTGGCTTCTTATATGACTCAGACGCGTATGACGACGATCTGCCTTATTGGCACACACAAGGTGAAAAGCCGCAACTTGTTATCCCATACACGCTTGATGCGAACGATATGCGCTTTTCAACCGTTCAAGGCTTCAACAGTGGCGAGCAATTCTACCAATATCTGAAAGATACGTTTGACACTTTATACATGGAAGGCGAAACCGCGCCGAAAATGATGTCAGTTGGTCTTCATTGCCGATTGATAGGTCGCCCGGGTCGAATTGCTGCGCTGCGCAAGTTCTTAGACTACGTTAAACAGCATGATCGAGTGTGGCTAACGCGACGCGTTGATATCGCGAAACACTGGCACGAAGTACACCCATATTCAAAGTAATCATCATTAATGCTCAAGGAGGGCAACATGACCCAGTTTAGATTTTGTAAGCCAACCCAAATGGACAAAGAAGCCTTTGTTTCTCATTTTGCGGATGTGTATGAACACAGCCCATGGGTGGCGCAAGTCGTATTTGAACAAGGGCTTAGTGATGAAGATAACAATGTAGAAAGCTTACATTTAAAAATGGCTTCATCACTGCTCAACGCTGACCAAGACAAACAGTTAGCACTGATTAATGCTCACCCAGATTTAGCTGGGCGTGCAGCAGTTAACGGTGAGCTCACCGCAGCCTCTACGTCAGAGCAAGCTGGAGCGGGAATTGATCAATGTTCCCCGCAAGAGTTTACTAAATTTACCACCTATAACGATAGCTACAAAAGTCGCTTCAACTTTCCCTTTATCATGGCGGTAAAAGGGGCCAATCGTTACCAAATTCTCGAGTCGTTCGAGAAGCGATTAGGCAATGATAGTGAAACTGAGTTTGCTACTGCGATTCAAGAAATCAACAAGATTGCCCTGTTTCGCCTCCGAGATATGTAAGTCAACAGCGACAACTATTTCGGCTTAAAGCGAGCGCTGAATAAAGCCCTCGATACTCATTTTATTATTAATTGAACAATTGGATAGGATTCAAACGAATGACACAAGAACTTGGACAAACAAATCGCTTTCAAGATTACACGAACCTAGCAGACGAGCGACTCGGTGCTGAAGCACTTTATGCAACGGATGATTTCTTTGCAGACAAATCTCGCATGTTACGTCGTGAAGCGCCAGAGTGGAAAGATGATGTCTATGATGATAACGGCAAGTGGATGGATGGCTGGGAAAGCCGTCGTAAGCGTGGTGAAGGTTACGACTACTGTGTAGTAAAACTTGGTCTAGCGGGCACCATTGCGGGTGTAGACATCGACACAACATGGTTTACTGGTAACTTCCCTCCATCAGCGTCTTTAGATGCCTGTTACAGCCCAGAGGGTGCGCCTTCTGAGTCTCAAGAGTGGGATGAGATCATCGCGTCGACTAGTCTTCAAGGCGACAAGCATCATCTAACCGAAATTGACAGTGACAAAGTGTACACACACGTTCGCCTAAACATTTACCCAGATGGTGGTGTTGCGCGTCTACGTATCTACGGTCGTCCAAGTGTTGATTGGGTAAATCTAAGTGCTTCTCAGCAGCTTGATTTCGCAGCGGTAGAAAATGGCGGTCGCGCACTGGCATGTAGTGATGAGCACTATGGTACAAAAGCAAACATTTTAGGGCCTGGTCGCGGCGAAAACATGGGTGACGGTTGGGAAACCGCTCGTCGTCGTACGCCTGGTAATGATTGGGTCATCGTTGCGCTTGGTCACTCTGCAAATATCTCACGTGTTGTGGTTGATACCGCTCACTTTAAAGGTAACTTCCCAGACAGCTGTTCGATTCAAGCAGCTTATGTAAGCGGTGGTACAGACGATCAAGTAGAGACACAAAGTCTATTCTGGCGCGAACTGTTACCGGCTCAAAAACTATCAGCGCATGAGTTGCATGAGTTCAACGAGCAAGTGAACGACCTTGGTGCGATTACTCACGTTCGACTCAATATCTTCCCAGATGGTGGTATCAGTCGTTTACGTTTATTCGGTACTAAAGCCTCGAAGTAAGGGCTTCGAAGTAACCGTATCGAAGTAAAAAATAAAAAAAAGTAGTTATTAGGTAGCAGCTAAGTAAAAGCGAATAAAGGGAAATCAAATGAGCAACGGCAATCGTCAACTTGAACTATCACGTTTAAAAATAGAGCCATTAACAAAAGCAGCGTTTGCTGAATTTGGAGACGTCATTGAAGCTGAAAACAGTGATTTCTTCATGATTAATAACGGTTCGACTAAACGTTTTCATAAATTGGCGAGTGCAGATGTAGAAGAGCAGGGCGGTCACACCATCATGAGTATTTTTGAAGCAACACCGCTTGAGTACCCATTGACGATCAGAATGCTCGAAAGACACCCGTTAGGCTCTCAAGCTTTTATTCCATTACTTGGTCAGCCTTACCTATTGGTTGTCGCTCCAAAAGGCGACAACCCAAGCTTATCGCAGTGTCGCGCTTTTCTAAGTAACGGCAAGCAAGGTGTGAACTACTTAAAAGGGGTTTGGCATCACCCAGTATTGGCATTAACTCCTCAAGATCGTTTTCTCATTGTCGATCGAGCAGGAGAGGGCAATAACTGTGACGAAGTGCATTTTGAAGACAATTTAGTCTCTTTGCATTTGGATGACCTCCCTAGTGTAAATAATCAGGATGAAAAGCAGCTGGCTGTCGCGAATTAACCGTCTGGCTATTAGACGAACGAAAGCGCAGATGCATTAAAGGAGTAAATTATGGATCCGCATGTTACTGAATGGTTGAATTTGGCAATTCGCTGGGCTCACATGATAGTGGGTGTTGCATGGATTGGTGCCTCTTTCTATTTTGTATGGCTAGAGAACAACCTTAACCGTGTTAATCCAAAAACAGGATTGTCAGGGGATTTATGGGCAATTCACGGTGGTGGTATCTATCACCTAGAGAAGTACAAACTGGCGCCACCAGAAATGCCAGAGCACTTACACTGGTTTAAGTGGGAAGCGTACTTTACGTGGATCACAGGTGTTTTACTGTTAGGTGTGGTTTACTACCTCAACGCAGAAATTTACCTGATTGCACCAGGATCTGGGCTTGATTCAACCACAGCCGTTGCTATTGGTATTGGTGCGTTGATCGCGGGTTGGTTTGTCTATGATCTTCTTTGTGATTCACCATTGGGTAAGAAACCAGAACTATTAGGTTTTGTGCTGTTTTTAGCCTTAGTGGGTGCCGCTTACGGCTTGTCTCAAGTGTTCAGTGGTCGCGGGGCTTATATCCACGTTGGTGCAATCATTGGTACCATCATGGTGGGTAACGTATTCCGCGTTATTATGCCAGCACAGCGTAACTTGGTTAAAGCGATTGAAGAGAACAGAGAACCTGATCCAGCGTTGCCGGCGAAAGGTCTATTACGTTCACGTCATAACAACTACCTAACGCTACCAGTGCTGTTCATTATGATCAGTAACCACTTCCCAAGCACGTATGGGCACGAGTATAACTGGGCGATTCTAGCTGGTTTATCAATTTTCAGTATCTTGGTTCGTCACTACTTTAATACGCGTCATGGTAGCCAAAAGTTCGCATGGACCGTACCTGTTGCAGCACTGGGTATGATTACCTTAGCGTTTGTAACGTCACCGTATGCGAAAAAGTCGATGGCACCTGTTGCGGTTAAACCTACGGTTGAGCAAGTGCAGCCTGCAGCTGATTCGGCAATCTCTACACAAGACGTTGCAGCGACAGAAGCGCATGGTGATTCAAGCATGATTCCGTTTAAGCAAATCAATGATGTGATTCAAGAGCGTTGTTCGGTATGTCACTCAGCGACACCTTCTCACGCGGCCTTTGCAGCTGCGCCAGCAGGAGTCATTCTTGATACGCCTGAAGAGATCAAAGCGAATGTTCCTAGAATTGTGGCTCAAACGGTAACAACTAAGGTAATGCCTTTGGGTAACTTAACTCAAATGACCGATGATGAGCGTGTGCTCA
This sequence comes from Vibrio kyushuensis, assembly GCF_050337325.1. Classification (NCBI taxonomy): domain Bacteria; kingdom Pseudomonadati; phylum Pseudomonadota; class Gammaproteobacteria; order Vibrionales; family Vibrionaceae; genus Vibrio; species Vibrio kyushuensis. The sequence continues at coordinate 505,142 of NZ_JAKJSV010000002.1, forward strand.
TTGGTGAGTGGGTTGAGCAAGGTGCGGTGATTCAGTAATTCAGTAGTAAAATCGAACGCTAAGTTTGCCGTCATGTTTTTCTCGTTACATCATGGCATGCTTAGCGTCGATAGCGGTTTTCTTAGATAGCTAGTAACAATCTTAACTAACAAGTAACTATCTCAAATAACCAGTAACTATCTCAGATAAGCACCATCGTTAATATCGACAGTACTGCCGTTTATGTATTGAGGGCTTTCTGTCCCTAGCCAAGTAATGGTTTGAGCTACTTCGTGAGGCTTAGCAAAACGGCCGGTTAAAGCGGATGCTTTGATTTGGTCTAAACGTTCTTTAGCAATTGATTCCATCATCGGTGTCATTACCGGACCGCTTGCGATCGCATTAACGGTTACGCCATACGAACCCAGTAATTTAGCGAAGCTTTTGGTTGCGTTAATTAAGCCCGCTTTAGTAACGCCATACCAAATGTCAGGGTGACCAATGTGACCCGCAATAGACGCGTTATTAACGATTCGCCCATGTCCTTTACGTTTCATGTTTATAGACACTTCGGTGATTAATGCAATAGGCGCTTCTAAGTTGACTTTAATGGTGAGCTCTTGCTTTGATAATGGGTAGTTTTCATAAGGTGCAGAGATCATAACGCCTGCGTTGTTAACCAATGTATCGACAGCAGGTAAAGAATCAATAAGGTTAGGAATACTCGCGATATCGGTAAGGTCAAAATCGACACACAAGACTCTTTCATGATCGTTAAATACAAAGTTTTCAAAAGAGTTCGATAAAGCGATGACGTGATAGTTTGCATCAAGGAACTGCTGACAAATTTCGCTACCGATTCCGCCAGTTGCTCCCGTAATCATTGCGTACTTTTTCATTCGTTACTGCCTCTCATGTAAATTATTGTTTATGGAATGTCTTGTTCCGGTTTATGGGATTTTGTCATTGGTTGTTGAGAGTGACGAGTAAATTAAAATGATAAAAAGTAAGAATAGACAGTGGGTATAAGGACAAGCATGGGCTAGGCACACAGTCTAGAGTGCCCATGTTTATTAGGATTTAGGATAATTTTGGAATCTTTAGAGCACTCTGTGAGCAGTTTAATTGATGCTAGGTTCTGTGGTTTACAAAGAAAGCGCGAATAGAAGCAAAACAGGCAAGGTAATAACGCTTAAAAAATTACCAAACAAAACCATCGATGCAACGTTAACAGGCTCGACATTAAAACGTTCTGCAAACAGATAATTCATCACAGCAGGCGGTAGCATGGTGAACAACACCATCATTTGTAGGTGCAGAGTTGGCAGCGGAATGAAAAAGTAAATGATGGCAAATGCCACGATTCCGGTGGTCAGTGACTGTACAGTGCAAAGCAGTCCAACTTTGAGCCCACTGATGCGTAGATTTACCATTTGGGACCCAAGAGATAGCAGCATAATAGGCACAGCCGCTTGGCCCAGTAATGAACTTGCTTCATACAAAGGGTTCCAAACCGCAATTCCAGATAGGTTTAAAAACATGGCAAGAGAAGCGGCTAAAAATACAGGCATGGTGATAATTTGTTTAAAAGGGTTTCCTGTACTGAGTAATGCTAAACCAATACTGATGTGAACACAGGCAGACATTACAAAGAGTAAAACTGCAGGTGCCAATGCAGCATCACCGAAGGTATAGGTAAATAGTGGAATAGCCAGGTTACCGCTATTACGAAACATATGCGGTGGAGCCCAAGCCTTAAAATTTAACTTAAAAATTTTACATATTGGAACCATTAATAGGCCGGGTATCAATATAGCTACTAAAGAAGCGTAAATGAGAGGCAGCTGCTCAGTATCGAGTGGCATGGTGGCTAACGAAGCAAACACCAACGCTGGAATACAGACGTTCATGTTGATTTGATTAATGGGTTGAAAATCAGGCTTTAGCCAACGGCCAATAGCAAAGCCTGCGAACGCAAGAGCAAAGACGGGGAATAGAATATTAATCACTTGCTCGAACATGGGAATCCTTTTCCAAAAGAGAGACTGAGTTAGCGACGTTAGATCATTAAGTTATCAATATTTTACGGGGCCGTCACTTGAGTTCTCTGAGTTTACAAACGCAAGTGTGAGATTGAAGTGAAAGAACATGAGTTTGAATATATTTTTACTAAGAACAAAAATATCAGCCCAGTTTGGATATACTGAAAACTGATTAATATTAAGAGCTTCCGTCATGCAGTTAAATTCACTGATCGCGCGTCAGATTGTAGAAAGAGCAAGTAAGATTATTCAATACCCAGTCAATGTAATGGATGAAAATGGTCAGATCATTGGTTCCAGCGACCCTGCTCGATTGCATCGAACCCATGAAGGTGCACTGCTCGCCATTCATGACAACCGAACGGTTGAGATCAACAAAACCGTCGCCAGCACGCTGATTGGAGTGAAAGAGGGGATTAACCTCCCAATCGTTTATCAAGAGAAAGTGATTGGTGTCGTTGGCGTTTCAGGGGTTCCTGATGATGTGAGAAGTTTTGGCGAATTGGTTCAAATGACGGCGGAATTGATTGTTGAGCAAGCTGCGATGATGGCTCAAATGCAGTGGAATAACCGTCATAGAGAAGAGCTGTTAAGGCAGTTAATAGAAGGGTCGAGCCTTAATGACAACCAGTTGATGTCCATCGCTGAGCGTCTTGATTTGGATCTTGTACAGCCTAGAGTGGCAGCGTTAGTCAGAGTGGTACCCAAGTTAAATGAACCCGTTACCCAAGCACAATTGCAAAAGCTGGTGAATTTATTGGAGTACCCTGAGCGGGATAACATTGTCGGCATTGTATCTGTATCAAATAATGAAGTGGTGGTGCTAAAACCCATCACAATAAAAGAAGACCAGTGGTGCATTGATGTTGAAAAAAAACGGGTAGAAAAGCTGATTAAACGGGCAAAGAAAGAGTGTGACTTTGCCATTCAGATTTTCGTTGGAGGCTATTTCACAGGGTTAACAGGGCTAGCTCGATCGTATGAAACGGCGAAAGCGACACTAGACTCATGTATGCCCACATCGAAGAGTGCCCTGTTTTTTGGTGATCATAAGCTTTCGGTCTTTATTAGTAGCTTAAAGCAAGATTCTTGGAAAAAAGAACAGCTCATGAATCCGGTGAACTTATTAAAGGATCACGATAATAAGGGGACGCTAACTCGAACTCTTAACCAATATTTCGATCAAAACTGCGACATGGCGCAAACTTGTAAACTGTTACATATACATAGAAATACGCTTAGGTACAGGTTAGATAAGGTTAGTGAAGTTACCGGTTTAAATATCAATAAGTTAGAGGATATGATTCAGCTCTATTTGGCGCTTAAAACCATTAAGGATTAGTACCTAATTTGTGCGTGCGCACAAAGTTAAACGTTATAATTGTCAATAATTTGTTAATGTGCCTAAAGGAATATAGGCAGTATATCTTGATAATGGTGATGTCCCTACAGACTCACCCAGCATAAGCAATGATGCGATACTGCTGAAAAATATATAATGAACAAGGAATTATCATGACACTTATCTTGATACTGTTGGGGGTGATAGCATTTATCGTCCTTTCAACCACTAAATATAAAGTACACCCATTTTTGGCGTTGATACTCGCGGCATTTTTAGCTGCGTTCGCTTATGGCCTACCTGCAGATAGCATCGCGAAAACTATTGCTTCAGGCTTTGGTGGAATATTAGGTTACATCGGTCTGGTTATTGTACTTGGTACGATCATCGGTGTGATTCTGGAAAAAAGTGGCGCTGCGATTACCATGGCAGACACCGTTATCAAGGTTCTTGGTGAGCGTTATCCAACACTAACAATGACCATTATTGGTTACATCGTTTCTGTTCCTGTTTTCTGTGATTCTGGCTTCGTCATCCTCAACTCATTAAAAGAGTCGTTAGCGAATCGCCTAAAAACATCTAGTGTTGCTATGAGTGTCGCGCTTGCGGCGGGTCTTTATGCGACTCACACGTTTGTACCACCGACTCCGGGACCTATCGCTGCTGCAGGTAACCTCGGTTTGGAATCTAACTTAGGTTTAGTTATCGGTGTTGGTGTCTTCGTTGCTGCGGTTGCTGCTCTTGCGGGGATGTTGTGGGCAAACCGATTTAAAGATGTTGAGCCCGATGGTCAAGTTGATGAACTAGCCGAAGCTAACCAAGATTGGAAGACACTTAAAGCATCTTATGGCGAACTTCCTACAGCAAGTCAGGCGTTTGCACCCATTTTTGTACCTATTGTACTTATCTGTTTTGGTTCAATTGCACGATTCCCATCACTTCCACTTGGCGAAGGGTTTATCTATGACACGCTTAACTTCTTAGGCCAGCCATTAACGGCGTTGATTATTGGTCTATTGCTTGCGACACGTCTATTAAAAACAAGCGATAAGATTGCCGAATTTGGTGAGCGTATTAATCAAGGTATTACTGCTGCTGCACCTATTCTACTAATCACTGGTGCAGGTGGTGCGTTTGGTGCAGTACTTAAAGCAACGCCACTGGGTGACTACCTAGGCACAACGTTATCAGCTCTAGGTGTTGGTATCTTTATGCCATTCATCGTAGCAGCGGCATTAAAATCTGCGCAAGGGTCATCAACGGTTGCACTAGTGACTACCTCAGCATTGGTTGCGCCTCTACTCGCTCAGCTTGGTCTTGATTCGGAAATGGGTCGAGTACTAACAGTAATGGCGATAGGAGCAGGTGCAATGACAGTTTCACATGCCAACGACAGCTTCTTTTGGGTGGTATCTCAATTTAGCCGTATGTCGGTAGGGCTGGCGTATCGTGCCCAGACAATGGCGACTTTGGTTCAAGGTGTAACGGCAATGACGCTTGTCTACATCTTAAGCTTAGTCCTTTTATAATTATAAAAATCAGGAAGATCCTATGAAAGTGGTTATTGCACCGGATTCGTACAAAGAAAGTTTAACGGCAATGGAAGTGGCAACGGCTATTGAGCGTGGTTTCAAAAAAATCATGCCTAATGCAGAGTATGTGAAGTTGCCAATGGCAGATGGCGGTGAAGGCACTGTTCAATCACTCGTTGATGCAACAGGCGGTGTTATCGTCAAGCAGAAAGTCACAGGACCGTTAGGAGACACCGTTGAAGGTTTCTTTGGCCTAGTCGGTGACGGTTCGACGGCCATTATCGAAATGGCTGCGGCTTCTGGTCTTGACCTTGTTGAACGTAATAAACGTAATCCACTAATAACCACTTCATATGGAACAGGCGAATTAATTAAAGGCGCGCTCGATAAAGGCGTGAAGCATATCATTATTGGCTTAGGCGGCAGTGCGACTAACGACGGTGGCATAGGTATGGCGCAGGCATTAGGCGCTAAGCTGCTTGATGAAAATGGTATCGACTTAGCCTTTGGTGGTGGCAGTTTGCACCGTCTAACTACGATTGATTTGTCACAGCTTGATCCTCGCTTGAAAACGGTAACGTTAGAGGCTGCTTGTGATGTTGATAATCCACTTTGCGGACCAAAGGGTGCTTCAAGTGTCTTTGGACCTCAAAAGGGCGCGACACCAGAGATGGTTAAAAAGCTAGACTCTAATCTTGCTCATTATGCGAAGATTATCTATCAAGCAACGGATAAAGACGTGAAAGATATTCCAGGAGCAGGTGCTGCTGGTGGTCTGGGAGCCGCTTTGATTGGTTTGTTTGACGCAGACCTTCGCCCTGGTATCAACATTGTTATGGATGCGGTTAACCTTTCTGATGTTGTGAAAGATGCCAATCTAGTTATCACTGGTGAAGGTCGTATTGATAGCCAAACTATTCATGGTAAAACACCGGTTGGTGTTGCTCGCACCGCGAAACAATTTGGTTTACCTGTGATTGCTATTGCTGGATCAACGGCTGCAGATTGCGAAGTTGTTCATGAGCACGGCATTGATGCGGCATACAGTGTTGTGCTTGGTGCGACAGATTTACCGACAGCGCTTAAAGAAGCGGCATTCAACGTGGAAATGACCTCACGTAATATTGCGAAGGCATTAACCATTAAATTATAGAATGTCGTTAGGCATGGTTTGAGTTTATAGACAATACGAGGGGGCTTAGGCCCCCATTCTTGTGCTTTGTATAAGGTGAATCCCAAGATTTTTCCTTTCGCTACATTGTAGATCAGATAATTTTAAAACTGATAATTCAAGCCGACCGACATGAGATACTCATCACTCTCATAGAAGTCAAAATTGGAGGTAGTGATGGACGCGCCAGCAAAAGATGTGATGCTCCAATTATCCCAGTTCTCTAAATCTCGGTATTCATACGCTAAGAATAAGAAATAAATATCGTCTTTACGGTGACCACCAAAGTAGGGGTGGGCAGCGTCATATTTTCGGTTTCCGTAGCTGCCTGTTAAAGAGACAAAGTGTCTAGGCGTGTTATAAAAATAAGTCACTTCCCCTGTGTATTGATCGAACGATGCCGCGTCACCTTGGGCGTCGTGATTAATAACGTTAACAGCGCCAGTGAATCCAGTATGAGGTGTTAGCATTGTTAGGTGCTGAATCTTGTAATACAGACTGTCACTCTCGCGGTGAAGGGACTGATCAGATATTTCTTCGTCATCAAATTTGGCAATAGCGTAGGCCATGTCAAATGAGAAACGGCTTTCCATTATGTTGGTGAACTTAAATCGATACGCTCTCCCGTCGACATCCGTTGTCACTCTTTCGCTCCCAGTCGCATAAGGATCTGACCACATTTCATTGGCGACGATAGTGGGTAGGAACGCAAGATCAAGCTTCGTCCCTCGTCTTGATGTAAAGCGATAACCCAACTCAAAGGCAAGGGTTCCGACTGCGAGGTCATCTCTAGAGGTACCTAGATACACACTATGAAAGCGTTCTTTATCAAACTTATATTCGAAATTTCCTAATGGCCCGACGAAAAAGTCCGTATTGCTTGAGCCCTTGCTAGTAACGTTGCCAAGGTGGTTGTCTCCCTCAGGATTGAGATTAGAGTTTGACGATGTCATACCCGTGTTAATTGAAAAGTTGCCGCTAAATCGTTTGGCATCAAAAGCGTGTACCGAGAAGCTGGCGGTGCAGGTTAGTGCAATGAATGTAAAGAATGGGATGAAGTGGTTGGTCATGAACTCTTTTCTCTCTTGCTAGATGTGATGAAAGTCACAAGGCGCTGCGGTATTGGCAGTCTAGACAATGAGTTGAGTTATATGAAATGAATTGAAGTGAAATTAGATAAATACAGTGGCAGCGACGGATACATCAGAAAAAGTAAAATGTAATATAAATTATAAAAAATCATGGGCAACCATACGGTTACACTGTCGGTCAATATGCATTGTTATTACATAAAAGGGGCACCAAGTTGGCGCCCCTTTATAGCGTTAAGGCTATGTATTATTAGACTTTTCGTATTTTGGCTGGCAATGCTTGTCTTGCTGCAGCACCGACAACCCAGTCAAGCATGACCCCTTTTCCTTCGCGAGCACCGCCAACACAGGTTCAACACCAGCGGGCAGAAATCCTTCTTCTAGTCGGCGTGCACAGAGCGAGTTTGTTAAAAAAATTCAACACCAAAACTGTCGCAGAGCTTACTTTTATCTATGGGCAACTTGCGTAATACACAATACTCTAACTAGGTTTTTTCTGCCGCCTAACAAGCCTTGGCGCAGTTTTGACATGATGATCCTGTTTGAGTTTTAAGTCGGGTTATAGGCGTGTACTCGAGCTAAACTTCAATGTGTCAATGCTACTTAATTGAGCTAAGTAATGGTTTTGTTAATAGTTTTATTATTGGAATAACACTTCAGGTTTTATAACGCATTACGCATATCATATGATTTCATCGGTATATTTTTTTGCTGAACTTAAGTTAGCAAGGAAATCGAATGCAAACTATTGAACAACAAAAAGCTCATCAAGTGCTGTTACAAGCAACGATGGGATTTAATCATAATGATGTTACTAGAATTATTGATGCGGGAAGTATAGATAGCTGGGTTGATGAACAAGTGAGTATTTGGAAGCCCTCACTGTTTAGCCAACAAACCAAGATTAAAGAATCGCACCCGAAGAAAGAGTGGACAGACGTCCACTTTAATATTGGATACACTTCACTGCTGCTTAATCATAATGATATTCTTCGCCATAGAATTAGCTATATTTTGACTCAGCTGTTTGTGGTGAGTAAAAACAATACAGTGTTGAAAAATAACAATATTCGTCCTGCTTTCGCTAAGTATTACGACAATTTATCCTCTGGGTGTTTTGGTGATTTTCGTACGTTATTAAAAACCATGGCGGAGTCTCCGCTAATGGGGCAGTACCTAACTTATCTTAATAATGACTATGCCGAAGGCGTTGCTGCCGATGAAAACTTTGCACGTGAACTGATGCAACTGTTTACCATCGGTCCGGCAAAGCTAGATATGTACGGTGATGTTGTATTGGGGAGTGATGGTCGTCCAGAGCTTTCATACACACAAGACGACATCGAACAGGGTGCGAAAGTTATGACGGGCTGGACATTAAATAATGGCGATTGGGAGAGCCCAATGTCCGAGAAAGTGGGTGCTCATAATACGCGCTCAAAAAATATTCTAGGCTACGAGTTCCCAAAAGATGCTAGTGCAGAGGAAGACTTAGATCAATTCCTAGATATTCTTTGCGCACACGATAATGTAGCACCATTTATATCGAAGTTCTTTATCCAGAAAATGGTCACTTCTAATCCTTCACCAAAGTATATCTATCGTGTTGCATCAGCATTTCGTAACAGCGATCTTGATATGGTAGTGCTGATCAAAGCCATCCTAAATGATGAAGAAGCGTCTTACACTCGTTTAGATCGAACGAATGGTCTTATCCGCGATCCTCTTATTACCCTTTCTCATGCTCTTAGAGCATTGAATGTCACACTTAAGCCGGGTAAAGAGATTCTACCCAACGCATTCTCATGGTCAGATCGCCGATTTATTCTTGATGGGCCGAGCGTCTTTTACCATTACCAACCGGATGAAGCTCCGAATGATGAGCGCTTTGAAGGCATTGCTGCGCCTGAGTTTAAGTTATACAGCTGGGATGATGTGCATCATTACTACAATCAGATTTCATCCCTCGCGGTGAAGCTTGAACACGATGGTGTTGATATGTACATGAATCGACCTTCTCTTAGCACCCATTTCTACGATACGGAAAATAACGAGAAGTTGATCGAGGAGATAGATAAGCACCTTTTCGCTTCAAATATGAGTCAAGAATCTAAAGATGTCGTGTTTGATTTCTTGAAATCGGCGCCACGCCGAGACGGTTATTTTCGAGCGCTATTCATTCAGTTGCTAATGTCACCAGAATTCATGACTCAGGGGTAAAGATCCATGCAAGTTTCAAGACGTTTATTTTTAAAAGGCAGTGCGTCAACCGCTGGAATAGCAGCACTGAACCTCTCTTCACCAATGGCTCATGCTTTTTCAGAAAGTTGCGATAACGATATGCCACATAAAGCTTTGGTGGGTATTAACCTCGGTGGAGGGAATGACGGTTTTAACTGTTTTATCCCAAAAAATGAGAAAGAGTACAACGAATATAAAGGGCTAAGAGGAAGTCTTGCGTTTGAAAGCAATGAAGTGTTAGACCTCGATTTACCAGGTGATGATATAAAGTTAGGTCTTTCTCCTGAGCTAAATGATATCAAGTGGTTATTTGATGATGGTTTAGCGCTTCCTGTCGTTAATGTTGGCCCATTAATGCAAGAGCGGAAGAATGATACCCATATCGATGATCTCAAGCCGATACATATTTTTTCTCACAACCATCAAAGTACAATTACGCAAACCAATACTCGAGAAACAATTGGGAGTCAGGGGTGGGGGGGATTATCTGCCTATATTCTAGATAACAACTATGGACTTGAGGAATTACCCCCATTGTTTGAAGTGGGCTCTCAAACGGTTTGGACTAACAGTATTCCTAAATCAGCGAATAGAATAGGAACGTCACTACCCCCAGCCATGAGCTTGGAAGAGCACGGTGCGGAACTGTATGCTGGTTTTCGTCGTGGCCACTTAACGGAAGATTCTTTGTTCAAGGAATATTATGCAGAGATGTGTGATGATGCGAAGAGCAATTTTGAAGAGTTTGAGCAGATTTTTGATGAAGATAATGACTACGGCTTTGATACTAAAACCTCAATTGGTAAACAGCTAAAAACGGTTCTTTTGCTTTTGAAATCAAGAGATAAGTTTAATCATCCGGTACAGTTTTTCTCGGTAACTCTAGGGGGGTTTGATACCCACTCTTCACAAAAAGAAGATCAAGGTGAATTACTGCGTCTGCTGGCTTCACAAGTTTCTAATTTCTATAGCCAGCTAAAAATAATGCGCTTAGTTGATTCGGTAACAACATTCACTTTCTCCGAGTTTGGTCGTACTTTGGAGCCTAACGGTTCAGGTACTGATCATGGCTGGGGTAACTGCCAAATGGTTCTAGGCGGTGATGTACTGGGTGATCGTGTTCTTGGTCAATGGCCCGATCTAACAGAAGGCAGTAAAGACTTAATGACAAGAGGCCGTGTTGTACCAACAATGAGTGTCGATCTTTTCCATGCATCGCTTCTGAACTGGGTTGGCGTTAAGGAAAGTGGCCTTGAGCATTTATTCCCTTCTCTAGAGGAGTTTGACCAAAAAGCACTGCCTATATTCCGTAGCTGCGACAATGGTAATGACGCTAAGTTAGAAATCATTGGAGCAACTGCGAGTGCAGAAAACCCAAACGGTAACGATAAGATAGCTGATGGTATTGACGGTAATATGAACACTAAGTGGTCAGCCAATGGTGATAGTGTTACATACACTGTTGAGCTAGCAACGTTATCGACATTACATTCCGTTCGTTTCGCTCAGGTAAAAGGCAATGAACGACGCTATCACCTAGCGGTAGAAACAAGCCGTGAAGGCGATAGTTTTGAAAGGCAAATCAGTATGTCAACGGAGGGTGATAGTGATGGTATGCTGGAGTATTCATTAGGCTCTGTTCAAGGGCGATTCGTCCGTTTTGTTTGTACTGGAAATAATGACAACGATGCTTCACTCCGAGGCTGGACGAACTTCCGTCATATAGAAGTGCTCGGTCGATAACCCCTCTTTTAACACCGGTATCAACTGATCAATAAAGCTAGCCATTAGGTTAGCTTTTTTGTTCGGTACGAATGAATATCGAATATCGTGTGATCTTGGTTCGTATTTTTGTTGTAATTAATGATAGTTGTCTTTTTAGTTGGAATAACTAAATATATGAGCTTAATCATTTAATTCAACGTATCTTGTGTTTTTATAAGTTTTAGGTCTAAACATATTCTATTTTTCTATAACGCCTGAGACAGGGTTCTCTACTGTTAAGTTAAGACCACAATGACTGTGGTGGCTTATTTTAGAACTCTTGTCAGGAGGCAATATGATTCATCCTCTCTTGAAATACCTATCCATTCTATGTCTTATCGTTGGAATTAGTGCATGCAGCGATAGTGATGGTGCAAGCGCTACATCTACATCCTCATTGCAACTACCAGAACAACTGGAGGTAGTGACCAATGAAACTGACTAATATAACTGTTGCTATCTGCGCGTTGACACCGCTATTTTCTTACGCTGCATTTAATGATTCAGGAACAGACTACACCAATGCTAAGGTCAATTCTCATGTATGGAACGCGGCATTAGAGCCGATTGATTTGGTGAACAGTATTTTGTGTTTCACTGCGCAGTTCAATAGCATTGAATTTGTTAACGAAGGCGCGTATTCCGTTCTTGCCGATGAAGCGGCTTGTTTTGATGAAGAGGACGATGGCTCATCTGGGCAGTCATCGGGGGCTAGTAATACAACTACCTACATGAAGGCCATTTCTACGGTTACCCGTGATAACGACTTTTCACCTCTTATGATCAATGTCTGGCTACCAGAAATGTCCGGTGGTGACGGTGAACAGGCCATCAAGTTTAAAGCGGAGATTTCTGAAGGAGCCTCGAGCGATAATCCATTTGGTAGTTTCACGTTTAACTTCGACTTCTTTGATAACTTCACCTCTGGTAATCAATATGGAGGAGGGGAGGTTATTACGGTTGATACTATTCCAGGCTCAATTGGTTTCACCTTGTATGAATCGAGCACTCAGGGAAGTAACAGTTACTCTCAAAGCGCCAGTGTTGTTATGGCAAGCGATAGGTCTAGCGGTGTTGCTTTAACGGGTTTTGATAGAGGTGGAAACGGACAGACTTCATATGCACTGGCGTTTAACTCAACACATGTACTGGTTCAGAGTGTTAGTGGTGACTTTGCAGATCTACCGTATAAGTCGGGCAGCAATAGTGGTCAGTGTTTAAGCCGTACTAGCTTCGACAGCTTTGCATATCGATATGATTTATTTAACGCTACATCGGGAGCTCAAATTGATATCAACAGTGGGTTTTCGATTAAATACGATAGTGATAACAACGGAAGCTACGACAGTTACGGACACATAGGTTATTGGGGAGCTTGGACGGAGACAGACGGAGCATTGTCGGACGGGGATACGGTAATCCGAGATGAAAACGGAACTCAAACTTCGTACACCTATGTGAATGCCCCGGGGCGGTTAATCAAAAATACGGTGAAAACACTGGCGTTAAGCAGTGCAAGAGGTATTGGGTTTTCGTATTGGGACAGTGCAGCGTTTGCTGATAACAGCTTTGATCAATGGGTTGTGAACTATATGACCGCTGCCGACGACGGTGTTGGCTCTGATGGATTCTATAAAACAGGCAAGCTTTCCTGGGGAAGTAATGGCTCAACCGTCACATCACAAACGCCGGTTCAAATTCCAATTAATGCCAACGAGTCGTTGTATATGTATTCGGAGCAGCTCGGCGGAGAGGTGAAATATCTGGATGGTCAAAGCTCGCTCACCTATTACGAACAAACCTTTATCAATGGCAGCGAAACTGGCTCTGGTGAACTACTAAACTCAGGTACAGTGACACTGACTTGTTATGATAATTGTCCTATTGGAACATTTGATTTGAGTGATTTAACTGACTTTAGTGGCAATGATAGTCCATTTGAAACGGGTTCCGGCCCGTATTACTTTACGTTTGCGACATCGGGGGGTAACACATTAACCTTGGTTAGCGTAACAAGCAGCGAGCCTGTACGTTATAACGCGTCACTGTCACAATCTAATATTGACTCTACACCACACAGCTGGGGTGTAAGAAGTGGACCTATGATTTCGGGCACTGTGAGTAACTCATGGGATATTTACGATCCGTCAATCACCACTGAGTTTTATGTCTGGGAAACGGGCTTACAATCATGGAATCAATTGTCAACGGTAAAAGATGGCTCGGGCGATGTAGTTAGCTTTGAACGACCGCTACAGTTGGCCTATCAACATTCTGATGCAAAAGATCGTAGTGGTAATGCAGGAGATTACGACGGTCAAACCTTCTTGATTAATTATGGTGGCAATGGGGATTTATGGGGGATTCCGAGTAATAGTGATGATGGTCAATATCGACCAGACTTTTCTATCGCTGATGGAGTGCGAATGGGAAGCTCGAATCAATACGTTGTGAAAGCGATTGAAATAGAGCAAACAATGCAAGTTGTGTCTGGACAGTGCTCAGCTCTAACTCTTGCTGACCCTGCCGTTGATGTACCGACATCGGTTCAAGGCAGTGCTGACATAGGAGCTATGCCAACCGTGACTGATGACCCCGCTGTAATTGCTGGGGTGACTCAATAAAAGAAAGGTTATTGACCTAAAGGTAAACCGCCGGCTATCAGCGGTTTACCTTTTGTGGCTACTTTTTATTTTTCACTCCCCCTTGTACCGCTTTAAAGCGTGGGTTTGTCTTGCATATAACGTAAGTTCGACCTTTGCGTTTAACCACTTGGCAATCACGATGGCGCGCTTTCGCACTTTTTAAAGAACTGAGTACTTTCATATGTTTTCTTCCATTATTTCTTAGTGCTTAATGCACCAAACTTGCGATTAAAGTTCGCAATACGGCCTTCTTGATGAACAACTCGTTGTTTGCCCGTGTAGAAAGGGTGTGACTCCGAAGAGACTTCAATTGTCATATATGGGTAGGTCTCGCCGTCTTCCCACTCAATGGTTCGTGTGGTTTCCAACGTTGAACCGACCAAAAAATATTTATCGACACTCGTATCATGGAATACAACGGTTCGGTAATTGGGGTGAATTCCCGGTTTCATTTTTCCCTCCAGCAATTGTTACGTTATAACATAATTAATGATACTCATTATCAATTGACGCGTCGAGTACTTTTTAATTTGCTTGTTACTAAAAAGTTATGATCTTGGTTGGATTACTCGTCAGTCGGGGAGGTAATTGTCTTTTACTTGTTGTATTTTCTCGTCTTCTTATTTGAGGTGTGAATGATACGCGATACTAAATTCAATCAATCAATGCTAATTGCAAGTGTCCTGAGTTGGCTGCTTGTAAGTCTAATGCCAGTCATTAATGCTCATGGAGCAAGCGCTGGCGTTTGGGCTACGCTGTGTACTCTAAATGGGTTTGAACTGGTTCAAGTTGAAGAAGGGAAAATTGAGACACAACACAGTAAACCTTGTCCCTTCAGTCATTTCTCTCGTTTACATCAAGACTCTATATCTGCTCTCCAATATTCAGGGAGACAGATCTTCGCATCGTTAGAAATTTATTCTTACTTTGTTCCTAATGTTCGATTCCAACTGGCTTTTACAAGAGCCCCTCCAATAGTCCATCTTTCTTAATTTTTACTAAAACAAATAATAAATCAATAAGTTACTGAATAAGTAAAGTTCAGAAGCGGTACCGATCTCTCTTCATTTTGATGAGGGGGACTGGGCTGCATTCAGAAAAGGAAAATGCAATGTTGGATAGTCAAACTCAGACAATACAAATGGAAATATCACCTCAATCAACTCGCCAGAAGCAGGCTAAATCTCGCTACTTTCTTACTTGGCGTTGGCACTTTTATATGGGGCTATTCGTTATCCCCTTTATGCTTATGCTTAGCCTAACTGGGTTGGTTATGCTGTTTGATGATGAAATAGAATACGTTCGATACGGAGACATATTGTCCGTTGAACCACAGGAAAAAAAAACGTTAGCTTCGGTGCAAATTGAAGCGGTAAGAACGCTCTATACTGATGCATCGGTCACTCAGTTTGTTGCTGCTCATGATGCTGACGTAGCAAATAGGGTAAGCATTCGACTTGAAGATGGCCGTTCGATATTTGTCATCGTCGACCCTTATACAGCCCAGATACTGGGGGAAATCGACCGTAGTGACAGTTGGTATCAATTGGCGAACGATATTCATGGAACGCTTTTGATTGGGAAGTGGGGCGATCATTTGATAGAAATCTCGGCGAGCTTAAGTATTTTGCTGCTCGTAACGGGCATCTATCTGTGGTTGCCGACTGACAATGCTTCTAAATCGGGCTTTATGCAAATACGACTTTCAGCCGGGAAACGTATCGTAATGCGAGATATCCATGCAAACTTAGGCGGCGCTTTATCGATAATCCTATTGTTATTCTTGCTCTCGGGCTTGGCATGGGCCGGAATATGGGGTGCTAAGATGGTGCAAGGCTGGAATACTTTTCCTACCTATTACACATGGGGAGATAAGCCAGAGTCTGACGTATCAAAACTCGTTGTAACGCCAAGTAGTTTAGAAAATAGCAGCTTAAATCACAGCAGTTTAAACCATGGAAGTGAGGAAGAGATGCCTTGGAATCTTGAGTTAACACCTCTACCTGAATCAAACGTTCATGACCATTCCAACCACCAAGAAGATGAGATGGCGAGCAATAGTAATGTTGAGCCCGCAGTTTCGATTGATACGATTATTTCAAAAGCCAAGCTAGCTGGTCATACTCATTTCAAGGTTTTCCTGCCGAGCTCTGAAACAGGAGTATTTACCACTGCGGCAAACTCGATGGCAGGTGATATTGATGATCCGCGTTTAGATCGTACGATTCATTTTGACCAATATTCAGGTGATGTATTGATGGATATCTCTTGGCAGGATTACAGTGTGGTTGCTAAGTTAATGGCCGCTGGGGTGACACTGCATCAGGGCGACGCAAGTATCGTTAATAAACTGCTCAATGCTCTGTTCTGTTTTGGCTTTATCGCAATTTCGATTACCGGTGGGATCATGTGGTGGATTCGTCGACCAATTGGCGCGTCTAAGTTAGGCGTTCCCCCTCGTTTTGAACAAGATGGGATTTGGCGAGTTGGTCTTGGAACGGTGGTTATTCTAGGGTTGTGTTTTCCATTAGCAGGAGCGACGATCATTGCAGTATGTTGTATTGACTGGCTCGTGGTTAGCCGATCACAACGCTTAAAGCACTACCTGGCATAACCTTTACTCGCGAATGTTGTGTTTGCTGATATTAAGTTGTGATTTTTCCATAACGAAATATCAATAACGAAGAAATCGCTGTTAATTCAGCGGTTTTTACATTAATGCTTTTGTTCGTGTTATTTCAATGATTGACGGTATAGGCGTAGGTGGAATTAACACGCTCTAGAGAGATGGTTAAATTGCTGTTTTTTGACCATATCACGTTGAGATGAGATGAGGTAACCGGCTCTATATGCCCACTGGCCGATAGCTGCCCCGCTTCAACGATGTGACTGTTATTGTTAATGCATTGGGCAAGGATACTAGGCCATTGGTAGTGGCTATACCAAAGTGGATTATCAACGCGGCACTGGAACTCTTCAGTATTCTTGGTAGGCGATTCAATTTTTATTATGAACGTTTCTGGTTGGATAAGGGATTCCTCTAGAGACGCTATGCGGCCCACCTCAATGCGTTCATAGGCTTGAGTGTGAAGCACATTCACATAACCGGTTGTGGTTTCATTTTTTGTCCCGTCGTTGTTTTGGAAGGAATAAGTGATGAATGTGATCAAACAGTAGCTGGTGTCTTTAGTTAATCCGTCGATGATAAATTCTTTATCGCCAATAGGTGTTAAGGACTCTTGATAAATGGGAATTTGTATCGGGCTATTGCTATAGCACTCTTCAAAGTTGTCGCCTTCATAAACAGCGCTTACAAGCCTATACGCGGATAACCCACCGATCGAGTTGGCATTGAAGTGATAAAAAGGGCTTTCATATTCAGTAATCCAAGCGCTAATACTATTTGTAGATATGTTATTGACCGTTTGCAGGTGAAGATCAATATCGTTATCTGGAAGGTAGCTTGCGTTTATTGCGCTAACCCAAAGACATGCCACTGCTGCTGACCACGTTATCCATTTCATACGGCTTTCCTTGCTCAAGCGTTTCGCACTTATATCCGTATAAATGCGGCTTTGATGTTAGTGACTTGTTAATTAATTTAGGTGATCTGCATATGTAATTCAATGCGCATTATTCTAATAATTACTTTGTGTGAAATGGCTCACTGGTCAGCCAGTTCTTACGTTTTTACTAATTTAGCTGTCGCTTTATGGTAAATCATGAGGGAGGGCATATTTATGTTTTCGAAGGTGGTGGAATGAGTAGTCAATCCGTCGTTGTCTACAAAACGGTAAATTCGTTCAAAGCATAGGAGACCCCAAAAAAGGGAATAACGGTTATACCTAGTCATCGGATTATAGGGTGCTTAATATTGAATGCGAAGAGGGTGATGTTTGTTCCGGCTTTGCTGTTTTAATAATGATTGCTTGGTGAATAGTCAGCAGAAAAAGTGAGAAGAATCAATGATAACGAAAGCCATTGTTGTGGTTTGGATTGTGTTTATTTGTACTCACTCAGTCGGAAAATACACGCTGAATCGTCATCACACGATAAAAATAAATCAGCTTTGTAATAAAGCAAAAATGAAAACTTAAGCCCTACAAAATGATCTATTTGTTCGTAATTCCCTACATTTCGGAGTTGTTATGAAAAGATTACTGCTGGCCGCACTGGCTCTTTCTCCAACCGCATTTGCTTCCACTCAATATACTGAAGTTCCAGATAACATTACTACGCCAGACGAGGTCATTACCTCTGTAGGCACGTTTCATTTTACAGATGGAAACCCTGATCGGATCACAGTGGAACGAGCTTATGAATTGCTCGGTATTCAGCGTGCCTCTCAGGTGTTTTTAGAGCACATACCTTCTGCTTCTATCTATTCAATGATGGAAGGCTTTAAGAATATGGGGCAAGTTGAACCCAATCAAGTATTGCTGCTTGAAGGTTTAATGGATGCCAAAAACATCTTTCTAACCGGTAATGCCGATACGGTTTATTTCTTTGCTCAATACAATGTAGAACAGTCGCCTGTTGAACTAACCATTCCACCGAATACCTTAGGCATGTTTAACGATGCTCGCTTTCAGTGGATGGAAGATGCAGGGCGCAGTGGGCCTGATCGAGGCAAAGGTGGCGTGTTCGTAGTTGTTCCCCGTAATATCGATATTGCAGAGCGAACCCAGCTCGCTAATCATTATGGCGAGTCGTATGTGATTACGTCACCATCGAACAACTTTGCGTTCATTAGCCGTGGATTTAAAGACCCACAAAGTGGAGAGCACCAAACGGCGGTTGAGAATATAAAAACGCATTTTAAAGCAAGGTACGTAAATGCCGAGCAGAAGCCTATGCAGTTTATAAACCCTAATGGCGTATCGGTATCGACCATTCATGCGAATGACGAGCACTTCTACGTAGAGCTAAATGAGGTTATTCAAAGAGAGCCTAAAGAGCTTTATTCTGCTCACGAAAGAGGAGTGATGGAGCATATTGGTATCGTGAAAGGTGAACCAATGGACCAAGAAAAAGTAGACTTAGTGCAAGCGGCAGCCGTTGCTAATGCACAAGCTCGATCGTTAACGTTACGCCCACACCCCGACTTTTTCCAGTATGAAGGTAACCCACAATGGCACATTCCATTTAATCGAAATCCTAGTCACGATTACATGTCGAAAAAAGGTAATAAAGACTTTGACGCGCAGGTTTATTTTCATTACCCAGCAACGGCTGTCACCCCCGCAATGGCGCTGGAGCTTATTGGTATTGGTTCAAAGTACGCGTTCGCCACCTACGACCATAACGGTGACAACTTTGATGGGGGAGAGCACTACGCAGTAACCATTCCAGCGAACGTTCCAGCAAAAGACTTTTGGTCGTTTGTTATCTACGATATCCAGACTCGCTCCATGCTACAAAACCCGATTAATAAGCCAGGTGTAGATGGATTTGTAGCACAGCCCAATGACGATGGTTCGTATACTGTCCATTTTGCACCTATACAGCCTGAAGGTGTAAACGAGGGTAATTGGATTCAGACGATACCGAATAAATCGTGGATGATCTTATTCCGTACTTATGGGCCATTAGAGTCGTGGTTTGATAAAACGTGGCAACTAGGTGATATCGTTAAGCAATAGAGTTTTAGAACTTTATGTCTGTAGAAAGTCGATAGCCAGTGATAAAACTGAATACGGCCAACGTGAGGAGCATTGGCCGTTCCGGATAGACGTTACGTTCTTCGGTCAAACCATATGTCTTTTAATGACATGACTCCACGCTTGTCCATATTCGTTCCATTTAACATCGCGTGGGTTTTAAACGTCACATGTTTGCGCCATAGGGGGAGGATTTTTATTTCATTAACGAGGAGTGATTCAATCTCATTGAGATGTGGGAGTAGGTTATGGGCTGAACCATCTTGCGAGGCTTTATCATCTAGCTCAACTAGTAATGTTTTTTGTTCTTGTTCCCCCAACGCCGAACGGCTCATATTGCTGACTAAAAGCCAGTAGAAGTAATCAAATGTAGTGTCATTTCCAAATAAAACGTCTTGAGAGCCAATATCTATCGCTTCAATCTCGGTGGAATCGACGTATTTTATACTCAACCCTAGCGCTTGTAACTGTTCAAATAGCTGACGAATATCAGGACTAATTGAAGAATCAATCAAAACAGATCTTTTCGGCAATACTGGAACTGTCATTTCTTCCTCGACAATGACTTCGGTATGGCTGAGTAGACTGTAGGCTGGATTATTATTGGGAGTGTCTTTTAAAATCCTTTTAATATTTTGTTTTATCCAGGCTCTTTCTTCCATTGACAAAGAGGTTGAGTGTTGATGAAAGCAGAGGCATTCAGCACCTTCTAGTTCGCAATGTGTAAACTCATTGTCACTCTTCGTAGGTGAGCCATCATTGACCTGCTCTAAATGTCCGGAGGTTGGGTTTTCTTCTATATCTATAGCCCAGAAGTCCGCTTGTTCAATGATTCCACTATGAGAAAAGTAAGTTTGAAATTTACTTAAAGACCAATGATCTTTCTCACTATGTTGTATTTGATAGGGGCCAGTTCCGAAGGGGATTGCTTCATTTTCTGGGTTATCAAGGAAAATAGCTGAGTGTATATCCGCGAGCGTATGAAGAAACAACGGGTCACTTTGGGAAAGTGTAATCTCTACCCATTGCATCCTTACTTCCACGTTCTCTACATGCCTATAAAATAGTGAAGCGACATGAGGCTTCTGAGCGCGGTTTAAAATATTGTTAGCCACATGCTGAGGGGTTAACAGCTCACCATTATGAAAATAGACATTGGGATGAATGCGAAAGAAGTAGGTATTCGCTTCGACATAAAACTGATGTGCCAAATGTGGAATAAACTTGTCTAAGTTACTGTCATAGGTGATTAAGGTGTCGAACATGGCTGTGACATAAAGCCCTGCATTGATATCGACCATATGCATAGGATGAAGCTTGGGTAACGTATAGGGCGTGAGAGAGATAAGCTTATCAAATGCCTCGTGTGTATCGTCAAGCCATTCGGAAAGTTTTACTTTGAAAACATGGGTATATTTGAATGTATCAGCGTATCTGTAAGCGTCTTCGATTTTCCCTTGAGAAACCATCTCTTTTAATTGCTCTGATAGAACGGAATGGAAACTCTGAATCACGGTTAATTTAGACAGATTGCCTCTGCCTCTTCCTGCTTGCCACTGAATCCATCCAACACTGCTAAGCGTTTTCATTAACTTAGCTATATTACGAGTAGAGCAATAAAGTGCTTCGCTTAAGCGTTCTGTTGTGACTCTAGATTCCACTTGATAGCCATACAGATGTTCAATTTGTTTTAGTCTCTGCAAGAGAATGACGTTTACCGACATATCAATTTCTTCCTTTCATATTCGTCCCTTGAATAAAAGGTGAACTCAATCATGACGACTGTTCATTATTAAGTAAAGTTTTTCGCCGCATACTTCAACCATACCGAAACAAAAGATAAAAAGAGAAACATTATGAATAATCAAATCAAAGCAGTAACACTTATCGCACTTCTCGTTTCTGGTGGAGCAATGGCCGATATTCGTGACGAAACAAGCGGTGTATATGTTCAAGGTGGCGTCGCTGGAATGAACGTCGAGAGCCCGAAACTAAATGACCAGAAAGTAAACGGCGGCGCACTAACGGTTGGGTACGATATCAATAAAATTGTCGGCGTATCTTTGTCAGTACAAGGCGCGAGCGATGAAGACATTAAATCTGCGAATCTAGACGGCTCAATGAATACACAGAAAATTGATGTTGGTGCGTCTCAGATTGGAACGGATATAGGTTACACCTTCAGCATGAGTAACAGCATCACATTGAAACCTTACGTGTCAGCAGGTGTTGGGGCCACTAAATTAGAGAGAAATTTATCAGGCAACACTGAGACTCAAAAAACGGAAGCATTATTCGCTGGTGTTGGCGCAAAAATGACCGTTAAAAAACACTTCATCGTCTCTCTGGATCTTCGTCAACAAGGTAGCTCGGATGAGGCAGCGAAAATATCCATGCTCCAAGCCGGCTACAAATTTTAAAATTTGCAATTATTTTTTGAATTAGAACACCAAATTTATTGAGCGAGAAACATTATGAAAACTATTAAAACTGTATTTGTGACTTCACTTATCGCGTTAGCTGTTTCACCTTCTGTATATGCTGCAACAAGCGCTACTCATAATTATCAACTATCAGGATCTGGTATGAGTACAATAATAGGGAGTTACACTGACGCTGGAGCGGCTAATGCAATACGACTAGCTAAGATGAATCGTGATCAGGGCGGTGATATGAAAATTGTGTTGGCTGAAATCAACGGAGTACATGGTTCTGGGTTTACGGCTCGAGCACAAGCACCGTCGATTACTCCTACATTGAGACCACACCAATTACCTATCGTTGTGTCAAACCAAATGCCAATGGCAACCCCAAGCGCGGTTCCGACGGCTTACGCAGTACCAACTAAAGCGCCAATGGCAACCCCAAGCGCGGTTCCGACGGCTTATGCAGTACCAAATAAAGCGCCAATGGCAACCCCAAGCGCGGTTCCGACGGCTTATGCAGTGCCAAATAAAGCGCCAATGGCAACCCCAATCTCGGTTCCGATGGCTTACGCAGTACCAAATAAAGCGCCAATGGCAATCCCAAGCGCGGCTCCGACGGCTTATGCAGTGCCAAATAAAGCGCCAATGGCAACCCCAAGCGCGGTTCCGGCGGCTTACGCAGTACCAAATAAAGCGCCAATGGCAACTCCAAGCGCGGTTCCGGCGGCTTACGCAGTACCAAATAAAGCGCCAATGGCAACTCCAAGCGCGGTTCCGACGGCTTATGCAGTACCCCAAAAAGCACCAGTGGCAACACCAACTCCGACAGCATATGCTGTTCCTAACAAGGCCACACAAGTATCACCTGAAGTTGCGAAGAAAGATACTCAGGTTAATGAAGTACAAACAACAGCCATTAATCGTAATGCTAACGCAACGCGTCAGAACTCTTATAATGTTGCACTAAATGCAGAACAGACAAACGCCAATGCTAAAGGCATCCAAGAAAATAAAGAAGCAATCGTTGATCTTCGTGCTAGCTTTGAGCAACAAGCTAAGAAACTTAACGGTGTCATGGCATCTAATCAAGCTGTTACAGCTGCACATCCTTACCTAGACCACGGTCAAGTATCTTCAGTTGGTGTTGGTATTGGCGCAGCTGGTAGTGAAGGCGCTTTGTCTGTCGGTTATGCTCAACGTCTAAGTTCTAACTGGGTACTTGATGGTAACGTGGCAACCACTTCTGCTCATGACACATCAGTAGGAGTCGGCGCTTCATATGCTTGGTAATTACTCTCAGTTTAACAAACCGCCTCTATTGGCGGTTTTTCTATTTAGGGAGGGATTAGATAGGGAATTGGTGAAACGCAAAGGTGTGTTCAGTTCACAGGATTTAGGTAGAGCAGAGGTGTTTTCGACGTACGACTATGTAAACCGGCTATATATATGCAGAACAATCAATGTCAGCGTTATAACCAACCAGATTGCACTGAATCGAACAATGTATGGCCTTTGGTTTTCTTTATCGTAGAAAGTGAGGCTGATACCAGCCACCATAAATGGGTACAAGATGGATGTGATTACCAGTGTCGCTAGATAAACTGAGATTGCCATTGATGAATCTGAACCAAACTGCTCCATTGACGCCACCGAATAACCAAGTAATTGGTGATCATAATATATCAGCTGACTTTATAGGGTTATCGAACGAAATGGCTCTGTGAGACGATTCACACCTCAAATTGTAAATGAAAATTTCAAAGATGAGAATTGATTAGTAGATCAAAAAAACCGCTGATGAACAGCGGTTTTTGTTGGGTTTGGATTTGCTAGTTCAACTAGCTAACGAGCTTCTTTTGTTGTTCAAAATTCACATCGTAAGCTTTTTCACCAGCAATATAGGTTTCGCTGACTGTACGGTCATCACCCAAGCTCATAAGAACAAACAGTTTCTCTTCAAGCTTCTTCGCTTGCTGCATTCTGAAGCGCATGAGTTGAGTCGCGTCCATATTAAGTACTACGAAGTCCGCTTCTTTACCTACTTCAAGGTTACCAATTTTATCTTCTAGGTGAAGTGAACGCGCGCCGCCTAATGTTGCTAAGAACAGCGATTTAATTGGGTGAAGCTTCTCTTGTTGAAGCTGCATGATTTTATACGCTTCACTCATAGTTTGTAGAATTGAGAAACTGGTTCCCGCGCCGACATCTGTTCCCATGCCGACACGGATGCCATGCTCTTCCAGTTTTGGAAGTTTGAATAGTCCTGAGCCTAAGAATAGATTTGAAGTCGGGCAGAATGAGATAGCTGAATCGGTTTCAGCAAGGCGTTTACATTCACAATCTGACAGGTGAATACCATGCGCGAAAACAGAACGCTTGTGCAGTAATCCATAGTGATCGTACACATCAAGGTAGCTTTCGCGTTCAGGGAATAGATCCAATACCCATTCAATCTCTTTCTTGTTTTCAGAAAGGTGCGTGTGCATGTATACGTCAGGGTATTCTTCTAACAGCTTGCCTACGGTAGCAAGTTGCTCTGGCGTACTAGTTGGTGCAAAGCGAGGGGTTACCGCGTACAGCAAACGGCCTTTATTGTGCCACTTTTCGATCAGCTCTTTAGATTCTTCGTAGCCGGACTCTGGCGTATCGACTAAGTAATCAGGCGCGTTACGGTCCATCAGAACTTTACCCGCGATCATACGAACGTTACGTTTTTCTGCCTCTTCAAAAAAGACATCAACAGACTCTTTATGAACCGTACCAAATACCAGTGCTGTAGTCGTACCGTTACTCGCTAATTCATCAAAGAATAGATTCGCAACTTTATGTGCGTAGATAGGGTTTTTAAAGCGACGCTCTTCAGGGAAAGTGTAGTTTTCTAGCCAGTCCAATAATTGCTCACCGTAAGAGGCGATCATACCCGTTTGAGGGTAGTGAATATGGGTATCGATAAAGCCTGAAGTGATGATTTTATCTTTGTACTCTTTTACTTGTAGTGTCTTTGGTTGGCGTTCTAGAACCTCTACAGCATCACCAATGTCAACGACATGACCATTTTCTACAACCAGAATACCATCTTCGAAATACTCGTATGAGTCTTCAATTCCTACATCTTTTGGGTCAGCAATGCTATGCAAAATGCTCGCGCGATACGCTTTGCGTTGAGTTGTCATTATTACTTCCTTTTAATCTCTCTAAAGACAATATGGCCTTTAGATCTAAGCGATTTTATTTTTTATATGAGATTCGCTTAGGCTATTTTCACTGTGCATATCAGGGCGCTTTTGTTCAAGCGTCTGACCTTGATAATGTGCGATTAGTTCACCCGCAACCGATACCGCAATTTCAGCAGGGTGTTTTCCAGTCACAGAACTAACGCCAATAGGGCAGATCATGGTATTGATTTGCTCTTGGCTGTAACCACGTTGCTCTAGTCGATGGTCGAATTTTTTACGCTTAGTTAGCGATCCGATCATGCCAAAGTAACAGCTGTCTTCACGGTTGATAATGGCTTTCGCTAAATCGAAATCGAGCTGGTGGTTGTGTGTCATCACTAAGTAGTAGCTGTTAGGTGGCATGTGTTTAACTTCGCCAACAGGATCGTCAGAAACCAGTTTCTTCACCCCTTCAGGCAAAGTTTCTGGAAACTCTTCTTCACGCTCGTCTATCCAAGTGACTCGGAACGGCAGGGTAGACACGATATGAAGCAGTGCCTTGGCAACGTGTCCTGCTCCAAATAACACTAAGTGATTTTGTTGTGTACCAATGGGCTCGAAGCTGAGAGTTGCCATACCGCCACAACACTGCCCTAGACGAGCACCAAGATTAAAACGTTCGACCTTTAGAGATTTCTCTCGGCCGATGAGCATTTCACGCGCCATTTTGGTCGCAATGTGTTCTAGGTGACCACCACCAATCGTTGCGATGAGCTTGTCACGTGTTACCAACATTTTAGTACCAGCATCACGTGGAACAGAGCCACGATCTTCAAGAACCGTCACCATGACGCAGGGTTCATAGCTCTCTTCTAACTTAGCTAATTCATGAATCCAATTATCCTTAAACATCAATACCTCCTAAAGCGATGCGACTACTGCTAGCGTTTATTCTTTACTAGCGTGTTACTAATAGTTAGGGAGTGGCCGACCTGCTGTATAGAGGGTGGACGAGCAGGTGACCACTGATACATTTCGTACTTGAAGGTGCAGCTTTGTTAACGGCGATTATTCGCCCCAATCACATAGGCTAGCTATGCTCATGGGGTCTCATTCTCTTGTTGCCTCACTGCAACTCCAATTACTTTGGGTATATCTTTGTTTCTTTATATAGTTATTCTATAACCTTAACGTTAAGCCGTTTCAGACTTGCTGTTGACGGTTGCTGTTTGTGGCTTCGTGACTTCTTGCACTGCCATCAATACACGTTCTGGTGTTGCTGGTGTATCCAGTTTAGGAATTGCGCCTTCAACAGCCACAGAAGCAACGGCGTCTTTTAGTGCACTCCAAACTGACATGCCTAACATAAACGGCGGCTCACCGACGGCTTTCGAGTTAAACACCGTATCTTCAGGGTTGCTGCGGTTTTCAAGCAAATGCGTTCTAAAGTCGATTGGCATATCGGCAATCGCTGGAATTTTGTAACTTGCAGGGCCATTAGTCATTAATCGGCCTTGTTCGTTCCATACCAACTCTTCCGTTGTTAACCAACCCACACCTTGAATGAATCCGCCTTCAATTTGGCCGATATCAATCGCAGGGTTAAGTGAAGCACCCACATCATGCAAGATATCAACGCGCAAGATTTTGTATTCACCCGTTAAGGTATCGATCACAACTTCTGAACACGATGCGCCGTAGGCGTAGTAGTAGAATGGGCGACCTCTTGCTTTCTCGTGATCGTAGAAGATCTTCGGAGTGCGGTAGAAGCCTGTACTTGATAGTGAAATCTGGTTAAACCAAGCTAGCTCGACAAAAGAATTGAAGCTCATGATCTCATCACGAATCTGAATCATGCCATTTTTAAAGACCACCTCTTCTGGTGAAACTTTAAAGTGCGATGAAGCAAAGTCAATCAAGCGTTGCTTAATCGTTAGTGCGGCGTTCTGGGCTGCTTTACCGTTGAGGTCGGCGCCCGATGATGCTGCGGTTGGTGATGTGTTCGGTACTTTGTCTGTGTTGGCTGAGGTGATCTGGATACGTTCGACATCGACTTGAAACTCCTGTGCAACGATTTGTGCAACTTTGATGTTCAAACCTTGGCCCATTTCAGTGCCACCGTGGCTCAAATGAATACTGCCATCGGTGTAGATATGAATTAGAGCACCAGCTTGGTTCAAGAAAGTAGCGGTAAATGAAATACCAAACTTAACCGGTGTAAGCGCAAGACCTTTCTTAAGGATCGGGCTTGTCTTATTGAACTCAGCAATTTCTTTACGACGAGCGTGGTAGTCACTGCTTTGTTCTAGCTGTTCAGTGATTTCAGGAAGAAAGTTATCTTCTACTTTTTGGTAGTAGTGAGTAGTATCTCGTCCCTCTTCTCCGTAATAGTTCGCCTTACGAACTTCAAGAGGATCTTTTTTCAGGTAACGGGCAATCTCGTCCATGATATGTTCAATGGTCATCATGCCTTGTGGGCCACCAAAGCCGCGGTAAGCAGTGTTTGAGGCTGTATTCGTTTTACAGCGGTGACCCGTTACTGTTGCATCACCTAGGTAATAAGCGTTGTCTGAGTGGAACATAGCACGGTCAACGATTGAGCTTGAAAGATCAGGCGAGTAACCACAGTTACCAGTTACAACAATGTCAGCACCTTGAATCACGCCATCGTCATCAAAGCCTACTTTGTATTGGTTGTAGAACGGGTGACGTTTACCCGTTGTGCTCATGTCTTCATTACGCATCAAGCACATTTTGGTCGGGCGACCGGTTAATAGAGCGATGACCGCAGACATACAAGCTGGTGAAGCGGCTTGTGTCTCTTTGCCACCGAAACCACCACCCATGCGGCGCATATCAACAACAACTTTGTGCATTGGTACGCCAATAACTTCGGCAACCAGCTTTTGAACTTCAGTTGGATTTTGCGTTGAAGTGTAGACAATCATGCCGCCATCTTCGGTCGGTACAACGCTGCTGCTTTGTGTTTCAAGATAGAAGTGCTCTTGACCACCGATATCTAAGTCACCCTCGATAACGTGTTTTGCGCTCGCTAGTGCTTTGTCTGAATCGCCACGTTTTTGTTGGTGGCTTTCGGTAACAAAGCTTTTCTTAGCCAAAGCTTCTTTCACATTAAGAATAGGAGGCAGTGCTTCGTATTCGATGATAGCAGCTTGAGATGCTTTACGAGCAAGCTCAAGACTTGATGCTGCAACGGCGATGACCGGTTGACCGTAGTACTCAACCTTGCCATCAGCAAGAAGTGGGTCACCAGGTAAGATAGCACCGATATCAAGCTGACCAGGGACATCATCAGCTGTGATAGCAATCGCGACACCTTCAAATTCGTAACAAGGTGACACATCAATCTTGGTGATTTTTGCGTGCGCTTGAGTACTTAGGCGAGCGTAGACATGAAGCTGATTAGGGAACTCTAATCGGTCATCAATGTAGAGTGCTTCACCAGTCACTTGCATAGGGGCGCTATCGTGTTTCACGCTTTTGCCTACACCAGTTTTTAAATCCTGTTTAACTATGGCGAGCATTTCCTCGTGAGTCATAGTGTTGTGTGCGTTAGACATAAGACGTTACCCTTGTTTCGATTTGGTTATCTTTATTCTGCGTTTCAATAAAGTAGCGACGCAGCATGTTTGCAGCTGTTAACGAGCGATATTCTTGACTTGCTCTGAAGTCAGACAATGGTTCGAAATCGTTATTCATTTCCGCCATCGCTTCGTCGATATTCGCTGAATTCCACGCTTTTCCTAGCAATAAGTTTTCACAGCGCGTTGCACGTTTCGGTGTTGCAGCCATTCCGCCAAAAGCGATTCTTGCCGCGACAACCTTGCCATCTTTCAGAGCGATGTTAAATGCGCCACATACTGCTGAAATATCATCGTCTAAACGTTTAGAGACTTTGTATGCTCTAAAGCTTGAATCGGTCGGTTTTGGAATGATGATCTGTTCAATAAACTCACTTGGCTGCTGTGCTGTAACCTTGTAGCTAATGAAGTACTCTTCAATTGGAATGATTCGAGTCTTTTCACCACAGCGAAGCTTAAGTTTTGCATCCAGAGCAATCAAAAGGGGCGGCGTGTCGCCAATGGGGGAGGCGTTAGCAACGTTGCCGCCAATAGTCCCTTGATTACGTACTTGCAGCGAAGCAAAACGGTGTAATAGTTCACCAAAATCTGGGTAGTACTTGTGAAGAAGCGGGTATGCTTGGCTGATTGGAAGGTTTGCACCAATCAGAAGATCCGTGTCGGTTTCTTCGCAGGTCTTCATCTCTTCAACAAGGTTTACGCTGATCAGTGTTTCAATCTCGCGGTGGAACTGAGTTACTTCCAGAGCCAAATCTGTACCACCAGCGACAAGCTTAGCTTGAGGGTGAGCAAGATAAAGCTTGGCTAACTCATCCACACTCTTTGGAGAGAAAGCAGTGAGGTGACCATCGCGTAAGTTTGCATCTTGATCTTGAATGCTAACGAGTTTGTCGATTGTTGCTCGTTCAAGCTCATTAAATTGGTCTAGAAGAGGTTTTTCGTTTGAAAGCGACAGCGCAGCATCAACAATTGGGCGATAACCTGTACAACGACATAAGTTACCCGCTAGTGATTCCATCACGTCTTCTTTGCTGGCATTAGGTGTTGTTTTACCTAGTGCGAACATTGACATGATAAAGCCTGGTGTACAGTAGCCACATTGTGAACCGTGGAAATCTACGACTGCTTGTTGAACGGGATGCAGTGACTTGTCTTTGTTTTGTAGGTCTTCAACCGTAATTAACTGCTTACCATGAAGTGCTGAAACAAAGGTAAGGCATGAGTTAACAGAACGATATTCGAGTTCGCCATTGACTAATTCACCCAATACAACGGTACAAGCGCCACAATCGCCTGAACCACAACCTTCCTTGGTACCTGTTTTATTAATCTTAGTGCGAAGATAGTTCAGCACCGTCATATTGGGAGACAAGTTTTCTTCTTGTCTGATTTCCTGATTGAGTAGAAAAGTAATCAAGAGACCTCCTTGTGCAATGACACATTTATAGTTGAAATTATTTTCTGACCTTATGGTCAATAATTAGATAATCTGACCCAAAGGTCAACTAATTATTTACAATAGTGCAACATTACATTGTGTGCAATTTCACGTACTGGCTACAAAGGCATCGTAAGCTCATGTTTTTATGAATCTTTGTAGCCAAGATTGATTTACTCAATAGGAGCAAATTATTTACAGTTGTTACTTATAATTGTATGCAATTTTGAGGGGATTTCATGTGCGAAAGGAATAAATGAGTATTGAAGAAGGCGCTCTTAGATGAGTAGAGTTAAGTGGTTGAAGTTAGGATAGGTTTTTCGACTAGAGACAAAACACCCTGCTGATGAGCGCCATCAGCAGGGTGTTTCAGATTGAATTACATTTCTCTTTTAGCTTTAAGGCTTACTTACTTTTCAAAATATCAGAGAAAACCACATGCAGATCATTCGATGTAGAAGAGTTATCCAAGTTGAGTTTCGAGCGAATATGATCCAAGTGCTCTTGCATCAACTCTGTGGCTTTTTCTACGTCACCTGATTCGATGGCATCGAGTAATATCGAGTGCTCATCAAGGGAACAATTTGAATGGCTGCCCGTTTCATATTGCGCGATTAGCAGTGATGTTTGAGAGACCAAGCTGCGTTGGAAAGCGAGTAGCGGAGCGTTCTCAGCCATCTCTGCCAGTTTAATATGGAATTC
This sequence comes from Vibrio kyushuensis, assembly GCF_050337325.1. Lineage (NCBI taxonomy): Bacteria > Pseudomonadati > Pseudomonadota > Gammaproteobacteria > Vibrionales > Vibrionaceae > Vibrio > Vibrio kyushuensis. Next base: position 535,932 of record NZ_JAKJSV010000002.1, read on the forward strand.
ACCAGAGAGACGTAAGCCACTCCCGTAGTCTCCATGATCAAAAGCAGCGTTCTCTTTGGTTACCAGCTTACGACACTCGTCAATTTGAGCCTTAGTTGCATTCTCGACCGCAAGCTCCGTGATAGACAGTTCCATAATTTCACGTGCTTTGAAGATCTGCTTTGCTTCTTCTACCGTAGGAGCTGCAACCACAGCCCCACGGTTTGGTCGAATAACGACGACCTGTTCTAGCGAAAGTCTTAATAGAGCACGACGAATAATAGTACGGCTGACGCTGAAAATATCGGCAAGGGCTTCTTCACTCAGCTTTGTCGCGGGTGGTAGCCTTTGTTCCAAAATGGCATCAAAGATATGACAGTAGACGACGTCATCTTGCGTCTGTCCTGCAACTTTGGTTTTAACGTTTTTACTGACTGAATTCTTAAGGCTTGTCATGTGTATTGATAACCAAGGAAATATTGATGTTATTAATAAACAATAATACTTCAGTTTGTATACAAAAGACTAGTGTCTGTTGCGATTTGCTTCTAACTCTTCGCAGAATTTTTGGATTGTATGACTAACCTGTCATAAGAGCAGGAATTTGCCCTGATTCTATAAGGCAATAGTGGACAATAATTACTACTTTTGGTTGAGATAGTAATGATCTAAGTAACGGGAAATGGAAACTAATTTTTGCATTGGTGTCGTTACAAAAAAAGAATGCTTCATACTAGGTATGAAGCACAAGGAGATAGTAAGCCTTTCTTATTGTATATAGAGATGATGTATATAGGAGCCTGACGCTTAGTGAATTTTTTGCATTTTGTCTAACTCTTCAACTTTAGTAGTGATTCTATAAATAGCAAAAAAGAATTATTGCTATGCACTTGGTCTCACTCTGTTTTGTGATCTTTATTCAAGGCTTTGAGCTGTTTTCTTCTGTTAATCGCACTTTTATTTGCCGTTCGAGGTCATATTCCTTCTTGGCATGAAGCAATCAAGATTCAATTGGTGAAAGCGTTAAGAACAAATACTCGCATTGAATGAACTTGAGTATATACTTATCCAAGTAACTGAATTATTAATAGTATTTTGTATGCTCTCGGCAGTTGAGGGGATACATCGCATGAAGCACTATAAAAGCTATAAAAGGGAGCAGGGCATGCAGCAGCGAAAGCATATCGTTTTAGGGTTGGTTTTGATGATGTTTGGCGCAGGAATACAGGCCAAAGTCATTGAATCAACCAGCTTAGTCGGTTTCGGGGAAGCAAAGTATCCAGACAACTTCGCCCATTATGATTATGTTAACCCCGACGCGCCCAAATATGGCAAAGTAACGTATGGGCAAATGGGTACCTATGACAATTTTAACCGCTACGCTTCCCGCGGTGTTGCAGCGGCTGGAAGTGGTCAACTTTATGATACTTTAATGTCTTCCCCAAATGACGAAATCGATACTTATTACCCTTTGATCGCCAGCAATGTACGTTACTCGGATGATTTCATGTGGTTAGAGCTCGATATTAATCCAAAAGCACGTTTCCACGACGGTGTCCCAATTACAGCTCATGATGTGGCATTTACCTTCGACAAATTTATGACAGAAGGTGTCCCTCAGTACCGTTCATACTACAAAGCAATCAAATCGGTAACCGCCAAATCAGACTTAGTAGTCAGAATCGACATGGCTGAACCAGATCGAGAAAAACTGTTTAGCTTTGCACAATCCACCCGCGTTTTACCTAAGCACTTTTGGCAAGATAAAAAATTTAGTGAGCCACTTAACGAGCCTCCGGTAGGCAGCAGTGCGTATAAGATCGTGGAATACAAATCGGGTCAAAGTGTGACTTATGGATTACTGAAGGATTACTGGGCAAAAGAATTGCCCGTCAATATTGGCCGTAATAATTTTGAAACTGTCCAATATGACTACTATCGAGATGACACAGTCATGCTAGAGGCCTTTAAAGCCGGTGAGTTTGATATCCGAATGGAGAGTGAACCAAAATTCTGGGAAAACTCCTATACTGGCACCAACTTTGATAAAGGCTTTATTAAGAAAGAAGAGATCCCACATCAACAGGCTCAGTCGGGGAAAGGCTTTGTATTCAATACTCAAATAGATGTGTTTAGCGACCCGAAGGTTCGTGAAGCGCTGACTTACGCTTTAGACTTTGAGTGGATGAATAAAAACCTTTTCTATAGTGAGAACAGCCGTACTCGTAGTTACTTCCAAAATACAGAGTATGCCGCGACCGGATTACCTTCTAAGGCTGAATTGGAGATCTTAGAGCCAATCAAAGATAAGATCTCGCCCCGCGTGTTTACAGAAGAGTATCAACCACCTGTGACCGATGGTTCTGGCCGTATTCGTAACCAGATGCGCGCAGCCTTTAACATATTTAAAGACGCGGGTTGGGAATTGAAAAATAAGGTGATGACTAACACCAAAACAGGCGAACCAATGAGCTTCGAGCTGTTGATTTATAATCCGAACGTTGAAACCTATGCCATCCCATTCCAGAAAAACCTACGCTTGATGGGGATCGATATGAAGATCCGAACGGTTGATCGTACGCAGTATATAAAGCGTTTACGTGATCGTGATTTTGACATGGTTTCATCAGCTTACTATGCCAACCCTTACCCGAACTCTAGTTTGATGATTGTCTGGAACTCAAATTACATTGATTCGACTTACAATACTGCTGGTGTAACGGACCCTGCGGTTGATTATCTAACTCAAGCGATTGCCGATAATCAGCAAAACCCTGAGAAACTATTGGCTTTGGGGAGATCGTTAGATCGAGTATTACAATGGAATTTTTATATGGTTCCCCAGTGGCATTACAGTAAATACCGCGTAGCGACTTGGGATAAATTCGAACGCCCTGATGTTCGCCCTGACTACGATCTAGGTATTGATACGTGGTGGGTGTCGAAAGAGAAAGCAAGTAAATTACCTGAGAAAAGACGTTAATAGGAAATAGCATGGCCGCGTATCTATTTAGACGCCTTTTATTAGTCATCCCCACTTTGTGGGCGATCATCACCATTAATTTCTTTATCATCCAAGTGGCCCCTGGTGGGCCTGTAGAGCAGGCTATTGCCCAAATGCAAGGGTTAGAGTCTGGTTTAATGAGCCGTTTTACGGGCGGAGGACACGCTTCAGAGTCGGTCATTGTCGAAGAAGCGTCTTCAACGGGTTATAAAGGATCTAGAGGTCTTGACCCTGAAGTGGTCGAAGAGATCAAAAAGCAGTTTGGATTCGATAAACCCATACACGTTAGATACTTCGAGATGCTCAAGAACTACGTTACGTTTAACTTTGGTGATAGCCTCTTTAAGGGAGGGAATGTCATTGATTTGATCGTAGAACGTTTGCCAGTGTCCATTTCTCTTGGGCTCTGGAGCACACTGATTATCTATCTGATTTCGATTCCCCTTGGTATCTTAAAGGCGATCCACCATGGCTCTCGTTTTGATGTATGGTCGAGCGCTATGGTGATCATCGGCTACGCTATACCTGGTTTCTTATTCGCCATTATTTTGATTATTCTTTTCGCTAGCGGTAACTACTTTAACTGGTTCCCACTGCGTGGGTTGGTATCGAGTAATTTTGATCAACTGAACTGGTATCAGCAGATTCTTGATTATTTCTGGCATCTAGCACTTCCTATATTTGCGATGGTTATTGGCGGCTTTGCTACGTTAAGCATGCTGACTAAGAACTCCTTTCTGGATGAAATCAATAAACAGTATGTTGTGACAGCCCGAGCGAAAGGGTTGGATGAAAATACCATCTTATACAAACACGTATTTCGTAATGCCATGCTGATTATTATTGCTGGATTCCCAAGCGCATTCATCAGCATCTTCTTCACAGGTTCAATGCTGATAGAGGTTATGTTCTCGCTGGAAGGGATTGGGCTGCTTGGCTTCGAGTCAACCATACAGCGGGACTATCCCGTGGTATTTAGCTCTCTGTATATCATGACGTTGTTGGGATTAATCTTGAGCATTATTTCCGATCTAACTTACACGTGGGTTGACCCTCGAATAGATTTTGAGGCTCGATAATATGTTGAAAAGACAAGGGTCTATGTTTAAGAAGTCAGGAACGATGTTTAAAGCAAAGATTAAGAAAACAACGAGCAACCCACTCAATCAAGCCAGATGGCTGCGTTTTAAATCGAATAAACGAGGCTATTGGTCACTGTGGGTTTTTGGTGCGCTATTCTTTGTGACGCTATTTGCCGAGCTCATTGCCAACGATAAGCCGTTGATGGTTAGCTACGACAGTGGTTGGTATTTCCCAATTGCTCAGCAATACGCAGAGACAGAATTTGGTGGTGAATTTGAAACAGAAGCGGATTATACCGACCCATTCGTGACAGACCTCATTGAAGAGAAAGGCTATATCATCTGGCCTCTTATTCGTTTTAGTTACGACACGATTAACTTTGATATCGTTGGCAGTGTTCCATCAGCACCGGACTCAGTTAACTTACTTGGAACCGATGATAAAGGGCGCGATGTTTTAGCACGGATCATCTATGGCTTTAGGATATCGGTACTGTTTGGTTTCATATTGACGATTGTATCAAGCGTTGTCGGTGTTGCTGTGGGCGCGACGCAGGGTTATTACGGTGGTTGGCTCGATCTTATTGGTCAGCGTTTTATAGAAGTTTGGTCTGGCATGCCGACACTGTTCTTATTAATTATCTTATCGAGTTTCGTGGAACCGAATTTTTGGTGGTTGCTCGGCATTATGGTGCTGTTTAGTTGGATGGGCTTAGTTGGTGTTGTACGAGCAGAGTTCTTACGCTGCCGAAACTTCGATTATGTTCGTGCGGCGCAAGCTATGGGTGTCGATGATAAGCGTATTATGCTTCGTCATATGTTACCCAATGCCATGGTTGCCTCATTGACGATGATGCCCTTTATTTTATCTGGTTCGGTAACCACTTTAACGTCACTTGATTTCTTAGGTTTTGGTTTGCCAGCAGGATCCCCTTCGTTAGGCGAGCTTCTTGCTCAGGGTAAAGCGAATCTACAAGCCCCTTGGTTGGGTATTTCTGCTTTTGTTGTCTTATCTCTTATGTTGACGCTGCTTGTTTTTGTTGGTGAAGCGGTGCGTGATGCCTTCGACCCACATGCTCATGGAGGCAGATAGCTATGACTCAGACAGTTAAAGCTCAGACAGCTAAAACTCAAACGGTACTGACTATAAAAGACTTATCGGTTGGCTTTGGCCGTAAGAATGAAATTGAACAGGTCACTAGTAAAGTGTCACTTTCAATCAATAAAGGCGAGACGCTCGCGCTTGTGGGTGAAAGTGGCTCGGGTAAATCAGTAACGGCTAACTCGGTGCTTAAGTTACTGCCAAGAGGTTCGTCACATTACCTTGAAGGTAGTATTAACTTTAACGGAATTGATACTCTAAATTGCTCTGAACGAGAGTTAAGAGGGATCCGCGGTGGCCGAATTGGTATGATCTTCCAAGAGCCTATGGTCTCTTTGAACCCTTTGCACAAGATCGGTAGGCAGCTCGTAGAAACACTCGCGATTCACCGAGGTATGCGCCAGAAAAAAGCGGAAGAGCTTGCGGTCACTTGGCTTGAGAAAGTTGGCATCCGCCACCCAGAGCAGAAAATATCCGCTTACCCTCATGAGCTTTCTGGCGGAGAACGTCAACGTGTCATGATTGCCATGGCGCTGATAAACGAGCCAGAACTTTTGATTGCAGATGAACCGACAACGGCACTGGATGTGTCTGTTCAAGCGCAAATATTGGATCTTTTAAAAGACCTACAGCAAGAGCTTGGTATGGCGATGCTGTTCATTACTCACGATTTAAGTATTGTTCGACGTATTGCCGATCGTGTTGCAGTGATGAAAGACGGTGAATTGGTTGAAGTGGGAGAGAGCCAAACGGTGTTCACGGAGCCTCAGCACCCATACACGATTAAACTGATTAACTCTGACCCTAGAGGTCTACCTGTTGAAGTGCCAGAAACAGCCAAGACGCTACTTGATGTAAAAAACCTGAGAGTCTGGTTTCCTATTACTGGCGGCTTATTCAAGCGAGTTGTTTCACATGTTAAAGCCGTTACTGATATGGCTTTTGAACTCAAGCAAGGCCACTCCATAGGGCTTGTTGGAGAAAGTGGCTCGGGTAAATCGACTACGGGTATGGCGATTTTAAAGCTAGTGAACTCACAAGGTTCTATCGCGTATGAAGGTAATGAACTGCAAGGTCTTAATCGACAACAGATGCTGCCCTTTCGAAGTAAAATGCAGGTCGTATTCCAAGACCCATTCTCTGCATTGAACCCAAGAATGTCAGTGGCTCAGGTTATTGGTGAAGGCTTAATTGTTCATCAAGAGCTTGATGAGCAAACACTGGATGAGATGATTTGCTCAGTCATGAAAGAGGTCGACCTTGATCCTGAAACTCGTTTTCGTTATCCCAATGAGTTTTCAGGCGGGCAAAGACAGCGTATCGCCATTGCGCGAGCGTTGATCCTAAAACCTGAATTCATTTTGCTTGATGAGCCGACATCATCGCTAGATAGAACAGTGCAAGCGCAAGTATTGGATCTACTTAAATCATTACAGGAGAAGTATAACCTGACGTATCTATTTATCAGCCATGATCTCAATGTGGTCAAATCGTTATGCCATTACACGATTGTGATGAGAAACGGAGAGATAATCGAGCAAGGCGACACGCAGCAGATGTTCAGTCAGCCAACTCATAGCTATACACAGCAATTGGTGTCGCTATCTAGTTTTTAACTCGCATTGATCCAAGCAGACGATCTGCTACGCTGTATCATTATTTGTTTGGTGAATGTGTGAGGCGATTTGTTTTGGTTTGGCTACGTAATGTTATATCGGTTTGTTTTGCTCTGTTACTAACATCGTGCACTTATTTGCAATATTCAGCTATTCACACTGAATATGAGAAAATACAAAATTCAGATCCTAGTCAAGTAAATTTGAAGCACCTTTTAGACAATGATACCTATTTTGTCTGGGGTAAACCGATAGCTGAGTTAGGAAGCTACACTGCTGTTCCCATGGCCATTGCCGCTTACACGAGCCAGTTTAAAGAGCATGAACGAGTTGACACTATGTTCTTTACAGGAACAACGACTCATTATGCGCTCTCTCTTCCTGAGGGGGTATATACGTTACTGATATATGCTGACACTAATGTTGATCAGATATTTGGCCCGAATGAAGTTGTAGGGCAGAAAGAGCTCAAGTTAGGCTCTGCTCAGTATCCTGAAAAGTTGGCAAAAGATATCAATGTAGAACTGACCTTAAGCCATTTAATTCCTTGGGCCGAAACTATTCAGGCACCTGAAGCGCCAGTATTGGAGTCGTCAGTCTATTATCCTGCAGGTGCTATCCGTCGTTTAGGCGACTCTATTTTTGATGAAAATATAGCCACGATGGGCATGTATGATCCTGCCTCGTTTATCGAAGTTGCCCCGACTATGTTTTATGCGTTAGAAGAAGATCAGGCGCATAAAATTCCGGTCGTATTTGTCCACGGTATTGGTGGGAGTTCAAGATCGTTTGAAACCATCGTCGAACGAATGGATAAAGATCGCTATCAACCTTGGTTCTTCTATTATCCTTCTGGTGGTGATTTAGATCAGTTGGGTGACTTCTTTTACAATATATTCCTATCAGGGGAAGTGGTTCTAAAGGGGGATATGCCCATTATCGTTGTGGCACATAGCATGGGTGGATTGATAGTTAGGGATGCGCTTAATCGATATGATGGAGACGAAGATGAAAATAATGTTGGGCTGTTTGTCAGTATCGCGAGCCCATTTGGTGGTCACCCATCCGCTGCGCTCGGAGAAGAACATGGTTTAATAGTGTTGCCTGCTTGGCGAGACTTGAACCCAGCCAGTGAGTTCATCAATGATCTTTATAAAAATCCATTGCCCAAACGAATTAACCATCAGCTTTATTACGCCTACAATAATTCCAGCGTTATCAAAATGGGTGAAAACAGCGACGGAGTCGTGCCACTCTCAAGCCAGTTAAACCCTATGGCTCAAAGACAGTCTCAAGGCCAGTTTGGCTTTAATAGCGATCATGTTGATATATTAAAAAATGAAGAGATGATTGAACGGCTGCTAATCGAAATGGAGTCGGTTGAGAATCCATTTCCGGAATCACATTTAAGCATATTGAAAAATGGTGGTATTGATGTGGCGATGCCGGATACGTATAGCCCAGTAACCAAACAACTCATCGGTTATGCCGGTAAATATTTGGTGCTGCTGGTTAAGGGAGGCATTGAGCCGATTAGCGTAGAACAAGAGCGGTTTATTCAAGCTGTAAGAGGAGACGTTGCAGCAACGAGCGATCTTGAAATTAACTTTAAGCGCTTTATGCAAGAGTACCGGCAGCAGGTTCGATTGGTTTTAGAAGAGCATGAGGCCAATCAGCAATAGAGTAGGCGGAGTTTAGACTAGAGGGCTTACTTTGAATCAAATTTCTCGAGTGCAAATCACTAAATCGGCAGAGACGCTAACGCGTTTTATATGCGAAATAGGGACATTCCAAGGTTGATTTGGAGCATCCCTTGTTCGTAACACTAAATGAGAAGTGGCAAGTTTCCCTTTCTAATCTGTTTTAACATTAAAAGGAAGTTCGGCGATACTGTCGGTATTCTGGTCGCCAAAAGCACGCTTCAATCTCTTTGAGGACTGCTTGGTCGGAAATCGGTAGTGCCAAATCCTCGGCCATTGCCTGTTTTGCTACCGAAAAAGCAATATCTCGGCTGATTGACTGGATTTCTTTTAGTGGAGGGAGAATAGCGCCATGGACCAATTCAAACTCTGATGCCGCTTTAGCTAAAGCCTCACTCGTCGCCATTAACATAGCGTCACTCACGCGTTGCGCTTTAACAGCAATAACACGTATACCGACACTGTGGGTAAAGTGCTTTCAGAGTCCACATTAAGTGGTAGGCCAATAACACTCTGCGTTCAGCCGCATTACGCAACTCTCGAACATTTCCCTATTAATGCAAGACGATAACAACCCAATCTGGTACTTAATCACCACAAACGCATCACACATCTAGTACATAATTATAACAAATATATTTTTTGTTACACCGATCAAAGATAAAAATTACCTTCATGCCATCCTATATGCAGAAGTACATTAAGAACAGGGCACGGAACTGGCTGACAAAAAGAGTCCTTTTTTGTCTGCTTAGCAAATTGAATGGTTCAAACATTACTAATTATGGAAGAAGGAACAAGCATGAACGTTAAAGTCACTCACATCAGTCTAATACTCGCATCGGCCCTTTTTGTGGCTCCCGCTGTGAACGCAAAGCTAATCAATTATTTGGCTACCAACGACTCAGCACAAGATGAACCGATGGAACAAGGTTGGCTCGCTGACCATAGCGGCAGTGGTAATGGAGCTACTGATACAGCAGACGGCTTCCCTACTTGGATCGCAAAAGGTGAGAATGGCCGTGCCCAATGGAAGGTCGTTCCAATAGCAAGTGAACACGCGCAAGCATCTGATTATGGGTGGCGACTGACTACGGATATGAAGGTGATCAGTGGTGGTATGATCACTAACTATTACGCGAATGGCACCAATCGTGTGTTGCCAATCATTTCACTAAATGGAAACGGGGAGTTGGTTGTCGCTTTCGAAGGTCAAAGTGGCAGTACAGTATTAGCGACTGGTGAGTCTGCGACCGACTATCATCGTTATGAGCTTATCTACCATCCAGGTAGTACACCTACAGCGAGCTTTTATTTCGATGGGCAATTGGCGGTTGACCAAATTTCACCAGTATCGACCACACAAAATATGATGGTTTGGGGGAACGGTTCTAGTCATACTAACGGTGTTGCAGCTTATCGGGAAATTCAATTCGAAATTCAAGGTGATATGATTTTTGCAGGGCCAGACCGCATTCCTTCTATTGTAACAAGCTCTTTAACACCGGGCGTTGTTACCGCGTTTTCTGAGAAGAGAGTCGGCGGCGGAGACCCAGGGTCAATCAATAACACAAACGATATTATTACACGGGTATCTCATGATGGTGGCGTAAGCTGGGGAAATGAAATTAATCTCACAAAGCAAATCAATGCAAGTGATAGCTATGACTTCTCTGACCCTAGACCTATCTATGATAAAAATACGGACAGAGTGCTTGTTTCTTATGTTCGCTGGCCTACCGATGCGGCGCAAAATGGAGACAAAATAAAATCTTGGATGCCCAGCGGCGTGTTTTACAACACCTATGACGTATCAACCGATAACTGGCAAGCTCCAATAGACGTTACTGATCAGCTTAAAGAAAGAAGCTTTCAAATTGCAGGCTGGGGAGGCTCTGAAATTTATCAGCGTAATGCCAATCTAAATAGTCAGCAAGATTGGCGAGCAACCGCGAAAGTTAAGGTCTTCGATGGCGCTGAAAACAGACTACAAATTGCAAACGGTATCCAATCATTTGAGCTTACGCTTGCAATTGATTCTCTTGGCCAGTTGACTGCATCTCTTAATGGTGAAGCGACACCGATAGTACTTAAGCCCGCGGGCGACCGAGTTACCGCTTTTTATGAATATCAATTTGAATATTCGGCGAGTAGTGGAGCGGTATCTCTATCAGTAGACAATGTTCAGATAGCCAGTTGGCAAGGACAAGTTTCAACTGATAATTTAGTCGGATTTGGCAATGCAGATAGTGCCGTTGATGGCAGGATCCATCTACAATCTATTTCATTGACTCAACAGGGAGCTAGCCTTGTAGCACTTGATGCCTACCATCTAGCCCAACAAAACCCTGCTGATACAGTGACGGATTTACAACAGCTTGGCTGGACCAAAATTAAGTCAGGTAATACGATGAGCTTCTATGGTCACGCGAGTGTCAACCCAGGGCCAGGGCATGGTATTCAACTAGAGAATCAACAAAGTATCATGGGGACTAATAATGGCCGTATGATTTACCCTGCGATCACACTTGATCGATACTTTCTTAATGTATTGTCGGTATACAGTGATGATGGTGGACTAAATTGGCAGTCTGGTTCGAGCTTACCTTTACCATATCGCTGGAAAAGCGGTACTAGCATGGAAACTTTAGAACCAAGTGAAGCTGATCTTGTGGAGCTAAATAATGGGCACTTATTACTCACAGCCCGATTGGACTTTAACAAAGTCGTAGACGGTGTAAATTATGGTCCTCGTCAGCAGTTTCTCAGCACAGATAGTGGCGAAAGCTGGCAGTTAATGGAAGGAAATAACGCTACTGTTTTCTCTGGAATGAGCACAGGAACGGTGGATGCTTCAATCACACGTTTTGAAGAAGCTGATGGAAGTCGTTATCTTTTATTTACCAATCCTCAAGGATCACCATCAGGCACTAATGGTAGACAAGAACTTGGGTTGTGGTTCAGTTTTGATGAAGGGTTAAGTTGGAAAGGTCCAATTCAGCTTGTTGAAGGCGCATCTGCATACTCTGATATTTATCAGCTGGATTCAACCAGTGCGATTGTTATTGTTGAAACTAACAGCTCCAACATGCGTATCTTAAGAGTACCTATTACTTTATTAAAACAAAAAGCAATGGCACTTTAAGTGCATCAAAAGAAACTAGGCGTAACGGGCGTCTGGTTTCTTTATAGAACGTTTCCGCTGTCTGCTCTTGCTTCAGCATTTTATCCATTATTTAAAACACGCAACTTCTGAGTAGTAATACTAATGGGCTGAATAACCTTTGGAATATTAGCTAGTTTTCGAACGTCTCTGAGTGGAATTAATCTTCATTATAAGATCGCAATCATGAAACTTAACTCCGTCATCAGCTAGAATATCCTCAGGACACAAAAAGGAATTGGTACAGCCCATGAATAAAACCCTCCCTTTCAAGCTGAAAATTATAGGTATTTTCATCATTATCACTTCAATTACTATTCTGACGTCATATTTCAGCGCTCGTCACCATATTAGTAATTATATTTACCAAAGTGATACGCAAAATATCAACAGTCGCATAAACCTAGCAAAAGACAAACTTGTTGACGATATCAACAATAAAATCACGCTGGCGGAAAACTTAAATTTTGGATTGATTGCGATAAAATCAACACAGGACAAAACTGGCTTTCATAACATCGTAAAGGTCGTTAGCGACTTAGTCTTTAATGCTCAAGGTAGCATTGATAACCCTGACGAGGCGCAACAATTTATCGATATGATTTCTGCAGCAAACGGTGAAGTGACCGTAAGTAACATCATTTATGAAGAGGGAAAACCACTTCTTAGCATCACTGTTCCAAGCAAGAATAACGGGGGCGATATTTTCTATATTGACCTTAGCCAAACACAGGCACTTCTGGCTTCTTCTGCTGTTGAGGGCAGCTATATGGAATTGACCGACCCAAACAACACTGTACTTTTTTCAAACAAAACTGTGGGCGATTTTATTCCACTAGCTAATACTTTTGTTCTTCGCGGAAATGAATGGAGCCTGACCGGTTATATTGATAATAACTATATTTTGCAAAATACCGCAAAGCTTAATAACGCGATTACCCTCGCTTTAGTTATCTCAGGCATCATCATCATCGCTCTTAGTATTGTGGCGGTAAATATCGCCTTCAAACCGATTGTTTCTCTACGAAATATTGTCACGGATCTATCTCAAGGCAATGGTGATTTGACCCGCCGCTTAGAAATACACACGCAAGATGACCTTGGAAAAATCGCTACTGGTATCAATCTTTTTATTCAAAAGCTGCAAGATATGATGCTGGATGTGGACAAATCAAGCCAACAAATCAAGAATCAAATTGACGTGGTCACTGAAAGCGCAGACTCCAACCAAGTCTTACTCACCGCCCATTCAAAAGAGACTGAACAAGTCGTAACCGCTATCACTGAGATGAGCTCGACCGCAGAGTCCGTCGCGCAAAGTGCAGCCAATGCAGCAAAATTAACGCTTAAAACAAACGATGAAGCTAACAACTCTAAAGACGTTGTGCAAGAAGCAGTTTATAGTGTTTCAGCGCTGGTGGATGAAGTAGCGAGCATGTCTAAGTCTATTACGACTATGAGTAAAGACACTGACAAGATTAGCTCAGTTCTTGGGGTTATTGGTGAGATCGCAGAACAAACAAACCTATTAGCGCTTAATGCCGCCATTGAAGCTGCTCGCGCTGGTGAGCAGGGGAGAGGCTTTGCCGTTGTCGCTGATGAAGTACGAGCTTTGGCTGCTCGTACTCAACAGAGCACATCTCAAGTTAATGAAATGCTCACTAAACTCCGTAATGGAAATAACACGGTTGTGAGTGCAATGGAAACCACAAAATCTAGCTGTGAGCAAACATCAAAAGCGACAGCTCGTGTAATGAATTCATTGGATACAATGACTGATTCAATCGTTGAGATTAATGATTTAACGGCGCAAATTGCAGCATCAGCTGAACAACAGAGCGTGGTTACCGAAGAGATCAACCACAATATGAGCAGTATTCAGGAGATGATAAATAATATAAATAACAATGGGCTACAAACGGTGAATAGTACCCATCAGTTAACGAAAACCAATACTCAACTTGGCGATGTTGTTGGCCGTTTTAAGTTATATTGATAACCTGTAATTCACACTAGCGAGTCTATTTTTGACTCGCTTCTCTAGATAGATTTCCCCTCATTTATACTTCTTTTTATAATACATCTACTCAAAGTAGGTTCTGGACATTTCCGTTTTAGTGGCAATGCTAATTTAGATAAATATGAATTAACTCAGGTATGGAAAAAGCTATTTACTTAAAGTTTCGTGTTAATGGACCAAACCTTAAATTCTCAATAAACATACTTCTACGACAAGTAGATATATTTACCTTACAGCTAATTTAATTCGTTCTCTTAACCACTGATGAGCACTGCTATGAGTATTCGCTTTGTGCCACATCAAATAGTACTTCAAATTTGACATTTTTATCGGTGGCGTAATGACTTGAAGTTGCAGTTTTTCTTGATAGCGCTTTGCAATACTCAAAGGAACATGCGCAAAGTAATCTGTCGTGCTACATAAGATTAAGCTTCCAAAGAAAGAGTCCGTTTCATACACGATATTACGGTTAACTCCTAAGGTAGTGATGTAAGCACTTAATGGGTATTTGTTTCTGCGTCGTTTACTTAAGGCAACCTGAGGAAGTACTTCATACTGTTCATTGGTGATAGCTTGATTAATGACAGGATGATTAACACGGCAAACAAGAACGATTGGCTCTTCAAATATTTGTTCTGCATCTAACATATTTGAATCAAAGAGACTGTTATCAATTACAACATCTACATTTCGTAAACGTATGTCTTCAAGCGCATCCTCTTCACTTGAACTGTACTCTCTTAAAGCAAATTTAATATTAGAATTATTTGGATAGGGTAATACTTCCAAAAATAGTGAGTTCAATTGCTCAGGAGAGGTGATACGAAAAAGGTTATGGTCATCGATTGGCGAAAAATCAGCAACTGCATTGAGTGTGCTTTCTATTAAGCTAAGTGATTGACCAAGGTTTTGATGTAAAGAGTTCGCAAATTGGGTGGGGCGAATACTGTTTCCTTCTCTTAGAAACAATTCATGGCCGAGTTTTTTCTTTAGTCGGCTAATAGAGAGGCTGACTGCCGAAGGAGAGCACTCTAAGACCTGACTAGCTTTGGTAATACTTTGAACTCGCATTACCGCACTAAACGTTTTTAGAAGATTGAGATCAATATCTTCAAATAAATTCACTGATACACCGTGTTAATATTTGGTTAATGGATTAACCAATGTTAAATCCATATTCACTTCCTGACCCATGGTAGCCTCTTGTTCTTCATTTGTATACTGGCTCTATTGAAGACCCCAATAGGAAAGTACGATGAATATTAAAATCTCTACACTGGCAATTGCGATGAGTGCTATCGCTTTCGGAGTAACTGCAAAAACACTTGAAGTTGCTGATCACGGTTTCTCATTCGGTGCAGGTGAGCGTGTTACACCTGTGCATGTTTCAGGTGATAACATATCATTTGCTGGTGGCGAAGGTTACGGTGATGACCGCATTCACCCACTTTTACAAGAGTTGGGCAAATCTCAAGCTCAAGCTGTGATTAAAGTTGATGACAACGTTTATAAAATCTTCGGCTACGGTCTGACTTCTCCAGTAGTTTTTGTTGGTGATAGCGGTCTTATCGTTATGGATCCAGGCGAGTCTACGGAGCACGGTCTAGCAACAGAAAAAGTATTTCGTGACGTAACAGGTATTGATTTACCGGTAACGGGTATCGTTTACTCCCACAACCACTTCGACCACCTTGGTGGCGTAAAAGGTTGGGTAAATGCTGAAGATGTTCAAGCGGGTAAGGTTGAAATCTACGCACACACTAGCTTAACTAATGCAGTAGCTAACTGGGCATCTAACGTAGGTGTTATCCTTGGTCACCGTACCACTTATACTGCTGCTGTTTACGCTGGTCGTGAATCAGGTGTTCATGGTTCTGTTACTGATGCACTTGGTCCACAAGTACAGCTAGGTGAAGTTGGTTTCTTACTGCCAACAACTGAATTTGATGATGTTCTTAAAGTAAGCAATGGTGGTGTGAATTTCGAACTACATTACGTTCCATCTGAGACGAATGATGAAATCGTAATGTGGCTACCAGAGCAGAGGATCCTTCATGCTGCTGAAGTTCTACAAGGCGAAAATTTCCCGAACCTACACTCTATCCGGGGTACTAAAGCTCGTGATGCTGAAGTATGGTTCAAAGGAATTGACTACATGCGTAATACTTTCCATGATGCAGAAATCATGGTGCTAGCGCACGGTCGCCCTGTTGAAGGCAACTGGGAAGTGATGGATGTTCTAACTTCTTACCGTGATGCGCTACAGTTTGTTCATGATCAATCTGTACGTTTCATCAACCACGGTATGACTCCGTTCGAGATGATTGAAAACGTTAAACTGCCTGAAAACCTACACAATCATGCTTGGCTACACCAGCGTTACGGTACAGTTGCTCACGCAGTCCAACAACAATACAGCAACTACATCGGTTTCTTCCACGCTGACCCATGGCAGCTAGAGCCAATGGCTCACATTCAGCGCGCTGAAGAGTACGTAAACCTAATGGGTGGCCGTGACGCTATTATTAGCTCTGCGAAAAAGTACATCGAAAATGGCGACTACACTTACGCGGCAGAAATCTTGACTTACCCAATCCGTGTTAATAATGATGATACAGAAGCCCGTGAACTAAAAGCACAAGCTTACACTCAATGGGGTTATGAGAAAGAGAACGTTAACTGGCGTAACTGGGCTATGACAGCCGCAGGTGAGCTACGTGGCGAACTTGATTACAACAACAAAATTGATTATTCATCAGCTGACGTTATGCAGAATCTTCCAACTGAGATGGTTATGGACATGATGACAGTACGTATGAAAGGCGCTGAAATTGCTGACGTACGTGATACTGTCAGCGTAACGTTCACTGATACTAACGAAGCGTTCACCTACATTGTGCGTAACGGTGTTGCTGAGCTAAGCACTATCGCTCTAGATGATGCAAACACGAAAATCGTATTAACACGTTCACTACTAAACCGCATTTTAGGTCAAGGCCAAGCTGCATTAGCCGCTGGTATTGAATCTGGCGAGTTTAAGTTTGCTAAAGGCAATATGGAGTCTTTCCAAACGTTCCTAGGTTACTTCGAGCAACCTAAGACAGGCGCTGATATTCCTCTAATCGTTCGCTAATAAATGTTTGATTAAATGAGATACAAGGGAGTGGCGGGTTCACTCCTATATTTTTTGTTATTAATTGAGAATTATGCGATGAAAAAATTAATCGGCTTAGTAATCTTAACTCTTTCGTTTAAAGCGATAGGTTGTGCGGTTGATGCAGGTGGTTTTTCTGCTGGATTACCACAGCATCGCGGTGCGCTAACCACATTAATGAATATTGCAACAGCTCGTCAAAGTGACGATTTACCGGCTCGTACCATGCCAGAGCAGGTACTAATATGGCAGCTAGCGCAACAGTTGGGGCAAACTAAGCCAGATTTAGATATTACGTTCTACCAAGCGATTGAAGGACACTATTCTAAGTTTTCATCCAGTAGCTTTAGTATCTTTAAACCTTACCCAGACAATACAATGCCCACAAATCAAGAGTTGATGGTGATTTCAGAGTTTGATGTATTAGCTGCTCTGCTAAATAAGGAATTGACATGGAAACAGGTTTTAGAATATAAGCTATTGATTATTAATGGAGAAACTGAAGAGATTGAACAAGTTCAGGAGTGGTTAAAAACCGCGTTTTCTTAGTCTCATATTTTGTAACTGGTTGTCATCAACTTAACCATAACGAACCATCTAAACTTCAAGTTGCCCGGATTAGAAAAAATAAGTCTAATTACATTGTAAAGAAATGCACTGTTAACACCTCTAAACACATAAAGGGGCATAGATAAGTTAGCTTAAAATGAACTCTTTGGGGTTAAGCTTAACGAGTTCAGTAGCTGAAGTTCCTGTATCGCTTACATAACTAGTCACAAGGTTGTACCCCACCCAATACCCCGCATAACGCGGATATTTATTTGGGTTTTCTCCTAAAAAAAGCTCATTGAAAGGAAAAGAACTACTAGCTAAAAGTGGTTTCATACTGTCGTATAAAATAACCCAATCAATTTCATCCATTTCATGAAACATAGATGAAGCTTCTCCACCATTTATAACCGTTTCAAAGTGGCAGGCTAGCCCTTCCATTACCAAGTCGTCTAAAAGTGTAATGTTCTTATAACCATGCCCTTTTCTGATTGCATGGTTAATTTCATGTCCCAGCACCGCAGTTAACTCTCGTTCAATTACACTTTCCAAATCGCTTCTAGTACTGTCCAAAAAGATCTCTACTCGATGAGCATTCAAAGCAAACCCTCCTATACCAAAAGGAGAAACCTTCTCTTTAGAAAAAGGACTAACTGTAATATCTAAATCGGGTATTTCTATATGATATTCAATAACTTTCAGTGATTTTCTTATCTGAGAATCTAGGAAAGCCATATTCCTTTCAAGCTTACCCGTAGCATTCAATACACTAATATTTACTGCCATTATTTTACTTCCAATATAACTATTAAGCTTACTTCTGCGTATTTTCGTACATGAGAGAAAGTAGATCAAAGGAAAGGCAGTAAAAGTGGGCTGTTGAGTTGAGTATGGGCAACAAGCGCTGGATATGGCGAGAAGTTGGTACTACGATTTGATTTTAATGGACAATCAACAGCCCTCCATCAGTGGCATTGAGACGACCACCGCGCTGCGCGCATCAACCCACCCAAATGCCGCCATATTTGGATGTACCGCTGATGGATTGATTGAAACGAAAGACGCGTTTATGGAGGCGGGGATGCAACTAGTATTGGTTAAGCCCCTTAAAGCGAAAGAGTTGCACTCAGCGTTGGTGCAGTTCAAATCTCTCATCGAGGCGTCGGTTTGAGCCAGCTGGATTTACGGATCGACAACAGGGCGAAAATCAATGTGGTGGTAGGGATTATATTTCGACTCAGTGGCTTGGTCTAACCCATTGACCGCGGCATTCACAACCATGACATCCACAAAGAAATCCGATAAGCATATGTGTAACTCTTTGACTAAGTTACAGTTCCAAGGGGCCTCTTCACGAATGTCGTTTCTCATCTCTTTGACGGGGGTTCCCTTTTCAAAATCCGCCACATACAAGGCATCATGAAAATAGGACATCGAATTAAACGACTGTTCGCACGTGAGCGAGCTTGTACCGGACTTAGATAATTTTTTCTGTAAAATCGTTGTAACGGCTGGGTTGTTGATTGTAGAACTCTGAGCGGAAGTATTCCACGCATTCATCACCCCAAGGACCTCACCAAAATCCCACCCATTGTTCATAAACTGCGGGTCTGTGAGGGTTTGTAAATTGCCATATTTATCGGTCATCGCTATCGCGTTGAGTCTTTTGGCGTCTTTTTCGTACTCGAATTTGGTGTCCTCGCAAACAAAGAGCCCCGATTCTATCGACGTCACCACCTCATAATACTTATCATACTCACACTCTTGGTCACAGGTCTTGCCAACGTCTTGAATCTCGCCGTGCTTAATAACCAGGGCCGACAGCAGGGCTGTAAATGTGGCCTCGTTGTTCATCTCGCTAAGCGCACGCGTTGAGTCCTTTGTTAACGTGTTGGTCAGATTACTCGAATACGCGAAACGAACTTCACTCCTAGATAGCGCCTTAAAGCGTGCCATGGCGTAGCGTTTTTGAGGACCATCAATGACGCTATACTGGGCCTTCTTACCCGTATTAATGACTTCTGTGATGGACGCCAATAACTCCGATGGTGAACTCACTTCTATGGAATCAGGCGGGGTAACGACACTTATTTGGCTTTGTGAGTGATACAAAAATGGGTGGTAGCGATACGCATTGCCACTGGCTTCTTCAACCGCAATAAAGTAACCACTGGGCATGCGTTCATGGCGGACCACTTTCATGATATTCAAGACTTCATCATTGTCGCCATCGGCAAAGTCTGAATACACGACTTGCAACATCGTGTTACTCAGATTCAGAACGTTCAGGTATTTCGTGCCCCCGTCCAACTGATACACAGACGTATTTTCTTTGAAGAAAAACGACGGCTTAAAACTGCGCATTCCAGCGGTTAAATCTTGCTGAGATTCGATTTTACACCCCGAAATAAGCAGCACCATGGTGATCATAAAGAAGAGTTTGATGGGGTTGCGTGGTTTAAATGCCAAGTCCATTACGATGTTTTCCTGTCACGGTGATTAGGGTGATGCACTAAAGGCACGGTAAAGGATGTTACAATAATGTAAATCACATCACAACTGGCTATCATCTCTTTGGGGTGACGGTCGCTATGGCGCCAAAACGCACTCTGGGGGATAGTGGACACCGTTATTTCAAGGATGTGCCACGTGAATGTGTGTTGTAGTGGAATAGCAAGTTTGGCCACATAGTTAGATAAGGAAAAGTAAGTCAAAGATCTCTTTGGTGAAGTGCGTGTCGAATCAGTTGAAACAAGGAAAGGGGCAGAAATTCGCCCCGCCAGATTTGATATAACCACAAACGCGAAATTGGGATAGATAACGGTACCTACGTTAGCAAAGCATTTAATACAAATTAAGGGCAAAGCTCTTTAGAAAACTCTTTTGGAGAGTTCATTCGGCCGCATAAGTATGCTTGTTTTGCTTCGTCTAATCGCCATTGTTGATGATGCTTTGTAAAATCGAGTTGATAAAAAAGGCCACGTACTGAATCGTCCATTAAACCGTCCAGAATAATAGTGACACTTGCCTCTGTTGGGTTTTCCCCTGAGTTGTCTTGCTTTTTAATGCTCATGAATCGAGCGTCAGGGTAGGACAAAAACTCCAAAGCCAATGCCACGACTGATTGATGAGAAGAACGTTCAATCAAATCGTTGTTAAACACAGCGACTTCAAGTGTTTCATACGATTTAACGTCATAATGTTCAGCTTCGCTCGCTTGTAGATAAAAGCAGCTGAATAAAGCAGCGATTGCGGGCAACACGAATATTTTTTTCATAAAATGCTCTTATGTGATGAGTTTCTATTAACGCTCAACCCAGTTTTTAAGAATGAGACGATAGGTATAAGAGAGAAGGTAGCAAATTCGAAAATGGTTTCAGTTAGATGCTTGTTATTTAATTAGCAGCATTTCTTTTGTGCTCATCATCACTAATTATCTTCTTTCCTCTATCTTCTTTCCTTTATCTTCAATGGCCAATTCTGTAAACCCTGTTTCTACATCAAACTCACGAGAGAAGGAGAGGTTAGAGTACTTGTGAAGAATAAGTTCGGCTGTGGTATCGATAATATTCCCATCAAGCAGATGTCCGCCAAGTACCTGCCCTGATTGATCTGCGATAGAGATATGAATATGCTGATGTTCAGGCGTCAGTGTTCCCATCACAGAGACAATCTCAAAAGGGTCGGTAAGTTGGAGTGTTTCAGTAGCACCCGCTAAACGAAGGCTAACAGAAGATAAACAGCCCACACACGATGCAATACTACCCGCTTGAATGCCATGTTTGATAACTAGCTGCGAAATTGAGTGCTTTAAATCAGCCCCTTTAGTTAATCGAATTGCGATGGGTGTCAGCATGAATTGGTTCCGTTAGGCAGATTGAATTGTATTGAAAAGTAACAGCGAGTGTATTTGTTACAAGTGAACGTATACACTGCGAATACCACTTACGATAACAACTATGAGGAATAAAGTAATGCTCTGTTTAGCTAGCCTAATGTTCTCTGATACTTATCGTACGAGTCTATCTTCTCAAGCTTTCGCGATTTACCTCCCCAGACTTTAATCTGTCTACTCGCTCGATCAATGGTTCGAATACGTTGAAATCGGTCGGAGTGAAAGATCGACTGTAACAATAGATAAGTAGCGCCTATACGTTTTGTTCTCTTTTTAATAGAGCGTGTTGCCAACCTAGTCTTGTCATCATCCTTTCGTTTGCCTCCTTTCGTATTCCTCCTTTTGTATTTCAATATGTCATTGTGAGCATTTTTATACGTAAATTTTAGGATTTTCACCGCATTACTTATGTCGTCTTAATGGAGGACACGTGTCACTTTTTATCGCTTCTCAAATATTAGTAGGAATAGCCTCGCTGTTTGATATTGCTTCGTTTCAGTTTAAAGATCGGAATAAAGTCTTAGCAATGTTATGTATCTCTGGCTTGTTTATCGCCGCTCACTTTGCTTTGCTAGCAGAGTGGACAGCCACGTGGTTGCTGGTGATTGGAGCTAGCCGTTTCTTAGCGGGTATATATATATCCGACCCCAGAATGAAGTGGCTATTTTATGCTGTGACACTATTGGCAACGGTTTTAACTTTTAGCGGGATGACCAGCACATTGAGCTGTATCGCTTCTCTAATCCTCACAAAAGCGTCGTTTACTCAAAATGATAAGCTTATGCGCTGGTTGATGCTCATCGGTGTTGCTGTTTGGACAGTACACGACGTTCTTGTAGGCTCTCCAGTCGCAGTATTGATGGATTTTTTCTTCATATTAAGCAGCGCCGTTGGCTATTATCGAATTCATATAAAGAAACCATTGCCTATTGCATAAGCACAACAGATCGTTTGATATGCAATGGGCGAGTGGTTAATTGTATGTCAAAGGTCGCTTGGGATAATGGATGAGAAATAGCGCTGAAACCTAACTTTAGTTTATTTGTTCTAAGCTAACGTATACACTGCCGATCATATCAACGAAGACAACTTAGAATTTAGCGATCACACTATGAATCAAGACCAACACGACCAAAATCCAAACTATCAAGAACCTGACTATGATGAAGCTTCTCATGAAGAAGAGTTCGAGGGTGAAGAGATAGAAATTGAAGCGATTGGCATTGATGTATCATCTCAGCCAATTGAGCTATACAAAGTGTTTAAGATTGCGAACTTAGTTGGTGGCGGTGGTGAAGCAAAGCACATCATTTCAGAGGGTTACGTTGCGGTTAACGGTGAATTAGAAACTCGTAAGCGTCGTAAGATGTATGACGGAGACTTCTTTGAATTCAACCAAGAGTATTATGTTGTTGTGTGCGATGCGCCAGTAACCGAACCACAAGATAAGAAACAAAAAGAGTTAGAGAAAAAGGCTGCGGAAGAAGCGAAGAAAAAAGAAAAAAAGAAAAAGAAAGCAGACAAAAAGAAGGCTGAACAAAGCCTAAATACGGATAAAAAGAAATCCGCTAAAAAGAACGAGCCTCACACATTAAATGCGAAAGCTGAAAAACCGACCGAGAGCAAAGATAACAATGGCGGAAGAGGCTCAATCGATTTCTTCTAACTTAATTCTTGTTGTTTAAAACAGGAATATAAATACATAACAGCCCAATGAACGAGGCTGTTATGTATTATTAATTAACATAGTGTTTGGCTGAATAGTGCTCTATTTCTCAATCTTAACCACTCTATATTATACCTTCACCGATACCATCTGAGCACTGTCATAAATAACCGGTAACTTACTTTGCCAATGACTCCAGAGTTGGGGTCTAGTGATTAATTCAGCCATAAAATGCGCTACGTTTATTCTGCTGGTTTTCTTTGCGTCGAATATTGGATCATTGGTTGGTGATGAGTGCAGATCGTATGGTGCCGCATCTACTTGGTTAGTAAGGGAGTCTGGTCGCACAGCAACCCATTGGATAAATGGAGACTGATCTTCAACATTATGTTGCAAAAATGCCACCGCTTTTTCGTTATCTATATGAGGAGGCAGCACCAACCTTAAGAACGTAATGACGGCTTTATGTGTAATGGATACCTTTTCATAGACCGTTCGGTTCTGAACACCAGTACTACTCATGAGCACTAATTTTATTGGAGAGCTTGGCCGAGCTTTTATAATTGCCTGAGTCACCCTTTCAATTGTATTGGTGACTAGACGTCTAGGCTCTCCAAACATTCCCTTAAGCGTCAAATTATGACCAAGGCAAGAGACAACAGCATCACAGCCTGTCACTAGGTGAAGCAGCTCGTTTTCACTTAACTCAAGAATATTCGCGTAAGTGATTTCGACTTTTCTATTATTTAATAAATCAAGTGATAGAGAACGAGTAGAACGAGTAGAACGAACGACAATCCTTACTTTTTGTTCCCTTTTTAAAAGTTCATTTACAACCAGTCTTCCCGTTGCCCCTGTTGCCCCTAATACTAATACTGTCATTTTCACTCCTTGACCGTGTCTAATCTGTCGTTACTATATATATGTAATATTGATGGATTAAGTGTCTAAATTGGTATGGAGCTATACGTATTTGTATGAATTGGGAATCTGTTTGTTTTGACTGGAATCGTACACGTGCTTTTTTGGTGACCGCTGAAGTAGGCACATTATCTGGTGCTGCTACTGCTCTGAATATGACTCAGCCAACATTGAGCAGGCAAGTCGCCGCATTAGAAAAAGAAATTGGCGTGACCTTATTTGAACGCGCAGGCCAACGATTGGAGCTAACAACGAGCGGTTTAGAGCTATTAGAAGTCGCTCGGCGAATGGGTGAGGCGGCTTGTGATTTTTCACTGACAGCAAAAGGGCAGTCTCAAGCTCTTGAAGGCAGCGTGATAGTCTCAGTTTGCCAACTTGATGCGGTATACCGTCTACCAAAGATCATTGCTAACCTGCGTAAAAAAGAGCCGGGTATCACTATTGAAGTGGTAGTGACCAATAGCGTTAGTGACTTAAAGCGTAGAGAGGCTGATATTGCTATTCGAAACTTTAAACCGACTCAACCGAGCTTGATAGCAAGAAGGTTAGGCGATGAAATAGTTCACCTTTATGGGACAAAGGATTATTTAACCTCTTTCCCTGAAGAATACCCGCCAGGTGATATTGACGATATCCAAATCATTGGTTTTAACAGCAGTAATGTGATTTCGGAGCAACTAAATAACCAAGGCTGGAAATTAACATCAAGTAATTTTAAGGTGATAACAGAGTGCCAATTGATGCAACAACAGCTTTGTAAAACGGGGTTAGGGCTTATCTATCTAACTCAGGATGTTGGTGATGTAGATACCGATTTATTACGAGCCTTTGATGACTATGTCACTCCCATTCATGTACCCGTTTGGATTGTATGTCATGAAGAACTTCATACGAACCTTCGCATTCGGCGTGTATTTGACCTAATAGCGGAGGAGATGAAGGTGTATTTAGCAAAGCAACATAGTTAATGGCATGAAGTCGGTTTTCATTTGGCGTTTACTAATGCTGTTGAAAAGTACTTGGTTGGCTCAATTCCTAGCCACACAGACTCATGCATTTCATTAAAGTTTGATTTACATCTTAGTCACTTTTAAAATTAATCTCTCAACAAAATAAAACTAACTATCCACATATAAAAAAAAGAGCAGTCATGAAATTAGAGACAGTCAATTACCTTGATGATGATGCCGCTGAGCAATTTGTAAAGTCACTAAGAGAAACAGGATTCGGTGTATTGAAAAATCACCCAATCCCTAAGGAGCTTGTTGAATCAATCTACGAGAACTGGTACCAGTTCTTTTCAACTGAACGTAAGAACGAGTTCAAGTTCAACGTAGAAACTCAAGACGGATATTTTCCGCCAAGTGTGTCTGAAACAGCGAAAGGTCATAGTGTAAAAGACATCAAAGAGTATTTTCATGTCTACCCTTGGGGTCAGATCCCTGAAGAGTTAAAAGCACAGATCATGGATTACTATCAACGTACCAATGCATTTGCTGAAGAGTTGCTTGGTTGGGTTGAAGCTCACGCACCAAAAGACGTACAAGAAAAGTTCTCGATTGCTCTGTCTGAGATGATCAATGGTAGCGATAAAACATTACTTCGTGTTCTTCACTACCCACCAATGACTGGTGAAGAAGAGCCGGGTGCAATTCGTGCGGCAGCGCATGAAGATATTAACCTATTAACGGTTCTTCCTGCCGCTAATGAGCCGGGTTTGCAAGTGAAAAGTAAAGAGGGTGACTGGATTGATGTGCCGTGTGACTTCGGTAACTTGATCATCAATATTGGTGACATGCTACAAGAAGCGTCAGGTGGGTACTTTCCAAGTACGACACACCGAGTAGTAAACCCAACTGGTGGTCGTCAAGAGCACTCTCGTATTTCACTTCCTCTGTTTCTACATCCTAAGCCAGAGGTTGTGCTGTCAGAGCGCCATACGGCTGATAGTTATTTGATGGAACGTCTACGAGAGCTAGGTGTGATCTAACTAGTATTTAAATTTTGATCGGGGTTTCACTGAAGTCATACCAATACCACCATGTAATAAGATTGTATTGTATGAATAGGTATATAGCTCTCAACGAATTTAGATATAGAGTGTGAGCTTATTAAGCTGATGAAAAAGCCATGGTGGTTTATAGCCCATGGCTTTTATTCATTGCAAATAACTAACTAAACAACTTTAGTGTCAAGTCGAGACAGTTTTCTTATTGCTGCCATGTTTTCAACGACACTGAAGGCCAATTATCTTTCCATGGTTTTGCAATTTCAAGCTCGTAAGCGAGTTCGTAAATAGTTTTGTCCTCGCCACTCTTGGCAATAAATTGATTACCAATTGGCATCCCCGTCTCATCATCCCAGAAAAGAGGTAAAGACATCGCTGGGTTACCAGCAAAGTTGATAGGTAGCGTGAATTTAAGTAAACCACAGGTATAGTTGAGTAAATCGGCGTCTACATTAAAATCTGGGCTAAGTTTTCCTACGAGAGGGCTAATGATTGGGCTAACAGGTGTTAATACAATATCGCAATCTACAAACAATTCGTCAAAAAGATCAGGGAGAGTATTGAAGTAATCAACCCCATCTTTAGCGTCTTGTTCTGTGAATTGTTCATTGTAATCCAGTAGACTCGCTAATAGCTTAGTGACGAGCCCAGACTCTGCTGGTGTTTTCCCGGTTATTTGCTCAATGGTTGGTTTTAGCATGCTTGATTTTGATGAAAAGAATCCTAAATATGCGTTTGTTAATTGTGTAGCATCAATGGGGTTTGATTTTTCGACAACGGTATGACCTAAGCTTTTTAAAAGCTCAATAGTGCTAAGAAGTGAAGCATGGACTGCTGGTTCAACATCAAGTAAGCCGGTAAAGTCTTTAATCACACCAATGGTTAGGCGACGTTCAGAAGAACCTGTCACCATTCCCATAGGTGGGTAATATTCTCCAGACTTGTCTTCTGTTGCATCTAACATTGCTGCACTGTCTCTAACCGTTCGGCTGATCATTTGGTTAGTTTTTGCAATGTCATGGCCGCTATCAATTTCGCCCGCCAACATTCGGTATCGACTAGGCTTCATTCCAATAACGCCATTTGCAGAAGCTGGCAACCTGTTAGAGCCTGCACCATCACTTCCATGTGCCATTGGTACTGCACCACAGGCAACAGCGACAGCTGAACCACCGCTAGAACCAAAAGCTGTATATTGGCTATTCCATGGGTTAATGGTTTCGCCATACAAATCATTGTGAGTCGTTAGGGTACAAGCAAATTCTGGAACATTGGTTGTTCCCAAAATATTGGCTCCTGAGGCTTCAAGGGCTTCAATAAAATCGACATTCTCTTTTGGTATATTGGTCGACATAAGACGGGAACCGTCGGTACGTTTAACGCCGCCAATATCGATCATATCTTTAATAAGGATAGGTAAGCCCGAAAATTTGCTGCTATTACTGATACTCGATGTTCGCTCACGAGCGCGATCAAAGGTAGTGTTCGCCATGAAATTAAGCTTAGGGTTAATGGCCTCAATGCGTCGAATGACGATTTCGACTAAGTCTTGTTGGCTTAACTTATTTATCTTAACTAAATTGGCAAGTTCGATAGCGTCGAGAGAAATATACTCATCAAACTCGATTGTTAAATCTGTATTTTTTAGAACGTTCATATATCACCTAAAGTGCGTTTTACGCAACGAGACAGTGCCTAGTTGCGTATCAATCAGGGGTTACCAGTCACCAAGTGTCAGAATGGTAGCGTCCGAGTTATAAATGTTGTTCTCCGCTGTATATGGAACATCATTTTTACGCAGGTCTGATTCTGTGATTTTGAAAACTTGATCGATAATATAAGCATGTGCACGAGTGTATTTTTCTACTGCGTCAAAGCTAATTAGTGACTGCTCTACATCTGCTGTTGTGTGGTAATGCAATCCAGTTTGGATCCAACCGACACTGATTGGCATTGGCTTACCTTCTGGTGGAGTGTAATGAGGTGGGTAAAATGCCATCTCATCGGCAGAAGGGTCGGTAATTGCTCGGCTAGAGCTAGGAAGAGTGTAAAGGTGCTGTGCTTCTTCTAGGATTTTAATCAGAGCAGGGCTTTGGTTAGTCAGTGTAAGCAGCAATGGCATTGTTACATTCGAATCACCGTCTATGACACCTTCATCCATCTTCGCTTGCATACCCAAATGCTCTGAGCGAATAACAAGAAGAAGATTTTCATCTATTTCTTGCTTCCATTTCTTCACGTACTCACGGGTACCACCTAGTCCAGGAACTTCATGGTCACCATGGAACATGAACACTAAACCATACTCACGCTCATCTTGCGGTAATGATGCATAGTACTTAGCCAGCGCCATATTTTTAGCAATCGCAACGCCGTTATCATGAAGACCGTAGAAGTAACTATCCATGTGACTCATGATGTGAATAAACTTCTCTGATTTACCCGGTAAAATACCGTAAACATTTCCGGTCATACGGTCTTCAGGTTGATCCATAACGCCTTGAATATTTAAGTAAGCAGTCACCGGCTGAGTTTCATCAGAACGGTCAAGTAACTTACGCAAGTAGACACCATCTTCGTAATTAATCCCAGTCCAAGGGATTGCGTTACCAATTTCATCAGCACCGCCTGGAGCACCAACTCGGCCCGCAATGTTTGATACTTTAGGAATATCAAACCAAATGATGACACCGGCTGGGTTGCCCCATTTTCCAGAAGCAATACGAGAGTAAGCTACTCGTGCTGTTGACATCAATGCACCTGGGTTAACACGCGCGCGTAATAAAACAATTTTACCCTCAAGATCTCGCCCTCGAAGTTCTGAGTTTGTACCATCACCAACAAAAATCAGCTCAGCTTCAACGCCTTCTACTGGTGTTGACTTAGATTCAAACGCTGTTAATGCAGTTGTAAGCTCTAAAGCTTCGAAGCCATCAATGCTTGGTGCTGACACGATACGTAATTCATTTTTCGTAGGACGCCACTGCTGTTGGCCTGAAGGGAACTTATCGTGATGAACTTCTTTGATACCAAAAGACTTTAGCTTCTCTTCTGCCCAATCTAATGATTCGCGCTCATATTTGGTGCCTTGAATACGTCCCCAAAGGATATTGCCGTCGTCTTTCGATTGCTTAGATATTGCAACTAAATCGTCAGTCCATTTGATCATTTCTTCTTTGTTGATCGAACTACGAGGGTCAGTATCAGCATCGATTCGTTGCTCTAAGTGTCGTTGTTCAATTGTGAAAGTACTGCTTTCTAGTGCAGCAGCTTTACGAACAAGGTACTTTTGTGGGGCGCTAAACGCTGCGTCTGAGATCAGTTTGATTAATTGTTCAGGAGTACTGGCTAGAGAGCCGCTTTTGTTTTCTTGGTCATTGGTTTTGTCAGTCATTGTTATTTTCTCAACATTCATGTGTGTTATATGTTGAGGTTATTAGAACAGTTTATCGTACTGGTCGCTTCACCAATACAGACATTGATTTATCTTATTGGGCCAAATTATAATGAGGTTATCTATGTGCTAGAACAATGGAAGGTGACTTTCCTGTCCATCGTTTAAACGCCCTAGAAAAAGAAGACAGGTTTCTAAATCCTAGTTCTAAAGCTATGGTCGTAATGTCTTGTTGCTCATTGAGTAGGGTTAGTGCTTTTTCGAGTTTATAGCGCTCAAATATTTGGTTGAAACTCACTCCTTCAAGAGCCAGTCGACGAGTAAACGTCCGACGACTGAGAAAGAGAAGTTTTGCGGTCTTATCTAAGGAGATCGCTGCAATGTCATGAGATTCAAAGATGGTATAGATTTGTGGCAGTAAGCTTCTTTTTTCAATCTGTGCTCGTTGTTCATAGGCCAGTGAAGTCATAGCGTAGTGAACACTTGCGTTACTGTTTTTCAAAGGCAAATCAAGATACTTGTCATCGAAACAGATTCGTCGAAAGTCACTCCCTGTCTCTATCTTAATATTGTACTGTTGCTCAAAGTCTTTGCGTAGCTGGTCTGGGTAATACCAAGATATGAGTTTATAAATGAAGGTAAATTCAGAGCTTGAAACACAATGCCGAATGAAGTTGATCATTACCATTGAATAAATTAATTGTAATTGATAAGCCGTATCTTCTTCATTGTTATACATTTCTGGGTTTATAAGCCACAACTCAACCCCGTGTGGTACTGGTTTATGTATGATGCGGATCGACGGAAGAAAATGTACATATAGCTCAGAATACAATTTTAAAAAGCTACGAAGTGTAGGCGCAGTAGAGAGTGCGATACCTGCTGGACCAAAGGCGATTGGGTCAAATTCTTCTGCACAGTGCCTTGCAATTGTCGCGCTGTCGCCCATTTCCGTTGCGCGAAGAATAGCTTGTTTAAATTCAGTGACATCGATGTGATCGCTTTTCTTTAAGCGTTTAATATTCTCTTTTCCCAAAAATGCTTCTTCAATATCCACATTTGATTTAACTAACGCTGATTCAAGCATTGCGAACCATGCTTTATTTGCGGTGAGGTGTAATTTGGGTTGAATCATATCTAGTATCTTAAAGTTAAATAAGGGACCGCTAACATTAGCGACTGAACATATTGGGCCAAGTTAACTAATTATGATGACTATTGCTATGACTTAAAGCGATCCTTATCGTAGACGTGATATACACCAAGTCCTAGCGCCACAACATGTGGTAGCTAAAACCCTATGAACAAGCCTTGACCCTGTAGAGCATGGCGTTTATATTACCGCCGCCTAACGGGCACATCCTAAAATGCGTACTCGCTATCCTGCCTTCATTGGCGCATTTATATTGGTGTTTGAACTTCCCATGCTAACGAAATTCCGTCCTTTTACTCGTGAATCGGGTGCTTTGATGCATCTATCTATTCCTATTATTTTTACCCAAATTGCCACTCAGGCGATGGGGTTTGTTGACACGACAATGGCAGGCCAAGTAAGCGCAGCCGATTTGGCTGCGATCGCACTGGGTACCAGCCTTTGGATCCCTGTGTTGCTGTTACTCCGTGGGATTATCATGGCTCTGACACCTGTCGTAGCGTATCACCGCGGTGCTCGAGACTTTGAAAGTGTCTCTGTTGAATTTTTCCAAATGGTTTGGTTAGCGTTGATCTCTAGCGTAATACTGATCGCCTACTTAACCAGCGCAAGATCCATTTTGGAATGGATTGGAGTCGCGTCTGAAATCATCCCGATTGCTAGCGATTACGCTTTTGCACTGGCATTTGGTGTGCCGGGTATAGCCTTGTTCTACACCTTGAACGGCTTCTGTGAGGGAATGAACAATACCAAAGTACCGATGATCATTTCGGTCGTGGGTTTACTCGTAAATATTCCGGTTAACTACATTCTGATTTACGGCAAATTTGGATTCCCTGAATTGGGCGCCGTAGGCTGTGGGTGGGCAACGAGTTTAGTCTATTGGCTGATGTCTGGGTTGCTGTATTCCTACATCAAAGGGCATCACCATTACAAAAATATTATTCGTTCTTCAAACGCGACACCAAGGGCAAAAGAAATGTTTCATCTATTGAAACTAGGCTTGCCGATCGGAATGAACATTGCAGTTTGCGGCAGTATTTTTTCAGTTATAGCGCTTATGATTGGCCGTATAGGAGCCGAAAATGTCGCCGCAGCACAGATTGCACTCAATATTTCGAGTATGACATACGTCATTCCAATGAGTATTTCATTTGGAATTACTATTCGTGTTGGCCATGCGCTGGGTGAAAAAGATGAATTAGGAGCGATTGAGCGTAGCAAGATAGGGATCATAGTTGCGGGTTTAATATCACTGATGTCTGTTGCAACTTTCTTGTTATTTCCTGATTGGATCATTCGTCTTTACACCACTGACCCTGCCATCAGCGCAACAGCGGCAACGTTATTAGGTTTTACCGCGCTGTATCAATTTAGTGACGCTCTTCAAACGTCTGCCAATGGCGCTTTACGTGGCTATAAAGACACTAAAGTTCCGATGTTTTTAGCAATAGCGTCCTATTGGGGGTTAGCATTACCTCTTGGTATTGTTTTAGGACTGACAGATTACATTGTCCCTGCAATGAGTGAAAAAGGATTTTGGATCGGAATTCTAACAGGGTTAACCGTCGCAGCCGTACTTATGCTGCTGCGGTTGCAATACGTCATTAATAGGCGTTCGTCACTACAGCTAAATAATGCCCCGCTAAGCTAATACGCAAAGGCAATTAAATAGCACCTCCATGTTATCGCTGTTTTCTTTCAATGTTACGTTTTAAACAACATTATTCACAGAATCGTTTCTTATCAAACGCTATGCTTTAGAAAAGCTAAGTAATAGGTTAGAGAAAGGGATGAACAATATTCAAGGAGTCGGCGTGATTATCTTTTTGATGCTTGCATCGACCAATGTGTATGCCTGGAATGTAGAAAAAATCGCGAGTGGTTTTGCGATTCCGTGGGGGCTAGCCTATGTTGATGACAATACCATGCTCATTACTGAGCGAAATGGTGCAATTAGGCAAGTGGACCTATCAACAGGTACGCATCATGTGGTGGCTGAGATCGCTAGCGTTTGGGCAAAAGGTCAAGGGGGCATTTTTGATATTGCACTTTCTCCATTTGATGACAATAAGATATACGTCACTTACAGCAAAGATGTTAGTGGGGAAGGGGCGACGACACTTGCTCTAGCAACCTATGTCAATGGAACAGTCTCTGGTTGGCAAGATCTACTTGTGTCAAAGTCTCGTACCGATACTGGCCGTCATTTTGGTAGCCGCATTGCGTTTGACGGTAATAGCGTTTATTTTTCCATTGGTGATCGTGGTGAGCGCGACAATGGCCAGAATACTCAGACGCATGCTGGCTCGATCTTACGTCTGAATCCTGACGGAACGGTTCCATCTGATAACCCTTATGTCGACAACCATTCGGTACTTAATGAAATATGGAGTTATGGTCATCGAAACCCTCAAGGTCTGTTTTTTGATACGACTACCCAAAAAATGTGGTCAATAGAGCACGGTCCCCGTGGTGGTGATGAAATTAACCTAATTAAGAAAGGAGCTAACTATGGCTGGCCGATAGTCTCTTTTGGAAAAGAGTACTGGGGACCTATTCAAGTTGGTGAGCCGATTGAAAAAGAGGGCATTGAGCCTCCTGTTAAGATTTACATCCCATCTATTGCGCCTAGTAGCCTAGTTTTGTATCAAGGTAACAAGTTCCCAGAGCTAAAAGGTAAACTCCTAGCGGGTGCACTTAAGCTAACTCACATAAATATCGTAACGATTGATGAAGAAGGGAAGGCGGTAGCAGAAGAGAGGATTATGGAAAAGCTCGGAGAGCGCATTCGAGACATTGAAGTATCGTCAAAAGGAGATATTTTCTTTAGTACTGACAGAGGCAATCTGTACCGGTTAATACGCTAATATCCCACACTTCATTCGCCGCAGAATACGATGATAAAGTGATCGTTCGTTGGACGATTGATTTAGTACACAACTGCCGTTAATTCCGATCAAAAACGTCAAGCTAGTTGATATGCCTATATAAAATATGTATATTCGCGAATCTAAATACAAACGATTTGCATTAAGGGATTTACATGGCAGTTAAAGCAAGCCTTCTTATCATTGGCGCAATTGCGTCGTTTTACTCCTTTACAAGTATTGCACTTGCTAATTCTGCGTCAAACAACACGGTCGAGGTGACGCACCGTCTGGGCAGCGTTACACTTGAAACACAGCCTAAACGAGTTGTAGTAATCGGCTTAGGACCATTAGATGCACTAGACCGTTTTGGTATTGATCCCGTAGCGATTTCAAAAGCGGCAACGCTTCCAACGTATTTGAATAAGTACAAAGGTGAACAGTACGCGTCATCAGGCAGTTTGTTCGAACCGGACTTCGAAGCTATCTATATGCAAAAGCCAGACGTTATTATTGTCGGTGCTCGAGGTGCGAGTAACTATGAAGAACTAAGTAAAATTGCGCCGACTGTTGTCTTTGCTGCTGAGGCTGATCAAGGTTACTGGAATAGTACACAACAGCAGTGGCGTAACCTAGGTAAGGTCTTTAACATCGAAGAAAAGGTTGAGCAGAAAATCGAGTCACTCGATCAGCAATTCGAATCTATACGTCGCTATAACCAAAACCACAGCATCGATGCACTGACAGTGATGAGTTCAGGTGGCAATATCACGACCTTTGGTGAAAATTCTCGTTTTTCTTCAATCTATAAAGATTTTGGTTTTAAACAAACGGTCGAAGGAATTAAAGCAACTCGTCATGGCGATTTGATTTCTTATGAGTTCATTGGCAAATCTAATCCCTCTACATTGCTGATTATCGATAAAGATAAGTTGGTCAATAAAGGCACCAGTAACACTCAAGCAGAGTTTGAAAATGAATTAGTACAAGCGACGAAAGCGTATAAGAATGGCCATATGGCTTACCTTGATATCAACGCCTGGTATCTTTCAATTGCGGGTGTAACAGCCACAGAGCAGATGATCACCGATGTAAAAGAGTCAATCGGTCTTAACTAAGATATAGATCAAGCAGAGGTTAGCTGTGAAAAGGTTATTGCTTGGTATGTTGATATTAAGTGCTCTATCGCTCTTTGTCGGCGTTGGAGACTTATCGTTCATATTACTTGTTAATGGTGACCCCGATGCGTGGGCGCTGTTGTTCTTAAGCCGCGTCCCAAGGCTACTCGCTATTTTACTTGCTGGTGCTGGGCTTAGTATTGCCGGACTTATCATGCAGCAGATCAGCCAAAATCGATTTGCTGCACCATCGACATCTGGCACCATCGAGTGTGCAATGTTTGGTTACGTGTTAAGTCTTGTGCTCTTTGGCAATGGTAACAATATCTGGCTGATATTTGTGACAGCGATGCTTGGCACACTAATCTTCATCCAGTTTATTCAGCGTATTCAATTTAAGAACGCGATTTTTGTGCCACTTATCGGCATTATTTTTGGCAATGTTGTGCAATCTGCTGCGAGCTTCATTGCTTACAAATACGATGCGGTTCAGAACATGTCAGGGTGGGCGGTTGCCAACTTTGCTAATATTCTTCAAGGGGACTTTGAACTACTTTACATCGCACTTCCTGTTGCCATATTTAGCTATTTATATGCTGCTCGTATATCGGCGGTGGGTATTGGTAAAGATTTTGCCACTAACTTAGGACTAAATTATCAGCAAGTGGTCGTTATTGGCGTGATACTGGTTTCGGTTATGTCTGCAACGGTGGTAATGATCGTTGGTCAGCTTCCATTTCTAGGGCTGATAGTGCCAAATTTAGTCAGCCACTATTTTGGTGATAATTTAAGAAAGAATATTCCGCTGACTGCGTTGCTTGGTGCAATAGTGGTGCTTGTCTGTGATCTGGCAAGTCGCATGATTATATTCCCATATGAAGTTCCTATTTCGATGATCATTAGTATCATTGGTGGAGGCGTATTTATAACGTTGATTCTGCGAGGTCAAAAGAGTGCAGGATAAAACAAAATTAATACTACTCTCACTGTTTTGTGTCGTGTTTACTTCACTATTTATTGGCCTAGGTTTAACAGCAGATAATTATCAATATTTCCTCTCTAGGCGTGTACCTAAAGTGGTTGCGATGATATTAGCCGGTGTTGCGATCGCTCAATCGTCGCTGGCGTTTCAAACCATCACCAACAATCGGATATTAACGCCAAGTATCATGGGGTTTGACTCCCTTTACCTGCTTACACAAGTGATTGTAGTCGCGCTGTTTGGCGGTTTTAGCGTTGTTGTTCTTAACGAATACATCAATTTCGCTATTTCTGTTGTGATCATGTTGGGTTTTTCACTGCTGTTGTTTTATTTTTACTTCAGAAGCGGAAAGCACAATTTAATAGCGCTGCTATTGCTAGGCGTGATCCTTGGCCAGCTGTTTTCAAATATCTCTTCATTTTTAATTATGTTAATGGACCCTAACGACTTTGCTTCAGTGCAATCGAGTATGTTTGCCAGTTTTAATAATATCAAAGTGGAGCTGGTCTATTTATGCGTGCCGATATTGTCGATTGTCTGCATTAGCTTATATCGAATGCATTTTCAGCTAGATGTATTTTGGTTAGACAGAGACAACGCAATTAGCCTTGGTGTGGATGTTCGTAAGGTGACAATGCGAGTTCTGGTGCTTTCAGCGGTACTCATAGCCATATCTACCGCATTAATTGGACCAATCATGTTCTTTGGTATTTTAGTAACCAACTTAACTCGGGAGCTGTTCAGCACCTACAAACACAGTGTTTTGCTTATTGCATGTTCTCTTTCTGCGGTAGCGGCTTTGCTTAGCGGGCAGTGGGTCGTCGAAAATATATTTAGCTTCTCGACAACGCTAAGCGGGGTGATTAATTTTATTGGTGGTGTCTATTTTCTTTCGATGCTACTGCGCAACAAAGTGACTTAAACTTTATGATCAAACTGAAAAACCTGACCAAGGCATTTGGTGAAAATAACGTCGTCGATGATGCGAGTGCGGAATTTGAAAAAGGCAAAGTAACGTCAATCATAGGCCCCAACGGTGCAGGTAAAAGTACCTTACTTTCAATGGCGAGCCGTTTAGTTTCGAAAGATCACGGTCAGGTTATTGTAGACTGCAAAGAGATTGCAGAGTGGGACACTAAAGAGCTGGCAAAAAGACTTGCGGTTCTTAGGCAATCAAACAGTGTCACGATGCGCTTTACCGTTCGCGAAATGGTTTCATTTGGGCGTTTCCCATATTCGCAGGGTAAGTTAAATAAGCATGACGAGAGTGTCATTGAGCGGGCAATTGATTATCTTGACCTACGTTTGATTCAACATAAGTATCTGGATGAACTCAGTGGTGGTCAGCGTCAGTTAGCTTATATTGCGATGGTGATTGCCCAAGATACCGATTATGTATTTTTAGATGAACCGCTTAATAACCTCGATATCAAGCACTCGTTGCAGATCATGCGTAATATTCAGAGGTTGGCACACGAGATGGACAAAGCCGTGGTTGTGGTCATTCATGATATCAATTTCGCAGCCTGCTATTCCGATATCATCATTGCTTTAAAGAGCGGAGAAATCGTGGTAAATGGCAAAGTAGAAGATGTGATTCGCTCTGATGTTTTGGCTGATATTTACGAAACGCCATTTAATATTGTTGAAGTAAATGGCCAGCGTATGTGTACTTACTATTAAGTGTTGAACTCGGTATCTGTTATCAAGCGCTATTATTGCGAGTAGACTGGCACGATAACTTTAGCGTGATTGATAGCGAAATCGCGAGCCGATTTTTCATCTTCTCTTAGGGCTATTTCAGACACTCTAGGAACAACGACTAAGATCACTTGTGCACCTTCAATGACGTTATCTGTACGTTCACCATCTTGGTTCATTTTATACGCATCGATATAGACAGTCAGTACCGTAGGTTTCGTATCATTATTGAATATTCGAGATGAATCAAGTTGGTGGACTGCGCCCCAAATAGTATTGAGTGGCTTTTCTTGTGCACTCGGAAGGAATAGGTCGTAGCTACGAGCTGGTATGGAAATGTTATTTAGTGTTGTAGTCAGTCGATTGTTGACGTATTGACCGTAGATAAAAGGCTTTCCTTCTAATTTCGAATGGCTACTAACGTTGTTTTCCTTACTGTTAGATGGACTGATGCTAGACGTATCATTGCATGAACTCGCCTGAGGTTTTTCTGAATAATGGCGATAGCTAACACATGCAAACTCCCCAACGATATTTTGAATTCCTCGCACCAATGAAGAATTTACATAAGCGTTGAGTTCATACTCTCCTAATTGTTCGACTTCTTTAAATAGATCGGCACGATGATCTTTGAATTTTTGATTGTAACGAAGGGGAATAAAGCGATTTTGTTCGATGGCGAGTTTAACTACATTATTCGTATCAACGAGCCGAGTTCCGTTGGAATCAATCGTTGTAGAACTAAGGCTAGGGTAGTCAGCGTAGCTTAGTGGCGACAAAAATAGAAATGATAGTGGAATAAAGTGTCGTAACTTAAGCATATAGCCTCGTTATAATTGGATAAAGAATAACCTAAAGTTCAATATGCATCCTATCCCACTATGTCAGCTAGAAAAAGGTTCCAAGTCACGGAGTTATAAAATCAAGGTTTAAGAAGATATGTTTGAGCTTTCCAGTTTCGAGCTATTGATTGAATACTGGAGGACAAAACTACAACGACCGCAATTTAAAGTGTATGGTGCGAACTGTACTCTCAACAAAGAATTAGGTTACTTATGCATGATTTGGCGGGTCAATCACTACCTAAACATCATTGGGTTCAAAGTGTGAAAAATGCACTTATTCCTCTAGCCAACGCTGAAAATGCCAGCTTTATGAAGTCTTACATGCGTGATCAATATGCGTATTTTGGCATTCAATCTGGACCACGCCGGACAGCTTTGAAGGAGCTTTTCACTAAGAGTGTACTTCCATCAATTGAGGAGCTACCGGCTGTAATCGATGAGCTTTGGGCTATGCCTGAACGAGAATTTCAAATGGTGGCGGTGGATCTTCTTATCAAGCTAAAAAAACAGTTACCCACAACCATGTTGGTGGCCCTAGAGCGTTGGATCACGACAAAATCGTGGTGGGATACCGTTGACATGCTTGCCACACATATCGCTGGAACTCTGTTTCTCAACCATCCTGATGAAACAGGGGAATATATTAACAAATGGCGAAATAGCGATAACATTTGGTTACGACGAACAACGTTGCTCTTTCAGCTAAAATACAAAGATAACACTGACCCTGAGCTTCTGTTTTCGCTGATTCGAGAAAACCAATCGGATAAAGAGTTTTTCATTCAAAAAGCGATTGGTTGGTCTCTTCGGGAATATTCAAGAACGGACGCGAATGCGGTCGTAAATTTTATTAGCACCCAAGGTATTCAAGGGTTAGCACACAGAGAAGGGCTCAAATTACTAAAAAAGGCAGGGAAGGTCTAAGTTACTCTCTAGAACCCAAATACTACCATTCCTGATTACTCGTAAAATGGGGTTGGGTCCACTTTGATAGATGATGGAGATATTGCTCTTTCAATCTTCAAATTACTGCTCTTAAGGTCGACGAGCGCAACATCGGTAAAACGTTTGTATTTATTTGAATAAAAGCACTTCACTTCGGGCTTTAGCGGCTGTGAGGGATTTGACGTCCAAACAATGGCCACTCTGCCGTCTGAAAGTTCTATCAATGAGCCGACAGGGTAAACACCTATACAATTAATAAATTTGTAGACCAATTCTGAGTCGAGGTGAAATGGCGTTAAGCCAAGCATGATTTTAAAGGCTTCAGCAGAGCTCATTCCTTTTTTATAACAACGGTCAGCGGTCAGCGCGTCGTAAATATCAACAATACATGCCATACGCCCATGCTGCGGTATCTCTTCTCCTTTGAGGCCAAGAGGGTAGCCATTACCATCGAGTTTTTCGTGATGCATCAAACAGACATCGCGGCTAACGTCACTCAGACCTTCGATATCGAAAATCAATTTACCAGCAAATACTTGATGCAGCTTAATATGCTCAAATTCATCTGGCGTCAACTTAGCGGGTTTATTTAGAACTTCATTCTTAACTTTGGTTTTCCCAATATCATGAATGAATCCTCCAATAGCCATCTGTTTGAGTAAGGCCTTGTCTAAATCTAAATGTTTACCAAACGTGACGAGCAAACAGGCTACATTAACGGAGTGCTCTAACAAATATTCGTCTTTTTGCCTCAAAGCCGACACACACCTTAGAGCATCGGAATCGACGAGAAGAGACTCAATAATATTCTCTGCGAGCTCGCCAATCTTATCGAGTTCGATTACCTTACCTTCAAAAGTCTGGCTCATCACACGATTAGCTAGCCCTCTAGCATCATCAATCAGTTTTTTCGCTTTTTTTTGATTAGCATGTCGGCTAAAGGTTTTAGGCTTTTTCAGTTTAGTAGGTATAGCAGAAGAGGCGGCTTGCGTGTTTTCACTTTCAACTTGCGCAGCTTGAATAGGTTTTATTATGCAGCCATCTTTCGATAGTTTAGGGTCTACCCAAACAAATTTAATACCGTTGCTTATTAACTGGTCAATAGCCGACGCGGAAGAGACTCGTCCTGCATTAGACAAGTTCACGCGCTTTGTGTTTTCTATTGCTGTTACAAACATGCCAACAGACAACGTCTCGATAGATATTTTTATGGAT
Organism: Vibrio kyushuensis; assembly: GCF_050337325.1. Taxonomy (NCBI): domain Bacteria; kingdom Pseudomonadati; phylum Pseudomonadota; class Gammaproteobacteria; order Vibrionales; family Vibrionaceae; genus Vibrio; species Vibrio kyushuensis. The sequence goes on from NZ_JAKJSV010000002.1 coordinate 576,014, forward strand.
TCTTCAATTTTATACAGCATAACAAAGGAAGGTTCAGGTTCTGGCGATCACTGGTTTGATTCTACCTCTTTATAGTGTAGCAAAAATACATATAGGTTATAAAAACCTGAATAAAATATGTTAAATCTATCAATAGTGAGATCTATCATAAGTTAGGTAAACATTATGTGATTAATAATTCACCATGTAATGTTTGGGTTCAGAGTGACGTTCGATTTACTTTGATAGTATTATGTTAATAACCCTATATATATTAAGTATATACAGTGCACTTTACTGCAATTATACCTAAGCGTGATCTTCTTGTTTAAGTTAGTATGAGAGTCATGGTTTAGTAATGGAAAAGCATAATGGCCCGTTCTTTTAACGAATGTATTGTACCGATGTACCCAACCATTCAAGCATTGGATGTCAATGCTCTTGAAGCGGGTGAACATAAGTTTTGGTTTGCGGTTGCGACCGATGCTATTGGCCATCCTCAAACCTTAGCGGTTAGAGTCTTTAAGGGTAAAAAATCGGGTAAGCGAATAATGATTACGGCCGGTATCCACGGAGATGAGCAAAACGGTATTTTAACCGCTCAAAAATTAGCAAGAACGTTAGTAGGTAAAGATCTCGCTGGCTCGGTCATCATAGTACCCACGGTGAACCTTTCAGGTATTGCCCGCCATAGCCGTGATTTCCACTCAGCGGCGCCCGATAGCTCCTCTGCCAATCTAAATCGTGTATTTCCTGGTAGTTCTACAGGCGATGATGCCAGTCGTTATGCTCATAGTCTGTGGGAAAATTTATTAAAACCAAATACTGACTTGGCGATTGACCTTCACTCTCAGACGAGTGGTTCAACGTACCCACTTTATGCCTTCGCAGACTATCGATTGGAAGACTCAGTACGTATGGCAAAGCTCATCGCTCCAGACGTTATTCTTAATGACCCTGGTGATCCGGGCGTTCTTGAAACGGTTTACAATCGAGCCGGTATTCCATCAATTACTATTGAAGTGGGGGTTGGACGCTATACCGATTTAGAGATGATAGATCGAGCCACTCAAGGCGTGCTCAATATTCTTAAATCGTATGAAATTCTATCTGGTGAGATTGAATCAGCTCAAGTTCCCTGTATTGAGGGCAATGAGATTATCAGCGTACGAGCTAAACAAGGTGGCTTTGTTATTTGTCACGTCGAGTTGATGGATACAGTAAAAAAAGGGCAGATGTTAGCCAAGCAGTACAATAGCTTTGGCGATGAAGTGGAAATTTATACCTCCCCCATCAATGGCACGGTGATCAGCCATAATGTTGAATCAGTGCGAGCACCGGGTTCCTTGGTCGTAAGATTGATACGCTAAGCCGTTATGTAAGTTATCCTCATTCTCCCTAGAATTGGGTGATACAAGATAAATGGTTGTATTTGATATAACTGATAATTAGAATGCGAACCATTATTGTTTAATGGTGCGCAATTATGTCACGTGTTTTAGTTGTCGATGATGATATTCAGTTATGTGAACTTCTTAGTGAAGTCCTTGAAGAGGAGGGCTATCACGTAGATTCAGTACACTGCGGTGAAAGTGCATTAGAGTTTATTCAAAGTAATCCCGTCGACTTAGTGTTACTTGATGTGATGCTCCCTAATTTGAGCGGCCTTCAAGTTGCTCGTCGAATCTGTCAGCGATTCGCCACTCCAATCCTAATGCTCACAGCCCTCAATGATGAAGCGTCAATGCTAGATGGTTACCAAGCGGGTGCGGATCAATATATTGCAAAACCGTTTAAGGTTCCTGAGTTATTAACTCGAATCAAAGTTATATTGCGTAGAGTTGGCTTAGAAAAGCAAAGGCAATCTATCGCCACCAATAATAAGGGATTAAACGAGCAATTATCCCGGTTACCGTTAACGGGTACAGAATCTGAATTGTTAGATTACTTAATCAAAAACCACGGTGTGGTGGTTTCAAAATCTGATTTACAAGTGAGAGTGTTAAAAAAGGAACTGTGTCCTTTTGATAGAAACTTAGATATGCACATCAGCAATATTCGTCGCAAATTAGTGCAAGCAGGGCTTTCTAAACAACATATAAAAACGGTGCGAGGCAAAGGGTACAGTTATTTAGAAACGGTTGGGGCTTAATGAAAAACTGTATTCGATGCCCTGAATTTATTGCTAAACGAAAAGACGGGTTAACCTTTAAGCTCTTTAGCTACCTAACGGTCATTCTTGTATCAATATTGATTCTTCAAGGGCTTGCAGAAAAAGCCTTGATGAAGGCTCTTCTTAAAGTTCCACAAACCGTCAAGGTAGACATGTTAGATATGGCATATCAAGCTAACGTGTTAATCGAAGAGGGGGACATGGATGAACTGGCGGATTGGGCCAACGCTCAGCCGTATTACTTATTTGTGCTGGATGCAGAAAATCATCCAATTACACATAGAAATATGCACCCTCACTTTGAATTCAAGCTTCGGTATCTACGTGATTTAAATCATCAGCTAGATGCCCGTGTTAATAAACCAATTTTTGGTATCAAGTTAGTTCAAAATAAAACACTGGTGATTCAACTACCTCATCAGGTCCACCCAGCTCAACATTTCTCTTTGTATTTTTCACTGATCAAAGCCTTTATTGCACTCGTAATCTTGACCTTATTTTCAATCATCATGGCGAAGAGTCTTCAACAGCCTTTGGATAGATTACGAGAAGCGAGTAGAAGGCTCTCAAAGGGCGACTTTTCAGTGAGTGTTGTTTCGGAACTAAAATCAAAGACACGTGAGTTCAATGAATTGGCACAAGATTTCGATCATATGACTAATGAGATACATTCACTCGCAGAGAAGCAGCGTAGGCTCATCAGAGATGTCTCTCACGAATTAAGAACACCATTAGCAAGGCAAAACCTCGCACTGCATTTACTCCGTAATAAAATCCCTAGCAATGAGCAGTACTTACTTGATCGTTTAGAGAAAGAAACCGAAGAAATGAATGATTTGGTTGGGGAGATTTTGGAATTCAGTCGATTAGAAAATTCTCGATACGATGCGAAACTGACCCTTGTTCAGCTAGAGCAATATTGTTCTCTACAAGTCAATCAGATGCAGGCTGATGTGAAGCCTAATCAAACGCTAGTAATGAATGACCGGAATGACCTAACCAACTTTGTAAAAGCGGATGAACGTCTATTGTTACGAGTGCTTGGTAACTTAATCGCTAATGCCGTTAAATATGCAGGGGAGGAAGCCGAGATAATAGTTTCTTGTTTTGAAGCTACTTATGCCAAGCGCTGCAGCGTTATAACTATAGAAGATAACGGACTAGGCATTCCAGAAAGCCAACTAGAACGGATATTTGATCCATTTACACGCTTAGAGTCAGCGCGTGACAAGCAATCTGGCGGTTACGGTCTCGGGCTTGCGATTGTTAAAGAGGCGATGGTTCTGATGCAAGGTCAAGTTATTGCTGAAAATAGAAAAAATGGTGGACTGCGGGTTAGTTTATTGTTCCCAATTGATTAAAAATGGCGCTTTATAGCGCCTTTTTTATATCTGATGGCGTGTTGTTAGATTGATTGGTGAATCTTTACAAAAATTTACGAATGCAAAGAATGTAAATTTAATGCAAATGGTAATAATTATCACTTATATTCACCTCCGAAATAATTCAGTGGTACCGGAAACGGATTAACAGGAATAGCTCATCAAATGAGCCGAAACCTGAACAATAATAATATCGGAGATAAAGGATAATGTTTTCAAAGAGCCCATTGGCTTTAGTAATTGGCGCCGTACTTGCCTCGCCTGTAGCTTTAGCAGATTCAGTAAAAACAGATGAACATATGGTTGTCGAGGGGCGTGAGTATGGCTACAAAGCCGACACCAACTCAACGGCAATGCGTATGGAAGCGACTCAGCTAGAGACTCCAGGACAAGTTTCCGTTATCGATGAGAAAATCATTGATGAACAGCGCGCAAGCACACTTGGTGAAGTTTTGAAGAATGACGCTTCTATTTCAGCGGGTTCAAAATCGACCAACCGTGAGCGTTTCAACTTACGAGGCTTCTCTTTAGACAGTGGCTCAAGTTACCTACGTGATGGTGTTCAACATTGGTCTCACTATCGCCAACCTGTTGAGTTGTTGGAACGCGTAGAAGTATTAAAAGGCCCTGCTGGTTTACTGTACGGTGAATCAACGCCGGGTGGTTTAGTGAATATGATCTCTAAAAAGCCAACCTATGAGACTCAAGTGAGCGTGAGTCAAGACCTTGGTTCAGACAACTATACACGTACTGTTGCAGACGTGAGTGGTTCATTGAACGAAGCTCAAACACTAAGAGCTCGTGCGATTGTATCGCAAGAAAATCAAGACTCTTGGCGTACACGTTTCGATGGGACTGATGTAGAAACTGAGCGTTTTGTTGGTGGCCTTTTTGTTGATTACGATATTAACGACGATGTTATGCTTTCTCTTCATTACGACCGTACTCAAGAGCTTGGCGATTTAGACAATGGGTCGAAAATTGACACGACGACTGGGGAAGTCATTGACCCTAGTATCGTGAATGATCAGCGCTTTGCACAAACTGACAATGATATTGCGAATTACGGCGCAGCGATAACTGCGAGCCTAAATGACACTTGGTCTGTGAAAACGGGCATCAGCCGTCAGTTTTACGAACGTCAACGTACTGAAGCAAATAACACAGTTCGCCAAACGGGTTCAGACTACGGTTATAAAGTCTCCGATCGTCATGACGAGTGGACATTCGATACTGCGTACGCAGATTTTACGGGTGATTTTGATGCATTAGGCGTTAATCACCGTTTGCTACTTGGTGTGAACGGACTGCACTACGACTACAAACAGCTGTACTACTCTGATTACGCGTGTGTGAACTCGACTGAAGCTGATGCAATTAAAGAGTGCGGCAATGGTTTCGACAAACCGTCTGATATCCATTACAGCAATGACACATCAGGCCTTTCACATTCTGAAAGCAAACACTACGGCTTTTATGTACAAGATCTAATAACGATCAATGATCAATGGCAGGCGCTTGCGGGTGCTCGTTTTGCTTACGATAAAACAATCAGTAGCAGTGGCTCAGAAGAGAGTTACAACAACATTTTGCCAAAAGTCGGCGTTATTTATTCACCAGCTGAAAATGGCTCTATCTACGCCGTTTATTCTGAAAGCTTTGAACCCGTTGGTGAAATCACGGACCAAGACGATGTGAATTATGGTCAAAAGCAGGATGCTAAGAAAGGCACGCTTTATGAGCTAGGCTCAAAGTGGGAGTTGTTCGACGAGCGTCTATTAGTCTCTGGTGCATTGTTCCAAATTACCCAATCGAATATGCAAGTAACAGAAGACTTGGATCCAAATGGTGATAGCACTCGTACGACGCAAGTGGGTGAGCAAGTTCATACTGGTGCGGAACTGTCAGCTACTGGCTACATCACTAATGAGTTCTCATTAAGTGCTTCAACAATGTTCTTAGATGCAGAGTACAAAAACGACCCTGAACTTGAAGGTAAAACGCCTGCAGACGTACCTGAATTTACCGCGAGTATTTGGTCTACGTACGCGTTCAATAATGGTACTGATGTTAACTTAGGTATTTACCATGTTGGTGAGCGTTACACAGAAAGTGCTAATGAGTTTAAGAAAGATGCCTACACACGTGTAGATATGGGTATTTCACATACGATTAAGTATGACGAGAACCTAGATTTCGTCGCGCGTTTCAATGTCGAGAACTTGTTTGATACTGAATACCTAGAAGGCGGCAGCACAAGTGGTGTTGTTGTTGGAGAAGGCCGTAACTATATGGCAACACTCCAAGTTAAATACTAAATATATTTACTGTCGAATTTACTGTCGAATTTAGTCAGCTTTGAGTAAGAAGCTTTAATAATTCAAGTATCGGGGAAGGGTAGCACCTTCCCCATTTGCGCATTTGTTGTTAAAGCGGCATGAATAGCCTTTTATTTCTAATAATTGCTGCTGATAGACATCAGTCAATGACTTTATCTGTAACCTTTTCACACGTAATCAAATACCACTATGAACCCTCTTAAAACCAGCCTTACCTTTCTGATGTGCTCAATGGCAACGTTTGCGACAGCGAATAGCCTAAGTCAGGCACAAGCGATACAAAATAAAACGAACACTGCTTCTGCATCGAGCCAGAAAGTGATTAATCAGAGTGCGGAAGCGGCACTAAGCTTAAAAGCCGAGATAGAACAATTACAAGAGGAGGTGAAAAACCTCGAGATCTACCATAACCATCTCGCTGCGTTAGTGGATAGCCAAAACAGTGAAGCCGTCAATATAGAAGAGCAAATTGACCAGATAAAAGTGACGCGTCAAGGGGTTGTACCTCTGATGTATCGAATGATTGATGGCCTTAATATCATCATTGAAGACGATGCCCCACTTAAGCGTGAGCAACGTTTAGCGCGAGTCGAGAAATTAACCACAATGATGGCTCAAGCTGATGTGAGTGATGCTGAAAGGTACCGCCGTATTTTAGAGGCTTACCAAATTGAAATGGATTACGGCACCAAGCTGGGTGTTTACCAAGGCCGTGTGACGCTAGGTGATTCACAAAACATTAAGGCAGATATTTTACATTTAGGCCGTGTGTCTTTAGTCGCTCGAAACCTGAAAGGCAATCAATATTGGACCTGGAACAAGAATTCAGAGCGCTGGGTTGACGTTGATAGTGGCATGAAAGGTGAGTTGGATAAGGCGTACGAAGTAGCTAACCAACAAGTCGCGCCAAGTTTGATCATGTTACCTGTTTCTCTGAATATTGCTGAGGCCAAATAATGAATTTAAAACGATTAGTTACTGTGAATTTTACGGTATCAACCCTGTGCCTTTTATCCCTATCGTTCAATAGCTTTGCTGAAACAGAACTTGTGGCCCAATCAAAGGCAGAAAATAAGCACCAGCAACAACACAACGCACAGCGTGAAACTGGTTTTAAACTCACAGAAAATGAGTTACTTACGCTGAAATCTAAGATTGAAGCTCAGCGAGTGTCACTTCAATCCAAAACGGACGCTCTTACCGCTAAGTTTAGCGATAACGAAAACAAACTGGCTCAATTAGAAGAGCAGCTTCGCCTTGAAACAGGCAGTCTTGGTGAGTTATTTGGTGTTGTTCGTCAAAATGCCAAAGAGCTGGGCACTGAACTTAACACCAGTGTGACTAGTGTTGATCGCGGTGAACATACTGCAATAGTCGATCAAATCATCGAAGCGAAATCTTTACCATCAATGTCTCAGCTAACAGGTTTGTGGCTAAGCATGGTTGACCAAATTCAAGCAAGTGGCGAGCTAAGTGAAACGCAAATTCCTTTTGTTGATGGCGAAGGTAACACGCACACCATTGACGCTGTACGTTTAGGCTCATTAGGTCTTATTACTGAACATGGTTATGTAAATTGGAACGCCAACCACAATGAGGCTATTGCTTATTTAAAGCAGCCGGGCAACGGCCCAATTCTAAGCAGCCTATCTGCACTTGAAAGTGGTGGCGTTTCAAATGTCGTCTTGGATCCTTCGCGAGGGATAATGCTTGAACAACTTGCTTTATCGCCAAGCCTTATGGATCGCCTTCAAGCGGGTGGGGTCGTCGGCAGGGTTATTATCGGGTTATTGGTTGTTGGCTTAATTATCGCTTTGTTCCGTGGTGTTTCGCTTGCTATGGCAAGTCAGAAAATACGTAAACAATTAAAGAACCCGACTCAACCAAGTAACAATCCTCTTGGGCGTGTTCTCGCTGTCTATGATAAAGAGCAAAATCGCAGTGTGGAAGCCCTAGAGTTACGTTTACTGGAAGCTGTTGTCGATGAACAGACTCATTTAGAGAAAGGGCTGTCGATGCTCAAACTCTTGGCGGCGTTAGCTCCGATGCTGGGGTTACTTGGTACGGTGACTGGAATGATTGAAACATTCCAAGTGATCACACAGTTTGGTAATGGCGATCCGAAAGTGATGGCTGGTGGTATTTCAATGGCATTGATTACAACGGTACTTGGCCTTGTTGCGGCTATGCCTCTGCTGCTTGCTCACAACATTTTGAGTACCCAAGCGGAAAACATTCGCAATACTTTAGAGAAGCAGGGTATCAGCCTTATCGCGGAACAGGCAGAAAAAGACACTAAATCACATTCCCCTGCATCCTCACTCGAGGTAGCGGCGTAATGAGTGCTGTGTTATCAGAGGTTTTGTTATCAAGCTCTATTTTTGTTGACGTATGGATGAACAATAACTGGCTGCTTTCGCTGTCAGAATTTATGGAGCAAGGCGGCTTTGTCTTGTGGTGGTTAGCCGCTGTGGTCTTGCTTTATTGGTTTTTGGTTATTGAGCGCGTTCTGTATTTGACGCTCTATTTCCCAAAACAGCGCCAGTTATGGGTATCGAAGTGGCATGAACGTATGGACCACTCTTCTTGGCATGCTCGCTCAATAAAAGAGGGATGGTTAGGCAAAGCCCGTACATCGCTTCAACAGAACTTAAGTTTCATTAAACTACTCGTTGCACTTTGCCCAATGCTCGGATTGCTCGGTACTGTAACTGGGATGATTTCGGTCTTTGATGTGATGGCAAACCAAGGCAGTAGCGACCCTCAGTTGATGGCATCGGGTATCTCACTTGCGACATTGCCTACCATGGCAGGAATGGTCGCGGCTTTAGCTGGGATGTTCGTGCATGCTCGGCTATCCAAAAAATGTAACTTATTAGAACTGAAATTAGAAAAATCTTTAAGGAGTCAACGATGAGACTTGGTAGACGGCATAACCAAAATGATGAAGCGCAAATCGATCTAACTTCCATGCTTGATATTGTTTTTATCATGCTAATTTTCTTCATTGTAACCAGTTCATTTGTACGTGAGTCAGGTGTCGAAGTGAATCGCCCTCAAGCGTCTAATACAGTCAGCCAGAAAGACGCGGGTATTTTTGTCGCGATCACTTCGGCAAACGATATTTACATAGATAAACGCATGATTGATGTTGAGCGAGTACAAGCTACATTGGAGCATTTATTACTTGAACAGCCAGATGCTTCTCTTGTGATTCAAGCGGATGAACATGCTTATAACGGCACCGTTGTAAAAGTGATGGACGCGGCAAAAGGGGCGGGTGTTAAAAACATTGCCTTGGCTGCGGAGAAGCAATAATGGTGCGTTATTTACTAGCGCTGCCTTTGGCGGCAATCTTTGGTTTGGCTCTGTTCTCTTTCATGGCTTGGATGGTGGATAATGGACATCAAAGAGCACCTAAGGGAGCTGAAGCCTTAAGTTTCAACATGGTTATGGTCGAAGCGGAGCTGGAAGTCCAGCGCCGACAACGAACGGTTCCTGAACCGCCTAAAGCCCCTGAAATACCGCCAGAAGCTAAAGTTTCTCACTCTAAAGCAGAGGTGACCCCGATAACAGCAATGACGTCATTACCATCACTAGGTCTAGACACTGCAATAGATGGCTTGGCGATCAATACACCTACCTTTTCAGGTTTTGGAGCTAATCAGCAGGCGTTACCACTGTACCGTGTAGAGCCTCGTTACCCAGCTAAAGCATTAAAACGCGGAGCTGAAGGCTTTGTGATCATGCAATTTACGATTGATGAAACGGGACGTCCAATCGACATTCACATTCTTGAAGCCAACCCAAGACGTATGTTTGAAAGAGAAGCGATACGAGCGCTAAAAAAATGGAAATATCAGCCGAAGGTCATTGATGGAAAATCCATAGCGCAGACAGATCAAACAGTAAGACTGGAGTTTAAATTAGCCAAATGATGAAGCGGATATTTATTAGTCTCGCAGCGGTATTGATTTCACTGTCTGCAATAGCCAGTGAGCTGAGTCAATATACAGCGGTGCGGGTTCAAAAAGCACATCAGCTCGCCCAAGATGAGAAAGTGACTGAGGCGATAGAAACGCTAAACAAACTGGATCTTACGCGTGCCTATGACAAAGCCTTTGTTGCTCGGATGTTGGGTGTGTTTTATTGGCAAAATGAGCAAACTAAACTGGCGGTCAAGCAGTTAACTTACGCTGTAAACAGTGGGTTGCTGACGGATGATCAAGCTTGGATAACCCAGAGAATGTTGGCCGATGTGCTGCTTAACGAACAGCAGTTTAAGCAGGCGTTACTGCACTACTATGCCTTAGTGAAAAGTGTTCCTGACACTCAAAAAGAAGACGAGTTATGGATGCGTTTAGCCCAAGCGGAATATCAAGTTGAGAATTGGAATAAAACCCTCTCGGCGTTAGAGCAATATGAGGGCTTTGAACATCCTAATGCATTACCACCCTTATCTTTAAAGTTGGGGGCTCAACTTCAACTGAAACAATGGAACAGTGCCATTCCAACATTAGAGAAGCTCATTTTACTGCAACCTGAGAAATCAAATTGGTGGCGTCAACTTGTCGGCTTACAACTGCAGTTAGAGGATGATAAAGCGGCGTTAGATGCTTTATCACTGGCTAAGCTAAACGGAGTCGAGTTAACACAATCAGACCGCCGATTACTTGCACAGTTGTATGCCAAGCAAGACATTCCTGAGCGTGCCGCCATAGAACTCAGTGAATTGGAAGGAGCGAACAGTGATGAGAAATTACTTGCTGAACAAGCGACCTACTGGCAGCTCGCGAAAGAGTGGGACAAATCGATTCAAGTTTGGTCTTTGGCATCAAAAATAAATCCAAAATACCATTGGAATGTCGCACAGTTATTGGTGCAAGAGGGTCATTATCGTCAAGCACTCAAACAACTTGATCGGGTGGAAGCGAAGGATAAACAAGCGGATATTGCTTTAGCTAGGGTAAGGGCTTTGTATAAGCTCAACAAGTTAGAAAATGCGTTGATTCAAGCTAAGCATGCAAACAATGTGGAGCCGTCGACAGAAGCGAAAGGTTGGATAAAGTACTTAATTCAACTACGTACTATGGACGCCAGTTCGTAGTGGCCCAGTTAAAAGGGGGTAGTAAATTTTTCTTTAATATATTGATTTTTATATTAATTTGAAATCATGGGCATGGACTTGCTAGTACCGACATTAACCGCTCACCATGAGCGTTTTTTTTACATTTAAAACAAACGTAAACAATGTAAATTAAATGCCAATACGAATGATTATCACATAAATTAACGTCGAATATTTAATGGGTAACTCGTTTTATGGTGTTAAAAAACAGAGCCGTCCAGCTTTGGGCTCGTCGTCTTCATATCTACATATCTATGGCTTTGTTGCTGGTCGTGCTGTTCTTTTCCGTAACCGGGATTACTCTAAATCGTCCTCAACTATTCGAATTGAATGAACCAAGTATTGAGCAGTTTGAGTTGGCTCTCCCTGCTTCAATTTTCCCTATGAAAGACGGAAAAATTCAATCTAATAAAGCACAATTAATTGACTATCTGAGAGATGCAGGTGTGTCCGGTATTGCGTCGAACTTAGATGTGTATACCGAGTATGAAGATCATGAGCTTGTCATTGGAGAGATGACTCTTGATTACAAAGCGCCAGGTTATAACGCCGCCGTTTTTATCGATTTAACAACGTATACAGCAGAAGTTGAAACCACCGATTACGGCACCATCGCTTTGCTTAATGATCTGCACAAAGGTCGCAACAGTGGTGAGGTCTGGCGGTGGTTCATCGATATTACGGCGTTACTTATGATCTTTTTTGTCCTCACCGGTGTGTGCTTACTGGTACCCAAGAAGAAGACCTTTGCGACGTCCCTTAAATGGACGATGTTTGGCTCTGCAATTTCCCTCGTTATTTACTTAGTTGCCGTGCCTTAAGCGCACCACTGTAGAAAGAGATACTCATAATGATTACGTACCCTTGGAGCAAAACACTGCTGGCTCTCGCCATGTGCCCAATTGCAGTATTCGCAAAGCCACTACCTGAATCAGCAAAACTCGATATCAGCTTTGAATTACCAAAAATTGAAACCTCAATGTACGCAAGACCATATGTCGCAGTATGGCTTGAAGACAGTAATCGAAAGCCAGTCAAAACCATGGAGTTGTGGGTCGGCAAAGACGAATGGCTCAAAGATTTACGAAGCTGGTGGAGAAAGGTAGGCCGCTATGATCGAGAGTTGGTTGATGCCGTCACATCCGCAACTCGCCCAGCTGGGCAGTACCGTTTTATTTGGGATGGAACCAATGATGTCGGTCAGAGAGTCGAGCAAGGTACTTACACCCTTCATATAGAAGTGGTTCGTGAACATGGGGGCCGAGATTACTTGCGTCAAAAAGTGGAATTGAATGATACCGAAGTTGTGTATCAGTTAGAGCCAACGGACGAGACGGGTCAAATTACTCTCAATTATCAAGTGAAGTAATTATCAAGTTAAGTAATTCACGTCATACGCATCTGATTGTTTTTATGTAATGGAAACCGCCAGTTAGTGACATGAGATTTAGATAAGAATGATCTTACATTCTCAAGCAGAAAGCTTGTGAACAAACAATGGAATTGAATGAAATGAAACAGACAAAAATGAAAGCAATTGCTCTAGCTGGCGTGATGGCGTTTGGTTTAGTGGCTGCGACGACAGCACAGGCTCATCCTCGTTGGGTTTTACCGTCACACTTCACGGTATCAAAAGAAGGAGGTGACTGGCTGACGTTCGATGTTACTGCCTCTCACGGCACGTTTGTGTTTGATAAACCCGCTGGAAGCGATAAAGCATTCGTTATCATGCCTGATGGACGCAACGAGCGACCGAATTTCGTTGTAAAAGGTAAACGTCGTTCAATGTTTGACTTCTACTTTGAAGAAGAAGGGACGCATAAGGTTGCGATAAACAATGAACCGACATACTACACGCAGTACAAAGCGGGTCGACGTGACACGGTTAAATGGGTAAAAGCGAACAAGGCTGAGCGTGCGGGTATCGTTCCAGAAAAAGCACGAGATATTGTCACGCAAGTTAGCTACACCCGTGCTGAAAGTTATATCACAGTCGGAAAGCCAACTGAGAAAGCACTAGAGATTGAAGGCAAGTTGCTTGAAATGAAACCTGTCACTCACCCTGCTGACATCATTGAAGGTGAGGCAGTGACATTCCAGTTCTTCTATAACGGTCAACCTCAACAAGGTGTAACGGCTGAAATTACGCGTGAAGGGACTCTTTACCGCAATCAACAAGAACAGATTGATGTTGTGAGCAATGAGCAAGGTGAAGTGACGTTCACACCGGATGTTGCAGGCCGATACCTAATGAAGGCTAATTACAAAGGTGAATTGAAAAATCATTCAATGGCTGACACAGCAAGCGTCAATGTGCATCTAACTTTTGAAGCGCTACTTCAATAAATCATTCTACCTATTTTGGGGCTCAAGTTTGAGCCCCTTGCTGCGCCACTGGAACACTTCTATGAACCATATGCTAATTAAAAAACTGCTACTAAAAAAACAGTTACTAGAAAAACAATGTCTAATAATTAAACCATCTTTAGCTGTTACAGCATTAATCACGAGCTTGTTTTCTCAGCCTGCATTTGCGCACTTTCCATTGATGAGTTGCTGGCTAGAAAGCCAAAATGTTATTTGCGAAGCGGGTTATTCTGATGGCAGTACTGCGGTTGATTATGCCGTTGAAATGTTTGACTACGAAGACAACTTAATAGCAAAAACTATGACGGATAAACGTTCTATCGTTGAGTTTACGCATCCTGAAACGGATTTCTATTTGGTATTTGATGCGGGGCATGAAAGCCCAGTTGAAGTGGATGTCGTCGAGATTAGCGAGAAATGATTACGCAAAAGGTTAGAGCCGACACTGGTGGTCGTGAAGGGAAGTGGGTCGGTGTAATTATCTTGGGCATCTTGTTGTTTGCCTCTGTGTCGATTCCTTTTCATCAAGTTGAATCAAGCGCTCAGCCGTTACTCGATTATCAAGTTGATATTTCAGATATTGAGCAAGAGAACTTAGCGATGATTGCTGAGCTTCGCCTCGCGCATGAAGAGATCCGAGATGTTTATTTTGAGAGTAACTTAGCTGTATCAAACAAAGCTATCTCAAACGCAGATACGGATGCCTCAGCGTTAGATTCTTCAGAAACTAATCAAAATATTCCACATAAAGTTTGGCCTTCAATTGAGCAAATGGAGAGTGACTGGATCGCACCGTTTGTAAAAGATCAAAGCTGGAAAAGAAAAGGTGAGCACGAGTGGCAGGGTTTAGGGGAAGGGATTTACTTAGGCATTCCAAGCAACCTCGATGCTGCAAGTCTAGTTTTACTCGACAGTACACAAACTTCACCGAAGATATGGCTCTCTGAGCCAGACAAGGCAAGTTCAAAAGATGTGTTGGTGATGGCGGAATACCAACCTGAGCACTTGATAAAAAGGGGTTGGAAGCAAGTCATCATGAACTCAGTCTTTATGAGCCAAGACCAAGACAAGCATCAACACTAATTCCAATAAGAGAAAACAACATGCGAGTTATTACACTTATAGCGATGCTATTTACAGCGATTGTCTCACCATCGGCGTTCGCTGAAAAAGACAAACTGAACATCGGTATTACACTTCAACCTTACTACAGTTACGTCAAAGCTGTGGTCGGGGATAAAGCCAATATTTTACCTTTGGTTGATGCGGGCTTTAACCCACATAACTATTTACCACAGCCTAATGATTTAAAACGATTAAATCAGATGGATGTCATTGTCGTAAATGGGATCGGGCACGATGATTTTGCTTTGAAGGTTATTGCTGCGTCTCAACGAGATGATCTTGTTGTGATCAAGGCAAATAATGAAGTTCCGTTGCTACCTGCAATGGGGCAATCCGTTGGTCAAGGGGCCGTGAACCCACATACATTTGTTGGCCTTTCTACGACCATTCAAAAGGTGTATACCATTGCCAGCGAGCTTTCAGTGATCGACCCTGAAAATGCAACGTTCTATCGAAAAAACGCACGTAAATATGCCAAAAAATTCCGCTTGATGAAGCGCGATGCAATGGCCTCTTTAGGTGAGCTGAATACATCGGGTATGAAAGTGGCAACCACGCACAATGCTTATGGCTATATTCTTCAAGAATTTGGTGTGGATGTAGCAGCAGTTATAGAGCCCGCACACGGCGTTGAACCAAGTGCCAGTCAGCTACAAGGCACGATTGAAAAAATTCGAGAGTCGGGCATTGATGTCCTGTTTTATGAGTTAAATATGCCCAATCGTTTTGTTGACACCATTGAAGCTGAAACGGGCGTTCAATTGTACCGATTTTCGCACATGACGCATGGCGAGTACGAGAACGATAAAGTCGAGGTCGAGATGAAGAAAAACCTTGAGACGTTGATCGAAGCAATGAAGTTCGCGGCAGAAAATCAAATAACGCAAGGTCACGTTTAATGCTCGGTCCATCTATTTCTATTTCAAACCTGTCATTAAAGTACGATGACAACATTATACTTGATGGAATTACTACCTCATTTGAAGAGGGACAGTGCCATGTCATTATGGGGCCTAACGGAGGTGGAAAAACCTCGTTATTACGCTCAGTGCTTGGTTTGACCCCATTTTCTGGTGATGTGCAGATTCAATGGCCCGCTAAAACCAGTATTGGTTATGTTCCCCAAAAGGCGACGTTTGAGCCAAGTTTGCCATTGACGGTCATGGATTTTGTGTTGTTGAACCAAACCCGAATGCCTCTTTTTTGGCGAAAGCAAACGAAGCAACATCAACAAGCATTAGCGCAACTCGATCGTGTTGGTATGGCGACAAGGTCTGATCGTCGAATGGGGCAGTTATCTGGCGGTGAGCAGCAGCGTGTTCTGTTTGCACAAGCTCTCCTCGATAACCCTAGTTTATTGGTGTTAGACGAACCGACAACCGGTATGGATGAGCAAGGCGTACGCTATTTAGAGGCTTTGATTCGTGAATGTGTATCAGAAGGCCGAACTATATTGGCGGTACATCATGACGTTTCTGCGGTTAGGCGATTGAATGCAACGGTACATGTGGTGAATCGCTTTCTTGTCGAAAGTGGTCATCACGAACAAGTTCTACATCCAACAAAAATTGAAAGCTTATTCCAGCACTATACGTCTTCCGTGCCTTTGAAAAAGGAGGTCGCGTAATGGATTGGTTAAGAGAATTGGCGGTATCCGGTGTTCAAGCAGGGCTGCTCAGTGAAAGTTTTTCATACGCATTTATGGTGAACGCCTTAGTTGCGGCATTGCTACTAGGCCCACTTTTAGGTGGGTTAGGGACATTAGTTATCGCAAAACGTTTGGCTTTCTTTTCTGAAGCGGTCGGACACGCTGCGTTAACCGGAATAGCAATCGGTGTGCTATTGGGTGAGCCTGCTGAGAACCCAATCATTGGTCTGTTTAGCTTCTGTATGATATTCGCGTTATTACTTCACTTTGTGCGTAATCGTACCAATGTCCCTTACGACACTTTGGTGGGTGTGTTTCTGGCCTTAGCGTTGGCGGTAGGCGCTGCACTTTTGATGTATGTAGCGCGGAAGATCAATATTCACATGCTTGAAAATGTATTGTTTGGTTCAATTCTGACGGTGACGGATCAAGACCTCGCAATACTGGCAATAAGCTGTTCGTTAATTTTGGTTTTACTTATTCCTACATTCAACCGAATTTTACTGACCTGTATTAGCCCTGATATCGCAAAGGTTAGGGGATACAACACCAGCTTTTATGACTACCTGTTTGTCATGATGATCACTCTGGTCACCATTGCAGCCGTTAAAATTGTAGGCGCTGTGTTGGTAGGTGCATTACTTCTTATTCCAGGAGCAACCGCTAGGTTGTTAACGAAACGGATGGGTAGCTTTGTTCTGTTATCTGCGTTACTGGCGACGATCGCTTGCCTAGTTGGAACGGTGCTACCTATGGAGTTAGCGTTGCCAGTGCCTTCTGGTGCATCAATCATTATCGTATCGGCGTCGTTTTTTCTTACCGCAACGATTTATCGAATCATTAAAAAGGCTTAGCAATGAAATCAATAACAAAGCGCCGATACCTTCGTAGTGTTGCTTTTTTACTATTAAGCGCATTCAGTGTGTCAGCACTAGCCCAAGATATTTTAACAAGTACACCAGTTACTTATGCGATTGCCAGTGAGTTGACGAAAGATACTAGTATCACCACTCAGTATTTACCGCCTAAGCGTTACGGTATAGAGCGGTTACCGAATTGGTTTGCGACAAAAGGAACTGAAGCCGCGACGCAAGCGGGAGAAAAGGCGACGGTTGCTATTACTATGAGTTCTGTTTGGCAAAGTGACCCAACTTATGTATTCGCAAGACAAGGAAATATTGGGCTTATCGAAATCGATGCGGCGCAGGCTATAACACCTCGCGCCCAAGGTGTAGCAGCTTTAACATTAGATAACGGCTCGCTTTCAAAGTATGTATGGCTTAATCCATCGAACCTGATTCGAATGTCTGTCATCGTGGCTGATGACTTGAAGAGAATCTGGCCTCAATATCATTCGTTAATAGACACGAACTTGCAGGCGATGATGTTGAATGTACGTACATTGATTAATACTCAACAAGATACGATCTTCGACAACGATATAGACTCTATCGTTCTTCTGTCAGAAGCATTAGAAGACTTTGCCTCAGGAAACCAGCTGTTTGTCGTAGACCGAGTGTTTCAAGCCGAGTTGGAGTGGAGTGATGCGCAGAAACAGAACCTTAAAACTCAATTCAATGATGATGAAACACTATGGTTGGTTACTGCCCGACAACCATCTAAATCGCTACTAGCATTAGTGCCCAAAAGTCGGATTCTGGTAGTGGATTCAGTCGATAGATGGGGCTCTAAAGGAATTCAGGCTGATAAGACGTTGGAACGTTGGGAACTAAGGCTTCAATAGGGGTTTTGCTCCCCCTTAACTTAACGACGTACCGGTGAGGGTTTTCGAGATTACTTGGTTAAATCATCAATAATAGGGCATTGGCTGTCTGCGTTACCCGGGCAGGCCGATACCCAGCTTTCCAATTGGTTTTTTATTTCTGTCAGCTCATCGATTTTCATTTGAATCTCCCCGAGTTTCTCTTTAGTTTTCGACTTCACTTCACTGCTTTTTCTATTGGGGTTTTGTGCGAGTTGGACGAGCTCTTTACATTCAATTAATGAAAAACCTGCATTTTTGGCTCTAGCAATTAAACTCAGTTCTTGAACGTTCTTTGATGAATACTCTCGATAGCCAGATTCGCTACGAATTGGCGCGGTAATGATCCCTTTCTCTTCATACAAACGGATCGATTTGCTCGATAACCCAGTCAGTTTTGAAACGGTACCTATATTCATGTTGTGCCTCAGTAATTTGAACGTTATCGCTTTCGTTATGGCTTTTGTTATAGCAAGAGTTAAAGCTTGGCATAAGTAGTCGGCGTACAGCCAAATGTCTTCTTAAATGCATTGGTAAAATTCGCTGGGTGATGATAACCGGCTTCATAAGCCGCCTCGGTCACACTGACTAACCCTTGCTCTAAATGTTGCTTCGCGATTTCAAGCCGACGATATCGAATATAACTGTTCACTGTCAATCCAAATTGCTGTTTAAACTTTCTTTGTAAATTGGAGACGCTCATTGAAAAACGGATAGCAATCTGCTCCAACGATAGTGGATGATCGAGC
This sequence comes from Vibrio kyushuensis, assembly GCF_050337325.1. Classification (NCBI taxonomy): domain Bacteria; kingdom Pseudomonadati; phylum Pseudomonadota; class Gammaproteobacteria; order Vibrionales; family Vibrionaceae; genus Vibrio; species Vibrio kyushuensis. The sequence goes on from NZ_JAKJSV010000002.1 coordinate 594,666, forward strand.
TGAGATTCAATAAAGCTGATCATATCTTCAACTTTATTATCGGTTTTAATATGGTGTTCAGTCTCGAATGACGGCGGCGTTTCCTTTTGTGTTTTGAGTTGCGGCGAAAGTTGCTGGAGTAAATCGACTAGCAAAGAGTATGAGAGCGATTCAAGCTGTATTTTTTCGATAAACGTAGTTGGAGTTTCTGAGGCCAGAATTTGTTTCGTTAGTGACGCCATTTCATTAGTCACTGAGATCTTCAGGTGGCTCTTATGTTGCTGTAGAAAGGAACTGATGTCGCACTCTTTTCCAAGGTGTTCTCGGAGCCATTTTGGCTCCATCATTAAGTTGATTTTAACGACATGATTTCCTTGATTAATACTGCGTCTGAAATTTGCGGGCTTTTTCAAATTCACTAATATAGCGATACCCTTATGCTCGTTAGAGTTAGAGTTAGAGTTGTTGTCGGTATCAAGGTTGAAGGATAGGTTGTCGTAAGCAAATTCAAGTTGTCCCTCTAGCAAAATGGTGACAATCAAAGACTTCGGTGCAGTAGAAATGATATTGGAGTTAACCAGCTCATGGCTGTCTCCACCGTGAACAGTGAATCCATTATTAAAACTATAGGAGACAAATTTACCTTCAACGAGTGATGCACTTTTCTTTTCACCTCTGCTGACAATGATCTGTTTTTCCGTGTCTTCTATTTTTTCTGTCAGTGCGATCTTTCTTTTCTTCGGTTTATCATTTCTCGTTTGTACTTCCTTGTTTTTATGAATAGTCATATGCGATTTCTCATAAGCATTGTGTGATTTTGCATAACTCATTTACCTTTCCGATTATTGAAATGAAATCTATCATACTTGCGAATTATTATCATTTGCATTTAGGAAGAGTTACATGGAAAAGTTCCAGTTTTGTCCTCAAAAAAAATCTTTAGTATCCCTAGCCATCGGTCTCGCTCTGTCACATTCTGCTTTTGCAGAAGAAGTGAAAGCACTAGAAGAAGTTGTCGTATGGGGCACTAAGGTATCGAGTAGTTCTGAGTCTATTGGGGCTGATGATATGTCTCTGAAACAAGCGGATCATATGTCTGATCTGCTACGTGACGTTCCTGGTGTTGATGTTGGCGGTACGCATTCTGTAAATCAACGGATTAATATTCGTGGCCTTAATGAAACGAATTTGGACATTCGATTAGATGGTGCCTCTCAGCATGCCAATATGTTCCATCACATTGGTAACTTAACGCTGAACCCCGATATTTTGAAGTCAGCGGACATCCAAGTAGGTAATAACTCTGTTACTCAAAGCGGCTTAGGTGGCGCGGTTTATTTTGAAACCAAAAACGCGACGGACCTACTTCGCTATGGTGAAACCTTTGGTGCACGTGTCTTTGGCGGATACGCTTCAAATGATAGCCAGCAAGGTTCTATGACGGTATACGGAATGTTAAGCGAGAAAGTTGATGCCATGGTGTACGGGCATTTGGTCAGCCGCGATAACTTTACTGATGGAGCTGGCGAAGAAAGTTTTGGAACCGCAGGGGATGTATACAACATTATGGGTAAAGTTGGCTTTGAGCCATCGGAACATCATCGATTTGAATTTGCTTACGATCTTTATAGCGACGAAGGCGATTATAGCCCACGCCCAGATATGAATGGTGATGCGAATGAAGAGATTTCTGGGGATATATTACTTCCGACGGTTTATGAACGAAACACAATCATCCTCAGCTACCGATTAGATACCGATCAGCATAAGGGAAAAGTATCAGTTTATTCAACAGAGACAGATATTGAGCGAGACGAGAGTAAAACTGGTTGGGTTAGACAGCAGCGAGACTCAATCAATACAGCGAACAATAATAACACTGGGTTAAACGCGACTTTCCAATCTGATTTTATCGTTACCGACCTAGATAATGAACTGACTTATGGTCTGGATTACATGGATAAGTCTAGCACCAGTTCATTTGGCGACGTTCAGTTCATGGATGAGTCAGCTGTTTCGACCGCTGCGTTTGCTGAAAATAAGATCTATTTAATGGATAACTGGTCCGTGACTGGTGGCCTTCGCTACGACGATTACGAGCGTAAAGCCGATACTGGAACACATGACTTCAATGACGTTACTTGGTCAATAGGCACTAATTGGGATATCGATCAAAACTGGGCCATCTTTGCTAGTGCAAGAACGTTATTCAAAGGACCAGAGCTGCTAGAGACATTCATTCGATACCAAGACGTTACATATCTTGCTGATGATATCAAAGCGGAAACGGGGATGAACTCTCAGGCCGGATTCAGTTATAACAATCGCAATGGTGAGCATCGCTATGGTTTCAATTTAACGGCATTTCAAACCAATATTGACGACTATATTGTAGAAACTTGGGCTTCAGATTACAGCACATTAACCATGGAAAATGGTGGTGATGTTGAAATACGCGGCTTTGAGTTGAGCAGTACATATAGCTATGAACAGTTTGCAGGTAAATTGTCTTACGCGAAGTCAGACAATAAATACAGTGATACTGGATTACCTGTTGATGATGGAAACGGCGTCAGTTCAGACATGGGTGATAGTATTGCGCTCACACTAGACTACTACGCTGACTCGCTAGATACACTGTTTGGTTGGACATCTATCGTCGTTCTTGAAGAAGATAATGTCTTTGAAGGTGCTGACAATAAAGCCGCTTACGATACTCATAATTTATACGCTCAGTGGCTACCTTCTCAAGTAGAAAACTTGTCGGTCACGTTTGGCGTCGATAACGTATTTGACGAAGCTTATGTATCTCATGCCTCTAGAAGTGGTACAGCAGGTAGAAATGCGACTCAAACAGATGATTATGAACCAGGCCGTAACTATAAGTTATCTGCTGCTTACCAGTTCTAAGTCGTTCTTAAACAAGGGCCTGATTTTTAGCGGGCCTTTGTCTTTTCTAATACAAACAGATCAACTCAATTGGTAAATAACAACCATGAAAAACTCAACATCATTTATCGCGCAGACGATTATTCAATCGGATCACGCAAGTAAGTATTTAACGGTGCTGTGCCGACATTTTGCACGTAAAGTAGAGGCCGAGTGGGATGACATAACCGGAACAGTACATTTCCCTGTGGGAGTGACGACAATGAGAGTCGATAACAGCAGAAATCAGCTAGAGATCACCTGCACTTCGGACAGTAAAGAGCAACTCGAAGTACATAAACTCATCATATCTCAACACGTAGAAACTTATTCTAGACGGGAAACGATTGATGTCGTTTGGCGTGGTGTATAAATTTTATTCGATTAAAATCACTTCATTCAACTTTTTTTTAGTCTAAACCCTCTATTACAGGAGAGGTGTAAACTACGCATATTTAGTAGAGTTAACGTAATAACACTGCTAAATGTGGGGTGTTGAGTAATAATTAGTATTTATTTCGTTACTAAAATAAATAAAAAACATGAGCTGGATCAAACTAAATTCGTTTGTATAACAATAAATTTTAAAAGAAAGTTGAAACATTAAAAAATTATTGAATAATAGGGGCACACAAAAATTGAAGCATTTGCTTCATCTCTCAGCCTAAACAGGATGCATATTAAATGTCGAACTCGTTTGTTCTAGTCATCAACTCTGGAAGTTCATCTTTAAAGTTTGCTGTTATTGATGCAAATAGTGGTGATGATATCGTCACCGGTCTTGGTGAGTGCTTTGGTCTACCTGAAGCGGTTATCAGCTGGAAATACAACGGCGAAAAAACGGAAGAATCGATTACTGCACCTGATAGCCATCATCAGCATGCTATCGAACGTATTGTTGCACTAATGGATACATTGGGCTTCAATCAAGATTTAGTGGCTGTTGGACACCGTATTGTTCACGGTGGAGAGAAATTTACTTCAACAATTCGCATTGATGAAGAAGTGCTTGCTGAAATTGAGAGCTTGTCTGATCTTGCTCCGCTCCACAACCCTGCTGGTGCTATTGGTATTGAAGCGGCGATGAAGGCTTTCCCAAGCCTTCCACAATTCGCCGTCTTCGATACTGCATTTCACCAAACGATGCCACAAAAGGCATTTACCGGTGCAATTACTAACGAGTTATACAAAGAGTACGGTATCCGTCGCTACGGATTCCACGGCACTAGCCACTACTTTGTTAGCCGTGAAGCAGCAAAAGCGCTTAATAAGCCAATTGAAGAAGCGAGCTTTATTTCAGTTCACCTAGGTAATGGTGCTTCTGTTTGTGCGATTGAAAATGGTGAGTCTGTTGATACTTCAATGGGTTTCACTCCTCTTGCTGGCCTAATGATGGGTACTCGCTCTGGTGACTTAGACCCAGGCATCATCGAGTTCCTAATGAAAAAAGGTTGGAGCCAAGAGAAAGTCTTCGACACACTAAACAAGAAATCAGGTTTCTTAGGTGTTTCGGGCCTAACGTCTGATGCTCGTGGCATTTTAGAAGCGATGGAAAATGGACATGAAGGTGCTACGTTGGCGTTTGAAGTGTTTACTTACCGTGTAGCTAAATACATCGGTTCTTACCTAATTCCTCTAAATCACTTAGATGCAATAATCTTCACGGGTGGCATTGGTGAAAACGCTTTGCCAATTCGTCGCGAAATCTTGAAGAACCTAAATCTATTAGGCTTTGTTGAAGATGAAAAAGCGAATGAAGGTGCACGATTTGGCGCTTCAGGCATTATCGCTAAATCTGAATTACTAGACGCAGTAGCGATGGTAATCCCAACCAACGAAGAATTCGTAATTGCTCAACAGTCGGTTGAACTTCTGTAATAACGGATAAAATGCAAATATTAGAAAGCGAGCCTTAATGGCTCGCTTTTTTTGCTTGGCCTGCCTCGTCTAGAGGAGACGCACACCAGATGTTCTTTAGCTTCAACACATAGAGCTAAATATTTCCTACTTTTGTAAGCCCCTGTCCAAGAAACAGCTTTGAGCGTTGATAAATTATTCCCGTTAGATAAAAAGCTATATACTTCATGCAATATCACTATTAACTAGTGATGAACCATATTCTGTTAGTCGAAGTCCAAAGGAACGGTAACAAATGTCTGTGCTCCAACGCATTAGTATAACTCTATTTTTAATGGCTACTCTCAATGGGTGCTCCTCACTTCCAGAGGAGATTGATCACCCCTATGAACCACAAGTCACCCTATCAAAAAGTACGTTGTCAGAGCTGAGTGACATGTATAGCCTTGAACACTCTTCACAAGAAAGTAGTGCCGTTTTGTTGCAAGACACGGGTTGGGACGCCTTGTCTCAAAGGTTGGCGTTAATCGAAACTGCAGAGCAGAGCATTGATATTCAGTACTACATCTGGAACTCCGACGAGTCGGGGCATTATTTGGCAAGTCGCTTGATCAAAGCTGCAGACCGCGGTGTTCAAGTTCGGGTCATGCTTGATGATATCAACCTTAATGAACGCGAGGATCTTCTAACCACTCTTAATTCCCACCCTAAAATAGAGATCCGTATATTCAATCCAACGCCAAGTCGAAATGGAGTGTCAAAATGGCTTAGCTTCCTTGGTGATTTCTCCCGTCTAAATCGTCGTATGCACAATAAATCATTTACCGTTGATGGTGCGTTGTCTGTTGTTGGAGGGCGTAATATCGGTGATGAATATTTTGACCTTTCTGATGAGATTAACTTTCGTGACCGCGATGTTTTAGTCATGGGCCCCGTGGTTGACGATATACAAACCAGTTTTGTAGAGTACTGGAATAGCCGCTGGTCTTACCCTGTCGAGCTTTTGGGAGGAAAAGCCTCACCAGATTTTCCGGCTTTAGACGAAATTCTCACTCCTCAGTATAAGAATTACCCAGCGTTGCCTGAAGGGAATCAGGTAGCGAAACTGTTTTTACAAGATGCAATGAGTGAGATGACGTGGGTTAAAGCTCGCTACATCTCAGATAAACCAGTACCAGTCGATTCTGATAATACTGATGAGCCTAAAGCGACAGCAATAATGTTGGCAGAACTGGCGAATCAATCTAAACAAGAAATAGTGTTGGAATCCGCCTATTTGATTTTTGATGACTCCCAACTTGAAGCGCTACAAAATTTAACGAGTAACGGGATTGAAATTAAAGCTTTAACCAACTCAATGGTCTCGAATGATCTGATTGCTAATCATTCCGGTTACGCGGGTCGACGTCAAGATATGCTTGAACATGGAATGCAGCTGTTCGAGCTAAAACCTAATTCGTTATTATGTGAGGAATCGACGAAAGACAAATCTAAGTGTGCACCAACTACGGCTTATGGTCTTCATACTAAGTCTGTTGTGTTTGACGAGCAGATAGCTGGTATTGGGTCTTTTAACTTCAACTTGCGTTCAACCTACCTTAATACCGAGTCGGTACTAGTGATTGAAGATAAACGCATTGCTGAAAAGCTTGCGGCCGATATGGAACTAGCGATGAATGAGGATAACAGCTGGTATTTGAAGGTAAGCGAGGGTGACGTCACTTGGCATTCAGGATCGCAAGTGTGGGATAGTGAACCAAAGACGGGTCAGTGGGAAAGGTTTCAATCGTGGTTTTTACAGCTATTACCCATTGAGAAGTATTTATAATTCTATTCTTACCTCTTATTTTCTTACGGGCTGAGATTCGCAGCCCTATGAAAATAGGAGGGTGCTCAGTTCTAGGTCCGTTTTCATTCGTCGTATCTAGAACTTTGCAAATCGATCTGTCTTATCTTTAAATTCAATCCCTTGAATCAGTGGTTAGATCACTTCCTCATTCTATTGAATGCGTCTCTTTAAGTTTCTGAAATAACCATCCGATTCCGAGCAAACTGATTCCTAAACCAAGGAAGGATAAGGCGCGGTATAGTCCTGTTAACTGTGACATATCAATTAGAAATGCTTTACATACGACGACGGCCAGAATCCCAAAGCCAACTTTTGAAATGAGTGGCGCGGTGTAACGGCTAGCAAAGAGCAGACAACCAATAGAGATCAACAACCAAACTAGTGAATAGGCGTACATTTCTAACTCTTGGGTAGATAGACTGAGTGAGATGACATCATCATGAAATTGGTGGCGAATGGTGCCATTGATAAATTGCAGCAACCACAGTGCCGATATGCTGTACATGATAACGCGCTGTTTAGATTGGAACAGAGGCAAGCGACTCGTTACCAGTACTACTAGAGTTGGTATCAACCATAAGGGTAGCATCCAGTTTAATAGTGACCATTCCCCAATCGATAGATAGAAAACCCAGGGGTTGTTGAAAGTGAGTAGGCCTAAATGGTAATAGCTTGCGCCAATAGTTAACAGTGCAGCGAAGCCAAGGTAGGCCGTGCGAAGTGATTGAGAGTACTGGCTTCGATAACAATAAACAGCCGCCATAATTAACCAGTTCATAGCCAGTAATATGGCTTCATGAAAGCTTGGTGAGATAAGGTCTGGGTAGCTGCCAACGAGCTGGTAGCTACTTTCAGTTGTTACCAACAACGCGGTCACATGCAGGATTGCTCCACTGATAATTTGGCTCAGGTTAGTATCTTGATAATAGCGACGAGCCGCAAAAAGCAGAGCGATAATCAGCGGGTAAATTATGATCGTCCAATGAAAGCCAAACAGTAATTCATCGCTGTATCCATCAAGCCATGGGAACAGCGTTAACCGAACTAACAAGACTGATAACAGTGTTTTGACTAACCAAGGTGGAGGAGTGAGTATTAAGCGGTGACACCAATACCCTAAACCGACAACTTGCATACTCAATGCTAAGGTTAGAGTGCTAGACTCGAGCAACATAGTCAGAATTAAGCTGACATGCACGTTAACCAGTAACAACCCTGACAGTTTTACCCACGCACAGTCGTGCTTTGCGGTTAGCCTCTCTGCGATAAAAGCCAGTAATGCAAGTTCAACCGCCCAAAGTGAATACATCGCTAGGTTTGCTTGTGGAGGTGAGAAGATATAACACAGCGCAAAAAGAGAGCTAGGCGCTACGACGAGTAACAAAGAAAACGCCAACCGTTCTGGATAGAGCCGTTGTGCGTATAATGCATAGCTAAACAGTGCGAGTGCGATGGCCTGACTATATAGATGAGCACCAGTGAAAACAAAGTCTAGGTCGTTATAATCAGCTTCTGGTAATAGCATCCAAAGAGTCGCGATGGAGAAAAGCCAACCGAGAATTGGCCAAGTATCGAACGCTGAATGTCTAAGTGGAGCTGCGCATAATAACGCGAGTATTGCTACGGTGGTAAGGATAAGGCTTGGTTGGTAACCGTAGACATAATAAAACAGCCAAATAGGCAACAGTGAGGCTAGCAGCCCTACCTGTTCTTTTCTCGGCATGAGTAAAACATTGATGGGCATTGGACGAGAATTAACATGCTGTAGCTTCCAACCCAAAATATCGCTCAGTACATATAGATAAAGCGATACCAGAGAAAATAGCACTATGGTCAAGGCTTCTCCTTTTCCACCCAGTACGACCATGATGAAAAACCAGCTAAAGTGAGCAACGAAGCTTAACCACCATAACCAGTTAAGCCGTATTCTGTTAGCAACAAATATGGCAGATGCACTAACTAATACGATGTAACCTGCAATCGCCAATACACTATAATCGAGGTGCCAAAATGGCAAAGGAACAGAGTATGCGCCTAAAATGCCAATGACTGCGACAATTGGCCCATATCGCAGCGTCATTGCTGTTGCTGTTAAAGCGATAATTGCTAAGGTGATAAACGCAAAGGTAGGCGATATAAGCTGGTAGTAATGAGATGCGACGAGTGTCATTGCGTAGCAAGTGATCACCCCACCTGACACAAGAGCGGCACTTATGTAGTCCCCCTGAATGTTAAAGCGCTCTTTTTTCTGGGTGAGATACTCAGCCGCAATAATCAAACCAATACCGGTAGTAAAGCCGAGCAAGACGCGGGCAACAGGTGACAGTAAACCTGACTCTAAGGTGTATTTTGCTAGGAATAAACCACCAAAGGCGAGTATTACTCCTCCTAGCCAGTAAAGCCCGTTATCTTTGATGTTAAAAGAGCTGATCAACCCACTGAACATTTGCCAAGTAGAGCGCGAGTTCCTAGTCGGCTTCTCGTCACTACCATCACCCAAACTGACATGCACACCATCTTGTTGATCAATTTGTGATATGGCATTCGCGCTAACCAATTCAGACGCCTGAAAGTTCGCTATCTTTTCGGTTTCATCTTTAACTGAGTGACCGATATCTTCAGAAGTGAGGTTTGGAGAGGAGTTAGCTGAAGGACTAAGATCGTCAAGGTTTCGCTCTCTGTTAGTGGTTTCAGCTTGGATTTGTTCGGATAACTGCTGTTCAAGTCGAACGATACGTTTGGTCAGTTTGTTTACTTTATTACGCGCTTCAATTCCAAGCGCAGCACCGTAAAGTAAAAAACAAAAAATAGCAGCAATGACGATAAGTATTAGTGTGAAATCCATCTCAACCAAACTCAATGAAAGATATGTATAGGGTGACTATAGCCTATTGATAATTACCGATGAAGCAGGGAATGAGACAACTGTCTAAATCACTATAGAAACAGGTAGAGGCTCCATGTTTGATGGAGCCATGTCACAAAATAATGAATAAAGTGCTATATCTCTTGAGTCAAGATAAAGAAGTACCCGTATAACCATTAAGGGTTATTGATGTTCAACTAGCTGAGTAATATTTTCATGCCACATAAAAGTCGTCTAGACCTAAAGGCTTAGTAACAGCGCATCTATGCGCGACGTCAGGAAGTATTAATGAATCTATCAAATATCTCTTTCAAGCATAAAATTATCACTTTGCTCGCTTTACCTATACTTGGTTTTCTATGGTTAAGTGGCTCTGCTATTTCCAACAGTATCTCAACAACAAACGAGATGCATTCTTTGAATCAACTTACGCGCCTATCGGTTGTTTACAGTGAGTTAGTTCATGAACTACAAAAAGAGCGCGGTATGACTGCGGGTTTTCTTGGCTCAAAAGGAAAGCAATTCTCTAATGAACTCAAGGCGCAAAGAAATGCCGCGGATAGCAAACGTGTTAAACGAAATGAATACTGGCAAGGTGCCCATATTGAACTTGCTGATATTAAACAGCTTAATCGTTCAATCAACCAAGGGTTAGACCAAATAGACGCGATACGTCGCCAGATCGATTCACAATCTATAACGTTAGCGAACGCCTTAGCGTTTTATACCCAGATTAATAAACAGCTGTTGTCTGTATCTGGTTTAGTTGCAGAACTCAGTAGCGATCCTCTTGTGACCAAAGAAACCATTGCATATTACAATTTCTTGCAAGGTAAAGAACGCGCTGGCATAGAACGAGCAGTGATGAACAACACGTTTGCTAAGAATGAATTTGGCGCAGGAATGCTGACGAAGTTTGTTACGCTTGTTGCAGAGCAAAATACCTACTTCAATAACTTTGAAGTACTTAGTAGCCGCCAGAATGTTCGATTCTATGAGCAGCAATTACAGGATAGTTCGGTCAAAGAAGTAGAAAACCTACGTGCTTTGGCTAAATCAAAATTGAGCGGCTTTGACGTTGATCCAGTACATTGGTTTTCTCAAGCGACAGGGCGAATTGGACAGCTTAGTAAAACTGAAAACGAGATTGCTAAATCTTTGATTCAGCTAACGGACCAAAAATATCAAAGCGCGCAAACGTCGATGATCATCAGTATCATTCTTTGTACACTGGTGATTCTAGTGGCAGGATTGGTCAGTTACTTCACCATTAAAGATCTTACCGCGCGAGTAAAAGATTTAGTTTCAGTGATGGGGACGGTCAGAGAAGAGAGCGACCTGACGGTTCGTGCTACTCATATTGATAAGAGCGAATTAGGCATCATTTCCGCATCGTTAAACGCTACGTTAGAGCAGTTTTCTGGTGTGATTGATAATCTATCAAGTTCGAGCATGACACTCGCTTCTGCAGCGGAAGAAACTTCTCAAACCTGTCAATACAACTCGGAGACGATGGTTGAGCAAAAAGACCAAGTTGGCCTTATTGCCACAGCTATTGAAGAGCTATCGGCGACCGTTAGGGAAGTCGCTATAAAAACACAGCAAACTGCAGAATCAGCGAAGGTGGCGAATGAGCAGAGCCTGTCTGGATTAGGAACTGTGCAGAAATCGTATCAATCGATTGATAGTTTAGCGATGGAAATCGATGGTCTTGCTGAGAAAATCACGCGTCTACATGAAAGCAGCAATAGCATAAACAGTGTTATTGATGTGATTAAGTCGGTGGCGGAACAGACAAACTTACTTGCGCTTAATGCGGCAATAGAAGCGGCGAGAGCAGGTGAACAGGGCCGTGGTTTTGCTGTTGTGGCTGATGAAGTGAGAACACTTGCTCAGCGAACACAGCAATCAACGAGTGAAATTGAAGGCTTTATCAGTTCTTTACAATCCGATGTTCAAGATGCATTTAATGTTATTGATAGCAGTCAGGAAAAAGCCAAAGTTGCCGTTGAAGAATCCAAAAATGTTGAGCAGACCTTAGAAGGTATTTCTGAAGCGGTCAATGAGATCTTTAGCATGGCAGAGCAAATTGCAACGGCGACAGAAGAGCAATCTGTTGTCACACAAGATATCGCGATGAATGTAACGATTGTTGATGAAAAATCGACAGAGACAACAACAGGTGCGGCTCAAATAGCGGCAACTGCGGTAGAGCAAGCCCATTTGGCTACGTCTCTTAAGAACCTTTCTAGTACGTATAAGATTTAAGACGATAAGACATAACTTAAATGGAGGCCTTAGATTAGTCGTACTGCTATTCTAAGGTCTCTTTTGTTATGATGGTTTGGTTAAATAAACGTATACCAAAGTAAATCCATGAGCCAAGCTGACATTCAAAAAACCATCGCTGAATTTACTTCCATTGAGCAAGCGCTTGAATACTTCGATATTGGGTTTGATAGCCGATTTATAGAAGAGTATCGGATCCCTCTCACAAAGCGATTTGGTGGTAATTTATTGTTGGAAAAGCCCGACGACTGGTTCTCTGCTCGTCGAGCACTTAAAAATGCGTACTGCAAAATACAACGTGGACGATTAGACAAAACCACCCGATCTGCCTGCCGCGGCTGTACATCGTGTCAAAGGCGATAGTGTCTTCGGAAACACCTCGTTATTCGCCTTTTCTACACTCATCAACAATCCAATTTGAAAACGCTTGGAATTTCGCTCTTGATTGCATCCCTTGTGGACAAACCAAGTCATAGCCTTTTCCTGACTCTATAGCAGGGAATGGGGCAACCAACTCACCAGATTCAATGAGTGCATAATCAAACTCTAGCCTTCCTAGCGCAATCCCCATCGATTGGCGTGCTGCTTCTGATGAGTGTTCATGAGCAAATACGTCGCAGCGCTGTGTACAGTCAATGTTAACCTTCATTTGATCAAGCCAATATCGCCATGCAGAGTGACTGCCGTTATGGATAAAATTGACCTCTTTTAGATTAAGTACATCATCGAACAATCGATGCTTGTCTGCGTACTCAGGCGTGCAGATAGGAGTACGCTTACCTTGAAATAGCGGCACTTTAAATTGGTCAGGGTAATGGCCATCGCTATAGAAAATACCAAGGTCGATCGGATCAAATTGAAAGTCTGAGATATTCTGTTTTGTTACCAGTTTTATACTTAAGTTTGGATACAGACCGCGAAAATTCTTTAATCGCGGCATTAGCCAAGCGGACGCGAAGTAGGGTGATGTTCCAATGTAGATTTCGCCACTGAGTTCGCCGTTTTGAATATCGGACAACTCAGAAAAAATTAGTTCAAAAGAGGTGTTGAGCATCGACAACACACGAAAACCTTCAGGGGTTAATTCTAGCTTTCTTGTTTTGCGGATGAAGAGGTTGAACTTAAGTTGAGTCTCAAGTTTCTTGATTCGGTGGCTGACGGCACTTTGAGTCAAAAATAGTTCATTCGCAGCGTCAGTAAAACTCAAATATTTAGCCGCTACGCTAAAGGTGTGTAAATGGGCCAAAAGTTGTTGTTTATTATCAAACATACGCTATACATGAATTCTAGTAATCTATGGGGTGATTGTAGTCGTTTGTCAACCGTTAGTGAATTCGTTTTAATGAACTCAATTAATGGGTTTCTAGCGAAAGGTAGTAGATATGACAAACAAACAGACATTAAAAGTAACGGTGATTGGCGGTGGTTCTAGTTATACACCTGAGCTGGTTGAAGGATTATTAGCTCGAAAGGATGAACTGCCTATTTCAAATCTGTGGCTTGTTGATATCGATGCGGGGATGGAAAAAGCGAAAGTCATTGCTGCACTCACAGAGCGAATGATAGCGAAAGTCGGTGCAGATATTACCGTGCATTTAACAACAGATCGTAAAACAGCGCTGAAAAATGCAGATTTTGTTTGTTCTCAGTTTAGAGCGGGACGGATTGAAGCGCGACTACGTGATGAGCGTATCGCACTCAAATATAAAATGATTGGCCAGGAGACCAATGGGTTAGGTGGTTTCTCAAATGCTTGCCGTACGATTCCTATCGCCCTTGAAATTGCAAAAGAGATGGAAGATCTATGCCCTAAAGCGTGGCTACTGAATTTTACGAACCCATCAGGCATGGTAACTGAAGCTCTACTTAAACATTCAACCATCAAAACGGTGGGTCTGTGTAATGTACCTATTAACATGGAACGTGGCGCATCATTGATGTTAGGCGTTCCTCAAGATGAATTGACGATGCAGATAGCTGGTCTTAATCACTTAGTCTGGGCACGTAAGATCCTACATAACGGTGAAGATAAGCTTGAACAAGTGAATGAACAGCTTCTAGCGGGCAACGATAGAATGACGCCTAAGAATATTCCGCCATTTTCTTGGAATGAAGATCTACTCAAAAATATGGGCATGACGCCTTGTGCTTACCTTCGTTACTACTATCAGTCTCGAGATATCATTAACAAAGAGTTTGAAGCATCAAAGAATAAGAGTAACCGAGCTGATCTGGTTGCAAAAATTGAAGCTGATTTACTCGAGCTGTATAGCGACCCAACACTAGACACGAAACCTAAAATCTTGGAAGAACGTGGTGGTGCGTATTACTCAGATGCCGCATGCGAATTGATGAGTAGCATACATAATGATAAGCGTTCTATTATGCATGTGAATACGCGCAACAATGGTGCTATTCAGGGCCTGCCTGATGATTGTGCCGTGGAAGTGAGTTCGGTAATTACTAGCTCTGAAATCCTGCCACTTAATGTTGCGCCATTTCCAACAGATACACTGAGGTTAATTCAGCTGATGAAAGAGTTCGAAACCTTAACGGTGAAAGCCGCAATAGAAGGCGACCTTAACGCTGCGCATCGAGCTCTTATTCTAAATCCAATTGTCGACAGTGGCTCGCATATTCAGGACGCGTTTGAAGAAACGGTCCGTGAAAACATTGAATATATGCCTGCTTTTGCTCACGTTCTGAAAAAGTAATAGCGAGTCATAAAATGCAGCCGGTAAAGGCTGCTCTCTTTGGTAAAGCATTCTTTGAAATTGCTTTATCAGCAGAAACTGGCGAGATGAGACAATGAAATTAATTATGAATGCTGATGACTTCGGCCTATCTGAAAGCGTAAACAACGGAATCGTAGAGTGTATTAAAGCCGGTGTTGTGAAATCAACGACTGTAATGATGAATCAAAAAGCTGTTGAGCATGCGGCTAATCTGTACAAAGAAGGGCTTATTCCTGAGGTGGGTCTGCACTTTACGGTCACAAGTGGCAAGCCGTTATCTGAACCATCTGAAGTCTCTAGCTTGGTTGATGGGCAAGGAAACTTTATCGACAAAACTGTGCTTGTTAACAAGACTGACGTGTGTGAAAAAGAGGTCTACAAAGAGCTTAACGCTCAGTACTGCGCGGCCATTGAAGCCGGGTTTGAGGTAAATCATATCGACTCCCATCATTTTGCAGGTGTATTTCCACCGCTTAAGAATGCTTTTGTGAAGTTTGCTAATGACATTAACTTGCCTGTACGTCGTGTAGACAACATTGTTTCAGGGCAAAGTATGTTGCGGGTACAAACGCCAGATGTCTTTGACATGGGATTTTTTGATACAGGCGCAACAATTGAAAATCTAAAACAGATTATATCTGACTATAAAGAGAAGCACCCTGAAGGGGTGATAGAGCTAATGTGTCACCCAAGCACACAAGAGTTTGACGACTTAACAGGACTGACAGGCTATCGATCTATACGAGCAAACGAGACTGAAATCTTGACGTCTCCTGAGCTAATAGACTGGTTACAAGCTCAGGAGATCGATTGTGTGGGTTTTGATGTATTTAGTCGCGCTGTTTAGCTATGCATTACTGCTCTCAATCATTATGGTTTGATGATCTAAATTGACTCAGTGCTTGGATGTGCTCAGGGTGAATACCACAGCATCCTCCAATGATTGATGCACCTGAATCTAGCCACTGTTTCGCATATTCGAGGTATTGTTTTGGTGAAAGGTCATCACGAATGGCTGATAATCCGTCATTGGCAAGGTGGTCGTCTTGTATGGGTGTAAAGCCATTGGCATAAACACCAATTTGAATGTTTTTACCAAGCTCAGTGAAAATCTGTTTGCTGATTTTAACTGCGTCGTCCATGACCTCTGGGCAGGAGCAATTGAATAGAATCGCTTGTGCATTGGATTGAGCGACAGCTTCTGCAACGCGTTTAATCTCTTCTCCCGAACGAAGCTTAGAGGGTGGAGTCATATCATCTTTGAGTGTAAACGCGTAGTACACCGGTTTGTTTGAATCCGATAGCATTGCTTGGACTAGTTGAAACTCCTCAAGAGAGCTGATGGTTTCAACAATCCACAAGTCGACAAAAGGTTCTTGTGCATTGATGAGGGCGTCAAGAATAGGCCTTGCTTGTTCAGCGTTAAACAGGTCAGGGCGGTACGAGCCTAATGCAGGTGGTAGTGCACCAGCGACAAGCGTGTTTGGGTGTTCATCAGCTGCATTACGAGCAATTTGAGCCGCTGTTGTGGCTAAACCCTGTCCTTGCTCTTCAAACAACTCCGTTCCTAGGTGAAACGGTACGCACGCATAACTGTTGACGGTAATAACATCACAGTCAGCTTCAATAAAATTGCGATGTGCTTGCAGTACATGCTGTGGAGATTCTATTAGAGATTGCGCACTCCATAACGGCTGAGAAAACGGCGCACCCATACGCTGTAGCTCTCGCCCCATACCGCCATCAAAAAGTGTAAACATCATCCAACTTCCAACTATTCGTAAATGGGCAACAGTACTACATTATTTAGATGTTGAAAATGGTAAGTGCTTGTAGGGAAACACTCAAACATAAGTAAATGATTTTTAACTATTCGATCATTAGAAGGATAACGCTAACTCTTATACAGTCTTTATCTATACTCAAACTATTTAGTGAGTGGGAGACGGTATGTGTGGACGCTTTAATGTTATTGATGACCCGTTAACTAAGTTAGTTAGTGAACTGCTCGACATGCAATTTACTACCCAACCTAATAGCGATGTAAGACCAACGAATATGGTATCCACTGTTGGTCACTCTAAGCAGGCATATAAACAGTTAGAGCTAAATTGGGGAATAAAACCAAGCTGGGCTAAGCGAGTGATCATTAATGCACAGGCGGAAAGCGTATCGACGAAATCGACGTTTCGGGAGGCGTTTGAAAACCACAGAGTAATTGTGCCATGTTCAGGCTGGTATGAATGGAGAACAGAACAAGGAAGTAAACGGAAATATCTATTTGGTAACGCTGATGGTTCACCGCTCTATATGGCGGGAATCGCACTAGAGTCTCAGCAGAAACTGGTAACTCTGACGACAACATCAAATAATCAATGTCAGCCATACCATCATCGAATGCCATTTCTGGTTCCGAGCTTTGCAATTGAGGAGTGGCTGACGGTTCCATCGTCACAATGTGTTCAACTGCTCACTAATTACTGGGACGAAGAGCTATTGATAAAACATTGTGACGAGGGTTAACTTTCAGTCGTGGGGAACTTAACCGCAACACTTCTTGTATTTTTTACCACTTCCGCAAGAACAAGGGTCGTTACGGTTTGGTGTTTTTTCAAACGTTGTTGTTTTTGGCTTGTTTAGCAGCGTATCAAGCTCAAGTGTGTTTTCTTCTTTAGTCGAATCAACAGTAATGCTTGCTACGATAGCGTGCTCAGCGACTAATGCTTCAATTTCAGCTTTACGCTCGTCAGTGCTAACCATTACAGAGACCGGTGCTTCTTCAGTTCCTAACTTGACGTCACGATTAACGTTATAGCCTGATTGAACGTGGCTTTGTCTTGCATCGATTCGGCCTTTAAAAAACAGTTTTGACATTGGGGACTCGCTAACAGTTGGGGTGCGTAATTGAGCGAGGGATTATACGCATATATACCGAATGTGAAAGGCGCAATGGCGTTAAAGCTAAGTATTACTTATTGATAGCCACTATATGAACGCTTAGCAACCCGAGCACTGTTTGGGCTTTTGATGAAAATCCAGTAAGTTACCTTGAGCATCAATGGAAAATTCACAGCAGTCGCTAAACAAGGCATGCAGCATTGAACGACTTTTTTGCACACGAGATTTTAATGTGGAGTATTTAATGCCATGAGTTTGAGCGTACTCTTTTTGAGGAACACCTTCGATCTCTATCTTTGTGAGTAAGTCTGCGTGTTCTTGTGGCAGGCCTTTAATAAAGGGGAGTACGCAGGATGAAAGCTGTTGTAGTACCTCTTCGGGCTCTCCTTCCCAAACATGATCTTCTATTTCCTCAGTTCGTTTACCGTTTTTTCGGTAGAAATCGATGATCGTATTATTGGCTATCTGAAACAACCATGACTTGATCTTCTTCTTATCTTTTATGACACCTAAGTTATTGTACGTTTTGATTAAAATCTCTTGAAGAAGGTCGTCAACGTCATCGGGGTTAGAGACGTTTTTGTGTAAAAAGGCTTTGAGGCTAGCTCGGTACTCAGACCATACAGTTTCAACTTTCATCTTTTCGCTATTCACTTCTGTTTTCCTAGTACCTTGTATAAGTTAGCAAATAAGTGCTCCTAAGAGCACTTAATTTAACGGTTATCAAATAACCAAATTAGTTTGTGCAACAGTCAGGTGTGCAGCAGTTCGCTACGCTACCATTAGTCGTACAGCACTTCTCTTTGGCATTGTCTGAGGTGCAGCAATCAGAAGTACAACAATTAGCTTCGCAACAACCATCATCACAACAATCGGCATTATTACAATCGACAGTGCAACAGTTAGAGGCTTGGCCTTCATTAATTGTCGCAACAAACGTGTTGGTGAGATAAAAGTTTTTGAATCGCTCGATAAAATCTGAAGAAACTGATTTTTCTCCAAGCTCTGTTGATAATATAGCTTGTTGCCATGCTTGCGTTTTAGGCAAGCAGCAAAGTAGGTCGTACCCTGAATGCTCCTTTACTATAGCCGCGCGATGCAGAAGGGGTAACCAAGCAATATCGACATTGCTGAGTTGGTTTGAATTGAAGAACGTTGTAGAGCCAGTCAGTTGCTTCTCAATCTTTTGAAATACAGTGCGCAATTTCTCTGTACGTTGGTTGAATGTCGATTCATCTTTACTGCTCATGGCCCCGCATTGTGACAGGTAGTTTTTGGTTCCAAGATAGCTCCATGCGCGATCCTGCGCTCGTTGTTCATTTGAAATACCACCTTCTAATGGGCCAAACTCATCCTCGATGTATTCAACAATCGCATCAGATTCAAAAAGGGCGGTGTTGTTCTCGGTGATCATTACTGGCACTTGGCCGTTAGGTGAAAGATCAAGGAACCACTGCGGTTTATTCTTAAGGCTAATGAATTCGATCTCGTAAGGGATGTTTCTTGTCTCAAGTGCCGCTGTTACACGCTGAACAAATGGGCAAATTTCAAAACTAATCACTTTAATCATAATGGTCTCTTCAATAAGGTTTTAATGTATTTACCCCTATAAGACGAAGAGACGTTGAAAAAGACGAAATAAAATTGAAGTTAAGTAGAATTGAATGGATACGAATATTATCGGGGGCACTGTCATTACTGAGAGAACTTGACTGCAAAGTTGTGGAGCGGTTATAGGCGAAGCAAGCGTATAGACGAAGCAAACGTATAGGTGAGTTTGCTTCGTCTGGTCATTTTCTGACTTTGGCTTACATCTGACGCAATAACTTAGCCATAAGCAACGCTAGGGAACCAAAGTACCAATTGAGGCCAAGCGACCAAGCAGCTGAGGGCAATCAGTTGAATCACGATAAAGGGTATAACGCCTTTATAGATATCTTTTAACGCGACACCTTCTGGGCAGACCCCTTTTAAATAGAACAGGGCGAACCCAACCGGAGGGGTTAGAAAACTTGTTTGCAACGCCATGGCGACCAACATAACGAACCAGACTAGGCTAGGGTTATCAACTACGCCATGACCGTCTAATTCAATGCCTAAGCTTGAAATAACAGGAGCAAGCAAAGGAAGCGCAATAAGGGTTATTTCAATCCAATCTAAGAAGAAGCCTAAGAAGAAAATGATCATTAAGATAAAGGCGATGATCCCATAAGGCCCGAAAGGTAAACCGCTTAGGAACGATTCAATCAGTTCATCACCCCCTAATTCACGTAATACCAAGGCAAAACAGGATGCGCCTAAAAAGATCATGAAAATATAAGCGGTGGTGCCATAGGTGGAAAGAAGGACATCTTTAATCACTTTAAGTGAGAGTTTTCTATTGTAGGTTGCCAACAGGGTAGCGCCTAATGCACCAATCCCAGAGGCTTCTGTTGGGGTCGCGATGCCTGCAAAGATAGACCCAAGAACCGCAATAATAAGCACCACGGTCGGCGTAATCGCTTTGAATACTTCAAAGATGATACTCCAATCGACCGGCTGAACATCATCAGGTACAGGAGCATGATTTGGGTTGAGTTTACCGACAATCAGGATATACGCGATGTATAAGCTACCAAGCAACAACCCTGGTAATATCGCCCCCATAAAGAGATCGCCAACTGATAAGCCCAGTTGGTCAGCCATGATAACCAGCATGATGGATGGCGGAAGCAAAATACCAAGTGTTCCAGCAGAGGCCACCGTACCAAGTGCCAGTGGGAGGTGATAGCCTTGGCGCATCATGGTCGGCAGTGACATGACGGTCAGTAATACAACCGACGCACCGATGATTCCGGTTGATGCCGCGAGAATGATCCCGATAGCCATGACTGTGACGGCTAATCCACCATGAACCTTACCAAACAGCTTTTGCATCGACGCCATCAGTTTTTCGGCAATGCCTGACTTATCTAGCATATTCCCCATAAAGATAAACATGGGCAAAGCTACCAAAATCCAGTTGTCCATTATTTTGTAAATACGGTTAACCACTAGCCCAAGGGTGTTGTAATCCAAGCCTGTGAATGTATCTAAATAGATGTCGGCAAAATAACCAACACCTGCGAAGAATACGCCGATGCCGCCCAATACATACGCAACGGGAATACCAGTGAACAGTAACAGAATAAATGAGCCAAACATGGCGATAACGATCCACTCATTTGCTTCCATGGGAGTCTCCTTTCTGTGTGTTGGAATTTAAGGTATGGATGTTTCGCAAAATACGAGAAACTAGTGACAGAAGAAGCACACTGAAACTGACGGGTATGACCGCTTTGATTAGCCAACGAAAAGGTAAACCAGAAGGCGATGATGAACGTTCATTGACTCGCCAAGCTTCATAGGTGAAATCGTAAGCATGAAAAATCACGACAAGTACAAATGGAATAGCGAATAGGGATAGCCCAATAATATCGACCCATGCTTTTTTACGTTCGCTGAACTTGTGGTAAAACAAATCGACTCTAACGTGCAGGTTATTCACTTGTGCGTATGCGGTGCCAAACATGACGGCAGTTGCATAAAGGTGCCACTGCAACTCTTCAAAGGCTATTTGTCCGTTAGAGAATACTTTCCTTAAAACCACCTGAATAATGATGACAGCGATAAGTGCCAAGTTGGCCCAAGCAATAACTTTGCTGATTGATTGGATAAAATTATCGATGTGTAAATACACGGGTGTAGGACTAGAAGTGGATAACGCACGAAGCATAATTTCCTCCAGTGAGACTGATCAGCGTTTAATGCTGACCAGTCGAGCTATTAATTGAATAGTGATTGCTAAAAAGTGTTAGGTTTTAGTGCGCGTTTATTGGCCTGACTCTCTCGGAAGGAATGCATGAGATTCCCACAAAGCGTAACCACGTCGGAACTCACTTAAGTCTTCCCAAACTTTGGCAAAGAATGGGTCTTCTACTTTTTCATCAACCACTTCTAGCCACGTCGTTTCAAACAGGTTCAACATCTCGTCGTTCCAGTATCGAATCTCAACACCTTTCTCTTTGGCTTTTTGCATTGCGCTGTATTGCATCGCTTCGCCTTCAGCGATTGAGTAAGTCATTGCAGCCATACAGGTCGTTTCAACAGCGCTTTGCTGCATTGTGTCCATGCCGTTCCATGTATCTTTGTTGATCAGCAGCTCAAACACGGTGGATTGTTGGTGCCACCCAGGGAAGTAGTTGTACTTGGCCACTTTGTGGAAACCAAGACGTTGGTCAATGGCGGGTTGAGAGAATTCAGAGGCATCGATCGCCCCTTTTTCCATCGCGCCGAATATTTCACCACCCGGCAGTTGCACCGTGCCGACACCCAATTTCTCCATAACAGACGCACCCAACCCAAAGAATCGCATGTTCAAACCTTTAAGATCTTCTGGCTTCTCGATCGGTTTTTTAAACCAGCCTGAAGTTTCTGGGGAAATAATGGCACAAGGAAGAACCTTGACGTTGTAACCGCCTTGGTCATACATCTCTTGATAGAGTTTCAACCCGTTACCAAAGTGAAGCCATGCCATGTATTCGCCTGCTTCTGGCCCAAAGGGAACAGCAGAGAAAAGAGCCGCCGCCGGTAGTTTTCCTTGCCAGTAACCTGCTGTTGAATAGCCCGAGTTAATTTTACCGGTAGAAACGGCATCTAGAATCTCAGCAGGATTAACCAACTTGCCTGGCTCATAGATTTTCATCTTAATGGTGCCACCTGAGGTTTGTGGAATGCGCTCTGAATACCATTTGATAGGCGTACCAAGTGCAGGCAAGTGACTACCAAAAGCGATAGGCGTTTTAAGCAGTACTTTGTCGGCGGCGTGTGCTGAGCTGAACGTCAATCCACTGGTTGCTGCAACAGCCATGATCAGAGCGATTTTGTTGAGATTCATATCCATTTCCTCGTTAGGTCCCTAGTGTGTGTTGTTTGAAATGCGACTATTGCAAGGCAGTACGCTGATACTTGTGTTAATGCAATGTTACATTTAAGGTAGAGTTTAAAGGTCGTAGTGAGCGGGCGAAATTGGGATAAACGCGCAAATTGAATGAGTAGTATTGCTGAAAGTTTTTCGAATGTTACGTAGTAATACGTATAAAAAATTAATGTTAGTTATGGTGTTGTATGCGTTTTGTGAATAATAAAAAATTATCGATTAACATTTTTTTGCTCTCTGTAGTGCCCCTAATTGTGGTGGTTTCTATCATGGCGACCTTACTGTTTAGCCAAGCCAAACAGCTGGTGGAAGAAGAGGTTCATTTGATTCGCGCCAATCTGATTGCCTCCAAGAAACAGGAGCTGCAACAGTATGTCGAGCTTGCTATTAAAGCGATTCAGCCCTATTACGACAGTGACCTTCCTGAAACTGAAGCGAAAACCATCGTTCGCGAAAAGCTTACCCAAATGACCTACGGAAATGACGGTTACTTTTTTGCTTATGATTGGGAAGGTGATGCTTTGGTATTACCTTATCAAAAAGACAGAATTGGCAAGAACTGGTGGCTCGTTGAAGATGTTCATGGAAAAAAATTGCTTCAAGAGTTAATTAAAGTCTCCAAACAAAAAGGCGGTTTTGTTGACTACCAGTGGCACAAGCCGTCCAAATTAGAGCCCTTACCTAAATTAAGCTACGCCGTAGGGCTTGAAAAATGGCAGTGGATGATAGGCACTGGGGTTTACCTTGATGATATCGAACAACAAGTGCGCCACATGCACAATGGCTTTGATGACAAGGTGAGCCAAAGTGCTGCTGCCATGTTTGCGGTCATGATCGTTGCGGTATTTCTTATTGCGGCAGTAGGGGCATCGCTTAATTTAAACGTAAAGAAACTCGCGAACGAACAACTCAGTTTACTCAATGAGCAGATAGTTGATTCTCAAGAAAATGAACGGCGACGCGTATCGAGAGAGCTTCACGATGGTGTAAATCAACTGTTAGTTGCGGCTAAATATCGCATTGAGAATGTTCGTGATGAAAGCGATGAAAAGAGAAAACTGGAAGAGTTAGAATCAGGTAAGATCGCAATGGAACAAGCCATTGTAGAACTAAGGCGGATCTCACGAGATTTGCGCCCGCCTCAACTTGATGATTTAGGGTTGGTGGCTGGTATTGAAGCGTACCTAGATCAATTGAGGGCAAGAACGGATTTGGATTTACTCTTTGAGCATGATATCGATGAAGTCGTGTTACTGCCTGAAGTTGAAACGACACTGTATAGAGTGACTCAAGAGGCACTTCATAACGTAGAGAAACATGCGCAAGCGAAAGGAGCAGATGTCATTTTGCAGCGAGAAGGATCTGAGCTTCTGTTGACCATCAGTGACGACGGGTGTGGGTTTTCTATACCCAACAAGCGTAGAGAGAGAGCTGCGGCACAAGGAATGGGCGTGAGAAATATGAATGAACGTATTCAAGCACTTGGCGGAAAGTTTTCGGTGTCGAGTGAGGTAGGGCAAGGGACTGAAGTTCGAGTGAGCTTGAACATGGAGTTGTTATGATTAATTTAGTATTAGCCGACGATCATCGATTGATGCAGGATGGCTTGAAATCGCGCCTAGAGAGGGAAGATAATCTCAATATATTAGCCTGTGCTGGAACTGGTCTGGAGGCGCTAGAGATTACTCGTTCATTAAAGCCCGACGTTCTTTTGCTCGACATTAATATGCCCTTGTTAAACGGTATTGAGGTGCTGCAACAGCTGAAAAGCGAAGCGTGTGAAACCTCAGTCATTATGTTGTCTATGCACGATACGAAAGAGTACGTTGTCACTTCAGTGAAGGCGGGTGCGAAAGGCTATGTGTTAAAAGACGTTGGCTCAGAAGAGTTGGTATTGGCGATCAATCAAGTTGCCCAAGGGCGTTCTTATTTAAGTGCGCAGGCATCAGACAAGTTACTTGAGCAGTTCAATGAAAAACCAGAGCCCAAAGATGACACATTATCAAAACGAGAACTTGACGTGTTACATGCGTTGGTTGAAGGTGACTGCAACAAAGCCATTGCTAAGAAGCTGCATATTAGTGTACGCACAGTGGAGACTCATCGATTAAGAATTAAGAAAAAACTGGCGGTAACTTCTACAGCAGGGTTAGTGAAAGCGGCTATTGATCGAGGGTTGATAGAGTAGCTTGAAGACAAGTAGAAGCGGACATCAGGTTATGTCCGCCAAACTTTATGAGACTACATTACAATGAGCCCAAATGGTTCGAGCAACTGTGCTTGCTGCCAGTCACACACCTTCACGCCATACATAGAAACGCGGCGAATATCGAGCCCTTCCAATTCAACATGAGTTAAGTCGCATTGCTCCATGCCAAACGTTCCCCATTGTTCTGGGCTAAATTCTCCTCGTGATAAATCAGACCCTTTTAGGCTTGCGCCCGATAAGTTAGCCCCATTCCAGCGGTTTTCAAACAATTCGCATTTCTCTAGTAATGCACGCTCGAAATTACTGTAGGTTAGGTTACAGCCCGTAATATAGGCCGATGAAAAAAAAGCTGCGTTACTGATTCGATTAATAAAGTTAGCTTGTTGGAAATTTGCTCCCTTTAAATCACATTTACGCAGTTCAATGCCAAAGCAATCAGCGCCGCTGAATTGGCACATGGTCAGCATACAATTGTCAAAACTGGCGTCTTTTAAGTTGGCGTATTGGAAGCTACATCCTTCCAGTGCTTTGGGTTCAATGAAGCGACACTCTAAAAATTTTGCATCTCTCAAATCTGCGCGATCAAAACTACAATTAAAAAATCGACACTGTTTAAAGGTTTGGCCCTGCAAGTCTTGGTGAGAAAAATCGTGCTGGTGATAAGTCAGATCTGTATGAGTCATATTCCCTCTTTTGGAATGGTGTACCGAAGATGGGCTAAGACTAACACCGCTTATTGCTATATTTCCACATAATTAAACGCCGTAATATCAGTGGGTTACAATCGCTTAAATTGCCCATTTAAAGAGCCTGTAGAGCCCGCTAGCCATATCGATTTGAAATTATCGCGATAGCATATCAAGAAAATAGTTTCATTCCACGTGTAAGCTTAGCGTACGTATTAAGCAATGCCACACTCATGGTCTATAGTTAGCTAAGTATTAGAAGAACAATAAAAACAAATGTCAGATGGATTTGAGAGTGTATTTATGAACGTAACTAAAATACTAGCTGTCGCTTTAGGCTGGATAATTTGTGTCCCTCTATTTGCTGATGAGATACGTCTACTTACCTGGGAAGAGTACTTTTCTTCAGAGTTAATCAGCGAATTTGAACAACAAACCGGGCATACCCTCAAACAAGTCTATTTTGAAAGCGAAGCGTTACGCGATCAGGTTGTCTATTCAGGCAAAGCAAAAGCATATGATCTTTTTATTATTGATGGCTATACACTTCAGCAATTGAGCGAAGAAGGTGTGTTGAGTAGAGTAGATCGTTCTCTAGCAGAAGGTAATTTTTCAAAAGACTCGGTGGCGGCGTGCAAAGATTATGGTGTTCCATATTCGTTTGGATCGATTGGTATTGGGTATAGAGGATCAAAAGTGGATAAAACATTTAATTCTTGGATGGATGTTTTTGACTACGCAAAAGAGAATCCAAATACAGTCGTTATGCCAGATGAGGATCTGGATACTGCCGGAATTGCTTTGATGGCACTTGGGTATCATCCTATGAGTACGAGTGAAAACGAGCTAAAGGAAGCGTATCAATTGTTGGATGGAGTCGTAGGTAGCTTACTCGCATTTAGAAACACGCTCGGCTATGCAATGGACAAAGGTGCTGATTCTTCCATGAATGTGTCGGTGTTTTATTCTGGTGAAAAAGAACAAATAAGCATTGCAACGAATCAAGATGATTGGGAGTATGTGATTCCCACTGAAGGGACGTTAATGTGGTATGAGTGTTTTTCCAGTCATGTGGATAGACCGATTAACGAGGCTACAAGATCATTCTTAAACTTTATAAATAAACCACAAAATGCCATCAATAACGCTCAAAGTATATGGTTTGCAACAACAAACAGTAAAGCGTTGAAGTTAGCTGAGAGCGACTATCTAAAGGATAGTGAGCTATTCCCGAAGGTTACAGAAAAAACTAAGAATTACAGTTATGATGTAATAGATGAAAAATCACAACAGATAAGGGCCAATATTATCAATATACTATCATCAGACAAGTAGGGTTATTTATGCAGCTTTCACTTAAGCTTAATATAATTATACTCCCTGTTATGATATTGATATTTTCAATGACTGGCTATATAACTTATTTTGCTCAAAAACAACAATTAGAATCTGTATTGGATTTGAAGATTAAATATGAATTAAAACATGTAGCGGGAACGTTAAATAAATCCATCAATGCACTAGAGACACTGAGTAACCTATTTTTAGATAGTGATGCAATTAACGGGTATCTAAACTCATTAAGTGTGAGTAAACACAGTTCATATTCAAATAGTAGGTTAACAAAGTATATAACGAGCTTAGACCCCAGCTTTGGTTCTGTGACTCAATTTTCGTTAGTTGATTTAGCGGGAAATGAGCTGTTTATCTATGATACGAAAGATCCCTTTGCGTCTATTGAATTACCTGAAGGTTTTAGTGAGTTTTTTGAAAGTGTTAGCAGTGAGTTAAAAGACCAAGGACTGACCAAGATTGATACTAGTATGTATCATTATCATACTTTGGAGTCGAAAAGAGACGAAATTTTATTGGTGAAAATATTTTCACCAGACGTTCCTATTCCTAGTACAAACGTTTCTAAAACACATAGACTATATGCTGCGATATTTACCGTTTTGCTTAATCCGAATGAAGGGTCGTTATCTTTACAAGATTCAGCGCTAAAGAGTAATATTGAATTGAAATTATCGTCATTAGGTCCTTCTCGTACTATCTATAAAAACCAACATATTGATAGGCAGAGTACAGACGAAAGCAGGTATGGATTCTCACTAACCTCCGATCTTTTTCATATTACAATATCGCTACCCAACGAAAAGCTAAATGATTTTTATCGTCCTTATAAGGTCATTTTTACGATTATTGTATCGCTAGTGACATTACTCTCATATATGTTCCTAAAAGTACTAATAGAAAAAGGCGTGATTGGGCCCATTGTGGATCTGACACAGCAGGTAGAATTATCAACGCCGGGTGGCGTAATGACAATAAAGCGTTCTAGCGATGATGATGAAGTTTCTACCCTTGCAAATAAATACCTTGATCTAATTGAAAGTCTGGAAGCTCAAGCTAAATATGATACTTTAACTGAGCTTGCGAATCGAAATCAGTTTAACTTATTTTTAAACAGTACACTTAATACAAATGTTATCTCTAATGACCGCTTTGCTGTACTTTATTTTGATATAGATAAATTTAAAGTGGTGAATGACCGATTTGGCCATCGAGTAGGTGATGAGATATTAAAGTCAATATCGAGTGACTTAATCAACATATTAGATTCGTATAAAATACCTTATGGAGAGGATGATAAACGCCTTTTGGCGCGAATATCGGGTGATGAGTTTGCTATTATTATTCAGAACGTCCGGGGTATGAGAGACATTGAGACAATATCTAATGAAATAATCAATTTATTTCAAGGAGGGTATGAAATTGATGACGTTGTATTTGATATTGGCATTAGTATTGGTGCTTCGATATACCCTGATGATGCGATTGATGTGGAAGGGCTGATGCGTAATGCAGATATAGCGATGTATAAAGCTAAAAAATCAGAAAAAAGCGTACTGCAAATTTATACGACGGAACTTGGGGATGAGGTGGAACGCTATGAGTATATTAATTCTAGCTTGAAGCTGTCTTTAAATGAAAATGCATTCTATCTCGTGTATATGCCTATCTATCATTGCCAAACGAGGAAAATTATTGGCTGCGAAGCTCTTTTAAGAAGCACATTGTCAGAGTTATCCCACTATGGTCCCGATGAGTTTATCCCTATCGCTGAACGATCTGGAGTGATAAAAGAAATTGATTATTGGGTGATGGAAGCTGCAATAAAACAGTTATCGTTATGGATGGAGAATATTAACTTCGATGGGGTAATGTCGATCAATTTTTCATCATGGCAGTTGAAGAATCAGGAGTTTGTGCCGAAGGTTGTAGAGCTAATTAAACGATACAATGTTCCGCCTCAACGTGTTGAACTTGAAATTACAGAGACATGCTTCGTACCTGGTGAATACAAGAACTTAGAAATACTTACCGAGTTACATAACATCGGTGTGAAGCTGTCTCTTGATGATTTTGGCACAGGGTATACGGCATTCAGTCAGTTGATCGACTATCCAATCAATACATTAAAAATTGATAAGATGTTTGTTGATGCGTTAGAAGATAGTGGAAACGGAAAGAATGGTGACCGTCCGCTGGTCGATATCATGGTTGATGTGGCTAAGTTGTATAATTTAAACATGGTTGCAGAGGGTATCGAAACCGAACATCAATTGAGATACGTGACAAAGTTGGGCTGCCAAAGTGCCCAAGGTTATCTGCTATCAAAACCATTGACTGTCGAGCGTTTTGTTGAACAGTGGGAGAGTCAAGAATTGCTATTTAACGATCTTGAGGGGCAAAAATCAGAGCATCAACGAAAGCTAAAATCGGTATAGATAAGTAATCGTAAGTCGCTTAAGAAAATTTGGCTGAATAAGCCATATGCCACCGTCTTGATTGTAGATATAAAATCTCTAGTACACTTAAAGTCTCAGTGCACTAGAGATTCTCTTTGTTGTTTAGTCTATTGATTACAATTTTCACTCACTATAGTTGTAGCCTCATTAAGTGCATTTGAAGTCGCAGTTAATTCATTAAGAGCGCTCGAGCACTGCGAAGTATCCCTATTTTTATGGGTACAGTTTCGTTTCACTTGTCTTAATATTGTTTGATAATCACGTTCTAACGCTGTTGCAGTAGCGATATCATCCAGACAGGTATCTGTTTCTGGCGGAGGAGGCGGTGGTGGGTTACCCGCTAAGTTAGGGTCAGTTTCACCACTGTCTACCTGTCCATTTGAATTCGCATCTTCGACACCGTCTAACATACCGTCACCATCAGTATCTTCATTAAGAGGGTCAGTGACGGTTGATATGTCAGCATCAGGAATGAAAATATTGAAGTCGGTATCACTTCCTTGCGGAGTGTTTAATCCTAGCTCCAGTCCATCTTGTAAACCGTCGATATCAGAATCGATGAGATTAGGGTCGGTCTCACCACCATCCACGTTCCCGTTTTGGTTCACATCTTCATTACCGTCTAATACGCCATCGTTATCGGTATCATCATCCAATGGGTTGGTGGTTGAAGTTGGGTCGTAGTCACCGCCGTTTCCAGTTTCAATGCCGTCTAGCAGGCCATCAGAATCAGTATCTCTATTTACTCGGTCGGTTTCATTTGGACCTACAGTTCCATCCCCGTTTACGTCTTCCTCTTCGTCGGCTAATCCATCATTATCACTGTCTAGATCCAAGTAATCTGCTAGTCCATCGCCGTCCGTATCGCTCCCACCAGTATCTTCTTCGATATTCGTAAAGATACCGTCCCCGTCGTCGTCAGGGTCAATACGATTAACATCTCCATTATTGTCACTGTCGGCATTCAACTCATCGATGTCGGCAACAGTATCGTTGTCACTGTCTGCGTCCAAATAATCTGGAGTGCCATCACTGTCAGTATCTACACTTGGGTAGCCTTCTTCTAAATCTGAATAACCATCCGCGTCAGAATCAGAGCTACCTGTTACATCGTCCGCCATGCCATTACAGTTATCATCAATGCCGTTTCCAACGATTTCAATCATATTGGGATTAATACTAGGGTTGCTATCATCACAATCAGTGCCACCGACGATATCACTATCAAAACCATCACCATCGGCGTCTGCTGCATCAGCGCCATCACAGTTTTGGTCTATTCCGTCGTAATAAATTTCTGATGCATGAGGGTAAATTGAATTGTCGCCATCGTTACAGTCGCCTAAGGCAGAACCATCTGAATAGCCAGTGTCACTACAGCTTAAAGTTTCGTTAACCACTGCCATTGAGTCAGAGGCATATCCATCGTCATCTGCATCGACGTAACAAGCATCATAACTGTCACAGTTTTGATCGATGCCATCGCCAACAATGTCATTTGCGTCAGGGTGAATACGGTAGTCATTATCATCACAGTCACCACCATATTCAATCCATCCACCGCCTAAATGATCACATGTGTCTTGGTCAGTGTTAATCACGCTATTTTCGTCACCAAACCCATCAAAATCAAAGTCTGAATAGCACAATAGAGCGTAAGTGTTGGTCGACACCAAAATACCCAAGAGAAGTATTAAAGTCTTTAAAAGTAATTTCATATTATTATCCCCACAACGGTGGATAGATCACTTGTCACACGCGTAGGAACGGAAACTCGGCTCATAGCGCGATAATTTTGTAGTTAAAAGTTCAATTAACTAAAGGTAGAGCATGTATTGATTGATCTATCAATAAAGGAGTGAGGGACGGAGTTTTATGGTGAATAACCATACTTTTCACTAGCGAATGACTAAATGAAAGGAGCACGTATTGTTGGTTTATCGCTCTAGTCACTAGAGCGATAATAGGTTAGATATTCTCTACGGCATCTAAATCTTCAGACTCTTCTTTACTGTCGACTGGGGCAGTATTTTTGATAGGGTCTATTTTGGTGATATCAACCAAGATGTCAGCATCTTGATGGGTGTGAATAGCTTGGCTACGACCATTGTTTTTCGCTTTATACAGCGCAGTATCCGCGGCTTTAATAAGATCAACAGTAGATGCTTTTAGGTGAGGGTAAGTCGTTACGCCGATAGACACACCGAGTTGCCCGAGCGATAGCCCTTTCATTTCTAAGTGAAGCTCTCGTATCTCTTTAACGATGGCTTCAGCAAGCTTGGTTGATTCTTGAATACCACAATTTGGACTAATGACCGCTAGTTCTTCTCCGCCTAGACGACAAGCGACATGTTCTTCATCAATAACTCGTTTCAATAAGTTAGAGACTTCTTTTAAAACATAGTCCCCAGCATCGTGGCCGAAGTTATCGTTAAAGCGTTTAAAGTGGTCCAAATCAAGCATAAGAAGAGACAAAGGCTCTTGGCTTGAGTTCGATTTTGACCATTCGTTTTCGAAGACTTCTTCAAAGTAACGACGGTTAAACAGCCCTGTAAGAGGATCACTCAACGCTTGAGAACGCAGTTTTTCTTGTAGGCTTAAATTCGCTAAGGCCAAACCTAAGTGTTCTGCAATGGTAAATGCCAACTGTTTGGTCTCATCGTCAATTAACTTTTCACCAAAGTGCAGGTGATACATGCCAACAGTGTTGCCGTGAGCTGTTAAAGGAATACAAAGCGTAAGCCCGTCATCTTCACAACTGCTCATATGGGTACATGGAAGATGGTGGTGCTCATCGGCAGACAAATGATACTTCCCTTTGCGTAGAGCCCAGCAATCATTAGGAGCATAAACTTTATTAGCTGGCCATTCTCCACCCCAATCAAGTTTGATTTCTAATTGATTTCGAGAATCTCGCATAATGGAAACACACCCGTTTATATTCCCTAGGATCCGAGGAATTATGTCAGCGACTACGGTTTGAGCTTCACTGATGCTGTTACAAGCGGCCAACATATGCGCCAGCCTTTGCAGGAGTTCAATCTCTTCGGTGCTTTTCCGAATGCGAGATTCTTGCTTATCTCGCTCTTGGTTAATCAACGTCAATATTCTTCTGTTACTGATCCAAGAGGAAAGAATAAGAACTAATAAGCTGCCACCTAATAATGCATAAACGATGATTTCTAATTCGGAAGCCATGGCGTAAAGAGTTGTCATTGGCATGGCTAACCGCAGGACATATCTTGCGTCGTGCCCATGATCACTATCGTTGGTGTGATTTGTTTCTTGAGATAAATTGAGCGGTTTAGCAACGTAAAGAAGCTCTTGATGAAGATCTGGGCTGAAATATTTATTCATACCACTTTTACCTTCGAAAGCTGTGGCTATTTCAACTCGTGTTCGGTGATCGTCCATTTTCGCTATTTCACGTGCATTGAGTGTTGTGTCGGCAAGTACTTTCCCACTGCTGTGGATGATAGTAAACCGTCGTCCGAACTTGGATTGCGACAACGTCTGGAGATAGTTGTTTATTTCAGTGGGGCTCATTTCATAAAGATCGATTTGATCGGTTTGAATTTGCTTTGCCACATCGTCGACCAGTCCAAACATATAATCACTGACAATATGGGTTAGCCAATCATCTAAGGTTTTTTTGTAAAAGTGGATACCGACTAACATAGAGAGGGCAA
The DNA here is from genome assembly GCF_050337325.1 of Vibrio kyushuensis. Lineage (NCBI taxonomy): Bacteria > Pseudomonadati > Pseudomonadota > Gammaproteobacteria > Vibrionales > Vibrionaceae > Vibrio > Vibrio kyushuensis. The sequence continues at coordinate 627,420 of NZ_JAKJSV010000002.1, forward strand.
TAGCAATAATAGGGAAATACTGAAATTGACTAAACGATTTTCTTTTCATTTTTATCACCGTAAAACTAGCCTACATGATCATGCCTTACCAAAGCAAAGCACCTCAATTTGTACTGACGTTAAATTATAGTTATTCATTGAGTTTAGTATCAATTCTGAGATCCGCTACTTTTGAGGGGTGGAAATATTTATTCAGATAGGAATAGTGGATAAATACGTGGCAGAAGTCTCACTATCTATAAGTAACTGATAATGAGTTGAAAAGTTGCAGTTACGTTTGTCACAAATAGTTATTAAAATGAGTGAAAAGCCGTAGTTTTTGTAAGTTTAAGTGCCTTTATAGCTAATTTAGCGAGATCTTATATGAAGAGACTTAAAAGCCGATTGAATGGAAATTAGAGCCAACTTGTATAAGTGGCTCTAAAATTAAAAATCAGCAGTCATAAATGCTAGTTCAAGATTCCCGCAGGCTCTTTATTCGAATAACGTTCTTTTAATTTCAGCGATACGTTAATTAAAGCTATTAGCACAGGGACTTCAATGAGAGGACCAATCACACCAGCAAATGCTTGATCTGAACTGATGCCAAAAACTGCGATAGAAACCGCGATAGCGAGTTCAAAGTTGTTGCCCGTTGCGGTGTAAGCAATGGATGTGTTTTTGTCGTAAGGAATCCCCATTCGTTTACCGATAAAAAAGCTGGTAAAAAACATGATTACGAAATAGAGAGTAAGAGGGATAGCTATTCGAACCACATCCATCGGCAACTCGACGATCATTTCACCTTTTAGGCTAAACATAAGCACGATCGTACCCAGCAGAGCTATCAATGTAATAGGGGAAATACGGGGAATAAAGACATCGTTGTACCACTCCTCACCTTTGAGGCGTACCAGTAATTCACGGCTAAGAAAGCCCAGTAAGAAGGGAATACCAAGGTAGATTAATACGCTATGAGCTATGTCGAGTATCGATATATCGACGACCATGCTTTCATACCCAAACACAGGTGGTAGCACAGTGATAAACAGCCATGCCATGAAACTATAAGTAAAGATTTGGAATACGCTGTTTAATGCAACCAACGCGGCTCCGTACTCTTTATTACCTCCACCAATGTCATTCCACACCAGTACCATCGCGATGCAGCGAGCTAGCCCTATAAGGATAATTCCCACCATATATCCAGGATGATCACCCAGAAACGTCAGTGCCAATATAAACATTAGAACTGGGCCAACGATCCAGTTCATGATTAACGACAGGGTAATCGCGTGTTTGTCTTTTGTGACTTTACCAAGCAGGCGGTAATCTACCTTTGCAAGGGGAGGGTACATCATCAAAATTAGACCGATTGCTAATGGGATGTTGGTAGTACCGACGGACATTGCTTCGTTTAGTTGCTCTACCTGCGGGAAAGCTACGCCAAGGGCGACACCCACTGCCATCGCGACGAATATCCATAGAGTTAGGTAGCGATCCAAAAAGCCAAGTTTAGGGATAGCTTCTATTTGTTTAGTCATAAATTAACCTACATTATTAACAATAAAATCAATTCGAATATCGTCGATTAACGATTGGCGGATTGCTAAAAAGGAAGATAGAGATTCTCTTAAGAATGGTTATCTTCCAATATCAAACCTAGTTGTTTATTAGTTAAAAATTCCAGAAAACAATGCTGAGTAAGTATCTATTTTCTCGCGATTAACTCGATAACACATTCTAGGCGGGTTAGGTTCTGCGGTAATAAATTCCGCTTGTTTTAGAATGCGCAGGTGCTCTGATACTGTTGATTGAGCAAGTCCCAATTCGGATACTAAATCACTATTTAAGCAGCCACCTAAGTTGTCCAACGTGAGCAGTATCTTTAAAATTCTGACACGAGCAGGGTGAGAGAGTGCTTTTGATAAAGCAGCAAAGTTATTTTCTTGAGCTAACTCTTGCTCTGTAGCAGAAAATGCAGCCGAATTAGTGTTAGAACAGGCAGTCGTCATAAATAGCTCATAGTTAATCGTCGAATTACGATTGAATATACGCCCTTATAATTTATCGATCAAGTTTTCTCTTCAACGGTGATCTTTTATAAAGTAACTGATTAATAATTGTTATATGTTTGACGAATGAAGCGGTCTTGTGAATAATTTATCACTGCTTTGTTGTTAACAATAATCAGGCTTTTGCCGACTAGGAAAGTATGTATGTTTAATTCTGCTTTAGAAACGATTAATAGATTACTGACCACCATTGCGTTATTGATGGTCATTGCTTACGGATGGCAACACGCTTTTAGTCCTAGAGCAAAGAATGTCCAGATGATTCAAGAGGCTGGATATAATATAGACAGCTCTTCATTAACAGATGCCATCATGTATGGTGATGAAAACATTGTGAAAGCATTATTGAATTTTGATTTGGATCCCTCAAGGCCAGATATTGATGGTTATACACCACTGATATTGGCTGTCGAATCTGAACAGTCAGAAGTGATTAACTTACTAATAAGTAAAGGGGCAGATATAAATGGCATCGACCCTGAAGGTGGGTATCCGATCTGGTATGCTGTTGACTCTGGAAACTTGAAGTTGATTAAACAATTGGTTGGTCATGGCGCATCGCTTAACGAGCTAGACGATCTCAAACAAACCATCCTTATGTATGCGTCGTCTGAAGGGAAGAGAGAGTTAATTGAATTGGGTATTCAGGCAGGAGTGTCGCCAATGAGTCAAGATTTGGAAGGGGACACGATGCTTCACTATGCGGCTTATGGCGAAATGTATGAGACGTATGAATGGATTGCTGACCAGTTTCCTCAATTAATCGGTGTGAAAAATACTGATGGATTTACAGCTTTGGATATCGTGAGTCTAAATTAGGTCGCTCTGTTGCTTCACTGGTTCATTAGTCCCTAATCAAAATGACAAAGGCTCCCTAGTTCTTTCATTTTCGAAAGTTCTAGGGAGCCTTTGGGCTATATGAGAGTTACATTCTCATTTTGGGCCTCGGCTCATAACGTCTAAGACGTAGTTTAATTAAGTACGATAACGCGTTAACACTTTCCCCAATTCACGGGAAGACTCCGTAAGATTTGCGACCCCTGATAAAGATTGCTCAGCAACGCCCTTAAGGGTATTCGATTGGGTTCTAATATCGGACAATTCACTGGCTATATCGTTGGCGACTGAACTTTGCTCAAGCGCGGATGTGGAAATTTGAACACTCATATCATTTATGTTTCTCGCCGAATCAGCGATGAAATTAATGTCATCACCAATGTTTGTGATTATATCTCGGCTGTTTTGAGCTTGATTTACTGTTTGTTCCGTAATTGACGCGATACTTTGACTCTCATTTTGCAGCTTTTCAATCATGGCTTGAATTTCAACGGTTGCTGCTTGTGTACGGCTAGCAAGGGTGCGAACTTCATCGGCAACGACTGCAAAACCTCGGCCTTGTTCACCCGCTCGTGCTGCTTCAATCGCTGCATTAAGTGCCAGTAAGTTGGTCTGCTCGGAAATACCGTTAATAGTGGTCACGACATCACTAATTTGCGCTGTGTTATCGTTGAGCGTTGCTGCTGAGCTAGAAGCCTGTGAAATATAATCAGACAGTTGAACGATCTGCTGGATTGCTTTTTCAACGCGAGATCGACTCTCGTTAACCTGAGCGCTGTCTTGCTCGGTTTGCTGAGTCGCTTGGTTGGCAATCGAAGCGACTTCTTGTGCCGATGCCGTCATTTGTTCCATAGCAGTAGCAACAGAATCAAGTGATGAATATTGATTATTAATCTGTGCTTCACTCTCTTTCATTTCACGCTCGAAAGAACTTGATGTCTCCCCAAGCTTAGTTGAGTTACTTTTTACCGTATCAACCAGTTGAGAAAGGGTGTCCATTGCGTTATCCAGCGCGCAACCAATCGTTCCGAATTCATCCCGGCCTGCGTGAAACCCAAGACGAGAGGTTAGATCACCTTCTGATATCTTTTCGGTTGTTGAATACAATACCCATAGCGCACCACCAATAAATGTCGCCACCCAATAAACGAAAAGAGCAAAAGGTAAAACCCAAAGGTAGCTAAGAGCAAAAGAGCCTCTAGCTGAGCTGAGCATGGTGTTGTATCCGGTAGAAAAGTTTTCTGTTAGCTGATAGGTGGTACCGGATTTATGTTGGCCGTTAACCGTCACGACGCCATTGTTATAATGAGATTCACTCATTCTAGATGTCGTTGAAAGGCCGCGAATAGAAGAGGTATCAATATTGTCAGAAGCTAGAATGCCAGTCAGTTTGTATTCCGCTGCCATAATAGACTGTGCTTCAAATTGATCGATGGTGTAATAATAGCGAGCCCCCGCAATACACGTTAGGGTTGTTAAGAAAAGGGCAAAGACCACCCACATTTTGTCGTTGATCGACATTTTAATAAACAGACGATCAATCGTTCGAAAATCCACTTCTTTCATAGAAAGCTCCATGCACAAAATTTGCAGACATTTTACAAATCAATGAAAACCATTAGTGGGATATACATCTCAAATCTATGTGCTGGATGGTTTCTGTTGCGTAATTTATGTGATCTGCATCAGTAGGGGCTTGTGTTTTGGTATTAACAAAGAGGTTAACAAGGCTCATTTCTAATCAATTTGGCTTTCAAAAGACGTGCTAGATACAAATTGGTATCTGTATACGACTGTTAATGTTGAAAATTTAATAAAAATTAAAAAAAGTACTGTACATAACGATTTCAGACGTTATTATATTCCGCAGTTGTTCAGAGAGTTATTAAATGCAGCATCAAGTACAAGTAAAACTTCCACTACTAGAACCACGTTTTTGTAGCTAGGCGTTTCCCTTTTATTTTAGCGTAACATGATATAATTCAACACATTAACATACTGTTAATGTTGAACTTTTTCTTAAATATAAATAAATAAGGGACATCACATGTCTAACTCAATTACTGGTACTGTAAAATGGTTCAACGAAACTAAAGGTTTCGGTTTCCTAACTCAAGATAACGGCGGCGCAGACGTATTCGTACATTTCCGTGCTATCGCATCTGAAGGTTTCAAAACTCTTAACGAAGGCCAAAAAGTGTCTTTCGAAGTAGAGCAAGGCCAAAAAGGTCTTCAAGCTAGCAACGTTATCGCTCTTTAATTAGACGTTAATGTCGTAAGCTTATTACGAATAAATGAAAGGTCGCCATTGGCGGCCTTTTTTATGTCTGCTATAAAATGCCTTAACGAAACTGTCTTGGGCTTGAGCCGTATTGGCTTTTAAAGCACTTAGAGAAATAATTGCTGTCCGAAAATCCGCACTGTTCTGATATAGCTTGGATAGACAAGTTCATATCATCCTTAAGCAACCTCGCTGCATGTTTAAGTTGAACCTCCCGAATGTATTGATTAGGTGAGGTCTGGAAGAACTGACGAAACAACCGCTCTACCTGTCGTTTACTAATAAAAGCAGCTTTTCCGATGGCTTCGCTGTTCAGCTGAGTGCTAGAAAAGTGCTGTTCTATATGAACAAGCGCACGGCTCAGTGCTAGTGTTTGCTGATTATTGTCTTGTGAGCCTCCTTGATAAGTTCTGGAAAGGTTAATCACTAACTGTTGCATAAGCGAAGAGAGCATGAGTTCAAACCCATTGGGTGCGTTGTTGTATTCGAAATCTATTTGATTAAGTAGTTCTTCTATCCGAGCTAACTGAACGAGATCCAGAGTGAGCTTTGCTTGGTACTCACTAGTTTGCCTAGCAATAGGCTCAACGTTAAATAGTGCTTGATAGCCTGGCAACAGTTTTAGTTGAGGGGATTCAAATAGCGGTGCTTTTGAATCAAACATTAGATTAATAATTCGTAGATTGTTCACATCTTTAAATCCGTGCTCTACTTCCCCATTGATTACAAACACATCTCCTTTATTTAATGGGTATACATGCCCGGCAACTTGGTGCTTTCCAGAACCATCAAAAACGATAAACAACTCTGAAAAATCGTGCTTATGAGGTGCAAAGTCATGGTCGTGGTAGCCATGATCATAAGCAAATTGAATGTGTTTATGTTTCTGGTGTGACTTGAGCTGGTAAGTGGTCACCATGTCGCAATATTCCTCTTTATTGTCGCTATTTTGGTAGAATTGGAAATTCTAGAATTTTAAACTAATCCCATCAAGTGTATTTCGCACATTTCCTGTTTAGAAGTCACAAATGGATTTTTTATTATGACGACCCAATTCCAGACACCGTATTTCTCTAGTTGGCCTAAAGTCCAATCAGAATTTTCTGTAGAGCCAGAGATGGAAGCTGAGATTGCCTCTATTGTTGACTTGATGACCAATGAAGAAAAGGTCGGTCAGATGATACAACCCGAGCTTAGAGAGATCACTTCCGAGGAGGTTATCCAATATAAGATCGGATCTATTTTAAATGGTGGAGGTTCATGGCCGAACGGTAATAAGCACGCAACTGCAATCGAATGGGCAGAGAAGGCCGATGCGTATTGGCTTGCCACTGAACAGGCATTTATAGATCGACCATTTCGTATCCCTTTTGTCTGGGCGACAGATGCTGTTCATGGGCATAACAATGTTTTTTCATCAACCGTATTTCCTCACAATATTGGCTTAGGCTGCGCGCGAGACCCCGAACTAATTCGGGCAATTGGCCGGATTACTGCACTTGAAATAGCTGCAACGGGTCTTGATTGGACGTTTGCGCCAACTGTTGCCACGCCGCGTGACCTCCGCTGGGGCCGTGTTTATGAAGGTTACTCTGAAGATCCCGAAATTACTTATGCGTATGCAGGTGAGATGGTAAAAGGCCTACAAGGTAATAGTGAAGAATTGAAAGACGATCACCATGTCATTTCTAATGTAAAACATTGGGTTGGTGATGGCGGTACGTTATCAGGTATAGACCGTGGGATTAATAGCTACAGTGAAGATTTGCTTAGGAACATTCACGCAATGGGCTACTTTAGCGGTTTAAATGCAGGTGCTCAGGTGGTGATGTCATCTTTTAACAGTTGGGATGATGGCAATAACTACGATCACGATACCGCGACATCTGGATCTTACAACAACAAAATTCATGGCAGTAAATACTTATTAACGGATGTACTTAAAGAGCAAATGGGCTTTGATGGGTTTGTTGTTACAGACTGGAATGGTCACTCTGAAATAAGCAAATGCAGTGATGAAGATGCGAGTTATGCGATCAATGCAGGTAACGATATTTTGATGATACCGGTTCGTCAGCATTGGCAGGCGGTATACCACAAGACCTTAGCCGATATTGATTGTGGCGTGATTCCAACATCTCGAATTAACGACGCAGTGTCGCGCATATTACGAGTGAAAATGCGTGCTGGTTTGTGGGATAAGCCACAACCTTCAAAGCGAGAACTCGGTGGAAATCAGTCAATCCTTGGGGCTGACGAACACCGACAGGTGGCTAGAGAAGCGGTAAGAAAATCACTCGTCCTGCTTAAAAATAAAGAACAGATATTACCGCTAAAACGCAATCAACGTATCGTCTTAACGGGAAGCGCAGCCAACGATCTACAAAAACAGTCAGGTGGTTGGAACCTGACTTGGCAGGGCGACGAAAACTTATTCAGTGACTTCCCTGGTGCGACAACGGTGAAAATGGGGTTAGAGGCTCAGCTTGGTCGCGAGAACGTTATTTATGACCCTGAATTGGAGACAAAGCTTGTTGCCGGAGATACCGCTGTTGTGGTGTTTGGCGAAGATCCTTACGCTGAGATGATGGGTGATATCAAAGCGTGGCAAAACCTAGAATTTTCTAAACTAAAGCGAAGTTACGCTGCAGATTGTGAAAAAATCACTCAGCTTCACAATGCTGGCGTTAAAGTTATTTCGATTTTCTTTAGTGGTCGCCCTTTGTACTTAAATGAAGAGATTGCTCGTTCGGATGCATTTATTGCTGCATTTCTACCGGGCAGTGAAGGGCAGGGGATCATTGATGTGTTGGTTGCCGATGAAAATGGTGAACCTAACTACGATTTTGAAGGTGTACTGTCATTTAGCTGGCCAAACAAGAAATCGAGTACAACGGTTCATCGTATCCCGACGCATATTACCGAATATCAATTACCAGCCAATGAACAACACCCTGACGGTGAGCACGTGCCCTTGTTCGAATATGGCTATGGCTTGAATTACAGCAATAAGTTGCAAGCACGAAATCTCGATGACATTGAACTAGATATGAGTGTTGATGTAACCCTTACAAAGCAAACCCATATCTTTGGTGTGCAAGCTACCATGGGCGATTACCAATGCAGGGTAGCCGATGTCACCAATCCTGTTGGCGTTGAAGTTTCGAGAAATAATTCAATTGAGCTAGCAACTTTAGCCACTAATCCGGTCAACTATCAACAGCAGCAAGATGCGATAGAACTTACCTTTAAAGAGGGCGGGAATGTTCTGTATATTGAAACGACTAACCCCGATGGTGAAGATCTTAGCCGATACCAAAACGGGGTGATTTCATTTGAGTTGAAAGTACTAGAAGCTGCGAGTGATGAGGTGATCGTTACCCTAGCTAACCCAGCTGACGATATCGACAATGCAGTCAAATACGTACTAAATAGAGTGCTAATTAAAGAGTCTGAAGAATTTGTACAAATTCAGGTCCCCTGCCAGCACTTTTCTTATGGTGGTTTGGATTTAACAAACTTGAAGACTGTTTTCTCATTCGCAAGCCGAGGAAGCTTTAAAGCTGTGATGGCGAACGTGTGCTGGCAAGCACAATAACCTTTAAACCAAAACGAACGAAGCGTAAGAGGTTTCATTGATGTCCAAGTTTATCGATAACGGAAAACGGTTTTCTCTCACCACACCAACTGAACTGCCCAATTCAGCAGGATACCTATGGAATCGTCATATGATGATTCATATGAACTGTCAGGGCTATGCCGTTGCTCAGTACATGAACCCAGAACCCAAGAAATATGCACATATCCCGGCCCTTGCGGCAACCAGCTTCATGCAACCCGAGCAACCCTATTTTGCACACCATCCGGGTCGGTTTTTCTACTTGAGAGATGACGAGAGTGGAGAGCTGTTTTCTGTTCCGTTTGCACCTGTGAAGGCTGGGCTAGATTCGTTTAAGTTTGAACCGGGACTTGCCGATATACGCTGGAACGTTGAGCATATAGGTCTTCGTATTGAGGTGACTTTAACGCTAAGTGAAACCCATGTGGTCGAGCTTTGGAATGTGAAGGTGACTAATTTACATGACCATAATAGAAGTGTATCGATTATTCCTTACTTTCCAGTAGGTTACTCTTCATGGATGAATATGGGGGCACATTTCGACCATGAATTGAACGCGGCTGTGTGCACCTCGATCACGCCTTATCAAAAACTTGAGCAGTACGAAAAGAATAAACACCTTAAAGATATTACGTTTCTGTCATCAGATTTGACGCCAAGTTACTACGAGCTAAGCCAGCCTGCATTTGAAGGGCAAGGTGGGTTACATAACCCTGACGCACTAAGCGAGCGTAAGAACTTAACCAATGGTGATGCAATTTATGAGATCCCAGCGTGTACACTGCAATTTTGTGTCGAGCTTGAAAAAAATCAATCGAAAGAGTTGAACTTAATGTTCGGCCCTGCAATTGATAAAAAAGAAATTGCAGCGATTAAGGAAGCGCATAGTGGAACGGCTTTAAATGAACAGCGTGAAAATTACCGACAGTATATCGAATTAGGTAATGGTGTTTTAAACGTTAATACACCAGACAATACCTTTGATGACTTCGTTAATCACTGGCTACCAAGACAGGTTTATTATCATGGTGATACCAACCGATTAACGACCGATCCACAGACGCGAAACTATCTTCAAGATGGTATGGGAATGGCGTATGTAAATAGTTCTGCGACCAAAAAGGTCATACTAACGGCGTTTGCACAGCAAAAAAGTGACGGTGAAATGCCGGATGGTATTTTACTCACGCCGGAAGCCGAATTGAAATACATCAATCAAATACCTCATACTGATCATTCGGTTTGGCTCGCCATTATTTTACAGGCCTATCTGAACGAAACGAATGATTGGTCGATATTGGACCATCAACTTCCATGGAAAGATGACGAGTCAACCGCCACAGTGTTAGAGCACATGAACCGAGCGATGGCACATTTATGTGCGGCACGAGACGAGCGCGGTCTGCCTTATATTGCTCAAGGGGATTGGTGTGATCCTATGAACATGGTAGGGCCAAAAGGCATCGGTGTTTCTGGATGGTTAACGCAAGCGCTTAGCTACGCGTTACAAGTGTGGATAGAGATTTCTGAAAAGCGTAATGATCAATCTGTAATAGCGAATTTTGAAAAAACAGTCACTGAGCTACAAGCACTGACCAATGAATATTTTTGGAAAGGTAATTGGTATGCGCGTGGCATTACCGATGATGGAGTCACTTTTGGCGTTCCTGAAGATAAAGAGGGGCGTATCTTTTTGAATACCCAAAGTTGGGCCTTCTTAGCCAAAATACCAACAAGTGAACAGAAAGAAAAGATGCTCCAATCGGTGGACGATCAGCTTGATACCCCTTATGGCGTAATGCTGTATGCACCAGCATTTACCCAAATGCGCGAAGATGTGGGCCGCGTAACTCAGAAGTGGCCGGGTTCTGCGGAAAATGGGTCGGTCTATAACCATGCGGCCGCGTTTTATGCAGCTAGTTTATACGCGATTGAAGAAGCGGACCGAGGGTTCTCTGTATTACGTAAAATGCTGAGCGATCATAATGATGACGGCTTTGATCGTCGCGGCCAGCTACCAGTATATATTCCGAATTATTACCGTGGTGCCTACTATCAGTACCCAAGCAAGGCAGGCCGCTCTAGTAATCTATTTAATACCGGCACAGGCGCATGGTTTTATCGCATGGTGATCGAACAGATGTTTGGTTTAAAAGGGTGTGAAGTAGGGCTTTCTATTTCACCGAAACTACCCTCTCATTGGAATGAGGTATCGGTAACGCGCGAGTTCAGGGGAGCCACCTTCGAAGTGAACTATCTTCGTTGTGATGACGTGACAACAGATCAGGTTTGGCTTGATGGAAATAGACTAGAACATAATATTGTTACGGAAATAAAGGCTGGAAAGCTTTATGAAGTAACCGTTCGTTTGGCTAGGTGTTAATAACGAAATAAAATAAATGAATCAAAGGTTGTAGCACCGCAAAGGGGCAGGCTTATTTAATCTGAGTCTGCCCTTTATTCGTATTGGCTCTTCCTAAACAAGATTGAGAAGAATGAAAAACAGTCTTTCTGCATTACAGATTGACGCAAGCTAGAAAGAACGATTGAACTATTAGTGCTAATGTTAGTTGTCTTTATTGATATGTAAACGGTAGCTTAATGATTATTTTAAATAGATATAAGCAATCGCTATTAGTAATCTAAATAGTCGTTATATCGCTTCTTAATTGAATTATTCTTTATTATTTCTCTGTACAGTAACGGAGAAATTCAATGCAAACCCCTTCTAAATTTGTAAAAAATGTTCTTGCGGTATCTATTGCTGCTTCCACAACATTCGCGGCCTCCCCTGCGCTCGCGAAAGCCCCCAATATTGTAACGATCATGCTAGATGATGTTGCTCCTATGGATATCTCAGCGTATCACCGAGGTTTGGGAGCGATCAAGACTCCAAACATTGACCGTATCGCTAAACGTGGAGTTATGGTCAGTGACTATTATGCGCAGAGTAGCTCTACTGCGGGGAGAGCCGCCTTTATTACAGGTCAGTATCCATTTCGTTCAGGCTTAACTTCTGTTGGTCAACCGGGTTCAAAACTAGGGTTGAAAAAAGAAACCCCAACGCTTGCTGAACTACTAAAGCTGAAAGGTTATGACACAGTACATGTCGGTAAATCTCATTTAGGTGATAACAATAGTCACTTACCTACGGTACATGGATTTGACGAATATTATGGATTTCTTTATCACCTCAATGTGATGGAAATGCCTGAACAACCAGAGTTCCCTAAAGACCCCAATTTTGTAGGTGTGCCTCGTAACGTCATTCACTCTATTGCGACAGTTGAGTTTGATGAGACTGTTGACCCTCGTTTTGGCGTAGTCGGTAAGCAAAAAGTGACGGACAAAGGCAGTCTAGGTAAAGAGCGAATGAAGCTCATCGATGAAGAGTTTTTAGGTTTCGCTACGGATTGGTTGGATAAACATGAAACCAAAGATGATGACAAACCTTACTTCATGTGGTTCAGCCCGTCTCGAATGCACACCATTACCCATGTTAGAAAAGAGTATGAAGGCGCGAGTCAGACATCAACTTACTATGATGCACTTAAAGAAGTAGATGACCAAATAGGAGTCTTACTTAGCAAGCTGGAATCTCTTGGAGAATTGGATAACACCATTATCTTATTTACGTCCGATAACGGCGTAAATATGGATCATTGGCCTGACGCTGGTGCGGCTTCATTCCGTGGGCAAAAGGGCACGACATGGGATGGTGGTTTTCGTGTACCTATGTTGGTTAGTTGGCCAGAAAAGCTACCAAAGGGAGAGTATGTGGATGGGTTAATGTCTGCAGAAGATTGGTTACCAACGATCATGGCAGCAGTCGGAGAGCCTAATATCAAAGAAGAGTTACTCGAAGGGAAAGAGATTGAGGGTGTTGAACGTATCGCTCATATCGATGGATACAATCAATTAGATATGCTTTCCGGTAAAGGTGACAGTAACCGCCGTGAATTTTTCTTCTATAACGAAAGTGACTTGAATGCAGTTCGTGTGGATGAATGGAAAGTGCACTTAAGAACTAAAACTACCTGGACAGAACCTGCGAAAGAGTGGCCTTTTGGTGTGTTGGTCAATATAAAGGCAGATCCTTATGAACGTTCTCCTGATACTTCAGGTTGGTATCATTGGATGAAACAAAAATCATGGGTTCTACCTTATTTTTATAAGAGCATTAATCAGTATCAACGGTCATTGAAAGCTTACCCACCGGCTCAAAAAGGCACTGGTGTTGGTATGGGTAACGATACGATCGATTAAGTCAGACACATAATCGCTTGAGCATATTGTGCCTCTATTTATAGGGGCACGATTTACGTAGTGGATACAAAATATCAGCCTAAATAATCACAGGCATTTCCTTTTCGAATCAATACTTCAAAACAACTTTTAATGAGAGCATCTATGACAACGCCTTTGCCTTATAGCTTATCGATCAAACCTGTCGGTTCAAACTGCAATCTCGATTGTAGCTATTGCTACTACCTTGATAATCAATCCGGGTGTGGTCCTGTCATGGGTGATGATGCACTCGATTTGGCTGTTCAACAACATATTGAATCTCAACCGGTTAACGCACCCTTAGTAGATTTTATTTGGCATGGCGGAGAGCCGTTATTACGTGGAAGAGAGTTTTATGAACGAGCCATTAAACAGCAACAACGCTGGGCCGAGAAAAAAGAGATAATTAACACGTTTCAAACTAACGGAACGTTGATTAACCATCGCTGGGCCGAGTTTTTTAAAAAACACAATATTATGGTGGGGATAAGCATAGATGGACCTAATTTACTAAATGATATAGCTCGAATTGATCTCAAAGGGGAATCGAGCTTCGAGAAAACCATGCGAGGTGTTTCTCTACTGAAAGAGCACAACGTCGAGTTCAATACTCTAACGGTGATCAATAATCGAACTTATAAACATGGCGCTAAGATATATCAATTTCTAAAAGAGAACGGAAGTCCATACCTTCAGTTTCAACCGTGCCAAGATCATGAACTAGATCGTCGCTCTGAATATGATTGGTCATTGACAGGTGATCAGTGGGGGATATTACTTTGCGATGTCTTTGATGAGTGGTGTAAGCAAGATATAGGTAAAGTCTATGTACAGTTTTTTGAAAACTGTTTAATGATATTAATGGGTAAACCTAGTCAAATGTGTCATCACAGTGAAACTTGTGGCCAGCAGCTAATGATGGAAGCCAGTGGTGATGTTTTTAGTTGCGATCACTTTGCTTACCCAAAATATAAAATAGGTGAGTTAGGTGACACTACACTTCAAAGTTTAGTGAACAGTGAACAACAGCGTCATTTTGGTGACGATAAAAAAACACAACTAAACCAAGAGTGCCAACAATGTGATTTCTTAGCAATGTGCCACGGAGGTTGTCCAAAGAACTGGACAAGTAAAACTTCGAAAGGTGAGGATATCAATGCATTGTGTTATGGGTATAAAAAGTTTTTTAATTATGCGCTTCCACGTTTGTTAAAAATGGTTGATGCGATGCTGAGTGGTTATTCTCCACAATACTACGCGCTTTTTTAAGTTAAACTGACCTTATGGCAAGTAACGATTTTCTTCTATGAATAAAGACTACAACCTACTACGGTTGCTGATGGTATTATATGAAACTCGCCAAACAGTAGCCGCAGCAAGAAAGCTGAATATTAGTCAACCAACAGTAAGTTTGATGCTAAAAAAATTGCGAGAGCAGTTTTCTGATGAGCTATTTGTACGCAACAAAAACATGCTAGAGCCAACGGAAAAGTGCACAGATATAGTGGACAGAATACCAGCTTTGATTGACCAAATTGAACAGCTATATGCGACGAATGAACCATGGGGCATAGAACAAATGAAAGGGGAGATCACATTCCTTTTTCCCGCTACATTGATGGCCCCGATAGCGGCACCCCTCGTGGCTAAATTGACGGTTGTTGCGCCTTTATTAACGGTGACTTGCCATCCATGGGAGCCTAATAGTTTACGAAATTTAGAACAGACTAGGAATTACTGGGGTGTTGGTTACTTGCCCTTAGCGACAAACAAGAATGTTGTTGAAATGTCATTACCAGACGATAAGTTTATGCTCGTCACTCGAAAGGGACACCCTTTAACGGCTCCTGTTGTTGAAGAGCTATTGAAATTTCCACTCTGTGTCAGCGTGATTCCCGGTTACATAGAAGCATCTAAAGTTGAGATGTTGATAAAAAAACACAAACTCGAGAAGAATGTCAGTGTACGTTCAAGTGATTCGAGTATGATGCTAGAGCTAATTCATTTAAGTGACACTATTGGCGTAATGTCGATTAAAAATACCCCTCTCATCACTGACCGATTTGATACATATCCACTGCCTAAAGAGTTTTACCAAGAGACGTTCCGCCGTGAGTGTGCGTTGTTTTGTCATTTACGAGATAGAAATACACCATTTACAAACTGGATTTTTCAAGAATTGACGACCATGATGCGAGTAGATGATGAGTCGAGCGCCCGTTAGTCTTAATTATGAAATAATTTGGCGTGGAAAGATTTATTGTACAATCTTAGCTGATTAGCATGAAACCTAATTAAAAGAGGTCTGTATGATTACTTGGAAGCATCAAATTGAGTCGATAAAGCACTTAGTCGATTGGGTATGGTATTTGGATGTCTCGGCCAACGATGCAATTGATTCTATGCCTCAGCTTGTTCCCAATGTAAATGCTCATTATATCGTTACGCCTCGTGCGCAATCTTATGATTATAAGAGTAAGACTGATCATTTCTCGGGTATCGGAACGCACCTCCTCACGGCAAGTACTCAGACATTAACCTTGAATGATCATGCGCCATTAACGCGTCTTGGCATTCGTTTTACACCTACCGCTTTGTATCAGCTGAATAAGCCTCAAGCAGGATTAATAAATCAGTGTCTAGATATTGATTGGTTAGAGCTGCTATTACACCCTAACTCTTATCAATCGCTAATTGTAGATTCTAATAAAGATGAGCTGTTAGCCAAAGTTGAACAAGATTTGTCACCGTTAATAGAGTTAGCACAGTCTGATAGTTCGGTTGTTTTGGTGGAAAAAGCCTTAACGCTAATTGAAGACAATAACGGATTATTGACCAGTGAATTTCTGTCTGAACGTTGCTTTACGACAAAACGCACTTTAGAAAGAGCGTTTAAGAAAGTGGTTGGTTTGAGTATTAAGCAGTATCAAATCATTATTAAATTTGAAGCTCTGTTTATGCATGTATATCAGAACCCAAAACAAGCTGACTGGGCAGAATTAGCCAACCAGTTTGGTTTTAGTGATCAACCGCATCTAATTCGTCAAATGAAGCAGGTACTCGGTGTTACGCCCTCAGGATATTTGAATGCCCGAGATCTGGTCATTGATATCTATGGAGACTTTGAGTAGAGCGCCTTTATACATAATGTCGCAAAAGTTCAATCGCAGTAACTTCGTGTTCGTTATGATGCTGTCAATTTCAAAGAGAAGGTAAAAACAGTGTCGATTACAAACTTTAAACAAGGGAAAGACACCCCGCTAAGTGATGAATTTACTATCCGTTTAATTACTCATGATGATCTTCAAGATATCGTGACTATGCTCGGTAATCCCAATGTCGCCAAGTATCTATTTTTTGCACCAGCTCCAGTGGAAATGTATCACGGTTTTTTCAATCCCATCATCGAGAATACTAAAGAGTCTATTGAAAGAGGGGAGTGGCCAGAGAATCCAACGGCGATTATTCGAGATCAACAAGGGCGTTATATGGGGATGACAGGGTTGCCATCAGTCATGTTTTTACAGGGGAATTTTGAAGTAGGCTATCAACTATCTGAGCATGCTTGGGGCCAGGGGATCGCGACATTAGCGTGCCAATTTATGACGCAACTTGCGTTCACACAACTAGATGCGCACAAAGTCACTGCAGATTGTTATTTAGGTAATGTTGGTTCTTATAAAACAATGGCTCGGTGCGGTTACCAACATGAAGGTACGCAAAAAAATTATTACAAACTAGAGGACGGGTTTGAAGACCGAGTTCACTATGGAATAACCAAAGCGCAATTTGAAGCGTTGTAGGTTGAAAGATATTCACTCGAAACAGTCGTGAATCAGACTCAAAAAAGCCAGCCTAGGGAGTGGCTGGCTTGTTCATATTTTGACTAAATTATGGATTTGATGGTAATTATTGTGTGATTATTTATCGGCGATTAGCCATTCGTTTATATTGATGTCGTCTTCCTCTAAGCGTTAAGCCTAATTGCATTATATTTTCTGGCGGTGCGATACCGCTATATCCACCATCGCCAATATGTACGATATCAGCGCCGGCTGCCTTAGAAGCCATAGCCACTTGTTCGATATAGGACTCTGTCGCTCCCTCTTGAGAAGTACCAATGGCCAACATGCCGAGCATTCCGCGTTGGTGGACTGCCGTCATCATCTTTCTGGCGAGATCTGCGTCAACCCCAGGCGTAGTGTATGGGGCTGGAAACATCATGACATCAGCCCCTGCTTCAGCGAAGTTAGGAATAATATTCAGGTTATAGTCATTACCTACACCGCCAGCGTGCATTTTCCCAGCGACAACAATGATATCTTGAGACACTTCCCGTACTAAACTGATCGCACCTAGAATCGTTTCTTGCGTGACTGCGTTGCCTGGGTTTCCAGTGAGCATGACATAATCAAGCCCAATTGCGATTGCGCGCTCTACGGTTTCTCTTGTAACAGTTCGCCCGATATCAACGTGGTTGACACTTTCTGGAACAGGCTCCAAATTGCAACCTATTAAGCGTCCTGTGGCCTTTTTTACTTCTTGTATCGACATTATTTCATCAGGGTTTTCAGATAAAATTTTGATAGCTGGGTTCATGACATCTAAGCAATTCAATGTGATCATGTCAGCCCCAAAGGCTGCCGCAATTTCTGGACCAGACACTACATCCAGTGGTGGTGTAATCGCGACGACATTTTCGACCATTATGGTGCGTCCCTCTGAGTTTTGAATGCTGTCTACAATATCTTTTCGTGAAGCATTCCGAACATCTTCAGCAGTATAATCAAATATGCGCTTCTTCATGACTTCTTACCTTATGTAGTTGATGGTGAATCGCTACGATCTCTTCGGCCATTTCTCGACACAACATTGTCGTCATAATATGGTCTTGAATATGGGTTAGGATGAGCGTCATAGTGACTTTGCCTGCTCCCTCATCGAAACCAATTAATGACGTTTGCGCTTTATGAACGGAACTCAGTGCTTTATCACCATCCAGTAATAGTTGATGCGCGTGTTGGAACTGACCTTTACGTGCAGTGGTCATTGCTTCCATAAATGTCGAACGTGCTTCGCCAACCTGGCAAAGGAGAGACATCAGAAATTCTTCAGTGATGTCCTCATTACTATTAATTTTTACATTCATCGAGCTTTCCTTGTGTAGCTGTAGACTGGGCAGTATCTAATGCGTTTTCTTCTGCGAGTAACTGTCTCTCATGTACTTTTAAGAATGGGTAGAAGACGAGTGCACTGACTAAGATGCTGCTGATAACGACGAGTGCAGCTGTTCCAGAGTTGGTTGCAATGATGGCTCCTATTGGTGCTGGCATTGTCCATGGTGGAATAGCAATGATCTTGGCGACAAACCCTGCTTTAAATGCAAACCAAACAATGGTTGTGTTCAATGTCGGCGCAAGAAGCCAAGGGATAAAATATATTGGGTTCATGACTATAGGGGTGCCAAAGATGACCGGCTCGTTGATGTTGAACGTACCTGGAATTATGGACATTTTCCCTATGGTCTTAAGTTGAGCCGCCTTAGAGCGCATCATTAAGATAACTAACCCCCAAGTGCCGCCCGCGCCGCCTACAAAGATAAAGAAGTCCATGACAGGGTTAATAAAGATGGCGGGTAAAGGTTCACCTGCAGCGAGTGCTTCTTGGTTTAGCCCTAGGTTAATCAGAAGCATAGGCCCAATGATCCCGCCTACAACGGAACCGCCGTGAATGCCACTAAACCAAAGCAATTGAATCAGTAATACCGCGAGTAAACATGCAATATAGCTGTCTGATGCGAGCACCAAGGGTTGGAATAACGTCATAATTGCATCGGGTATTTTCATACCGTGCTGAGCTAGGTATACATTGATGGTCATGACGATGATTGAGATAAATACAATGGGAATCAATAAATCAAATGATGCGGATATTTTTGGTGGAACCGCTTCAGGCATTTTGATACGGATATTGTACTTGATCAGCAGTCTTTGCATTTCAGGTACAAATAAACCACAGATGATGGCGGTAAAAGCCCCCGTTCCGCCGAGAAATGCACCCGGTAGAACACCACCGATTTCGACATTGACCATAGGAGCGGCAGCCAGCAAGAATGCAAACATAGATAACATGCCAGTGTTCATTGGGCGTAATTTATAGGCTTCTGCCAAACTAAAGCCGATACCAAACGAAGCGTAAAGGGCGAAAATCCCCATACTAAGTTGGAAAGGGGTAAGAATATTGTCTTTACCAATGATTTCAATCAACCCATGCCAAGCATCAAAGAAGAAATTACCGTCTGAGGGTGGGAAAGCTAAAACCAGCAGTAGCGAACCAACAATTAGAAATGGCATTGTTGAAACAAACCCATCTTTAATTGCATTTACATGTTTTTGTGCGGAAATTTTGCCAGCAGCAGGTGCTACGACAGTTTCGACAAACCTCAATACGTTATCAAATAGTGCCATTTTGCTAACTCTCCATAGTTTCGTGGGCTTGATAGAGTGAAATTGCTTGTTCTAATACTGCATCGCCTTTTAATAATCCATAATTCATCATATCGATCAGTCCGCAGCCCTTATTTTGCTCTTTGGCTACTTGTCTAAACTCCTCATATTTGAATTTTACTTGGGGAGCAACCAAGCAGACATCGCTCCATTTGATGCACTCATCAAACTCTGAGATTGAATGCGCTGATATTTCACACTTAACGCCTTTTTCTATTGCCGCCTTTTCCATTTTGCTCACGAGCATGCTTGTTGACATACCAGCAGCACAGCAGAGGAATATCTTCATATCGTTTCTCCTTTCCGTGTATAACCACTTATGATTTTAATGTAACCGGTTTCGGTAACCGGTTACATATATACACCACAAATCATTGCAATGAGTAACATATGATCGATTTATGCTGGCTATGTCTAATTTTTAAACGAATGTAAACTAGTGATGTTTTTGTAGATAAAAGAAGGAGAATTAGGTTTAGGGCGATATAGAAAGAAGAAAGGAAACAGAAGTAATACCCCCCATTTTAAGGTGAATTAATAGCAAAAAAGGGGAGGTTAGGAAGATGAACTAGAGCGAGTTAGACATAGTCGAATTTCGTACGATGAGTTGCCCGCGAATCACCTCTGATTCAAATGAAAGGTCTCCTTGAATGAGCCTTTGTGCGACAGACATGGCCTGCGCCATAATCGTTTGAATGGGAACTTCAACGGTTGTAAGTGCTGGTTCAATGAATGCACTACAAGGATCGTTATCAATACTAACAATAGATATATCCTTAGGTACTGATAGCCCATGTTCGGTCAATGCTTTAATGCAACCGATGGCAATATCATCTGAAGCGGCAACGATTGCAGTATCCAACAGCCCTTCTGCTATGAGTTCTTTTCCGGCGGCATACCCTTCTATATAACCAAATTCACAGGCGATTTGGCGAGATTCTAGCAAAAGTTCGGGGTGTGCCATTATGGCCTTATTGAAACCGTTTGAACGAGATGACGACGTAGGTGTGGCGGGCTTTGGGCCAATATAGGTCAACTTTCTGTGGCCGGAATTTAACAGGTGTTCAACCGCCATCTTGACAGCATGTTGCTGATCAAATGCAATGGAATAGCCTGCACTTAATGGTAACTCTCGGCCTACATTCACTAACGGAATATCAATGGAATGATTGAGTGCAATGATTTGATCGCTTGATAGCATTCGACTATACAAAACGATGACATCACATCTCTTTTCAACCAATGAGTGTACGGCTTTTAGTTCACTCTCTGCTTGGTTATGTCCATCCGCAATCAGAAGTTGCTTACCCATTAGATCGGCGCTAACAGAGGCTTGTTTGAGCAAAATTCCAAAATAACTTCCGGTGAAATCTGAAAGGACTAATCCAATGCTATTACCACTTTTTGTTGCTAAGGCTTGAGCGACTGAGCTAGGTTTATAGTTAAGTTCTGACATGACAGAGTTAACTAATTCTCGAGTGCTTTCTTTGACTTGCCCCGTACCATTAATGACACGAGAAACCGTCGCTTTTGAAACTCCAGCAATACGAGATACATCTGAAATTGTTGCCATTCATGCCTCTTGCAGATCATACATCTTTATTTTGAATTCCGAAGATAACAGATTTTAGAAACAATAGAGAAGAAAATGCGTAGCTATCAATGGGCTAGCTACGCATATAAATAACGATATTTACCAAGTTAAGTTTCAATGGGCACAATTAGAATATCCACAGGTGACTTGTTTATTAGGTGCTTGGAGTAAGAAACAATACTGCTCCAAAAGTCGTGGTGGTGACCGCATATTAACAGATCGACATTGTTATCAATGATAGTGTCGTGGAGCTTATTACTTAAATCTCCCGTGCCGACAAAGAAAGACTTAATAGGGAAGTCGGTATAAGCTTCAAACGTTCTAAGTTGGTCGATGGAGTTTTGCTTTAAAGGAATGTCTTCGACGCCTGTTGTGATGTCGATAAGATCCGGATAGATTTCACCATGTGTCCCGTCCATGTGGACGAAGGAGATCTCAGCGCCCATGGTTTTTGCAAGGAAGATAGCTCGATCGATGAGTATTTTACTGTCGTCTGAAAGCTCTAGTGCAACTAGGATGTGTTTGTATTTCATAACTATTCCTCTTTCTTGATTCACTTGGGTCAGCATAGTGTTGGTGGGTTGAAATTGCTGTCGCAGCGGTCGCAAAACGCACAAGTTATATTGCCATCTTATACAAATCGATAGATGTGGAATTAAACGTTAATCTATTCTCATAGTGATCAACTATCACCATTTTCAACCCTCTGACTTTAGTGAATACGAATGTTGGGATAGGCTAGTGCAATTGACGCCATCTAATTCTTATTTGCGGTAAGGTTATGTCTAACACAATCTCGATTCGTTCTTACAGTCGCCAAAAAAGGGGACATTCTCACCCCTTTCATCAGCTTGTTCTCCCATTGCGAGGTGTGATAAATCTAGAGATAGAATCTTACACGGGGAAGGTGACACCTGGAGAGTGTGTCATTATCCAAACGGGTCAAATGCATTACTTTACCGCTCAAGACCATGCGAAATTCGTTATCGTCGATATGGACGAACTGCCAGGAAATCTCACTAACTCGGATGTCGTGGTATTTACCATCACACCTCCACTTAAGAGTTTTCTATCCTTTGTCGAACAGCAGCTTATTTTTCAGGTGAGTAATACACTAGAAGGTCAGGTCTTTGCTCTTTTTAATGGATTACTAAAAGAGCAAAGGTTAGTGAAGCAGTTGGATCATCGAGTCAGAAACGTGTTGGATCATATGGAAGAAAACTTAAGCGACGACTTTTCGATAGAGTCTTTAGCTCATATTGCGTGCCTAAGCCCGACACAATTAAAATTGATTTTTAAAAAACAGACCAAGCTCTCTGTTATGCAATATTTAACGCAAATGCGTATGGAGAAAGCGCAGGCTCTATTGCTTAATACCGATTACCCAATTTCGATTGTTGCGGAAAATGTTGGCTACCGTGATCCAACCGCATTTAGCCGTCGATTTACTCAGTACTTCGGCTTAACACCTTCTAAATTCTCTCAATAATTACGTCTTAGTTGCTGTAGGAATAGTCCTTTCTGCAAGAACAAGTGAATTATCTCGTATTAATATCACCCTTAATTTATTAAGGATGAAGAATCGATATGTTAAAGGCTAACAAAATTTTACGAGGGATTGGTGCGGTTACTTTTTCAAGTGTTTTGTGGGGGACGACGGGTACAACAGCAAGCCTAACTTCAGGTGTGAGTCCACTGGCAATCGGTGCATTTTCAACAGGACTTGGAGGGCTGTTACTTTTAATATACTCCTATAAGGCCATTAAGAGAGACATGCCAATGCTGCTCTCTAATCCATTATTGCTGCTTATAGGAAGTCTATCAGTCGCTCTATATCCATTGGCGTTTTATACCTCAATGAACTGGTCTGGCATTGCGATAGGTACCGTCGTATCGATCGCGAGCGCCCCGTTTTTTACAGCAATACTTGAACGTCTTATTAGCAAGAAGTCGATTAAGGTATCTTGGGTGGTTAGTTTTGCATTTGGAGGGCTAGGGATAACTTTCTTAGCATTCAGCCATCCGCACCAATATTCTCCAGACACTGAATTTACCAGACATAACCTTGGGCTAGTATTAGGGCTTATTGCAGGACTGACTTATGCCTTTTATTCATGGGCGGCAAAAGAGCTTATTGATAAAGGGATTTCGTCAAAATCGAGTATGGGATGTTTATTTGGTTTGGCCTGTTTGCTTTTACTACCGTCACTTTTGTATACGGGGGATAACCTTTTTAGAGATGCTGAACATACGATGATTGCACTTTATCTGGCTACAATTCCAATGTTCATTGGTTATCTCTGTTTTGGCTATGGTCTTCGATATATCGAAGCTAGTAAAGCAACATTAATCACATTACTGGAGCCGCTCGTTGCAACTGTGTTAGCCGTTGTTATCGTTGGGGAACAGCTTACGAAATTGGGCTGGGTAGGGATCTCGTCCATTATTCTCTGTTTACTTATTCAAATTAAAAGTGCGTCGCCTATACCCAAACTCAATTCTAATAAAGCATCTGCTCGTAACGCTAGTATCACTGTGGGTAGTTCTAGTGCGGAGCTATAATCTGCAATGATTGACCCTCAAGCATAAAGTAACAGCTAACGTTATTTAAACGAAGATGTAAGCGCTGTGGAATTGACTACAATTGTAAAAGCAAAGGGGGCATGGCATGAACCGGATCGCTTTACTACTTTTTCTACTACTGTTCAGTACATTGGCTACAGCAAGCCGTGTCGTCTTTATTCATAGTTATCATTTTTCTTATCCGTGGGTGCAGCAGTACCGAACTGGTTTTTTGAATGAGATAGGAAAGATTCAATTAGATGAATATGAGTTGGATACAAAGCGTAAACCCGATGTTGAATTCTCAGCCATTTCAAACAGTGCGTGGCATTTTATTGAGCAGAAAAAGCCTGATTTGGTTGTATTAGCGGATGACAATGCACTTAGATTATTAGGGCGAAAAATAACTGAAAATAATATTCCACTCGTCTTTCTCGGTATAAATTCCAATCCTCGTGACTACCTTGAATTGAACGCATATACGTCCGGTGCCATTGAACGGCCTTTAATGAATCGGTCAGTGTCTATGTTGATAAAGTTATTGCCGGAGCTAAAACATGTCAATGTGATGATGGATAATAGAGCGACATCGCATGCAATTTTAGAAACGTCGTTTAATAACAAAGTTGAACAATCTATTTTGGGTATTACGGTAAGCAGCTCACTGATTAGTGATTATAAAACTTGGAAAGAGCGCGTTTTGAACGCTAAAGAGTTGCACTATGATGCTTTAATCATTGCCAATTACGCGGCTCTCAGTGATGAGTCAGGCGATAATGTCCCGTTAGATGAGGTGAGCGAGTGGACCAGTAATAATAGCCCTGTTCCGGTTTTTTCTTTTTGGAGTTATTCGATAGGTAAGGGTAAAACTATTGGCGGTTTAACTATCAGTGGTGAGCAGCAAGGGGAAGAAGCGGCCAAACTGGTCAATGACTACTTTAGCAGTGGAGCGTTACGTCCTATTGTGACCCCTGCTCGTGGGCGTTTTATCTTTAGCGAGTATGAGTTAAAACGGTGGGGCATAGTCCTACCACAATTTATGTTGGATAAAGCCCTTTTATTGCCCTAGCTGATAAATGTCCCTTTTATACGTACGCATTAATTATATTTTCTTGTGTATTGAACAAATAGCACTTGAATTTGTCCTATAAAAACAATCACAATACACGGCACTTATTTTTGCAGTTGAAGCTATGAAGACTCCTCAAAACAAATACAGATTAGCCCGATGGTCGCTTGCGATCGTATGGTGGGTCGTATTTGTGTGCGTGGCTCAAAATGCTGGATTCTTCCAAGTTTGTTCTATCAATTACTCGCTAGACACAAACGGCTACTCTCAAGAAACGAATGGTTATGCTCAAGTTACCCCTGTGTCTACACCGCTTAATACGGCTTCATCGTTAGGTGCTCAACAAGAAGACAGCAACTTAACTCAAGAGTGTGAACTCTCGAAGCAGTTACTTAATGCTCACCAGCATCAAATCGATGACTATCCTCTGATGATGTTCATTTTTGCGCTCCTATTTATCGCATTATTGATGTCGTTGCCGGGTAACTTCTCATCTTTTACCGAACCAATTGTCCCCAAACGGCGGACTCATTTAACCTTGTGTGTGTTTAGAGAATAAAAATTTCGATTACTGGCTTAGCCAGCGATTCGTTATATCTTTATTTTTATAGGAACACAGATGAAAAAAATCAATTTTGCTGCGGTATCAGCCTTCATATGGTTGGTCATTCTTTTAGGCAGCGCATATGTACTTATCCCCAAAGCATTGGCTCAACCTGTACCAGAGACTTCATTAAGTGCAGATACTGTTAGCACTGGCTGGTTACAAAATCCAGATCACCCACCCGTAGAGACGCGCTTTGTCGTAACAGGGCAAGTGAATGAGTCTCAGAAAACAGTCGAAGGCTTTCTTGAAGTTAAACTGGCTGGAGATTGGAAGACCTATTGGCGTAGCCCTGGTGAGGGTGGAATTAAGCCAAGCATGACTTGGGATGAATCCGTAAATGTTAATGATGTGGATTGGTTATGGCCATACCCGCAGAGGTTCAGCCTGCTAGGTATAGAAACACTCGGCTACAAAAAGCGGGTCGTTTTCCCCATGACTCTTCATGTTGAAGATATGAATGCACCGGTGACGTTCAAGTCAAACTTGACGCTGTCTTCATGTACAACGGTGTGTGTTCTTACCGATTACCCTCTTGAATTGACTTTCGTACCATCAGATTTATTGCTATCTGATGCGGCGATGCACATCTACGCTCAAGGGCTCAGTCAGGTACCTAAAGCCTCACCACTGATTCAAGAAATTAGTGCGATTTGGGATCAAGGCAAGAGCAAACTGCAAGTTACTGCAGTTAAGAAAATAGGGTGGGATAAACCGGATATTCTCGTAGATGGGCACTCAGAAGAAGTTGAAGACGCCGCGTTTACACGTCCGGTCATTCGGGTTGAAGGTGATAATCTAGTAGCCACATTCGACGTGACAAGTTGGATGGGTACGCCAGATCTCGGTGGCGAAGAAATCTTGGTAACCATTGATGATCAAGACTTCATTACAGAGTTACCTACGATAGTTGTGTCGAAAATCATTACTGAAGTCGATACGAGTTTATCCATTGAAAAGATGTTTTTGTTTGCGTTCTTAGGCGGACTTATCCTAAATATTATGCCTTGTGTGCTTCCAGTTCTAGGCATGAAACTAAGCAGTGTGGTTTCAGCGTCGTCGCTTAACAGAAGGCAAATTAGACTCCAGTTTCTGGCCTCGTCTGCAGGTATTTTGACATCATTTCTCCTGATTGCTTCCTTCCTAGCAGCACTCAAGCTGACAGGCAATGCAGTAGGTTGGGGAATACAGTTTCAAAGTGGTAGGTTCATTGGCTTAATGGTGCTAATCACTGCGCTGTTTGGCGCCAATATGTTGGGCTTATTTGAGATTCGCTTATCCTCAAACACCAATACTTGGATGGCGACAAAAGGGGACAACTCATACAGTGGTCACTTCACTCAAGGTATGTTCGCAACACTGCTTGCAACGCCGTGTTCTGCTCCTTTCCTAGGAACCGCTGTTGCATTTGCCTTGGCAACGAACATTCCAACGATGTTCGCGATATTTATAGCTTTAGGCTTAGGTATGGCGCTGCCTTGGATATTGGTATCAATCTTCCCTGCGATAGCTCTCTCTCTGCCTAAACCTGGCGCTTGGATGAACAACGTTAAGTATTTATTTGGCGGCATGATGCTACTGACGAGCATCTGGCTTCTTACGTTGCTGTCAAACCACTTACCGATTTTATGGGTGTATGTCATTGCAATTGCGGCGGTAATTACTCTCTTTATTCGTACATTGAAAGTACATGGAGAGAAGGCAGCGGCTTGGGCTGGTGGCTTAACAATTGCCCTAATTGCCGGTGGCATGATCATAGGCAGTATGACGGCTGATAAATGGGCTAGCCCTTTACCGCCAGAGCCAGAATGGCAAACACTGTCTACTGATGCCATTTCACAACATGTCGCAAATGGGAAAACTGTGTTTGTCGATATTACTGCGGATTGGTGTATTACATGTAAGGCCAATAAAATTGGTGTGGTACTT
Organism: Vibrio kyushuensis; assembly: GCF_050337325.1. Lineage (NCBI taxonomy): Bacteria > Pseudomonadati > Pseudomonadota > Gammaproteobacteria > Vibrionales > Vibrionaceae > Vibrio > Vibrio kyushuensis. The sequence goes on from NZ_JAKJSV010000002.1 coordinate 654,762, forward strand.
CAAGAGCCGGTTTATAGCACGCTTCAACACCCAGATGTTATTACCATGCAAGGTGACTGGACGCGTCCAAGTGAGAGTGTGACGGCTTATCTTCGTTCTCACGGTCGATTTGGCGTCCCATTTAACATTGTTTATGGACCACAGGCACCAGATGGAATCCCGTTACCTGTCATCTTAAACAGCGACGTTGTCATTGACGCCATTAACCAAGCAAGTGGTGGTAAAAAATGAACACTAAGATGACCAAAGGCAAAGAAACAAAGGCCAGCAAGCCCAAAAAGAAGCGTACTTGGAAGTACTGGCTTAAAGAAGTACTCATGTATGTGGTGGTTATTACCGTCGTGTCCATAGGTGTGGATTACTGGCGAGCTCAAGACATGCCAAATGATGTCCCGTCACCGATTCAGGCTTTATCGCTCGATGGGGAATACATTGATGTAATAGAGATGAGTAAAGAGAAACCTGTCGTGGTCTATTTTTGGGCGACATGGTGTGGGGCGTGTAAGTTTGTAACGCCTACAATCAACCGATTAGGCGACTCTTATCATGTCGTTGGTATATCAGGAACATCGGGTGAAGACAGAAGAGTATCTCGTTATCTTGAGGCCCATGGGTATGATTTCTCAAACATCAATGACAATCGAAATAGCATCTTCCGAGAGTGGGGAGTAACGGTCACGCCAACCATTGTGATTATTCGTAATGGCGAAGTGAAATCAATTACCACTGGCATAACCACTCCGCCGGGTCTTTATGCTCGTTTGTGGCTTGCTCGATAGTCAGAACACAAGACTGACTGCTAAAAGTACATTCCTATAAATAAAAGAATTTTGGACAATAAGATGAAAGTTAAATTTGTTACAGCACTAATCGGTGCGCTACTGATCTCTCCGTTAGCTTTGGCTAAAACGCAAGATGAAAAAATGGACGAGATTAATACTATGTTGAGTTCAAACCCATCACTCATTGATGGCCTTCATACGAGTTTGATTAACTATTTGAGTGAGCAGAATGTGTTTGACCAAGCGTTAGAGCATAACCATGACTACATTTACAATAACCCGAATCAATCGTCATTTGGTGCGAAAGAGCCAACGGTGACGATTGTGAATGTGACAGACTACAGCTGCCCGTGGTGTAAAAAATTAGACCCTGTTCTTCATGAACTAGTTGATAAGTACCCAGAGCAGATAAAAGTGATTAACCTGTTAGTTCCACTCAAGGAATTAAGAAGCAAAAATAATTCAACAACATACGCATTGAACGTCTGGCAACAAGCACCAGAAAAATACAAAGCAGTCCATGATATGTTGATCAGTAAACCGGGTGCTCATAATGAAGCTTCAGTCTTTAAGGTGGCGCAGAAAACAGGGACAGAGAAGCAGTACAATGCTGAAAAACTGTCGACTGAAATGATGGCAACCAATTACAACTTAATGAAAGACTTAGGGATACGTGGAACACCTGCAATGCTAATCGGTGACGAACTCGTGTCTGGTTATGTACCGCTAGACCGACTAGAGAAGATGCTGGAAAGCCAGTTGACGAATTAATCTAGTATTAGGTGATTATATAAGGGCGCATGATGCGCCCTTTTACAATTAAATAGAGTGAGTCTTCGTTTGAACGGTATAAGACGGTTGTTGATTAGATTATATAACTAGTATTGTTCATACTAGTTATCACAAAACCCTGACATATTGTCTGTAGACGAACAACTGCTTTAGCCATACTATGCACTTGTTTGGGGAGTAGTCGCCTTTAGTTTACTTATCGTCATCTCGTTAAGCTTTCGCTTTTCCGGTAAGTATAAGTTGAGTCATCAATAGTGAATCAACTTCGACAAGACCAACACAATCAAAGCGATATTAAGCGTAGTTATCTGTGCTTATTGTCGTTAATTTTGTTTGTGGAGGGCTTTGTTATTAAAGTTGCAGACTTACGGTTAATCACCCTAGACTCATACCGACAGCCCTCCAATTTGGAGGAATTATGACCCCTGAAGTTTATGTAGGCTTTGCCCTGCTAACCACCGCACTTGTTTCACTCGATATTTGGCAAACGCGTGGCGGCAACATTTCTATTAAAAAAGCTACAATCTGGAGTATCTTCTGGTTCGCTCTCGCCTTTGTGTTCGCTTTCAGCATTTCACTGTTTTGGGAGGTGTATGCTCCTGACAGTGACTATTCATCCCAAAAGGCAATGGTATCGTTCATCACCGGATACTTGCTTGAGAAGTCATTGAGTGTCGATAACCTGTTTATCTTTGCGATTATATTCCATCAGTACGCAGTGCCTGAAAAATTACGGCCAAGAGCGTTACTTTGGGGCGTGATCGGTGCATTGTTTTTACGTGCCGTGATGATTTTAGTTGGAGCGCAGTTATTAGAACAGTACCACTGGCTGTTGTATGTGTTTGCTCTATTTTTGATTTGGACAGGCATAAAGTTAGCAACAAGTTCAGGCGAAGAAGAGCTAAATCCGCTGCCAGAAAAACTCATTCGCCGTTTTGTTCCTGTAACAGCAGAGTTCAAGGGTAACTCGATATGGGTCAAAGAGCAGGGTAAATGGTGGGCAACGCCGATGCTTATCGTGGTTGGAGTCATCGCGTTTATGGATGTCATGTTCGCTTTGGATTCAATCCCCGCTATTTTCGCAGTAACCAGAGAGCCATTTTTAGTCTTGGCAGCGAATGTATTTGCACTATTGGGTTTACGTTCACTCTACTTTGTCCTTCAAGGGATGATGGATAAGTTCGTTTATCTCAAGCCTGCTTTAGCATTCATTATGGTGTTCATTGGCATCAAGATGATGTTGGTGGGTAGTGATTATGAGATACCAACTTATTTGTCGTTAGCTGTGCTTCTATTGACCATGTTGATCGCCGTTATTGCGTCAATTAAAAAGCAACCGCAACGAGTCGGCGATGCAAACAATGCGAGCACGAGAGTAAAAGCAGAATAATATTTTTAGTTAAGCGACGACAATACACCTGAATATTTTCAGGTGTATTCATGAAAGTGACGCAGTGTTTTTAACCTCGCATCGCCATTGATACTTTGGAGTTTGGCTCTTTGTTCAAGACCTTACAAATATCCCATCCAGCTTGTGCCACTTTATCCAAATCAACACCGGTTTCAATACCAAGTTCGCGGCATAAATACAGCACATCTTCAGTTGCGACATTACCACTAGCGCCTTTAGCATAAGGGCAACCACCTAACCCAGCGACGCTACTGTCTATAACGTTTATGCCCATCTTTAGCGCTTGGTAAATGTTCGCGAGCGCCTGTCCCCATGTATCGTGAAAGTGCACTGCAATCTGTTGGGTGGGGATGACTTGTTGTACAGCACTCAGCATTTGTTGAACCCGAATGGGCGTTCCTGTGCCTATGGTGTCTCCTAATGAAACTTCTATGCATCCAACATCAAGTAGTAGAGTTGCGATCTCTGCGACTTGTTCTGGTGGCGTTGCGCCATCATAAGGGCAGTCGATGACACAGGATAAATAGCCTCGCACGGGTATATCCAAAGAGCTGGCGCGTTCAACCACAGGTATAAAGCGTTCAAGACTTTCCATTAGCGTACAATTGATGTTCTTTTGGCTGAAGCTTTCTGAGCACGACGTAAATATTGCGATTTGGTCAGCGCCGGCCTCGATAGCTTGTTCTAACCCTTGAAGATTCGGAGTCAAAGCGGAATAAATGACATTAGGTCGCCGAATGACTTTTTCCATGACCTGTTTAGAGTCAGCCATTTGTGGCACCCACTTAGGAGAGACAAATGAACCGGCTTCAATATGGGTTAGACCAGTGGCAGACAGTTGATTAATAAAATTAACTTTGTTCTCGGTGTTGATCAACGCTTCGTTTTGAAGCCCATCTCTTGCACCCATTTCTACGATCTTAACGTGTGATGGTAGAGTAATGTCTTGTTGGCTAACTGAACTTTGACTGTGCATTTATCTACGTTTCCATGCGGGTGGGCGTTTGGCGAAAAAGGCTCGCACCCCTTCTTGTCCCTGCTTTGAACTGCGAACATCAGCGATTAACTGACTAGTATGATCGATTAATTCTTGATCTATAGGCCGCTGTTCGCACATGTGACAAAGGGCTTTCGTCTCTTTAAGTGCATTCGGGCTGTTTGAAATTAACATATGAACAACTGACTGAACCTGAGCTTCCAAGCGCAGGTTTTGCTCTTTACTCTGGTGTTGATAGTGGTAAACCACACTTGATTCTACAACGTAATGCAGCAAACCTAATTGGCATGCAGTAATAGCGCTAAACTTTTCAGCGGTCAGCATGTATCGCCTTGCTTGGCGTGTACCAATGGCTCGGCACACATAAGGCGCGATGGTTGCGGGAACCAGTCCTAGTTTTACTTCACTAAGACAAAATTGGGCATTCTCTGTTGCTATGGCAATATCGCAACAGCATATTAGCCCTAATGCGCCACCGAACGCACTGCCTTGAACAACTGCAATAGTTGGACGGGGGAAGTTATCTAATCGTTGCATTAACAGGGCTAGGTTGTCTGCGTCCAGCCGATTCTCACTAGGACTTTGCTCAGCCATAGATTGCATCCAATTAAGGTCTGCGCCAGAGGAGAAATAGTTGCCGTTCGCACGAAGCAACAAGCAGCGGACAGAGGGGAGCCGAGCGAGTTTTTTAATTTGCTTATTCAGAAGCTTGATAAGTTTGTCATCAAAGGCGTTGTGTTTATCAACACGATTTAGTGTCAATGTGGCAACACCTTTACAGTCAATATGGCAAAGCACTTGGCTCACGCTATCGTGGGCTGAGTCCGGGTGAGTTGTTTGTGTCTGTTTATTCATGATGACCGGCCTACATACGGAAAATCCCAAATTCACTCTCTTTAACAGGTGCATTCAGCGCAGCCACTAAAGCTTGACCTAAGACAGAACGAGTCTCTTTAGGATCGATAATGCCATCATCCCAAAGTCTTGCACTGGCATAGTATGGGTGTCCCTCTGTTTCATACTGTTCAATAATGGGTTGTTTAAATTGTAGCTCGTCTTCTTCGGTCCATGGTTCGTCGTTGCGTTTTTTAATATCGCTCTTCACTTGAGCAAGCACGCCCGCAGCTTGTTCGCCTCCCATTACGGATATTCGAGCGTTCGGCCACATCCATATCATAGTAGGATCATAAGCGCGCCCACACATACCATAATTACCCGCACCATAAGAACCGCCGACGATAACAGTGAACTTAGGAACATCAGCGCAAGCGACCGCCATCACTAACTTTGCACCGTGTTTGGCTATACCTTCTGACTCATATTTCTTACCGACCATGAATCCGGTAATGTTTTGTAAAAAAAGCAGCGGGATTTTCCGTTTGGCGCAGAGCTGAATAAAGTGTGCGCCTTTTTGAGCTGATTCCGAAAATAGAATGCCATTGTTGGCCACGATTCCGATAGGGCGGCCATAAAGGTGCGCAAAACCACACACCAGAGTTGTGCCATAGAGCGCTTTAAACTCATCGAAATCAGAATCGTCTACTACTCGCGCGATCACTTCTCTTACGTCAAAGAGTAGGCGCAAGTTGGCATTGACGATCCCGTATAAATCGTTGGAATCGTATCTGGGTGGAAGTATGGTTTTGGTTGGTGGCGTAGGTGGGCTTAGGTTCGTGCTAGCGAGCGCTTCCCGTGCCAGTGTTAGTGCATGGTGGTCGTTGTTTGCATAATAGTCAGCAACACCAGATTTTTTACAGTGGACATCTGCGCCGCCGAGCGCTTCGTCTGTGACAATTTCTCCTGTTGCTGCTTTGACGAGTGGCGGTCCAGCTAAGAATATGGTGCCCTGATTTTTTACGATAATAGAAACGTCAGCCATAGCAGGAATATAAGCCCCTCCTGCGGTACAAAGACCTAACACAACGGCGATTTGGGGTATACCTTTGGCTGACATGCGAGCTTGGTTAAAGAAGATTCGTCCAAAATGATCTTTGTCGGGAAAGACGTCTGCTTGGTGGGGAAGATTTGCGCCCCCAGAGTCGACTAAATAGAGACATGGCAGTTGGCATCGTTCTGCAATTTCTTGCGCTCGAAGGTGCTTTTTAACGGTTAATGGATAATATGTGCCACCTTTGACTGAAGGATCATTGGCGATGATCATACAATTAATACCTTCGACCAACCCTATGCCAGCGACAACTCCGGCGCAAGGAATTGAATCATCATAAACCCGCCACGCAGCAAATTGTCCTATTTCTAGAAGCTCAGCCCCATCATCAAGTAGCGCGTTGATACGTTCACGAACTGGTAACTTCCCTTTAGTTCGCTGACGCTCAATAGCCGCTTTTCCACCCCCTTGCTTAATGGTGTTTAAGTTGGCGGTAAGATTAGCAACGAGCTCACTCATGACTTTCATATTCTCTTTGAATTGAGGGTCATTGGGTTTTGCTTTGGTCAGTATTACGGCCATTTAACGCTCCTTTAAGCCTTTATTGTAAGGGCAAAGATTCTAGCTATTTTGACTCTTCAAAAAGTTCTCGTCCAATCAGCATACGTCGAATTTCAGAGGTACCGGCACCAATTTCATACAGTTTTGCATCGCGTAAGAGTCGGCCTGCGGGAAATTCGTTGATGTAACCATTGCCTCCAAGAAGTTGAATCGCATCTAGCGCCATTTGTGTCGCTAACTCGGCACTATAAAGAATGACACCTGCGGCATCTTTTCGTGTTGAGTCTCCTCGGTCACAGGCCGCAGCAACGGCATAGACATAAGAACGAGCTGCATTCATCCGAGTGTACATATCAGCGACTTTGGCTTGTATCAGTTGAAACTCACCAATAGCCTTACCAAACTGTTTACGATCGTGGACATAGGGAATAACTAAATCCATACACGCTTGCATAATACCTAACGGTCCAGCCGCAAGAACAACGCGCTCGTAATCAAGACCGCTCATCAGCACTTTTACACCTTGATTTAGCTCTCCGAGGATATTTTCTTTAGGAACTTTGCACTGTTCGAAAACAAGCTCACACGTATTTGATCCGCGCATTCCAAGCTTGTCGAGTTTCTGAGCATGACTGAACCCTTCAAAACCCTTTTCAATAATGAACGCCGTGATCCCGTGAGACTTGGCCTGTGAATCAGTCTTGGCGTAAACCACTAACGTGTCAGCGTCTGGTCCGTTGGTGATCCACATTTTGGTGCCATTGAGAATATAGGTGTCATCAATTAAATCCGCTTTCAGCTGCATACTCACAACATCCGATCCCGCATTGGCTTCACTCATTGCCAGAGCGCCGACATGAGAGCCATCGATAAGCTTGGGCAGATATTTCGCTCGTTGTGCTGGGGTGCCATTTCGGTAAATTTGATTCACGCAAAGGTTAGAATGTGCACCATAACTGAGGGCAACAGAAGCCGAAGCCCGGCTTATCTCTTCCATTGCGATTACGTGGGCTAGGTACCCCATATCGGCACCACCGTATTCTTCACTGACTGTGACGCCCAATAACCCCATTTCCCCGAACAATTGCCATAGCTGGTTTGGGAATTGATTTTCTTTATCTACGTTTGCCGCGATGGGAGCGATGTGCTGTGTTGCGAATCCGTTTACATGCTCGCGAAGCATATTAATGGTTTCATCGTGTCCGAAATTTAATGGTTGAAATTGACTGTTCATAACGCCTTCCTGATTATGTTGTATCAACTAATTCAGACTATCCCTCTGAAGGAGGGTTTGAGCGACTTAAAGCTTGGTGACAACGATCTTTCGCTAAGTTGAGCTCGCTCATCACGACGTTAATGTCATCGAGCTGTCGTTGAAGGGTGTCTTGTTTATCTTCAATGATAGATAACATTTTGATTAGCTGGCTATCGCATTGGTCAGTGTCATATAGCTCGAAAAGCTCTCTTATTTCCGCCAGAGAAAACCCTAAACGCTTACCTCGTAAGATTAACTTTAAGCGAATTTTGTCCCGGTGATGGTAGACGCGAGTGCTCCCATTTCTTGTAGGGTAGATGAGCCCCATGTCTTCATAAAATCGAATACTTCGGGTTGTAATTTCGAATTCTTTGGCCAATTCGCTAATTTTAAATGTTTCCATTTATTGACCTCCTCTCCCTTCTTTGCGTGAGACTGAGCAAAGAGGAAAGCGTGTGCAAAATGCTTTACATGTTGTCATTTTGTTTCTTGACGTTTACGTAAATGTTAGTGCTATGCTTACGTAAACGTCAAGAAATCACAGTACGAAAGATAACCAGTTTAGTGTTGTGTTTTTCTCGAGCAATGGAGAGGGCGAATGGATAAATCCATTTGGATAGTGTCAGCGAAACGAACGCCATTGGGTTGCTTTCAAGGCATGCTCAGTGATTATTCTGCGCCGGAGTTGGGGCAACGCGCGATTCGTGCCGCTGTAGATGCAGCGCCTGTGAACCCTGACACCATCAGTGAAGTCATTATGGGTTGTGTATTACCGGCTGGCTGCGGGCAAGCTCCAGCTCGACAAGCTGCGCTCGGTGCTGACCTTCCATATTCTGTCGCTTGTACCACCATTAACAAAGTCTGTGGCTCGGGAATGAAGTCCGTCATGCTCGCATACGATCTCATTAAGTCTAATTCTATTGATACCGTTGTAGCTGGTGGAATGGAGAGCATGACCAATACTCCATATCTGCTCAAAGAGTCTCGTAGTGGTATGAGACTCGGTCATAAAACAACATACGATCATATGTTTTTGGATGGTTTGCAGGATGCCTATGAAGGCGAATTGATGGGGACTTACGCCCAGACTATTGCTGACAAGCTCGATATATCACGAGAAGAGATGGATGAATGGGCAACTCAATCGGTGACGCGGTCACGTGAAGCGGGCCATCAACAGTTATTTCAAGATGAAATAGTCCCGCTGGCGATTAAAGGGAAGAATCACCGTAAAACTAGTGATGCTCCCGAACAGTCACTGGACTTTGATGAGCACCCGAGAGAAATCGATCTAAATAAAATTTCGTCGTTACGATCTGCATTTTCGAAGAATGGCAGTGTCACTGCTGCAAACTCAAGTTCTATAGCAGATGGCGCGGCAGCTTTGCTAATTATGGACTCGGAAGCCGCGAAAAAGCAGGGTCTAAAACCCCTGGCCATTATTAAGGGCCATACGACGCATGCAAGAGTACCAAACGAATTTACCATCGCCCCTGTCTTTGCAATAAAACAGCTACTTTCTGAACTTGATTGGTCGATAGACGAAGTCGATCTATGGGAAATCAACGAAGCCTTTGCTGTGGTGACTTTAATCGCATTGAAACAATTAGGGTTAGATAAAGATAAGGTGAACATTAAAGGCGGAGCGTGTGCGCTTGGGCATCCCATTGGTGCAAGTGGGGCAAGAATTATCGTCACGCTTATCCATGCATTGCGCCAGTTGGGTGATAGTAAGAGAAAAGTACTTGCTGAAAGCAGTGATGCAACAGTTGAATCAGAATCTGAACCCACAAGTACTTTTCGTGGCGTTGCATCTCTTTGCATTGGCGGTGGTGAAGCGACTGCAATCGGTATTGAAGTACCATATTAAATTGAAGCTAACGCTAGATTAAGCGTTATTCTTTTCGAGAGCATAATTGGGTTGAAAGCGGTTTTCGTGACAGGTTTAGTTTGGAAGTGGAAAGCAATAAAGACCAACATAAAAGGATAGAGCTATGAATCAGTCTGTACCCTTATTTATTGATGGGAAATTTAGTCAATCAACGACCGATGAGTGGATTGATGTTACCAACCCTGCGTCTAATGAAGTGATTGCAAAGGTTCCTTGTACAACAGAGTTGGAGATGACGAAAGCCGTAGAAAGTGCTGCTGAGGCATTTAAGCTTTGGAGAAAAGTCGCGGTGCCGGAAAGGGCAAGGCTGATGCTCAGATATCAACATCTTCTGAAAGAGAATCACGATCAAATTGCGACTCTGCTTTCCCAAGAAACAGGTAAAACGGTCGTGGATGCAAAAGGGGATGTTTGGCGGGGAATAGAGGTCGTCGAGCAAGCCGCCAGTATCGCCAGTAATATGATGGGGGAGATGGTTGAGAATGTGGCCACCGACATCGACAGTTACTCGTTTATGCAGCCACTTGGTGTGTGCTGTGGTATTACGCCTTTTAATTTCCCTGCAATGATCCCACTTTGGATGTTTCCAATCGCTATTGCTTGCGGTAACTCCTTTATCTTGAAGCCTTCCGAACAAGTCCCGCTGACTTCAATTCGTCTTGCTGAGCTCTTTGAAGAGGCTGGCGCACCTGCAGGGGTTTTGCAGATCGTTCACGGAACCAAACATCAAGTTGATTTTCTTCTTTCTCATCCTGATATTCGCACTATCTCTTTTGTCGGTTCAGTGCCAGTGGCGCAGTATATCTATCAACAAGGTACCCAGAACTTCAAGCGAGTTCAGGCCTTTGCTGGGGCTAAGAACCACATGGTTATTATGCCTGATGCCAATAAAGCCCAAGTTGTTAGCAATTTAGTTGGAGCCTCTGTTGGGGCGGCAGGTCAACGGTGTATGGCTATTTCGGTAGCGGTATTTGTCGGGAGTGCAAAAGAGTGGATAGCGGACTTGAAGCAGGAACTGTCAAAGATTCAGCCAGGCATGTGGGATGATCCCGATGCGGGTTACGGGCCACTGATTAGCGCTCAAGCGAAGCAACGAGTTATAGGGTTGATTGAAGAGGGCAAAGCTCAAGGCGCGACGTGTGAATTAGATGGAAGTCAGTGTGTTGTGGAAAGTAGCCCAAATGGAAACTGGCTAGGCCCAACGTTGTTTAGTGGTGTTAGTACCGACATGTCTGTTTATCAGCAGGAGATATTTGGCCCTGTGTTGTTGTGTGTCGAAGTCGATACGTTACAAGAGGCGATAGCGCTTGTGAATAATAACCCGTATGGCAACGGCACCTCTATATTTACCGCCAATGGCGGCGCAGCTCGACAATATCAACACGAAATTGAAGTCGGTCAGGTGGGGATCAATGTTCCTATTCCCGTGCCATTGCCTTTCTTTTCATTTACAGGTTGGAAAGGAAGCTTCTATGGTGATTTACACGCCTACGGAAAACAAGCGGTTCGATTTTATACTGAGACAAAAACCGTTACAGCTCGTTGGTTCGATGATGATATCCCTACAGGCCCCAACTTCACCATTCAACTGAAGTGATATGTGTGTCTTGAAGGTTTAAAGGTCGGCACCAAAGATAGACATCAAGGAGAGGTTTCAAGGAGTTGGTTATGGATTTTGAGTTAAATGAAGATCAGAGAATGTTTGCCGATACCGCTCGTCAATTTGCTAATGAAAAGTTAGCAACGATGGCTTCTGAATGGGATGAGAAGTGTTTCTTTCCAAAAGAGATATTGAGGGAGGCGGGTGAATTGGGTTTTTTGAGCCTTTATACGCCGGAACAACAAGGTGGCTTGGCGCTTAGCCGATTAGATTCATCGATAATATTTGAACAGCTCTCTATGGGGTGTACGTCAACCACTGCTTTTATGACCATTCACAATATGGTGACTTGGATGATCGCCAGCTTCGCGACGAAGCAGGCGAAAGATGAATTTTGTCCAAAGCTGGTCACAGGAGAATGGCTAGGGTCGTATTGTTTAACTGAGCCAAACGCTGGCTCAGACGCTGCTTCTCTTTCAACTAGCGCAAAAAGAGTCGACGATAAATACCTATTGAACGGTGGCAAAGCATTTATATCAGGAGCCGGGGAAACGGATGTGCTTGTTGTTATGGCAAGAACAGGTGGCAGTGGTGCAAAAGGCGTTTCGGCCTTTGTTGTTCCTGCCAACGCGACAGGGGTGAATTATGGACGAAAAGAGCCAAAGATGGGGTGGAACAGCCAACCAACACGTTCGGTTTCTTTTGATAATGTTGAACTGCCTTTGTCATCACTATTAGGTGAAGAAGGGCAAGGGTTTAACTTTGCTATGAAAGGCCTTGATGGTGGGCGAATTAACATTGCTACTTGTTCAATTGGCACGGCTCAACAAGCGCTCAATCAAGCCACTCAATATATGCAAGAACGTAAGCAGTTCGGGAAAAGCCTTTCACAGTTTCAGGGGCTTCAATTTAAATTGGCCGATATGGCAACAGAGCTTGTTGCTGCACGCCAGTTGGTTCGTTATGCCGCCAGTAAGCTTGATAATCAAGACCCTGAAGCAACCGCTTATTGTGCTATGGCAAAACGCTTTGCAACCGATGTTGGATTTAAAGTCTGCGATCAGGCTCTTCAATTGTATGGCGGCTATGGCTACATCAAAGAATACCCATTAGAGCGTTACTTCCGTGATGTTCGAGTACACCAAATCTTAGAAGGGACCAACGAAATTATGCGGTTGATCATCGCCAGACGATTGTTAGCTGAAGGGGCGGAGATACTGTAATGAAAAATCTCGATGTGCTGATGAACGTTCGTAACTTAAAGGAATTAAAGGGTGTTAGTTATGTCTGAAAAATTGAATGGTATTCCTTTGTCGTCACAGAGCCTTCTTGTCTCTGATATTGAAAATAACGTTGTTGTAATCACCATGAACAACCCGCCCGCCAATACGTGGACAGCCGAAAGTTTGCGTCAGTTGAAACGACTAATCGAACGACTTAATCACAATAAAGAGGTTTATGCCCTGGTTATTACAGGCCAAGGTGAAAAATTCTTTTCTGCTGGTGCCGATTTAAAACTGTTCGCTGATGGCGACAAAAAGGTTGCTCTAGAAATGGCCGTTGCCTTTGGCGAAGCTTTTGAAGCGTTATCTGGATTCAGGGGAGTATCAATAGCGGCAATTAATGGCTATGCAATGGGTGGTGGCCTTGAAGTCGCGTTAGCCTGTGATATCCGTATTGCTGAAGTTCAAGCGGTAATGGCGCTGCCAGAAGCCCGAGTCGGTCTGCTTCCCTGTGCTGGAGGTACCCAAAATTTAACCGCTTTGGTTGGAGAAGGCTGGGCAAAGCGCATGATTCTTTGTGGAGAACAGTTAAGTGCAGAGCGTGGTTTAGGTATACGTTTGGTTGAAGAAGTTGTCGAGAAAGGAGTCGCATTAGAGACTGCGATAACATTGGCACAAGCAGTTGGAAATCAATCTCCTTGTTCTGTAAATGCGTGTAAACAGCTGATTCAAAATGGTCGTACATCGCCACTGTCACATGGCTTGATCAAAGAACGTGAACTGTTCTTAAAGTTGTTTGATACCGAAGACCAAACCGAAGGTGTACAGGCGTTTTTAGAGAAACGTCAACCTGATTGGAAGAATAAATAGATTCTGTAATGAATGAGTAAAAAGTGATTAACTTTAGCGATTTAATTTAAGACGCGTTAGGGGTGTTGTATGTCAGATAATGTGAAGTTTGAGCAACGAATGTGTGCAGATGGTAATCATCAAATTGCGATAGTGACGCTCGATAATCCGTCTTCACTAAATGCTCTAACCTTTGATATGTTGTCCCAGCTTCATGATCTCCTACTGCTTTGGCGCGATGATCCCAGTATCGCTTGCGTACTATTAGAGGGCGAAGGAAGTAAAGCATTCTGTGCCGGTGGCGATGTTAGAGCGATGCATGATGTGATGAGTAATGAGACGAAAGCACTAGCCCAGGAATTTTGCACCTCCTATTTCACTTTAGAGTATCAATGTGACTTTCTCATTCACACCTACCCAAAGCCAGTAATTGGTTGGGGAGAAGGGATTGTAATGGGCGGTGGTATGGGCCTATTCATGGGGGCTAGTCATAAAGTTGTTACACCTAATTCGCGCCTCGCAATGCCAGAGGTCACTATAGGGCTTTATCCTGATGTGGGCGGCACTTGGTTTCTTAATCGGTTGGATGAGGGGGGTGGGCTGTTTCTAGGGCTGACGGGCGTCATGGTTAATGCTAGTGACGCTGTGGACATTCGCTTAGCTGACTGCATGTTATTAGCTGAGAGTAGAACTCGGTTGATTGAAACGCTACAAATTCAATATTGGCCGAAACAACACTTGTCTGACGTAGTGGATGAAACCCTTGAAGAGTCGCATAACATTGTTTGTGACGTTCTAAGTTTGCTGTCTGAGCATGCAGCAGCCGATATAGAAGAACAAAGCCCGGCAAAACAGCTGATGCCTTTCTACGCAAAAATTAAAGCGGCTTGCCAAGTTGGTGACGTTACGGATATTTGTGAAAAGATTAGCCAAATCGACATTGAAGGTCACACCGAACAAGAAGCTAAATGGATGGCAAGGGCGCAGCAATCTCTTCGCTCGGGCAGCCCGATCACAGCTCATTTATGCTATCGACAAATAATGCAGTATCACGCGTTATCACTGGCTGACTGTTTTCGCCTTGAACTTGGCCTGTCGGTTAGCTGTGCATTGCTGGGTGAATTTCAAGAGGGTGTACGCGCTAGGTTAATCGATAAAGATGGAGAACCCCGTTGGTTATATACCACCATTGAAGAGGTTGATACGGGTGTTATCGATGATCTTTTCATGTCGCTATGGGAGCCAGAATCTCATCCGCTAGCTTTGTTAGGCAAGTAACCCGCTTACGTTAATGAGTTTCAACGTCGCCAATGGGGCGTCAATTATCAAGTGAAGAAGGAGTTTTATCATGACAACAATTGCTTTTATTGGGCTTGGTAATATGGGCGGTCCAATGGCGGAGAATTTACTCGCAGCAGGGTTATCTGTTCAAGTCTTTGATTTGAACCAAGCGGCTGCCCAACGGTTATCAGGGTTTGGCGCAAAGGTCGCAAGCTCTGTTGAGCAGGTAATTCAAGGTGCTGACACTGTGATTACGATGCTGCCTGCCGGAGAGCATGTACGAGCAGTCTATTTAGGTGATCACGACGGCGGAAAAGGGCTATTAAACTTGGTGGCCGATGGTACGTTCTTAATCGATTCATCAACCATCGATCCTGAATCGGCACGACTGGTGGGTAATGAAGCCCATAAAAAAGGGTTAGAGTTTGTCGATGCACCAGTTTCAGGCGGCGTTGCAGGTGCGAAAGCTGCAACGTTAACCTTTATCGTTGGTGGTTCGGATGTTGGATTTTCAAAAGCACAAACGGTCTTGAAGCATGTGGGAAAAAATATTTTTCATGCGGGTCAGGCTGGCGATGGGCAAATGGCAAAAATCTGTAACAACCTCATGCTAGGGATTCTAATGTCGGGGACGTGTGAAGCTCTCAATCTTGGTATTGATAATGGACTTGACCCCAAAGTGCTATCGGACATTATGCTACAAAGCTCTGGGCGGAATTGGGCACTGGAGCTGTATAATCCATGTCCTGGTGTTATGGAAAATGCCCCTGCAAGTAACGAGTTTCAGCCTGGGTTTATGAGTAAGCTGATGCTAAAGGATTTAGGGTTAGGGGCAGAAGCTGCACTGAAGAGTCAGTCATCCATACCAATGGGGTCTCTCGCTAGAAGTTTGTACGCATTTCATAATGCAAATGGGAATGAAGCACTTGATTTTTCGAGTCTCTTTGAGTTTTATCAGCGAGAGAAGAAGTAGACCACGGATGACGGAGTAAACGTATGGATCTAAAACAGAGTGTTGTAGCTATTACGGGGGCAGGGCAAGGTCTAGGGCAGATGATGGCTATAACGTTAGCTCAAGCAGGGGCTCAGTTAGCGCTTATTGACATGAATGAAGACGGCCTTAAATCGACTCAAGATCAGTGCCATATGTTTGGTGTAAAAGCGATGATCTATCGTGTGAATGTGACCAATGAAGCAGAGGTTGAACAGATATTTTCAGATGTTGTTGAGGATTTTGGGCAGCTTGATGGCTTGATTAACAATGCGGGTATATTACGAGATGGTCTGCTGGTTAAGGTAAAAGATGGAGAGATGACTAAGATGTCACTTGAGCAGTTCAATTCAGTGATGGATGTTAATGTCACTGGAACCTTCTTATGTGCTCGTGAAGCGGTGGCTAAGATGATTGAAACTGAGAGAAAGGGTGTGATCATTAATATCTCAAGTGTCGCTAGAGCGGGGAATATGGGGCAAACGAATTATGCAGCCTCCAAAGCGGCAGTGGCGACAATGGCGACAACGTGGGCCAAAGAGTTAGCGCGTTATGGAATACGGGCAGCGGCTATTGCACCGGGTATCGTGAAAACCGCGATGGCTGAGCAGCTTAAACCAGAAGCGATTGAACGGCTCAACAGCATGGTACCCGTTGGGCGCATGGGACAGCCAAGTGAAATAGCGCAAGCGGCTAAGTACATTTTGGAAAATGACTATTTTTCCGGTCGAGTATTAGAAGTCGATGGTGGTATGAGAATGTAGACAAGTGGTTGGCCTATCGATATTAGGACTCTCACTTATTCATTGTTATCATTCCGTTGATTACCATCACTCACTGTTTCATGAGGCTCTATGTCTACTCATATAAACGCAGACTTTACACAGCGTATCGTTATTCGGCCTGAAGATTATCAGTGGGTCGATTCTCCAATGCCCGGAGTGGAGCGAATGATGCTTGATAGAATCGGGGATGAAGTAGCACGAGCCACAACCATTGTTCGGTTTGCACCGTATAGCCAGTTTTCTCCACATCTGCATTCTGGCGGCGAAGAGTTTGTCGTACTAGAAGGTACCTTTTCAGATGATCATCAAGACTATTTGAAAGGCAGTTATGTACGTAATCCAATAGGGACGTCGCACAAACCAAAGATTGGTAAAGGTGGGGCGACTATTTTTGTAAAATTGCATCAGTTTGATCCTAATGACACAGAACAGAAAGCTATCGATACTCAGATTGAGCCTTGGCACCAAGGTCTAGTGGAAGGGCTCAAGGTCATGCCATTGCACGAATTTGAAGGTGAGCACGTCGCGCTAGTCAAATGGGCACCCAATACGGAATTCAGTAGTCACCAACATTGGGGGGGAGAGGAGATCTTGGTATTAGAAGGTACGTTTTATGATGAACATGGTGCTTACCCAGCCGGTTCTTGGCTACGCAGCCCTCACTTGAGTCAACATAACCCCTTTACGAAAGAAGACGGTGCCTTAATCTATGTAAAAACAGGGCACTTGGCGAGCCTGTAGAGAACTCTTGATAATGCCTATTGAATCCTAACCTAACCGTTTAGCCCAATTGCCATTATGATCACTTGTGCAGTTTTCTTCTGTATCGTACGAGATATGTTCAGCGGTATTTTTAAATGAAACCCCAATGCTAGCCAACTTCTGGTGGATTAAAGCGGTAAGTACTTTTTCGTCTCCTTTAATGGTAAAGGTCGACAGCTGTTCATTGGTGTCGAAAATACAAATTATCTTAAGACTTTTTGGAAAGCTTGCATAATTTACGGTGTGGGTAAGCCACTGAAACCCTGGATGTTCCTCTATAGCGGTGTCACACACATCGGTTAATATTACCCTAAGCTGATTATCGATTTTCTTATCTGTCTTTCGCATATACTTGGTGGCTCTAGTCGTTTGCTATCAATTCTGGAAGTTGAGGTAGTCTCGTGATTTACCCAGCTCATGTCAATATTTGGGTGCTCGTGATCATGGCAATAAGAGTAGCCTTATGCAGTGTTACTTAACCACATTCAAATTTGGCCACTGTACTAACCAGTTTTTAGATTCTATACGATGTTCAAAGATATCGAGTTTACGCTTGGGGTTATGCGTGATTTTAAGATCAAGCAAAGAATCAAATCCGAATGCTGAAATGCATTCATATTGCGAGTTTGCTAATTGGCGAATACCTACAGCGGTTTCCTTTTCTGGCCAATAGTTCATTGCGTCAATGGAACTAAGATAAGGTTCGTCGTTATTTCGTTTATGCATGAATGCTTGATTTCGAACTTGCCAGTTTACGTGAGGCATCATCATTTTAAGTCTTTGCTCATACAGAATGTGAGTATCTGTGTGTAATTCTCTAGGATTAAAATAGATAACATCTACGTCATTTAAGGGAGTCGCTAGTAGCGTTTGGTGTAAATGATCCCAAACCATATTTCGAACGAACCCTGCAGCAATGTAACATTCGGGCAGATTAAGTTGGAATACACACTTTAGCGCTTCAATTCTCAACTTATCTTGTTTGACTAGCTCTACGATAGTTTCCATTTACGTTCCATGCCATTGTTTTCATTCACCTCTCATTATAAATGATGGTTGCTAGTTCTTTAGCAAACGAAATGAGTTTCAAGAGACCTTCTAGTTGGCGACCATATCTAAATATAGTGCCTAGTCAGAGGGGAAATAGAGGCTATGCGTTCTGCAAAAGCAATTCAATCCATAACCCAATGACACAAAGGAAGGACAACCAAAATGAGATCATTCGATGGACGATTTTATTGTAAGTTAAATGAACATAGGAATGGATGTATCTAAGAAGAACGAATAGCCAAGCAAGAAAGAGAGCTAACATACTTTCGATGCCTAAGCTTATGTATAGGGTACCAGCGACGTAAAATAGTATGGGTATCTCAAATTGATTATTAAAGTTACGAGTCGATTTTGTAATTGAAGCAGGAACCTCGTAGCCTTCCATTAGCCTAAAGTACCGAGCATTAACAACCCCACTTTTGACGTTACCAAACCTTGTTTTTAGAGCTGTTAAACCAACAATGAAGGTAAGTAAAACCATTAAAGCCATTGGATAAAGCAAGGTTGCCTCCTTATAGAAGAATGAGATTGATAAAAATTTCTATTTTTATGTCGTGATACCTTTAAACGTAGCATAGTTAATCCAATACCTAGCCAACGGGACATTAAATACTTTACCTTTAACGATGTTCTCGAACTCTCCCCCATTAGCTTCGATTACTTTTCTAGAGGCAATATTATCTTCGTCTGCGGTAATCAGGATTTTAGTAATACCTAGGGCAGTAGCTTTGGAAATAGCGAGTTTAAGCATCGTCTTTCCGTAACCTTTCCCTCTAAAAGATGGTGCCATATCGTACCCAATATGACCTGCTTCGATAGTAAGAAATTCAGTTTCAATGTTATGACGAACCCGAATCGCTCCAAGGATTGTATTTTCTCCATTAACCAACCAGAAATGGCTACAAGGGACGTAGTCTTCTCGCAAATTGATGCCGTTAGATTCATCTTTCAGTCGTTTAACATAACGGATAAAGTCTGTTTTTCCTTCCGCGTAATGTTCTGAATTTTCGACATCATTTAATGAAAAGTCTTCAAAGAAGGTTATGAATGACGATTCAAGTGAAAGAGTGGGTGCAACTAACTCCATGTTATTGGCCTTAATTTAAACGTGTTCCATTGTGAATAGAGATACATTACATGCGCTGAGAAACATTGGTCAAATAATGGCGTAATTTGGTTAGTGAACCATGGGAAAGTAGAGAGTTAGAGAAGCGGGAAGAAACAAAAAAGCCTGTCAGTACTAAAAGTAACAACAAGCTTGAAAATCTACTTTAGGAAAGAGTAACTCTACTTTTTCATTAATTTAGCAAGGTCAGCGAAAGGGTTATGTGTCGCACTTTCATGATCATCTAGTTTTGCTTCTGAATCTACGCCATAACGGTCGTGATCCGTATATTTAGAGTGTTCGTGATCATGGCAATAAAGGCATAACAATTCCCAGTTACTACCATCTTCAGGGTTGTTGGTATGGTCATGATCTTTATGGTGAACGGTTAGTTCGCGAAGGTTAGAGTAAACGAATTCACGTGCGCAGTTACCACATACCCAAGGGTAAAGTTTTAATGCTTTATCGCGGTAGCCACTTTCTTTGCTTTTATAGGCGGCGCTAGCGCCAGTGTAATCTGAAGACATTTCTCATCCTGCCGTATTTATCTTAACTTAATGTATAATCTTGCTTAGTGTTTTAGCGATATCTTGTCTCTGATATCTTTCACTAAAGTGTACCATAACAGTTGAAAAACGATCGGTTCCTAATGCGGATTGTTATCAAAAGCAATAAATCCGTTTGCTTGGGGGCTACTGGTTGGTTAAAAAGCGTAATTACTCGTTGTTATTGAGCTTGATCCCTGTGACTTCAGCGGTTAACGCCAATATTAGCTTACCGTCGATGACATCCGCATTATCAGGAGAGAACGTCACAAGGTTGCTTTCAAAGCCCCAATCACCTTTTCCCCATCTTGAGTAATCGAAATCATCAAAATCATCACGCCAAGCAAGAGTGAAGTCACCCTTGTCGTAGCTATAGTATTCAATCCAATCGACTACTTGATAAAGAGGTAACGATTCTACTTCGAACTTTCCAACCCAACCGATGGCCTCTGAGATCCAAACGTTCATTCGATAACTTTGTGGGCTGTCACGCATATCGATGACTTGTTGGGAGTGAGAGCCAAGCTCTTTATGAATGGTATCGCTATTTACTTGCCACTCAATCTTGTCTGGAGTCCAAATCAAGGTGTATTGATTGAAATCGTTAAGGTTGGCGACAGAGTGTGTATTTTCAGAGTGAAGCCGATTTGATGCTAATCCTGTGATCAAATTCGTTTGTAGTTGGTTAGGGTGCTTACCGATTGCTTCAATATCGATTTCACGCCATGGGATCCCACCTTGCCATGATTCATTATCGTAAGTGAAAAATGACGATACAACGCCGGGGCTAGACACCATTTTCATACGAACCAGAAATTTACCAAATTGAACTTTTTCGTGGCTAAAAACCTCTGCGCCATATAAGGAAACGTCGGATTTATTGAGTTGCCCACTGTTTGCATGGCTGTCTTGGTTTGGGCTTTGGTGTTCGGTGGAACAGCCTGTAATAGCGAGAGCAGCGGAAAGGAAAATAAGCTTTTTCATATTACGTCTCTAGTGTGATTAAAAAGAATCGATTTCCATATATGATTAAATCGGCTACTAGTTGACGTTGAAGTAATTTGGAATAGTGTTCAATCTACATTAAACACTATATTTGGTTAATGTGCTTAGCGTAGAACTTAGTGGCTAGGACGTGAAACATTTGACATGTATTTGTGCTGCCCGAACTCAGACAATGTGATACTAACCAATTGAAACTCCGTAAAGGAATTGTACTCAGATCAGCTAAATATCACATATTTTTATAATTAGGGCCTCCACCCCCTTCAGGTGATTGCCATGTGATGTTTTGACAAGGATCTTTTATGTCGCAAGTTTTACAGTGAACGCAATTAGCAGCGTTGATCTGGAGTTTTTTCTGACCTTCTATTTCGATAACTTCATATACTCCAGCAGGGCAATACCTTTGAGCTGGTTCATCGTAATCTGGTAAGTTTTTAGCAATAGGTAGTTCAGGGTTTGCAAGAATCAGATGGCAAGGCTGGTTTTCTTCATGTTGGGTTCCGGATAGATAGACGGATGACGGTTTATCAAAGCTGAGCTTACCATCCGGTTTTGGGTAGTGGATAGGCTGAGAGTTAGTACTCATTTTGAGTCGGTTATGATCGTTCTCAAAATCTTTTATGTTCCAAGGGATTTTGTGTGTAAGAACTTGAGCCCAAACATTGTGTTCGAATGACGCTAGAGCGCCTCCTAAAATATCACCGTATTTATGTATGCCCGCTGAAAAGTTTCGTGCTTGGCTTAGCTCTCTATACAACCATGACGACTCGAATAAAACCTGATAGTCAGGCTCAATGTTGGCGCTGTCATTTGCGAGTTCGTAAGCGATGGCTTCTGCTGCCAACATTCCCGACTTCATTGCGCCATGACAGCCTTTAATCTTAGAAGCGTTCAATGTACCAGCATCACATCCGATTAAGATACCACCGGGAAACTGCTGTTTTGGCAGCGAGTGAAGGCCGCCTTTAGCAATGGCTCTCGCTCCATAGGAAATTCGCTCAGCTCCCTTTAAATAGCGGCTAAAACTAGGGTGGTGCTTTAATCTCTGAAATTCATCAAAAGGACTTAGGTAGGGATTGTCATAGTTAAGGTCAACGATTAAACCAACCGCAATTTGATTGTCTGCTAAATGATAAAGAAAACCGCCGCCGGAACTTTTCGATTCGGATAGAGGCCAGCCTGTACTGTGTACCACGTTACCTGCGCAATATTCATCTGAGTCGCTTGGCAACTGCCAGATTTCTTTTAGCCCTAATGCATAATGCTGAGGCTGTTTATTGACGTCCAGATTAAAGCGCTCAATCAGCTGTTTTCCTAAATGGCCTCTCGCACCTTCTGCGAACAGAGTATATTTTCCTTTAAGTTCAATTCCGGCTTCAAAGTTGTTTTTATGTTCCCCGTTTTTATCTAGCCCCATATCAGATGTGTTGATCCCGGTAACTGAGCCGTTATCGTCATAGTTAATACTCGCAGCTGCAAAACCGGGGAATATTTCCACACCAAGTTCTTCGGCTTGTACTGCAAGCCATTGGCAAAGCTTAGATAAACTGATGACATAGTTTAAGGGTTCGTCCCTATTGTCACTTCCAACATGGTCACTTCTACTATTGTCGCTTCCACCATTGTGCATTGGCCTTGGTGTTAAAGCATGGGGGATGGTGACATGATTGTATTGAGTAGTTAGGTAGACTAAGTCTTCACTCTTTACTGGCGTTGAAATTGGAGTGTCCATTTCTCGCCAATTTGGAAAGAGCTCATTGAGCGCGGTTGTTTCAAACAGAGCACCTGAAAGAATATGGGCACCAACCTCTGCCCCTTTTTCAACGACGCAAATTGTACGTTCTTGTCCAGCGTTTGATTGGTTTAACTTAGCGAGCTGACAGGCTGCGGAAAGGCCTGCAGGGCCAGCACCTACAATAACAACATCAAACTCCATACATTCTCTGTCCATGATGTAAACCTGCCTCTACACATAGGTATTACCGTTAAATATAGTCCAGTTGACGTAAACGTAAACTCAACTAAGCTCAAAATTAAGGCTTGCACGAACCGCATTCATTG
Source organism: Vibrio kyushuensis (assembly GCF_050337325.1). Taxonomy (NCBI): domain Bacteria; kingdom Pseudomonadati; phylum Pseudomonadota; class Gammaproteobacteria; order Vibrionales; family Vibrionaceae; genus Vibrio; species Vibrio kyushuensis. The sequence continues at coordinate 677,596 of NZ_JAKJSV010000002.1, forward strand.
AAAAAGGAACGCATTGTGAAGGTATTAGTAGCGATAAAGCGCGTTGTTGACCCTTACGTAAAGGTTAGGGTGAAGCAAGATGGTTCCGGTGTTGAAACGAATAATGTAAAGATGACAATGAACCCGTTTTGCGAAATTGCCGTAGAAGAGGCTGTTAGGCTAAAAGAGTCGGATGTCGCAGACGAAGTAATTGTTGTATCCATAGGGAATAATACCTGCCAAGAACAGTTACGTACTGCTCTTGCGTTAGGTGCAGATAGAGCGATACACGTTGATACTACTGATGTGTATACGCCTGGTATTGATAACAAAAAACCAATTGAGCCATTGACGGTTGCAAAAGTACTTCATGCCATAGTGACCAAGAATTTGTGTGAGCTTGTTCTATTAGGTAAGCAATCCATCGATAGCGATAATAATCAAGTCGCGCAAATGCTGGCGGCGCTAATGGACAGCCCTCAAGCAACCTTCGCATCAAAGCTGGAAATAGAATCCGATAATGCCGTGGTTACCAGAGAGATTGATGGTGGGTTAGAAATACTGAAAGTGAAGCTCCCTGCTGTAATAAGTACTGATTTACGCCTTAACGAACCCAGATATGCGTCTCTTCCTAATATTATGAAAGCCAAACGTAAGCCACTCGATATCTTAACACTCAACGATCTTGGTATCGAGGCGGTATCGCATCAAGAAATCTTAGAGGTATTTAAGCCTACTGTTCGTGAAGCCGGTGTCATGGTTGAAAGTGTTTCTGAGTTGGTGGATAAACTTAAAAATGTGGCAAAGGTTATCTAGTTTTAGGGTACTTTTAGTTAAAGGAGCGGTTCAATGATTGACGATAATATAAACGCACTTGTTATTGCTGAACATGATAATCAAACCATTTCGATTGATACGTTAAAAACGATCAGCGCGGCAAAGACTCTAGTAAAACTCAACGCATCGACACCCACATCAATATCGGTTTTAGTTATTGGTAACGACTGCCAATCTGTAGCGGGTTCGGCTTCCGGAATAGAGGGTGTGACTAATGTTATCGTTGCAGATGCTCAATGTTATCAGATTTCGTTAACGGAAAACCTGTCGAAGCTAATAGTGAAATACATTCAAAGTGGTGTTGAGGATGAAGCTCCTTTCACGCATGTATTTACTTCAGCGACGACGTTTGGCAAGGATTTAATGCCTCGTGTTGCTGCGTTACTCGGTGTTGGTCAGTTATCTGATGTTATAGCGATTGAAGCGCCGGATGTGGTTGTACGACCAATATATGCTGGTAATGCGTTAGCTAGAGTTAAATCAAACGATCCGATTAAAGTCATGACGATTCGCAGCTCTGCCTATGATGCGGCTGAAATGAATTCTGATAACCAATGTAAAATAACGGAATTCAATGAAGAAATTTCTGCGTCTGATACGGAATTTGTGTCTCAGCAAAAAGTGAAAACGTTACGTCCTGAATTACCGGCTGCAAGAGTCGTCATTGCAGGAGGAAGAGGGCTTGGAAGCAAAGAGAACTTTGCGTTGGTTGAGCAGTTAGCCGATAAATTGGATGGAGCGATTGGAGCATCTCGTGCTGCCGTTGATGCGGGGTTTGTTGCCAATGATTTGCAAGTTGGGCAAACCGGTAAAATAGTTGCGCCTGAGTTGTACATCGCCATTGGTATTTCCGGCGCTATTCAGCACTTAGCAGGGATGAAAGATTCTAAAGTGATTGTTGCTATTAACAGCGACCCAGAAGCTCCAATATTTGAAATAGCGGATTACGGGCTAGTGGGTGATCTATTTGAGCTGATGCCTGAGCTAATCGATTCCGTTTAAATTACCTTTACTGTCCACTTCCTTTTTATTTTTCTTGTTTTGATACATCAGTTCATCGGCGGCTAGTAGCAGTAATTTTGAATCTAATGGATGAGTTGATGTTGAAACCGCGACACCGGTACTGCACGTTTGATCTGGACCACACATGGAGTATTCATATTCAATTCTTCGTGCCATTTTAATTGCATCGGGGTGATTACAATCTGGAAGAATAATGCAAAACTCATCGCCACCGCATCGACATGGAATATCAGTCTCGCGTATTAAACTTCTAATCAATGAGCCAAAGTTTCTTAACGCTTCATCCCCTTTAGCATGCCCTTGTTCGTCATTGATGCGTTTTAAATTATCAATATCAATGTAAATGACTGCTAAATCATACTGACGTCTTAAGGCGAGTTTCAGTTCTTTCCTTAACGACTCATCCATCATACGGCGGTTGTATAGGCAGGTCAGTTCATCCACTCTCACCTGAAGTTCTAAATATTGGGTTCTTTTTGCTACTTCTTCGTTTAGGTCGTTTGTGTAGTGGCTTTTAAGATCGTTAATAAGGCTATTAATATAAGTGTCCAAGACCAGTGTAGTATCGAAATAGAAGAGTTTATCTAGGGTGGTGAGAATTGCGTCAACTTCTATATTGCTGCCATTGTCGTCTTTTATCGTCGAAAAAATGATGCCTTTTAACTGCCTCATAGCAGTAAGGTATAGCTTGGGTTCAACCCTAATTCTTTTATGTACCGCTCCAATAATTAGTCGTCCATTGGCATACTCTTCGTCATACACACCATTAAATAGTTCAATGATGTATTGAGACTGGGCATCTTTTACGTGTTGTAGTACATCTGGGTCTTGTAGCAGTGCGACGACTTCTGCATTTTGAAGCTGTTTGTCGTAAAACTGCTCCACAATTGAATTAAGATTATTTTGGATTAATGGCTGGTAGTTTAATAGGTTTCTTAGCTCAGTATGCTCTAAACCTAACATATCAAATCGACACTCTATCTCTTGTTGCGAAATGGTAAGTTGAGATTGCTTACACTGTTCATTAATTGTCATGTGATTAACTCCAAAGGCCCAAATTTAAAGAGTTAGATACCGTTACGTTACTACGAAAAATCAAGCAAAGTTCGGGAAAAATAGAGATAGCCATGACTAACAGAAATAGTATGCGGATGGAGCCGAGAGATAAGGCAGGCTGGGAAGAAAACAAGTTAAGCCAACGCATAAGCACTCCCTAAATGATGGTGTGCTTTAAATTATAGGCGTTATATGTATGTTTGCGCAGTTAACGTCATATAACGCCTCATGTTTATACAGCATCTAGGTTGTTTTTATGGTGTTGGTTTTTGTAAATGCTCGACTAAGGCCTTAATAAAGCGTGCAGCTTCACCACCAGTACATGCTCTGTGATCAAAGGTCATTGAGATAGGTAAGGCTTTGACGCCCACAGGCTTGTCATTTTTGATCATGACTTTCTCAATAATTCGACCCGCGCCAACAATGGCGACCTGCGGTGGAGATACCACAGGGGTGGCGTAAATACCTGCGATGGCACCAAAATTTGATAAAGTTATTGTTGCGTGCTGCAATTGTTCTCTACCGATTTTTCTTTCGCGAATCCCTTTGACTGTATTATCTAACCACTGACGGATGCCTTTCGGGTTATAGTCATCAGCATGACGTAAGACAGGAACATATAGACCATGAACGCTATCAACAGCTATACCAACATTAACGGTACTATGCACACAGCGCGTCATTGTTTCTGCGTCAAACCATGCGTTGAGGGCCGGTTCCTGCTGACACGCAAAGATGACGGCTTGTATTAGACGAATGGATATATCACTTTTGGGTAACCATTCTGCCAATAAAGCTTCTTCAGTAATGGTTACATCGGCGACATTATGATGTGACTCTGTCATGGTGTTTACCATGGTTCGTCTAGCTCCCTTAAGGACTTCAGTGCCCGGAAGCTGTTTATCACATTCGTTGTAAATATCTGCGTCGACAACTAAACCATCGTTACCGCTGCCCACAACCCTTGTGAGGTCGACCCCTAATCGTTGAGCGAGTAGTCTAGCAGAAGGCATGGCTGTAATGGCTTTTTCTGAGGGCGTATTATGGTCTCCTCCAACCCAAAAATCGTCAACATCAACTTGATGATTTTGATGAGATACGTTACCTACAACTGTTGCAGCGTCTTCTTTCGCCTTTGAGGTCTGATTGGTTGAATCAGAGCTGGAAGCGTGAGCACCAACCTCTTCAATTTCTACGAGAAGGCTACCTATATTAATCACATCTCCTTCGTTGCCATGCCGACTGATTATTTTACCACTGTAGGGGGCTGGAACCTCGACAACCGCTTTGGCTGTTTCCACAGTCAGTATTACTTGGTCTAGCTCTACGCTGTCCCCAACGTTTATATGCCATTCAACTATTTCAGATTCGGCCAGGCCTTCTCCTAGATCAGGTAACGTAAATGTCTTCATTTCCAACCCTCCACTAACTCTTTGGATGCGAGCACAATATCTTCTTCTTTAATAAGAAAATAATCCTCGTTTCGATAATAAGGCATGATGGTGTCTAATCCGGTAACACGTTTTGGTGGCGCTTTGAGCAAGCACATTGCCTGTTCTGCAGTTCGAGCAAGGATCTCTGCGCCAACACCGCAATTCTTACTGGCCTCATGCACAACAAGTAATCGTCCCGTTTTTTCAAGTGAATGAAAAATAGTCGCCATATCGATGGGTTTGATACTGGCAAGATCGATGACTTCAACTTCTATTCCCTGTTTAGAGAGTGTCTTGGCCGCTTGAAGGGTTTCAACCACACATGCTCCCCATGTGACTAATGTAAGGTCGCGTCCTTTTCGTAGAGTAAAGCAGGTATCAAGCGGTAGCGCTTTTCCGTCATCGACAACATCTGATCGAACGGTTCGATAGATACGTTTAGGTTCGAAAAACATAACGGGATCGTTACTACGAATAGAAGCAAGTAATAAGCCATAAGCGCGTTGTGGCGACGACGGTATGACGACTCTAAACCCGGGAATATGTGCGAATAGAGCTTCGACACTTTCTGAGTGATGTTCAGGTGCGTGTATACCACCGCCGAAAGGCGCGCGAAATACAGCAGGGCAGGTGAGTCGCCCTCGTGTTCGGTTTCTCATGCGTGCCGCGTGACACATTAAGTGCTCCATCGCTGGAAAGACAAAGCCTTGAAATTGAAATTCCGCAATGGGTCTTAGCCCTTGAGAGGCCATACCGACAGTCACACCAGCGATCAAAGCTTCAGCTAAAGGAGAGTCGATCACGCGTTTTAGACCGTACTTTTCTTTTAGTCCGACAGTGGCGCGAAATACTCCTCCATTATCACCGACGTCTTCACCAAGAACAACGACCTGTTCATCGTGGGCCATCTCATGATGCAAAGCGAGGTTAACTGCTTCGATTAAAGTCATTTCAGCCATGTTTGCCTCCCTGCATTCGCATTGCTTTATTAATGATTTCATCTCGCTGCTGATGGAGATCGGGGGTTAATGATTCATAGAGATAATCAAATGCACTTTCTGGTGCTTGATTGGAAAGGTTTAGATAATGTTCTACAACTTTCTCAATGATACTTTTGCTTTGAGTGTGCCATTGACTGTCTTGTTCTTCATCCCAAATACCTTGTGTCATAAGGTATTTATTTAACCTTTTTATCGGTTCGAACTCCCATGCTTGATGAAGCTCATCCTCACTTCTATAACGGCTTGCGTCATCGGCCGTAGTATGATCACTTAAACGATAACTAATGGCTTCAATAAGAGTTGGGCCCTTACCTTTTCTCGCGTTATCTAGAGCCGTAGTTATAGCGTCAAAAACGGCAAGAACATCGTTTCCATCCACTGTTATTCCCGCAATTCCTGCGCCTTTAGCTTTTTCAGAAAGAAACTCTGCCGCACATTGAAGACGTCGGGGTACTGAGATAGCCCATTGATTATTGTTAACGACGAAAACCAAAGGGAGATTCCATGCTCCAGCACAGTTAATAGACTCTAAGAAGTCGCCTTTCGAAGTAGCCCCATCACCGCATGTCACCAGAGCAGCGTTATGATTACCTTCAATTTTGAGTGCAGATGCAACGCCAACTGCGTGTGTACATTGGGTGGCAATAGGAACGCAAAAAGGTAAATCTCGGCACTGTGGTTTGGATGATGGTGAATCTAGCGCAGAAGATGTAGATGATTCATTGGCAGGATAAAAGTCGCTTCCTCGCTCATCACCACCCCAATATTGAAGGTTTTTTTCCATTGGAATCCCACGCGCCCACATGGCAGGTAAGTCACGATAGTACGGAATAAACACATCCTCTGCTTTCAGCGCATGACCTATGGCTATGCCTATGGCTTCAGCTCCTAAATGTGAAGGGTACGTTCCGAGTTTCCCGGTTCGTTGTAGCGCCACGGCTTTGTTATCGTAAGTGCGGGTGAGTACCATGTCGCAGTAGAACTTTTTGAGCAATGTTTCATCTGCCCAATCTGGAAGGGTGTTTACGACTTGACCATGGTGGTCGATGAATCGATGCATAGGTAACGATTGAACGTTCATCTCAAGCTCCTTGTGAGTACACGCCGAGATATATTCTTCTTAAACCTTATAGCAGTGACACTGGCAAAATGCTGTCCTGAATAACGCCTTTAGACTGCTCCATTTCGCTGAAAACACTAACGGTTATAGTGATAAATCTCGATATGACCAGATAGCTTAAGTGTAACCAAGTTGTTAAATTCTGCATGTGTTTATAAGTCGGCCGCGAGTAAACTTAGGCTTACACATTAAGAAAAGCAGATGAAAGTAGGGGGTTTTCATGATCAAATTGTTAACAAATGAAAAGATCCTCTAAGAAATGAGGAAAATTCGCATGATTATTATACAGTCGAAAAGCTAGGGATCGGTCTATTGGGATTTGATCTAGGTCAGGCGAAGGTGATAAACCACAAAATTGAAATATATTTGTAGGGGAATAGTCTACCGCACGCATATACTAAAGGTGGCATATTAAATTATAAATAAGTGGTTGCTAGGAAGGCTTTATGGGAAAAACTGCAAGTGAATTAAATGCTATCGATAAACGTGCAATGCGTAAAAGGTTTTTAACGCTGGTATCTGTTTTGTTTTTGGTAAACCTCGCTATTTTGATTGCGATAAACACACTGTTTTTTAAATTGGACCAAGAAAAAAATCAATCAAAGATTGATACGGCAATTAAGTTAGCAAGTCGTTTTATTCAACATGACTTTGAAGCTAACTTAGCAAATATTAATTTCCTTTCAAACAGTCAACCGATACGCAATTACATGGTATATGGTATTGATCCCACTCGTAACGAAATTGAAAACCTATTTATTAATCTAGCTATCCACTCTACGCAGTATGCTCAAATACGCCTACTTGATAATAATGGTCAAGAGCTTGTTAGGGTTGATTATAGAGATGGCCACGCATTCTCAACGCCACATTTTGAACTGCAAGACAAAGCAAGTCGTTATTACGTGAAAGAGAGTTTGGCTCTAGACAAAGGGCGCATTTATATTTCTCAACTTGACCTGAATATTGAGCAAGATCGCATTGAGGAACCCTACATGCCCATGATGCGGTATGGTACCGCTCTGTATGATTCTCATGGTCGACTTCAAGGAACAATAATTCTTAATTATTTTGGCGATCTTGTTTTAGACACATTTAAGGAACAAATGAAATCGATTTCAAGTGATGCGATGTTGATAAACCAACAAGGTTACTGGTTGTCAAATAACGATAAGTCACTTGAGTGGGGTTTTATGTTGGGGAATAGCCACTCTTTGAAGAACCAAAATCCGCCCTTATGGGATGAGATGTCGGAACTGAAAGAAGGATCATTTAGTGATATTGACAAACGTTATAGTTGGATAGAAGTTCCTAACAAAGAAACTGAACAAATTAGTATGGAAGACTCCTGGAAAATAGTCGTTGTTGAAAGTACTGAAATGTTTACCTTGGCAAAAATGTTCTCGCACCTTAACTTTCTATACCCTGCACTTTGTATATATATCATTGGGTTGCTACTGGTTTGGCTGATGGTTAAAAATGAGGTGTTAAAGAAAAAAGCCCAACGTGATTTGATTGAACTTAATCATTCTTTACAGCAGAAAGTCGCAGATCGTACTAAAGAGCTAATGGTGACTAAAGATGTCACTATTATGAGTATGGCAACGCTTGCTGAAACACGTGATAACGAAACTGGTCAGCATTTAAGGCGAACTCAAAATTATGTACGAGCCTTAGGTAATGCCTTGAAAGTTCATCCAAATTATAAAGATCAACTTAATGATGATTTAATAACGTTGATGTATAAATCGGCTCCGTTGCACGATATTGGCAAGATCGCAATCCCCGATAGAATTTTATTGAAACCGGGTAAGCTAACACCTGAAGAATTTCACATCATGAAAGAGCATGCGACTTTAGGAGCTAATGCAATTTCATCATCTATACAAGCGTTGCAAGATGAACTACAGCAGGCACAAGCAAATTCATTTTTGAATATTGCGCGTGATATTGCTCATTACCATCATGAACGTTGGGATGGTAGTGGGTATCCCCTTGGGCTCAAAGGTGAACATATCCCTCTGCCAGCAAGAATTATGGCAATCGCTGATGTATTTGATGCATTGTCTTGTAAACGTGTCTACAAAGCGTCATTTAGTAAGGAAAAAACGATGTTAATCATGCGTGAAGGGAGAGGGAATCACTTTGACCCTACCATTTACGATGTGTTTATCAGTATTCTCGATGAATTTTGGGATATACGAGATCGTTATCTAGATATGCCTCAACAAAATGATGAATCAGTCATAAATAAAGGAAGTCGTGAATTTATATTAGATGAAGCCGAAGTTGCTGGAAAAACGGAGAATGAGGTCAGTTATTCGATATAAAGTGGCACGTCAGTTTCATGGCTTTCATAACTCACTCCAGTAATTTTGAACTTAAATCTCTCTGATTTATAACGAAAATGTATAATCTACCGATGTAGTATCTCACTCTTGATCTAGGGCTTACTTCAGCCCATTAAGTGGGGGAATAAGCCAATGTATAATCGGCATTAATGGTAGTAAATGATGAAACAGGCACAAACCCACATATTGGTGTTAATTGTTATCTCGATAACCCTAATTTTTGTGCAGTTCTCATCCCACCGTACGATTTCAATACTCGATTATTCAGGTATTACATTTAATGATGGCTCACTTCATAGTGGCTTTTCAACATCGAATATTCTCAAGAATGACGAACAGAAGTTGCTTTTTGAGTGCCAGTTAGTGCAAGTATATCAATGGCCATTTTGTGAATACCAATTTAAAACCAATGAAGAAGGTATTGGGCTGAACCTTACTAATATGGCGACATTGAAGATAAAAATGAGCGTTCTTTTTAACGGTAGGCCAACCGTCGACACGCCCGTTCGTATCTATTTAAAACACTATGAGCCAAATATTGTCGAATTAGCTGGTCTAAAAAGTAACCAAATTGAGTTTGACGTTAGTGAGCATCCAAATGGAATTGAGATTCCTTTAACATCATTACAGGTCGCAGATTGGTGGCGTCGTGAGAATAATATTGGAGTTGAGCATGGTTATGCCGATATTAGTAATATTCACTACATAAGTATCGCAAGCGCATCGGAAGCACCTATAGGTCATTATCTATTTAATATCGAGTCGATGGAAATAACTGGGAAATGGTTGTCTGATGGCGTGTTCTATCGAGTTCTTTTAGGTATCTGGCTCCTATCCGCGTCTCTTTATGTCATTAGCGGATTTACTCGCACTCACGTGCACAACCGTGCCCTAATAAATGAGAATGAACAACTTCGAGAGTCCAATAGGGAATATATAGTAAAGGCAAGTTACGACAGCTTAACGGGAGCATTAAATCGAGGAGGCAGTGAGGTGATGATCGATGACCTTTTGGCATCATGCAACCGCATTGTAATCCTCTATTTTGACCTTGACCACTTTAAGTCAATTAATGATAAATACGGACACCAATGTGGTGATTCGGTATTACAAGACTTTAGCCGCCAAGTTCATCACATTAAAGAGGAAGGTCAGCATTTTATTCGATGGGGGGGAGAGGAGTTTCTATTGATCTGTGAAAATATCCGTGCAAAAGAAGGACGTCAGATTGCTATAGATATCCAACACAAAATGGCGACACACAAGTGGCCTTATAATGAAAAAATAACATGCTCGATGGGGATAGCCGAACTTGATAAAGCAGAGTCATTCAATCAAGCGATAGAAAGAGCGGATAGAGCACTATATAGCGCAAAAAGACTGGGTAGAAATAGGATTGAACTGGCTAAAGAAATGAATTGATCAAAGGAACATCGGTAGGTACTTCTGAGCAAATACTACTGTCGATGAAGTCAATATGTCTATGGAATAAAGGATATTCCAACAAAAGTTTTAATTTAATTAGAATGAGTAAATATTAGGTGAGAATAACTATCATCACCAATTCTAATTCGCATGTGCGCGAAAGATGAATATTAGCTTTTGTTTGGGGACACAATATTGACTAGTTTTAACTGTAGAAGTGACGCTGATTACGCTTCTAGTGCAAAAGGCGCCTTATTTGGATTAGCACTGGGCGAAGCGCTTAAAACCAAAACAGATCTACCTTTAGTTAATTTAACAGAAGCTCAAAATACCGACACTTTTTTCAAAGAAAGTACTGTTTGGTACCTTGATTTAGTATTGGCGGTTAATTTATCAGATAGCCTTCTTGCTCATGGTGAGGTTAACGTTCGAGACCAGATAAGCCGATACACAAAATGGAGGCGTGACAAATGCGCAGTATCGACACTGGAGCATTTTAAAATTGGAGAGAACTTAAATAAGGCAATTGATCGAAATGAGCAATCAATGCTTACTCATCAATTAGAATATAAAGCCTCCTCTGATTATCAAACCATTCCTGACTATGACGCATGCCTAGCTCGAATAGCGCCCATTAGTGTTTTCTTCGCCCCAGCGAAAGGAGTCTCATTAAAAACCGTACTTCAAAAAATAAAGGCATCGTGTGAAGTGACTCATGACACACAAAGTGCTGCCATCGCCAGTCAGATCCTAGGTGGACTAATACATGAATGTCTTCGCTCCTCAACGCTAACCAAACAAGAAGTTTTGAATACGTTGCGGAAAACGGAATTCGAACAGATATGTATGCGTGGTTGTGAAGAAGTGCGAAGTATTATTACTGGAAGCTTTATATCGAAAGATAGACATGAGCTTACCAATACGACTGTTGTTGGCTCGCTAGAGTCTGCGCTTTGGTGTTTTTATCATAGTTCCAGTTTTGAGCAGGGAGCGTTGTGGTCAGCCAATGTGGGCAGTAATTATTGCAGTACGTCTACGGTTTATGGTCAGTTGGCTGGGAGTTTTTATGGTTTTGATAACCTACCTAAAGAGTGGTTAGAAATGCTTGCTTGGCAAGATAGTATTGACCGAATTTCTTACCTACTACTTGAGACACCGGTAGCGTCAAGGTTAACGCGCTTTGCAGCTAAATGTGATGCGCTGATATCAAATAATTGCACAGAATTGGTCGCCGAGTTGTATCACGATTTTCATCAGGAAAATCTTGTATTAAAACATGAGAACTTAAGTGACATTGACTACATGCTTGAAGGGGATAGCGCAAAGCAAGTTTCTAGGATATCGAACTTCAATTATACGCAGTTGGTACAGTACTTAACGGTCACCGTACGAAATGATCAGTGTTGTAATGGCCTTTTAAACAGTGTGAATGGCTCGGGTATTATTAAGGAATGGTGCCAGCATCTTATGAAGTTTGTGACGCCTTTAAGATAAGTATGGATGTTCATGTATTTGCGTGGCCAATAATTGTTAGCTAGATCTAATTGACTGCTTTATCGATATGCTATCTTTAAGGAAAATAAACACATAGGGATTGTGTAATGGATTTTGATTGGGTGGAGTGGTTTGGTTATTTAGCCTCACTAGTCGTGTTGGTGTCTCTGACGATGACATCGATTGTTAAACTTAGAGTAATTAATTTCATCGGTTGTCTGTTGTTTGCGGCCTTTGCGTATTTTATTAACTCATACCCCACAATGCTAATGAATTTAGGAATAGCGTGCATTAACGTTTATTACCTCTATCAACTGGCTGGCTCAAAAGATAAGTTCAAACTGGTTTCTGCAACGATAGATTCTGAATACTTTGATCATTTTGTTGCAACCAACATCAAAGATATTGAGCGTCAAACCACGGCTAGTCATCTTCGAACTGAAAACTCTGCATTTTATATGCTAAGAAATAATGCTATCGCTGGGCTTTTAGTTGGAACAAAGCATGAGGATGGTAGCTTTGTGGTTTCTCTCGACTACGTAACCCCGGAGTATAGAGACTTAAAGTTAGCTCAATATTTTTATCAAATGAATCCTGAATTAATAAAAAGCCGTGGGATTAACCTATTAAAAGCGAAGGCTACGACGCCTGAACATCGAGAATATTTAGTTCAAGTTGGGTTTGAAAAATCAAACGAGAGTGAAGACGACTATCAAAAGACGTTATAACTAACGAACTGAATATTAGTTGAGGTACCACCGGCTATACGGGCAATATTTGGGCACTTAAATCTTTAAAAGACAGTGTGATTGAAAATCTGATATTAAAACGTCACACTGTGCTGATATCGGTATTCATTAAGCATTTAAAGAAAGGGATTCAATGAGCAGTATACTGGAATGTATTCGCACAGTAGGGCGAGGAGAGCGGGGGAGGAAACCTCTTACGTTAGAACAAGCTTATCAGGTGATGGACGAGTATCTAGATGAAAAGATAGATGATGACCAAATGGCTATGTTGCTGATGTTGATCCGTGTTCAAAATGAAACAAAGCAAGAGATCGCTGGCTTTGTTAAAGCTTTTAAATCACGGGTTCCCAATCTTGGTGCGGATATTGATTGGCCGTGCTACGCAGGTAAGCGAAAAACAGCTGGTAAACCTTGGCATATTCTTGCAGCAAAAATTCTCGCGGATAATGGCTATAAAGTACTGGTACACGGTTACACAGATAAAGTGACCGATAGAGAGCACGCCCAAGATTACATTGAGCCTTTAGGCATATCACAAGCAACTGATGCAGATCACGCACAGATGTTGCTTCAATCAGACTCTATATGCTATTTACCTCTGCAAAACTTCGCTCCAAAAGTCGAGGAAATGCTCGACTGGCGTAAACGATATGGTTTGAGAACGCCAATTAACACCGTTGTTCGAGCGTTAAACCCTGGCGGTGGTAAAATTGGCATTCGTGGAAGCTTTCACCCTGGTTTTCCTCAGTTACACGCTGACATTGAACATGAGGTTGATGAGCCCAATCATTGTGTTATCTCATTTAAAGGGCAATCCGGTGAATCGGAATACAACCCTAAAGTGAGTCAGGATGTTTGGCTAAGTACACCTGAAGGAGTTCAATCGCATTACTGGGAAGCTGATTTATTAGAGACTCTAGCTCAGCCTAAAATTTGTATCTTCGATACACCAGAGCAAGACAAAGAGATGATGGCGAACACAGTTGTGACAACGATTTCTGCTGTATTGTTTGCGGAACACCCTGATCGTACTCAGGCACTACAAAAAGCCATTCAATACTGGCAGGCGTATTGTGAAGTCAATTAACGATATTTCGTAATCGAAAATTAATTTAATCGTGAATATAAAATAGCCCGGTTACTTTTAAGAGTAACCGGGCTATTTTCATTTTGTGTGTATGTAACTGTTTTATCAAGTATGGCGATTTAAAGTGTACTGGCCTTTTTAGTGACGCTCAAAATCATCCCATTCCAAGCTTCAGTCTGTTGCGCTAGGTTCTTCTTGATGTCTTTATAACGAAGCGTTAATACCGAATATTCGTACTTCTTCACCATGTCATCTTTCTTGGTTTCTAGCAGCTGCTTTTTCAATTCATAGTAGTCGTTCATACTGGCGGTAAGCTGTTCGAACTCATGTTGAAGCTTGCTGTTAATAACTTGTCTGTTTGGCCATGTCTCAATTGCTTTTTGCGCTTTGAGTAAAGACATCGCTGCTTTAGCTTTTTCTATCTTTAACTGTGGTGCTTTACGCAATTTCCCTGCGAGCCCAACCAAAGAGCATGCTTTTATTAGCCATTTCGTTGGGTCGTAGTGCCACCACTCAATACCATTTCGATAGTCATTTTCAAAGATATGGTGGTAGTTATGATACCCCTCACCGAACGTGAAAAATGCCAATGTTGCACTATCTCTTGCTGTATTTTTGTCGGTGTAGGGTTGTGTGCCCCATATGTGGGCTAACGAATTAATAAAGAACGTAGTATGGTGGTTAAGTACAAGTCGAACCGCACCAATCATTAAGAACATACCAACTACATCGCCATAAATAACCCCCAATAAAATCGGGAAGCCAACGTTCATTAGCAGCGCAAGTGCACCGTAGTATTTGTGCTGCCACATAACAATCTTATCTTTTTGTAAGTCGCGGCAGTTATTGTAATCGTAGTATTTATCACCGTGGTAATCTCTGATCATCCAACCGATATGAGAAAACCAAAACCCTCTTTTGGCCGAGTAAGGGTCTTTGTCGTTGTTATCAACGTGCTTGTGGTGAACTCTATGATCTGAACTCCAATGTAAGATGCTGTTTTGTAGAGCAAACGCACCGCCAATGGCGAATATAAATCGAAGCGACCAATGCGCTTGATAGGCTTTGTGCGACCATAAGCGATGATAGCCGGCTGTGACAGACAGGCTACAAAAGCTAAAGCAGATCAACAGCCAGACAAAATGTTCGGTGCCTAATCCATAATTATACGCGTACCAAGGTGTTGCGACCACGGCTAAGAGAAGGCTTGATACAAAGATAAAAATATTCAGCCAAATCAGTGGTGGCCTTTCTTTGCTTGGACTCGCGGAGGGCAGAGACATAGTGATAAATTCCTTTGGGCTAACAACTGTAAGCTAGAATATCAGCGCACACCTGTAAGTCAAACCAATCATTGTAAAAATTGTGAACAGAATGTTTGGCTTTTTAATGGGGAAATGAATAGTATGAACAAAGCTAATATCCTTACAGGAAGTAATAAGGAACTAAAAATGGATTTAAAAATAGCGGAATATAGCGACTACGAGCGCATCGCAACACTACACGCCCAAAGCTGGCGTCGTTTCTACCACGGAATTCTAGGTGAAGATTACCTTCAGCATGATGTTCTCGATGAACGTTTAGCCATTTGGCAAGCTCGTTTGATTAATCCTCCGTTCAACCAACATGTTCTATTATTGGAAGAAGGTGGTTTACTGTGTGGTTTTGTCTGTGCTTTCGGAAATCATGACTTCGAAAAAGGGACAATGATTGACTCTCTTCATGTTGATGAAAACTATCGTCATCGTGGGTTAGGGCTAAAATTGTTAAATGAAGTTTCTAAGTGGTGCGAACAACACTTTGGTGAAAGTGCTATTTATCTTGAGGTAATGAGAGATAATCAACAGGCGATCGATTTTTATGAATCATTAGAAGGATTGAAAATTGACGAACGCCTTTGGAATGCCCCGTGCGGTCACAAAGTTCCAGAGCAAGTGTACAGTTGGTCATCTGCAAAACAGCTGAAACAATGCACAAGTAAATTATCTAAGGGAAGCGTTGTTACAGAATGACATATTTGAGTCGCTTCTCCTGACATTACTCGGACATAGTCGTCATTCCTGATGGTTATGTTCGTCATAACTAAATTTCATTGGTAATGGCGAATAAAATTATGAACAAAAAGCTCGTGTTAACCACGCTGTTAACATCCTCTATTCTTGCCGGGTGTAATAAAGACACATCCAACAATTCACAAGCGCCTCTTCCTTTAGTTATTACGCAAACGACTGAAACGATTGAACACAGAGGAAGTATCACTTTCATCGGGCGAGCTGAAGCTGTTGATGATACGAATATTACCGCCCAGGTGACGGGTTATTTGCAATCAAGACACTTTGAAGAAGGGCAAATGGTAGAAGAAGGTGACCTTCTATTCACTATTGAACCCTCTCAATTTGAAGCTAAGCTAGCAACCTCGAAAGCAGAATTTGCACGTGCTAATTCATCCCTAAAGAAAGCCGTGTTAGATCATGAGCGCGGTAAACGTTTATTACCAAAAGGCAGTATTTCAAAAGCTGACTTTGATGCACTGACAGCAAATTTACACGGCGCTGAAGCAATGGTAGAAGCAGCTAAAGCCCAAATAAGGCTTGCTGAAGTTAATCTTTCCTATACACAAATTAGTGCTCCTTTCTCAGGAAGAATTAGCGATAGTAAAGTAAGCCGAGGGGACCTGATTTCCCCATCGTCGGGCGTGCTAACAACCTTGGTGAGTCTAGACCCAATTCATGCATCGTTTAATGTGAGTGAAAGAGATCGTCTTGGCATCGCACTTGAGACGGCAAAAGGTAATGTTAGCGCTAATGATAAACAAATTGATGTATCAGTTACTTTAGAAAATGGCGTTCGTTATGAACATACGGGAGGACTCGATTTCCTTGGTAACCGTATTAATGTAAACACAGGCACAATAGATATGCGTGCCATCGTTCCCAACCCTGAACATAAATTGCTTCCCGGTCAGCATCTACGTGTAGAGCTTTATGCAGAAAACACCGTTCCAGTCATAGCGATTCCTAGAAAGGCTGTTCAGTCTGATTTGGAAGGGGATTTTGTGATGTTAGTGACGGAAGGCAATATTATAGAACGTCGAAACATTGAACTAGGTAGCCAAACTCCTGAAGGCGTTATTGTCCCATTTGGTCTTAGTGCGAATGAAAAGATTGTCGTGCAGGGCTTACAGCGTGTTCGTAATGGTATGCCTGTACAAGTTCAAGACCAACAAACAGATTCAATGACTCCCGCTGAATAGGAAACCTTATTATGTTAAGTCGGTTTTTCATCCAGCGTCCTAAGTTTGCGTTGGTTATCTCCATTATATTGTCACTCGCAGGTGCGATGGCGTTAATGGTACTACCCGTTGCGGAATATCCAAAAATTAGTCCTCCTTCAGTGAGTGTCACTGCGTATTATACCGGTGCAAGTGCTGAAGTTGTTGAGCAAGCCATTGCCGATCCAATAGAGACCTCAGTCAATGGCGTAGAAAACATGTTGTACATGTCTTCTAAGAGCGCGAATGATGGTTCTTACAGCTTAAACGTGACGTTTGAAGTAGGCACAGACCCTGACATGGCGCAAGTCAATGTCCAAAACCGTGTGTCACAAATTGAAGCGAAACTGCCTCAACAAGTTCGTATGACTGGCGTAACAGTTAAGAAGCGTTCACCAGATATTCTAATGGTTCTTAACTTCTACTCTCCAGACGGTCGATACGATGATCAGTTTTTGATTAACTACATTAATTTAAATGTAAAAGATCAACTAACTCGTGTTACCGGAATCAGTGATGTTGGCGTTATTGGTGGTGGTGAATATGCCATGCGTGTTTGGGTTGACCCAGAGAAGCTGGCTAACCTAAATTTGACCACGCCAGATATTCAGTCTGCACTTGCAGAGCAGAACGTTCAGGTTGCTGCTGGGCGAGTAGGGGCTGCACCATACAGCCAATCTCAAGAAGTTCAATTCAACCTTGTTACGAAGGGCCGTCTTGAAACTGTTGAGGAGTTTGAAAACGTTGTTCTTCGAGCAAATAATGATGGCTCAACTGTTTACCTCAAAGACGTTGCGCGTGTTGAACTAGGTAAAAAGTTCTACGACGGTACTGGTAAGTTCCGCGGACAAGATGCGTCTATCGTAACCCTGTCGCTGCAATCAGATGCTAACGCGTTAGAAAGTGGCCAAGCGGTCATGGATCTTCTTGAGAACCTAAGTGTTAACTTCCCTGAAGGATTGGAGTACGAAACCAGCTACGACACAACGTTGTTCGTTTCAGAGTCAATTAAAGGCGTGGTTAAAACGTTAGTAGAAGCGATACTGTTGGTTATTGCGGTGACTTACCTGTTCCTAGGAAGTGCGCGAGCAACACTTATTCCAGTTGTAGCTATTCCTGTATCTTTGATTGGTACATTTGCTGTTATGCAAATGACCGGCTTTACCATTAATACCGTGACTCTATTCGGTTTGATTCTAGCAATTGGTATCGTGGTTGATGATGCTATTTTGGTTATCGAAAACGTTGATACGACAATGGCGAAAGATCCTAGCGTGACGCCTCGACAAGCAACACTGATTGCTATGAAGGAAGTAACGGGGCCAATACTTACATCGACATTAGTACTTCTTGCCGTGTTTATTCCGGTAGCAATGCTGCCTGGTATAACCGGAATTATGTATCGTCAGTTTGCGCTTACGATCTGTATTTCTGTTGTTATCTCTTCTATCAATGCATTGACGCTATCTCCTGCTCTTTGTTCACTGGTGCTAAAACAAGGCGGTGGTAACACATCAAGTTGGTTTAAGGCATTTAACCGTGGGCTAGACAAGGTTACCGAAGGATACGGTAAAGTTGCAGGGTTCTTAGTAAAACGTGCGTTAATTGTTGTGGCAATTTTCTTAGTTGCGATTACGTCGTTAACTTATTTGTCTAAAACGACCTCAACGGCTTTTGTTCCCCAAGAAGATAAAGGTATTTTGTTGGTCAACGTTCAGTTACCAGACTCAGCGTCTCTTTCGAGAACAGAGGAAGTAACAGATAGTTTGATTAAAATTGTTGAAAGTGAGCCTGGGATTGATGGCGTGACCGTCGCCAATGGTTATGCCTTTATGACAGGGGCTGCGGCATCTAACGGCGCCTCTATGTTTATTAAGCTGCATGACTGGGATACGCGTAATAATTTAGATGGTGACCACTCAGCAACGGCTATCTCAAATCGAATCAATGGTGCCGCTGCAATGCAGCTACCTCATGCTTCTGTTTTTGCTATGGGCCCTCCTGCGGTTCCTGGTATGGGCGCGGCGTCAGGCTTTGAATTTGTACTCGAAGATGCATTAGGTCGAAGCCGTACTGATCTTGCAACCCTAATGGGAGAAGTGATTCAAGAAGCGAATAAGCAGCCAGAAATTGCATTTACGTTTAGCACCTTTAGAGCAAATGTACCTCACTACAGTATTGAAGTTGACAGAGAAAAGGTTCAACAACTTGGTATTCCATTAAGTTCGGTATTCCAAACGTTGCAAGGAAATCTTGGCTCAATTTACGTTAATGACTTTACGATGTTTGGTAAGAACTACCAAGTGACGATGCAAGCTGATGGTGAATACAGAAAGGGGATTGATGATCTTAGTCGTTTCCATGTTCGCTCTGCGCAAGGAGACATGATCCCACTAAGTACATTAGTCACCGCGACCCAAGTATTTGAGCCAGATGTTGCATGGCGTTACAACATGTACCGAAGTGCTGTAATCCAAGGTCAGCCTGCTCCTGGTTATTCTAGTGGTGATGCTATCGCTGCAATGGAACGTGTGGCGGCAGAGATGCTTCCTCAAGGCTACCAGTATGAGTGGACGGGTATGGCGTACCAAGAGAAGCTAGCGGGAAATCAAGCCATCTATGCGTTTGCTCTAGCACTGATCTTCATCTATCTGTTTATGGTGGCACAGTATGAGAGTTGGAGTATTCCTCTTGCTATCATTCTTGTCGTTCCTGTCGCTACGCTTGGATCATTTATCGCTTTAACCATTACCGGAATTCCGCTCAATTTATACGCGCAAATTGGGTTGGTGTTGTTAATAGCACTTGCCGCTAAGAATGCGATATTAATTGTGGAGTTTGCAAAACAAGAAAGGGAAGATAAAGAGCTATCAATCGATGATGCATCAGTCAAAGGTGGTAAGTTACGTTTCCGAGCGGTAAATATGACGTCTTGGTCATTTATTCTGGGGATCTTCCCACTGATCTTTGCTTCAGGAGCCGGTAACGTAAGTCAAAACTCGTTGGGCGTATCGCTCATTGGTGGCCTGTTATGTGTGTTATTGGCAGGTACATTATTAATTCCAGCATTTTACTCAATGGTCCAAAGAAAACGTGAAAAATATCATGGTGGAAGTACTAAACTAATTCCACTTGATGATGATTAATTGATTAATTAACCTGTTATTAATGATTAGAAAGAAGCTGAATTGACGGCTTCTTTTTTTTTCCTTTACTTAATTGAAATTAGGGAATGCTGTTCTATTGTTTAAGGTACTTGTTTCATACGTTGCGATTTAAAGGTATCCAGAATGAACCGGTCGAAATTAAAAACAGAGATAGATGCATTCCTAAAGAGTGACGCCCATTTTTTAGAGTATTTTCAACATTATTGTTTAGATGGTATGTGGTATTGGAATCTAGAAGAACGCAATCAAGAATGGGTAAATGCTGGTTTCTGGAAGGCCCTAGGTTACGAAATAAATGAAATTTCGGAACGTGCTTTAAGGTGGCAAGATCATATCGTTCTAGAGGACAAAGAAAGATCACTGAAAGATATAAATCAGCATTGTTTAGATAGTAATCAACCATATAGCCGGATTGTTCGCTATAGACATAAAGATGGACATATTATTTGGATGAAATCTCGTGGCTTTGCTATTAGGAATGATAAAGGTCGGGCGATTAGAATGATTGGTACATGCATTAATATTACAGAGCAGAAAAAAAACGAAGAAGAGTTGTTGAATCAAAATCAGGCTCTTTCAGATATTTCGAAGAAAGATTACTTAACTGGTATCTATAATCGTTATGGCTTTGATGAGATAAAGGCAAAACAATTAGCGCTAGCTATAAGGGAGAAACGCCCAGTTTCATTAATTATGTTTGATATTGACCGATTTAAGCTTATAAATGACAGCTTAGGGCATCTTCGTGGTGATAAGGTCATTAAGGACATAGCTAGGATGTTAAGGATTCATCTTCGTGATAGTGATGTAGTAGCGCGATTTGGGGGAGAAGAGTTTATTGCTCTGTTATATGGTGCGGATAGTGCGTTAGGTTTAGAAGTTGCTCAGCGAGTGTGCAACGCTGTAAAAAAATCATACTACGGAGACTTAGAATTAACATTGAGCGCAGGAGTTAGTACATATCTACCTAACGAAATGCTGGAAAAGCCGATTTTACATGATTCGTTGTCACATGAGCTACTCACGGAAGCAGATAAAGTCCTATATTGCGCAAAAAATAATGGTCGAAATATGGTGTGCAGTTGTTACAACTGTGACAAGTCAAACTTAGATCTTACCTGCTCAAGAGTTGATACTGTGGACGGTTAGTGAAGCCAGAATAACTTGATTTATCCTGGCATTCTTTGGCTTTGTTACTAGTAGCTACTATGCAGGAGTATTTAGAGGTTGAGCTTTTTTCTCTTGCTGCATTTTGAAAAGGAAATAAACGTTCACACAAGCGATAAAGCCATTGGTAACAACCACAGGCATCGAGTCGATCATCATTCCATAAGCTGTAAATAGTCCACAGCCAACAAAGTTAAGCACGCGTAGACGAACGATATCCTTCATCGTAAGTGAAATAGCGACCATGATTGAAGCCGCATACCCTAAAATTTCTACCATATTCATTTCCATTATTTATCCTCTCAATGTTGCCGATGTTACTCGGTACCAATTCTTCTCTTCATGAGATATATGAGGAAGCTCCCTGCCTCGAATGGTGCTATGTAATTGGGCGCAAATATAGCAAAGGAAAAAGTGTGATGAAAGACTCAAAATGAAGCAACTTGAAGGTTAGCGATTACGCAAACGGTTAATTGGTTAATATCGGAATCAAAATAGTGGTGTAAAGACGTGCTATATTGAAATGTCTTAGTTGCTTGAATTAACGGAGTTAAAATGAAAACGATAGGAATGATCGGCGGAATGAGCTGGGAATCTACAGTTACTTACTATCAAGCAATGAATCAAGGTGTAAACAGCGCCCTTGGTGGTCTTCATTCGGCACAATTAGTTCTAGTGAGTGTCGATTTTGCAGTGATAGAGAAGTTCCAAGCAAATGGCGAGTGGGATAAAGCCGCTGAACTCCTTTCCCAAGCGGCTCAATCGTTAGAAAAGGCTGGCGCTGATTTTTTCATTATTTGCACAAATACCATGCATAAAGTGGCGGAAACTGTTCAGTCACAAGTTAATATCCCTTTACTTCATATTGCCGATGCAACGGGCCAACAATTAAAGCGTAATGGAATAACTCGAGTAGGATTGCTAGGCACTGCCTTCACGATGGAACAGGACTTTTACAAAGGTTTCCTAGAGCGTAAATATGGCATTGAAGTGATTGTTCCAAACGGTGTCCAGCGACGCTTGGTCCACGACGTTATCTATCAAGAGCTATGCTTAGGGAAACTGAATAATCGTTCGAAGACAGATTTCTTAACCGTTATTGGTGACCTCTATGAATCAGGGGCTGAAGCGGTAATCTTAGGTTGTACAGAAATTGGATTATTGGTAAAACCGAATGATACTCGAGTATTGCTCTTTGATACGACCAAAATTCATGTCGAGAGTGCAGTCGCTCGAGCATTAGAGTGAGTCAGAAATCGAGCAGACCTGACCTATGAATAACGGGCTTATTCAGCTTGTGAAAAATAGCTCGCTACGTCTTTTAAATCTTGATCATTAAGTCTTTGTAATTGAGCCTGCATCATCTCAGCTAGCGGGCCAGTTCGTTCGCCATTTTGATAAGCTTTCATTGCGTTAAACAAATATAGAGAATCTTGTCCTTGAATATTAGGGTAGCTAGGGTTCGTGGAAGCTCCATTACTACCGTGGCAAAATATGCAGCTGGGCGATTTCCTTTTTCCTAACTCAGGATCACCGAAAGTATTTGCGCTGATATTTACTGAGTAACTAAACAAGATCACAGTGAGTGTTACGTAGGCTTTAATTCTAAATTTCATTCAGTTGTCTGTCAGTACATGAAGAGATAAGAATAAAGCTTCCCCTTAGGGGAAGCTCAATGTTAAAGAGGAGATATTTAGAGCAGTGAGCTGATTTTTGTTACAAGCGTCTCAATATCCTGTTCAGTCACGTCTCTGTGAGTAACAAATCGAACCGGGTTGCCCGGTGATATTAGAATACCGTCATCTGCTAACTGTTTTACGATAGCTGAAATATTGATCTCTTTGTGGAGTTTGGCAAATACAATATTTGTTTCAACGCGATCTACATTAACTTCAAAACCGTTAATTTGGTTTAAACGCTCTGCTAAAAGTTTTGCATTGGCGTGATCAGTTGCAAGCTGCTCTACCTGTTCAGTCAAGGCGAGTTTTCCAGCGGCTGCAAGAATGCCAGCTTGACGCATACCGCCACCGACCATCTTTCTCAAACGTCTTGCTTTGGCAATGTAATCTTTAGAACCAAGAAGAAGTGATCCAATTGGCGCCCCAAGCCCTTTAGACAAACAGATGGTCATAGAATCAAAATGTTGAGCGATTTCAATTACATCAATATTTAACGCAGTTGATGCGTTGTAGACGCGAGCACCATCAAGGTGAAGAGATAATCCGTGTAGGTTTACAAAATCACGCGCTTCAGCCAAATAGCTAAGAGGTAAAACCTTCCCGTTGATGGTGTTCTCTAAGCTCAATAGCTTGGTTCGAGCAAAATGACTATCATCTGGCTTAATCGCCGCTGTAAGCTTTGCGAAGTCTAGTGTGCCATCTGGGTTATTTTCAATAGGTTGAGGTTGGATAGAGCCAAGAACGGCAGCGCCACCGGCCTCATATTTGTAATTGTGTGCTTGCTGACCACAAAGATATTCATCGCCACGCTCACAATGGGCCATAAGACCAAGTAAATTTGCTTGTGTACCCGATGATGTGAATAATGCCGCTTCAAAACCGTGTCTTTTTGCAGCCCAAGTCTCAAGGTCATTCACTGTCGGGTCATCGCCGTATACATCATCGCCGACAATAGCATTGGCCATAATTTCGCGCATTTTCGCGGTTGGTCTAGTAACGGTATCTGATCTGAAATCCATAAAAATATCCTATAAATAGCCGCAAAGCGAAGCTTTACTCAAGCAAGCAATTGTTTTGGCATCGGTGATTGTATCGTTAGTAATTAGCTCTTTGACCTTTTCGACAGGCATGATGACGACCTCAATAAACTCATCTTCATCACAATCATAACGCTGTGTCTTACTCAGGTTCTTCGCAACATAAAGGTGCTGTATCTCATCACAAAATCCAGCCAGAGGTGTCACTTGACCAAGGGGGATCCACTCTTCTGCACTGTAACCTGTCTCTTCTTCCAATTCACGTAATGCGCACTGTAAAGGCTGTTCATTTGGTTCAATGGTTCCTGCTGGAAGTTCAAGCAACCATTTCTTCAATGAAGGACGAAACTGGTTGATTAAAATCAGGTCTCCCTCTGCCGTAACTGGAAGAATTACTGCTGCGCCAGGATGAGCAATAGTGGTATGTGAAATTGTATTTCCGTTAGGTAGGCGAATATCCTCTTCAATAAGAGAGATTTGCTTCCATGTATGAATGAGCTTACGCATGCAAATCAGTGACTTCTACAATCAAATAAAGGATGGATAACCATAGCGATATTCTTGTTTCAAAGATAGCTGAAATAATGATTAATTGACGGATTAATAATCATCTTCGTGAATCACATTTGTGCAAACATAGATTGCAATGATAAACAGGAAATGTATTCTGCTATAACTAAGCGATCTTAATGTAAATAGACTTGTAACAAAGTAATAACAAATGTATAAACATATACATACACAGGAATATAATCCCTTTCTAGGAGCCGAGAAATGATTAGCCCAACCCCCGCATCTCACTCACAAAAAGCACTGCTCTCAGAGAGAATTAATAAGCTTGCGCATGCTCTTTCTGACGGGGTTTACGAAAGAGAAGACACAATCAAATTGTGTTTATTAGCGGCACTTTCTGGAGAAAGTGTTTTTCTACTAGGCCCCCCTGGCATTGCAAAAAGTTTAATTGCGAAACGACTGATTCAAGCATTCGATAACTCTAGCTATTTTGAGTATCTGATGACTCGCTTCTCAACACCGGAAGAGGTGTTTGGTCCTTTAAGTATAAAAGAGCTGAAAGACAACGGACGATATGTTCGTTTAACTGAAGGCTACCTTCCTACATCTCAAGTTGTCTTTTTAGATGAAATCTGGAAAGCAGGCCCAGCGATTTTAAATACGCTACTTACAGTTGTGAATGAAAAAACATTTAAAAATGGTAGTGATATTGAACGCGTTCCAATGCGTCTTCTTATTTCAGCATCAAATGAACTTCCTGATGAAGATAGCGGCTTGGAAGCGCTCTACGACAGAATGCTTGTACGTGTGTTCATAAACCGCATTCAAAATAAACAAAACTTCAAATCTATGCTGACGGTGGGTACGCTGCAAGAAGCTAAGATCCCAGAAGGGTTGGCGATTACCGATGAGGAATACCATCAGTGGCAACTAGAGCTTGATAAGCTTGAACTCTCTGATTCTGTATTTGAAAAGCTATTCCAACTTAAGTCAATGCTAGAAGGCAAAGATGAGTTTGGAGAAGTCAAAGCTGACGCGGCATGCTCAAATTCAGACAGCTATGTGTCTGACCGTCGATGGAAAAAAGCGGTTCGATTGCTTAAAGCGAGCGCATTTTTTAATGGTCGTAGTTCTATTAATCCTTTGGATCTTCTATTACTGCAAGATTGTTTGTGGAATAGCCCAGAATCACGAGACAAAGTTCGTAGTGTCATTCGCGAGTTCGCTTTACAGCACGCTTTTGATCAACAAGATGTAGAACACCAGATATCAATGTGTAAAGAAGAACTTGAGGATATTCAAGCACACCTTGAATCTCAGTATAGTGTCGTTCTTTCTCAGGACACCACGACAGGTTTTGTAAAAAAACAAGTGCAACATTACGATATCTCAGATGCGAAAAGTTACCAAGTTGGTACAACGAAAGGTTTGATAAAGCTTGTTCTGCTGCAATCAAATATGTCCGTATCCGAGTCAGATAAAGGCGATAGCCGCTGGGTTTACCTCACTAAAAATGATTTGGCTAAGGTCATCAAAGAAGGTGGCGGTGAAGTTTATGGGTACGTTAATAAAAATGCGAACATCTGCCGATTGACGTTCGATGTTGACGCAGAAAACCATCTTGTCATTAAAGACATTGCTAATCGTGGCGTGCTAGTCGCAGTAGCGGATAGAGAAGGGCTTGATGACGCCTTGTATCAAGAGTGGAGCGCAAAAGCCGATCAAGCGATGGCTCAACTTCAGTCTGCAGATTATCAGCTACGTAAAGTCCGTTCTGATTTCCATGGTGCGCTACCTCATAGCTTTATTGATAGTGAACTTCCAAGAAAAATGGAAGTTGGACTACAAGAGTTATTAACTAAGCTCGAGACGACAAAAGTTGAATGTGAAAAAACGGTCTTTCGTGTGAAACATCTCAATGAGTTTTTTGCATAGGAGCAATTGATGTTAGGAGCTGATGGATTAAACCTTGTAGTGATGATTGCGGAGTCAGGGATTGTTGACACTGCCGTCAACGATTTGATGGCACGTTCCCAAGTCATGATGATGGCAGAAAATAGGGGTGTTAAAACCTCTGTGAAAGGGCATCTTCATAAGTGGGGTACAGGTGTAAAACGTCGAATTACAAAAGTGTGTGAAACAGATCGCTTCAAGCATGAACTTTCCTTGTACCAAGATGTTATCCATTGGGATGAAGAGACCTTTTTTGAAAATCTAAACGACGTTGTGAAGCAATTAGAATGGCATTCTGCTTTTTATCTACAAGCTCGCCGACTAATCGATAAGAACAAAGGGATCAATAACCCGATGTTCCCTCACTACTTCTGTGATCAGTGGTACAAAAGTCTATCTGATACTCTAAAAAAAGCGCAGGTGTCTGAGTTAGAAGCAAGCAAAGAAAAAGCCCTAAAAGATCTTTATCAAAGAATGGAAACGATAAAGAATATGGACAGAGTCACCGAAACGGGTAGTGAGATCAGTGTTGGTAAGCTATGGGATATGGCTTCTGCGAAGTTAAGTAAAACTGATTTAACGGTAATGAAGAAACACGCCGAGTATCTTAAGAAGAATAAAGGGCTGCAAGACATTGCGGCTCAGCTTGGCCGAATGGCAGGACAGGTTGACGACCCTGACTTGAATGTAGCACCCGCCGAACAGTTGCAAATGGTAGAAGAAAAATCGGATGAAGCCACCGATGATATCGTTGGAATTCATGAAAGTGACGATCTTAATAAGTTGCTGCCAAATGAGACCATGTTCTTGGCTTACCCAGAGTTAGAGGTTGTGTTCTACAAACACTTGGTTGATAAACGCCTGCTTAATTATAAAGTCGCGGGGAAATCACGAACACTACGTAAAATCAAAGCACATATCCCCGAAAGTAAAGAGATAGATATAGAGAAAGGGCCTTTTGTCATTTGTGTTGATGCTTCTGGATCTATGAAAGGAACGCCTGAAGCATCGGCTAAGGCTATGGCTTATGCACTGATGCAAATAGCATTAGCTGAAGAGCGAGACTGTTTCGTTATTTTATTCTCGACCGAGCAGATTACCTATGAGCTAACAAGGCAAGATGGTCTTCGTGAAGCAAGCGACTTCTTAGCTTATAGCTTTCATGGTGGTACAGACTTTGAGCCTGCAATCATGACCTCGATTGAGACGATGGAGCAAAGTAAGTATAAAAATGCCGACTTAGTTGTGATATCTGATTTTATTGCTCCTAAACAATCGGATGAATTGCAAGAAAAAGTAGATCTATTGAAAACAAAGAAAAACCGTTTTCATGCTGTAAGCGTCTCTAAATATGGTAATCCAGAGTTGATGGAAATGTTCGATCACTGCTGGGCATACCACCCAAGCTTGATGGGACGCCTGATGAAGCAGTGGTAAAAAACAGCAATCCGAGCGATAGTTCGTCTAATCGCTCTAAAACTGGGCAAACAAACGTTTTTTTTTGTTTTTTGTTTGACTCTCAGGCCTCAATCCGTAAAGTATGCATCAACGCAACGGCACTGACCCTTCTTCTTAATGGAAAGGTAAGGTGTTGAAAGATAAAGCGTTGCTAAGTACGGTTTTGAAAAATGGCGTGTTGGCAGAGTGGCTATGCAGCGGATTGCAAATCCGTGGACCTCGGTTCGACTCCGGGACGCGCCTCCATTACTTAGTAAGATAAATTTTAGAAGATACGGCGCAAAAGCGGTATTTGACGTAACAAAAGATGGTGTCTAACTGACTCGAAAGAGTTCATTAATTAGAAGCATCGCAACGAGTTTTGCGTGCCCTGGTGGTGGAATTGGTAGACACAAGGGATTTAAAATCCCTCGGCGTTCGCGCTGTGCCGGTTCAAGTCCGGCCCGGGGCACCATCTATTAAAGCTAATGTGTTTACACATTAGCTTGATAAGTAAGAGCAGCACTGGCGTGTTGGCAGAGTGGCTATGCAGCGGATTGCAAATCCGTGGACCTCGGTTCGACTCCGGGACGCGCCTCCATCTCTTTACTGAGATAAGAAATATTAAAATATGGCGTAAGAGCCATGTTTTAGATGCTATACATGATGAGATGACTTAATAGTGTCAATCCGTTATAAAATAGCAAGATGGTGTCTAACTGACTCGAAAGAGTTCATTAATTAGAAGCATCGCAACGAGTTTTGCGTGCCCTGGTGGTGGAATTGGTAGACACAAGGGATTTAAAATCCCTCGGCGTTCGCGCTGTGCCGGTTCAAGTCCGGCCCGGGGCACCATCTATTAAAGTCTTTTGTTTTTTAAAAGCATTAGCAAAGCGATACTAGCTCAGTTGGTAGAGCGCAACCTTGCCAAGGTTGAGGTCATCGGTTCGAACCCGATGTATCGCTCCAAATTTTCGTTAAGAAAATCGAAAGCCCTAACAGAAATGTTAGGGCTTTTTTGTTATCTATTCGACAATACTTGCAGCGATCTTCCTATCTAATTCGGCGTTATTAATATCGATGATTGCGACGTTATTTTTTCCGTTTTTCTTTACTTGATACATAGCTAAGTCCGCATGCTCATAGATATCATCAAAACGCTGATTGTTATTGTTAAATAGACATACGCCGATACTGAGCCCAATATCCACTTTCGTTTGCGCGGCCAAGAGGGTTGGAGATGAGAAAGAGAGTAATCTATTACATAGTGCTTCTATCTCAAAGCGGTTAAGGTCATAGCAAAGTATGACAAACTCATCGCCACCAAGCCTGCCAATTTTAGAATCATTAAAAACGCACTGTATTAGCCAAGAAGAGATATCAATGAGTACGTTGTCCCCGGCTTTGTGCCCAAGCCCATCATTGACTGCTTTAAAATTATCAACATCGATAAAAATAAGTGAAGAGTCGGAGTTTTTATGCACTGATTTTTGGCTGTAGAAGCAGTCTTCTATCGCCTTCCTATTAAGCAAGTTAGTGAGTGGGTCGCTGTTCGCAAGAGAAGCCAGTTGAATCTCGTATCGTTTTTCCTGGGTTATATCAATATGAGTCCCCATCATGCGAAGAGGCGCTCCGCTTTCGTCGAACTCTACAACTCTACCTCTATCGGACACCCAACTGTCACCGCCATCTTTATGAATCATACGATGGACTACTTGATAAAGGTCGGTTTTACCTGCTATGTGGTCTTCATAAGCGTCTACGGCTAAGTGATAATCGTCTGGATGCAGTTTACTTTTCCATATATCTACAGTCGCACTTAATTCATTAGGTTGATAGCCCAGCATCTTTCCCCACTCCATATTAAATATGGTGAGAGCACCCGTTGGGACATGTTGCTCCCAAAGGCAGAGGCCATTACCGTCCAAAGCGACATTCAACTTTTCTTGTAATCGGGTATTTTCTTGTGTGAGTCGCAAGTTTTCTGTTTCTAGCTGCTCGATTTTTCTTAAGTAATCTTCCATGATCAACTCCTAGAGCCTGTTACTTGCTACAAGCTTGATCATTAAAATTTTTGTCATAACGTGTCCATGTCTGCTGAGAGCTTATTTATGTTCCGATTTCGTTACTTTACTGGTAATGACTGCCCCAATTCTGTTTGTCTATACTGCATACTATCCAAGTGCCAATCGGCTGCTCTCTAGAGTACTATGCGATTCTATAGAACGGAATGTTAGCGTTAATATAGTGAGTAAAAATAGTACTTGAGTAGTATTTTTTGTTCTGTACGTGAACATAAAGATCTTCAAACTAACGTGCTGTATTCGCTCATCGGATTATCGCTAAACTAATGGTTTTATTTCGTTGTAACAAGGGTATAGAATGAACGCTGCTTCCAATTTGTTAAACGGATCGTTCATGAAAGATATCGCAGTATTTGTAGATGTACAGAATGTGTATTACACCACGCGCGACAAGTATCGCCGTAATTTTGATTACAACCAATTTTGGTATGTGGCGACACAAGGCTTCAATGTGGCTCACGCAAACGCTTATGCGATTTCAAGCACGGATCCAAAACAACGTCAGTTCCACCACATACTGCGTGGTATCGGTTTTACCGTCTGTTTAAAGCCTTTTATTCAGCGCAAGGATGGTAGTGCAAAAGGGGATTGGGATGTTGGTATTGCGCTCGATGCTATTGAGCTTGCACCAACAGTAGATAAGATAATTTTAGTCTCTGGTGATGGGGATTTCTCAATCCTAGTCGATAGAATCAAATCTCGCTTTAATAAGCCTGTTGAAGTCTACGGTGTGCCGGGCTTAACATCTCAAGATTTGATTGAATCAGCGACTAAGTTCATTCCGATTGATGAAGATTTATTGCTCTAGTTCGTTTTGAGTTTCAGTTGAGGTTTCAGCTTCTTTATTCGCTTCCTCAGCTTCCATCTTAGCTCTTTCTGCTTTAGAGATATAACGAGGCTTATTGCTCGAATGTAGCTTGGCATTGTGCTGTTTTTGTTTCTTCTTCAATATTTGATTAATTTTCTTTTTGCGATTCATAGATAATGCCATATGGTGTTATTTGGCAGAGGATAATAGAGTTTTTCCCATGAGACAGCAAGTTTGTATCAGCTTATTAGAGTGCAATCATGGCAACTAAGTACAGTGATCTCTTAAAAGGTTCACTACTCACTGAGTTTAAGACGGTTAGTTCTATGATGGCTATATATTGTCGCGACTATCATGCCGGCTCTGGTTTGTGCCATGAATGTCAGTCGTTATTAGACTATGCTGAAACAAAGCTTGATCGCTGCCCATATGGCCAACACAAACCAACCTGCAATAATTGCCCCATTCATTGCTATAAGCCAGAACAAAAAGAGCAGATGCGAGTGGTTATGCGGTATTCCGGGCCAAGAATGCTATTGCCTCATCCAATACTTGCAATTAGACACTTGATTCATGAAAAAAGAGCGGTACCAGGAAAACCAGCACCAAACAGCTCCAATCGTCACCATCGTCAATTGAATAAAAAATAAGTCGGTAACAAGTAGTGAAACTGTATACGACACAACAAATGAAAAAGGTTAATGAATGAACAACTCTTATGCTGAGATAACTGGGTGGGGAAAATGCCTTCCACCATCTGCGCTTTCTAATGACGATCTTAGTACGTTTATGGAAACTTCAGACGAGTGGATTCGTACTCGTACAGGAATAGAAGAGCGTCGTATTAGCCATGTGAATACGTCTGATATGGCCACGGTAGCAGCAAAACATGCGCTTGCTTGTGCAGGGCTAGAAGCCAACGATATTGACGTCGTTATTGTCGCGACGTGCTCCCCAGATTCACTATTGCCTAATACCGCTTCAAAAATTTCTCAAAACCTTGGAATTAAAGCCGCTGCTGCCTTTGACCTTAACGCTGCGTGTACCGGTTTTGTTTATGGATTAGAAACTGCGACTCGCCTTATTCAAGCCGGTAATTATCAGCACGCACTCGTCATTGGTGCAGAAAGGCTTTCGTTTTTCATCGACTGGACTAAGCGAGACACCGCTGTTCTGTTCGGTGATGGTGCAGGTGCAGTCGTACTTTCAAAAACAGACAAACAAGTGGGTTTACAACAAGCAAGTATTGGCTGTGATGCGAAAGGAAGAGACATTTTAGCAGTGCCTAAGTTTGGGACTTCTATGGATCGTTTTGCCGCAGACAATGGCTACTGGGACTTCAACTTTATTGGTAAAGACATATTTAAACGAGCAGTAAAAGGTATGGGCGCAGCTTCTAATCAAGTGCTGACTCAATCTAATTTATCAACCGATGATATTGACGTGGTTATTCCTCATCAGGCAAACATTCGAATTATCCAGACATTGTGTGATATTGCTGGGATATCTCAAGATAAAGCGTTCATCAATATCAACCGTTATGGCAACACATCTGCTGCTACTGTTCCTATCGCGCTATGCGAAGCGGTAGAACAAGGCAAAGTTAAACCTGATAACAACTTGTTGCTCGCTGCATTTGGTGCAGGACTAACGTGGGGAGCAGCTCATGTTAAGTGGGGAGAGCGAGTAACGCCAGTCTCGACCAGTGATGCTTGCCTTCCAGAAACTGATAAGTCGGCGCTTGAGCTATTAGATGAAGCGATCTCTTTTTGTAAAGAGAAGAGTAAAACCATATCGTTTTAGGCTCATCTAAAATAATACGTTGATGATTTGAGGCCAACTGCATACTAATGTGGTTGGCTTTTTTGTACTCCAATGGTGGTGCGTATCATTAAGTGATCAGAGCCATTTAGTGAGGGCATTGTTTTTCTAGCGCATATTGCCCAACGCTTGGTATCGGACTTCAACCATGCGTGATCGATTGCGATCATAGAAAATGCGGGCGTGGCAAAGTAGGGATTCCAATTAGGCCAGGAAGCGAGCGGTAACGTTTCAAACTCTTGAAATATTGTCGTGAATAAATGGCTTTGTGACGAGAGGTTAAAGTCGCCAACAATTAGTGTCTCTGGGTAAGGGTATTGATCAACAATGGATTCAATCGTTTTGATTAATGCGTCTCGACGATACCATAGCGCTTTATTTCGAGGCGATGGTGGGTGAGCGGTAATAAGGTGAATAGATTGCTCTGGTGTTACTTGCCATTCGCCACTAATGATATTTTGGCTATCAGGTGTATGGAATATTGAGAAACCACTTAAACGTTGTCGGCTTAATATCAACTGACTAGAAGGGTAGCCCACACCTTCTTGACCACCGTATCGATACGGATAAATGTCATCGAGCATGTAAAAGCGCTCACCTTGCTCAGGAGAGACTTCCTGCAACACGACGAGATCGGCAGGATTACGTATTATTTCATTAATAAAGGCATTCACATCGGGATTGCTATAAAACAGGTTAAATTGAACGACATTAATTTTGCTGTCATCGGCACAATAGGGTGTTTGGCTAGAATGTTGTGGTGTTAAGGTATAAAACCAAATGATTAGACCGACACAACTAACAACGCTCAACTTATCGCCCCAAATCATGCCAACTATCGATAGAACAAAGTAATAGAAAACAAACAATGCAGGGTAAGAGAAAATATTTTCCAACCACCAGCGTGGTTGAGAGTGATAAAAAATGGCCCACATTACTATAGGCGTTAAGGTAAATAGCCAAACAAACCACTTCAAATTGGGCTCTCACTTTTTATTGTCGATAGATTAAATATTCGACCATGTGCTTTAATAATCAAATAAAAACGGAGCCAATAGAGAGGCTCCGCTTGTTCGTATTTATTCAGCGATAATTAATCCTACGCTTTTTTCTCAGTTCTAAATTCTGCCACAGCCATGTCCATATCTTGCGCTTGGCTAGAGACCACATCAACTTCTGATAAACACTGTTTTGCCGACTGCATATTGCTGTCTGAAATAGTGTTTAACTCAGTAATGGATTCACTCACTTGATTCATTACAATTCCTTGCTCTTCAATAGCGGATGCAATGCGTTCAGAATTAGATTGAATGTTATCCATATCCGTGAGTATCTGGCTTAGACTCTCGTCGAGCGTTTGAGACGCTGTTAGGGTTTGTTCCCCTTGCTCATTACATTGATCAATATTGACAACAACGGTCGACATCTGTTTTTGAATCGCATCAACCACTTTGGTTATCTCTTCGGTTGATTGGTGTGTACGGCTAGCTAATGCTCGAACCTCATCAGCAACGACAGCAAAGCCTCGCCCTTGTTCCCCTGCACGGGCGGCCTCAATGGCTGCATTGAGCGCGAGCAAGTTAGTCTGCTCTGCAATGCCTTGAATGATATGAACAGCCCCGCCGATTTTTTCTACGTGTTCATTAAGGGAAGATATTGAAGTTTGGCTTTCACCAAGTATGTTGGAAAGAGACCCAATGTTATCGACGGTTGAGCTTACCACTTCACGCCCATGTTTCGCGTTGACGGAGGCTTGCTGTACACCTTCAACGGCAACTGCTGTACTTTCTGAAATTTCATTTATCGTTGCCACCATTTCTTGAACCGCGGTAGCCATTGTTGTTGTGTGGTCGGCTTGGGTGTGGAACTGGGTAATTACATTCTGTAGCTCATTGTGCATGTTATTGGTTGTTTGAGAGAGCTGGCCTGCTTTACTTTGGGTGCCAGATATAAGGGCTTCGAATTTATCAAGCAGACGATTAAAGTAGGTTCCTATAGAAACTAATTCGTTATTGCCCGTCATATTTGCCCGCATAGAGACATTGTTAGAACGCGAGATCTCTTGAATAACGACAAGAAGTTGCGATACCTGTAGATTAATAGAACGAGCAATTTGATAAATAAAGCCAGCAATGAAAAGTATAACTGCGAATGTAACACTCTGTTTGACAAGAAATAGTTGATCTTGGAGTTCGGCTACTTCTGTTTCTAGAGTCGAAGAAAACTGTTTGAACTGTTCTTCAACGGCATGAGAAAGCCCTCGCGTTTCACCGAGTAAACCCTTGTTGTAAGCAATACCGATGACTAGTTCTTGAGCTAATAGTGCTTTAGCATTGGTAAGGAAATTTGAGTCATTAATCGTGCTAAGTAGCGATTCATCCCACTCACCATGACGAAGCTTTTTATCAAATTCAAAAATCTTAACTAAATCATCACTACCGAGGTTATGTTCCAACTTCTCTAAACTGTCATTGTAACGGCCAAGAAGTTGTTCTGTTTCTTTTAAACCATACTGGCCAAAAGCTTGAACTAAGTTTTGAAAGCCTTTTTGGTATTTCAATATATCGACGCGAAGCTGGTCAGTGGAGGCAAAAGAGTGAGAAACGAGAATGTCGGAAAGCAGGGCTTCTTTTTCGAGAAAGACCTTCATATTTCCGTCAAACTTGCCCATATATTTCATATCTTTTCGAAGTAGGAAGTCTTTTTCATTCCGACGTAAGTGGAGTAACCGGGTTTCCAACTGAGAAACCAACATGCTCGCGTTACTTAGTTCAAGGGTGGTCGTAGCAAAGTGGGTGGTAATACCCAGCAGAGTGATAACACCGAGGATTGCTACACCGCCGAGAGAGTAGAGTTTTTGTTTTATATTCATCTAAATGCCTATTAACAATTGTTGTAATAGTTTTAATAAACTTAGTTGTGAATGAGGGATTGATCAATCTAAGGTTTTAAGGGAGCTTAAGGGATATTAGGTGGTTGTAACTTCGAAGGTTATTTGTGCTAAAAAACTCCTAATACTAGAGTTATCTAATATTAGGAGTTTATGGTTTATTTGAGTGCAGTACTAGGCACTTCTAAACGGGTTGATCTGAGTATGCCTCGAATACATAAAAGCTAGTGTCGTTGTCATTGTAAAGGCTATATTCACCCTCACCATCAATTATTATCGTTTCAATTCCTTGTAAAAGGTCAGAACTTTCATCATTTTTTGTTACTGTAAATTGTTGATAAACATTGGCAATACTAACTTTTACATCAATATCATAAATTACCGTGTCATTACCATCTCCGCCAGTTATGATGTCGCTACCGCTACTACCAATGATTAAATCATTACCGACACTCACACTAATTACATCGTCATAGTCAGAGCCAGTAACCTTATCGTTAATTTCTCCTTCTGGAGTTGATGAATGATTTTTATCAATGTACGTCATACCATGACCAAGGCCACTAAAGTCAATAATGTCATCGCCACGAGTACCAAATAGTATTTCTACATTTGAAACGGTATCTGTTGAGGTGACTTGCTCACCTTTTACGCCTTCAACGGTAAAGGTTGTCGCATTCTTTGTTTGAATGTTTAGATGGTCGGCATTTTTATAGGTGTCGTTATACCAGAGGCTATCGACACCATCTCCACCATCAATAGTGTCGTTTTCTAGGTAAAGGGCTTTGTGGGCAGCCGAGTATTGATCTGCTTGTATTTCATCATTGCCACCACCAGCATAGATTTTGTCTTCGCCATTCCCACCTTGTAATAAGTCATTACCATTACTGCCACGCAATGTATCGTTACCATTGCCACCAATTAATGTGTCATGAACGTCAGTGGTGTCGCTGTCATGGCTAGCGTAATAGTTTCCCGCCACGATGTAGTCGTCGCCTTCGCCACCATCAAGAATGTCTTCGTGATTACCACCATTTATTGTGTCATTACCTTCGCCACCATAAAGTTCATTGTTGCCTCCAGATGATTTAATGACATCATCACCTTTACCACCATGAACAGTATCGTTACCCAGCATTACATTAAAGTAATCGTTATGATCGGAACCTATCATGACTTCGTCGCCAGCATCAGTCGATTTATCTTTGTAGGTAATGCCGTAATCAAGGCCGCTAAAGTCACCTATATCATCCCCGCGAGTTCCTCGGATTTCTTCGACATTTTTAACCGTATCAGTAGACAAGGTGACACTTGCTTCACCGGAATTGTCCATGGCAGCTACCTGGATAGATTGGTTGCCGCCTTGACCAGTGACTGACATATTTAATGCAGCGTCTGTGCCCAAACCATTCACTAAGTGGTCGTTATAAGAGAGTATGTCGTAGCCACTGCCACCATCGACAAAGTCATCCTCCACAGATCTTCTACCATCGGTTTCAAAATAGTCGTTACCGCCGCCACCTCGTAAGGTATCCTCGCCGGCTCCCCCTATTAGAGTATCATCGCGCTCTTCGGTTCCGTCACCATAATAATTACCACCAACGATGTAGTCGTTGCCATCACCACCATTTAGGTAGTCGCTGTGGTTACCACCATTGATATGGTCATTGCCTTCTTCACCAAATATTTGGTTGTTGCCTAGGGTGACTTTCAGTGTGTCATTACCTTTACCGCCATAGATGACATCGTTTCCGTGACCTAAGTTGATGTTATCGTCATATTTACTGCCTATTGCAAAATCGTCGCTTGCCTGCTCAGAGTTATCGGTAATAGTTATGCCAACTCCATTATCAAGGTTACTCATGTCATAGTGATCTTCACCACGAGTTCCGACAATGGCTTCAACATTGATGAGGGTATCAGTGAAGTCAGCATTTTCTTCATCACTGTGCGATTTAGAGCTGCTTACTTGTTCAACAGCGATGTTTCCATTAGCGTCAACTGAGGCATTGATATGGCCTTTTTGATACCAGTAATTGGCTGTATCGAATCCTTCACCACCATCGAGTGTATCGTTACCAAGTGATTGATCGCCGTAGCCTTTGAATTGGTCATCGCCCTTACCTCCAAAAATTTTGTCGTTTCCGGCTCCGCCAGAAGCTTGATCGTCGCCACCACCAAGTTGTATCCAATCGTTACCGCCACCACCGTCTACTACATCGTTTGAATCTCGAAGCAAAAATGTATCGGCAAAGTCTGAGCCAACGAGTTTTTCAACATTCTCTAGGACGTCAATATTAAGACCTTCTTTGCCATGTTTAAGCAAGCTATCTGGACCAGCACAGTCTTCCGCATTGACTTCGAA
Source organism: Vibrio kyushuensis (assembly GCF_050337325.1). NCBI lineage: Bacteria > Pseudomonadati > Pseudomonadota > Gammaproteobacteria > Vibrionales > Vibrionaceae > Vibrio > Vibrio kyushuensis. The sequence continues at coordinate 715,343 of NZ_JAKJSV010000002.1, forward strand.
ATAGTTGAGTTTTGGGCCGCCCTCTTGAACAATATAAATAGGATTATCGGAATTAGCCTCGTATTCTTTTCCTCGCTCACTCCATTGATTCAATGCAGTGACTCTAAGACCTTCACTTGCTGAATAGTCAACAGTATCTGAACCATCGCCACCATCAATGCGATCATTGCCTTGACTACCGATAATCGTATCGTTACCAGCTAGGGCATTGATTTTGTCATCTGAATCAGTGCCTTTAAGGGACTGATCGTTGTTGCTGCTGCCAATAATGGTATCTGGCTTAGTAAGCTTGGCCATAATAGCGACAGTATCGGGATTGCCATCCATTGAAGTAAGTAGTTGGGAAATACTAGGATCATTTGCTAGGCCATTAAGAGTAATACTTGTCCCTATCTCATCTCCCACGAAGAAGGTTAGGACTAGATCTTCTCCTTCTTCTTCACTACGGGTGATAGATACATTTTCAACAGCACGTTGAACAAAACTGTCGGCATCTTTGACTCCGTCATAATCTTCACCGGCGTTTTCGAGTGCGCTCGAAACTTGTTCATTCAGCTTTGTTTCTATTTTATTTTCTCTAGCCTCAATTTTATTCGCCAGTTTATCGCCTTCAAATCGAGTAGAAAGATTAGATTCAACAAGATCATTTTCTAGGACGAAATGTTTGCGATTAAAGACAAGCTCTAAAGTATCTTCACCAAGCTTAAAATCAGTAATAGTATTATTGCCGCCATTAGTAACGCGCATTGAGAAGGTATCAGCGCCATTTCCGCCAGTTAGTGTATCGTCACCAACGCCACCAAATAAAAGGTCATCACCTCTTCCTCCATTAATCGTATCGTCACCGCGATTACCTTCTAGGATATCATCACCACGTTGACCCTTTATGATATCGTCTCCCTGTCCACCTCGAATATGATCAGCGCCACCATTGTCTCCAACAGTCTTCATACCATCGCCAATCGATACATCTACAATTTTGTTAATAGTCATAACCTTTCCTTAAATGACGTTGTTAAATCTCTCTCATCCCTTTCTCCATGCTTTGTATTAGCGGAGAGAGTAGATAATCGAGAACAGTACGTTCCTCTAGTACAATTTGTGCTTCTACCGGCATTCCCGGTTTAAGATCTAAGCCAAGATCGAGAAGCTCACTTGCATCGAGTGCTATCTTTCCTTGATAGAAATGACCACCTAGCCGCTCATCAACGATGCTGTCCGCAGAGAGGTGTATAAGCTCACCTGATACCGCTGGGACTTGTCGAAAACTGTATGAAGTGAGTCTGATATTGGCAGACAACCCCTCATACACCGATTCAATATCTTTGGGTTGAATATTTACGCTCGCAATCACGCGGCTGTCTTTAGGGACAATCTCCAAAATGGTACTTGCAGGGGCGATAACGCCGCCTTGCGTATGGATAGACAGATTGATGACATCACCCGATACAGGGGCGCGAACTTCTATTCGATTGTTTAAAGTACTGGACGCTTCAAGCTGCTCGTTTACAGCCTGAGCTTGAGCCATGAGTTCTTGTTTCTGTTCTTGCGCGGTACGTTTGAAAGTGATTTCTAATGCATCTTTTTCAGATTCAAGTTCAGAGATTTTGCTGCTACTGCGCACTATGCGCGTTTTATGTTCCGCAATCTTTGCACCAAGACTTGTGTACTCGCGTTTTAGCTCAAGAAACGCAACTTTAGATACGTATCCTTTTTTTAATAAGGCGGCGTTGGCTTCTAACTCTTCATCAAGCAGAACGAGAGACTGCTCATCACTTATGTGCCATGCGTGGTAACTCTCTTTATCACTCTGAGTTTGAGCAATTCTTTGTTGAAGCGAAGAGAGTCGCTCTTTGTGGAGTCGTCTATTTTGTTCCAGGAGTGTAACTTGATCGTCTCGAATTTGAGTTTGAATTGGAGTTAGAGGGTGTAAATTTGAAGTCCATTTGATCTGTTGCCCAGACAGTTCGGCCTGCACACGAGACAGGCGTGATTGAACAATGAATAACTTTTGGTTCAGCTGTGAAAGCTGACTATGAAGTTCAGGATCTGAGAGTAAAAGCAGTAAGTCTCCTTCTTCTACTCGTTGTCCCTCTTTAGCCAGTAGGCGTTCAACCACTCCTCCTTTTTGATGTTTCACTTCTTGGTTCTTAAGCTCTGTAACCAATTTACCCGGTGCTAAAGATGCAGAACTAAGTTGAGCTGAATAGGCCCATAACCCAACACCAAAACAGCCAAATAGCAAAATCATCCATCCAGTAATAAAGTAGGGTGAGAGTGACAAGTTAAATGAACTTGTGTTGTGAGTATGCTCAATTTTCATTATGCGATCTCCCCACGAGTACTGTTTCTCTCACTAGAAAAATTTAGAATTTCTTGTGTATTGCCAAACTGTTGAATACCGCCATCACCAACCACCATGCAAAGTGTGGAGTGTTGTAATATCGACATTCGATGGGAGATAGTAATAAGAGTCGTGTTTGATTTTTTGGCTTTAATTAGAAAATCATTAAGTGCCGCTTGGCCTGCATGATCAAGATTAGAATCAGGTTCATCTAAAATGAGAAGGGCAGGTTTACTATAAAGTGCGCGTGCTAGGGCGATTCGTTGCTGCTGCCCACCTGATAACTGTACGCCAAGGCTACCAACTAATGTTTGGTAACCGTTGGGTAGTGACAGAATCATTTCATGAATGCCGGCAAGTACTGACGCTTCCACAATATCTTTTGGGTCTACTTTTTCTTCAAATCGGCAGATATTTTGTGCGATAGTGCCTGAGAGTAACTGACTATTTTGAGATACATACCCAATCTGTCGGCCAAAATCGCGTTGATGCCACTGGTTGGATGTTGCTCCATCAATTCTTATTTCCCCCTTTAACGGGTTGATTAGACCTAAAATTGCTTTACCGATAGATGATTTTCCAACGCCACTTCCACCAACAACGCAAAGTGACTCACCGGCAGGAAGTGTGAAAGAGAGGGCTGACAGTAAAGGCTTCTGTTCCTTATCATAACCAAGAGAAACATCATCAAATTGAACGCTTCCTTTGATTTTTGGTAATGTGATTAACTCTTGTGGTTGATTAATCTTGGCTTGTTGTAATCTGCAGTGCGATTTCCAACCGTCATGCCAGTTCAGCCAATTGCTGATGGCTTGTTCAATAGGTGCTAACACTCTTGCCATTATCATGGAGGCAGCAATTAGAACACCCGCGCCAACTTCATTCTCTAGTACTAATAATACTGAAATACATAACACACCAATTTGCAGTAGCATTCGCACGTATTTGGCAAAAACGTGTATACCTCTTGAGATATTATCTGCATTGCCTTTGTCAACCGTTGGGTTTACCGATTCCAATTGCCATTTACGCGCAAGGCTTTTATTCATTCCTAGCACTTGAATCATTTCAGAGTTTTTAAGCCAGTCGTTAGTGAGTGTATTGAATGTAACGGCATTAGCACTGGCATTGTTTTGCAAGTTTCTGGTTATGAACATACTCAATAGTGAAATAACTAGAAGAACAGTGGCACCAATCATCGCGAAATAACCGAGTTGAGGATGCATGAGGTACATAACGAAAATGAAAATAGGTGTAAATGGTGCATCAAAAAGAGCAAAGATACTTGGAGAGGTGATGATCTGTTTAACTCGCTTAAGATCGCCAAGGTGTTGAGTGTTAATTGAACTTCCATTGCGAGATGACATGATGGATAAGTTGAAAACAAATTCAGAAGCTTGCTGCTCCAGTCGATACCCATAGCGGAGCATCAGTTGACCACGAACCCAGTCTAAACTGGCTTGTATCGTGATAAGGAATAGAGCGACGATAACCAACATAGCTAGTGTTTCTTTACTTTCAGATGAAAGCACCCGGTCAAACACTTGCATTGAAAATAAAGGGATAGCTAGAAATAGAATATTCACGATAGCTGACAGTATGAAAACAAAAGTCATTAAGCTTTTTGCAGAATTTAAGTAGCTACTTGTTGTATTACACTTGGCATCCGTGCCAGTTGCTGTATTCATGTAAGCCTCTATACCTATTATTAATTATTCTTCCTAGCAATTAACGGATTTAGAGCACTATTGATTCTTTTCTCCATTAGCTAATTAAGGCTGAGTCTATATTAAGGGGCTAAACTAAAGTGTGATGTAAAGCATTTCTAAATGTGACACTGCTTCCGGTCTTATTTTTGAGACGGCATTGCGTTGTGTTGTATTATTGTTGAGACCACGTTATCAGTGTATTTCTTGAAAGGGCTTTCATTTTGTTATCTATTTGAATTGTAGAGGATTTATTTATATAGGTGATGAAGGTGTGAAAATCCTTTCATAGTATGAAATGAATCGAAGATTACAGGGGGAGCAGGGCCTGTAGGCCTTTTGATGTCTAATTAACTTTTCCGCGTAACGCTTTAGTATTGCTTTTACGTTTCTTAGCGTCGACTCTCCGTTTTTGAGAGTTTCTTGTCGGCTTAGTAGGCCTTCTTGTTTTTTGCACGATTGTGGCAGAGAGGATCAGATCTTTCAGGCGGTTTAACGCATCTTCTTTATTCATTTCTTGGGTTCTAAAAGATTGAGCTTTAATAATAATGACACCTTCCTTTGTTAATCGACTATCGGATAGGGCCAATAGTCTCTCTTTATAGAAGTCAGGTAGGGTAGAGCGCTTAATATCAAACTGAAGATGTATGGCGGAAGAAACTTTGTTCACGTTTTGCCCGCCTGCTCCTTGGGCGCGAATAGCCGTTAACTGAATTTCCCAAGATTGTAGAGTGACACTATTTGATATTTTGAGCATACTTATTTACTAACGATTTATCGTCGTCTAATGACGAAAAGTGGAATACCGAGAATGTACATTGATTTAAAGAAGTATCAAGGTCTAATTTTTGATATGGATGGAACCTTGATTGATACAATGCCTGCACATTTAGATGCATGGGAAAAAACATCGTTACATTTTGACTTTCCGTTTACCAGAGACTGGCTAAATAGCTTAGGCGGAATGCCGAGTTATAAAATTGTCGCAGAGATTAATCGTGAGTTTGATTTAAAGCTAAATGCGGATGAGATTGCGGCGTTTAAAATGCAGGCGTTTGCCGCTATCACAGAGCAAGGCGAACCGATTTCATGCACAGTCGAGGTGCTTGAGCAGCATTACGGAAAAAAGAAGCTTGCTGTCGGTACGGGAAGCCAACGTACCAGTGCGTTACGTCTTTTAGATAAAGCGGGCTTACTATCAAAACTAGACACAGTTGTCTCAGCAACGGATGTTTCCAACCACAAACCAGAGCCTGATACATTTTTGCTGGCTGCCGAACAAATAGGTATAGCCCCGAATCAATGTGTTGTGTTTGAAGATACGAACTTAGGTAAGAAAGCGGCGCATGCTGCTGGAATGGACTGCATAATGGTCGAAGGCTCTGAACTGGTATTTTATCCACTAAACTGCTAACGCATGATATAGATTTTTTACTCGGGTACGAGAGTTAGGTACAAAAAAAGAGTCGATAGTACGACTCTTTTTCATTTCAGTTGCTAAAGAATAACCGCTATTGGATTTCTAGTAACTCAACATCAAAGATGAGAACCGATGCTGGTGGAATCGGTCCTGTTCCACCTTTACCGTAACCTAGGTTACTTGGTACAAACAGACGATATTTATCACCTTCAACCATCAATTGGACGCCTTCGGTCCAGCCTTTAATGACTTGATTTAGACCAAATGCAATTGGTTCATTTCGCTCAACAGAACTATCAAAGACGGTGCCATCAATGAGCGTCCCGTGATAGTGCACTTTTACGCGGCTAGTTGATGTTGGGTGGGCTTCCCCTGTTCCTTTTTGTAAAACTTGATACTGTAAGCCACTGTCTGTGGTGATAACGCCTTCTTTCGACGCATTCTCTGCTAAAAATGCTTCACCTTGGACTTGATTCACTTCTGCAAGCTTGCCGTTATTCCATGCACGGTAGATGAAGAAGATCGCCAATACGACGATAGCGACTGGAATGATAAATTTACTCATAATATTCCTGTTTGAGATTAAGTGGTTGTTTTTATTAAGTAACCATTTTTAAATAGCGATTGCTCTTAAAAAGATAAGAGCTCAACGGTAAGACTAGTTTTCGATTAAGTAATTAATAGTTTTTGCAATACTTTCTACATCGCTGTGACCTTGAGTCAAAATAAGGTACTTACCACTGACAATAAAGGTAGGGACCGAGTTGATCTGACCTTTAACCGACACTTCTTGTGCTAATTCGAGAGTATCAAACAGCTTTTGTTGCATCTCTTTGTCTAGATCGTATGGGCTTACTAGTCCGCGAGACTCAAATGCGTTATCAATAGCAAGTTTACGATCTGTTAACGTTGAGCCTTCACCAAGTTGAACGGCTGCAAATAGCTCATCCATCATTACGTGATCAGGCGTTGCATTAAGCTGCAGCTGTGCGCTGTAATAAATCATGGCGGCAATATGAGCACTCTCGTTAAATGTCACGTGAACTTTAGCGATGCTTTGATTAGTCGATTTTTCAAGCTCTGGAATAACTTTTTCCATCTGACGGCAGTGGCCGCAAGTTAGTGAGAATACTTCAGTAACAGGCGCAAGACCGTAGCTTGACAGATCAACAGGTAAGTACTCAAACTGTTTGCCTTCCACTGGTGTGGCATTTTCAGAACAACCCACTAATGCGGTAATGGATAAAAGAACGATAACAAACAGAGATGATATTTTTTTCATAGCGTAGAGCCTAATCTATTTAAGTATCAAGATTCTAACTGTATCTAACGCCGACGAAAACGAATTTCTTCTACTATTTCTGAGATATTTCAACAACACGGGCCTCTTTAAGGCCGAGTTTTTATCGTGTTGAGGAAATGAAAATATTTTGGTTGAAAACTAAAGTTTTTCGGTAACGGCCGATATACTTTAACAAGCAGGATGATATTAAATAAAGATGAGATGGTACCGTTATGAAGTATTTCGCTTTACCAATTTTACTTGTATTAACAGGGTGTGGGACTTTGTCGTCCGATATGATGTTGATGGGTGATGACATGCTAGATGTTGCGCCTAAAGGTGATGTCGATTTACGTTATCCCGAATGGCGGAAAGCACCTCAGATATCAACCGCTGGTGTAGAAGGGCCAATGGGGCAGCAACGAACGTCTAGTTACGATTCATTGCAGAGCTTTTTATTAAAACATGGCGTTGATTATGAAGTATTACCAGGCAATCATGTCATGGTAAAACTCAAAGACACCATTAAGTTTGAAACAGGCTCTTCGAAGGTATCACCAGATTCATCTTACTGGTTAGGTATGATGGGCGATTATCTGGCAAACGATCCTGGCATCGATATTGTCATCGACGGCCACGCTGACAGCACAGGTACCCCTAACTTCAATGATGGACTATCGTTAAGACGAGCGAAACAAGTTAAAAAAACGCTTATTAAAAATAACGTAGCAATGGATTCCATTTTCACACGAGGTTATGGCGAATACGTACCAGCATGCACGAATAAAACTACTGCGGGTAAAGCGTGTAATCGAAGAGTTGAAGTGCTATTTGTCGTGTCGAATAATTAGCTTAGTAAACCTTAACGTTACTTGAAAACATTGGGGAATAATGGTTATTCCTCGATATTGATTCGGTAAGTGATATAGTAGCGCCCAATATTATGTTCTGAGCTTATTAAAATGAAAACCACTACCGTACTTGCGTTCTGTCTAATCGTTCCTTTTAGCCAAGTCGCACTTGCCAATAAAACACAATCGAGCATTGCCGGTGGATTTCAGTTCACCGAAGTCGGAAGCAACGGATTTCAAGACTACTTTGGTGACAAATATAATAACGAAAATATATCTAAATCGTTATTTGGTTTGTACGTGAACGGCGTATATTCACTTGATAACCCATTGTTTATCGCTGCTAACTACGAAGCTCTCACAAGAGGCTCAACTGATCTCGAAAGTGTCGATTTACAATTAGGCTTTGCCTTACCGTTGGCAGACAATATTGAAGGTTACCTCAGTGGTGGTGTCGATTGGATTCGTCCGACTCGAAGAACATCGAATGTGGATAACTCCGGTCAAGCTGGTTACTATAAAACATATGATCATGCAGCAGTTGCTGAAGCTGGTGTATCGATTAAAGTAAATAGCGTATGGTCAGTTAATCCTGCTTATAGCTATAGTGATACATTTGATCACGGTATACACAAAGCGAAATTACACAATACCTTTAATGTCAGAGGCGGTTTCGGAATCCAAGCAAGCTACGAATATGTCTTCAGTAAGAACCTAGGGCAAAGTAACTTCAAAGGTGGCGTAATCTACGCGTTTTAAGCAATAACAAATCGAAAGTATTAAAAAGAAAATGGCCAAACACTATGTTTGGCCATTTTTGTTTCTTGAACGGCTATTAGGCTCATTTTCTATATTCCTTACAGTATTGTTTAGTTGCCACTTTGTTGGTTTTTTGTTTTAGTTAGAGGCCAGAACATATTAAGGACGATAAATGAATAGGAACGTTTGGTTACTGTCGCTCTGTCAGGCGCTGTTAATGACGGGAAATATCCTGTTGATATCGGTTATAGGCTTGATAGGAAAACAGATCGCCCCTAGTGCCAGCATGATTACATTACCAGTAGCTCTTCAGTTTCTAGGGCTGATGTCAGCAACAATTCCAGCGTCTTTAATCTCAGGGAAGCTAGGTCGTAAAAGAGGTTTTAGTATTGGTAATGTGGTTGGAATTACAGGTGCCAGCCTAGCCACTTATTCATTAACACAGCAGAACTTCTATCTATTTTGTTTTGCGACATTTCTACTAGGAATTGGTATTGGCTTCGGCACCCTTTATCGGTTTGCTGCGATCGAAGTTTGTAATGTCGACGCTCGTCACCGTGCGATTTCTATATCAATGGCGGGTGGTGTCCTAGCTGCTGTGTTGGGGCCCAATTTGGCTATCCAGTCACAACAATGGTCACCAGATGGACTATATATTGGTGCGTTTGGTTCATTAATTGTCCTGAATATTATCGCGTTAATCATCTTACAAACGATACAATTTCCTAAAGTATCCTTAAGTTCAAAATCATTAAAAGCAGAGAAACTTGGCGTTATCATTAAAGAGCCCAACTTTATGGCAGCAGTATTTGCAGCTATGGTGGCTTATGCAGTCATGAATATTTTAATGACTGCAACGCCATTGGCGATGATCGGATGCGGTTTTGATTTCACAAGAGCTGCAGGCGTCATTGAATGGCATGTATTAGGTATGTTTTTACCGGCATTTTTTACTGGTCGATTGATAGAACAGTTTGGTGCACGAATAATGATTCTGGTGGGCGGCTTGTTGTTCGTCGCGTGTATCGCAATCAATATCCACGGACAATCAATTTGGCACTTTAGAGCAGCGTTAGTGCTTTTGGGCGTTGGCTGGAACTTCATGTTCATCGCAGCGACTGGCATGTTCAGTCAAGCTTATAAAGAGCGTAATAAAGCAAAGGCTCAGGCTTTCAATGAGTGTGTCGTATTCAGTTGTGTGACTGTGACTGCACTTCTTTCCGGCTGGCTAGAGTCGACCGCAGGGTGGCAAAATCTGAATATATACGTCCTCCCATTCGTATTGATGGTGATTGGTTTGTTTGCGTGGGATGTGAAGAAAAGTCAGGTGGTTAATCCTACGTAATAACGAGGGAGGATAGTGCTAAGCCTTAGGTTTAAAGCCTGAATTGAGAGTTATAGATAACAATGATGTTATTTATTTTTGGGTGATGGAGACCTGCATTGTCTAGCTTTGTCTTTAAGTTATTGTCATCGACATGTATCTCAGTCCAAGTATTGAGTTCAAGTTGAAGGGGGTTAATGATCTTCTGTGTGAAATGCTCATCTACAAATAGGATGAGTGATGAATCAAAACTCATCGAAGCTATGCTTTGTTCACTTAGTTGAAAAAGTAGTTGAGTGGTATAGCTCTCAATCTCTTGATTACTTGCCGTCGTCATCATGTCTGTGAGTTTTTTAGTTGGAAGGTAATAACTAGTTTTCCAACCGAGCTCTGACAGTTGCCGAAGATCTTCCGAACGTGAGGAAGTTTCCAGTAATGTTCGAGACTTAAGGTTGTATGTTTGGTCTAAGCTTTCAAGTTGATCGCGCACGCGAGGTAAATTTAGTGATGTTAGGTTTTTTACATCAAACCAAAGTTCCTCAAATTGTTCGTTTTCAAACTCTAAAAAGCTGCCTAACGATTGCCCCGATAAAGTATTTAAGTCGTGGCCAACTTTGATCTCTTGTGTGGTTCCATCAACCCAAAGATCGACTTCAATACGTTTAAATCCAGCGTTATATACATCATCTAGCATTCCAATAGTGTTCACTCTGTGTGCCATCAGAGATGGACTTATCGTCAGATTAGAACGAGTTTTCTGAGTCGCTAATGATGGTATGGCAACTTTTCCATGCATTGTGGTGGCTTGTGTAAGGGACAAATTATAATTTGGTGAGCTAATATCAAAACCTGCTTGTTTAACACTGGTATCAACGTCCAAGATTCCCAATACTGAGTCAAAAAGCAGGTCGTTGGTAAATACCTTGTTTTTGTTATCTTCTAATATTGTGCGTTGTTTTTGATTGAATGTGCTTCCTGTCCATATTAAAAAAGGGACCTCAACCATTGGTTCCGTAAAGCGCTTAGCGTCGTGACCTCTGTTGGCAAATACATCTTCTCCGTGATCGGGTATAAATATGAGTGTCGAAAAGGAGGGAGATTTCGAAATCAGGTTATGAACCTTTTCTAACATGGCGTCAGCTAAGGCTACACTCTGGTCATAACAGAGATTACTCGTTCCTAAATAGGTGTAATGGGGCAAAGGCTCAAGAGCGATATCCTTTCCCTTGGTTCGGTCGCAATAGCTGATGTGGCTACCCATCATGTGCAATACGATGAAGTGATTATTCGATTCATCGATTGTATTCAAGTATTGCTCTAGCTCTTTAACTAATGCGTCGTCTAACTTGCGTGTATTATCTGATTTGCCAACATTGGTATTAATAAAGCGTACATAATCACTCTCATGGGCGAGAGCAGAAACCAAGTTGTCCCAAATCCCTGCCGATACCTGATTGCTGATCCATGCTGTGTGGAAGTTTGCTTGGTTTAGTACGTCAATGAGCGAAGCACTTTCGTAGTAATTTAACTGGTTATATTGATTACTTTGCGTAAGAGCAAGAGAAAGCGTTTCCATCGTATGGGTGTGGCTAGAATAGGCTTGTTCGAATTGAATCGGCTTGGACGATGTGATCCACGGTGTCGTCTCTCTGCGATAGCCGTAGCTCGAAAGGTGATGTTTAGAAAGCGACTCGCCGATAACGAGAACATGTAGATTCCCAGTTGAATCTGTTGTTGCGCTAGTACCAGAATGGCTTTCTTCTCTTTTGGTGATAATAGTCTGTAATTTCGATAGTTCTTGGCGGTAGATTTCGGCGTATCCAAAAACGTTTTGAATACCCTTGAATAGATCTTTCGATAATGTGGCATTTAATAAAAACAGACACGTCATCAAAGCAAACAAAGGCGTTGTGGCGATAGGTAAAAGGCTTTTTGAGTTAGTACGAAGATAGATGGTGATGATAAAAATGAAGCTAACGAGAAATAAAGAAAACTGCGCAGTGACGACAGTATCAGTTAAATATTCGTACATTTCACTTGTATTGCTCTGCATAAGAGCGAACACGAACTCTTGGTCAATCGTCCCGTAGGTTTTGTAACTGACCAATATAATAAAAGTCATAAACCACGTAATGACGAAAAACGTAGTCGAAATATAATGAATCAAATATAACTTTCTATCAAAAGAATAGAGAAGAACTATCAACGTTAATAAGTAAAGACTCCCAATAAAAAATGCTGAACTGACCTCTAGACCGGATACGAAAAATTTGCTGTAGGTGTATATAGCGACGATAGCCAGTAGAAGAGTGGTAGAGATTAAAAACCGAGTATGTTGGTTTTTGTTAATGAAGAAAATGGATACCCACATTAAGAAAAGGCAAAACATGACTGCTGAATCTATAATTTCTGCATGAGGTGCGTGCCTAAACCATTGCACTATTCCAAGTCCAATCAATGCGAATAACATCAAGGTATTGAGAAGGTTTATCACTCGGGGTCTTAATCGATACATTTAACCCCTTTTTACGGGTAAGTTGATGCTTATGAAAATACTTATCTTATTAATAAACCTAGGAAAGATTCTTAGGAGTGTCCACCGTTATTATTAAATTCCATCCATTCCTATGTTTAAGGTTTTGCAAAAAAAAAAGCCCCTGCACGCTATCAAAAGGTATGCAGGGGCTTTTAGATTTCTCGAGTGTCTAACGTTAGCTAGGCACTGTTGATTGTCGTTCTAATATCAGCGTCGGTTTTAAGCTAAAATTTCTTTTGCTGTATTTACTACGTTTTCAGTAGTGAAACCGAACATCTTGAACAGTTCACCTGCAGGTGCAGATTCGCCAAACGTTGTCATACCGATGATCTTGCCACCGAAGCCAACATACTTGTACCAGAAGTCAGCAATACCTGCTTCGATAGCGATACGAGCTGTAACATCAGAAGGCAGAACAGATTCACGGTATTCAGCGTCTTGCTTGTCGAAAGCATCAGTTGCTGGCATAGATACGACACGTACCTTTTTACCTTCAGCTGTTAGCTCAGCAGCAGCCGAAACTGCAAGCTCAACCTCTGAACCTGTCGCGATAAGAATTAGCTCAGCCTTACCTGCGCAATCTTTTAGGATGTAGCCACCCTTAGCGATGTCAGCAACTTGTGCCTCTGTACGCTCTTGTTGTGCAAGGTTTTGACGAGAGAAAATAAGCGCCGTTGGGCCATCTTTACGTTCGATAGCAAGTTTCCAAGCAACCGCTGATTCAACTTGGTCACATGGACGCCATGTACTCATGTTTGGCGTTAGACGAAGAGATGCAACTTGCTCAACAGGTTGGTGCGTTGGACCATCTTCACCAAGGCCGATTGAATCATGTGTATAAACTTGGATGTTCTGAATCTTCATCAGAGCCGCCATACGCATTGCATTACGAGCGTATTCCATGAACATTAGGAACGTAGCGCCGTATGGTACGAAACCACCGTGTAGAGCCATACCGTTCATGATTGCCGTCATGCCAAACTCACGCACACCGTAGTGAATGTAGTTGCCTGATGCATCGTCAGCAGAGACTGATTTAGAACCAGACCACATTGTTAAGTTTGATGGTGCAAGGTCAGCAGAGCCGCCCATAAACTCAGGAAGCATTTGGCCAAACGCTTCTAGAGCATTTTGTGATGCTTTACGTGAAGCAATGTTTGCCGGGTTTGCTTGAAGGTCAGCAATGATCTTGCTTGTTTTTTCTTCCCACTCAGCAGGAAGGTCGCCATTTACGCGGCGTTTAAATTCTGCGGCAAGCTCTGGATATGCTGCTTCATAAGCTGCAAGTTTCTCGTTCCACGCAGCTTCCTTAGCTGTGCCTGCTTCTTTCGCATTCCATTCTGCGTAAATTTCCGACGGAATTTCAAAAGGACCGTGCTCCCAACCTAATTGTTTACGTGTTGCTGCGATTTCGTCAGCGCCTAGTGGTGCACCGTGACAGTCGTGCGTTCCTGCTTTGTTTGGAGAACCAAAACCGATGACCGTTTTAGTACAAATCAAAGTTGGGCGTGGGTCTGCTTTCGCCGCCTCAATTGCTGCATTGATTGCTTCAGGATCGTGGCCATCTACTGCAGGAATTACGTGCCAGCCGTACGCTTCAAAGCGTTTAGGCGTATCGTCAGAGAACCAACCTTCAACTTCACCATCAATAGAGATGCCGTTGTCATCCCAGAAAGCAACCAGCTTACCAAGGCCCAGTGTACCGGCTAATGAACAGGCTTCGTGAGAAATACCTTCCATCAGACAGCCATCACCCATGAATGCATACGTGAAGTGATCAACGATGTCGTGGCCTTCTTTGTTGAATTGAGCTGCTAGTGATTTCTCAGCAAGCGCCATACCAACCGCGTTAGTGATGCCTTGACCCAGTGGACCTGTTGTTGTTTCGATACCCGGAGCGTAACCGTACTCTGGGTGACCTGGCGTCTTAGAGTGCAGTTGACGGAAGTTTTTAAGATCGTCGATTGAAAGCTCGTAGCCTGCAAGATGAAGCAGAGAGTAGATCAACATTGAACCGTGGCCGTTAGACAGTACGAAACGGTCACGGTCAGCCCATTCAGGGTTTGCAGGGTTATGGTTTAAGTGAGAGCGCCAAAGTACTTCAGCGATATCAGCCATGCCCATAGGTGCGCCTGGGTGACCGGAGTTTGCTTGCTGTACACCGTCCATGCTTAGAGCACGAATAGCGTTAGCCAATTGCTTTCTTGGTTGCGTCATAATAGCTTCCGAATAAAGTGTAAATTTATAATTAGAAATAGAAGAGGAACGATATTCGTTCCTCTTTAAATTTGATAGTGATTACAGCTTAGCTGCGATCATGTCTTCAAGCTTACCTTGGTCAACAGCGAAGTTGCGGATGCCTTCAGCTAGCTTTTCTACTGCCATTGGGTCTTGGTTATGATCCCATAGAAATTCAGAGTGAGTCATTGCAGCAGGGCGCTCTTTCGTGCCGTTAGAGTCGATTAGTCGTTCGACGACTTCGCCTTCAGCAGCTTCTAGCTCAGCGAGAAGTTGAGGCGCAATAGTTAGACGGTCACAGCCAGCAAGTTCAAGGATTTCACCGATGTTACGGAAGCTTGCGCCCATAACGACAGTTTTGTAACCGTGCTCTTTATAGTAGTTGTAGATGTTTGCTACAGAGATAACACCTGGGTCTTCTTGAGCTTCAAAGTCACGACCTTCTTTCGCTTTATACCAGTCCATGATGCGACCAACGAAAGGAGAGATAAGGAATACACCTGCTTCTGCACAAGCACGAGCTTGAGCGAATGAGAATAGAAGCGTTAGGTTACAGTTGATGCCTTCTTTCTCTAGGATTTCAGCGGCGCGAATGCCTTCCCAAGTAGAAGCCAGTTTGATAAGGATACGGTCGTTAGTGATGCCAGCGTCGTTGTACATTTTGATAAGTTGACGCGCTTTAGTCACACTGCCTTCCATGTCGTAAGAAAGACGAGCATCAACTTCTGTTGAGATACGACCTGGAACAACTTTAAGGATTTCTTTACCGATGTTTACATTAAGCATGTCACAAGTGTCTTGCACTTGTTGTGCTTTATCATCGCTTTGTGCTTTAGCGTACTCGATAGACGCATCAATTAGAGGTGCGTACTCTGCAATTTGAGCTGCTTTAAGAATGAGAGAAGGGTTAGTAGTTGCATCTTCAGGTGTGTACTTAGCAATGGCTTCGATATCACCA
The DNA here is from genome assembly GCF_050337325.1 of Vibrio kyushuensis. Classification (NCBI taxonomy): domain Bacteria; kingdom Pseudomonadati; phylum Pseudomonadota; class Gammaproteobacteria; order Vibrionales; family Vibrionaceae; genus Vibrio; species Vibrio kyushuensis. Next base: position 730,761 of record NZ_JAKJSV010000002.1, read on the forward strand.
GTATCCGCTACGACAGTTGTTAGTTTACGAAGTTGCGCTAACTTATTGCTCATAATAATTCGTCCTATTTTGGGGCTTAGTACGCCAAGTGGCGATTCAAAGATTTCTGCAAGCAAATCGATACAAAAGAGCTATTTTCTTAGTATTCGATCTATATTCCGTTGTAGTGAACAAATGCCCTTGAGCGCATGCTCATTACTTGAGTAATTGATGTATCCATATTTATAGCATTCAGAAAAATTGTCAATTGTATGAGCTATAAATAAGTGAGATTCGTCATGATATTTATTCTTCATCGGTGGTCTTTATGTTGTGTAAACGTTTGCGTTTTCATTGCTGGGAAAAAACAATCTCAAAAATGTGATGAGCATTTGTAATTGTAGTGAGCGGATGCTTTGTGATTTTGGCGTGGTTCACATAGAATGGAACAAACGACTTATGCGCATAGGTACAATTTTGCCAAACACTCAAGACATCTCACTCGAAGCGACTAACCTACTCACTGAAATCTCTGTCGCTTACTATCAAGACGGGGCAACACAGGAAGAGATCTCACGTAAATTTGCAATCTCACGTGCCAAAGTTGGCCGTATGTTAAAGCAGGCACGCGAAGAAGGGATTGTTGATATCACCGTCAAATATCACCCTGTATTCAGTGCTAAGATTGAACAGCGTCTCATCGAGCGTTTTGGAATTAGTAGGGCACTAATTGCACTGGATCAACCGAGTGAAGATTCACAACGCACTCAGGTTGCAGGACTCGTTTCGAATTATCTTACTAGCTCTTTAAAGAATGGGATGGTTGTCGCGGTAGGGCAGGGGCGAAATGTTTCGTCTGTTGCTCACCATATAGGTGTTATTACTCCCAGAGACTGTAAGTTTGTTTGCGGTATTGGTGGAATCCACCCGCGTGGAGGAATGTTTAACGCAGACCATATTTGTCGCCAGCTAGCGAAAAAGTATGGCGGTACCTCAGAGTCTTTATACGCGCCAGCCTATGCGGAAAACCCAGAGCAAAAACGTGCATTCATGCAAAATGCGACGGTTAAACAGACATTGGATCTAGCGCGCAAAGCCGATGTGGCGTTAGTGGGTATTGGCGATATGAGTGAAAACAGCTATATGGTCGATTTGGGTTGGTTTAGTACCGACGAAGTGGTTCAATCTCGATTAACGCAAGGTGTCGTAGGAGATTTCGCAGGTTATGATTTCTTTGACGTACATGGCAAGGTTTCAGATACCGTTATGAGTGACCGTGTTATTGGTCTTGGGATTGAAGAGTTTCGCCCCATTGCCGAGGTTATCGCTATTGCCGCTGAAAACTCAAAACCGTTGGCACTTCTGGGGGCGTTAAGAACGGGTGTTGTTGATGTTGTTGCGACGAGCGTGAGTAACGCCTTAACGGTATTGAACCTTGATGAACAGATGGAAGGTCTCAGTAAGTTAGCGAAATAACTTTCGTAAGGAAATCTCGCTTATACGCAGAACACTTAAAAAGAACAAAGGATTGTCTCAAAAAATGAAATGTATGTAATAGGGCTGATATTAATGAGTTTTCACTCGCAGCCCTATTTAGTTAGGAAGTAAAATAAATAAACACTCACTAATTTGTAACCCAATAACAGGAGGTTACAATGAATAAAACACTAACAACGCTTGCGATACTGTCAGCTTTTTCTTTAACGGCCAATGCTGAAGATTCGATTGACTCGAAACCGGTAGTAGCGGGTTACTTTGCCGATTGGCAATATGAAAATGAAGACAACGCCTATACCGTTAAAGATATTCCAGCTGATAAACTGACCCACATCATCTATGCATTTCTTAGCATGTGTGGGCCACATACTGGCGCATCGAAAGCCGTGCAAATTCAAGTCGCGGAAGCTTGTGAAGGCAAAGCACCTTATACAGCCATCATTGTTGACAAAAAAGCGGCCCTTGAGCATGACTTTGGAAATGTTGAAGTGGATGTTAACTATAAAGGCCACTTTGCTCAGCTTGCACAACTTAAAAAAGATAACCCTTCAATTAAAATTTTGCCATCGTTCGGCGGCTGGACAATGTCGGAACCTTTTCATGCCATGGCGAAAGACCCACAAGCGATAGAGCAGTTTTCAAAAACAGCCGTTGCGCTCATTAACGAATACGCGTTTTTTGATGGAATCGATTTAGATTGGGAATACCCAGGTGGAGGTGGCATGACAACTTCTCCTTGGAACCCTAATACAAAGTTAACTGATGAGCAGAAAGCTGAAGAGCGCGAAGCGTTTACCTATTTGGTGAAAACCCTACGCCAAGATCTAGATGCATTAGCTAAAAAGACAACACGCGAATACGAATTGTCGACCGCAGTTGGAGTAGGGCCAAAAGCGGCGCAAATTGACTGGGACAGTGCACAGCCTTATTTGACCAACATGTTTGCTATGACGTATGACTTCCTTGGTGGATGGGGTCAGCAAACCGGTCACGTGACTAACTTACATGCGACCGAAAGAAGCTGGTGGGGGATGGGCGCAGACGTGTTCATAAACCAAATGATTGAACTTGGTATTCCGAGTGAAAAGCTTGTACTGGGTGCTGCTTTCTATGGCAGAGGCTGGCAGGGAACAAAGGACTACCAAGGTGGACTTCCATCTGGTGAGCTTGTTTCAGAAAAAGGTGCGGAATTTGGCACTGGAGAGAACGGTTACTTTATGTTCTGGGATCTCATGCAGAATTACAGCGATAAACAAGGTTACAGCTATTTGTACGATGAGCAGGCTCAAGCCCCTTACCTGTGGAACGAAGAGAGCAAAGTATTTATTTCATTCGAAGATCAACGCTCTATTCGAGCAAAAGCGGATTGGGCGAAGTCTGCCAAGCTAGGTGGGATATTTACATGGGAATTATCAGGAGATCCATCCGGTAAGCTTGTCGAAGCAATGTATGATCAGATAAACAAGTAATCGACAGAATGTGCTAACCATTAAAATAACAACACCCTGCTAGCAGGGTGTTGTAGTTTCAGCCTTTGAAAAGGTGTCTTTAACATTAAATACCAAACCTTTGTTTATTCAAAGCCCTATTTATTCAATAGCATAGCTATTTTTGATTAGGCGTTTGAATATCATTTACCACAATGGAGTTATCCTCTAAAGGATGCTCAGCTCGGTCTCGTAACACCTCTAGCTGATGCTCAAGCATATTAACGGTATCGTAATCAGCCTCAGAGCAAGCAATGTAAATCTGTTGCTCTAGAGCTTCGATACTATCTTTTAGTGCCATGATCCACCTCCTAGATATGCGTTGAGAACGAATTTACCTGTTCTCAAATCTATTGTAGTCAAGCAATCCAAATTCGATAGGTTGATCTTTCTTGTACCATGCATGTAATCGGTCGCTGAAAGGCCAGAATCTTGGATCACTCCGTCGAATACCAAATTGATCCAATAGCTTAATGTAGTCAACCTCATCCGTAATAGTTGACAATATTTTTACAAGTTTTGGCACATCTTTCTCACTCACGAGAAGAAAAGCCTCTGGATAGCTACCCAATACACCTTTAACTAAGGTTAAATCATCATTTTCTGGATCACGGTTACTTGCTTCGTCAAACAGACTCGAAATATTGGTATGGGCGCTATTGTGAAGAAGAGTAAAGACTTCATCGTTGCCCGAATCCGTTTCAATGATCATCATTATGGTCTCAGGCAGGTAAACAACCCCACCACCTTTTATTGCATCAAGCGTTCTTAATCGTTGCTCGTTCTCATTGGTAAGTCCTGTCTGTTCTATTTGGTAACGTGTGGGCAAAGCCGGACTCATTTGTTTCAATAGAATGTCATAGAGCTCTTGTTTATAGTTGTCTGTTTTAAATGGAACCTGACTTTCCTGAGCGAAAGGTCTGACATTACGCTGCATATAGTCACTCATTTGGCTGCTTTGATTTTGATACCAACTTGAATGCTCTATATGACGCATGTCGTGAGGCAATAGAGAAATAAAATTGGTTTCGCCTTCAAGTCGCAAAAAATCCATGAACATACGAGTCATTAACTGATGCCCAAAGTTGCCGTAAATATCAAACCCGGCAACAAGCAAATAGTGTATTCGCTCAAGTAGCGCGTAATCTAAAATCCACGCCGTTTTAGGAGGCGTCCCGACTAACCCTTGTACAACAGTTGCGCTATCAAAGTGCCTAAATATTGTAAGCGCAGCATTACTGTTCGTCCCGTCGCCATCCCAAATGATGTTCGTATCTAGGTACTTTCCTCGGCCAAAAAATTCATTAAGCACATCCGATTTCGCCTCTAAGTAGCGGGCTTGTTGTCTAGAATATTTTACCCAATTCACGATTGGCGTTGTGTTACTTTCAAGCTCTGAAGGCAACTTAAGGTTAATCTCTTGAGATTGATAAAAATCATTAATTTCTGGTATGTCTGCTTTTTCAGGATCGGTGAAAAACACCCAAAAACGGTCATTAATGACATTTAATGCAAGCTGCCCACGACATACAGGACCTTTGATGAATGCGCCGATTGTATTTTGAGAGTTATCAATCATAAATCGAAAGCGAGAGTGTACGGGTAAGTCAGTAAATGCGGTTAGGGGGTTGGCAGCCACACTAATTTTGTAGCTTGGTAGCTGTTCTACATGATAATCAGCATTGATGAACCACTCTTGCCAGTTGTTCATGCGTTCACGATTCAATGCAAAAGGAAGGTGAGTTTTACTGACGGTCGTCCCTTGCTCTGGAATCAATCGGTAATAGACACGTTCTACTTTTGGATCGTCGTAAGGTCGTCGAGTGACTATGCGTTCGATTGACTGCCCAGGGGGCGTCGCTGATCTGACCAATTTAAAATAACGTGGGCCTTTAGTGTTATCGCCTGACAATTCAAGCTCAGAAAAATAAAGGTTAGACAGAAATAAGTGCTCGTAGATATAGCGTGATGATAATTGGCTCTTGATTGATCTGTTATTTAGAAATGTTTCATATTCGTCGACAAGAACTTGCTGATCAACAGTAAGAGGGATTGGAGAGTTCATATTGGCTCCATTTTGGAGCCAAGTCATTAACGTTGAGTACTCTTTACTATCTAAGTTAGGCAGTCCGTAAGGCATTCCCCAAGTTGGGTAGTCTTGTTCGTATTGGTCAAACTCCTCAATTGAATGACATTCCTGTGCTCTTTCTGTCGAAAAATCAAAGCCTTCTAATTGCTTAACATTAGGCAGTGGGTGGTTTTCCTTTTGAATGAGCGATCTAGCGATTAGGCCTGCTTGAATGTTGGCGGTTGGCGTTTGTATACGTTCATTAAGTACTGGGTGAAAGCCCATATCACGCCATTCTTGAGTAGATTGCGCATCTTCAAAAAGACGGGTTTGTTTGGCTGCTGTTAAACGGGTTCCTTGGTAGACGAGTGATTCACTTGCTCCTCGGTCAATGCCTTCAACCGAAGACATCTTGAGCTGACATGGGGCGTCATAGCAAGCGTGGCATACCACACATCGATTATCGATGATTGGTTTGACCTCGTTAAGAAAGAATTCGGAATGGGGTGATGTAACATCAACTGTGCGCTGTTGAACTTCAGGCTTACCGAACAATTGATCGTAGTTTAGGCCCGCGTATGTAGCACACCCTGAAAAAATGATGATTAAACTAAAGGAAATTAACTTGCGATAATTCATGATGTTACCAAGAAAACATAAAACTTTTCTTAGTATACAACAAAATCCAACATCGTCGAATCTATGGTCTTCTTGGTATAAATAGTTTTTGGTGATGATTTGTGACTGAAAATAATGAAACAGAAAAGGGAGCTAAAGCTCCCTTTTAATACAGTGATTATTACCGTCTAACGATCAACAACTTCGTTAAGAACTGAGCCTGTTGAGCCACTTGGGAAAGTGATGCCGAGTTTATTTGAAAGTGTTGGCGCAACATCGTACGGTGTCACATCACGACTAATGCGCTGAGGTTTTATATCCATTCCGGCAAAAATGACAGGAACGTGAGTATCGTATCGCCATGGTGAACCATGAGTAGACGCAACGGACAGACCATCGAAATCGTTGATGTAAGAACGTGGTGCGAATACGACATAAACATCACCAGAACGAGCGGGGTGGTAATTGTTTTTGATCATTTCCATTAGTGGAGTATTCGGTACTTGGTTCTTTGCGATGTCATTGGTTGTGACGGCATGAACAACCCCATTTATTTTCATTAATTCATCGGCAACGACTTGTTGAACGTCGGCTAGATCCAGTTTTTTCTCAGCAATGATCTCACGGTTTAAGTAAACGTATGGGTGTGAATAGATTCGTATTGCTTCTTTTCCTAGGTCGAAGTTTTTCATCAACGCCGTTTCAACACTTTCATTTAGAAGCTTGTCTTGCTTAAAATATTGAGCTTGATTTAAACCCAAGCCATTCGCTGTTGGTGAAACTTCAGGAACACCGTGATCTGAAGATAGAACAATTAAAGTATTCTCTAAGCCTACTTGTTCATCGACTGATTTTAGTAACTTCGCTAGTGTTCGGTCCAGTCTAATAAGATTGTCTTCGGTTTCTAAGCTTTCTGGGCCATATAAGTGAATAACGTAGTCGTTTGAAGAGAAACTAACGGCTAAGTAATCAGTAAAGCTATTCTTACCAAGGTTTTCTTGCTTTAGTAAAGTGCTGGCAAAATCTTCAGTAATTTCATCACCAGCAGGGCTTAATGTCAGCATTGTACTGTAGTATTGAAAGCTAGATGGCCCATAAGGGTGAGGGAACGTCCTCTTAAAGCCTGCTAAATCGACTTTATTATCCGTACCCGTTTCAACAAGAGTGTAGTTCTCTTTCGGAAGAGATAAAGACCACTTAGTTCCCGAGTACTGAGAAGGCATGGCTTTTTTGTTCCATTGGTTTACCCATGTAGGGTAGCTGTCGTAATAATAATTACTGGTGACAAACTCAGACTGTGCTTTAGAGAACCAAAAGGCTTTTCCTGTGTGGCCACCTAAAGAGATTGCACCGCGATCTTTAATAGAAACAGAGAACACTTTAGACTTACCTGCACTTGATACAGTAAGTTCGTCGGCAAACGTCGTAGAAAGAATTGGCTCCGGAGAGCGGCCATCACCTTGAGCAGTACGTTGAGTCGGATCGATCTCTGTTGCTTTATCTACCCCAGCACCACTTGTCAGCATTGAATAGTTGCCATCTTCAACATTATAAACAATACGATCTTGCTGGCGATCGAACCAGACGTTACCTACCATCCCATGGACGCTTGGTGGTGCACCTGTGGCCAATGAAACGTGACCCACTATGGTTTCAGTATTGCCATGTTGATAGTGTGCGTTAGTATAATGAATCCCCTCATCCATTAAATAGCGAAAACCGTCTTCGCCAAAGTTGTGCTTATACCGATCCAAGAGATCGCCGCGAAGACCATCAACGGTAATTTGTAATACCAAATCTGGTTTGTTGACTTCAGCAAAAGCAGAGTGAGAACAAAGTAAAGCTATAGCTAATGTAGAGAGGGATTTTGCGTTCATAAAGCCTCTGTTTAAAGACATTTTGTGAGAAAAGGCATCGACTAACAACGAAGAATGCTGCCTTTTTATTGGCGGTAAACAGGTCAGTCAAAGTTCAGATGAACACTGTATCATAACGATTCATGCCAAGTAGTAATAAGCACTATTCACAGTATTGTGTTGTTTTTGTTTTGGATATGTGGTTTGAAATCATGATTAACAGCGTCAGGAGATCACGATATAGAAGAGCAGAGGTGTGAATAGAAATAGGTAATAAAAAGGCCCAACATTGAGTTGAGCCTTAGAGAATTTTTGCTTTTTAAGACTTAAGGTTATGCGTTAGCAGCTTGTAGCTGATCAGCGCTTACTTCTTTAACTGGCTTAGTGATAATTGCAAGAACCACACACACTGCCATCATAGCTGCTGAGATAGTGTAAGCTAAACCGTAGCCACCATTTTGAGCCATTGAATAGCCAACAACTGCAACACCAAGTGCACCACCAATACCCCATGCAGTGTAAAGAACACCGTAGTTAGTACCGTAGTTTTTAAGCCCATAGTATTCAGCTGTTAACGATGGGAATACAGCTAATAGCGTACCGTAACCAACTGCAGCAATTGCAGTACCGATGATGAGAGTAAACTCTGAATCGAAGGTTGCGAACAGAACCATGTTCACGCCTTGCAGGATAAATGCAAGAAGCAGAGTACGCACACCACCGATTTTGTCAGACAGGATACCTGCACCAACACGACCAGCAGAGTTAAATACCGCAAGAATAGACGCTAAGTAAACTGCATTTGGTAGATTCGCTTGAACGCTAGCGATGTTAGTGATGTTACCAATGACCATCAGACCTACTGACGCCGCAAATGCGTACATTACCCAAAGAGAGTAGAACTGAGGCGTTTTAAGCATTGCTTTCCAGCTAACGTCCGCTGACTTTTTAACAACAACAGGTGCTTGACCTTCTTTAACTTTAGGCTCAGCAGGAACGTAATCTTCTGGTGGGTTATTGATTGTGCACGCTAGTGGTACAGCAATAACCAATACACCAACACCAAGAATCATAAATGCCGTGTTAATACCTAGATCGGTAATCAGCATTGAAGTTAGTGGAGCTAGGTAAATAGCAGCTAGACCGAAACCAGCAGCAATCAAACCATTAACCATACCTTTCTTCGATGGGTGGAACCATTTCATCGCAGAAGGAGAAAGACAAGCGTAACCGAAACCGATACCAGCACCTGTGATTACACCGAACGTGATGTTCAGCATTAATACAGAGTGAACAAATCCAGAAGCAATCATGCCTAGGCCCGTAAGCAACGTACCTAAGATAAGGATCTTACGTGGGCCCATACGGTCTTGAAGAATGCCTGCAACTAAAAGGCAGATAGAGAAAGTAATAGTTGCTGTCGCGTACGGAGAAGAAGCATCAGCTGCGCTCCAGCCAAAGTCGGTAACAAGCGCTTTGTTAAATACACTCCAAGCATACAGGATGCCAAGACAAAGGTTGATACAGAATCCTGCTAAAAGGATGCGCATGGCTTTATCGATCTTGCTCATTTTTAGTCCCAGTGTTGCTTCTCGAAAGAAGGCATGGTTAATCATATTTATTCAAAATAAGTTTGCGTTTATCAACAGATATCGCAACGAGCGCGGATTATAACCAATATAAATGTGATTGGAATCTCTTTTTGACATAAACAATCATTTAATTTCAGCGTGTTAAATCATGCGTGTGATTGTTAAAAGTATGTATTCCTAAAGTGGCGTTCTTAATTTTGAGAACTGGATGCCTTGACGCTCTAAGTACACGTAACTAAAGGGTTTGCATGTTGAATTGATGGATATTTAAAAGAGTATAAGTAAATTTGATACAAACTTAACAAAGTCAGGTTTTGGTAATGAAGTGTGTGGAAGTGTTTCAAAGTGTGATCGGGATCGTTAGGATGCGCTTCTTCAAAAAAAGTGGTGGTCAATATGAAAATGAAATCTTTAAAAATTGCAATTGTCGTTGCGCTAGGTGCTTCTTCTTTAACAGGTTGTATGGGTCAAATGGCAACAACGGGAATGGTCTCTAAATTCAACCTAGAAGTTGTCGATAACCGTTACGGACGTGAAGGGATGTTTTTACTTCTTTCTCCTGTTTATGGTATCGCGAGTATGGCCGATCTATTTATCTTTAATGCTGTAGAATTCTGGACAGGTAAAAACCCGATTACTGGCAAGTCACCAGCAGTTGTTGATACTCCAATGAATTCAATGATCAAAGTAAACGGTAGCCTAGACAAATCGCTAACGGAAGTTCCATTACAAACAAATAATGTCGACGTTGAAAAAGCAACGATGAGACAGATTGATGAAAACACCATGCAAATGGACATTTCATACATTGATGGAACACAAAAAGTACTTCGTGGCGAAAGAAGTGAAGATAGTGTCGCTTTTTACCTAAATGATGAATATGTCACGACTGTTTCAAATAATGAACTCGGTAACTATATCTCTTCAGTTACGATCTAATTTACTCTGTTACAAAGAATTAATAACCGAATCTCAGGAAGAGAGACGAGTTTGTTAAAGAAAGCCTTTGCTCTTGCGAAGGCTTCTTTGTATCCAAACTTAGACAAATAAATGAATAATTCTATTTATCTGCGCTTAGAGTCAAGTTTTGTGTGATTATTCAATATAAAGTATGCATGGATTGTTATATTGGAGGCCCAGTTCTTTTTAGCTAAAAGGTCTCTATGTATCGTATATTCTCGCTGATCATTGCAGTCTCTCTCACTTTCTACTCCTCCCTTATTGCTGCCGATCAAACCTCAGTTGTTCAATTAAACCCGACCCAAATAGTAGAAGAGTCAGACAAAGCGATGCGGGGCGACTCTAGCTACACAGAGTCGACAATGGAGATCATTCGTCCAGACTGGCGTCGTTCAATGAGTATGAAGAACTGGACTAAAGGCACTGATCTCTCGATGGTGCTAGTAACAGCCCCAGCGAAAGACAAAGGCAGTGCTTCGCTAAAACGGCATCGAGAAATGTGGAACTGGGTGCCAGCCATTGAGCGTGTCATCAAAATCGCACCGTCAATGTTGAGTCAATCGTGGATGGGCTCTGACTTTACTAATGATGACCTGATTAACCAGTCTTCTATCGTCGTTGATTATGAGCATGAATACGTTAAAGAAGAGGTTTTTGACAAAGATCCAGTGTGGGTCATTGACGCAATAGCAAAACCTGACGCGCCCGTTGTTTGGAGTAAAGTTCGATTGTGGATATCGAAAGAGACCAATTTACAGCGTAAAGTTGAGTTTTATGATGAGTTCGAAGAGCTCGTTAATGTGATGCAGACCTTCGATATTAAAGAAATGGGCGGGCGTGTATTGCCAGCGGTCATGGAGATGATTCCAGTTGATAAAGATGGACATAAAACTGTTATGACAACTCATCAGGCGCAGTTTGACTTTGAGATAGGCGATGACTTTTTCTCATTAAGTCAGATGAAATCTTTAAGGGAGTAACCATATGCTGATTAAGCTTGCGTGGAGAAACCTATGGAGGCAAAAAAGAAGAACAATTTTGACAGCGTCGGCGCTTGCATTGGCGTTGTTTCTCTCGTTAATGACGAGAAGTTTTCAAGAGGGGAGCTATAGTACGAATATTGAAAACGCTGCTCGTTTTTATACTGGTCTAATTCAGATTCAGCACCCGGAATATGCTACCACCAACAGCATTGATGATGTTATTCCACAGACCGCTAATTTTATATCGATGGTTCAAAATTACCCAAATGTTGAAAGAGTACTGCCAAGGGTTGAATCCGTGGCTCTAGCCTCAGCAGGTGAGCGTTCAAAAGGGGTCATGGTTTTAGGCGTCGACCCAAGCCGTGAAGATGAATATTCAAATATTAGTGGAAAATTGGTGTCGGGAAGGTTTATTCACGCAGACGATAAATCTGTGCTTGTTGGTGAGAGTCTGGCTAAATACTTAGGCCTTATCGTTGGAGATGAACTGGTATTATACGGGCAAGGCTATCGCGGCCAAACGGCGGCAGGTTTGTATAATGTAGCGGGTATATTATGTTTCCCTTTACAACAATTGGATAATCAGCTTGTCTATATGCCGATAAAAGCGGCGCAAACGCTGTATTCAGTGGATGGCCTTGTAACAAATTGGGTAATTGACGTTGTTGACCTTCACCTTTTACCAGAAACACTAAAAGAGCTGCAAAAGGAGTATCAACCCGAAAGTGTTGTTAAAGGTTGGCAGCAGTTATCCCCAGAAATGGCTCAGCAGATACAAATGGATAGGGCCGGTGGGATTTTCTTGATTTATGTTTTATATGGCATTGTTGGGTTTGGGCTTTTTGCTACTATTTTGATGATGACACTCGAGCGCCAACGAGAATTTGGAGTCATGCTAGCAACAGGGCTCGTTCGAAGTAAACTTGCCACCTTAATTCTTATCGAGTCGACCTTTATTTCTGTTATCGGTGTTGTTATTGGGCTTTTGGTAAGTGCCCCTTTTTTACTTTACTTTCATTTTTACCCCATAGAAATAACCGGTGAAGCAGGTCAGCTGATGCTTGAGTCGGGATATGAACCGATCATCCCTGTTGCTATCGAATCTTACCTCATCATTAATCAAGTGATTACTGTTATTAGCATGATGGCGCTGTGCCTGATTTACCCACTCATTCGTATTGCCAAATTAAATGTGGCCTCGGCCCTAAAAGGAGGCTCTCATGCTCATTAAACTGGCTTGGCGAAACCTTTGGCGCAATAAACTACGCACCTCAATTATCCTGGGAGCCATGGTGTTTGGCCTCATGGGTGTTACTGCAATGATGGGTTTTATGTCTGGTTTTGTTGATAGCATGGTAAGCAACGCGATTCGTTGGCAGACAAGCCATATCCAGGTTCATAACTCATCCTATGTGACTAACCCTGATATATCAGAGCTTATTGATGATGGGTCCGAGCTTGTTGGGAACATTCATGCGATTAATGGTGTATCACATATATCGACACGTTTTATTGCTCAAGGAATGGTAGCCTCAGCGCGAAGTAATAGAGGTGTGCAGATCATTGGCATTGATGCAGATACTGAAACTAAAATAACACCACTTTCTTCTCATATTAAGCAAGGGGAGTGGTTTGATGGCAAAGGTCGAAACCCTGTGCTGGTTTCGGTAAAACTGTCAGAGCGGCTTCAGCTTAGAGTTGGTTCGAAAGTTGTCTTAACCTTCACTGACGCTCAGGGCCAAGTGGCAGGTGCTGCATATCGAGTTAAGGGGATATTTCAAACACCGAACAGCGCCTTAGATGATGGCAGTATTTTTGTTCGTAAAGCCGATCTACAAAAGACAGCGAACATGAAGGGCGTACACGAGATCGCTATTATAGTTAATGACATTGACCAAATCGACAGGGTTAAAAAGCACGTTATTGACTTTTCGACAGCAGATACACGGGTGCGAGACTGGAAAGAGATACAACCGATGTTGTCAACAATGATGACAACTATGGATGTCAGTAACCAAGTTATTCTAATCATTTTTGTTATCGCCATGATGTTTGGGATCATCAATATCATGTTGATGTCAGTGTTTGAAAGAACCCAAGAGTTTGGTGTTTTGATGGCCGTTGGAATGCAAAAGCACAAAGTATTTGGTTTGATTATGCTGGAAACCACCTTACTTGGTATGACAGGGTCTCTATTAGGGATCGCCTTTAGTGTGTTAATGATCAAACTGATGAACATTAATGGCATCTCACTGGGTGGTTTGGCCGATGGGTTAGGCGCGTATGGTATAGATACTGTACTGTTTCCACGCGTCTCCGTTCAAGAGTATCAGATGATATTTACTACTGTCCTTATAGCGAGTGTGTTTGCTGCTATCTACCCTGCAAGACAGATCCTTAAAAGACGCCCAGTCGATGCGATGGCGGAGAAGAACTAATGACTATAAAACTACAGCAGTTATGCAAGACCTACAATCAAGAGACTGACTATCCAGTACATGCAGTGCAAAGTGTTGACTTGATTATCGAACAGGGGGAGTTTGTCGCGGTTATGGGACCATCTGGGTCGGGTAAAACGACACTGCTTAACTTAGTAGGTGGGATCGATTCACCAACTTCAGGTTCGGTCTTCATTGATGGTTGTGATATCTGTACGTTGCCTGAAAAAGAGTTGATTGGCTTTCGTCGAGATCACATAGGCTTTATTTTTCAAGATTACAGTTTGCTACCTGTGCTAACTGCACTTGAAAATGTTGAGTTTGTGATGCAGTTACAAGGTCACAAAGAGCAAGAGTGTAAGCGGCGTGCGCTACTGTTACTTGAACAAGTAGGGCTAACAGAGCAAAAAGATAAAATACCAAGCAAAATGTCAGGCGGACAGCAGCAGAGAGTCGCTGTAGCGCGCGCATTAGCACCAAGCCCGCGCTTTGTGATGGCCGATGAACCGACGGCGAATCTTGATGCAAAAAGTACTTCTGAACTATTAGATATCATGCAGCAATTAAACGAGCAAGAAGGGACCACCTTTATATTTTCCACTCATGATCCAAGGGTGATTAAACGTGCAAAGCGGGTGATCGTCTTTGAGGATGGAAAGCTAAAAGAAGATAAGCGGGTAATACCTGAAAATAGAGTGGAAACCAGCGTAGAGACTGAGACCGTCGATGCATAATCAATGGCTGAACAAGAGGCTTTTGAAAACCTCTATAGCAATTGTAATCATATTGATGACTAGCGTTAGCTGTTTCGCTCAAATTCCAGGTCTTGCTCCTCAAAAGGCATGGGACTTAAACGGCTATGTTAAATACATGGCGACTTACAACGTGCCTGATGAGTTTGATAACAGTGCTGATCATTTAATCCACCAACGTTTCAATTTCGAGTATCGCTTTGGAAGTGGATTTCGTTTTAACGCCGGCATGCGGAACCGAGCGCTCATGGGAGATAGTCTTGATATCCCAAACTATTCGGACTTCGTTGCTCTAGATAATGGTTATATGGATTTAAATAAGAATTTAAAAACAAGTAATGATGTGATCATTAATAGCCAGTTTGATAGGCTCTTTTTTGACTGGAAGGGAGAAGAGTGGAATGCAAGGGTGGGGCGCTTCCGTATTAACTGGGCTATGAATACGGTTTGGAACCCAAATGACCTGTTCAATGCTTACTCTATCTATGACTTTGACTACGAAGAAAGAGCGGGATCAGACGCCATTTTGGTAGGCAAGAAACTGGGTTTCGCCGATGGATTCGAGCTGATTGCTAGTCCAAATCAGGATGGCAGCCTAAATAGCTATTCAGGGCGCTACTTTTCAAATATATCTGGCTGGGATTACCAATTAATAGCCGGTAAATCACTGTTAGATACAGTTTTCGGTGCGGGTTTTGCTACTGATTGGAAAGGTGCTGGAGTGCGAGGGGAACTGACTTGGTTTGACCCTAGTGAAGAAGAGTATAAAGGCATTAAGCAAGAGCAGACGGTAGTCGCCAGTATAGAAGGCGATTATAGCCTTGGTGGTAGAAGAAACTGGATGGGCCGAGTCGCATGGCTTTATATCAGTAACCCTTTGGATATCGATAATGCTCAATTATATTTAAGCCTACCACTAAGCGCCAAAACACTAAGTTTTACCAAGAATACAGCTTATGTAGACGTTAGCTTTGATATTACACCACTCAACCGTACAACATTATCCGCCAGCTACTATCAAGATGACTCCTATTTCATTGGGCTCACAAATAGTTACTCTCTTGCTAACAATTGGCAGCTTCTTGGCGTTATTCAAAGATTCGATGGCAATCAAGATAGCCTATTTTCTCAAACAGCGGCGACACTCTTCTTCGCTAATATCAAATGGAGCTTTTAATGACAGACCCAATACTAAGTGCTTTGGTTGTTCAAGGCGGCGGTCAAAAAGGCGCGTTTTCGGCTGGCGTTCTTGACCAATTCAAAACACAAAATTACGACCCGTTTTCTATCTATTTAGGGACATCAGCAGGGGCGCTTAACATTGCCGCTTTTATTGCTGGTCAAACTGGGTTGGCACTCGATTTCATAATTAATTACACCACGAATCAACGCTTCTTTGACTTTAATAAATTCGTTAAAAATGAACAGCCAATGGATCTTGATTGGGCGTTTCAATTTGTCGAGCGAGGCGAGTTTCCACTCGATATTAGCAAAGGTAAAGAGAAACTTGCTCAGCCGTATCTGGGACGAAAAAGGGAGGCACTCGCGTGCGTTACTCATGTAGAGGAGCTTAAAGATTATTATTATCCGATCTTTGAAGATAATTGGTTTGATGTGCTTAGAGCAACCAGTGCTATTCCGATTCTCTATTTTGACGATATAGAGTTTGATGGGGCGACGTGGGTAGACGGCGGCGTTTCTGCGACGATTCCCGTTCAAGAAGCTTACAGGCGCGGTGCTAGAGAGTTGGTCGTTATTACAACCGATCCCATTTTGCATCAATCAGAGGTAGAGCCTAAGGAGAGTGCGTTTTCTCAGATATCTCTTGAGGTTGAAACTGGTTTGGAACTGTTGGTTCAAAAATATGGATTAGTTGGTCACAGAGAACGACTTTACGAATTTCAGAATCAATTTACCCACGCAATAGACCAGCTTAAGGTTAATTACCCCTCACTAGCCTCAAGTAACAGTAATAGAAATTGGGTCCCAGAGGCTGAGAAGCTCGCCTATTTAATTAAAGAGCAATCTATCAAGCATAATTTTTCGGGTGAGAAATCTAAAAAAATGGAAATGCTGGTTTCGCATTATCTGAATCATGAATCGGTTAAAGAATTCATGAACAGCCCTCCCGAAGAGACGTTGATTCATGAAATTGCCCCTGTGACCCCACTTTCCAGCAAAGGGTTATTGAGCGGGAAAGACGACATATTGAGCGATTACCAACAGGGACGATTAGCTGGAAAGGAATTTTTAAGTAATAAAAGTTTATCAAATGATGAGTCACTCATTTAGGTTATGCGTCCAATAGTGAGTTTATCAATACATCGACAACCGACAAAGAGTGATAAGCAATAGAGAGTGGTGGCCTCTCTATTATTCGTTAACTCAATGAATTATAGGTGTTATTGCTATAATATGGCCGTACATTACTACTTAGTACTTTATAATTAGAAAAACGATACACATCTATTTAACATTCCTCTCAATAGCGTTATATTGTCTCACCAGCTATTTATAGGAGTTAATGGATGAAACTCTCGATATCAGGGAAGTTGCAGCTGAGTTTTCTGCTACTTGCAGTACTTTTTATCGCATCCGCATTTTTTGCATACCGAAGCGTAACGACTGTTGAAACATATACTCAGTCACTTTTAGAATCAGATCTTCCGACAGTGGATACGAGCCGCTCTCTACAACAATCCGTTCAGACCAGTATTTCAACTGTGCGCGCGTATATGTTATTGGGTAGTGACGAATCTGTTGGATCTAGACAATTGGAGGCGATAAACAACATTATTGCCTCAACGGATGAGCGACTTCCAACTCTCGAGGCGCTTATCTCTCCGTCTGAATATGAGATGGTCAATGGTCAGTGGCTTAAACTAAAAAATCTAGTCACAGAGATCACCGAACTCAGTCACAGTGATGAAAACCTACCAGCGCATAGCCTATTTATTAATGAAGCGGCCCCAATCGCTGAAGTTGCACTTGATCAGATTCAAGGGCTAATCAATGAAGAGTCCTCAAATAGAGAGGGCGAAAATCGCAAACGCCTCTTTAAGCTGTATGCCGATAGTTATACGTCGTTATCCAATGCCTTAGCGTCTATGCGTGATTTTCTACTTTATGGAAAACAAGATTATTTAGACAAATACGCTGATTTTATAAAGATTCACGAAAAATCGGTTGCTGAAATTGAATCGATGAAATCCCTGATATCAAGTAACGATGTTGTGTTATGGGATCTATTCAATGAGATGCAACAACTCTATTTCCCGTTGGTTAAGCAAGTAGTAGAGCTAAGACAGTCAGCAGGTTGGAACTTAGCGAACCAAAAAATGGCTGATGAGTTGATTCCTACCGCTGCGTCACTCGAGCAGTCGTTGGAAAATCTAGTACTTACCCAGCAAAAACAAGCGGATAATACAGGGCAAGAGATCTTCAGCGCCATTTCGAAAGTGATCACGTTGCTGATTTCGGCTGGTCTAATTTCGCTTGTTGCTGCGTTCACTATTTCTAACTATATGGGCAGAAATATCGGCCGTCGTATCAGTCGGATCTCTAAAAGAGCTCAGCTAATAGCAAGTGGTGATGTTTCGCAAAAGCCTTTGAATGTTGAAGGCAGCGATGAACTTTCAAGTTTGACTGATTCGATTAATCGTATGAACCAGTCACTTGCCAATATAATCCAAGGAGTAACGGATAAAGCGCAACAAGTCGATCAAAGTATTACAGGCTTACTGAATGCGAACCAGAAAACGCTTAATAAAATATCTGGGCAAAAAAATGATATTCAACAGATCGGTCAACAGTTAAATGATGTGGCTGAATCGGCTCAAACAACGGCTCATCATGCGAATCAATCAGTGAAAACATTGGCTCAATCAAGTGAGCTTATTGATCAAGGTTCGGCGGCATTAGGTGAAAACAAGCAAACGGTCGAACAACTCTATTCGACTATTGAACAAGCGAGTAATGAAGTTACAACATTAAGTCGTGAAAGCGAGGCAATTGGTCGTGTTACCGAAGTCATTGAAGGATTGGCCGCACAAACGAACTTACTGGCATTAAATGCCGCGATTGAAGCGGCCAGAGCCGGAGAGCAAGGGCGAGGATTTGCAGTCGTTGCCGATGAAGTCCGTTTATTGGCAACTCGCACAACGGAATCCACCACTGAGATCAACCAAATTGTGGATGCTATCCAGTCGTCGACGTCTTCAGTTGTTGATGAAATTGAAGCGAGTAAACAACTTGCTCAGCAAGGTTCACAGCACACAGAGCTGGCCGTAGAAAAGCTTGTTTCCACGGTAGAACAAATAGAAATGTTAAGCAGCGAGATGACTGTGCTTGCCAATGCTGCGGAATTACAATCAGATTCCACTCAAGCTATTAACACAATAATGGGGGGCGTATCTGAGTCTATTAACGATGTTTCTAAAATTGCGGAAAGCACTCATGCAACATCGGTTACCGTAAAAGAACAGGTCGTAGAGCTCAATACAGAAATGAACCAGTTTAAACGGGTTTAAATATTTAATACGTCGACCACTCTTATAAAGAAAACCCATGGTTGTTTTAAACTTCCATGGGTTTTTATTTCACAATGTCTTATTTATTAAGTGACTTTTTAGCGGAGTGTAAATCCTTTCAATAATGTGCTCATCTCTTGCGCCTGATTTTCTAGTTCTTGGGCGCGTTGAGCATTACCTTCCGAATCAGCAAAAGACTCCGAAGAGAGGAGGTTAATCTTTTCGGTATTTTGATTGATCTCTCCTGTAACGGATGTTTGTTGCTCGGCAGCCGTCGCGATTTGCTGGGCCATATCTGATATGGATTTGATTTGAGCTGCTATCTGTTCAAAGCTTTGGCTTGCATCGGTTGCTGCTGTAACACTAGAGTTGGCGAGGTCATGACAAGTTCCCATTGCAGAAACCGCCGTGTTGGTAGTTGATTGGAAGGTTGCAATAACTGCTGATATTTCTTCAGTCGAGTCATGAGTTCGTTGAGAGAGAACCCTTACTTCATCAGCAACTACAGCAAATCCTCGGCCTTGTTCCCCAGCACGCGCTGCTTCTATCGCAGCGTTTAATGCTAATAAATTGGTTTGCTCTGAAATACTTTTAATCGTCGCAACAATGCCGTGTATTTGTGAACTGTTTTGCTCTAGGTTCGAAATAATCTCAGTTGCAGATTGAACTTGTTCTGCAAGTTGGGTAATTGATGTCTTACAAGTAACGGCAAGTTTTTCACCTTCTTCACTGATTTTTTCTGTTTTAACGGTGACGTCTGCGGCATGCTCAGCATTATTGGCAATATCTTGAGTCGATGCCGTCATTTCTGTAACGGCTGTTGCGACCATATTAACTTCTTGCTGTTGCTGGTTTGAACGTGATGTTTGTTGCGCCGCTTTACTGCTCGTTTCGCTCACATGAGCAGACAAACTCTCATTAATGGATTCTATTTTTAGTAGCATCTCTCTTATTTGAGTGAAGAATGCATTTACCTTGGCAATTAATGTCGACTCGACTTCGCTCTGAATTGACACGGTGAGATCGCCTGTCGATGCTTTCTCAATTACGCCTATCACGGAATTAGATTCTACAAATTGTTTATTACCTTCAAAGATGTAGTAGGTCGAAATTATTAAGGCCATGACGGCGAATACAACATGATAGATCAACGGAGCTAATAGCCCCCACGAGGTTTGAGTACCCCATGAAAATACCAATAATGGCGCACCAAAGATTTCAACTCCAATACTTTGGCAGTAGGTTGTCGTAAGGTGATGTGCGACCGTAAATACAACAAAAGTCGCGACTGGGATGATGTCTCTATAGCGTATTAAAATGGTGAAGCCGAGGAAAAATAGAAAGTGACCTTCTCCTAGTCCATTGGATTGTTGTACCGTAATAGCCATAAGTACGACGAGTGCAGTTGCCATAATCATTCGGCAGAGCATACTTCCTGCCATCGTATTATAGGCTGCAACACATATTATACTAACAAATATACCCCCTCCAATTCCGAGGGAAAAATAGCCGTGCTGCCAAGGGGTAATAGTGGCGACGATAAAAGATAGGACAATAACGACAAACATCACAACGCGGTCGGCTTGCATGAAGTCTTGTTGAAATTTATCTTTAAGAATCCCATTGAGTTTGTTGCTATAGCAAACCAATAGTGTATTTAGCATTAGATATCCCTCACTTGTTTAGCTCTCGTCTTATGTCATTAATTGAAAAGCTTTTAGGGTTG
Source organism: Vibrio kyushuensis (assembly GCF_050337325.1). NCBI lineage: Bacteria > Pseudomonadati > Pseudomonadota > Gammaproteobacteria > Vibrionales > Vibrionaceae > Vibrio > Vibrio kyushuensis. The sequence goes on from NZ_JAKJSV010000002.1 coordinate 751,246, forward strand.
TAAACCTTGCTCACTAGCCATTCTTGGTTTTTTTTTGTTAATAGGTAGGTTTTACCTTGATGCGTTATCTGTGCACCGGTTTGGTCATGTTTTAAACCGAACAGGTTGTCGATACCACTCTGCGTTTCATTATCCAGATGATAAGCAATGAAACTGTGGTGGAAAGTCTTAGCAAAGGCTTCAGCCCGTTGTTGACTGCTATTCGTATCAATATCAACAAAAACAAGCTGGGCGTCGGTTGAGCCTTGAGTATTTTTAAGGTGAGACAGTTTTGCTAGGGCGGTCGGACAGGCATCACTGCAACCTTGGAAACCAAAAAAAACGAGCGCGTGTTGAGTTTCGATAGATTCAAGAAATGAAGGTTTGATTAACTTACTTGTCGACTGTGGGATAAAAGGCAAAGCAAAGACAAAAGAGACAAGAGCTAAAAATAGCAAACTCCCAACAACGATATGTTTATTTCCTTTGAGTGCAGTCATACCAAACTAATAAACCAGTATTGTTAAATTACTTAATAGTGTAGTAGACGATGCTTAGGCTAGCTATGGCAGACTGTTTAAGCATGGAGCTAAGTTGTTGCGAGTTAGGGTAGAGCGAGGTGTGACGTGAGAGGACAAGTTATATTTACTTATCGTGCTGGTAGAACAACAAGTGTAGAGTAAGAACAACGTTGTCCATTTCGTGCGCTTTTTGAGTGATATGAACGCTTATTGGTGAAGCTTTGCACACTTAGATGCTAAAGGTAAAAAAAAGGTTTTCTTTTCAGGTATATGTGGCATTATCTACCTCGTTCCAACGCGATGTGCGTACATCGTATAATGGCTATTACCTCAGCCTTCCAAGCTGATGATGTGGGTTCGATTCCCACTGTACGCTCCAATATTACATCGTCTCTATGCGTGCATCGTATAATGGCTATTACCTCAGCCTTCCAAGCTGATGATGTGGGTTCGATTCCCACTGCACGCTCCATATAGCTCAATCCGAGCGAAATTTCTCTTAGAAAATCTGGTCACAATTTAGAATATAATTGTAGCGCTTAATGGCGTGTTTTCGTGTGTCTGGCGTTTGAGCAACAACTTACTATTTAACCCTTAAAGTCGACTGTGACCATTTTGAGACCACAGTGTGACCGACATGGTATTATTCATTCAATTTTGGTTTGTTTGAAGACGTGTGACTTAGTCTAAGCACTGCTCATTATCGGGAACTACTTCGAGAAGCTCACCAACGGAGCAATCCAAATATAGGCATAGCTTTTCTAGCGCTTCAAAATCAACACGGTTATTAGTTTCATGAAAGAGTCGATTAACCGTACTTCTATTTATCCCTGTATCCCTTACTACATCAGCAATTTTTAGTTTTCTAGCACCAAGTAAAGTTGATAGGTGGCATTTGATCATTTCTATAAAGACCTTAAATGTTTCGCTAAAGATACAAAATGGTGTTGACAGGTTATAATTTATGCCATATTGTTTCTCTAGAGCTACAAATTGTAGCGACAAAGATAGGAAATGATTATGGCATATACCTACCTAACAACAGAAGAGCTTTCTTTGGTAATTAAATACGATCAAAGAGTAATTCGTGAGCAACTTAAAGATTCTGTGTTGTTTGAAGGCATCCATTACATTCGTCCATTTGGTGGAAGAAAAATTCTGTTCATTTGGGAACGAATAGAAGAAGAGATGCTAAACGGAATAACGATCGAATCATTACTTCTGAAGTAGGAGATGGCTTATGGGTAGCGTAAATGCGCGTGGTAATCTGTTGTATATCGACTTTAGATATAAAGGGCATCGTTGCCGTGAGTCGACAAAACTAGCAGATAACCCACCGAATCGGAAAAAATTAGAGGTATTACTGCAACGAATCGATGCAGAAATCACGCTTGGCTCGTTTGATTACAGTAAATACTTTCCTAGTAGCAAACTTAAAGATCGCTTTGATAAGATAAATGATCGTGAAAGAGCGTCTACGGAATACTTTGATTCACCCAAAAGCCCAAGGTTTAATGAATTCGTTACTATTTGGCTTGGCGAAATGAAAATCGAATGGAGTAAAGGTCACTATTTGGATGTGGTTGGTGTGATAGATAAATACTTATTACCAACCTTTGGCCAGAAGAAAATAAGCTCTATCAATAAAGGTCAAATTTTACAGTTCCGTTCAATTCTTTCGGAAGTCCCTGGGCGAAAAGGGCAGTTCTTAAGTGCCTCTAGAATTAATCATATTATGACGCCTTTACGTATGCTGCTTAACGAAGCTGCTGAGCGCTATAACTTTCCATCTCCATGGAAAAGCATTAAAGCGTTAAAAGTAGGGCGAACGGAAGTCGACCCCTTTTCTTTAGCGGAAATAGATGTATTCATAGATAACACCCCAGAAGAGTTTGTTGCTTATTATCTCACTCGTTTTTTCACTGGGATGAGAACCAATGAAGTCGATGGTTTAATGTGGAAAGACGTGGACTTGATAAACAAAACCATTACGGTGAGCCAAGGGTATGTAAGAGGGGAGGTCAAAGGGTTAAAAACCGACGGGTCTTACCGTGTAATAAACTTGATTGACCGTGTTGTTGATGCACTCAAGCGCCATCATCAAGGCGGTGTGAAAGGCAATGAATTTGTATTTACCAATGACAAGGGTAAACCATTCAATTACGCAATGGTGTCACGGACAATATGGTATCCAATTCTTGAAAAAGCAAAGCTAAGAAAGAGAAACCCGTATCAGACACGTCACACATTCGCGACATTGTTACTTGCATCAGGAGAGTCGCCAGAGTGGATAGCGAATCAGATGGGGCATACAACCACCACTATGCTTTTTCGGGTTTATTCACGCTATGTGCCTAATTTAACGCGTAGAGATGGCAGTGCTTTTGTTAGGTTCCTAGGCAATGGAGGAGTAGCATAATGATAACGTTAGGTTGGATAAAAGGGGCGATGCTACCGCTGCCTTGTTCACCACTTTGCTGTGAGGTGGTAGTTAAGGGAAAAGTCTATTGTGTTCAGGTCTCCCCAATGGCTCTTAGAGGGACATGGAAATGTCAAAGCTTACTGAAGATTGACTGCCAAGTTAACTCAGCTGGTCAGATTATTATTAACTCAACGAGTCCTTTACTAGATGTGTTCACATATCAACAATTTAGAGAGTGCTTAATCAATATAGAGCAAGGTGCGATTGAGATGGTTATCGAGTTCATTGAATTGAATGAGTTAGTCACCATCGACGAACTTAAGTGCTTCAGTGAATTTTGGAAAAAGGATCCAGCCTTATTACCAATATTTATTACTGCTCCTGCAAGTCATAAACATCATCATAGCTACCCACACGGACTGCTAAAGCATAGTGTGGAAACGGCAAGGTTGTCTTGGAATCAAGCGAATCAGTTGAAGCTATCAGAGATAGAGTGTCAATTAGCGTTAATGGCGGGGTTGATACACGATGTTGGAAAGGTCTTTCCGATTCTAAAAAGTGGAGGCGCTTATTGCCCAAGTGAACACGAATGCCAGAACTGGGCGATACTTGGTGTCCCACTAGGTCAATTGGCAGAGACTAAATACCCTTGGTACGAAATTCTATGTGACGCACTTACTCCAAGAACTAACAAGAATGTCGTCAATAGAATCGAAAAAATAGTGCGTTTTTCAGATCAATTATCTGCGGTTAATGATATTACCGAGCAAAGATTCAATGCAAGCCCATCTCATCACCATTATAAAAACCACCTAAAGAAAAAATACAAAAGAGCTGTTTAATAGCGAAGCAGCAACTGTGCGCACAATGATCATATAGGTGTGCGTACACTTAATTTGGATAAGACGAAATGGATAAAAAATACATAGTCTTAAACAGCAATACCAATCGTAACTCGTCAAAGAAAAATATTCGCTTCGAGCATGAAATCATTGAACAAATTGAACGCCTCAAGGGGGATAGAGAATCATTTTCTCGTTGGGTCAAACAAGCTTGCATGTTGAGGATTCAATACGAGACTATCGAAGGTAGAAGTGTGCGCACACCGTCCTTGGACCCTGTGCGCACATCGATAACATCTAGGGATGATATTGTGTCGACAGTTAGAGAACTAAGTGAGAAAGGGCTGTTCCATCAGCAAATAGCAGATACACTTAATGAGCGTGGAATAGGTTCACCTAATGGTAAACCATGGAATCGAAGAATGGTTTCAGTTTTGCTTAAGTAGTACAAAACTTAGGTAAATGGCGATCTCTCAAAAGGGACGACATTAATCAAGGCCATGAAAAGTATTTATGTCTATAGCGCTATGACATCAAGTAGTGTAGTTAGTAAATTTGCTTGAATTAAACTGTAACTTTAAGGGTGGAAACTAATATGAGTCATGACATAGCCTCAACGACAGAACAAGAGTCTAGAGAGATGTTTAAGGTTGTCGTGATCGATTATTATGCGTCTGGTGAAGGGCGACGTGTTTTTATTAAAACAGGCTCAGAGAGCCATATAAAAGAAGAAGTCGGTGACTGGTTTTACCAAGGAGCTGAAGCATTTACAGTACAAAAGTGGTTAGAGATTGATAAAGATACTTGCGACAGTAGTAACGATGAGGGTTCCAATTTAGAAACGCTTAAAATGTTTGCTCCAGTTTTGTGGGATGCAATGAATCAAGGTGTAGAAATGCTGGTTGATATTGAATATCACTGGAACGAGAGCTGAGCGTTCTTTTTCCTCTAGTTTAGCTTGCTCGTACGTTGTGCATTGTGATCACAGCTCGTACGTTGTGCATGCTAACGCGCTTTTGCCCCGAAATGAGTTACGCCTCCAAGTCAAACAATGATGTTTAGTTAACTTTGATATACAGAAGCAATGAGGGTCAAAAGGCAGTGCCTGACCCCACGTGGTGCATTGAGTTCCTTGTATGCAGGATTTGCAGATGTGTAACATTTGGGGGCAGCTTACCATTGGTATTCCTCTGGTCTTTGGTGGGTATGTGAGTGTCATCGTTAGTGAGCTTCAAATGCAACTGGTTAGAATAATCGTCAGATTGGCCGATGCGAAGATCGTGATAAAGTCAACAGTTTGATAAAAGGTTGAGTATTATCTCACGCTACGACCAATGGCTTTTACATATACCAATATCCATGGCCTACACTGCGGATTAGATACACGCTTAACGCATGACAAAGGAATGACCATGCTAAACATGAGGATTCATTACTGTATACAAAGCATTGCAACGTTTGTTCTATGCTTTCTATCACTTTCTACTTTTGCTTCTGAACACCCCCAATCAACTGCAAAAAATAGCAATGATGAGGCAACAGAGATGTTTGAGCTGGCGCGAAGCTATTACTCGGGCAATGGGGTAGAGCAAAGTTATGAGACGGCCTTAGATTATCTAACCAAGGCTTCAGAACTGGGGCATGTTAAGTCGATCAATCAGCTGGGCTTAGTGTATAGAGAGGGTCTCGGTACAGAACAGGATCTCGTGCAAAGTACTAAATATTTTCGGTTGGCAGCAAAAAACGGCTACCCCAAGGCGCAGTATAACCTGGCTGTTTCATATGATTATGGGCTGGGTGTTGAACAAGATCATACTGTGGCGATGGAGTGGTATCTTAAAGCTTCAGACAACGGTCATATGAAGGCTCAGAATAATATTGGCCGCCTTTATGGTAGAGGTCTTGGGGGCGAGGTTGATTATGAGAAAGCAGTAGAGTTCTATCAGTTATCTGCAGATCAAGGCTTCTTCATGGCTGAATTTAACCTGGGTGAACACTATCTGTTAGGCGCAGGTGTACCAAAGAACGAAGAGGTCGCATATCACTACTTTTACTCATCCGCTAGCAAGGATTATGGACCGGCGCAGTTTGAGTTAGGTCAGATGTATGAAAAGGGCATCGTTGTCGACAAAAACGTTCAGGAAGCCTTCAGACTCTATCAGTTTGCTGCGAGGAACAACGACACCAAGGCGCAACATCAACTTGGAGTGTTCTATGAAGAGGGGATCGCGGTCGACAAGGACCTTACCAAAGCAAAGCAATGGTTTGCATTGGCAGAGCGGAATAAAGACCAGCAGCAATAGTTTATTCTCAGAGCTGACGGGGGCAGGCCTTGCTTTTTGCCTATCAAGGTTTCCCATACTGGAGATAATCCATAGATCGATAAATTAGAAAAACCTCTAACGTATCTCTGTCCAGAGGTTTGCTGACGGGGCATGAAACACGAAAATGCCCCTTTCCGAGTTTGCACAACAAAATCGTGAAAAATTTAATCTGAAAATTCCCCAACTTTTTCTAATGATTGTAATATCTATGGACGCGTAACAATAGTGGAACTAATTCAATGAGAGCACCATTTCAGGTACTTATATTCCCATACAAATTTGAAATGGAAGACCCCATATTCCTGATTGCTTGCCGCACAGACAATGGTGAATGGCAGGCAATCTCTGGTGGTGGCGAAGATCATGAGTCTTTGCTTGAAGCTGCAAGAAGAGAATTATATGAAGAAACCTCGTTAACAGGTATTGAATGGGTTCAACTAGATTCTATGTGTATGTTACCGCGAGTGTTTTATTCTGGTCATGAAGAATGGAGCCTTCACCCTTATGTGATACCAGAATACTCATTCTCAGTGCAGGTTTCGAGTGAGGCACAGTTATCTTCGGAACACACAGAGTTTCGTTGGTGTAAGGCATCTGAAGCGAACGAGCTTCTCAAATATGATTCTAATCGAATAGCTTTATGGGAGTTATCCGAACGACTTAAGCGCCATCCCATAAATAGTTATCTCCGCTAGAAGGGAATGATTTTTTAGAGGACCAGGGTTTCACCTTCCAAATGGCTCTCAAGAAGTAACGATTTCTCCTGCTCAGGGTAGAGTAGATAATCCAAATATTACAAAAAAATGGAAAATAGAGGTTATTGACTAATGAAACGTGAATTTGAACTGTACGTCTCACGTGTAGGCATTCTTAGTGTTAATTTAATGGGAAGCCACATAGATGAGTATATTCATTTACCTAATACTGAAGTTGTTCGCCGTAAAATTCGCTTAAATGATAGAGAGGTTACAATTAGGACACTGATCGTTAACTTTACTTCCGAGAATGAAAATATAGCCTTCCTACAAAATCTTGTAGATAAAGGAGCACCTTTTACAGATGATTACAAATCTACCTCTTATATGACAGCATGTAAGTTAGTTGATGAGGGGAAGTTAAAAGGTAAAATACTAGGTTGCTAATAAAAAACGAAAACAACATAGATAAAGGGGCAGGTTTTGCCTTTTGGATAAGTGTGGTCTCATTTGGTTAGCTAGGCCACTTTTTGTTCTAATGAAGGTGATGAGTAGACTGTTACGGATAGAGTATGCGGAGGCGCTATATCCTGTTACCCGAAGTACTATCTGGGTAACTATTCAATGCAATCTGTCTTCAACTACTAAATATAAAGTGTTCTCATTAGTTGATCTCATGATATCAATGCTAACCGCTCAATTTTTCTAGCTCATTCCTGTCCAATTTCGATTTAGATAGACCGAAAAGATCTGATGACCATAAAGGTGTAACTTGCTGCTGTTTGTACAACAAGTAGATAGCCATTAGGCGCTAATTATTAATCATTAATTATTTGCCACGTGAAGAGCGCAGACATAGCTTACTGGTTAAGCTAACTGTTGGGTGCTCTACAATCGTTGCGTTTTAAATTGGAAGCGACCCAAGCTTTTTATCGTGTTCACTCTCTTTGATTTTTGTTGTCCTAAGTTAGCGGAATAGAGTTAGTGGCTAGTGATTAGTTCGTTGTTTTCTAGGCCGACTTCTCGGACTAATAAGCGTTTATAATTGGAGGGTTTAAATTGAGTAAGTACATTATTTCTGCTCTTTTGTGTTTGTCTTTCTCTGCTTTATCAGATGACTATGAGGCGATAAATATTGAGCAAGTTGTTTCTGAAAGGTTCGAGTTGGCCTTTCCAAATGAAGATAATATTGAACCGAATATAAGCGATTTTACGGTTATCAACTATATATTGCTGAGTGAAGAGGGAGGCGAGCGTTGGGCTGTTGTAACGTTGAAGAACGAGTCAAGTAGCCGTAGAACATTGACAGAAAAACATTTATTGTCCACTTTGGCGAATGGCGATTACATATTCCCTTCGAATTTTTCTCAGAGCTTTAAAGGTAATGAGGTAATGTCTGTAATCATCAGTTTTGCAGTTAATAAGTTTCCTATTTTGTCTATAAAAACAAGAAAATAACATAACGAATTGTTTAAGAAGGTAGCCAGATGAGGAATTTTTCTTTCTTTAGTTGGGCTGCTGTCTGATTTTCTGAGCGCTTTTTTACAGCGACACTGCTTCCTTTTTCCCTAATAAATTATCCTTAAATTACTTCCTATTGAATGACTACTTGGCAAATTAGAGGTTGAACTAAGATGTGACGTTACGCAAGGAAGTTAAATGAATATTGAAGATAAAGGTCTTACAGAACAACAAATACAGTGTTTTATCGATTGTGGCTTTGTAGGGCCGCTGCCTCGATTTGCTAACGAGCTTTTACTTAATGGCGCTGTAAAAGTAGTTAAAGAGATCATCTCTAATCCTAGCGTGCACCCCTTGCATAGACGTTATTCAGTTCATGATTGGCACCTCGTTTCACCCGTCATCGAAGAGCTTGTCACACACCCCACATTAGTGTCTTGTTTGCGATCGTTAGCAGGACAGGATTTGGTGCTGTGGCGGTCGAAAATATGCCATAAAAGATCCCTTGAAACCAGTACTGGTTGGCATCGAGAGTGGGGCGATTTTGATTGGGAAGAAATAGGAAATAACATACCGAGTCTGGGGCCCAATTGTAGAGACAAAGGTTGGTGGAATTTAACCGTTTGGATTGCGTTAACGGATGTTGAAATCGAGTGTGCGCCTCAACGCTTTATTTGTGGTTCTCACAAAAAACAGTACAGAAAAACGATGGTCAGCATGCCTAAGTATGAATTTTGGCGAGACCTTTTTCTAGAGTGCAGTACGGTCGAAGACATTGTTCAACGGGTGAATAATCTCGCCTTGGTTCTAGATGTGGATACTTCTGCCATTTTTCACGATTATGATTGGGTAGGGGAGCCTTACGAAGAGGTAAAAACATATGCGATGGCAAAATTTGAAAAGATGATGGTTAAGAAAACCTTTTGGGTTAATGATGATGACGCCGACATCGTTACCATGCCTATGAGGAAGGGAGAGTTTGTCATTTTTGCTGAGCGAACAATGCATTGTTCATTGGTCAACATGTCGAACACAGAAAGATTGGCCATGAATATTCGAATCACGACAACGGATGCTGAAATTTACTCCGGTCGACATTTAGGTGACGTTCTTGACGGCTCCAACCTTAACATCTCAGAATACACGAATTTGCTGGTTTCTGGTTTGGATTTGTCTGGTGGTAGGAATAAATACCGCCAAGAGTGAGGAGGTTCCGTTTGCTTTCAGAAAACAGTTACCACGACCATACCCTAATCAACAAGGCTAAAAAACTGGTGGTATCGTTGACGGGAGATAGGCTATATCAACACCTTATCAGCATACTTGATAGGCATAACGAGATCCGTGGCAAGCAAGGAATAAACCTTGTCGCCGCTGATAGTCCAATGAGTCGTCAGGCTCGCCATTTATTAAGCTGCGAGCTTGGTACTCGAGCATCGTGTGGTGAGATAGGCCGTAGGAGTCGCTATTTTACAGGGCTTGATCAAGCGGATGAAATTGAAGCGCTGGCTATTTCACTTATTAACGATCTATTTCAATGTAAACATTCTGACCCAAGACTGATGGGAGGGGTACACGCTAATACGGTGGTGTATTCAATGTTAAAAAAACGTTTTAACATTACAAATATGTTTGCTCTCAATCCATTCTATGGAGGGAATTTATCCAATTATAAAATGGGGCCACCTGGAATACTCGACTACTCGATTATCGATTTCCCTATAGAGCCACAAACTCTGAAAATCGACTTGAATAAATTTGAATACCTTGCGAATGTTCACAAACCGCTTTTAGTGAGTTTGGGCGCTGGGGTACATCTATTTCCTTTTCCTGTTAGAGAAATCAAAGACATTATTTCGCAGTGGGGGGGCCGTGTTTTTTTTGATGGTGCACACCAAGCGGGGCTTATTGCTGCGGGTGTCTACCCCAACCCGATATTGGAAGGGGCTGATGTTTTTACGGGCTCCACAGGGAAAACGTTCAGTGGGCCTCAAGGCGGAATCATTTGTTGGAATGATGACCACTTGTCCAGGCCTATAGAAACCATGATCTTTCCAACGTTAACCGGATCTCATCAACTAAATAGAGTCGCTTCACTGGTTGTTACATGCATCGAAATGAGAACTTTTGGTAAAAAGTACATGAGAACAGGCATAAATAACGCCAAACGGCTTGCCTCACTCTTACACAGTGAAGGACTAGAGGTACTCGGCGCACCCGATTACACTGAGACACATCAGATAATAGTAAAATGGTGTTACCCAGAGGGGGCAAAAGCTGCAACGTATCGGCTGGAGAACGTTGGTATATTTGTTAATGCAGTTGCTTTACCGGGCGATGGACATCGGCTTTCAGGTATTCGTATTGGAGTCACCGAAGTGACTCGCTTAGGGATCACCCATAACGCGCTTGTCGTACTTGCTAAGGTCATTGCCGGTTGCCTTCTAACGCGTTGTTTTGATGACCATGCTAGAATCGTCGTGGCAGATTTAGCCAAGGAACTTCAAACGTTCAAATACTGTTTGGATGATACCTGATGCTTTCGGGGGACCGAGTTAATCACGTATATGACAGTGACGTTGCTCTATGTATATATTCCAGGAGCTGCAATATTGTATAGCGTAGCGTAAACAGTATCGAGTGGGAGAAAAATAGGTCTGGTCAGAGTGTTTGGTTTGCACATTGGTGGCTACATTCATATTCCCTCGGAAGAGCTGGGTATTTCTGCTGTATTTATCAGTAGCCTTCCTCAACTTTATTTAACAATGCAAAAACTCGGAGGGCTTTACCTTATTTGGCTAGGATTAAAGCGCATTGTAATAACGAAAAACAGTCAGAAAATCTCCTTTTCACCTTGAGGGGATAGTGCCAGAAGAGCCTTTATCGACAGCATTATTGTTGACGTAATCCCCCCCAAAGCCGCGATGTTTTATATCGAATTTCTTTCTCAATTTATTCGAGAAGGCGATAGTGCAGCTGTTTGGTTGCAAATACTGATTTTAGGAACGATTACGAATATCGTATTCAGTAGTGTCTATCTATTAAGTGTAATAATGTCTGATTATTTGCTACGTCGATGTAAGGTAAGTAGTCATTGGATGGCAACTATTTCACGATGGGCAGGAAGTATTTTGATCATACTTGGGTTTCTGGCATTTCTAGGCCATAAATGCCGCTTTATTTCTACGAGGCTTCTGGTTCTTTCAATGTGGGGTAAGTTTGTTGAACCTAAACTTGGAAGTTGTTCATGCCTTATTAATACAGGTTCCATGGGAAAAAAATGGCTACAGTCCGGTGTTCCGTAGGTGGAGCAACGTTGTAGCCTAAATACTGCGTAAAGTGTTAACCAAACAGGAAACTCTTGCTGTTACAACATTTACTACTGTGTGCCTACGTTGGAAAAATATATTGGGTAAAGTTGACCAGTCAACCGACTAGGCTAGTGTTACCCAGGTACCCCTCCTCTCCATCAACTTCATCAACATCAACTTCTTCTTCAACGCTACACAATGCTATGTTGGCTGATTTCGTTCGAATAGTGTAATAAATAATGGGTTATTTATTGGTTCTCCGCGTCATATATTTATGAAAATTGATCAACCTAATGACCGTAGTGGTAACAGAAAATGCGTGCTCGGGTGTGTTGTATCAATGAAAAGGTGACATCATCATTTATTCCCTAATGGTACGACCCAGTGACCTTTGTCAATGACGTTGAATCGCTCTAACCCGGGAATAAAGACAGACACCAGCCATATATTGGTGGTTTGAAAAGCGGTATGAAATAGTAGGGTCCAGTTATTATCGTCTAAGGCTTGTATTAAGTTCCTATAATGGGCACTAAACTTGTAATGACTGGTGGGGGATAATGAGGTCAGATCCTTATAGGGGAGCTCGTCTAGACTCGAGAGTTTTATCAATCTGCTTAGTTTAGGCGTACAGCTTAATAAATTAGCTGCTTGGATCTCGCAGTCACGTCGTTTGGTGGTGAAGAGTTCGATGGTTTCCTCCAATTCAAACAATGCTCGCTCAATGGCATGATATTCTGAGTATGAGACGCCTGATGAACGTAGCGCCATCGGGCTGAGGTCGGACAATAGAACACAAGTACAGAAATAAGATCCTAATATTGTTTTCGACATAACGACCGAAACTTGGTCAAGGTTGGGAATGGATAAGGGGTGCACCAATAGAGCCGAGGGTAATTTTATCTTGTAAAATCCCTCCGAACCAGAGGAGGTTTTATGACCAATACACTGTTTGTAAAGCTCACTCATATGATGACATTCGATCACCTCATTTGCTCCATGCAAAATGGCTTCTTCGAACGTTGAACCAGAGGCCCAACCGCTGTTGACTGAATACGGCTTAAGAAATTGAAATGCGTCGTTATTGATAAGAGGCTCTTTATAAAAAGGATTGATGAGCACTTCAGGGAGCAGGTAGGTTCGCGCATTGAGAAGAGAGTAATATCGAGAAAACTTCAAAAGCCCATCTTCATATTCTTTAAGAGGCTTCCCAAAAAGACAGTCTTCGTGATGATCTTCTGATCCCAACCAGTAGCGTAAAGAACGAATTGACGTATTGGTTGAAATAAATTGATGTTCCAATAAAAGGTGTTCAAACGCTTCGTAGTATGCCCCAATAATTGCCCAAGGGCCTTTGCCCGCCCCCGAGGCTAAGAATTCGTTTTTCGAATTGAATAATTGAACGGTTGCCACTAGATAATTACGGCTTGTTGTAAGAGAGGAGTCTATGTCGTGCGCCTCAAACCATTTTACAATGTTTTCAATAGCTTGATTAGCATTCATTTGACGTTCTGTTGGTACGATGTCCATCATCAACTCCTTATTTAGTGTTATCGTAGAAGGTCTTTAATTGACGCTTATTGCTGTTAATCGTGTATAGCCGAGGGCGTAGGCTTAATTAATCCTTATGGAATAACTTGGATTGGTTTCGCTATAATAATTTCCCATCTTTATGGTGCCCTTATTGGTGATGTACGTTTTATTAGCCAGTGGATTTATATAAACATGCACCTCGATTGTTAAGGAGTAATTTATCGCTATTTAAGTATTGGAAATTGGCATTTTCCTTCTGAAAGTAGCGACTTATTTGGTCTCAGGGATATAAGACTGTTATTTGCTATTTAATTTGGTGCAGGGGAAGTCCTGTTAACCAACCCCTGATGCTTGGTAAAAGTGATGCATAAATAATAATTAATTAGCAGTAAGGCTATTTACTGTATCGGTGTTTCCTGCCAGTTTTCTTATTGTAAAACGACAAGCATGCGTTGTTACAGCGAGGGGATTAGGGAGGAAAATAATGGCGCTTATTGATGAATTAAAAGAGATATTGCGACAAATGGCACCCTATGGTTGGGGGGATCTTTTTAGTCAGCATGGGCTCAATATCTGTGCTTCAGATCTCTCTTCTGAACTTCAAAAACCACTGTACGTTAATCGAACGATTCCTGGTTTTAGAGAGTTTGCTCAGGAAGGTAATCAGGCCATTACGCCATCGAAACCCGCGCATAGTCTGTTGTACCATGCTTTTGCCTCGCCGCTCGTGATGTGGGCTGACAAAGAAAAAAAAATTCCTTTAACTCAATTTCCTTCGTTACATGCTCTAAATGTGATTGAAAATAATGTTTTCGCCTTAGCGAATTTGAAACTAGACCAGTTACAGCAGTACTTAGACTCAAAAGAATGTGCCGTAGTCGTATTCGCCAATCAATATCGAGTTTCTAATGAAACCGTCCACAAGAAACATGCTGATATGGTGTACTCTCGAACGGGGATCACTCGCGTAGGAGATGCGCCTCCATGCTACGATGAAAAACGACGAAGTTTTGTCTCGAGATTCGCTGATGATCCTCATCGTACGCGCGTTTTACCTGCAAAGTACGATGCTTATCTGGCGATGAAGGTAAAAGGCAGTAAATCTATATTAGGACATCGCTTGAATGTGGGTCAGCGAGGCGATCCTTTTTCCTCTTATCAAGATGAACAGTTAGATTTTTGGCTACCGATCCACAAACTTTTTAATGGGAGTGAGTGTGTAAAAGGGTTGAACTTAAATCTGGAATATTCAACATACCACGCCAACGAAAAGATTAAGAAGGTACACGATTTTCTGTCGGACGGTATGGATCTAAAAGTCGGTAGTAAACCAGAACAACGGGGTAGTTACCCGTTTAAAGTAAATGAAAACATTGCAGATTATGACGCTGAGTTGGGAATACTATGTCCGGCCATACACGCCGAATTGATACAGGTAGCCAAATCTGAAGAAAAACTTGTTGATCTCAGAAAGCCTTTTTCACTCTCCTTGATGAACAGACGCCACCAGATCAATTTGTGTCACTCTAGCTTACGTTTGATGCCTCGCGCTGTCCCCATTGCGAGTCGAATAAAAGCAGGCGAAAACTTGTCGATTTTTCCACGATCGACACCAGAGTTTTTGTATATAAGGCATGCCATCAAAAACCAATTCACAGGGATGACGCAAGATGTAAACTGGCAAGATGATCTTAAGACCTACCTAGAATCAAATGAAGATAACATTCTTCATTATGTCGATCATTCAGGGGACGGTTACGTTAAGGTTTCGACGATTCATGGCGGAGGGAGACTAAACCGTTGTCTCAATATTGCGGCTTATTCTATCGTTTCAGCTCCGGATTTTTTGCCGTACTGCCGACAAACTGAAATATTTGATGATAAGGATATTAAGCCTCTTTGGTCTACACGTCCTTTCGCTTTGTCAGATACACGTTTACTTCCCAACATACAAAGTCACCCTGTTCTATATCATGATCATATCGGCCTATTAGATACTTGTACGGCCATTATTTCAACGCGTGGTAATGGAAAGCGGTTTCAGACTAAGTCTGAAGGAAAAGGGCAGCAGATATCTTATCTTCCGGATAGTGCTACGGGTGTGTTCTGTGCTGGGTGGGATACAAGCTTTGATGTGTTCTATTGTAAAGGTGTGTACACCCCACATCTTGCAGCATATGGGATCGCGAGTCCTTATTCTGAAGCTGCTGCGGATGCGTTTTCGTTGAGATCTGGTATCAAACCCGATATTACGCGTTCATTTTGGTCAAACCACAATTATAGATACACGGTGGTGCCATTAACGGATCAAGAAATAGGGGTGAATGGTGGAGTGGGGTGGGATGGTGAAATTGGTCCTATTTTGTTTACCGAAGATGAAAAACTGTTGGTTTCGTATGCGGATTTCGACAGAGTAGATTACACAAAGAACACCATTGGACATCGGATAAATTACGACATTCTTGCCCAGATCGACACGAAGGAATTCCTGGAGCGAGTTAAGAACTTTGCTTTGGTGAAAAGAGACCCTAGGGTAACGATAAAAATGAAATTGTTAAGCTACATAATCACTCGTACTAACGATATTCGAGTTGAACGTTATTTATTCTCAGAAGTTATTGATACCGGCCGTCGAGATTGTTTCCGAGTGATCACCGAACGCAAAAACTCAGTTTGTTTAGAGCTGACGAGCCCGCTAGGTTCTATACGCTCACTCCCCATTTGAGGTACTGAATGAACGAGCACATGGCAGGGCCAAAATGGGGTCAATTGCTGTTGGTCATCGTAAGGCGCCTCATAGCTTCTTATTAATATGCTTTGCTTCTCAGTTTGTATCAGTGTGAGACCCTGATTTCGTAGCTCCGAACAAGAATACTTGATAAATATCAGACTAATTAACTGCTTAGGTTGATTTGGTGCCTGGTGAGAAGTCGAAACTTGTCGGTGAATATTGAACATCGCTACAATTTTTTGTCCATGTGATGTTCACTGACAACACAACAACAATTGGTATCAATGATGGCAAAAACTTGGCTGGTATCTACTGTGAGCGCTACATTGCTTGGCGGTGGCGTCTATTTATATTTGCAATCTTCGGTTCAGCCGAATGATTTCACCACACGCTCTGCGGTAGCAAGAACCATTGAAAAACAAGCCATAGCGGTCGGCAAAATTGTTCCGGCGCACTCGGTGTTAATTAAGTCGCAGATTAACGGTATCGTGGGCGAAATCTACGTTAAAGTTGGTGAGGAAGTTAAACAGGGCCAACCGTTGATTAAAGTGCGTCCAAATCCTACCCCTAAAGCTCTTACGCTAGCTTTTACAGAGTTGAAGCGTAGCGAAGCGGACTTGGAGTCGCACAAACAAAAACTGGCTAACTGGGAAGGCTTGGTGAAGCAGAAAATCATCCCAAAAAACTTTGACGCTTATGTCAGTGCACGTTCAGCGGTGAAATCAGAACAAGCGAACGTCCAACAAAAGCGTCATAACCTAGAGTTGATCCATAGCGGTGAAGCCTCTATCGGTGACGCTCGTGTGACCTCAACCATCACTGCGTCAATTGATGGCACGGTATTGAACCGAAAAGTTGAAGTTGGTGAGCCCATCATCTCGACAGAATCGAGCCAAACCGCGACAGAAATGATGTCATTGGCTGACATGAATAACCTGATCTTTAAAGGTCATGTCAGTGAATATGATGCAGCACAACTTTCTCAGGGTATGGCGGTAATGGTTGCTGTTGCTCCTTATCCCGATGTCGAAATATCGGGCGTGATCACGAAAGTGGCGATTCAGTCCGAGAGCCTAAACTCGTCAGGCAACAATTCGAAGGGGGAGAAAAGCTTTGATAATGGATTTGAAGTGGAAGTGGGTGAGCTCAACATTCCACAAGACGTTCGACTACGTTCGGGCTTCTCCTCAACCGCTAAAATTACCTTGAAGCGATCAGAGAATGTAGTAACCGTCCCTGAGCGCGCCCTGCAATTTGATGGCGATACGCCATACGTGCTGATCCCGGATAGCTCTAGGCAAGGTTTCCGAAAGCAGAAAGTGACGTTGGGCTTGTCCAATGGTATCCATGTTGAAGTGTTGGATGGTGTCGAATTAGATGACCAAATTATCGACAACAGCATGATGATGGGAGTACCACATGGTTAAGTTCCCCATATCTAGGTTCGGGTGTTTGATCTTGGCTACGACCGTCAGTTTACCGAGCGACGCGATCTCAATTGAACAAGCTTGGCACCAGACGAAACAAAACGATCCCGGTTACAAAAAAGCCAAGATAAGTGTCCAAGTTAGTGACGCTGGTGTGGACGCTATGCGAAGTCCACTATTACCCAGTTTGGGTGCAAAGGCATCGGTAGGGTGGAATGAGTCAGCAACGACCCCCCCTAATTATGGCGCATCCCTTAATCAGACCATTTGGGACAGTAGTGCGTGGTCAGCTTTGGATAAAGCCAAAGCCAATTACATCAAAGCTAAGTTAAGTCTTACCTTGTATTACAATAACTTAGCAGGGAAGCTGCTTTTGTGTTACTTGGATGTGGCAAGTGCGCAGAGCGAAATCCAATTGGCGAAATCCAAACTAGAAAAATCCAGCAAGCTGCTGATGATTATTGAGAAGCGTTACCTTGCAGGTAAAGTGAAATCGGTCGATGTCGAAGAGATCAGCGCAAATCACGTCGAGGCAAAAGCAGGGTTGTTGAATGCTCGAGCTGATCTAGAAGTCAAACGCGTCAAACTGGCGGCGTTAACCAACCTACTCCCGAAAAATGTCGATCAAATCCGCACGGAACCTCTCGTTCAACCCCCTATGCGCTTAGAGTCTAAACAGCAGTGGGTGAAGTTAGCTAAAGACAGTAACCCAAAACTCTTGGTAGCAATGCAGAATGTCAAAACCAGCGAGTTAGAGAAAAAGGAGGCGACAGGAGGCTATTACCCAAAGATCACCAGTAGCGTAGGGTATGATAGCAATACCGACGAATTTAGCGCCGGCGTTACTCTCGATGTGCCAATTGATATAAACGGCGCGATAAACGCCAAAGTCGATACCGCATCACTCAATGTTCTCATTGCGAGACAAAATCTACGTGAAGTAGAAATCGATATTCAACAACGCGTAACCCAACAGTTTATTCAAGTGGATATCAACTGGGATAGAGTATTGATCGCGAACGAACTAGTAACGTCACACGAGAAAGTGCTGAGTAGTAAAGAGAAGCTCTACGAGGCAGGTTTGACCGAAGTATCGGAAGTGATCAACGCATACAATCAATTGTTCGAGTCAAAACATAAATTACAAACCCACTTATACAATTATTGGCGTCAACGCATCGGCTTATTGAAGGTCGCAGGTAAGTTGGATGATGATTCCATGATATTGATTTCCCAGTTTTTTAGTTCATGACAAGTTTATTACAGCAAACATGGCAAACGCTGGTGGCGCATCGTGTGAAAAGTATGTTGGCCATTATTGCCATTGCTTGGGGGGTGATATCCGTCGTGGTGCTGATCGCGTTGGGTGAGGGCTTTTATCGCTATCAAATTCAGCAGTTGTCGTTTATGGCCAAGAATGTCCAATCTGCGTACCCACGGAGCACGAGTAAACCATGGCAAGGAATGCCTTCAAGACGCCCAATTCATATTCCGCAAGAGAAGGTCGATATGATCACACAGTCAGGTTTTGTCGAGGCGGCAGTCAGCGTTTACGCCAAAATGGATGCGACCGTAACCAACGACAAAGGACAGAGCTTAACAAACTATGTGAACGGCATCTCACCGCCTCACTTCTCTATGACGCTACAAAAGCTAGAACTGGGTTCTCGCAACTTTACACCGAGTGATATGGTTAACCACACACGCGTTGCTGTGTTAGGCGCTCATATCGCACAAGTGAGTGAAATCCACATTGGGCAAAAGATCAAAGTAAATGGAATCCCTTTTGGGGTGATAGGTATCATCAAAGACGAAGACGCGAGCAGCATGTATATTGACGGCCAGATCGTTTTTATCCCTTATACCACGTATCTAGACTTGTGGGAGGATAAGCCAATATCGCTGATGTTAAAGCCTATCAGCGGTATGGCGGAGCCGGTTTTCCGACAGGCCATCGTTACCTTTTATGCAAAGCAATTGCGCTTTGATCCCACAGATAACGAAGCCCTTAACCTACCGGACTGGAGTGAACGCAGTGCCCTGTATGAGAGTATTTTTCGGGGCATTCAACTCTTTCTTGGTGCGAGCGGAGCAATGACCATGGCGGTTGGTGCGCTTGGAGTGGCCAACATTATGTTCCTTTCTGTAACGGAACGGACGAGAGAAATCGGTGTGCGGTTAGCGATTGGCGCCACACAAAAATCGATACTTACTCAATTTATACTCGAAGGTTTATTTTTGGTTATGGTCGGCACCGTGTTTGGCTTGACGATCGCCTATATGACGGTTGATTTACTTGCGTTTATGGCTTTGCCTAATTGGCTAGGGTCTCCCGTTATCACGCCTAATTCCATTGTTTGGTCATTATTAGTGACACTTGTTCTAGCATTGTTGGCGTCTTATTTCCCTGCAAGAAGAGCATCGCGTCTTGCGCCAGTGGTGGCTTTGAGTGCGAGGGCATAATCATGTTGTTACCAATGAGACAAATATTTGAAGAGATGGCCGCAGAAAAACTTCGTTTGGGATTGACCATTGTTGCTGTCACATGGGCGACACTGTGTATCGCAGCCATGTTGGCGGTGGGCGAAGGCATTCTCCAGGGCGTAATGAGAACGGCGAAAAATGGGAACGGTAACCTGATTCATTTGAGCGCTGGTCGGATAAGTGTCGATTATGGCGCGTTTTACGAAGGCAAATTAATGATCTTAAAACTGGACGATACGGAAGTGATTCAAGCTCTCCCAGAAGTGAAAAGCGTTTCATCAACGGCAAGGTGGACGGAGCGTATTACCCATGGTGACCGCAGCGCATGGCAGGAACCATTGGCCGTGACAACAGAATTTGCCTCCATGACGAATCTAGTCCCAATGGAGGGTGGGCGCTGGCTAAACCCGTTTGACCAAAAGCACAGACGCAAAGTCGTTGTATTGGGTTACACGTTGGCTGCAAACTTGTTCAACTCTTCCAATGAGTTCTCATGGTATGCGCCAGAGGTATTACAAAGCGACCCTGTTGGAAAAACGGTAAAGATTGGCAGTGAAGCGTTCACAGTGATTGGCGTGTTAAAAAAAAACAGTGCTCTAGTCGAGCTGGGCGAACAGATCAATTATTCCAGCTTTGTGCCATTAACAACGTGGAAGCGTTTTTATCTCAATGGTGAAATCGAAGGCATTAATGTCGAGCCACAAGCGAGCGCAGACCGAAAAAAACTTGCTGCCACTATTCGCCAAATCATGGCTCGTAAGTATGGCGTCAGCAGCAGTGATACTCAGGCGGTGCAAATTATAGATATGCTCCTACGCCAAAAAAGCATGCAGCAATTCTTGATTGGCTTACAAAGCTTCCTTGGCATCATTGGTTTTGTCACTCTTGCTGTAGCGGGTGTCGGGATTGCTAATGTGATGTATGCCACTGTGAAACGCTCTACCCGAGACATAGGCGTGCGAATGGCTGTCGGTGCGACTCCTACCGCCATTCGTCTGCACTATTTAGTGCAATCTTTGATGACCATGATGTTAGGCGGCGTATTGGGTTTGGGCGTCACTTATGCGCTTGTATCGGTAATAGGCGCGATAAGTCTAGAAGGAAACAAGCTCTATGAGGAACTAGGCAAACCAGTCCCTGAACTGTCTTGGGGCGTTGTTGCAATTGTGATTTCCACCTTAGTGTTCGTTGGCGTCGTATCTGCTTGGCTGCCAGCGCACCGAGCCGCAAAAGTGAGCCCATTGGAGGCATTACAAAGTGAATAGCAAGAACTCTGGAAAGATCATGTCGTGTAAGCCGCTTGTTGAGCTCACCAATATATGTAAATACTATTCAAGCGGAGAAACGGAAGTACGCGCATTAGATGGCGTTGACTTAACCATTCAACAAGGTGAATTTCTGGCCATTCTTGGTCCCTCGGGCTCAGGAAAATCGACATTGATGAACATGCTTGGCTGCCTAGATAAACCGACCGACGGACAATACCAACTTGGTGGTCAAAACGTGGCGATCCAAAGTTCAAATGAATTAG
The DNA here is from genome assembly GCF_050337325.1 of Vibrio kyushuensis. Lineage (NCBI taxonomy): Bacteria > Pseudomonadati > Pseudomonadota > Gammaproteobacteria > Vibrionales > Vibrionaceae > Vibrio > Vibrio kyushuensis. The sequence continues at coordinate 772,504 of NZ_JAKJSV010000002.1, forward strand.
CAAGGATTCGAAACCAGAAGATAGGGTTTGTATTCCAGAGTTTTAATTTACTGGAATACGCGACTGCATTAGATAATGTCGCATTGCCTTTGGTGTATTCGGGTATCAAAGCGAAAGAGCGTCGCCAACGTGCAGCCAAATTATTAGAGCAAGTAGGGTTAGGCGACCGCTTAAACCACAAACCAAATCAACTTTCAGGCGGCCAAAAGCAAAGAGTCGCCATAGCCAGAGCTCTCGTCAACGATCCCGAGATCATCCTAGCTGATGAGCCAACAGGTGCGCTAGATTCAAAATCTGGTGCGGGGGTTTTAGCTGTGTTTAATCAACTCCACTGCGAAGGCAGAACTCTTATCATCGTTACCCACGATAACGCCTTAGCAGACCATACCAAGCGTATCATCACGATTAAAGACGGCATGGTGGTTTCGGATACCGAGAGGTAGTCGCGACATTCACTAAGTTGTTATAAACGGTTTACCGTGATCGATGAGCGATATCAAGTGCCAAACACAGCGTATTAAGGACACTAAGCGAAATAGGACGACCTAGCGCTTCCCGTTACTTGTGTTCACCTCGTAACATGGATTAATGAGATTGCCCAATGACTTGCAAAAAAGAAGATTAGGTGAGCTATAAAGCCGCTCTCGCTATTTACAGATGGCCTTGGTAATGGGATTGATAAAATGAATAAAGAACTTCTGATTCAAGAGTTTTTGATTTCAGAAATGAGAGGATTAAAGAGGCTACAGAACGCTCTATTGGGGGGAGCGCTCTGTAGCCAAACACAGCATATAGTGGAATGGAGACCAAAATGAAACAGCATTTCCTTGCGCGACATACTGTTACTGCTGCGTACAACCATGAATAAACGAGCGGGGGGAGTGTCGCTAGGCAAAACGACACAGGCTAGGTTGGCTAGGTTGTACCCACTTATTTATTCACACCACTGAAGATGACAGGTATTAGAGGGTGGATGTAGTAATTAATGGTTATTTATAGGTAATCAATTACTACACCCAGAAAACACGCCCGCTACCCAATATAAGGAATGCTGTTGAATGTCTACTCTGAAAATTAGACTCAATTGACCTGATAAAAATGAAAAGGGAGACAGAAAACGGCGGCTTTATCAAAGCATAATTTATTCATAACTAATTACCCATCCTTAGACGCTGAGGCTAACCTATTTGCTCATTAAAGGTAATGACAAGGTTATTTTTATGAGTATGAAAACGTTTGATATAGAGGTCGACGGATTATCGTTGATAAACGCCTATGAAAATTGAAAGTCAATTCGCTGCACGGGCTGCCTTTCTATGGTCGGTCGCCGATCTTCTTCGCGGTGATTTCAAGCAATCTCAATACGGTCGAATCATTCTTCCTTTCACACTATTAAGACGGTTAGAGTGTGTGCTTGAAGCCAATAAGCCCGACGTTCTTAGTAAGTATGACGACATAAAAGAGATGCCGTTTGAAGCGCAAAACAAACTGCTGACGCACACCGCAAAGTTAAGCTTTTACAACACCTCTCAAATGGATCTAAATCGGCTTGGTGAAACTGGGGTGGCCAGCAACCTTGAGCATTATATTCAGTCTTTTAGCCCCAATGCCCGCGAGATCTTTGAGCACTTCGACTTCTTTAACACCATCGACAAACTTGAAGAAGCGGATCTGCTATACAAAGTCGCCAAACGTTTTGCAACCGCAGACCTTCACCCAAAAGCCATTAACAATCACGGGATGGGGCTTATCTTTGAGGAGCTGATCAGGCGCTTTGCCGAAAGCTCAAATGACACCGCGGGAGAGCACTTCACACCCAGAGACATTGTTGATCTCACGACCTCGTTACTGTTTGCCAATGAAGAAGCATTAACCAGCTCTGGGTTAGTGCGCTCAATTTACGACCCAACCGCGGGTACAGGCGGTTTCTTATCATCGAGTATGGAATACGTTCTTCAACTCAATAGAAACGCTGAACTCTCGGCGTTTGGTCAAGAACTCAACCCCGAATCGTATGCGATCTGTAAAGCCGACATGCTCATCAAAGGCCAAAAGGTCGACAACATAAAACTGGGAAATACCTTATCAAACGATCTACTGCGTACAGAAAAGTTTGATTATATGCTGTCGAATCCACCGTTTGGGGTGGACTGGAAAAAAATTCAAAAGTTTATCTACGACGAACACAAAGAGAAAGGTTTTGAAGGACGTTTCGGTGCAGGATTGCCCCGAGTGTCAGACGGTTCATTACTGTTTTTGATGCACCTGGTGAGTAAAATGCGCCCTTGTACGAGTAAAATTAGCCGAAACGAAAATGGCTCACGCATTGGCATTATTTTGAATGGATCGCCGTTGTTTACCGGTGGCGCAGGCAGTGGAGAGAGTGAGATTAGGCGTTACATTCTTGAAAATGATCTTCTTGAAACAATCGTCGCACTGCCAGCTGACATCTTCTACAACACGGGCATTGCTACCTATGTGTGGCTTTTATCTAGCCATAAAGCAGCAAACCGAAAGGGCAAAGTTCAGCTTATAAACGCAACTAAAGAGCACGCTAAAAAAGGCGGTCGTGCTTCTTTTCAAAACACAGACGTTGATGATGAAGTAAAAGATGAACACGTATTTTATCAAGCGATGCGCAAATCGTTGGGCTGTAAGCGTCGGGAACTCACCGAGGACGGCATCGAAATCATTGTGAACACCTACGGTCACTTTATTGAAAATGACGTCAGCAAGATCTTCGATTATCGAGCATTTGGTTACCGAAGAATCACAGTAGAACGCCCATTAAAATTGGCGATTTACCCAAAGGATGAGAGTCGACTCACTGCACTGCAAGCTGATAAAACCTGGCTTAAACTAGCGAGTTCAGTTCAAAGCAATATTAAGGCGGCTTTAAGTTGCATTGAGAAAGAAAAACAGAACTCGCGCGACACGTTTCTGACTTCATTAAACTTGATCATCACCGGTATTTTTGGGGGCACAAAGTTAACAGCGGCGCAGCAAAAGTTGATTGTAAAACACCTTGGGGAACACGATGATGAGGCCGAAGTGTGTTTGCATGAATCAGGAAAAGCAAAAGGCACACCAGAGGCCAACCCAGCACTTCGTGATTATGAAAACGTTCCACTCACGCAAACCGTCGGGAACTACTTTGTACGTGAAGTGTTACCGCGCGTATCAGACGCCTGGATTGACATCAATAAGACAGACCCACTCGATGGGGGAGTCGGAATTGTTGGTTACGAGATTGATTTTAACCATTTTGGCAGTAAGGAAATGAAATCGTTGAGGCCTCGAAACCGCCGCCGTCGCTTCTGTTGATAAAGCACAGTGCAGGTGCCGCACCAAAAGATCCGAAAACAGAGAAAACAGAGCAACTTAAAGCAATTATAGAACGGATGAACGATCTGTTTTAATGAGGCCTTATCAGATAATGAAATGATTGATGTCCAATGAAGAGGTGGCAAAAGGCTTTGCGGGCATAATGTTTGATGTATTAATAAAAGAGGTACAACGCTCATTTGCCAACCCGTGTTAAAAAGACCAAGTGTGTAGGCTCATCTAATTTTCATAGTATTCCTTTTCCATAATGTGATTTCCCAATGAGTCGTATTACATGATTAACTGCTGAAATACATCGAGTCGTCTGTGTGGTCCATAGCTGTTTTCACCAGGCATATAGTAATTTGCTTTATATGGATTCGGTTCTGGCAAATATTTTATTGGGACAATTTCATATTCGTCATTGGTTATCCTCTGTATATAGCAATCGTTGATTTCTGGCTGTAAATTATCCCCCTCTTCAATATTAATCGTTTTCAGTAACGATTCTTTACATGGTAATTCTTCCTCAGTTCCAATGTCGGGGATTTTTCCATCTAGGAAGTATGTGCCATTGAAAATATAGATATGGCCATTTTCATCGATCATTTCATAACTGTCCGGGTCTTGATGGAGTTGTGAAATGTCGATCATTATAGGTTCTCCAAGGTGATTATATACATCGTTAGCGACAGCTAGGGAAGAGTTAACTCCAATAATTATTGTAAGTATATAACGCGAACTTTCTGTGTTTATTAGCATATATGTGCTCCTTTCGTTGTGGTTATTTATCATCACAAAATACAAAATACAAAATACAAAATACAAAATACAAAATACAAAATATGAATTATGAATTATGAATAATTAATGCATGGTAATGATATTAGTGAATGATATGTCTTGATTTTATAATCTAAATTTATCTTAAAGGTATGACCCATTTACCTGTGTCAATGATATTGAATCGCTCCAATCCGGGTATGTAAACGGAAACAAACCATATATTCTTTGTTTGGAATGCGGTGCGAAATAATAGAGATGAACGTGTTTCATTTATCGCTAGGTTTAATTTTTTGTAATGGTAATAAAAACTGTGCAAGTCAGGCCTAAGGGCGGTTAGATCCCTAATTGGCAGATCGCTAAAGTGTGAAAATTTGACCAATCTACTTAGTTTCTCAACACTGTTTAAAAAGTTTGCGGATTGGGTGTCTTTTTCATGCTTAATCGGACTAAAGAATTCGACGGTTTGAACCAGTTCAAACCATGCCCGTTCTATAGCGTGGTATTTAGAGTATGAGACGCCTGACGAGCGTAATGTCATAGGGCTGATATCTGATTCTAGGGTACAAGCACAGAAATAAGACCCGAGCTCAGTAGCCGACATGATCACTGTGACCTGGTCAAGATCTATGGTTGATAACGGATTTTTTTCTAATATCGCTAAAGGTATTGAAACCCGATAAAACGAGCCAGTATATTGAGAATGACTAATATACTGTTTATAAAGTTCACTCATATGATGTTTTTCGACAAGTTCGTTCGCACCATGCAAAATAGCTTCTTCGAATGTTGAGCCAGAGGCCCAGCCGCTACTTGATGAATAAGTCTTAAGAAATTGAAACGCATCAGTTTTTATAAGAGGTTCAGCGTGATAGGGGTTGACGAGCACTTCTGGGATTAGGTAAGTGTGGGTGTTAGTGAGTGAATAGTAGCGCGAGTATTTCAAAGGGCCGTCGTCATATTCCGTCAAGATATTCCCAAACAAGCATGCACAGTGCCTCTCTTCTGATAATAGCCAATGTCTTAGAGATTGGACTGATGTGTCTGATGAAATGAACTGATATTGCAGCAGTATCTGTTCGAGTGCTTTGTAATATGCGCCGACAACCGACCAAGGTCCTTTACCTACGCCTGTCGTTAAGTATTCGCCTTTATTGTTTGATAAATCGACGGATGCCACTAAGCCATTTTGACTCGTCTTGACAGAGGAATGAATATTGTATTCTTTTAGGCAATCTGTAATGTTTTTCAGTGATTCATTCACATCTATTTGACGTTCTGATGGGACTGCGTATGTGTACATCATCCACTCCGTATTTTTCTAGTTTTTAATAAGGCTATGAACTTTATTTACGTGACTGTTAAGGTGTTGGTTCCGTAACCGGTTATTCACCTAAGTTAGTATTGGTTCGTTTTTTATAAACATAATTCAATTTTATCGCCATTTATCGCTAGGGATTTCTGTGCCGTTACTGCATTATTTTAAGCTTATATAACCACGTGTATTCATTGGTAAGGAGTAATTTATAGATTATTTAATGCCTTTGATTGTTATTTATTTTTGTAACGCAGTAATAGTCGTGATGTCATTCGTTTTGGATTGAGTAGGGTTATTTTTATTGATATATATCTAACGTGGGTGGTTTGTATTAATTATTATAAATAACTGGTCTTTGTTCTAGTTGTAAATAATGTTGACTCGTTATCGATCATTAATGAAAAGAATAAACACAATAGAGGGAAAATAATGAAATCACTCGGAAAACCATTAGCAATGTCATTAATGTGTTGGGCAACCGAACCAATCGCAGATGATCGGACAACTGATCTGGCTACGTTTGAATCTGAAAACGCCATTGTATGCATTCCACCGCTAAATATGTCGGAAGGAGACACTTATCAATGTGGAGCAAGTATTACAATGTCTCAAGGATTCAGATGTACGATTGATTCATTGGATAGTGACCGCCGATGCGGTGTCATTAAACTTGGGATTGTATCCAAGATGGGGGCGGCAGATGAATTTGATTGGGAAGCGGAGATTAAGCAAATATTTGAGACGTATGGTGATGAAATTAGACAGCGACTCGTAACGCTACAAAATACGTTTAATCGAGATCAGGCTAAAATGTACTTTGACGAAGAACCCGAAGAACCAATGTTACAGCAGGAAGTCATACGCGATGGCAATAAACCAAGGGGCAAGAATGCGTTTTTTTTTAGCGAGGTTTCAACGTCAAGGGGGGATAAAAGAATTGAAAAGCTCACTGTTCGGGTTATGGATTATTCAGCAACCATCAAACTACCGATCGCTATCTACAGCGTTCATGAAGAAGTAGTGATTAGGGCTGAAGGAGGGGCATACGATTATGTATCAACTCTAGATGCGGGCAATGGTGCATTAGTTGTCGATCATGATAGACGTATTCTTATAAAGGGGGGCAAAGAGCAGTATTTCAGTATGTTAATGCTGATTACAAGTTATGATCGCTTTGGCGATTGGACTATAGGGGCAAATACACAGATGGCAAGTGCCGATCTTGTTCGTATGGATTCTAACGTTCAAGGTCTTGTGTCATGCAGGGCTAAAAATGACGATGATATTATATAGTTAGTATTCGTTTAATGACCAAATTTGTCTTGTGAATACACCAGTTACCCAAGCCTTACTTGGCTAACGTTTTAGTGAACGTCTGTCGAAGAGGTTTAAAGGTTATTTATGTATTCACTTAGGCTCGTGATCCCTATTACTTTACCGACACAAAAAGCCGGGGTAGGGTAATTCCGCCATAGGTAAACTTGATCACCCACTCGCTCAATTTTTTCGAAGCGAGCAAATAATTTTTCGCTTAGCAAGTTTTCGACGTTGACATAATTGTCATCATCTTTTTTGCCTACTATAAACTCTCTATCTTCAAATATCCGTATCCATTGGCTCCCATATATCAACTGATACGAATTAATACGCCATTGGGAAATAACATTGCCCTGATCGTCTTCCTGAGTATGTAGCGCGGAGACATAACCACGATTAGATGCAATCGTAGCGCGACGATGATGTTCTTCCAGATTGATCTTTATTTCGAAATTGCTCACATAGCCACCGAACGCACCAAAAAGAAAAACAGCAAACATCAATACCAATAAGGTGAGTGAGAACCTTGTTCGAAAACTATTCATTATTTTCCACCTTCATCCAGTTTCGACCACTTAAATAGAAAGTATCATTAGGTTGGGCTGATAATGTGTCAGGTATTGCTATTGATTGATGTTTTTCCCTTGAGTTATAACATACTTTCACCGTGTCAATAACCGTACACTGGGTAGTTACCCAGGACGTACTTACAAACAATATACATAAAACAGTAATGCTTATTACGGCATAGAAAATGATTATACTAAACACATGATGCAACGATGCTTTTTGAATTCCATCTTGAAGTGTGTCGTCCATTGAGGGGGTGGCACGCAACTCGGTCTGCGGGATCTCAAGTTTATAACCGATCCGTGGGACATTAGTAATCTCCACCTCAACCAGTTTAAGAATCTTTCGAATGTTAGTCATTGCGACGGGGAGTGAATTAGAACCGATTATATCGGGTCGTCCCCAACCTGCGATGATCAAGTCATACTTACTGACTACGTTTCCGTCGTGTTCATACAAACAGCGTAAAATTGCACTTTCGGGGTGTGTCAGTGAAAATGACTTTCCATTCTGAAGCCGGATTTCGGAGGTAGAGTCGTCTTTTACAAGAATGCATTTACCTAGCCGGTATTGGGTTTGTTGATCAATGTCTTCTTGGCTGTCTGTCATAAGCATGGTCACTTATTATTCCGTTTTTAGTTAGTGTAGCAAGCGTCATTGTAGGGAGGCACCTCTGTTTCTTCTCCAATAATAAAAGAAGAATTGAGCGTTTTTTTGTTTAGTGTGCCTTACTGATAATTTTACATATAAGTAACATATTAATTTCATACATGAAGTATTATTTATAATAATTTATATATCTAATTTTATAAGTTACTGTTTATTAAGACTTTAAGTTTTTAGGTCATTTTGTGATTGGCGATTTTCTTGCTAGTGGTTTAATCGTATTTGGACTCGAAAATACCGTTTTAAGTGACGTAATTGTGTTTAATTGGTCTAAATGGTGATTCCAAGTGTTGTTGGATTTTTGCTTTAGGTCATTACGAATACAAGGTGACGTTCATAATATGGCTCTGTGATAATCGGCTAATTTCCAACGTAATGAACGATGCTTTTACTCCAGTTTATTTTTTGGTCATGGTCATCCTTGATGGACCGAATGCTATAATTAATGCATAAATTAAGATTGGATTTTTGAATAGAAAGCTATGGTATTTGTTCTTTTGGAATAATCAGCATGTGTTTAGGTGCGGTTACCATAAAGCTAAAATTAGGCATGAAACCGATATAAATACTTGTATTTGAGCGGTAGTTCATGAACTTCATAATTCAATCAGTAAGGTCTACTATATGAAAGCAGAACTATATGATCCGATGTTAAGCGATTCTATTCATTTACCCGAACCATTTAGAATCCGAGTCATTGAACCTATTACTCGAATTTCTAAAACGGATCGACTGAGGGCATTGGAACAAGCGGGTCTAAATACGCTTTTGTTGGACAGTAAAGATGTTTATATCGACTGTTTGACGGATAGTGGGACTGGTGCGGTTACTCAATCAATGCAAGCGGCGATGCTACTCGGTGACGAAGCATATAGTGGCAGTAAAAGCTTTCGAAAACTGGAGTCAGTTGTCACTAATATTTTTGGTTACGCTTTGACGATTCCTACTCATCAGGGAAGGGGCGCAGAGCAATTGTATGTTCCTAACTTGATCAAATACAGAGAGACTCACCACGGTTTAGATAAAAGTAAGATGGTAGTGATCTCAAACTTTTTCTTCGACACCACGCAGGCTCATGCGCAAATAAATGGCTGCACGATTAAAAATACCCCATCTGACCAAGCCTTTGACACTAGCGTGGATGGCCTATTTAAAGGCAACTTTGATCTAGAAAGACTTCGCGATACCATCGAAACGCATGGCCCCCACAATATCCCGTACATTGTTAGTACGATCACATGCAATTCAATCGGTGGACAACCCGTATCTATGGCTAACCTCAAAGGTGTGTACACCATAGCAAAAAAATATGAGATCCCCGTTGTCCTTGATTGCGCCCGCTTTGCTGAAAATGCGTATTTTATCCAACAGCGAGAGCCTGGGTATGAAAATGTAAGTATTGAGGCGATCACTAAAGAGATGTTTGAATACGCTGATTTAATGTCTATGTCGGCAAAAAAAGATGCAATGGTACCTATGGGCGGTTTACTGAGTTTCAAAAATCGACAATATGAGGACGTCTTTAAAGACTGCCAAAACTTATGTGTGGTTTTGGAGGGTTTTCCAACTTATGGCGGACTAGAAGGCGGCGCAATGGAAAGGTTGGCTGTTGGACTGTATGAATCGATGCGACAAGAATGGCTTGAATATAGAGTAAAACAGATTGAATACTTAGTTGAAGGGTTAGAAAAGATAGGGGTTGTCTGTCAGCAACCCGGTGGCCATGCTGCATTTGTAGACGCTGGAAGATTACTGCCTCATATTCCCCCGACACAATTTCCCGGAATGGCGTTAGCTAATGAATTGTATTTAATTGCTGGAATTAGAACGCCTGAAATTGGTTCATTGCTACTCGGGCGTGATCCAAAAACAGGAGTGCAACTGCCGTGTCCTGCGGAGTTATTACGTATCACGATCCCAAGAGCGACTTACACTCAGTCTCATATGGATTATATCATTAAGGCTTTTTCTATAGTGAAGGAAAACGCAAGCCAAATAAGAGGGTTAGCTTTTTCTTATGAGCCGCCTGTGTTAAGGCATTTCAATGCTCGATTTACGCAAGTAGACATGTAACAACACAATAAATACAAATGCTATGCAAGCCTGTAGAGCGATTAATAGATCGCGTGGGTAACGAAAGTAAAAAACAAATGTTTCTGTGTTACTACTCGGCCCAACTGATTGATAATCGCATATTCACTTCGTTTGTATACACCAATGAAAAGCGGGCTGTATTGTATCCCCATCCAATACAGCCCTGATCTGCACCATCAATACTGAACACCAACCTAAGCGACTTTCCATACCCATCGTTATTTATGAGTCGCGAAACTTCTATTTTCCAAAACTCATTTCCATCCATCTTCGCAGTCGCCAGTTCTGGCTTGCCCCATTTAGTGGCTAATTATTAAACATAAATTATTTGTTTCGCGTAGGGCATGGGGATAGGTTAGCGGTGTAACAAGCGGTTAGGTGTTCAACAAACGTCGCGATCTAAAGTAAGCAAGTACACCTAATGAAAGGTTCACCGATTGTTAGACGGTTTTTTCCGTAATCCGATACTGAAATTATAAGTGATTTATTTACGTTCCTTGAGTTACTTATGAAGTTTTAGAAAGGAAAGATAGACGGAAAGTAAAAGCAGGTTTATTTCGTCTAAGCAAGCGTTAGGCATCAAGTATGGAGTATTCTGCAATGGTTGGTGATGATAAAAAGCCGTACCTTTTTTTAAATTCATTTCTCGTAAAAGATGAGTATAAAGACCTTGATGTAAGTGAACTCTTAAAGAGTTCAGCTCTAGTGAATACTTACGACATTGATACTCAGCATGAGCTAGAGGGGAATCTTTTCGTAAAGATCCCAGCGGAGAAAAAGCCTAAGTGGACTACTTTTACTGAAGAAGTTACTGGTGTAGTTTTGGATGAGCTGTCGAATAGATCTAGCTCTGCGTTATTAATTATTAAAACCCCTGACAATATAATGGCTTTTACGTTTGGTTATGGTCGTTTTCTCTTAGATACTAAATATTTTGTGAATGACTTTGGAATTAAAACAGCGTTGAACACTTTAAAGCACGACAGCTTGAGAAGTGTTGATCTTTTTACTTTAGATGATCAAGCTGTACAAAAAAAGTCTCAAGCTGCGAGAGAATCAGATGTTGGTGTCTTTGGGATTGATATTTCAAAAGATGTATTGAGAGCAGTAACAGGTTCGCCTAAAGCAGGTGTTAATCTAAAGAATATCTCAGGAGGCGATTCTGTATTTTCTTTTGGTTTAGAGTTAAACATCGATGAGATCAGTGATTTAATATCAACGCTTTCAGGTTATTACAACAATGACTCTTACAAAGGTGAATTTTCATGGGTAGATAACATTCGTAAAATTAAGGAATCGTCTGAAATTTCAAAGCTAGATGATCATCTTGTAACTGCATTAAGAGCTAAAAGTCCTGATGTATGTGTCACTATCCCTGAGCTAGCTGATTGGGATTCTATTTGGGGCTTTAGCTTTACGCGATCCAAAAACATTATAAATCCTACAATTGATACTAACGACTACTATGCAAATCTTGATGTTGCGGCTGTATGTATTGATTCAATAAAGAGAGATCGACTATTTGTATACGATGTCCATGAAAATGAAACAGAACACCAAATATATAAATCTATTTACTTTGAGCATAAAATAAGTAACAAAGTATATGTGCTATTTGCTGGAGCATGGTACGAAATCGCTACTGACTTTATGACTAGAATAAACACTACTCTTTCACAAATACCTATATCTAGCTTACCATTCCCTGAAGTTTATACATGGAGTGAAGTGGTCGATGGTAAGACAAAAGATAAGATTGAAACCGAAGGTGACTACAATGAAAGGGCTGCCAATACACATTCTTATCACCTTTTAGATAAAAAATTAATTAAAAGCAATCGCACGACAACCTCTATTGAGCTTTGTGACTTAATGACCGAAAACAGGCAATATATTCATGTCAAACACCGGAAAGGTGGCTCGGCTGGTTTAAGTCACTTATTTGCTCAAGGTAGCGTATCTGCTGAAATATTATTGGGTGATAAAGAGTTTAGAAAAGCAACTAGAAAAGTACTTAAGCGCGTGTGTAATGGATTACAGAATACAGTTCCGTTAGAAAATTTCAAAAGTAATGGTGTAGACGTTGTATTTGTAATACTTGGCGAAGACTCATCAACCTTGAAGGATAACTTACCATTTTTTAGTAAGGTGAACCTTTCGAAGGCATTTGAAAGTCTTTCACAGCGAGGGTTTGAAGTACAAATTACGGGTGTAGGTACGATACCTAAGCCTTGATGTATAACAAGTCAATTCAAAGGACAAAAACATCGAGCAATTGTTCCTTCGTTTCTAATTTTAGCTGCTTAACAATGCGTTAACTGTGTTTGTAATTTTCAGTTCTTCTCGGCGTTATTGATTGTTAAAGGTAATGTTTTGATGAAAAATTGTTTTGTCTTTTTACTTCTGTTTTTATGTGGTTGTGCCGCTAAGCATATGCCGTATTCTGCCAAGCTAGAGTTAAGTGAAGAAGCCGCTGTAAAAATCATTGAGCAGGTTGTTATGGAACAGCCTTTAAATTACAGACCTGAAGACATAGTTGTCACCGATTCGTATATTGGTTTATCTGACGGTTTAAAAACCAGTAGTCACACTATGAGCAATATTAATGAGGATTCAGGCATGGTGTTATCTTCTTTAAAAATAGAAGCATCTGACATTAGCTCAAGATACTATTTCAATTCCATATCTGCCTTGGAACTTTTCAGTAAGAGCGATTGGTATATCGTTCAAATGAAAAACGATGAAAATCTCGTGGTAAAACTTTTTTATACAAGAAGTTTAAGCAAAGCAGAGCGCCTGATTGACGCAATCAGCTATATGATAATTTCAGCTAAACCATTTGGTTCTTAGTCATACGGCTAATAAAGTGATTTATGTGACACTGTAACTGGTGGCATTTTTGCTTCGAAAAAAGTATATACCAAGGTTTCGTACGAGTTAGCTAAGCGTTATACGTTTGAGGAAAAACATATGAAGTTTATCTCTAGTCTTAGTTTGTTTGTGCTGGTGGTGCCTCTAAGTAGCCATGCTGTTCCTTATTCAGCGGAGCAGCTTTATACGGTCAATCAGGACTATGCGAAATGCTTGGATGTCACGTTAGGTAATTTTAAATCAGATGGACAAGCCCAAAAGGCAATGTCCAAGTTTTACAGAGCAATTACAGCGAATACGGACAAAATCCTAGAGTTGCAGCTTCAAGCTAATGATGAGGTGATGCAAACGTTTTTAGAAATGCTTCAAGACCGTCAGATATTGTTAGGCTATATGGTCGCTAAAATGTCTGAACCCGACAAAGCATTCGAAGTTGAAAAAGATGAGCAAAAAAAGGCATTTTATTTCGATTGGAAGCTAGTTAATCAAGAGTTGTGGAGAACGAATGGGTGTAATGCTATTTATCGCTCACTTGATTAAATTCTAATGCTTCTCTATCAGCCGGTTCTACCTATCAGCTGGTGGTTGGTATTTGCGGTGAGTGGCATAGCGGCATTGCGGATCCAAGTATTAGTTTTCGCGGCTAGCTTGTAGAAACGCCTGCACGGGCTTCTGTATTAACTAATTTGGCGTTCGTCTGGCTAGCATTGATGGAGTGGTTTCAAAGGCGAATGTACAGTCCATTCGAATAGGTAGCAATGGCATTTGTAGTTGTAGCAATGGGGTTAATGAGACTAAATCACGAGAAGTCGAATAAAAAGTGAGGAGGACAGCGTATTGATACCAAGTTTTTTAAGACTGTTACGCTGGAATAAGTTAACGCTTATGCTCAATCTTAGCTTGAACAGTTACTTGTAGTGATGGGTGAAAGTGGTTTCTATGTTAGAGGTTTTATGATGGGACATGAAATACGAAACTCCCCAAAGCTTCTTAGAGTGCGAGAACTGATACGTTTTTGTAACTCAAAATTAAACAAATATAGCTATTAAAAAGTTCCTAGCTTACTAGACGGACTTTTTCCGTAATCCTCTACTCAATCTTGAAATAAGGTATTGATATATCTTGAGTTGCATATAATCTTTTAGCAAGATAGACGGAAAGACAAAAGTGGAATTATTCCGTCTAATAAGCGTTATATTTTTTAGGAAAGTTCAGTGATTACAAATTTTAACGAGCTTCATCAGGCTTTATCAAAATACAAGAATAATAGTGCTTGGGTTTTTCGAGGTCATGGACACCCAGACTGGGAATTAAAGCCTAAAGTCGGTCGTAAACCATATTCCAACTCAAGCGAAGAAGTGATTTTTAAAGCCTGGAAGCGGCGCGCAAAGGAGTTTATAAGAGAACAACCAAAATCTGACTGGGAGTGGTTGGCGATTGCACAGCATCATGGTTTGGCTACAAAGCTCTTAGATTGGAGCTACAATCCCTTGGTCGCCGCTTTTTTTGCTGTATCTGGTGGTGATGAAGATCTTGATGCGAAGATTTTTTGCTACAAGTGCATGTGGGAATTTAATCCTGAAAAGGTTGTTAGTCCATTTGAAATTAAAGGTGCTGGCAAATTCAAACCAACTGGTGTCGTTCCGAGAATTATTCGGCAGGGTGGTGTGTTTACGGTTAGCTCTGATCCTAACAAAAGTATTGAGGAGCTAATGCGTGACAATGAGGAATTAGAAGTAATCACAATTTCAAAGGATTATCGTAAAGCCCTTCTCGAAGAGTTGAACTTTTATGGTATCAATACATCAGCTATTTACCCTGACTTAGATGGCTTATCTAGTCACATGAACTGGATTGTTGAAAATAACATTTATAACCTTGCGCCAGAAAAAATATAACAAGGCGCTCAACAGTGACCCGTAACGCGTGGCATTTTTGCTTCGCAAAAGTATATGCCACGGTTTCGGGCACGTTAGCTTGGCGTTATGTGTAAGCCGAGGATTATAGCCATCCGGCATGTTGCTCTATACGTGTATTGTTGCTGAGTGTATAATTGCACTTTCTCACTTATTAGACTAAGGCTATGTCGCAATCTTTCCTTGAATTCCACTTCGAGTACAACCCAAACCGAAAAAATGTCGGAGAAGTCTTTTTCGCATTAGGTAACTATGTATCAGCTTATGAAAGCTTTGGAAAGGCGATCGCAGATGCAATCGGAAATGACCTTGATTTCTGTATAGAAATTAATGACATTCAAAGTGGTTCCATAAAGTTGAAGCTTCTAAAACTATTCGACGAATTAACAAGCCCTAATGAACTAATTAAAGACCTTACTGGAGAGATTGGCTCCTTGGAATCACTGTCGGAAATTACTCAAAGGCAAAATCAAAAGCTGAGTCGTAAGGTGAATTCAAGTGGTCGATACAAGGAGAGGGTAGAGCCATCTCTGAATGACTTAGATGTTGCTTTAGCAATGGAAAAGTGGTCTGACGCAAATAGAATGGTCGAGCCTGATGAAAAACTTACTATTACTGATGGGATCGACTCTGAACAACCGAGTAACGTAATTAATATTGATACTGGCTTTAGACTAAGTAAGCGTCCTAGAGATATGTTCTCTAATTTTATAGACAAACATGATGACAAAGAAATCGTCGATGTTATTAGGCCATGCTTTCGTGGTGACTTAAACTGGCGCTTCCAAAATACTCAAACAAAGCTTACTTACAATGCTCCAATCAAAGACTCTTTGTGGCTTGAAGAATATCAAAACGGTCAAAAGAAAGTGGATGTTAAAGATAGCTTGCTTGTTCACTCAGCTTATGAGCTTTGGCGCGTTAAGGGGAAACCGACGATAAAAAATGCGCAAATAAAAAAAGTTATAGATATTATCGAATGTAATGGGACACAGTGTGAGTTCTTTGGAAGAGATTAGATATGCTGCTATCTCTTATACATTTGTCATAATCCCTTTTTTAGCGTTAGTTCTAGTTAAAGGTTTTACTGGCCAATGGGGAGACTTACTAACAACGAGCGATTGGGCTATTGCTAGTGCAATGATTTACTCTAGCTCCATAATTACAGTTAGGAGCGCTGCGAAAGAGCATCGTGCAGAAGTCAATGATATTAGTCTTGATTGGTTTATGAGCAAAACACTTATTATGGCTGTAATAAGTGTAATTCTGTACGTGTTAGTCTTATTAGTGCCCTCAACGCCATTGGGAATCACCCAAATACTACTCTTCGTATATTCATCGCTGTCACACTTCCGTATAGCAAGGGCGGTGTATCGTTTACAAAACACATAACAAAGCATTTAAGAGTGATTCGCAACGCTTGGCAGTTTCGCTTCGCTCAAGTATAGTCAAGCGTCGCTCACACCTTAATGCGGCGTTATATGATTATCTGTAATAACGTATATTCCTAATTATCAATAGAAATACTCTAAGATAAGACTTCGATCTTTTTAGGGTGTAGTTATGGGTAAGTCTTGGGTTTTAATTGGTGTTGCATTTATTGGGTACTATTCTTTCGGTAAGTTTAATGACCATATGAATAACGTAGTTCTAGCTTCGTCAAATGACCATCTTCAAAAGCTTCACGAGCATGTAATGTGCGATAACAAGCCAGATTTAACATTTTTTGAGTCTTTAACTTCAACCAAAGCTGGTTGGGCTTTGAGGGAACGAGGTCGTGTTGATTTAGCAATGGAAGTATCGATGAGTTGTAAGTAACAACATAACAATAAATTTATGCAGATTCACAACGCTTGGCACTTTTGGTTTGAATCAACTTTAGTGTTTACAGCACAATGCATTAGTTAGGTGGCAGCGTTGCTCACTACTTAATTTGGCGTATGCTTCTTCGAAAAATTAGTGAAATTGTATGCTTAAACGTTATTCAGAATATAGAGGTAAAAATGAAACTAGATGCAATACTGTGGGACTATGATGGAACTCTTGTAAATTCCGTACCAAAGAATATTGATATCACAAAGTCTATCCTATCTATCGTTGCGCCACGCTTAACGGGTGAGAATTTACCGAAGTATTTACACGATGAGGATTCGTACCATGAAGCGAATCATGGTGCTAAAAATTGGCAAGAGCTTTACGTTGATTATTACGGCTTAACTCATGACGAAATGATTATAGCTGGGAGTTTGTGGGCTGAGCATCAAGAGAAAAATAAAACAGAGGTAGCATTGTTTGATGGAATCAAGACTGTGGTGGATAAATTTTCTCTACTACCTCATGGTATTTGCTCTCAGAACTCACAAAACAACATTCGCCGTGTATTGAAAAGCAATGGTATAGATACTCCATTTAAGGCAATTGTCGGCTATGATGATGTGTCAAATGGTAATCAAAAACCTCATGCCTTTGGGGGTATTAAGTGTGTTGAGTCAATATTTGGTCACACGGACAGCGAATTGCTCATGTATATCGGCGACCACGAAGCAGATACTAAGTTTGCCCGCAATTTGGAAATGACTCTTGGTGGTAAAACTAAGGTAATTGCCGTTGCTGCGGGTTACAGTCGTTCTGAGCCAGAGCTATGGGAGTCTCAGCCTGATTACACCGCACATACTGTAGAAGATCTCTTGAGTATTATCGGAAAATACGCATAACAAACGTTTAAGGTATCAAGATACTTTATTTAATTAGAACGACGAGCTTTTAGCCCAATATACTTAAAACGTTTGTGTCCATCTTCGAGCTAGCTGGCATAGCTAGCTCAGGTTTTCCCCATTGTGAGCCAGTGCGAAATTGAATTTGATTTCAAATTCTTCATTTAGGCTTACTTTTAACTAATGACATAGTGCTTCTGTTAAGAGCTTCATGAGGTTCGACGGAGGCCGATTCACTTGGTGAGTTAAGAATTTAGCCAGTAATCTTGTTGTCGTTGTCGTTAATGAGATGTCGCTTCTCTAACCCCAAAGCGACCAGATGATGAAATACTGTTTGCTTCCCTCCTATTGCTGAAAGCATCGTTTCTCTCATTGTCTTCACTATCACGCACCGGGTTTCGCCCCCCTCAGTGTTAGCGTAAGACTCGCGAAACTGTTGAGACGCCATTTTGCTCTGTTTGAGCAAAGAAAAGGTTGTCCCTATGATGTTAAAAAACTCGGCACGTTTAATGTGGCTGAAGGTGTCTACACCGCTACAGGTTAATCGTTGATGAGAAGTTGATGCATGGGCAGTTTGCCGATCATAGGCGTTAATGACTGCACTGGCAGCATCGACACTTTTTTCCCATTCACATCGAATAGTTTCATTTGTTAAAGATTGGGTAGAAACGCCATACCTTCGGTGCTCTGCTACTCCAGCTCGTACAAGTTGCCTTATTTGATTTTGACTCAGCGCCAACTCACGTAAGTCAAAACCACAATAAGATCTAGGAAATTGATTGGCGGATTGCAAGATCGCCAGAGCCAAAGGCGTTCTCAATTGAGGCCACATCTTTCCCATAAATAAATACTCACTAAACAAATATCTCGGCAGCATAAGCGTATTGTCGTAAAAAATATTTAGGACAATTTAAGCTGAAATAATCCGTCTAACTTACTAATTAATAATAAATTAATAAATGGGAATTTGGTGTCGAGGTAACATTGAGGTGACTGTTTAGCGAAAACAGAGGCCTGAACGAAAATGAACAATACGGACGATCGTTGGAACAAATTACTATGGCATGACGAAAAACACTTCTCTATTGAAGAGATTAATTTTCATTTAGTGTCTTGGGGTAGCCCTAAAAAGAAAACCACGATAAACAACTTCGTTTTGGTTAAAGACCCGTTATTCTCCCAATCAATGGCTCGAATTTGCGCGCCGTTAACGCCTAAACACATTCTTGAGTTTGGGGTGTATCACGGTGCAAGTCTGGTGTTGCTGGATAAAGTTTTTGCCCCCAGCAGCATAGTCGGTATTGATGAGCGTCAAGAGCATCCCGTCTTAAGTCAATATAGAAGGGGCGCGTCAGCACATGCTGAGATAACGCCGTATTGCGGAATAAAGCAAGATGATGTGGAAAAGTTAAATCAAATCTTGGAGCTACATTTTCCGAAAAAAGATGTGGATCTGATCATCGATGATTGCAGCCACTTATATGAGCCTACCAAAACTGCGTTTGTTACCTCCTTTCCATACCTTAAATCAGGAGGCATATACATTATAGAGGATTGGGGGTGGGCGCACTGGCCTGGGGATTTTCAAGAGACAACGCCATTTCCCGGGATCCCTCTAAGCAAATTGATTTTTGAATTGCTTATGCTGCAAAACGTCATTCCAAATGTTATCGCCAAAATTGAAACAGACTATAATCATGTCGCCATTACAAAAGGGGAGCAGGGCAATGAGACAAACCTGTTTGACCTTATAAGGTGTAAAGCGTCGATTGAAATTAACAAGCAATGAGCACGTCTTACTCGATTTTGGCTCTGGCTGTGTTATTGGGCTCATTGGATAAATGGCTTTCACGTATTTGTTTAAAAAAGACGCCATTGTGCAATGAGTATTTATTCGCCTATCAAATAACATGCAGCGTTTTGGTCGGGGTATTTATGGCTATTGAATTAGGCCATGCACGTATACTATTCGATGATGAGACTAACCCGTGGGCGCTCGCGTTTTTGATCCTTGCCAGTATTTTCTCCTGGATGGGGTTTGCTTACTCTACGTTCAGAGCGCGCGCGTCAACGGAATTAGGCATTGTTTCTGTTATCTCAAAAACCAAGGTGGTTTGGAGCGTTCTGTTCGGCATTGTTTTTTTTAATGAAAGTCTGACCTCCTTGCAAGTCTTAGGAGGGTTGCTGATACTGCTTGCGTCAATGCTCATCGGTAAACCCAGCCAAGTAAGCCTTCGTTTATTGAATCATTTACACGCTTGGCTCGCCCCGATATTTCTAACCATTGCGATAGGCGTTGATAAAACACTAACCGAGTATTTACCGTCCAGCGTGATCTTGTTTATCGGGTTTTCTGGGACGGCTCTTTTAACGCCAATACTCTTTAAAATTCGTTATGATTTGATAAAAGAGGTCGCACTAAATGCAATGATAACAGCCGCTTGTGGCTCTATAAGCTACTACCTGTTATTAAAAGTGCTCAACATGAGCGCCTTTAGTGTCGTTATGGCTTTGTTTCAATGCGCCTTTATGTTGGATATGATTTTTGGCTACTTTGTCTTAAATGAACATACTCACCTTAAAAGAAAAATGGCGTCTTGTTTACTCGCTACCCTTGGCATTTTGACGCTTGTCTCGTGAACGCATCGACTAGGCTCATTTGGATCGCTTTTGTTTAAGATCTCTTGTTGAGGGTACCCTTGAACCACGTCCTATTTAGGATTAGAGAACCGTTCGCTTTTTCTATAAGTGAGGAGCGGCCGTTTCAAAGCCTGAACGCCATGTTCAGGCTAACTAATGCTCAGGTTAATTTGGTTTTCGATCGATTCGTTTCAGTGTTCATTAAGATAAATCGAAAGAAAAGAGGCGATGGAGTACTCTTTAATGAGGTGCTCCATCGCCGGTGCAGCAGTGAGTGTAAGTAAAACAAAGGGCGGGTTTGTTCAACGTACGGTTAATGCTACGTTCAAGTAAATAGGATGACGGGGTGAGGGTGCCGAGTAGTCGTTGCTTGACACAGACCTGAGCTAGGTTAGTCCCGTCTCGCTATTTACACGGCTAAAATGACACGATAGTACTGAGTGGGGTAGTAAATAGTCGGTAATTTATTGCTATATACCCTAGGTCATATTCAACAAAGAGTGGTTTTGCTGTCTTGTTGCCGATAGGCTAATTCTGACCTTCTTAAAACTTTATTCATTTTAGCAGGTAGTGATATCTCTACGAAATCTATTTTATCTCATCACCGCTACTCGTAGCATTTATATATCCAACGTCCTTTAGCGTTGATAACAAGTATATACCAACAATAAATAACCATTATTTAGGACCTCTAACTCTTGTTACGTGCGACCATCTGTCCCCAAGATATTGGTAGCATACTTGAGGAGTGAGTAAGTTAGTCAGTTATTGTCTTGGTATGGGCGGAGTGTGAATGTGATGAAGAATTAAAATTAAGTGGAGCTAATAATGGATAATATTTCTGGTAATGAGTCAGTTAATCAAAAGCAATTAAATACGGAAAGTAAAAAACCTAAGTTATTGGGAGGATGCAGTATAATAGCCTGCATCTGTGTCGGCACTGGCACGTTAACTCTCCCTGCCGCTGGAGCGGGCGCTTGGACTATTTGGTCAATACTCACCCTTATAGGAGTCATGGCCATTATGATCTCAAGCGGGTGTATTTTGTTAGAAGCCCTAAAGGCTTACCCATATCGTTCATCTTATTCAACCGTGACTAAAGATATATTGGGTAATCGCGTTGCGCTTATTAATAATTTGGCAGTCTATTTTGTTGGAGTGATCCTTCTTTATGCATACATCACCGTTTCTGGACTGATTTTAGAGGAATATGTGAGCATAAATGCCTCTGTTGCATCAGTGTTGTTTGTCTCGGTATTTTCGTTCTTAATTTGGCACTCCACAAAGTGGGTTGATAGAGCATCACTTGTACTACTCCTGGTGATGGTGTTTACTTTTATATTCTCTGTTTTAGGCCTTGTAAAGGACATCAATGTCAACTTTCTGATGTATCACGATCCCAGCGGATCACAAAGCAAATATGTTCTTTCATTTCTGCCTATTGCTCTTGCAGCATTCGGGTTTCATCATGCTGTTTCGACAATGCGAGACTATTATCGTGATGAATATGTCGCTCAGAGAGCGTTAGTCGGTGGCGCTCTGATCGCACTGACAGTATACGTTATTTGGGTACTCAGTATTTACGGTAATATAGAACGGTCTAGCTTTTGGGAAATCAATGCTGCTGGTGGCAACGTTGACTCTTTACTGTTGGCGATAATTGAGGGATTACAGGATGAAGCATTAACTATTGTGATCGGTTCATTTTCATCAGCGGCTATCTTGTCGAGTTTTATCGGTGTGGGGTTAGGGCTATTTGACTTTCTTGCTGATGTTTTTAAGTTTGGAAACTCTCGCATTGATAGGACCAAAACATGGGCTGTAACATTTTTACCACCATTGATATGCTCTCTACTTTATCCGATGGGGTTTCTTATCTCGATTGGATATGTAGCTCCATTTGCAGCTACCTGGACATGTATAATCCCAGTTTTGATAGTGAGAAAATTGCGTAAAGACTCTCTGATAGGATCTAATACTGAAACTCAACCTAGCTCAAGTGCTAGTCAATATCGATTTGCGGGTGGAAACGGCGCTCTTTTTGTTGTTTTCTCATTCGGGGTTTCGATCGTCCTCATTCAATTTTTGGATATACTTGAACTATTGCCTCGTTTTGGCGTTTCTTAATGGTATTCGCGCTGGGGTAGTTTGTACTTCATTTTACTAGCAGGTTTACTGCTTAGTTCTGAGTCGCGCACATGAAAGTTCTAAGGTTGGCTAGAGCCAAAGCGAATATTTGGGTCTTTTGTTGTTAAGACGATGATGGATCTTAAAGGCCTATCTAGCTCTACAATTTTATTACTTTTTCATGTCCAGCTTTCCCCCAAGAATCAAGAATCAAGAATCAAGAATCAAGAATCAAGGCTCAATCGTGCTTGGCTCAAAGCTTCTCGGAGTGTTAGCCGTAACTCAATATTAAGCCAAAACAACTAACGATCAGCCTTGGCTTACTAGACGGGCTTTTTCCGTAATCCTCTGTCAAACTTCAAATAAAGCATTGATACATAGTGAGTTACCTATGATGCTTGAGCAAGGTAGAGGGAAAGCAAAAGCGGAATTATTCCGTCTAATAAGCGTTAAGTTTTAAATTAATCCGGAGAGTTCTTTGTCTAAAAAATGGTTAGCTATATGTATTATCTTAAGTACTTTTTTGGCGTTGCTTCCATTCTTAAGCTTGCCTATTCCTTCGACAAATACAGGGTTTATATCTTCGTATGGGGCATACTTAGCAGGCACATTATCTCCATTAATCTCATTTTTTGCATTAATTGCACTTTTGAAAACTATAAATTCACAACAAGCCCAGATTAAACAATTCTCTGTTGAGAGCCAGAAAAATGAAATAGTACGATTTATAGAAAAACTGGATGACAGAATTGAAATTGTACTATCGAACCATAACGTTCCTATAGAAGCTGACGGTGAAAAATATAGCCTTTTTCAGGTTATGACTATGACTTATTTTTGTACTACATATCATCAAGCAGTAAAAAAAGAAAATGAATATTTATCAGGTAATCTATCGTCAACCGAACTTAGGGTTTTTGAATCTGTAGGGTCTGCTAATGTATGTATGATTCGAATTGCTGAACATATAGAAGCTTACAAAAAGCTATCAAATGATAAATACTTGGAGTCTTTTTATTTTGCTAAATATAAAAATTTAGCTGATCGTCTACATGCTTTGGACTATTTATCAAAAGAAAAATACCAATTGTGGGATAGAACTTAACAAGGCGTTTAAACGGAACAAAAACAGTGGGTTACGTTTCGCTCCGCTACACATTATAACCCACAATTTTTGTCCGCTTAACGCGGCGTTATAAGGCTTAGGAAACTATGATGATTGATAATGAAGAAAAAGAGCGTAGAGCTCGTATTGTTGTTGATGAATGTGGAGGTATCCAGTTTCCTCAAGAAGCATTTTATATTCACTCAATCGCCTATTCAGCAGGACGTTGTATCGAAGTCTTTGAACGTTACGCAAATCTTAAGAACGAAGATATACCACCTGGTTACTTGGTGGCTTTGATACAAGAAGCTGTAGGACATGCAGCAGCACTGTCTAGATACTTCTGGCCAACACCCAATAAAAAGAAAGTAATTGTAAATCAAATGGAATTACGTAGTGCGAGAGCAAGTAAGTTGAGGTTGGCATTCCAACAGACAGAGCAGTCGCCACTCTATAATCGAGAGCTAAGAAATGCTTGGGAGCATTTTGATGAACGGTTAGATGATTATCTTTTGAGTCACATGGCAGGTATGTTCAATCCAACAGCAGTTATTGGCAGCCATGAAGAAGCTGACGTACCGACGAACCACATATTTAAGCTCCTAGATATAGAAAATGAGTGTCTTGTTCTCATGAATGAAAAATACTTCTATTTGCCAATTTATCAAGAGGTTAAAAAGATCCTTGATTTGGCAATGCAATTCGATAGTGAAGGGGCAAGATTACCAAGAGCAGCCTTATAACAAAGCGTTTAAGACAGATTCTCAACGCATGGCATTTTTCATTCCATCGTTGGGTTTATAAGGTGGTATGGTTGGGTTCTGTGGTGGCGTTGCTCACTACTTAACGCAGCGTTATGCCAATTAGAGAATAACGGAGAGATAGCGGATGGAAAAGTGGCTGATAGAGGCGAATGCAGCATTAGAAGAAGCACTGTCTGCTATTTCTTCTGGTGAAATCTCCAAGGAAAACATGTACCAATTGGCATCAGTTCTCTATGCTAAACGAAATCAAATGGGCAATGATGCGTTATTTGAAATGATGAACAATGAAATTGATGAACAAGTAGAAACAGACTGGTCATTCGATTCCAATTCGAAAAAACAATACAGATTTCACTTTGTATCATCTTATCTACTTTGTTATGTCATTGCGGGTAAAATCGACGAATTTTTCTATGATGAATTGATGGACTATGTGAATGAAAACTTAGGTTTATTTGTAGATTAGTTGGCCTGTAACAAGCACGTAAACGACTATGGCGTCAATAGCTAGCTTTTTACGTTGTCAGAAGACTATTTCGAGAATGCCGTCTAACACGCTTTTTCCCCTTTGTGTTTTAGCGCGATTACTCAGCAACGGGTCGCGCTACTGAGTTTAAGATACTTATAGTTATGTCTGGCTGTTGAACGGTTCTGCTCGTAACTGGACAAAAATAAATCAGCACCCTATAACATTATGTAAAAGGCAATTTGTTGAGGAGGGTTAAGATTATTGAGAGAGGATACCTAAGAGAACTACGAATTTCGAATCTTTGAAAATCAGATAACCTTAACAAATCCAAACTTGGTCAAATGATGGCCAATTAGCCTCAATCACTACATGCTCAACGCTTGATATATAAAAACATGCTAGCGCTGAAAAAAATGGCTACAGACCGACTGTGCAGTTACTGTAGCCAAAGTGAACAATAAATAAACAAAAATACCAATTCAGACTTATTACCAACGCGATACAGAAAGAGTACAGGTGATGCGTAAAAAGGAAGTATGTACTTTCCTGTGACAACCCACGTTACTAACCTTATTGAGTATGCACCTATGATATGGAACTAGAAGTAAATAATACTAAATTATCTAATATTATTTTATTCAGGGCGTACAACATGCTGACTTTGTTTCAGAGCTGGATCATTTAATATTCACGCTTCTTTTGATTCCGCGAGACGCTGAAATGGGCGCCATTTCCCGTGGGCAGATCGGCGAGTGATCGTGACTGCCCACATTTAAATCTCGTGCACTTCACACTCAATCTATTGCAGACCAACTAGAAGGGGGGGTTAAGTTCCAACGCGCTGCTTCTTGTCGACTATACATGGCTTTTCCTTTTTCACCCGTTTTAATTGGGATTTTAGAGGCTGATTTACCTTGGAGTATCTGCTCAGCAATTGCCCCGGCAGCAGACCCTTGGCTTTCCCCAAATAACACGATGCCACCGATAGTTTTGCCTTGACCTACAGAAAAATCCCAGAAACCAAAAATGGGAATAGGAGTATTCTGGTTTGTCCAAGACAACACATTGTTGGCGTCGACATTATTGAGTTGTTCATCTACCAGCGTGTGGTACAACCCTATAACAATGGCTTGGTACCCATCTTTTTTGGCGTCAGTCACTAAGCTTTTCCACTCACTAATGGTTTCAACATTGTAGGTCGTTATCTCCACCTTTAACTGTCGAAGGGCGCCCTCAAACTGGGTAGAAATAAAGGTGTTGGCTATGTGGGACGTAGTACCAGAATCAAAAAGCACTAACACTTTGCCTTGGTCCATTTGCATCAACTGGGTAATGCTTTTTATGTTCTTGAGCAATAAAGGTCGCTCCAATATACCGGTGATTTCCGCTTGTCCCCTATACTCAGCAAGAAGTCCTCTAGGGTTCGAATTTATTCCTAAGAAAACAATACTAATGGGCTCGTTATAGAGTTTTGGTAACATGTATTTGAGGGCATTATCATCCCCAAGGAGCACGACATCTGGCTTATGATTTTGGTAATAGTCCCAGGCCTTATCCGCCATGTCGGCATATTGGCTTCGGGGGATACGCTTTGTGTCCATTTGAAAAGTCACCAATTCATGGTCGACATTGACGCGACTTTTTATTCCTTGGATGTATTCTTTATCCCAAGGAAACTCTGAGTGATAACTTTCAATGAGTAATATCTTTCCCGCGACAGCAGGAGAGCAAAAAAGGGTGAGTAATACGAGCAAAAATATTTTCATAATTTCTACGGCTTGTCGTCTGCTGTATACCCTAAAGTATAGCTGAGGGAAGGATAACCGCCTTTGAATGACAAGCTTGGAGCGTGGCTTACACAAGGGTGATATTTATAGGGTATAGGGTGTGGAAATGTGATGTTGACACCGAAGCTAACCTGTATTTGGGTTGGCTAAATGTTGGCATAAAGGTCTATGCTTATTAGCTCGTTCGTTTATTCTACCTTCATTTGGTGATTTTTCGGTATGATCATCGTTAATGTGATCCCTTGATCTGGCTGTGATTCAAAATGCAGTTGCCCGCACAGTTTTTGCTTTACTAAATTAAACACCAAATTTAGTCCCAGACCACTGCCACCCTTACCACGCCGGCTAGTGAAAAAAGGTTCGAATATTTTTTTATGTAATGAGTGATGAACGCCCGAACCATTATCTCGATACTCGAGAACAATACTATTTTCGTTTTGAGAGAAATGAATTGAGATTTTTGGGTCATCGTTATCATCGAAGGCATGATGAATACTGTTCATCACTAAGTTGGATACAATTTGCGTGATCACACCCGGTAGGCTGTCCATCATGATACTGTCATCTCCATCGATGATTGGTGTGACAGGGACTTGTTTGGTTTCAGAACTCAAGGTGGTCATCAATGCATCGAGAACTTGTTTTACATAAAAGGGGGTGCAAGCCTCGGACACTTGGTCAACGGATGTTTGTTTAAAATCATTGACCAATTTCGCCGCTCGATTGAGGTTTTTGTCTAATAGGGTGTTGCCGTCCTCCAGTTGGTTAACGAGCGCTTTAAAATCAGCGCTATTGAGTGTTTGATTGGAAAAGGCAGCATTTAGCTCGGCGGTGAGATCCTGAACATAAGAGGCCGTGGTTATGGCTATGCCTAATGGTGTGTTCACTTCGTGAGCCACTCCCGCGACTAACGCCCCAAGAGCGGCTAATTTTTCAGACTCGATCAATTGTGTCTGAGTGGCTTGCAGCTTTTCCATACTTTGTTTTAGATGCAATGTCCTAACTGCAACCGTCTTTTCCAGCGTCACGTTAAGTTGTTCCAATTCAAATAGAGTGGATTTGAGCGGCGTTATGTTAATGCTTGTTCCACGATAACCAATAAAGTCGCCGTGGCGAAACTTTGCTAACGCATGAAAAAGTACATAATAAGTGAGTCCGTTAATGATGATTGACTCTTCACACATCGTAAAATCGGTTGTCGAACGAATTGCTTCATGTAATGAAAACAGGGTTTTAAATTGTGGCACATCAAAAATTAGTGGTTTGTCAAACTCGTTGATGTTCAGTGCTTGTAACATGGATTCAGAGCAGTATGTTAATCGCCCGTTTGCATCCGTTTCCCATAACCAGTCGGAGGAGACATGGGTAAAATCGCTCAGGCGCTCCTGTTCAAATTTTATGTTTGTGTACAGCTGCGTGACGTCTCTAGTTATCTTGTTGGTTTCATTGGCGAGCAAATTTAGCTCGTCATATTTCTCCATGATCAACGCTTTATGGACCAGTATAAGAGGATTGGACGGTTGTTTTGGGCTGTAGTGTCTTAGGTAGTTGGCGATTGAGAAAATCCGTCGATTTATGCTTTCATGGAACACCATGAGAATGAGGTAACATACCAGTAAGGTCTTAGCTGCATTCAGGGTCAAAGTGACTATGAATTGTCTGAGCAGTGTGTCATAAATTAATTGAGTGTCAGATTCAATATAGATCTGGCCGATTACTTCCGTTTCGGCTAAGTCCTGATTGGCATATTCTAGCGGGTAGGTGTTGGAAATAGAATCGCCACGAACTGGGACTCCAGCATCAAAGGAATAATCTTCGGAGTCGATCCGTAGATAATCTATTCTAGGAAGATCGACCAAGCCATCCATTCGTTCTTTTAGAACAACGATATCAAAATCCCATAGCGATGAGGCGAGCAAAGGGGCGTGGACACGCCTTATTTCATAGTGCCGTTGGTCGACAGTATGGAACTCCTCGTGGTAATCCCAATAGATCTGCATCAGGGTTGTTAACAATGTAATCAAACCACTTAGAGCAATGATTATGACAATGATACGGCGACCGATTCGACTATAGAATGGGTTATGCCGACCATGTTCAAAAAGCTGACTCTTCCCCATGCTTACCTGATAGCCATAACGATACTAATAGTATAGTTGTTGGCCACGGTTTTGCTGTGTATTGAGCGGCTCTCAAAGGCTGTGATAAGCAGCTTACTGCCCTTTCGTGTTGCGCCCGATCTACAGCTCACTTTACCAGAGCATCATTTGACTTACTTTTTCTCATGACTCTACTGTGTACAAAGGCTGGTAACATCAATCTGGGTCGAACATAAAGTCGTGATAATTGGGAGTAGTGTGAGTGGTTATTCTTTTAAATGGATCCATCAATTCAGGAAAATCGACCATCGGTAATGCCTTTTGTACTCAAGAGAAATTTGCATTTATTGAAGGTGATTCTCTTAGAGACTGCGTACGATGGATGGATCTTCAAGATTCAATTCAGTTAAGTTTGACCAATGCAGCTGCACTAGCGAGTAACTTTGAGGCTCAAGGTATAAATTCACTAATCGCATATCCATTAGATGAATTTAATTTTCAATTTATAAAGGAACTATTAAGTGAGAATGTAGAAAAAATAGTTCCAATATCACTCTCTCCATGTATTGATGTTTTACAGAGTAATCGTGGCAATAGGGTATTGTCTGATTGGGAAATTTCCAGGATTAGTGAACTTGTAGAAGGTGGCATTGCCTATCCAGAGTTTGGTACCCATATTGACAACTCGCTATTGTCGGTTGATGAAACAGTCGCAATGGTTTTAGAAATAGCGACATCAGCATAAACACAACTTAGAAATGCCCCATGCCTTGCCAGCGGCGCTTAACCTCAAAAATCATAGTGAGGTGGTTTGACCTACTTTTTCTTATATGTGTAATGTCTACTGCGTTAGGGTCGTAGAATTGTGTGTTCTGGTACTCGGTAATGTTGTAGTAAAGAGAGATTTCATGGCAAAAAAAGAAGAGATTTGTATTGAGAAAATCTCACGAGAAATGACTCAAGGTAAAACGGCTCCTTACCTTTGTACTGATGATGAGAACAATAAGCATATTGTCAAAGGACGCAAAGCCGCATCGAACGGTTTGGTTAAAGTATGGATCTGTGCGCGATTAGGTACAGCTTTTGGCTTGCCAATCCCAGATTTCTCATTAGCGTGGGCTGTGGTAAAGAATTTGAAATAGCAGGGGACACTTCTTGCCCTATTTCTACTTAGTTTTTGTTTTTGCTAAGAGGCTGGGTTATCGATTAAAAACGCCACTATTGGAAGGGGTTGGGGTGCAAATTTGACCACACTGTTTTGACATTGAGACCAAACCTCTCTTTTACAGGGGCACTTTGACTCCAAAAATACAGGCTAAAAATGACAAGCTCATAGAGCGTGTTTAGCGTACTAACGCTTCAAAGATTGCCAAGAAAATCCATTTAAAGCCACTCACACTAAAATATAATTAAGTATAAATAATTTAAACAACTTCAATGGGTCAGATAAGTTCAGGTCGACTGTGCACACTAATTCTTAGTCGGTACAGTCCATTTCATCTCTTAATGTTAAGGAAAAACTATGGGTAACAAACGTACTGAAATTACCGAACCAACTGAGCCACCTCTGGGAGTAAGTCTTGAATTTGGCTTCTCCGAAAGCACAAATAGCAAAGAGCGCGATTTCTTAGCTTTCTTGGCTTAGCTTAGAATTTGAGGAGTGTTATATGTGTACATACCCAATAGAGCGCGAATTCAGTGGTCAACAGGCTGTCGAAACGATGAAACTTTGGTTAAAGGAGCATAACATTCACTCCTCACTTTACTCCACGGAAGACAATCTAGTGGCAACTGTTGAGCTTTCCTCTTTAACAGGAAGCCCCTTATCAAGTGGGTCAGGAAAGGGAAGCTACGCTGTAACAGGAGCGTATTTTGAGGCTTTTGAGCACATGATGTTGCAGCATCATTTTACTTCTTCACATATTCAAGTGGTTCCGTTGAAGGAATGGTTGAAATCGAAAAAATGCCACTCTCAATGTCTCTTTGGAAAGACACTGGCTGAATACGGGAATGAGTTATTGAAATTCTCAAGTTATCACTCCCTTTTATCCTTAGAAAACTATCTTGTGCCTGAAACTTTAATTAACCCTTTTTACATTGAAACTCTTCAGCCAAATGATGCGTATTTATTCCTTAATAAATACACGTCAAATAGTGGTTGGGCATCTGGGTCTTCATATGAAGAAGCCGTGCTTCATGGAGCAAACGAAGTGGTAGAGCGCCATTGTTTGAGTGAATTATACAAACAATACATAGGTTATTCTGATTACTCTGGTGGATTCTACCGAGTCATCCCTCCATGGGAACTACTGGAAAAATATCAGCTATCTCTTCCCAATGTTGACGAGCTTTCTTTCATCATGTCTACCACACTCTTTGGTTCCCATTTTTGTGCGTGCGTGATGCACTCTGCAGCTAGCCCTATGGCATTTCGTTCGTCTGGTGTTTCGTATTCAGAATTTCATGCCGTAGAAAGAGCTCTCTCAGAGCTCATTCAAATTATAGAGAACTATGACGCTGTCGAACTTAATGATGATATTAAGGCAAGCGAATTGCTAAATAAATACGATAGACTATGTAAAATCACAGATCTTTCTGAGTTAGACACGCTACCTCTTATGGATTGCTCTGCCATGCAACAGGATTCAAGAGATTTTAAGCAGCATTACGAAAATCTAGTGAGTTCAGTTAAAGCTAAAGGGTATGACTTACTAGTCCATACGGCATTTAATCAGGAAAAAATATGGCTTACATCGACATATATACCCGGATTGGAGCGCTTCAATATTATAGATAAGGGGAAGTTGGTCGTACCATTGGGAGATATGTAATGCTTAAAGTCACCTACCTAAAGTATTCTTTGCTCTTTTTTATCTTACTTTTGCTTAAAGCTAACTTGGCGCTTCCTTCGTATTTAATCGGGCAGATAATTAACGTTGCTTCTCAGTCTATCTCGCTAGAAGGAATGGAGACTTTGTTAACGTATCTACTGTTGTCGACAGTAGTGACTATTAGTATATCGCCTTTTTTTACCTATTTTTTTGAGCAAGAAGTACAACTCAACGTCGAGACCAAATCACGGATATTGTTTAGTCAGCTAATTCGTAAACCCTTTAGTCATTTCAAACGGTTAGAGATAGGTTCATTAGCCAGTAAGTTTGAAAGAGGCATAGGATCTTACGAGCAGTTCATCAATCTAAGCGTATCGCGAGGTTTACCTTTAGTCATTGAATTGCTGGTCTTTTGTGGCGCTATTGTTCTCTTTAGCGGATGGGGAACCTTTGCTCTAGTGATTGTTATCCTAGCGACTGCCGCGTTGATTAAGACTCTAATTATCAGGCTAAGACGCCCTCACATCCGTCGAGTTAATGAGGCAGAAGATGAAATACTCGATCAACTTGTTGGTGTCTTTTCGGGTATACGCACCATCCAGTCTAATCGTGTCGAAGGGTTCTTTGAAAAGCGCATTGCTCCATTTTTCGAACATTATAGACAAACAACTGTATCGCTTGCCGTCAGCCGGAGTGTATTTGATGGTGTCGCTATAGCGACACACAGCTTAATGTCACTTTCCATTATCGCATTGTTCATATTTTACTTGTTTCCAGTGCAACACGCTGATGCTGGAGCGCTTGTCACAGCACTACTTCTCTCTGCTAGTTTATCGAGGGCATTCGCAGGGTTATTGGATGTCTATAGATTGCTTGATCAAAGCCAAGAAGATTTTTCAGCATTAAAGGAAATTTTAAGTCACAAAGGTGAAGGTTCTGAAGTGAGTGAGTTATTAAGTAAGGCCCTAGAAGAATTGGCAAAGCCAAATGTAAAGACCATTGCCGTTATAGGTAAAAGTGGACAAGGCAAAACAATATTACTCGATACTCTGGCAGGTTTGTTAACCCCAAAGCCCGTATCTCCTCTCTCTTCTAACTATCTAGAACAAAACAACTTTGTTTTCTCGGGAAGTGTTTACGACAACCTTTCCCTTGGGAAAGAAATGGATATTGATTGGTTGACGAGTCAGCTAGATAAGATAGGACTGTCTTCTAGGCTGTCATTAGATTCGGAACTACATGGTAACGGTCAGAACCTCAGTGGCGGTGAAAAGCGAAGGCTGTGTTTTCTTAGAGCTTATATCCAATCCCCTGAATTATTACTACTCGATGAGCCTACAACAGGCTTAGATAGTCAAACAGGCCATGATTTGTGGAAGGTAATTTTTAGTCTATTAGAGCCACAAACCAAAATGGTTGTTGTAACGCACGACAATTCATATTTAGACCATTTCGATAAAGTCATCACTTTAGACGAAGTTGGCGTTGTACTATATCAACCTCCATAAACGATTAAAGACAAGATATATCCCCCTTAATTCAAAGGCGAATAACGACAAAGTCGCTTGGTAGTTAAGGTACGACAGAATCGCTTTGTGATCACAATGCTGGGATGAACATTACTAGAGCGTTTGTGCCCCAAACTTTGTCAGAAGGCGCAGTATTGGCAATTGAACTAGCTAATGTGGTAGACATGCACATTGCTCATTGAACAACTGTCGAGAAACCCTCAGCAACTGTAATATAACTAAACTATGATGAGTTGCATTTTCTCGTAAGACTGAGAAAGTACAGAAGAACCAACCTGGAGTAAAGCAATGACAGACTATGATGAGGTGATGCCGAATACTCGGTTTAAGCGCGAAACAAATCGTGTGTTAAGGATTTGCAAGAAGCAGCCTTATACGGTGCTTGTGACCATTGCAGGGAAGCCATCCCACGTATTCATAGATACGTCGTCGTATGAGAGCGCAATGAAAGTTCTGGAAAAAGCTTCTAAAGGTTAACTTCAGATTGATGTATTAGCATGCTGGATTCAGCCACTAAAATAGGCAAAGTAGAAGATTAACGTTAAAGACTAAACAAACATATTTGTGCCCCATTCCTTGCCAGCGGCGCTTAACCTCAAAAATCATAGTGAGGTGGTTTGACCTACTTTTTCTTATATGTGTAATGTCTACTGCGTTAGGGTCGTAGCATTGTGTGTTCTGGTACTCGGTAATGTTGTAGTAAAGAGAGATTTGTATTGAGAAAATCTCACGAGAAATGACTCAAGGAAAAACGGCTCCTTACCTTTGTACTGATGATGAGAACAATAAGCATATTGTCAAAGGACGCAAAGCCGCATCGAACGGTTTGGTTAAAGAATGGATCTGTGCGCGATTAGGTACAGCTTTTGGCTTGCCAATCCCAGATTTCTCATTAGCGTGGGCTGTGGTAAAGAATTTGAAATAGCAGGGGACACTTCTTGCCCTATTTCTACTTAGTTTTTGTTTTTGCTAAGAGGCTGGGTTATCGATTAAAAACGCCCCTATTGGAAGGGGTTGGGGTGCAAATTTGACCACACTGTTTTTAAAATGAGACCGTATTTATATTTTACAGGGGCATTTTCACTCCAACAATGCAGGCTATAAATGACAAGGTCATCGAACGTGTTTATCGTACTAGCGCCTCAATGATTGCCAAGAAAAACCATTTATGGCCACTCAGAGTAAAATATAAATTTAGTGATTATCTAGTCGCAACGGTCGAGCTTTCCACTTTAATAGGAAGCCCCTTATCAAGTGAGACAAGAAAGCGAACTACGCTGTAACAGGTGCGTATTCTGAGGAGTTTGCGCAAATAATTTTGCAGCATCACTTTACCTTTACGAAAGCATCCCCTAGTCGGAAAACAACCTTTGTATATGAGTTCGCCCTAATGTTTTTGTTATTTAAATTCGTGTCGAATAAGAAATAAATAACGATTAATAATGTTACGAGTGTAATTCACTGATGTACGTTACTTCACAGTTTTTACGCAGCATCTAATACTTCTGATTTTGGATACTGCAACTACTCTGTGTTAAAGGTAATTATATGAAAAAAGTGATATCGAAAACAAAATTGTTAGGAAAAATAAACTTTAACAATGAAGCGTTAAGGCGTGACTTAGACGTTATTGAGCGCTTTCCAGTGTTTGAAGAAGAGTACAGCGAATTTAGTCAAGGTACATGGATTAATAACTCTTTATGGAATGATAATGGTGATTATCGTAATACTCAGTATAAAGAAAACCCTAATAAAGCTAAGTTGACTGAGTTAGGGCTTCAAACGCATTATATTAATGAAGTTATCCATCAATTTTTTGATGCGGACAATTTAAAGATGGTCAGAACCCGAAACCTTATTAATGGTCAGGTCATCCCACATAAAGACTTCGTAGAGTTCGGCAAACAGAAAGAAAAATATCTTCGAGTACTTATTCCATTAGAAGCACCTATGACGTCATACCATAGCGATGAAGACTTTGGCGTGTTTCGGATGAGAAAGGGGGAAATCTGGATGCTTGACGCGAGTGTGGTGCACGCAGCTTACAACTTTGGTCAAGATAGCCGAGTGATTTTGTGTCTTGATTTCCAATTTGAGGGAGTCGATAAACTCTACCCTGAAATGATTTTCACCGATCGCTCTATCTGCGAGAACTCCCTGCATCCTATGGTGTTTAACCGACAAGCTCTTACCAAGCACGACAAGCAAGACTTCGTAAACGAGCTTGCCCGTTCAATCCACAATTTGGAAGATATTAAAAATGCTGTGTTTAAGCTGTCTTTTGCACACATTCACCACGAGATCCCGATACAAGAAATCTATGACATTCTGATTGAACTGACTCAAAATAAGGGGCTAGACATCCAGAATTATTGTCGAGAAATGAAGCAATATTATATAGGTGAGCGCGGTCTAGGTGAGCGTTTTACGTTAGTTTGAGCACCTTAGCGAAGAGAGCAATAATGAAATACATTGGCTTTGTATTTATCTTACTCTGGTCTTCTGGTTATATTTCTTCGTCAATTGGGTTGATGTACACCAACCCATTGTCGTTTATAACACTGCGAGTGGTCATTGCGTTGTTCGTATTCATTTTGCTCAACTTCTTATTCGCAGAGTCTGGGTCTGTTATGTCGCGGAAAGACATCATAATGTCGTTATGGGTCGGACTGTTTATCCAATTTCTTTACCCTGTTTTATTCTCTTATTCACTGTCTGAGGGTATCAGTCCTGCAATGCTCACTGTGGTGCTAGGGCTACAGCCAGTACTCACACTGATCATCTCACGCGGTTGGACTTCTAAAGTACAAATAGGGGCAATTATAGGTTGTATGCTCGGCACGGTACTATTGTCTGTTGAGAGCTTGAGCTTAGGTGCAAGCAATGAGGTCAACATGCTATATGCTGTGTTGTCTCTATTAGGGATTACGCTCGGCACGGCCATACAGAAACTCTATTGCTCGCATATCCCAATTCAAAAAACGATGGGGCTCCAATGCTTCTCTGCTTTGATAGCGTTAGTGCCGACGACACTGTTATGGAGTGAGTTCACCGTACAAAT
This sequence comes from Vibrio kyushuensis, assembly GCF_050337325.1. Taxonomy (NCBI): domain Bacteria; kingdom Pseudomonadati; phylum Pseudomonadota; class Gammaproteobacteria; order Vibrionales; family Vibrionaceae; genus Vibrio; species Vibrio kyushuensis. Next base: position 808,489 of record NZ_JAKJSV010000002.1, read on the forward strand.
GACCACGCCGTTTCTTGTGGCATTACTGTGGCAATCGCTAGTGATATCATCGCTAGCGTCTGTCTTGTTGATCCACGCACTCAAATCCGGAACCGTGACGAATGTCTCGACGTATTTCTCCTGTGTCCCTGCATGTACCTCAGTATTATCCTACCTGATTTTGGACTCCGAATTGACCATCACTATGGGAATGGGTATCGGCTTCATTATTGTGTGTACGTATCTAGTTCACAATCCACAGTCCACCCGAATATGGCAAGTTAAACTGAAAAAAATGGGAAAGGATTAAAAGACTGGTGTTAATTGGTTCTAACCAGTGGTGAGTCAGGGCGATCTGCTCTGACTCACCTTTGCCCCATTGCTTCTTAGCTCCGTCGAACGGAGTCCTTCGAATGTTCTAGAATAGACCAAATAAAGCTAATCCATGTGTACGGCAGTTATGTGGATATTTTCGGTAGATTTCTTACGAATATCTCTTTCGATTCACACAATATAATTATATTGGTTGAGTTTCATAATGGACGACAGCAACATAATAGAAACGTGGGTACGGAAGAGTTAAGCCTGTAAAGCGTTAGGTATTTACGTGTAGTTTTAGCTATGAGGAGGAGGCCAAATGGGTGACTGGGATCATTTACATGATATGCATAATGAAGGTTATAGCGCTGATCAAATAAGTGATGCAGCAGCTTGTGGGTATAACCCATATGATATTAACCTAGATCTGTATGCTTTAGGGTTATCTCCTAAAGAGTGGGAGGCGGCTGATAGTAATTTCGATTCAGAGTTATCCAAAGTTAATCCCAAATTAGAGGTGATCTTTGAGGAGCTGGTAGATAATGCCGAATCTTTCTACAAGCTTACAAATCGTTATTTGCAGATTTGGGGGGAATTAGGAGAGTTATATGCCGAAATTAACTATGGTATTAAGCGGCATAAACCACATACAAAAGGGTCAGACGGAAAACTAGGAAATGACTTCATCGAAGTAAAAACGATTTCTCCTGAAAAGAATAAAGAAGAAGTGAAAGTGAAACGTGCCGGAAACTTTAATAAGCTTCTAATTGTAAAAATATCCTCCGACTTTACGTTTGAAGGGCAACTAATTGCTCGAAAAGATCTACCGAAAGGTAAAGGTAAGCATGCAAGAGCTTCATGGATCCGCAAGAAAACTGTAGTCACAAAACCACAAACTGTAATCACAAAATCAATGACCTGTTCACCTGAAGCCAAAATATATGCAGCCCTAAAGCTTCCTACTTCTTTAGACGCCGAACTTCAAAACAAGCTTGGTTTGTCGGAGTCAGATTTTACCAAAGCAGTTGGTGAGCTTTCTAAATCTCATAAGATTAAGCGTTCACTAGAAGATAGTGAAAAATGGGTACGTAATACAAAGTAACCTAGTAACTCGATAAAGACAGATTTTCAACGCTTGGTATTATCAGTTTAAGTTGAACATAGTGCTTTCAGTACAATTCTAAATAGGCTGAGTGATGGGCTCGTTCACTTCTCAACGCTACATCTGCTAATCCAGGATCTACTAAATTGGTAAAATCGGTAGCTCAAGGTTGCCCCATTCCTTCTCAGCGTTGCTGTTTTTACCTTTCTCGTTAGTACTAAACTAGATTTATTTATACTTCTAGGTTGCATGTAACGTTACTTTTTAATTGTGCATCTTTTTGTTACGTTAGGAGTTGATTGATGTAATCACGTTTTGAATCTCAAGGACGGTTTGGTGGGAATTAAAGGTTATACATTTAAGTCAAGGGCTTGTTCAGTAGGATATTTTTCTATTCATGGTGTTATACTTGCAGCTATAGAACTCAATATATTCGCATTGTTCAGCATGTTGTTACTATCTACGTTTTTGATATTCGATAAGGATTTTTATGCATTACTAGCAAAGTATCCGGCATTTAAACGCATCACGATAGCTATTAGCAGTATGTGCCTAATCATTACGTTGATTCGTTTAATTTGGGATTTAAATCTAGAGACTGTCATATATACGTATGTTTCTGGTTCAATTATTTTTGGTTTATTACTTAAAAGGTTTTTCTTAAAGAGTGACCGAGATGAGTCAAGCAGAGCGTAGTTTTAAGTAATAAATACCATCTGTTCTCAATTACTGAATATCAGGAATTTGCCTTAGTTAATTTCAGGATATCAATTCTACCGTTCAATTTTACTAAATCACTTCTGCCCCATTCCTATTTAGCGCTAATAATAAATAGGGTGTTCTATTCCTACTATTGACCTATTTTCTCTAATGTATGACTATGACTATGGTTGATTATTGGTTGAAGGCTCCATAATGCTACAGATATGTTCAGGAAAAATGTTCCAAAGAGATATTGAGTATAGAAATAATCTACGAGGGATACTTTATACAAATCTAAGACTAAACCGAGATAAAAAGCTGGATACAGAAGCTGGTTCCCTTTTATCAACATCAAACTTGGGACAGTCAAACGCTATTGTTTATGAATTAGAAGAACTAATCGAGGCTAGCGGTCATGGTGCAGGGGTACTCATCTCACATGGAGTCGACCCATATATACTGGATTTTTCTGCCATTATTTCGTTTGCTTTGAACTGTACAGCCTCACCTAGCTATACTCTTACTGATAGATTGCTTGGTGATCAACGTGGGATCTCTACACACTCAACACCAAAGCAAATAGTAAAGCGAGTGTTTGATAAAGATGTTTACTGTAATGATAAAGACGAAGAACACTTGCTCAAACTAATAAAACATCTTATCGGCTTAAAAAGGCATACATACCTAGGGGTAATGAGTTCAATTCGAACGTATGTTACAGGTATGCAGCGTATAGCTGACGACTTCGAATTGGCGTATACATTATTGGTTGCTTCTATAGAATCCCTTGCACAAAATTTCGATGGTCATAAAGCATCGTGGTTGGATTATGACCAGAGAAAAAGACGGCTAATTGATTCAGCGTTATCTGATGCAGATGAAATAATTTCGGAAAAAGTGAGGACAGCCCTTTTAGATATTGAACATACATCTCTAGGTCGTCGATTTAGAGACTTTTCTCTAGAAAATATAAGTCCTTCGTACTATCGAGAAGAAATAGCAGACGTTCTAAACCCTATATCAAAAAATGACTTATCTAAAGCCTTATCAAATGCTTACCAAGCTCGATCACAATATATTCATAACTTACGAAAACTTCCAGACCAGTTAATCACGACTGATTCGTATACAGAAACATGCAGAATTGATAAGAAGACATGGCTTACTATCCAAGGGCTATCAAGGCTTGCAAGGCATGTCATAACAGAATTCATTATGCGTCAGCCCACGGTTGAAAAAGAAACTTATGATTATTCCCTTGAGAGAGCTGGAATTGTACAAATACCGATGGCACCGCAATATTGGGTTGGAAGACCTAACCTAAATCAAGGTGCAGGTAGCATGAAACTAGAAGGTTTTTTATCTCAACTATCTAACCGTATGACAACAGACAAAGGCGTGGTAACGGATTTAAGGGAATTATTAACAGTAGTTGAAGGGAAAGTGAATGAGCTTAAAAAAGATGACAAATTATCTTTTATAGCTCTTTATTTTATTTTTAATGGCTTTGTTTCGCAATCACAGCGAATGGAAAATTCTGATAGTTTCATTACTACCCATGAAAAACAATTATCAACCCCAAGTGCAGAAGCATTAATCGTAAACCTTCTTTTTAACAATGTCCCAGATTGGGATTTGAAAAACCATTATGACTGTTTAATTAGCTACTTCAAAGAAAGAGATAACAAACTAAAATTTCGCTGCCCCAAGTTATTTGAAACGGGAATGATACTTCAACTAGCTGAACGTTATCGTTCGTCTGGGGATTACCATTTCGCTATTGAAATGGTTGAAATGGCAGTAGAAAACAACCCTGAACACACTTTACTTCGACAGTTTGAGATAGATTTTAAGCTAGATGATCATGTAATAGAGTGGGCTGCAATCTTAATACCGAAAAAAGAGGATCAGACGGATGAATAGTTATTGCTTCAGTAAATATCAATTTGGATGCTCTTCTTTAGCAAGAGAGGCTATTCTTGCCTCCTCTACTGATGTTTTGATGTATATTTACTAATCCTATATTAGTGTGCTAGCTAAAAGACCCTAGCTCACTTTTGTCCAAAAATGAGTTACAAGGCCGATTAAGGGTGTGTGATCACCTAGGGAATTTGTCGTGCTGCAATCCAAGGCAGCAAAGAAGTTATTGCGAAAAATCAAATAGCCTCAAACTTAAGCACTATGTACTCACAATTCGTTTTGTCGGTAAAAATTAGGCGCCTTCTTTGAGCATCGAAGTAAAAATAGGCGTCCTGGCCCCTATAGTAATTTATGACTTTTTCAAATGACCATAGACTCAACGTAAGTGGTTCAGGTATTGCGTCTGACAATAGTGGGAGATCTGTAGTCCATTTTGAAGTTCCATGGTCTTGGCTAATGCTAAGCGTTGTTGATGTGCTACCAGGGTCTGACCTGAGAATTAGCCTCGCTTTCTTCTTTTCATTGGCTACATTGAGTTTTGGTAACGTATACGGTAGGTCTTGTAGCGACATTGAGGTGAATAACTCTAGATCTAGAAACCGCAACTCCTGGGCTAGCTTTTGACCATCCCATGTATTTTGGGATTGAGAAAATGAACACACACAATTGCCTTGAGAGACGATTATGCGAGTTTTTGTCGTTTCGATTCTAATATTGCCTGGTAATACACTGGCAAGTTCGTTTAGAAGTTTCATACATTCAAAACTGATATGGCAATTTTGAATTGGTGTCTCGATGCTTTGCCTCGTTAGGTTTACCTTTGAGTTTAATGAGCAAGACTTGCCTAAGCTATTAGAGAACAAGTTGAGATTCCATCTATCGTCGATAAACTCTGGCGATAGGATAATCTCACTCTTCTGCCTATTATTATTTCCTTCCTTAGATAGCTCACAGACCATTGAGAGCATTCTTCTTAGATCGGAATGATTTATTAAATAACCCACGCCAGATCGTGGTTGTGCTTGATGATATTGGGTTAGCGATTCGCAAGGGGATACATCTATATAATAATCAATTTCATTTTGAAGTTTTGGTTTTCTAGGAATTTCATCACTATCAAATAAAGACATCTGTTGATAGGGCAGGGTAATATGGGAAGCGAGCTCAAATTTACGCTCACTAAGGAGCGTCACTGATATAGGGTATTGAACGCCTAACTTTTCTAAAATGTTTATAAAGACTTTGGCTGGCACTTCGAAATAACAACCCTGTATCAAGTTTGTCTCGATGATAGGCCAGTAATACGTTTTAGCTGTGGAAGATCCCGATGAAAGGTGATTGCTAATTTTCAATATGTTATTGGTTATATCGATATGCATTCCCACCTCTTGTTGGTCTATTTCTTTTGTCGCAAAAAGCTTAAGGAAACCAAGAGAAAAGTTCTCTTCTAGTATCAGATAATCTTTCATCATGGTTTCTCCTCATAAGTGGCAACTAGAAAGTCGAGATAGTTGGCGAATTGTAAAAGAATGGCGTCGATATCATTCCATAACGGCCAATACAGTCGATAAGGGCGTAGTAGTGCATTGGTTTTTCCTGTTCCGTCGACAACGTATGGATTGATATCAAAACGCTCGAGAAGGGCTTTCCAACTAATGAGTGCTCTACACTCTGAACTTGATTCAATTCGAATGGTGAAAGGGGCAAGATTCAGCATCTTGTATATTTGTAGTGCGGTGTGTAGATCTCGGTACGTAGAGGTTTTGTCTTTAGTTCTTTTCAGCTTGAGATACTTGAGTACTCTATGCTTTTGTTTAACTAGTTCGGATTTTGACAGTGAAACCCAACTATTGGCAGATAAACTCAGCTTTAGCCACGGCGTAACTTGGTTTGCTTCAGGAACAAATACAGTTGGCGGATTGTTGATGTTTTTGAGCCACTTTAAGATTTCTTCATTACAACATTCATCAGCAACTCCTTTGGCTTGTTTTTCGATTTCGCGTGTAAATTGAGTAAACAGTGTCCCATTAGATTGTGTTATTTGGTTAGGGTTACTAGGGAATAATGTTGGGTGATGTTTTGCTTGCTGCCAATGCCTTGATAGCCAAACTCTTAGGTATTCGCTATCGATTACTCCTGACTTCGATTTTTCATCAATGTCGGTCAGAAATTGCTTTTGCCGGGTGAAGCCGTAGTTTGAATTTGCACACCAATACCGTATGGCCGACTTTGTGATTGGTGTTTTACTGTAATTGATAATCAAGCTTATCCAATCAAGTAGGTGTATGTAATTACCAAGTGTTGTAGCGGCCGATGCGTGCCCAAGTTTCTCACTGACCCAATCTATGATTGGAAAATAGGGAGAGAGGGTTTGTCCACAAAGCTCGAAAGCGAGTTTTATTCTGGCTTGTTGCTCTGGTGAAAATAACGAATGTTGGTTGAAGTAGAGCTTCGGTATCTGTTTCGGCTCAAAAGCAATGATAGCCAGTAAATAGACCCAGTTGTTCGCTGCACAGTGCCTTAATGAGTGCGTCACCAAAGTGTCATCGTTTAACTCTTTGCGCATGAATTGTATGAACTCATTTTCTAGTCGAGCATAGTGAGTCGAATCAAAAAGATTATTGCTGCCGCTAGACCAGGCTGCACGGTGCTGCTCATTGGTATAGGTAACTAGATTATTGAGAATTTGTTCCGGTAGAAGTGCAAGAGGAACCTTTCGTACAGCATTGATAGACTTTCGCTTTTTACCGTCAGTGATATAGATAAAGCCGGTATTAAAATCGATATCATTGATTAGAAGACTTAGCGCTTCATCTTCTCGCAATCCAGCGTAATAACAGAGCTGCATGATGATAACGATAGGCAGCGTTGATGTTGAGTCTGTCGGGTAAAATCGATAGCAGATATCATCGAACATTGCGGGTGGTATGTAATGTGCACGAGCAATACCTTGATAGCTGAGCAAATCAAAGCCATCGACATCGATTTGTCGAAATTTAGGATATTGAAGACAAAAAGAGAGAAAGCGTATGACAGTGCGCTGCTCTTCAGAGTTCTTGATTTGATTAATACCTATTTGGCATTGGGTGTGAAACTGGGTTAATGGAATGGCTAAGATTTCCGGGTCTAACCAGGCCGCTTGTACAAAGCGAAGAATGGTCGAGTAGTAGGACAAAAGTGTACTTACAGCCAGTTTATCTTTCCAAGGTGAGCCGAATATAAACAGTGAAGTGATCCAATTGATGACAAGAGCATCAGACCAACAGTACTTGCTATTTACCAGGGCAAGCATTTCTTTTTTTGCTATTTTGTAATCTTTAGAACGACGATCTTCGCTTTGTGACTGTTCTTTAAAGTGAGCCAGAATAGACTTAAGCTTCTCGTGATTTGGCTCGTCGTGCTTAATTGAATGATTAGCAACTGGCTCCCAAATGAACTCTGTCGATGACTCTATTGTTTTCCATTCTTTATTTTTCTGCTTATGTGGCTCATTGTGTCCGGCAAAGCACCTTAGAAAGGTATGATTCTGTGTAGCGATATGTTTGTTCCATTGCTCATCTAAACCGCAACTTCGGTTAAGAAAAGAGAGGTACTTAATCACCTTATCAACAGAGAGCATTTGTAGGTTTTCTTGTTGTGGGCTGCTACTAGTATTGATAGCGAAGGTACGCCACTCAACTATGGCGTCACGTATTAATGATTGGCACTTTTTATCACTAACCCCATGAGCTTCTAGATGTATTCGTTGCATGGCGAGAATGGCTTCATCAACGAGATAAACTCGTTGATTGGTAGTCTCGATAAATGCACTTGCCACGGATGTTGAACCATTAATGATCTGCCATTTTTCCATTGGGAGTTTAATAAGCTCATTGAGGGCTGATAAGTTGGTAATATTTGCTTTGTTCGCAACGGTCAAAATAGCATGCCCAAGGCTTGCTTTTTGAACGTCAAAACCAGCGAATTTAAGTCGATTTGATGTTGGGTGAAAATAAGACAAAACATAAGCAAGGTGCTCAATGACAGCAAGCGGCGGCGTATTGTCATGAAGAATTGGTTTTTCATCACGCAATGGCATGAGAACTTTTGGGGCTATGAGTTCAGGGTTAAACTGGTTGTGGTGATGGTACAATTGTTCAAGCACCTGTGTGGTTGCTTGAAGTTCATCAGCGGTTTCAGCAAGTCTAGCAAGTGGTTTTGAGATCTCTTTGAAGTATGTTTTCCTGGCTATGCGATGACTAGAGAATAGTTGAGGGTGGGAATCATAGATTCTATAACAAACAGAAACGAGAGCATCTTGATACTCAGATGTACTTGTGTCTGAAAGGGTACGACTAAGCTTAATTATCCACTCTTGTAGAGTGCTCATACACGACAATGCCTCCGTTTAAAGCTTGCCATAACCTTACAAGCTTCTTTATCCCATTTACGAATGGCTTTCCATGAAAGAAGTACATCGGGGTTACTCGAGAGGCTTTCAATTTCGCTTTGCAATGCTTTCTGTATGCTAGCCAATCGAGAGATCGAGCATAGGGAGAACTGAGATAATGGATTTTGCCCCCGTTTGTAGTGGTTCATCTTTTGGTTTAGAAGCTCTTGCCTAAACTGATTGTTTGAACCATTGTTGAGCTGAGTGACCTGATGCGCACTGAGATGTCGGAACGTACCATGCTCTAAGGGTGCAAGGTATTGTTTGTAAAGCTGATTTAAAACACGGCTACTTAAAGACTGCCATTTGTCTTCGAGTAGAACAGAAAGACAAGCTGTCTTGTTTTCTTGATATTCAGCCGAGATGGATTTACAAAATACCTGATACGTTTTTAACACCTCAACTAACTCTGGTGAGAGGACGATGACTCTTTTTTCCTCGCTATGATGAACTCGTTTGTCTTGGACTGTCATCACGCCGCAGTTCCACGCAATGTCTTTGGCACGAGCGTAGGGCTCCGCTACCGGACGTAACGCCAACTCTATCGCCGCTCGTATATGAATGTATATTGCTAATCGGTGGCATATTTCGCTAGAGGATAAGCTCGCTAATTCGGCCTCTACTAATGGGGATAATATAGCGTGAAACACATCCGGTAACAGACGTTCTCTAAGCGTTATCGCACTGCCAATATGGTCATGATAGGAAAAATCATCGATCAACGTGGCTTTGGTTTCAGTTGACCAGTCACGGTTATCACTCATTCCAAGAACTTTAAGAAACTCAAACCATGATTCATAAAGAGAGCGGTTAATTGAGGTCGTATCGAAGTTTGAATAGTGCATGATGACGCTACTATTTCTTTGAAGGTATTGACGATAGACAGACGGCATTTTTTGGTTGGCGAAGCTGTGGAAAGATCGAAATAGCCGACTAGGCGTAACTTTAAAAGAAAAATTGGACTTAGTTGCTTTTGATTTCTTTTTTAGCCAATCTCGCAAGTCTGATGGCTTGACCGAAAGTACCGTTTGCAGCTCATCCCCATCTCTTTTACAAGACGGTAATGCCCTTAAGATAAGACTCAACAGAGTGCACAGCGGGTATGGCAGGTTAATATCAACAAATGATTTCGTGGAGTAATAGTGCTTAGAACCTTTATCAGGCTGCTTGCCTTTAAATAGTGCGGTTCCTATGCGTAAAAAGGCAGTACAGGATGACTTTCGGTCTAGTTTGTAGAATAGGCTATAGGCATGACTAGTATTCTTATCAATTAAGTCATCACTTTTACTATTTTCGTTGAACACAAGAGGGTTGATGTTGGTTTTGCCGGTGAATAGATTGAAGAAGAAAAGAAACCAATAGGAACGTTCTCCTTCTATCGTTTGATTCATTTTATGTTCAAAAAACTCTGGGCAGTGGTAATGTAGCCACGCAGATACTTCGCTAGGAGTAAGCGCCGATTGCACCATTGGCAGTGAACGATTAGCTCGGGCAATCGCATTCTCAATTCCAGCTTGAGCCTGGCGATATTTTCGCTTTGCCTGCTCTTTAGTTAATGCAGGGCTATTTAATAACTCATCACATTCATTCTGATGGAAAAACGGAGTGCTGTCATTTCCCTCAATATCAGCTGGAGTGAATACAGTTACATTTCTGCCATCAAGGGTTGTTAGCTCTTTTACATGCTCATTATCACTTTTAAATGGAAGGCGAGGGTTTGGTTTGTTAGGCCGTTTACGCACACGTATTAATAAATGAGAAAATGGAGAAAGGTCAGAATTATCTTTGCAGTAGGAAGCCAGCTTCAGGTTACTCATCTTCGTAAGCTCATCTGTTTGGATAGGGAACTCGACGATTCTTCGGCGTACTTTATCAAATTCGAGCCACTGCTGATAAGTGATATCTGAAGAGGTATTTTGCAATCGCACAAAGAAAGTCAGCCAAGCTTTTTGTGATTCTCGGTCGAGAAATGATTGGATGAATAACAGTGTGCAATATTCAGGATTAAGGGTCAGTATCGATTGCAATTCATTACGCTCCGCTTTAGCAGGAATGAACGCTTCTATACTGTCAGCGGCGTCACATAAACCATCGATGACTTTGCGAATGACAGCAATATGACTTTTTAGCAACGTGTTGACTTGTTGATCCAATTCAATATAAGTATCTAATAGCTGATGGGCAATCGTCTTAAAAGAGAAAGGGAAAGGCAGTGTATCGGGAAGAGGGCATAACCTATTAAGGCTTAACAGAGAGTGCTCTATCTCAGTCTCATCGAAGTCGATTAAGGTGGGGACGCTAGAAAGCTCGCGGCATAACTTTTGGACATCATTAACCTGCGTTTCTATTGTGTGTTGAGAAGAACCTGCCGTTTCAATAAACCACATTACTAATCAGCCCGATTAGAAGTATCTTCTGGAATGTCTCTTGTAAGGGCGTCCCAGCTGACTGTATTACTTGGTACCTGTATATTATTTTCGTGAGTCTTATTAAGCTTTTCAGCGTGACGACGAGTTAGACTTCTTTCGCACCGGAGCATTTCTGTATGCTGCTTTTGATTCAAAATTGGACGGTGGTTCCCTGTTGATTGCCACCTTTTCTCGAGTCCGTGAAGGTCTTTGCAATCGTATTCAGACAGGTGTTTAATGAAGTAGTTCTTGTAAATCGCAATTTGAACTTGTTCGATGCCTTTAGCATTGCCTAGGATGATTGTAGACACTTCAAGGTCAGGGTTATGGCTTTGTAACCACTTTATTTCATCGATGTTCTGGGTAGGATACGTTTTCTTCTTTGAAACGAGCACTTTGATTGGCGAGATAGACTCCGTAAGCATGTCGACCATTGAGGTGCCATTTTCTTCATAAAGGTAGTTCAGCTTATTGAAGAGATCCGTATTTGGGTAAGGTGGCTCTAATTTTTGTAATTTAGATATTGGTAAAGATTTCATCATAATAAAGACTCACATTGTTACTTTCTATATATGCTAGGTAGTGCATAGAAAATGAGTGCCTATTTCTGTATGACTGTGTGATCTTGCTTCAATAAGTTTTGATTTTTAGTGGGGGTATTCTTATTTATGCAAATTCTTGAGCAAGAAATGCTGCATATTTGCCACATCTAAAATCAGATTGTTTGGAGTAGTTTTAATGAAGACATTGGCAGGACTGCCTTTAGGCACTTCGAAGCAGTTGGAACAGGTAATTGGAGTAGTTAATGATTGATTTACAGTTATTGCAGAGTATAAACGAGCGAGATGTCGATCTACTTATTCTTGAGGAGCTCAATATCTCTACCCGCTTTGCTCATTGGTTTGTTACTCGGGTGCTGTGCCAACCTGTCATCATACGAAAAGTGGGAGCGTGGCACTCTGTTATCGACCCTACGTTAGGTGAATCCGATCTGGTTTTCATTTATCAATCTGATGACGGCTCTGACCAAGCGATACTCATTGAAAATAAGATTGATGCATCAGCTCAACCTGAACAAGGACTTCGCTATACAAAGCGCGGTGAAAAGGGCATCGAACATGGACGTTGGGTTGACTTCAAAACCTGTCTAATAGCCCCAAAGAAATATTTGGATGCCAATACTGAAAGTTACGATAGCAGCATTGCATATGAAGAGATCATGGCCGTTTTCGTCTCTGAAGGTGATGAGCGTGGAGTGTATCGGGCAAACTTTATTAAAGAGGCTATAGAGAAAAATCGTCGTGGTTACAAAGCTGCGGTTAGCGATGAGATGACAAACTTTGCGAAAGATTACCTCAAGTATGTGCAAGACAATCACCCGCAATTAAACCCAGAGACATCAAAGCCAAGGGCACCAGGCAATACTTGGATACGCTTCTTTCCTAATCCCATGGACAAGAATACCCAAATCGTTCACCAAATATATGGTAATGCAGTTAAGTTGATGTTTTTTGGTCAAGCAGAACAATATGAGGCGATAGTTGCTAAGTTTGAAAAATACCCAGATGAGGGATTGTCGGTATACCGTTCAGGTAAGTCCGTCATTGTTGAAGCTGAAACCTCAAAAATAGATCCGCTTACTGAGCGATTTGAAGACGTAAAGCCTCAAATCGATGAAGCGATAGATTTGGCACTAGCGTTTCTAGAAAAACACCATGATCAGTAATGAAGCCAACGTTTTAGGAAAGATACACCTATATGAAATTAATGATGAGCGTAAGAATCACGACTAAAACAGAGCCAACATAGGCTATATTAATGATATTAGAATCAATCCAGTCGCAATAGGCTTGAACGCCTACGCCTAGCTTCTCTTTCATGATGACCTCCACAAACTCCGATAGTTATAGTAAATCATAGCTTATCATTAAAGACGATGAGTTTATTGTGAGGATAGATCATTTGAGAAGCTACTCTATTAGTTTAGTAATCAATACCACACCAACTGACTTTTACTCTTAACCACAATCTGAGCTCGGTTGTTAAAGCTTGAAATTTTACCTGACACACAGACTTTACTATCTAATAAACCATGAAATGAGTGCTGCTCATCCAGTACTCGTTCTTTGTCTGAATTCCAAATTACAGCCGTAAATAGCGTGTTCGGGAAGCTTTTGTTTAGATTCAGATACGTTCCTTTAGCAAAGTCAGTCACCTGAGTAACGGTACCGCACACGGTTTTTGCGCTATCTACATGGTTAATAGCATTTTTGGTAGAAACGGCATAGGCTGGTGGCCATAGGCTTTCACTAGTGGTTGTTACTTGAACCGCATTCTGATCGGATGAAATATTGCTGTCAGGTGATTTTATATTGCTACCTAGCACGAAAAAGCCTACCGCAAATATTACAGCGGCTAAAGTCACGCTCATGCCAATCCAAAATCCTGACATATTCTTAGAACGAACTTCTTCAAGCAGCTCTGTTATTTCATTTTGCTGCTTTAGAGCGGTATTTTGAAGTTTTAGGTGTGTATTCTCTAACGTTAACTCGCGCAATAACGCTTCAGTTCTGTTAACAGCTAATTGTGCTTGCTCTTGTATATTCTGTATCTGAAGGGCGGATTTATTTGCAGAAAGTGCTAGGACTAGATCTGCATGAGAATTAAGGTTCTTTTTCTCATAATTAGGGTGAAAATCTAATAATTGCTGCGTCGATAAAACACCAGACTTCCTGAGCATTTTCATAACTTCAGATAGATAAAATTCAGTCTCGATATCGTTTCTCCAAGCCGTTACTAGAACTTTACCCTTAGCAGACTCTCTGACAACAAAAGTACCTGAATAACGCTCATTGGTTATTGGGTGGATCATCGTCGCTTGATAGATTAATCGGTCTTCAAAACGTCGGTCAGTTTTTGGCTTATCTTCTAGCAGTAAAATACAGTCATTATCTTCGTTGAGTGTAAAACCAAAGCGCAACGGAAAAGAATCAATGTTGCAGTGCTCGTTACACTTAACTAGAACGGAGATTTGAGACTGAGACATAGTAGAACCAAAGGAAACAATATTGAGAGGTGATGATTTTATTGATTCGGTAGGACATGTCCATACTTCATATCAAGAAAGTCCACCTTATAACAATATTATCATTAGTCTACTAAGGAAAAGTATAAGTAGATCTAATCAAAGTATGTTTTCATAAGCTTATGAACATGTAATGAGCTCACATCACAAGCTTATAAACTACGTTGTTAACAATATGCTCTTTACCATACCTCTCAACAACGACCCATCGTTCACTAGAGAGGCAATACTATGTGCAAGCAAGCGAGCTACAGCAAATACCAAAAACGTGCGATCAAATTTCTTAATGATCTACTGGGCACTCATACGCCTTTCTCTTATGAACGAACACAAACCAATCACCTTAAGGTGTTAATAGATGGTGTACCAAAGCCCATTTATACGGGTTGTACGCCATCAGATTACAAATCAATTAATCAGTTTATGGCAGAAGTGAAAAGGCAAATACGTTTGGCTAAACTGGATGATGACTCAGAGCTAGAACAGCCTAGTAAGAGTACAATCCAAAAAACGTTTAACCTAAGTTCGAATGACAAGCTAATCGACACCTGCATTAAGTCACTGCGCGTACGAATTCCTACCATGAAAACGCAGGAAGAAGTACGGGTTCTTGGTGAACTTGATGTGAATTGTGTGAAACCTTTACGAATTGATGCTGTGAAGCATGCCATCTCCATCGTACTGCAAAACAGAAAGCAGGGCGGTTACATCAAGCCAAAAGAGATGAAAGAGATTGAATCGGCCATTTTAAGGCATGTCAATTTTATGCTACCAACGCCTGCTTATTACTCTGAATTACTCCAAGGTAAAGAGAAGTACATTAAATCAGAGCTAGAAGATTCCAACATTGAGCTAGGCAGCAATTCGGAAGATGCACAATTAAACGAAATCAACGCCCCTGAACTACTGCTTAAAGATACGCAGCAAGAGCAACCGATCTTGAAAACTATGTTACGTGGTAACTCTGAATCCGTAGTAAGCAAAATTGAGCCTACCAAAGAAACTAAAAACTCTGCTCAGCAATTGGCGGTAATGAATAGTACGGATCGAGTTAGCCTATTACGTGGTTTAAACAAATCACAAGCACTGACCCTCATTGACGATATCAACCAGGCGTTAGCATTAAACCGAGAGCAGGATATCGAAAGTGTCATCTCACTAATTCGCGATAAAGATCTGCCTTTAGAGGCGATCATTTCACGAATGGAAGCGGCTTAGAAACGTTGAGTCGTCCCCTTAAAATGACAAAAGAGTAATTTATGAAAGTTCACCTACTAGCAATTAGCACTTTATTAGCATCTGCATTTGCTCTAGCAAAGCCTTCGTCAGAGATCTGTAATGTACTACCGGATCTATCTAACCAGGTCAATGCGCATATGCCACAAACTATTGATAGAGCGACACAAGTAATTACGACTCATGGTAATCAATTAAATTGTGATTTTATCTATATGATGGTTCTTGATTTAAAAGAGCTAGATAAAGAATTTGCGAAAGAAGGCTTTTCCAACGGTACGCAAAATCCCGAATTAATGAGAATCTATTGGGATGAGATGCAAGCTTTAATGAATAATCAATATCGAACATTACCTCTACTTAAAGCTTTCCGAGATGTAAATCTAAGGCCTATCTATGTCTACCAAGATCAGTTTGGCAACCACCTGAAACAGATACAAGTGTACTAAGCTGAGTCTTTATCGTATGCCATGTTGTTTATTGTTGTTTATATGATCTGGATCAATTACTTTTTTGTATGTGTAGTTAGAATGCATCATCTCGCACCATAGTGGTGCCATGTAGTGATAGTTTGTTTTTATGGTGTCTAGCGTCGAGCTCAGTTTTAGGCTTTACTGCTATCAGAAGTGATATTTAAGAATGGGTATCATTTCTAATAACGCATATTGGAATAACTGATATTCCAGATATAAAAAGAAACTTATTTATACTGCACCAGTTAGCACCATAGTAGTGAAAGGTAATAATGAGTAAACCACGTATAACAATTCGTTTTGATGAAGAAGTATTTGCAGAGATACAAAAGTTAGCAGAAGAGCAAGATAGAAGTATTAACTGGTTAGTTAACCGCTTATTAGCTGACTCTTTGAATACAACAGATGACACTAAAAATAGTGAAGCATAATATAATGTCAAATCATCGCGTGATTGCGTTTAGCCTATTGCCTTTAAGCCTGTTGTTTGGCTGTACGTCAGATTCTCATGTGACTCAGTCATCTGAGCTTATTACAACCAACAGTGGCCTAGCATCCTCAGTCAATGAACGTCGTGACGAGGTGCAGGAAGAAAGCAAGTTCGCTTCTAATCAAGACGTGCAAAATAAAACAAAGTTATCTACAGCAGATACTCTGACTTTGGAGCACGAGAGCCCAAATGAGCGTAGCCTTGAAGATGAACAAAGCCCCAAAACTGAAAAACAGCCAGAGACAAATAATGTATCTAATTCACCTTTAGGGCCAGAAAGCGAGAAGGGGAATGAAAAGAAACCTAATATCGAAAGTAATACTGTTACTGAAGAGAAACCTCAGGCGAGTGAAGGGGTAAAAGAACCCGATTTTCACCCTCCCTTCGAAGAGGTCGAAAAGGCTAAATTACCCAAAACGTTACCAAGTATCCAAGCCCCTGAGCATTTAGAACATCCACTATCAGCAAGTATGGATATTATGTTTTTGCTTGGTGAAGATTCGAAGGGTTACTACTTATACGGCGAAGGTAAAATAGCAGAAGGTACCTTTCAAAAGTTTATACGCTATGTTGACCACTATAAACACCGCAATATTGAGCTAGATCGAATTATGATCCATAGCCCTGGTGGTCTGATGCATGAGGCAATGCTTATAGGTCGTTTTATGCAAGAAAATAATTGGAGCTCAGATAGTGACAAGCACATGCGTTGTTACTCCGCGTGTGGGTTCATTTTTGCGTCAGGCACAACTAAAAGAATGCAGTCTGGTGCTGAGGTAGGCTTTCATCGACCTTATCTTCCCCAAATAGAAGATACGCCTGAAATTATTTCAGCCATGTATGAAAGGTATATGCCATTTTGGAAAGAGATCGATGGCGACCCTACACTATTTAATAAGTTTATGAAAAATTACGGTCGGGATGACATGTTAATCTTAACTACGGAAGATGCTAATGATTACTTAACGGTAGATATTTATAAATGATTGAAAAAGCAAATAAGCATAATGATGACATGTTGATCCAAATAATGTTGTTCATATTAGGTGCTCTAATCGTATGGTTTAATATACTTGGCTACGATATTTTATTTCCTAACGACGATTTCTCGATAAACCCTTTCTCCGCACTCCTGTTTTTTACTGAAGCTGCGGTATTGGTTTGGACTTCTCAGGTAATCAAAAACTGGTATACGACAAGTCGCTTACTAAAGATGATGATATTCATTTTGGTGCCAGCATTTTGGTTTTTATGTTATTCAGGGATTAACAGTTACCTTAACTCGCTAGCGACAAGTGAGATTAGTACTGTTGAGAGTGAAATTGTCATCAATGATAATCGTAACGAGCTAATAAATAGCTTAGAAGTACGCCGAGGAAATATATCGGGAGAGCTCTCGAATCTAAGATCTTCAAATCAACGTATTGATATATCACTATCAGAAAGTAATCAAAAAATATCTGAACTAAGTACTAAATCGAGCGACAGACGTTTAACCCAACTTGATTGTAATGCTGTTGAAGATTGTCGAGTTTCGGTTGAAAACTATCAACAGCAAATCGATACACTTTCACATAACATGGAGGTTCACCAAAAAGATAAAGAAGGTAACAGTGAGCGTATACGTAGACTCGAAAGTGAACTTATTGATATCGATAGTAGAGTATCAGGTATGGAGCTTGAAATTGTAGAGTCACGAAATAGCTATGCTGGCACTGAAACATCGTTTAACCAAAAGAAAGAAGTGTATGAGAGCATAGTATTACAAGTGTCATCTTGGTTTGGCCTAACACCTAGTAACCCGTTTGGTGTATTCGTGTCGTTTATTTCTATGATTATTTACCCTGTGTATTTTATTCTGAATTTGTTGGTAAGCCTTAATACCGAAGAGCATAAAGAAATTAGAAGAGCTAAGAAAGACAAAAAGACAAAGCAAAAGGACTATCGATTAGCATTTTATAATCGCATGATTAAATATTTTCGAGTATGGGCACATCGTAGAACAAAAACCGTTGAAGTAGATAAAATTGTTGAAGTTCCTGTCGAAGTTGAAAAAGAAGTCGAACGAATTGTAGAAGTGCCTGTTGAAGTTGAAGTAGATAAAATTATTGAAGTCGAAAAAATAGTTAATGTAGAAGTTGAAGTAGTAAAAGAAGTCGAAAAAATAGTTGAAATAGAGAAAGAAGTCGAAAAAATTGTCGAGAAAATCGTAGAAGTTCCTGTAGAGATAGAAGTACCTGTATATATCGACAAAATTCATAAAGTTAGTGAACCGATGATAATTAAAGAACCACAGATTATTATTCACGAACGAATTGTCCCAATCCCAGAAGATATTACAGCAAACGAGCTAGAGGAATTATTAAATGCAAAGCCTGGATCTGACGAAACTTCAAGAGTGGAACAGACTGAAATGGAAACGAGTTCAGCAGCGTAAACAACACGAGACGGAACTAGAAGAAATTGAACAGGAAACTGAGCGTTTAAAGCAGCTGTTGGAAAGTGAAAAATTAGTAAGCGATATCGCAGATGCAAAAACAGATCAAAGTACTGCAACGCTAAGTGATGAACATGCTGAAGCAATATCAGCGCTTCATGCTCAGCAGCGTTTAGCGATTGAGCAAGAGAAACTTAAAGCGATGCAGTATGAAGCTGATTCAAAACTGCGTGATTTAGAAAGAGCCGAAGAAAGACTGAACTCGAAAGCGAAAGAGCGCCGTTGGCGTACAAAACAAAAGCGAGCGGCATTTTGGCTAAACCAATTACTGAAAGCATTTGTCCTATTACTTATTGCGGCACTTTTAGCTATTGGTGTATATCGAGCTTATCGCTGGGCTACTGAAGAGCCGTTAATTAAGGAAGTATTAACAGAAGTTGAAGTTGAAAAAATCATTGAAAAAGAAGTCGAAGTTGAAACTATTGTTGAGAAAGAAGTTGAAATCATTCCTGACGAGTGTACTCAAATACGAAGAAATGGGCAGATCTTTATAGATTGTGACGGCACCAAAATAGATGGTGTTAATACAATCGGTGATTCTGGCATTACAGATGTACCTGAGTTGCTAGGAGACTGACGACGTGGAAAATGTTGATACGCAATTAATGGCTTTGCTGTCAGATCCGTTGTTCAATTTAGCAGACATATTTCGACCTGAACATTCGATATCAATTTTCCATCGTCAATGGGGCAAAGGGGAGGTACTCAACGTTATCTCTAGACCCCTTGGTGGTTTTTACATAGATATTGAGTACTCAAATCATGTAAAAACCATATTGTCGACTTCATTGTCTGGGTATCTGATTAAAAATATTTCGATAGATTGTAATTTTCTTGAGATGTATTTAGGAAGAAATGTAAGTCAAGAAAATGTCCCTGTACCTTCCCTACAAAGTAAGGGGAGTGTTGAGAATCATATTATTAGTACTAGCACAGCTAGAGCTTCAGACAGTGAAGAAGAGCAATTAAGTAATTATATAAAGATTTTCCATCGTATTGGAGCATCTCAGTTACATGAGGTTAACCAGTACATTGAACAGAAAAATAAATGGAACGACTTTCACTTACTTAGGTCGAAAAACACCCATGCGAATGGATCTACAGTGAACGGAATAGCTCCAAAGCACTATAAGTACTGCTGTGAAGAACTGGGTATAAACGCGGGAAACGGAACCCCATTAACTAACTACAAACTTTGGTAAAAATAAATAATGTCAGATTTCATCGCTTCTATGATCGCCGCTTACACCGCAGCCGCCATATCGGATCTATTCATACTAATCATCATGGCAGTATTCGGCTTGGGGTTATTTTTTAGTTATAAATCGGCCTATTCCGGCTTTGTGGCTAGCTGCCCAAATCTACTGACATCGTTAGGTATTCTAGGAACATTCACTGGTATCGTTGTTGGATTAATGGAGTTTGACCCCGCGAATATTGATGACTCAATAACTTTGTTGCTGGCTGGCCTGAAGACGGCTTTTTTAACAAGTTTAGTTGGTATGTTTCTATCTATCTTGTTTAAAGGGATAAATGGTCTTCTTACACGAACTGATGCGGAAGTAATTGAAGATGTTGGGCCAAGTGAAATTTACAATGTGATGAATGCACAACTTGAATCAACAAAGCAGTTAGTTAGTTCAATTCAAGGTACAGAAGATTCGTCGTTAACTTCTCAAATCAAAAACTTGCGTACCGATATTAATGACGGAAATCGAAATGTCATAGCGCAATTAAAGCAAAAAGAAGTAAATGATGAACAGTTTGCTAATCAACTATGGAACAAGATGAATGAGTTTGGAGAATTGTTATCAAAGTCAGCTACTGAACAAGTGATCAACGCTTTAAAAGAAGTGATTGTAGAGTTTAATGACAAGCTCACTGAACAATTCGGTGAAAACTTTAAGCGCCTTGACGAATCAGTTAAGAAGCTAGTGGAATGGCAAGAGAATTACCGATTACAACTAGAAGATATGTCGACAAAATATCAGTTAGGTGTAGATGCGATTAGCTCTACAGAGAAGTCTGTTGCTAGCATTAATGAACGTGCAGAAACTATACCAGCAACTATGGAAAAGCTGCATGAAGTAATGGAGCTTGGTCATGGTCAAGTAACAGAGTTAGAAGAGCGGATGAAAGGCTTCTCTGAGCTTAGAGATAAAGCTGTAGAGGCAATGCCAGAAATCAAACAACAGCTTGACTCTACAATGTCAACAATTGATACATCTGTTAAAGCCGCATCCGATCATTACGAAAAAATGCTCAAAGAATCACAGGGCATAATTGATAGCTTTAGCACTACAGCAACAGATAGTGTTGAAAATATGCGCACTAATATAGAAACAGGTGTTGATAATTTGAATCAACGTTTCAGTGAAGGTGCTGATAATTTAACGGCTAACTTGGATAGCAAAACTGTTGAAATCTCTACTGCTTTAGCGACTGCATCAGAACAGTTTGCAAAAACAACCGATGACAGTATGTCAGCGATGCGATCTAACCTTGAGTCTGGTGCGCAGGAAATCTCTACTCAACTGACGCAAAGTGCTCATGATATTGGAGGTAAACTGGTCGAAGCTTCTTCCGATATCCAAGAGCAAGTAGGAACAGCAACCGGTGGTCTAAGTAATGTAACTAGTCATCTAACCGATACTACTGAACAGATTCGCCAACACTTAGAAGATTCAATCACAGAGTTAAATGGCCAATTGCGCGTTCTAGTTGCGGATATTAAAGAAGATTCGCGAGAGACGGGTAAGGTACTGAAAGAAGCAAACCAAGAGTTATTATCCAGCACTCGTGACATTCAATCTGAAACAACTGCGGCATTCACCAAGCTTCAGGACCGTTTAGAGACGACTCTAGAAGACGTCTTCCAAGTCCAAGCACAAGCGGTTCGTCGAACCTTTGATAGTTTAGAAGATCAAATTACCGAATCTGTAGGGCGTACAGGAAGCGCTGTTGAGAAACAGGTCGAAGTTCTGGACTTACAAATGCAGCAAGAAATAAACCGCACAATGAGTGAAATGGGTGAAGCGTTAGCTACTGTAACTCAACAGTTTACTCGTGACTACCGTCAGCTTGTGCATGAAATGTCGAATGTTGTGAACACCAAAATGGCTAGCTAATAATGGAAAGAGTAATAGGCAAAAGCAGCTCTAAAAGTGATGGCGGAGAGCACTGGCTCTCTGTATCCGACTTAATGGCTGGGTTAATGATGGTCTTCCTTTTTATTTCTGTTGCCTTGATGCGTGATGCAATGCAGGAAAGGGATAAAATTAAAGAAGTAGCTGAAACTTATCAGCAGACCCAGCAAGCAATTTATATTGCTTTGCTTGAGGAGTTTGCGAAAGATTTAGATACTTGGGGAGCTGAGATTGATAGGGATACACTAAGTGTCAACTTTACAGCTCCTGAGGTTTTATTCGCTAATGGCCGTGCGAACTTAACGAGTCAGTTTCAAATGATACTGGATGACTTCTTTCCACGTTATCTCGATACATTAGATAACTTTAAGCCAATTATTCAAGAGATTAAGATTGAAGGTCATACATCAAGTCGCTGGAATCATGACTCAAGCGATAACGAAGCATACTTCAATAATATGCGCTTATCCCAATCGAGAACAAGGGCCGTATTAAGCTATACAATGGCATTAGACGCCGTTAAAAATCAGCATTACGATTGGGTGAAAAGTAACGTCGCGGCAGTAGGGTATTCATCCTCAAAACTAATCCTTACAAACGAAGGAAGAGAGGACGAGCAGCGCTCTAGACGAGTCTCGTTTCGTATTGTAACAAACGCAGAAGAACAGATTCTTAAGATTTTAGGTGCCGAATGAAATTAACCGTTAATTTTGGCAGCCTAATTAAAGCTGTGGATCAAATGGAGCCTGATGAAAAAGGGGACTTTCTCCTTGAATTTCAAGAGACTTCGATTGATAAAATTGATCTAGAGCTTGCTGAAGGTAAAGACGTTGAATTAAAAGACGTAGACGTCGATTCTGGCTTACTCAGCTACAAGGGTCGCCAGGTTCTTCTATATATCAAGGATCATGGTGGTAATGCGCAGTCAGTGATAAACACACCAGGAACAGGTAATCGTTATCATGTATCGGACTGTAGTACCCTCAAAAAAATGAGAGCAGAAGGTAGATTTGAAAGGTATGTAGCAACCAATGACATTTCTGGCGAATTTACAATCTCAGGTAGTAAAGGTTATTTAGGGAGTTCAGTTGAAGGGAAGGCTAAGCTTAAAGTCTGCCAAAACTGCCTTACCCAGCTAAATTATAAAAGTTGGACAACTGGAGGTAACCGAGGCGAAATTTTATCAAACTTTAATATGGCTGAGTTTTTTCAAACGTACAGCTCATTCTTTCCTCATATGCCATCGAGGAAGTCTGATAATGCAGAAACAGATTATACCGACGACTGGGCGAAAGTTTCTTCTCATTACCGAGTAGAGCAAGACTTTCAATGTGAAGAGTGTAAAGTCAATATGCGCTCAAACAGAGCGTTGCTTCATGTACACCACATCAATGGTGTTAAACCAGACAACAGCATTAACAACCTGAAAGCACTTTGTATCGATTGTCATAGTAAGCAGCCATTTCATTCGCACATGGCATTAAGGCACTCTGAACGTCAATTAATCAACCAACTTCGAAAAGAGCAAGGCTTACTAGAAAATGTTGATGGGTGGTCGGAACTATTTGGCTTCGCTGACCCTGGTGTTCATGGTGTATTGCATGCATGTAAAAGGCAGAACTTCAAGCTTCCCGAAGTTGCATATTACGTAAGAGATGAATTTGATGATCTTATATCCAAGGTCGAATTAGCGTGGCCAGATGTGAAATTTGGCGTTGCAATATCCAATTTAGATATTGAAGAAGCGAACGAGTGTGGATGGGATATCGTGAGTGTTAATGACTTTCTTGAAGGATACAAAACTAATGCAAATCATCTTAGGAAGGGGTGGTGATGAACGTACGCATAGACAAATTATTAGAGAGAATAATCACGGTTAACCACGCATGGAAGTTGTCACGTGAGGAGTTTGGTCAGTCTTTTTGTGCAACCAAATCGTTCAGGTGGACCAAATCATCATTGCAAGCCACGTTGCTTCGAGAGTTTCCGAGAGAAACTTCTCTGAAAGTGGCTAGCGACAATGATAGTCACGATGGGTTGATGTATAGCGTCAGATTAGTTGATCCGATCGTCGTCAATGGTGTCGTTCGCAGCGATGCTGAACACCTTCCCGGATTTATCGCGGAACAGATTTTTACCCCAGAAGAAATTACCTTATTACTAGCTCGTTGAGATCACTATGTCACCAATACTGTCAATAATTACATCCTCGATCGCGTTCATTAGCACAGAGATGATCGTCTCTGCTATTTTGATGATTTTTGCGTTCTCTTTCTATAGAAGCATTCTTGATCAAAGGAGTAATAAGTTTTTCCTTAATGAGCTATCTAAAACTGCTGATAAACAGCAAGGTGGCCTTTTTAAAATTGACGAGTTGACTCAATCTCAACGAGATTGGTTAATGACCCATCTACTTATTAATGAAAAACACAGCGAAACCATTTCCGTTGAGATGAAAGGTGACCTCTTGGTTTCCAAATCCTCACTAAATGCGATGCTACCTCATGTAGACCAAAGCAAATACAAGTTGATCCCCGCAATCTTAACAAGCATAGGTATTACAGGAACATTTATTGGTATTACCCTAGGGTTAAGCGAATTCTCGATGGGGGGCGGCTCAAAAGAGCTATTGTCAACAGCGATGCAGCTGCTCGAGGGCATGAATACAGCGTTCTATACTTCTTTGGTCGGTCTACTATGCTCTGCAATGTTTATGATTTGGATGAAAATTTCGTCTCATACATTAAACACAACCCAAGAGTATTTCGCACAACACTTAGCCCACAACTACGTTGAGGTAAGTGCGATTGATTACCTAAAAAACCTATCTAATGATGGTCAGCAAGGCGTAATTGAAGCACAGCATCGTTCTGCTCTAGCAATGGAACAGCTAGGTAGTAACATGGCTACGATGATGTCAAAATTTGAGTCGTTAGCAAATGGCTTTAACTCAAAGGATATCGCTGATGCAGTTTCTGGGGCGGTAACCCACTCTATTGAAAAAGAGCTAGCGCCCGTACTTACCCAGGTTAGAGATGAACTAACGTCGCTTAGAGATATAAAAGAACAAAACCAAAAAGAGCTACTTCAAGAAATAATCTCTGAAATGAAGACTGAACTAATCACACCGGTTGTAGTAGAGCTAGAGAAAACATCCGAGGCTGTGACAGCGAGTAATAAAGTTTCTGAAGAGCTAAACAAAAATGTAGAACAAGTAATTTCAAGTACTGCAAATACAGTCGAAACCATTAACGAGTTCCAAAAAGAGACTATGGTTAAACTTCAGGAGTTTGCCGGTTCATTGAAGACGATTCTTTCTAGCTTTAAAGAAGACACTCAAGGCGCAATGTCAACGATTGCAACAGAAGTACAATCAATGTTAGAGGGCGCATCAACAGGGCTTGCGCAGCAAAGAGATGCGTTTGAAAGCAGTGCTACAAAAGCAGCGGATGCGTTTGAAGGCATTAAAAGCTCAATGGAGAGTGCGCTTGATGAAAGGCAAGTAAAAGAGAAATCATTATTCGATGGTGTAGAAAATCGAATTGATGAACTAATTAAAGGTTCTAGTGACGTATTCAAACAACAAACAGACTCTTTTGAAGCTAGCTCAGCAAGAGCTGCATCGGCATTTGAAGAGATCAAAACGTCAATGGACAGCGCACTAAATGAAAGACAAGCAAAAGAGAAAGTACTATTTGATGGTGTTGAAGCGCGAATTGACTCTTTGATTAAAGGTTCTAGTGACGCGTTTACAAAACAAACCGAAGTGTTGAAGACGGTCGGAGAAGAAGCTTCAACATTAATGACATCAGCTAAAGATGAATTACAAGCAGGCCTTGGAGACATTGACAGTAAAGTACAGTCGATGTCGACTACAGTACAAACCGAGTTAGAAGCATTCCGTCAACAGTATCAAGACAACTTAACGGCTTATTTCAAAGAGCAAAATGAACTACTAGAGTCAAATTTAGGGAAGCAGCGTGATGGGCTAAACGGCGTTGTAGACAATTTCCGTACTGTCTTTGAACAAGAGTATAAAACACGCCATAACCTATTAGCTGATTTGACAGCTCAACATGAGCACCTCCAAAAATCTGCAGAAACAGTTGAGCGCGTTGTTAAAGCCATAGGCCTCAATGAAGCATCAAAAATGGCCGAGCTTCAAGAAGCAGCACATACAATGAGCTTAGAAATTGCGAAGCTTAAGCGTGAATACGTAAATGCATCTAAAGCCTTCAGTGACGTAGCCAATGAACTACCAAAAGCTATGGATAGCTACTTCTCTCGAGCTAATGATAGCTTTGAAGTGTTCTTTAAAGACTTCGATGAATCAGCAAGTAAGATTCATAACAAATTATCACAAGCGGCAGGGTACCTAATTAACTCTCAAGTTCAACGTAAAGAGTTTGAGGCAGATGAGGTGAATGCTTAATGTCTATATTGCGTAGCAATCAGGCGAACAGCGAAACAGATGAGTCTGGGGTCTGGCTCTCTGTTGGTGACCTAATGTCTGTACTTTTGATGATTTTCGCATTGTTGTTAATCAGTGCGTTGGTACAAATTTCAGAGGTTCATGAAGAGAGCCAGAATACTAGAATAGTGATCATTAAAGATATTAACGATGCATTAGAAAGTGCGGGAATAGAAGTTAATGCTGACCCAAGCACCGGTGATATATCAATCATGGATTCGATCTTGTTTGATGTGAATGACTATCGATTGAAGTCTTCGGGTAAGCAGTTCTTAAATGAGTTTGTACCTATCTATACTAATGTAATTTTTCAAACGGAAGCGACTGCTGATGAAATATCGCGAATAGTCATCGAAGGGCACTCAAGCTCGGAAGGACTATTTGAGAGAAATATGTCTTTAAGTGTACTTCGAGCGAATAGCGTGTCGACGTACATTAGTAGTATGGAATTCAAAAACAAATCAGGATTTTTTGAAAAGGTGGCTATTTCAGGTCGTGGGCCTATTGAAGCGAATCAATCTAAAGCTGAACCAAGTGATCGTAAAGTGAAGTTTCGATTCCAATTTAGAGACGATGAGTTCCTTGGTTACTTTTCAGAGGTGAAACGTGTCAGCCAGTAACTTATTTGCCTTCGACTTACCGCGCGTACCGAATAATAATAGCGTTGAAGTTCTCTCATTTGATGAGTACTACGAAATGGCGATTGCTGATATGCCGTTGCCTCAATTTCCACCAAGAACCATGGCACAATTAGTTGCGCTCGTAGACCAAGATAAAGCTAGTGAAATTTCGGTACTAGAGTGGCTTGATATCATAGAAAATGATCATCATTGGCAAGAGTTAGACAAAGACCAAGAACTTGACGCCAGCCGGGCAATTTGGCTAGCGATCTGTACCAACGGTGTATTAGGTAATATTGCATTTTTTAAAGCAGGTTTAGCCGTTGAGGGTCAGCCAACAACTATGGTGAAACCTTTATTGGATTCAATGGACATAGTTAGTAGCGTTCCTGGACTAAACGTCATTACCCAACAAAAAATTGGCTGGATAACAGGCATCAAAGAATCCGATTGGTTAGGTCTTGCAAAGCAGTGCTATGTGAGCAAACAGTCTCCGGTTTATCGGGTTAAAAAGCTGATGATGCCCAATGCAAATTATTACGTTGATAATTTGGGTAAGTATTTAATTGATTGTGCGCCTGCTACTCTCACAAGTGATGATCAAATATGGTTGGAAAGTTGTTTTTATTCACTAAAAACGACTCAACAGCGAGTGGAGTATTGCCAACAAATACTAGCCAAATACAGCGCTAATCTTGTCAATGGGATTATAAAGTCACTTATAGAAGAACACTGCCTACCCAATAGCGAGCATTCTTTCTGGTATTACTTCGATCAGCCTTCCATAGATAGACTGAAAACACTCTTTAAGCTTTCTGATTACTATGAACTAAAGTCTTTAGTGACTCAGCTATGTAGTGATGAATGTTCGGCTCAGTTAAATATTACCGAGCAACAGATAAAACAGATGCGCGGTCGTACTGATTTTTGGTCTAACTATAGCAAGCAATTCGATCGTATTCGGGTTTTACTGCCTCAAGAGAGCAATGATGTATTAACAGGAGTAGGTGCTCGACTAACTAATCAGGTTGATGTTTACAAAAGCAATGACCTACAGAATGTTGAAGTGTTTATCTTCGCACTTGGAAAGCTCATTGTAGTTGAAGTGCTTAGAGGTGAACTGGGTGAAACGAGGTTCTATAAAAATAACAAATGGAATGCAGAGCGACTGTTTAGCGGAAGTTTCAATTCTATCGCAGAAATTAGAGAGCTTGCTCAGGTTGAAGTACATGATCATGTCTTAGCTTGGCAGTATTTCTGTGAAAAACTTCTACGTACTAAGTTTAAAGTCCTGCCAAATGAAAACACGAGTGCGTTTAAAGGGATGAGTAGGAAATTTGGTCAGTACTCTACGAAAACAGGTTTACCCAAGCCAGACACTCTAGCCTTAAATGATCGAGCTAGAATGCTTGAGGAATGGCTAGAGAAATTCTGGTCGTTTGAGTTCCAAACTACGAAGTACTCTACTACACCTGCCTCAAAGGAGAGCACCCAAACGTTAGCAAAAGCTCAGGTACAAAACCAACTGGGTGACGATGAGTCATACAAAGAACTACTTAGCGTAGCGTCTAAGCAAGGTAATACAGAAGCTATGTATCGTTATGGGGTTGCACTGGTTAAAGGAACAAACTCTGAGCGCAAAGAAGGTGAAAGAAATATACTTAAGAGTGCTCAAAAAGGGCATAAGTCTGCGGAAGACTTTATTCAAAAATTTGGTATATCAAAATATGCAGAGAAGATCGCTGTATTTAAAGAACAATCTATAGACATAAATAAAAGACGAAACTTTTGGATTGGCTTACATGAAACAAGAGGATGGATTGTCCTAGATAGAAATAGGCCTCAAGCATCGAAAGATCAGTTGAGGTTCATTCTTCCAAAGACTGGTGGGACATTTACTGAGCCTAAAGCTAATTGGAATCCACCAAGAATGGTGTTTGCACCAAATGTAATTGACACAGCATCTGATGAGCAGCTAGCTGAGCTAGAACAGATACTAGCTAAATATACTAAATTATTGGGCCGTCCAAATAGTAGATACTCTTCTCACAGGTAGGCTAATTAATAGGAACGATCTTTGATGGGCAAAACATGAAAAATATCCTACTCGCTACAACGGGCACAAGCCCTCAAGTTCTTACAGAAACGCTGTTTGCTATTCACCAAAGTGGCCGACCTTTTCCAGATGAAATCTACGTAATCACAACACGTAGTAGCAAGCCCGTACTAGAAAATGGCTTATTTCGAGATGGCCACTTTCAAACGCTACTAGATGAATACAACATGCCACCGGTTAAGTTTGATGAAAGCCATATCTGGCTCATTGAAGATGATAACGGAAACAGCATTGATGATGCCAAATCCATCGATGATCAAACCTACATGGCCGATTTCATCACTCACAAAGTGTATGAGCTGACTCAAGATGACAATGTTGCCATTCATGCCTCACTCGCTGGTGGACGTAAAACCATGGCATTTTACTTCGGCTACGCCATGTCTTTGTTTGGGCGAGAGCAAGATACCTTAAGCCACGTTTTTGTTGATGATGAATACGAATTCGTGCGTGATTTTTGGTACCCAACCAAGCAGCCTAAATGGGTAACAGGAAAGAATGGGCAGGGTGAAGTAGATGTAAGTAAAGCCAATATAACACTTGCTGAAATTCCGTTTGTACGTATGCGAAGCTCTGTTGATCCAAGCTTAATCTCTTCAATGGAAAAGTTCTCTTTTAGTCAAACCGTGGGAATGCTCAATGCCAGCCATAACGAAGACTTAAGCGTTACCATTCGAAAGAAAGCTAAGTTGATCTCTGTTGTTGGCGTAGACATTAAACTCACGGCAAAAGAATGTGCCTTTTATCTATGGTTACTGGAAAAAGAAGGTTCAGGAGTTTTAGTCGATAGAGATTTTGATTCAGATGGAACCTACAGCAAAGAGTTTTTAAATACCTATCTTGAGATAGCTAAAGACCCGCGCGTTTTTGATACTTTTAAAACAACGCCTGAAGATTTCAAAGATGGAGACTTTAGCTCGCTAGTCGGTATGGCTCGTGAGTTCTTACAACCGATATGCTCAACTATAAATCGTAAGCTTAAAAACGCACTGCCCTCGCAAACCTCAGATAAACTTGAAATTCAGTCACTATCAGAAGGCCATAACCAGCGTTACATCATCACCTTAAAAAACAATAATTGTAAAATTAGTCAGTAGGTTGACTAACTTAATTAGATATTCAGGCGGTTTTATGGCTAATTCTAACTTCTCTTTTATAGACTCAGAATACCCAAAATTAAGTAAACTCGGTAAACAAGCAGAAGCAAATATACATTGTGATCCTCAGACGGCTGCATTTAAGCTACGTGCATATTCGGAGTTGTTAGTAGGGTATATCTATCATCACTTGCAAATAGATCAACCTAGTGACTCTCTGCTGGAGCGCTTACAAAATCAAACTTTTCGACATGCAGTACCTCAAGAGATTCAAGGAAAGTTACATGCTATACGTAAACAGGGAAATAAGGCCGTTCATAACGAGCTTGAGCTTACTGTTCAAGACGCATTATGGCTCCTTGAAGAGGCCTACTTAGTTGGACGTTGGTTTATACAGACAATGCAAGGTAGCTATGTTTTTGTTCCCTCCTTTACCACACCAGAAAGTAATGATGATGCACTCAACAATCTACGTTTAAACAATAAGAAATTATTAGTTGAGGCGGGTGAACGAGCATCTGTCATTAAGCAGACAGAAAGAGAGTTAGAAGAGATAAAAAAGGAACTAGAACAAAGTCGAGCCGTCCAGTTGTCATTAGCGGAAGCTGAGCAGTCAATTAGACAATTTCAACGCTCGGGGAAAGATGCTGCAAACAGTTTTAATCTAAAGATGGAAGAAACTCGATCGAGAGTCTCTATTACAGAAGAGTTTTCCGATATTAAACTTACTGTAGACCAACAAAGAGCGCTTAGTTCTATAGACCAATTTATCCGTACGAGTGATTTAGATGCTTTTTTGTTACACGGCTACGCTGGAACAGGTAAAACATTTATTACAAAAGGGATCGTCAGCTATCTGACTAATCTTGGTCGTCATTGTGTATTGCTCTCGCCAACAGGTAAGGCTGCAAAAGTATTGACTGATAAGACCGGTCAAAGTGCATCAACTATACATAGTGAAATTTATGACTTTAGAGATGCCCACCTGAAGGATGAGAACGACGATCGCTTACCTGTTGCACCTGTTAAGCAGAATTTTGATAGTGAAGAAACCATATATATTGTTGATGAAGCGTCTATGGTGTCAGATAGCTATTCATTTACAGAAAGCCTTCAGTTTGGTTCGGGATACTTACTCAAAGATCTGGTTGACTATAGTAAAAAATCAATTGAAAACAATAATAGTAATGCTCGAAGAAAGATAATATTTATTGGTGACCACGCCCAATTACCTCCTGTAGGTATGAAAATCAGCCCTGCATTATCGAGTGAATATTTAGCAGAACATCATCACTTGAAATTAGCTGAGGAGACTCTCAGAGAAGTTGTAAGACAAAAATCTTCGAGCGGTGTGTTAGAAAATGCAACAACACTTAGAAATGCCATTGAAAGTGACGTTTTCAACCAGTTGAACTTTGTTTCAGAACAGGCGGATGTTGAATCAATTCAATCTTCAGAGATCGTTGATAGGTATATGCATCTGTGCGAAGGAAAGATCGCCAAAACGAAAGAAGTTATGGTTGTGGCATCGTCTAACCGTATTGTCGCAAGCTACAATTTACAATGCCGTCAGCGTTTCTTCCCTAATCAGCACGAGATATGTGTAGGTGACAAAGTAATCTCAGTTGCAAACCACTATCGAAATGACATAGATGTGACTAATGGTGATTTTGGTTTAGTCACACAAGTTTTACCTGGTATTGAAAGAAGAACAGTCACCTTTAGAAAAAAGGTCGATGGTAAAACCGAAAATGTAACAGTGGAATTAGCTTTCCGAGATGTAGAATTACTGTTTAGAAACAAGGCAAATGCCCCTCAACGGCTTAGAGCCAAAATCATGGAAAACTTGCTGTATAACGATGAGCCGTCATTGTCGGTGGATGAATCTCGCGCTCTCAACGTTGATTTTTTGAAGCGCAATAGCGGTTTAACACGTAAAGGTTTTGAAGAGCAGCTTAATCAAGCACGTAAGTCTGATAAGTATTTGAATGCATTTAAAGTAAAGTTTGGCTATGCCATTACCTGCCATAAAGCCCAGGGTAGTGAGTGGGAACATGTATTAGTTAACTGTAACTCTCATTTAAACTACCTTTGCAAAGACTATTTCAGATGGCTGTATACGGCGATTACTCGTACGTCAAAGGTGTTGTATGTAGTTGATGAACCGAAGATTAAGCTTGGAGGCGGCTCAACTATTGTAGGGGCAAATATTTTAGTTAAACAGACGGATTTCCATGACGAACTGGAAGATTTAGAAGTTGAAGAACTTCAGCGTTTTGACATATCAACTCAGGAGCCTCTGAAGATAGCGTTATTACGCAAAGTTAAATCCTGCCTAAAGAACTCGAATGTCGAAATTTTAGCGATTCACCATCATAACTACCAAGAGTTATATATTTTAAATTGCGGAGAGTCGAACGCAGAAGTTCAGTTTGCTTACAACGGTAAAAACAGGGTTTCCTCCGTGCAGGTTAGAGGCGGCAGCGCAATCCAAGAGGATCTTGAGTCTAGATTCAGCTCGATTAAAGGAAGTATATTTTCCGCGTCATCATTGACTACCACTGAAAGAGCGAGCTTTGATTTTGAGGAAGAATTTTTATCTGATTTTTATAATCGCGTATGTGAGGTCTTTAAACCACATAGCATTGAAATCGTAAATATTACTCAAAATCCATGGAATCAACGTTATACATTTTCTAAAAACCATGAAACAGCGGTTGTCGATTTCTATTACAACGGAAAACAGCAATTTAAGAAAGTGATGCCAATGCCAAACTTGAGTGGTTCTAAGGTCTTACTAAACACAGTCTTAGAAATTTGGAGTCACGCATAATGTCTGAGCAACCATTTCGAACGGTAACCAATCTACGAAAAGCGGGTCAACTACAAGAAGCTTGGAATCTAGGGTTTCAGGCTTTAGAGGTCAGCCCTAATGACGCATATTTAAAAGGTGCGTTATTTTGGGTTTGTTACGAGTACCTTAAGCAGCACCAAGAAAAAATATCAAGTCGAGCATCGTCTTCAGGAAACTTCAGGCCGAGTAACCATGAATTTGAACAGATAGAACGATTACTTCAAACCATTATGAATTTGGCGATACCAACAGGTGGGCTTGAATATAAAATGCTCCTTGTTCAGTTTCGAAAAAACTTAGAGTGGTTTCCTAGTTTGGTACATTGTGTTTTAAGGCATCAAGGGGCATTGTTTGATGACGATGCAATGCAGCCATTTCAGGCGGAAAAAGGCGAAGTACCAAGCTTAATGCTTTCCACGACAAGACAAGTAATAGCGGCATGGCTACGCGCTAGAGCGGAATGGCAGATAGAGTTACCCCGTGTCATTGAGTTGATCAAATTAACGAAGGAAAGGGTAGCTGATACTAAGCACCTAGTATGGCTTGATTACGATTTTGCCAAATGTTTGATCGTTACTAGCCAATTTGAACAGGCAAGGAGCTTAATATTACCAATACTAAGGAAAAAGCAAAAAGAGTCATGGGCATGGGGAGCTTTGGCTGCCACATACCGATTGGAAGACAAAGAACTAGCGATTAAGTTCTTCGCAAAAGGCATTGTTTCGGCGCATGACGTCACATTTAGCTTACGCCTATTGATTGGTATTGTTCCATTGTTGGTTGAAAAACAACAGATGATAGAGGCGTCAATGTGTGTAAAAACAGCGCTTTCGGCATATCAGTCAAATGGCTGGAAAATAAAACCTGAACTTGAGCGACTTTCTCAAAGCCAATGGTACGATCAAAACGCAAAGCACGAACAGCTTAATACCTACTTGAACTCAATGTGTGTTGATGCACTCGATTATTTACATGGTCCTGTAAAGAGGGTGATAGGCCTAGTTGAAAACATACATAAGTCGGAGAAAGGTTTCCATGCGTTCGTAAATAAATCAACTTCATACTCTGTTCGTTTGGGACTCCACAAAGGAAAAGGTAACCCCGATGTTGGTGGGTATGTGGAACTATCACTTTCAGAGAGAGACGGCGAAGTAGAAGTCGTGGCTTCAGTACCTTGTAAAGAGGTTATTATTGAAGATGTTTCCCACGTCGAGGGGCAATTAAGAGTTGCTCCTAAGGGTTTTGGATTTATCGAAGATACATTTGTTCCAGCCTTTGTCATTGGCGATATTCCTGAGCAAACTAATGTGAAAGCACTACGGGTTATGACGTGGGATAAGGTGAAGTCCCGCTATAGCTGGAAAGCGATAAAACTTACCCCTACAGTAATAATCTAATAGACCGTTTGAGGCGACGTGAACTCACAAGCTTGTAAAACCGAACCCGAGCCAAGATAGGCATATAATTTGTTAACTAATATATGGTCGCAGTTTCAAAGGAAATAAAATGGCGAGTCGCGGTGTAAATAAAGTTATTTTGGTTGGTAACTTAGGGCAGAGCCCAGAAATGAAAACATTTTCCAACGGGGAGCAAGTAGCACAACTCAGTGTCGCTACTTCTGAAAGCTGGAAAGACAAAAACACGGGGCAAATGCGTGAAAAGAGTGAGTGGCATCGTGTTTCTGTGTTTGGGAATTCAGCGAGCTATATTGAACAATTTGCTCAAAAAGGGAGCCAGGTCTATTTGGAAGGTCAACTGCAAACACGCAAATGGCAAGATCAAAATGGACAAGACCGTTACACAACTGAAGTGGTGGTACGCTGGCCAGTGGGGTCTATTCAAATAGTTGGCCGTTCAGGTAACGGTAACACTTCGAAACAGCAAGTAGATAACGCACCACAATTTAGACCCGATCCATCTGTCCCTATTTCATCTGCAACAGGGCTTAGTCAAACCCCTAATCAGGGCGAGTCGATTTCTTCAAATATGAATACGGCTCCTAACTGGGATGACATGGATGATGATATCCCATTTTAGAAGCTGATTGAACTTAGCCTAAGCTTTTGGGTTTAGGCTACCCAAAAATCCTTATATTATTGACAAACTTCAATAATATTAACGGAATAACTAATATTCCTTAGCTATCAACTCATATTACAAACAGAATACTGTATACTCCGACGAGGCAAAAAGTTTAGGAGCAACCATGCAAGAGTCCAACTTCGAGTTTTTACGACCTACTAGTCAAAATATGTTTAATGCACTGTTATCTGCAGAGCAAAATCTTCATAACGATCCCAATATCACGCTAGTAAAACTGAGAATGTTTGGCGAGATGTGTGCTCAATCTCTTGCTACGAGCATGAACTTACCGATCCCTAAACAACAAATCGACGTAATTGATGCCTTAAAGTTTACTAACCAGATTAATGCTGACTTAATCTCTGCTTTTCATCGAATTCGGGTTTTAGGCAATAAAGCTGCACATGACAATCATAATGATTCTAATGATGCGAAGTTAGCAATAAGGCTTGCTCACCATATTTCATTTTGGTACCACAAACTGGTCTCAGAACAATTTATGCTGAAAAAACCTGAATTTGTAGAGCCTACACCAATCGATAATACCCTTGCTAACGAAGAGCTAGCAGCGCTTCGAAAAGAGCTTTCGATCTTACGCGAAAAATCAGCAAGTACAGATGAAGCTCTAAAGCACAAAGAGAGTAAAGTCGTAGATTATCAAGGTTATATTGCGCTTCTTGAAAGTCAGCAAACAGAAACTGAACAACAAGCTAAACAAAGAATCGCAGCACTAGAATCCGAACTATCTAAGCAAAAAGAGCAATTCGAAGGGTTAAATAAAGAACAACAGACTGCGAAAGTCCACGAGTTCACAAATAAAGCCAAGAAGACTAAATTTGAACTCACTGAAGCCGAAACCCGCTTCATTATTGACGGTCAACTTCGCCAAGCTGGCTGGGAAGCGGACAGCGACAAACTAACGTTCAGTAATGGCACGCGCCCGCAGCCAGGTAGGAACATGGCGATTGCTGAATGGGTTATAGATGCTGATCAACATAAAGCTGATTATGTCCTCTTCATAGGTTTACAGCCCATCGCCATTGTAGAAGCCAAGAAAAAAGCTCTCAGTGTGCAAGACGCGCTGCCTCAAGCAAAATACTATGCCGATAATTTCAATTACCAAGAACATGCGGATAACAACGAACTGGTATTCGTTGGCGGAAACGTTGAAAGCTCGGCGACAGACACCACAAAAAGCACCACTAAGAAAAAGCGCCCAACGCTGAGTTTAAATAAAGTCGCAGAAGAGACGAAAACAACCTATCAAACCTCCAAATCATCAGCAGCTAATAGCGACCTAAGAGAGCAAGACAAGCTAAAGCCGATCTCTTTCCTCTACAGTGCTAATGGCCGTGAATACTTACAACAGGTAAAAAGCCAAAGCGGAATTTGGTGTGCGAATGCAGATGGTACGAAACAACACGTATTAAGTGCCTTCCATTCACCGCAAGACATACAAGCTAAGCTGTGTAAAAACAGAAAGAAATCGCTTGAGTGGTTGGAAGCTCACGACAAAAAAGAGCTCGACCTATTCAAACCGTCTGAGCTTGCCGTTGATGCCATTGAAGATGCAATCGAAGCAGGGCAAGAGAACCTACTCGTCGCCATGGCAACAGGTACAGGTAAAACCCGTGTCGCAGGGGCAACCATGTACCGCTTGCTCACCTCCGGTTTGTGCCGCAACGCCTTGTTCTTAGTTGATAGACGTTCATTGGGCACGCAAGCAGTGAACTCGTTTAAAGAGTATCGTATTCGCCAAATGCCATTGGCAGATCACTATAACCTCTATGAGTTGGGTGAAAAAACTGACCAAGCAGGCGATAAACCGTGGATCCAAATTGCCACAGTACAATCGCTTTCACTAATGCTACAAAGCGAGAATAACCCGCTTACTCCAGGTATGTACGACTGCATTATTGTTGATGAAGCACACCGTGGCTACAACGAAGATGCCGAACAAACCGAAGGCGAAATGCTGTTTAGAGATCAAGCAGAATACCAATCGAAATACCGCCAAGTGATCGACTACTTTGATGCATTGAAAATCGGCTTAACTGCAACGCCTGCAACCAACACCATGAAAATTTTTGGTAAACCTATTTACGAATATCGCTTCAATCAAGCGGTATTAGATGGACGTCTAGTGGACCAAGAGCCGCCAATCATCATAGATACAGAATTGACCCAACAGGGGGTTCAATTTGATAAAGGTGCAACCGTTGAGCAGCTAGTCGATGGTGAGATCATTGAAGGCGTGTTGCCAGAAGAACTGAATATTGATATCTCAGGCTTTAACCGAAAAGTGCTGGTTCCAGAATTTAATCGAGCAGTGTGTAACGCACTACCAGAATATATCGATCCCACACAGGCCGCCAAAACACTGGTTTTCTGTGTCAACGATATTCACGCTGACGAAGTAGTAAACATGCTGCGTGACACCTATCGAGAAACACTGGGGGACGAGGTCGACGACGCAATCATCAAGATCACGGGTAAATCTGCCAGTGGTGACAGCAAACAGATCGAATCACTCATTACGCGTTATCGTAAAGAGAGGCTACCCAATATCGTGGTAACGGTTGACCTGTTAACTACAGGTATCGACGTTCGCCCAATCAGCAATCTTGTATTCTTGCGCCAAGTGAAAAGCCGGATCCTCTACGAGCAGATGAAAGGCCGCGCCACGCGTACCTGTGATGAAATAAACAAGCAGACGTTCAGAATATTCGATGCGGTGAATCTCACTGAAACCATTGAACGTCTTGGGGCAGATAACCTAATGAAGCCTGTTGTGACCAAGCCAAACCTGAGCTTAGAACAGCTAGTCGAAGAGATGGCAAATCCAGATGCCAACGATCACACCCAAGATGACGGCAACAGCTTTGCCCAGCAATCGTTAGACGCGCTTACTGTGAAACTGAGCCGAACACTGAAAAAGGCCGACAAGCTCAAACTTGAAAAAGAGGGCGTTGCCGCTGAGCTAAACCAGTTAGATGCACTCGTGGCTGATAACTTCCCAGAATTAGAAAGTGCTAAACAACTGCCTAAACATCTGTATCAGCTAGGGCCAAAAGCCGCCGCAGAGGCGATAAAAAACAACCCGTGGATACTTAACCGCGAGCCAGCCATGCGCCAAGCGATAAACTTTGGAGAAAGAGCCCCGCTCATCTACTCAGGAGATGTAGGTGAAGTAACCGTCACACAAAACTGGGGTGGCTATGAAAAACCAGAAGAGTATTTAGCAGCGTTTGAACGCTTTGTACAAGAGAACCAAAACAAAGTGACCGCTTTAGACACCGTAGTGAATCGCCCCCGCGATCTCACCAAGGCTGATCTGGTTTCTCTTCTAAGTAAAATGGAAACGAAACAGTTTAACGAACAAACCTTGTTACAAGCACGTAAAGCCGCCAAACAAGAAGACGTTGCTGCGCGAATTATCGGCTTAATTCGCCAAGCCGCTATCGGTAGCCCGTTAATTCCGTTTGAAGAGCGATTAACCAACGCTCAAGAAGTTATATCTACGCGTTATAAGCTTACGAAAAATCAAAATCGTTGGCTTAAGCGTATAGTGAATCAAATGCGTGAAGATCTGGTATTAAACGACGATTCGTTTAAAGTAGGCACCCTGCGCACTAAAGGTGGAAAGCCACAGGCTGATGAGGATTTGAATGGTCAGCTAGAGCAAATAATGAAGGACTTAGTCGACGCAACCTGGGGTGAGTCGGCTTAGCCTTCACCCATAGCTTACATCTTAAGCGCATAAATAATTAACTAAAGGATTGGCCAAGTGCCAATCCTATTTTTTCAACTGGCAGATAGCGCTCACCACTGAAAGTCAAAAAAGGCGAAGTAGAGAGTGGCCAGTCACTAGGAACAAAAATATGAATACCAATGAAATAGTCGGCAAACTTTGGAAACTGTGTGATGTGTTGCGTGATGATGGCATCACCTATCAAGACTACGTAACCGAGCTGGCATCACTGCTATTCATTAAAATGTGTGCCGAACTGGACGATAAGAAAGACCTGCTACCAGAAGGTATGCGTTGGAGTGATCTGAAAGCCAAAAATGGGTTGGATCAGTTACAGTTTTACCGTCGAATGTTGGTGGAACTGGGTGAAGATGATCATTCGATGGTCCGTGCAATTTTTGCCAACGTAAACACCAACATCGACAAGCCCAAGCACCTGCAAGAGCTGATTGCAGGCATGGACAAGTTAAAATGGCAAGGTTCAAACCGAGAAGACTTTGGTGACATGTACGAAGGCTTGTTAGAGAAAAACGCCGGTGAAACAAAATCAGGCGCAGGCCAGTACTTTACGCCACGCCCGCTTATCGACACCATGACAGCCTTACTTCAACCCACTTTTGGTGAAGTTATTCAAGATCCAGCGTCAGGTACGGCGGGTTTCTTGATCTCGGCTGACCGCTTCATTAAACAAGAGACCGACGATCATGAAGACATTTCTGTCCCTCAACAAATATTCCAACAGCGCCAAGCGTTCCAAGGTATAGAGTTAGTTTCTGGTACACGCCGCCTGGCACTAATGAACTGCTTATTGCACGACATTGAAGGGCCAGAAAACAGCGAAGGGCCAATCATGTTGGGTAATACCTTAAGTGGTGATGGTGAAACCTTAGCGCCTGCGGATGTTATTCTAACCAACCCTCCGTTTGGCAGCGCAAAAGGGGCAGGGGTGAGCCGTGAATTTACTCATATGACACAAAACAAACAGCTCGCCTTTATGCAGCACATCTACACCAACTTAAAACCGGGTGGCCGTGCGGCTGTCGTTATTCCTGATAACGTATTATTTGAATCAGGTGCAGGCACACGCATTCGCCAAGATTTAATGGACAAATGTAACCTGCACACCATCTTGCGTTTACCAACGGGTATCTTCTACGCACAAGGCGTAAAGACCAACGTGCTGTTCTTCCAAAAAGGCACGATTGATAACCCAACGCAAGACAAGAACTGCACCAAAGAAACTTGGGTATTCGATATGCGTACCAACATGAACAGTTTTGGTAAGCGTACGCCTCTGACCGAAAAGCATTTTGCAGCGTTCATCAAAGCGTATGGCGCAGACAAGAATGGCCAATCAGAGCGTACAGAGGGTGTGTTTGAGACGTTGGGTAACATCTTTGCCGAAGGTCAGGACAGTGTTGAACATATCATCGACAACGCTCGTTTCCGCAAGTTCAGCCGTGACTACATTCGTGACCAAAAAGCAGACAGCCTAGACATCTCATGGTTAAAGGACTTGTCTGCAACTAGTGCTGAAAACCTGCCAGAGCCAGAAGTGCTGGCTGGTGAAGCAATGGCAGAGCTTACCGAGGCCATGTCTGATATTTACCAACTGATGCAAGCACTCGGTGCTAATGATGAAGCAGAAGGCCAAAAGCAGTTGCTTGAAGAAGCCTTTGGCTTGGCAGAAAAGCCGGAGGCTGAGTAATGAGTGGATTGCCGAAAGGGTGGGTTGAAGTTTCTATTGATGAAATTACTTCTGATGTCAGCTATGGGGTAACTGCTAAATCAGATCCTTTTGAGGGTGATTTACAACTGCTAAGGATCACGGACATTCAAGATAACAGAGTGGACTGGTCATCAGTTCCGTTCTGTAAGTATGAATCTAAATATGAGTCATCTCGTCTAAAAGACAATGATATTGTTGTTGCAAGGACGGGAGCTACTGTAGGTAAGTCTTTCCTAATTGAGCGCGCCGTAGAAGACTCTGTTTATGCTTCTTACTTAATTAGATTGAGGCTAACAGAAGGTACTTTACCTAAATATTTGGCTAACTTTCTACATACTCCGTCGTATTGGCAACAGATATCAGAACAAAAATCTGGAATAGGACAACCAAACGTCAACGGCACGAAACTAAAGACATTAAAAGTGCCTCTGGCTCCACTAGCCGAACAAAAACACATAGTTGAAAAACTCGATGAAGTATTGGCACAGGTCGACACCATCAAAGCTCGCCTAGATGGCATTCCAAACTTGCTAAAACGCTTCCGCCAATCGGTACTCGCGTCTGCGGTGTCGGGTAAGTTGACGGAAGATAACTCTCGCACTTGGCTTGAAGGGACACTTTCGGATGTTTCTACATTTCAAAATGGCTATGCTTTTAAGAGCGGTTGGTTTAGTGAAGAGGGTGATTTTCAAGTAATCAAGCTTGGTAACGTTAAAGATGACTATCTAAAACTAGATGCAGCACCTGCTTATTTGACGGCTACGCAAGCTCGGGAATACCTTAAATTTAAGCCAAGCATTGGCGATGTTTTACTTTCAATGACAGGAACTAAGTTCAAAAGAGATTATGGTTTCACATGTTTAGTCGACCGGGACTTACCTGTATTAATAAATCAGCGAGTCGGTCGAATTCTTCCTAGGCGTGAAAAAGTAATCCCTGAGTTCTTGCATTTATATCTTCGTTCAGAATTATTTAGAAATCAGTTCTTTGCAGGTGAAACGGGCGGAGTTAATCAAGGTAATGTTGGATCTAAGCACATTATGTCTTGTGAATTGTCCGTACCTAGTATCGAGACTCAAAACAAAATTGCATCTAAAGCTAGGACATTGTTTGATTTAGCGAACACCATTGAAGCGCAAGTGAACAAAGCGCAGGCGAGGGTAGGCAACCTCACCCAAAGTATCTTGGCAAAGGCCTTCCGTGGTGAACTGGTGGCGCAAGATCCAACTGACGAACCAGCCGACAAACTGTTAGAGCGCATCGCCGTAGCTCGCACCGAGGCAGAAGCCTTAGCCAAGGCCGCTAAAAAGGCTGAAGCAGCAAGAAAGAAAGCTGAAAAGGCCAAGGCGTAAGCTTGCGTCCACCCAACGGTCTATTCTTACCCAACGGTTTAGCGCTTAAGCCGTTGGGTTTATCAATCAATATCTAGCGCCTTCACTCATCCATTTATTAAGTAAAAACCTATGCCGTACATTGATAAATCCGCTTTAGCTTCACCTGCACAACTTCCTAAACTGGCCGAAAGTGGTTGGTTTGAAAAAACATGTGAACAGATTCGTTCAGTTAATATTGAGCCAAAGCAACTAGAAGTTTTAGAGCTAGAATTTACGCTCGAACAATTGCAGCAGCTTTGTAATGAAGGGGAATATTTGTTGGCTGCGAAGCGGTGCATAGAGGAAGGTTATTTTGAAACAGTGTCACGCGAAATAATTCACCCGCTACTTTGGGCTGTGGAACACAACCAGCTGCAATTTGTTTTTTGCTTATTAGCATTGGGTGAAGACGTTAACCAGATCAATCCTTACAACACATCCTGTGCATTAACGTTAGCTTGGCAGCTGCGAGACCGATCAATCTTCAATCTACTCCTTCTTCACCCAGACATTGATATTTACGTAGAAGGAAGTGATCCCGTAGAGCACAGTGAAATACGTAACTTTCAAGGTGGATTTGATGATTCTGCTGAAATGTACCCGATCGTTGAGCTGTTACGGCCAGAATATTTTTGCTGCCATAGGTTCTTAGAAGTCGATTGGGACCACTATATTGGTAATGGTCAACATATGCTAATCGACCTTTGTTACGAGCATGGTGAGCTAGACAGCGTAAAAATGTTAATAGCCCTTGGAGCAGACATTAACCCCTACTTAGAGGAGAGATGGCCACAGTGCTACTTTATCCATCAATTGAAAATGGATGCGGAGGGCGAGAAATCATCTAACAGTGCTAAGGCACTACTTAAGTTCTATGGCCAGTTTTACTCAAGCATTTTTGACGAGGGGTTTGAAAAATACCCTACGAATTTTGAACTTTTCATGTCGGGTTCCGAGCAGTTGATTGAAGAAACTGGTCTGAAAGAGATAAGGAACCGAATCCAAACAGAGAAAGACAAGCTGAACCACTATGTATCGAGTTCTAGTCTACTACCTGCTCAATCAGGCTCAGCAAATAGAGTGAAAATCTCTCTGTTTAATGATCTTGAGCGATTAGGGCGAGTGAAATTGAACGAAAACGTTTATGACTTGGTTTATGAAAAGCGCCACTGTGAACATTGGTTTGCGGTTCAGCTGAATAACCGACCTTTCCCTATCGCAGTGAGTGTCCCAGAAGAGCACGCCCATTACCTTATGGCCGGTGAGTTAGAGATACCGCATCATCGTTGGACAGAGTATCAGGCATTTTACCACCTACTAAATATGACCACAGGGTATTGGTTTATTGAACACCTGTTTAACAAGGCGGGTTGTTCGGTAGTAAAGCGAATCGATGAACAGTATGTATTGTCACTGAGTGAGTACCATATGATTGATGGTCTACTACGTAGTCAAGAGATGGTGGTTCACCCTCAATATCATAAAGAAATTCAAATGTACGCAGGGCGCATGGAATCGTTCCAAGAACAAGTGTTAATGGGTTTAACAACTCAAATCTCACTCTACAACAGCTTAGCTGAAAGCTTGTATCATGCCTATAGTGATACAGAGCAAGCGCAAATCAGAATCGACCAAGATGAGCTTGAAGGTGAAGTTGTGCTGAGCTTTGGTAGTTGTGAGCCTGTGCACTACAAATGCTTATCCCAAGCGCTCTATCAGTGCATCGATCTAGTAAAGAACAGTGACCGAGCAGCTAAATGTGTTGAATGCGATGAGTACTCGTTAGTTGAAAACTTACTAGAAGGGAAGGTTCACCCTGAGTGTTATGAGTAGCGACAGTTATTTGTTCACATTTTCTCTATGTAAATAAAATAACATCCATTTTTGTAAGCTTATTAACCGTTTCGTTAGTCCAAAATCAGGTAGGATTTTGGACTAACTTGGTATTTTTTATATAAAGAATTGCTAATAAAACGGCCGATTATAGGTAGCGTACCTTTAGCATGAGCTTTGTTTCTATAGGTAGCACTATGACAGCACCCGACCACGCCCGTTCTTCATCTAACTCTTCATCAAAAAAAGGCACGCTCTCTTTAAAAAGAGCGCCATCAATTGGCCGTTGGCTCACTGATTTTAAATCCCAGCGCATCAACAGTTTAGTCAAGGTAAACTCAAGTGATGGTTTGTACCAATACCATATGACAGGGCAAGAGTATTTATCTCTTAAGACGTTGCTAAAAAGCAGTGCTAACTTTGCGGTTAAAAATACATTTTCGAACGAGTGGTGTGGTGCTTTTGTGCTGTATGGTGCGGAGTGGTTCCGCCGTGAATATACTCGCGACTGGAGTTGGCAGCCTATTTTTGAAAGCTTGGGTTTTGAGCTTACGCCAGTACAAGTTAGTAACGTGGTAACAAAAGGCGTGACTGTCTATTGGAAAAAGCCTTTGGCTCGCTTTGGTGCTAATCATAACGATTATGTTGGCTCAGTGTTTCGACAAGGTGGCTTACCATCAAACTTGCTCTCATTAGATGTCTATTCTCAGCAATCTAATCATTATCAAGATGCTTTCTTTGCTATTTTCGAGCGTTTTCAGGAAGCTAAGTCCTTTGGTCAACGAGCTATCGATAGCCTCATTCGTACCCGAATTACGAGTTTTCC
The DNA here is from genome assembly GCF_050337325.1 of Vibrio kyushuensis. Lineage (NCBI taxonomy): Bacteria > Pseudomonadati > Pseudomonadota > Gammaproteobacteria > Vibrionales > Vibrionaceae > Vibrio > Vibrio kyushuensis. The sequence continues at coordinate 853,026 of NZ_JAKJSV010000002.1, forward strand.
TGAAAACCTGCAATCCGACACGACAGTCACACTTATCTCCAACATGGTAGACAAGCTTGACGCATTGGTGTATCAGTTTGAATTAGACAGCCAAGCAAACCCAGCGCAATATTTGGATGAGCAGTTTCCTCGTTGGCGAGAGAGCTTTCCATTACCATTGGAAGACGAAACTGGCTCGGCATTTTTGAGCCAACTGTTATCAACGGCATCAAAAGAGGTGAGCAAAGTTGCTCGTGTTCGAAAACAGCTACAGTGTCATCACTTTGCGTCTTTTGCGAACCAAGCCATCTATTCACGAATTAGCTTACCTCATCAATGTCATTTCGATATCGCAAAAGAGTCTGTGATATCAAGCCGTGTCGATCTTGCCGTGTACGAAGGGGACAGCCAGATAGCATCGTTAGGAACAGGTTTTGCTCAGTTTTCTGATGTAAGCGGCAGTGAACCTGATGCTAACGAGTTAGGACACGGTATGAGTGTTCGCATCCGTAACCCTATAGTTGAGATTCGTCGTGCCAACCCGAGCAGTGAACTGTACATTGTTGCCATGCAAGCGGGCTGCCGACTAGGTGAAATTCGTTTATCAAACAGCTCTGTTGATGTCGGGGAGTCACCGTTAACGTTAGTCGAGAGTGGGGAAAAGTGGGCGATATTGAGTCAATCGACGTTTACCACCAATAAGTCGAATCTAGCGGTGATCTTGCCAGAGGGAGCAACAATAACCTCAGTCTATGGTCAGTTAAAGCAATCTGAGTTTACCTTTGGTTCTTTGCTAGTGCACCAGTTTGAAGGCCAGTGTGAAGTAATTTCTGGAGAATCAGAGCGATATGTTCTTACGTCTAGCTCTAACGATTTTGATGCCGGAGACTACACCTTAAGAGGCCAACAGCTAAAATACAAAACGGTTCCTGCACTGGTATTTAAGGGTGTTCCATCGGTTGTGGAAAATAGAAAGCTAGAAAGAAGTAGCTCCAATAACAAAGAATTTAGCGATCTATGCGGTGAATCATCAGTAGAGGTATTTCTTAATAACGCCTTATTAAACGCTATAAATTTAGGTGAGTGCTACGGTCGCCAATTATTGACCGCTAAAGATAACGCAGGGTTAGTACAGCTGAAAAAACGCATAGGTATTTTACCTAAAGATTTTGATATCGAAATTCAAAATGGCGATAAACCAAATGAAGGGTTTATACGACTACATACAACATCACCTTGTACTTGTAAGTTACTGAGTGAAAGCGTTGAGCTTGTATCAATGAGCAGCAAAAACGGCGCAAAAGAGCTTCATGTAATCGCAGCGGGTAAACCGCCAGCAAAAATTAAACTAGAAATTCGAGCAAGCCTACTCTCTAAGCCCGTTACCATTGAAGTGCCTTTCCCTGCAAGAGGGGCCGTTGCGTACAGTCAATCAGGTAGAGCCTTAGCACCAAGATTAGCGGTTGATGAACTACTGGGCAGCCGACTGTTTTTGTTCTCAATACACGGAATGCCAGCCACTTTTCAATTAGAAGCGGTGTTAAGTGCTAAAGGTCGCAGGAATGTAAATCGACAGCTCTCTCCCTATTTTCGTTGGAACTACAAAGTTACAAGCCAACCTATTGAAGTGAGCTTATATAGCATAAAAAGTGCGATATTAGAGCTGCTCTCAATGACGGAATCATTAGACAGTGAAGTTGAACTTCGAGTGACTGGACCTGGGCGAACGTTGAGTTATGTCGTTAGCCACTTCTCGACTAATTTAGAGCATGATCGCAGTGAAAATACGGTTGGAATTCGCTCAACCGTTGTGACTGACGCTAGCCAAGTAAAACCAGTGCTCATGTCGCTCTCTAACCCTGAACAAAAGGTATTGCCTTTAGTCAGCCGAAATAGTGAAGGCGTAGAAACAGGAGAATTTGATTTACCTGATTTTCTTTTATCTGATCCAGACAACCAGGGGCCTTGGTTAGTGATACCGAGTGAATCCGTTGATGAGTCGCCAGGTGTCGCCTTCCGCGCTAAGTTTTTTGCTGGTAAACCAAACGTGAGAGAGGGTGAGGTCACCACTCTTCAAAAAGCGTCGCAACTATTCCATCCACGCTTTGAACCGAATGTGATTGGTGATGTGATCGCACAGATGGCGAACGATTGGACACACAGTGGCTGGGCTTACCTTGATGCAACGAACAAAAACTATGGCCACTTGCCGATGTCGACTTTTGAGGTGTGGCGTCATTTAGTTCGTGATTATCGTGCCCTTGCTGTCGCTTTGTTCCGTTTGGAGTTTAATCAGAAGTGGGTATCGCAACTAGAGTCTGAGTTGCCGCTGCTGTGGGAGCAGATCTCGATAGCAGATTGGCAGCATGCGATCTCACTGTCTAAATCGACACTGACTGCCGTTGGTATTGACGCTTCTATGGTTGAGCAGTTGGTTAAGCAGCAAGTAGAAAAGCTTGGCGATGTCGTTCCTATTTTAAATGATGCTTCAATTAAAGAGCTACTGCTTACGGGCAAAGTAAACGACATTCCCGCTCAAATCACTCAATTTATGTTGCAAGGGTGGTATCAAGATCTATTGCATACCCATAGCGAAGACAATGAGTGGCCAACGGAGTTTGGTCAAGAGCTAGGTATGTGGTGCCAGAACTTGAAACTGCTTCCTTTTGATTTTAAACCCAATGCAGGGTTTCAATCAGGTGTGGTCTATTGGCCTATTTTTGCTGCAGCGATTGCTTGTGGAAAAGTGCCCAAAGAGCTTTTAGAGCATTTCCCTGTAGAAGCCGTGTTTCATCTTCGAAAGTTACGCGACTTTGATCGTGACTGGTTTGAGCCAGTATACCGTTTGTTTGTCACTATTTTTTCTAATCTCGCTAAATAAGGATCTGTTATGACGCGTTATTTTACTGATTTGGTAGAGCAGTCTATCTCACGAGCTAAAGAGTCTACCCTCAGTGTTTTAGGTATTACTGATCCTATTTTACGTAATCATTTAAGTGAGATTATGTCTTCAGAGTGTGGGCAAGAGAACGCGTTTCTTGCACCGCCGTTGTTTGAACACACGTTCGGTTGGGAATATGCGACACCAAAAGTCAAAGATCTAGAAGGAAATTTACTCTCAAAAGCGGTCATTAACGCTTTGGATGATAAATCCAATGATCGCTACCGTTTTGAAGCTGGTTTCAACCCTTTTAAGCACCAACTAAAAGCATGGCAAACGTTGCTTGATGAAAAGCCACAATCCGCGATTGTGACATCAGGCACGGGCTCTGGTAAAACCGAGTGTTTTATGGTGCCAGTACTTGAAGATTTGTACCGTGAACAGCAACGTACGCAAGCTCCGTTAGTGGGGGTAAGAGCGCTGTTTCTTTATCCTTTAAATGCCCTGATTAATTCACAACAAGAACGTTTAGATGCTTGGACGAAGCACTTTGGTAACAGCATTCGCTATTGTCTGTATAACGGCAATACTGAGAACAGCGAAAATAAGATGCGTAAAGCGCAAGGTGAAAGACCCAATGAGGTTCTTTCTCGAGAACTAATGCGTAAAGAGCCGGCACCAATTCTTGTAACGAATGGAACGATGCTTGAGTACATGCTGGTAAGGCAAATTGATGCGCCAATCATTGAACGCTCAAGACAGGAAAAATCACTGCGCTGGATAGTGCTCGATGAAGCGCACACCTATGTCGGTTCACAAGCGGCAGAGCTGTCTCTTCAACTTCGCCGAGTATTGCAAGCATTCGGTGTGGAAGCTAAAAACGTCCGCTTTGTCGCCACGTCAGCAACGATTGCAGATGCTAACGCGAATGATCAGCTTCAAGAGTATTTATCAAAACTTGCGGATGTACCGAAAGAGCAGATTAAGGTGATTGGTGGTCGCCGCGTGATCCCTGAGCTTGATTTTGTTGAGTCGGAATCTATGTCTCTCACTGAGATAGAGGCAATTGAACCTGAGGGAGAAGTGGCTAAAAAGCGTGATCCAGAAGTTTCGGCTGCACGTTACTCTGCACTTCAAAGCTGTGCTTTCGCACATGCGCTTCGTGATGTGATTGTGAAAAGCGAGTCGCCTTTAACGTTATTAGAAATCAATAAGACAACGGCTCAGAAGTTGGGCAATTCAACGATTAGCCAACACATGCTATTACGTTGGTTAGATTTGCTTACAGGGACGAAAAAAGACCCGAAGTCTGAAGCCTTCTTAAAGCTGCGTGCTCACTTTTTTCAGCGTATGACCAATGGCTTGTGGTCTTGTGTTGATAGTAACTGTAGCTGCAAAGCGGGTACGGAACTGGATAAAGGCTGGCCATTTGGCTATGTGTATTCAGTACAGAGACAAAAGTGTGATTGTGGTGCTCCAATATTAGAACTGAGCTTCTGCCTAGAGTGTAATGAACCTCACCTGATGGGGTTAGATAAGAAAGGTAAGTTATTACAGTGGAACGGCAGTGCAGGTGATGAGTTCTCTCTTCAGCAAGACTTTTCTGAAGAAAATGATATTGAAGTCCAGCAGCTTGATGATAGCGCTCGATTCCCGGAAATGTTTGGCTCTAAGCAAGACGAAGAGGGCTTTTATAGTTCAATTAATATCAGTAAAGACGGTGTAATAGGCTCAGTGGAACCTGGTTATTCCCTGATGTTTGATGATGCTAAACAGCAATCGTGCTGTGGTTGTAATTTTGAAGGTTATAACCAAGGTTCTCCATTTCGTAGAGCGATGTTAGGCGCGCCATTTTACATTGCAAACGTTGTTCCTACCTTGTTGGAGTTCTGCCCGGATATTTCTACCTCTGGTTCTGAAGGGCCACAGTCACTGCCAGCACGAGGTCGACGCTTGATCACGTTTACCGACAGCCGACAGGGTACTGCGCGTTTATCGGTTCGTATGCAGCAAGAGGCGGAGCGCTCTAAGCTACGTGGCTCTGTGGTTGAAGTATTACGTGAAAAACAGCTAGATCAACCCGTGAGCAATGATAACCCCGCAGAAGGTGTTTCCGCAGAAGCTATGTTAGCGCAAGCTGCTAGCTTAAGAGCCATGGGTATGAACGACATGGCGGATCAACTGGAAGAAAAAGCTCAAGCCCTTAACAATGGTGGAGCTGCGATCAAACTCGTGGAAATCCCTTGGGATGAAATGGTAACCGAACTCGCCAAAATGAATGATTTCAATGGTGCGATGTTCCAATACAACCAGTACCTTTCCCCGGAAATCTTTAAGACATTTGATGGCAGTACCAAACTTGCCGACATGCTGCTTTTTAGAGAGTTTTCTCGTCGACCTAAAAGACAAAATAACTCTGAAACTCAGGGTATGGTTAAAGTAAGTTATGACGGATTAGATAAGATAAAAAGTAGCCCTGCACATTGGGAAGACTACGGTTATACGCTTAAGGATTGGTTGGATTTTGTCAAAGTCTCTTTGGACTTCTTTGTTCGAGAGAACAATTACTTACGTTTAGAAGAAGGCGGTTGGCTTAAGTGGGTAGGGAGCCGCTTTGCTTCGAAAGCGTTGCGCAATCCAGATTCAGATGAAGCCAATGAAGGTCGTGTGAAAAAATGGCCGCAGATCCGCAGTGCCAATCACAATCGTTTAGTGAAACTTCTTACCGCGACATCGACAATTGATGCAAGCTCTTCTCAGGGCCGAGATATTATTAACGCTTGGCTCACCGCTGTATGGCGTGATTTGACGATTAATGCCCGTATTTTGTCGGCGGATAACAACCGATTTGCTCTTGATCGTAAAAAATTCACTTTCTCGTTCATCGATAAAGTGTTTGTTTGTCCCGTTACCAACAAGCTAATCGACACGACGTTCAAAGGCATTTCTCCGTACTTACCTCGTAAAGTCGAAGACATTAGTAAGTACCAATGTGTTGAGGTTGATTTCCCCTGTGTGTGGGAAGTCGATGCCAAGCAATTTGATTTCCAAAAGGGCTTAAAACATATTCGTAGTACGATAGCGGATGATCCAAAGGTTCAGTATTTACGTGAACACAATTTGTGGACGGATATTAATGACCGAGCAATAGAAGGCGGGCTGTATTATCGAACTGCAGAACACTCGGCGCAGCAAAGTGCTGATCGTCTTAATGAGTACGAAAAGCTATTTAAACTAGGTAAAATCAATGTTCTAAACTGTTCGACCACTATGGAAATGGGGGTAGATATTGGCGGTATTAGTGCGGTCGTGATGAATAACGTACCACCACATCCTGCAAACTATTTACAACGTGCAGGACGTGCTGGCCGAAGCAAGGAGTCACGGGCGATTTCTTATACTTTGTGTAAAGGGAACCCGCATGACCAACAAGTTTTTCAGCAACCTGACTGGCCGTTTGTCACACAAATTCCAGCACCATACGTGGCGTTCAATTCTCAGCGCTTGATACAGCGTCATGTTAATTCATTATTGTTGTCTCTGTTTTTGAAAACTCAAATTGGTTCAACGACTAAAGAGACAACGTCTCTAAATTTGGAGTGGTTCTACTTACCTCAAGAGAGTTCTATCTGTGAAGCTCTGTTAACTTGGCTTGAGAGCGATGGTGCGTTGTTTGATAGTGAAGTATCGGCGCTGGTTCGAGGCACTGGGCTCGCGGGCACTCAACCTAGTATTTTACGATCTAATGCCGCTGAAGTTATCAAGAGGCTTAGAGAAACATGGTTTTCTGATTACAACTATATTGCTAGTGAGTTGAAGGGCATTGATAGTGATACTCCTTATGCTTATCGCCTGAATATTGAAAAGGTAAGGTTAGGGCAAGAGTATTTATTAAGAGAGCTAGCTTCAAAGGCGTTTCTACCGGGTTACGGTTTCCCTACGGATGTGGTGAACTTTGATAATAATAATATTGAAGACTTCATTCGGGAAAAGCAGAGAAAAGAGAAAAAAGGCAATGAGCGTGAGGATAACGTTTCTCGATTTAGAGGCTTGCCAAGTCGTAACCTAGCCGTTGCGATTCGTGAATATTCCCCAGGTTCAGAAATTGTATTAGATGGGCGTGTTTTCCGATCTGGTGGCGTGACACTGCATTGGCATAATGCCTCTGATTCTGGCGTCAATGAAGCGCAAAAATTTGATATGGCATGGCGTTGTGATGCTTGTGGTCAAACGGGTTATGAAGAGACGGTGTCAGCCTCTTCTTTAGATATGAAGTGTACGAATTCTTTGTGTGGCGCACCGATAAAAGGTAAGCACATTAGGCAGGTACTACAGCCGACAGGTTTTGCAACAGACTTTTATCATGGACCTTCAAATGATATTTCGATGCAAAAATACATTCCGGTTGAAGATGCATGGGTATCGACAGGTGACGCCACACATATCGATCTACCTAATAGCGCGATGGGGTATATGACCTCAACCGCTGATGGCACCGTGTTCAACCATTCATCAGGAGAGCATGGTAAAGGGTATGCACTTTGTATGACGTGTGGGCGCGCTGAATCTCTCACTAAAAACGGTGATTATCCGAAGCTACTAAATCCTAGCGAGCCTCATCGACCTCTAAAAGCAGTGAAAAAAGATAAGAAAGGGGACGGGAAGATTAACTGCGATGGCTCTGCAACAATAATGAAAGGTATCCATCTTGGGTGTCATTCAAAAACGGACGTCTTCGAGCTAGTGTTAATGCATCCTGAAAGAAATGAGTATATTGACGATACCAATGAGGGGCGAGTAGTAGCGACGACGTTAGCCATCTCTCTTCGCTCTGCATTGGCTAATCAGTTAGGGATTTCAACTTCGGAAATAGGTTATGCGGTTAGACCGGCCATAATCGAAGGAAGTACCTCTGCGCTGGTTATACAGTTGTATGATTCAATATCAGGTGGAGCAGGGTTTGCTAGCTCAGCCAATCAATATATCCAGTCAATACTAAATAAAATGGTTGATGGATTAAGTTGTGATCACTGTGAAAGTGGTTGTAGTGACTGCCTACTAGAGTCTGATACCCGCTATGACATTGATAATATAGATACTCAGTTAGCTAGAGATTGGTTGGGAACTGATTTTACGCTGCACAATGAAGTGCCAGAAGCGTTAAGATCCTTTGTTGGGGCTATTTATCAACCTACATCTGTGTCAGCCGCAATAAGAAATCAAATCAACCATGGTGCAGATGGTCTAACAGTATGGCTAAGTGAAGATGAATCGGAGTGGGATCTTACACATCCTACTTTCAAGCGTTCGATCATCACCTATCTAACTTCAGACGATATAAACGTGACGATAGTGATTCCGCATGAAGACATTACAGCGGAAACGAAGGAAGATCTTTGGACACTTCAAACGCTTGGTGCACGAATTGCCATTGGTAAACAAACTAAGCCTCAAATAGTTGCTCAACTGAGCAATGGCGAAAATATAGTAACTATCGCAAGTTCAGAGAGCGGAAATTCTGAGCCAGGCCAGCAATGGCATACTGCGAATGGCATTGTGGTTTTAACTAAGCAGGAGCAATTACAAACAAGTGAAACGTTTAAGGTAGCACTAGAATCTACTTCTGCTGCTGATACAGCGAATTTGACCGATACAATTGAAATTGTAAGCCAATTCAATGGCAAGCTTATTTCATTTGGATCTGCGTTTTGGAACGGGATTCTTGGCAGCAACTCAGAACTATTAAGCTTCCTTTCGACTGAAAAAATTGTGGCAGTTAAATATAGCGACCGTTATATTCAAAGCCCGTCATCAATGTTGATGATTACTCAACTGCTAGGGTTTATTTGCCAAGGAACAAAAACAATCACGTCATTAGTCATTGAGACGCTCTATCATGAGAAGCAAACGATGGGGAATTATCTGCACCATGACTGGCAAGATAAAGATGAATTTATTGAAGCTTACGAAATGTGGGTGGAACATAAAGCCTCGATAAAACCTAATGTTCTCTGCCATGACAAGCGCTCTGATATCGCTCATAGACGGTTACTAACGCTGGAGTTAGGGTCGGGAAAAGTGCTAGTATTTAAGCTTGATCAAGGTGTTGGCTATTGGCAGTTACGTGAAGAAAACTCGAAGTTCTCTACTGTTAAACATAATTTCCATTCTGATTTAGTTCCTCAGTTGGCTGCACTAGATTCTTTAGAAAAGACATTGATTGTTAAAAACAGCGAATCTTGGTCTACTGATATAACGTATAAAATCAAATAAGTTTTCACTAATGCGCACTCCACGATGGTGTGCGCTTTCTATTAGTGAGTAAGTATAAGTATGATCGCAAGCTTATAATCCCCAGCTAGTTTATCGGCCAGTTTAAGATGGCCTCTCAGTAACGTAATGAAGTTTACAGAGAGGCACTTTCGTGTGTACATCAACAAATAACAATCCCCCTCAACAACAGGCAATGCAGTGCTCAAACAATCAGCTTGAGAAAGCTACCAACTCAACTGTGACTTCTATGGTTTCACAGAGAGGCTACAAGCAGGTGATTTCTGCTCTCAAAGAAGTACAGATGAAAAGTGCCGTTTCTATTATCAAAAAGTATGACCTGTCGGTAGAAGCCATCATTTCCAAGATGGAATTGACGAGAGGTACTGATAGCTTAGAGGGAATTTCAAATGATCCTCGCTAAATCTAAGTAGGTTAATGAATAACTGACTTCTCAAGGACCGGAAATAAACAAATGAAGGAGCATGAATATTCAATATGCCTAGACCACTGAGGCATGACATAAAAAGTAACTGTTAATGAAATTATTACATTTTTTAGTCTTTGCATTTGTATTATCTGTCTCTACGCCTATATGGTTTTGGTTTAGTCAGTTTACCTACTATTTAAAAAGCTATTAGGTGATTTTTTAACAAAGGTAGTTTGATAAATATCAATTATTCGAATGGAATAACTGATATTCCTTATTGGCTAGCCAGCCGTAGAAACAGAGTGCGTATACTTGGCAAGCTCATTTGACTGTCAGTACCATAAACTAAGCAGAGAACATCTTTATGCCAACTGTTCAACAGATTCATGAATTTCTTAATCAATTACATAGTGATAGCTCGGAAGCGGGAAAACAGTCTGTATATCAATTGCTTTATGATTACGATTTCATCTTAAAGGACTTTGACTGGACACAATATCCAGATCAAAGCGCACCACAGCAAGCGGGTGGGAAAGTGCTTAAGTGCTTTGATTCATTGTCTGAGTCAGAAATGACCGAACTGCTGAAAGTGTGTAACGACACTGACTATTACAAAATACTGACAGCGGCGGTTCGGGGGGCTCGGTTTTGTGACGGATATTGGGAAGAGTTTGTTGTTTCAGGTGCGCTTCGCATTTGTCTTAACGCTATAGCGTTAAGCGTTGGTTACACACCGCTGTTGGTTATGTTACCTGAAGAAATACAGTGTAAGCAGTACTTATTGAAACAGAAAGCAGAATCGAAACTGCGTAGAGAGCAAGCAAAGAAGAGAAAGGAAGAACAGCGTATACAGGAAAACAATGACGACCAGGATTTTCAATTTTAATAAGGCTATCTAAGTTTTTTAACTTAGAACCGTTAAACAGAGTTAGTACAGCGTAATAGTGTGCCAAAAAGTCATTATTCCTACTGTATTGGGCATTTTTTATTAAAAAAATGAACCCAGCAACGCTTATAAAAAGAGACATATTAATGAATATAATTAAATCTATTTGGAATGATTCGACGATCACTCGCACTACCTATAACTTATTTACATTGTTTTGCTTGGTACTAATTGCCGTAGCATCATTTTCATTATTTATCGTTAATGAAGCTATCTGGCTTATATGGCTTCCTGTTGGAATTGCTATAACAGTCCTTAGCATTATGGCTATGTGGAAACGATCGAGAGATATCACTGAAAATACGGGGATGGGAGTGGTTATCTTTGCAATCGTTATTGTTTTAAATAGCTTTACTGGTGTGATTGGCGCTGTAATTCTAATGTGTGTTCCGTCCCACTCAAAAACCTTAGTTGGTTAGGTCTTAATTAGTAATCTTTACTATTCTTTAGTAATTCTAAATAGTACATAAAATAATGGAAGTTATTATGATTTATTTGAATGATATATTGAAATTGGAAGACCTAGATAATGTAAAAATAAGGTTCAACTTAATGTTTTCTGGTAATTGGAACCCATCAGAAGTCTATAAGCAACGGGACTTTTCAACGCTACTAGATGGTCATTATTATAACTATAGTAAAAATAAATCGTATAAAGAAGGCCAGATTACTGTGGGTTTTCTAAAAATAGAAGGTAATAAGTGGCTACTGTTTCATATTGGAAGAGTAATAAAAGACCTAAATGTATTATCTGGTGTTGGGTATGAATATGAAAACATACCAGAGTATGAAAAATATTGCGGTCGTTTAGTTATAGACTTCAAAAATCGTTCCCAAACTATGATTAGGAAAGCTCGTTCCGTTATTGGTGAGTGCAGGGTTCAAGAAATCTTGTCTGATGATTTTAATAATGATGTATTCCCTGGCTATGAAAATGTACGTTTGTCGTGGCATGATCTGAAAGCGGTAATCTGCAAAGACAATTGGTCGACAGCTTTACAAAATCAGAAAGCCGTTTACTTAATTACGGATAAATCTAATGGTAAAATGTATGTAGGTTCAGCGAGTGGTAAACATATGTTATTGGGCCGCTGGCAAGCGTATGTTAAAAGTGGACATGGTAATAATGTAGGTTTGAAAGAATTACCTATTTCACACATCAAGAATAATTTTGAATATTCGATATTGGATATATTTAAATCCACTACTGACGATAATGTTATATTGAAGCGTGAAGCGTGGTGGAAGAAAACATTAAATACCCGTATGTTCGGTTATAATAGAAACTAACATCAATGTGCGGATGAATAAATAGCAAGCAATTCACGAGTAATGATTAACCTTTATCTCAGTTAGCACTTATGATTACGGCGGTTTAATCAAACCTTAGTGAGGTGTGTAGGGGGGGGATATGCGAGTTGTATAACAATAACCCGTTAGAAAAAATATCTACTTATTAGTGGTGCAGGCTAGACTCATTGTCCTATTGCTAATTTGGGTTCTTAAGCTTATGAACTCACAGCAAAGTGGGGTATCGGTTAGTATTTGGATAAACGATGTTCTACAAATGACTTTTTTAGAGGAGTAAGCGATGAGTAATAAAAAGAGAGCTAACAAAGCCATTCTAAAGCGTTATGAAGAGTCTATTGATCCAATTCGTCAGCTTCATGTGCAGCTATTCCCTGAAGAGTATGACTTTCACTACGACAGTAATGTAGAAATTAGGCAACGCAATAAAGGTATCAATCCGATGAGTGAGGATTACCAAAAGGAAGTGAATATTCATCGTCTTTCTATGGGGGTAGAGCCGTACATGGGTAGTGTTGGCGTTAGTAGTGTAAAAGGTCTTATTTCAAGCCATCAGTATTGCCAAAATAAGCTTCAAGAATCAGTAGAAAATTAAAAAAGAGTAAATATATGGCATTTCGATTTTTCCGCTCGTTTGGCGGCAGATGGCTGCGCTTTAACATATCTAAGCGAGGCGTGTCGTGTACCTTAGGTAAAAAAGGGTTAGCAACGGCAACATTGAATAGCAGAGGTCAAATTACAAAGAACATCAATACGCCTGTTCAAGGGCTTAGCTATCGAAAAACAACTTCACTTTCTAACGGTAAAACCTCACGCTCAAGCAAAGGATTAACTGACAAGCAATCGTCTAAGTGTGAAGCTCGTCCTTTTGGTACTCATAACTACAATCGCCGAGAGCTTGAAGCCCTTCATATGGCCGCTCTAGAAAGAATAGAAGAGCTTGAAGCGCAGATTGAAATTCAAAATAATTAATTCAAACTAGTGGAATAATCATGGCATTGATTGAATCAAAATTTTCAGAGGTACTGTTTGCGGACTTAAAGAACTACGGTCTGCGAGGAAATTCGGCACTGTGGTTTCAACTAAAGAGCGAACTTAATAATGCTGAGCAGATTTTTACTGCAAGTGAGTTACTAGATTGGGTGCTGACTTATACTCGAGATAACATGGTTAAGTCCCTAGCTAAGGAAGTTGAAGGTAGCGATATTAGTGAGAGAAATAAAGATACGCTCTCGCAATATGGGTATTTAGAAGAGGTTGAAAAGTGTGGCCAATACTTTAGAGATACAGGCGAAAACTTAGACAGTAAAGCCTGGGTAATTGAGTTTATTGAGGAAGTCTTAGCTAATAATGACATTGAAAGTACTCTTTATATTGATGCCTTTAACCGTGGCGGCATGTCGGAGGGCTCGTTTGACTTACGTTGGTGGAAATTGTTTATGCTACCGACTTTCGTTCAACGCTGCCGTCAACTGGAAGAGGGTTTAGAATTTCGCCATAAGAATGAAATAGACGAATTGCTGTTTATTGGGGATGTCCACGGGCAAGCCAATAAACTCGATGAATTGTTATCTCATTACGGTTGGGATGATGAGTCCGCGAAGTTGGTGTTTGTGGGTGATCTCATTGATAACTCGTTAGACAGTGATGCTGACCATCGTTCACTACTTAATAACGTAAAACAATGGGTGGATGAAAAGAAGGCGTTTTGTCTTCTTGGTAATCATGAGTTCAATGCGATTGGATGGGCTATACAAAAGGACGATGGTAGCTATTGTCGTGACCGCACTAAGACTGACAACATTAAACAGCACCAATTGTTCATTAAACAAGTTGGTGAAGACAGCGCTGAACATGAGAAATGGATTGAGTGGTTTAAAACGTTACCATTGTTCTTAAACTTTGGTGATATGACGGCTATTCATGCTTGCTGGCATAGTGAATCTATTCAGCGATTACGCCCTTATCTAAACGATGATAATTCATTAAAAGAAGCACATTGGTATGATGCGTTTAATCGTGAACATGAGTTATACCAACTTATTGAAGTTTTGTTAAAAGGGCCAGAAGTAACGCTACCAGAGGGAAGTTCATTTTTAGATAAGAATGGTATTGAACGTAACCAGGTTCGTGTAGCTTGGTGGAAGAATTCCTACACAGTAGGTAATTATCAAGATCTTGCCGTTGTATCGAAAGCGCAGAGAGAACGCATACCGGCAGTTACGCTGGCAAATGATTCTATGAAGTACAATCAGTCCCCACTAGTACCTGTTGTTATTGGTCACTACACATTAGAGCCAACACAGTTTCCTCAGACTTTAAGTGACAAAGTCATTTGTGTAGATTTCAATGCAGCTAAGAACGGATACCCATTGATTAGCCTTCCTACGTGGAGTGACTTCTCTGAAAATATTCAAGAAAATACAGACTTCTGCTTTGTTGGTGAACCTGCTCCAAGCAACTTAGTTAGCCGAGGAATCATGAATATGCTGAATGATAAGGTCAATAGCTTGCCTAAACGCATTCAGAACAGTGAATTTGAAACGTATGTATCTAAGGTATTGTTAGAAGAGTGGGATCCAATTGGCGTTCATGATCCAGATTATTTTGATAAAGATTTATCTGATGAGTACAGCGGCTATGAAGAAAGTGTCACTCGATTAGCACAGGCGAATGATATTGAGTTACTGGCTGCGTACCTAAAAATTACTGAACAGCATGTCATTGGACTAGAAATAGACGATGCTGATTATCGCTGCGCGAAAGTCGCATACAAGCTAATAGTGGAGTGGGGCAGTATTAAAGAAGATGACTTTTTGTTTAAAGGGGAGCCTTAGTTTTGAGCAGGTGATACTGATTATTTGAGTGTATACTTCGTTCGTCATAGTGCCGCATTTTAAAATTTAGAGCGTTTTATGCTCTAAATTAATGGTGAAAAATGCAGCATTAATGCAACATCAAAACTCAGAAAAATCATGAGAAACTTCATTTCGTGTTATTTTTCATTTCCATTTTAATAGCTTAAAATACTCTCTTTTGAGCCTAAAACTAGCCCAGTTTTTGTGACCACTTTTCGGTAAGATATGGGTTTAAATGTGCTTGTAAATGCCCTTTTTGTGGTCTATCTTATTGATATTAAAGAAAATACGTGTTTCCTTTCTCAGCCTTCCAAGCTGATGATGTGGGTTCGATTCCCACTGTACGCTCCAATTTTACATCGTCTCTATGCGTGCATCGTATAATGGCTATTACCTCAGCCTTCCAAGCTGATGATGTGGGTTCGATTCCCACTGCACGCTCCAATTGCTATTTTTGTTTTACAATCCCAACCATTTGAAAATAAGACGCTTTATTGCGTGATTTTGTGTACCTGCCGTTTAGAGAATTTCTCGTTAATGAGCGCTAAACTTGAATGTGACAATTTTGAGACCACAGTATGAACAACATGGTTTAATATATTTGAATTAGGTTCATTCGAAGGTTAAGCGCCAAATTTATAAAGCGATAGTCGTGGCGTTAGAGCTACTTGATAAGTTTGAGGGAACAGTAAACAACGGCTAAGTTGCTAGCTGTTTCTACCAACTTGATTACAGCCCCAAAAAACAAAGTGCTACTTGAGCACTTTGTCTAGGTCTCAGAGTTGGTTTACCCCGTCACGTTTGCTAGGTATTGAGCAAGGTCGCTAACTGCTTGAGAGTTTGTTGATTGAACTGTGACTTCAGTGCCTTGAACAAGCTGTAGTGTTTGCAGTTTAAATAAGCTTTTTGCAGTGGCAGTTTTACCATTCGAGACAATTTCAACTTCGTCCGCATACTTCTTCGCTTCTTTAACAAACTGCGCTGCAGGACGAGTATGTAGGCCACTTGGTGCTGTGATAACGACGCTTTTTCTATGCATTATGAACTTCTCCGAAATGAATATTACAAGTAATAGTTGCTACTAGTAATACCGTAAGGGAATATATAGAACTATGTTTTATAAGTAATTTTTAGAGGTTGAAAGGATTTGCCATTCGCAATTGTGACTAATGTCATTTTATTTATTTACTTTGTAAAATAAATCGTGAGCAGTGTCTTTATATTGTATTAGCACAAATGATGTCTAAGAAAGCTGAGTCGGGTAATATATGTGAGTCCTAGATTTTGAGCTCTAGATTTTTGAGATAAGAGGCGTTTGAGCTAGTCAACATACCTTACCGTTTGGTGGGGATTAATAAACGAATCGCCACCTTTTTTGACCGATGGCTACCACAAATTTGATAGCCGTCTGGTAATTTATGTTTTGGCTATAACAAAATGTTCAAGTTTAAATATTTGTTCTTCAGGCAAACTCCTATCGACAGGTGAGAAGTATTTGGTATTAAGATCTGCCAAAGATTTGTTTTCTATTAATGTAAAACCATTGCTAGAGAGGATGCCATCGATTTCTTCAGAGGTATAGAATGATACCCATGGTTCGCCAGACTTCGCAGACAAGTTTTTTATCATTTCAGCTTTCTTCACCGGATTTGGATAGCCCCGACCAAAACAAGCTTTAGGTTCTTTTTCGAGTCGCTGATCGACGTACGACAGAACAAAAGTGGATGTCGTATTCAACGTCAGTTGCGCCAATTCTTGAACAGTTGAATTTAAGGCATCTTTCGTGATGTACTGCGAAACACCTTCAAGAGTGAATACTGTAGACTTGTTTTGGTCGAAACCCGCAGCTAATAATTGTTCAGTTAAAGATTGATGATTGAAATCAACACATACATAGGTAACATTTTTTGAATTAGCTAATTCTATAGGTAGTTTCGATCGCTTCTTAGCTTGAACTTCCACCTGATCAATTTCAAAAATATTGACTGTTGATGGAAGGTTTAGTCTATGTGCGCGCATATCGTAGCCCGCGCCTAAAACTACGTATTGCTCAGTTCCATTAGTCGTCTCTTTCTCTACTAAATCATCGATAAAACGAGTACGAGAAATAAGATGTTCATGAAACCCAGGGGCGAACTTTCTCGTTAACCAAACGCTTGCCTTGTGCCCAATAAGCTTAAGTACGCCTGCACCTAGAACAAACCTTTCGGCATAAGGATCATTAATCACACGTTTATCAGGTGAGGCTAGTGTTTCAATCAAGCGTTGTTTTGCGACACCTTGAGCAGTGCCATCTTTAAGAAAAATTGAATTATTCATAGAGACCTTACTTTTATATTCATTAGCTGTATCCAATTAAATCAATGTACTACAAATGAATCAATAGCTGATAAGTGATTGAGATCAACCCCATTTTTATAGTTCAGTCTAAGTCACTTAGCAAACTACCTTTAGTGCAAATTAGAGGTTAATACTGATGGGGTTGGATTCTGATCCTCGATAGATGAGTATAACACCCTGTGACAAGTGAACATCTTCGATTCAAGTGCAGATTTGGCTGGCCAAATGCTGAAGTTTCCAATTTACACTGTTGGTCTAATAACGCGGCAATCGTAGTTGATTTCAATACATGAGTGTCGCTAACAGAAACACATCGGATTAACGAGCACGATAATCAATATAAGTAGTTTAATAATAAGCCAGCCATCGTGAAAGTTATTTAGAACGAAGAATGGCGGTGGCGCGTTATGGTAAGTAACTCACTAGTTTTACTTTTAAGCTGAGAAGTATAATTAGCGGAGAAAATCAAATGCTCAAATATCGGTTTGTTGCTCTTTTTATAGCGACGTCTATTTCAATTCCTACTTTTGCTACATCCAGTAACGATATCTCAAATATGTCTGAACAGGCTGGCGCAGAAGCAACGCTAGTGGCCCCTCACAGTGAATTTGAAATGACTCGAACAGCAGCAGAAGCTGGGTTGGTTCATGCGCAGGTTAAGCTAGCGTTAATGTATGAACAGGGCGAATTTACAGAGGTTGATTTGTCGGAATCTGTGTTCTGGTATCGTATAGCGGCAAATCAAGAACACCCAGAAGCGCAGTATAACCTTGCACTAATGTACTTGTCTGGCTTTGGTGTCAATGAAGACAGCAGCGCAGCGTTATATTGGATAGAGCGGGCCGCTACTTTAGGTTATATGCCCGCAATCATTCATTTATCTATTTACTCTGAATTTGGCGAACTTCCTAATAACACTTGGGTTCAAAAAGCGGCACAAAGTGGGGATGTGAGCGCGAGAATGTTACTTGCTGACTATCACTTATCCTCGGGTAGCTCTGAAGAAAGTTTTGCAATCGCTGAATATTGGCTATGGAGCGTTGCGAAGCAAGGGATCAAAGAGGCTCAATTAAAGCTGACAAATTTCTATTCAGATCCGAAATATGGAAGAGAGGATGAAGAGAAGGCGGCTTATTGGCGGGAGCAAGTAGGAGCGTTGGACTGATACATAAACGTTAAAACGGCCAAATGAAATGAACTCCATTGGCCGTTTCCGAGAATTAAAAAGCAGACTTTTACTAGCTGTTATCGGGAGTAATCACTTTCTTACTATCGCTAAGCGCAAAGTAAATTTTAGACACTGTGATTTCAGAAATTAAAATGACAAACACGACGGCGAAGAAGGCGACGACACCATTGAATGGTCCACTGAAAGAGACCTTATCTCCAAACATGATGTTTATGGCTTCAAGCATCACGAACTTACTGCCGACTAAAATGACGTAGGTGCTAATCGCTCGATAAACCTTAGGGGCAGTACCCGGCTTGGACTTAAAGTGATCGGCCAGCTTATGCTCTGCTTTTATAGAAAGTTTAAGGAGCAGTTGCAACAACAGCGCAGCGGCAAAGGATATGGTGAATGACTCGATATTAACGTAGATCCAGTATTCATCGAAGAAGTTTAGAACTGTTAAATCGACTAATACAGCCAGTGTATACCCTACGAATAGGCGCTGTGGCGTGTTAAACCCGTACTCTTTTTCTGTTGAACTCATAGCTATCCTTACTTTTTATCAACTGATTTTAAGCTAAGTGGAAATGAATAAATTCAGTGAACACTTAGCGGTTGTAGATTTTCTCGTTGCTAGCAGAACCCTAAGATTGATTTCCTATATGACTTTGGGGTTAAGCCTGTTATTCGTTTGAATGCACGAGAAAAATGGGAAATATTGTTGTATCCAAGTTGGCTTGATATATGGGTGAGTGAGTGTCCTTCTTCCATTAATTCACAGGATACAGAGAGCATCAGGCTCTCTTTTACTTTTCTAAAGCTAGTGCGTTCCTCCTTTAAGCGACGCTGAAATGTTCTTGGTGTGAGTTTCAATAGTTTCGCAGCCTGTTCAACACTGAGTGAGTGCTCTTTGACATAAGGTAATAACGCGGTAAAGACACTGTCACTAAAGCTAGTATGCCATTCGACTAACGGGGTCTTAAGCTGTAGCGATGAGTCTTTAATCTGAACCTTAGTATTGAGTGTTGCTTCATCAATATACACCGCTGTGTTTTCATGGCCGACGAACAGTTGGACTGATTTACCGAGAGCGGATTGAACAACATCAGAATCCGTATGTTGAATTTTTACTTTCGTTATCTGCCATTTGGATTGAGTGAGTGCTTGAAGTAGCTCTTCGATATAAAGAATGGCAAATAGCTCTCCCCAAATGAAACTGGGCACATTTTCATATTGAGCAGCTCGACACAACCAATGTACGCCGTGCTCATTAACCAGAGTTACTTTGCTTCCGGGGGTATCATAAGAAAATACAGAATAGGCGATGGAAAGCGCATCTCTAACGGTTTCGGTTTGGTCAAAGAGCCCCAGCACTTGAGGAATAATTCTTTGGCGAAATGCGAGACGTAACATTTCGCTGAAGCTATTTACACCGACTTGAGATGAAAGGAGATAAACCAATCGCCTAACGGGCTCGACAGGTAGAAAATCTTTGTTGGTATCGAACAAATCTGGGGGGAGGCCTGACTCTCTTAACATGTCATGAATGTTGATATTGTGCTTGGAAAACACCTCTAAAAGTATTTTTGTGTACCCCGTTCGAATCATAGGCAATGGAGTGGAATGTGTATTCTGCAAATTTGATCCCTCGTGCTTATCTCGAAACGAAACAACCCAGTTTTACTCGTTATATCTTTAAGTCAAATATCGATAAGGATTCTGTTTTGATTGAAAATCGAACCGCATCTGTTTGTCTATGATGTGATACCTAAGTAATTATGACAAATATTTGTAATAAAGCACTAAAAATTAAGATGTTTTATCATTATCTTATTTAAAATTTAGATAATACAGGCTATAAATAATAGTTAGAATGGATTCTAAAAGCAGTAGGAAAATTATGTCTGAAAGTACCGAGATAGAAAGCAAAACTCCGCAAGAAAGTAATGAAGCGAAAACCGATGGCAAAGCCAATCGCGTAAGGAAAATCACTAATTATTTATTACTCGGTGTCGTAACCGTTCTTCTTTTCAGCATTATTTCAGATCGCATTATTCCGTCTACCGATAACGCTCGCGTTAAAGGGTATGTGGTTCCTATCAAACCACAAGTCTCAGGGCAAGTTCTCGATATCTTAGTTCAATCGAACCAACCTGTTCAAGAAGGCGATGTTCTCGTTAGGCTTAACCCCGTCGATTATGAAATCGCCGTAAAACAAGCTGAGCAAAACTTAGAAATTGCTGGGCAAAATGTTGGCGCTCAAACCGCTACGATAGCGGCTTCTCAAGCTCGCTTAACGGGTGCGAATGTAGATTTAGAAAACGTACAACTTCAGAGCAATAGAATTTTAGCGATGGCAGAGCGTGGGGTTGTCTCGAAATCAGAGGCAGACCAAGCAAGAGCTAATCTGGCGAGCGCTCGTTCAAATGTGGTCAATGCGCAAGCCGATCTCGATAAGTCCAAACAGCAGCTGGGTGCTGATGGTGAAGACAATAGCCAAATAAAAGCAGCGTTACTAGCGCTAGAGCAAGCTCAAATCAATTTAGAACGTACCGTTATTAAAGCGCCAACGGTTGGTGGTGTATCAAACTTTAGCTTGTCTGAAGGATTTTATGCTTCTGCGGGTCAGCCATTGATGACGTTCGTGTCAACAGAGAGCATTTGGATCGAAGCGTATTTTAGAGAAAACAGCCTAGGTAACATTGAAGCAGGGGATGAAGTCGAGGTCGCTCTAGATTTTGCACCTGGCAAAGTTATTAAGGGAAAAGTAACCAGTGTCGATTGGGGCGTTGATTGGGGGCAGAATGATCAAGCAGGAAAATTAGCTCAAGCAAACAATCAAACAGGCTGGTTACGTCAAACTCAAATGCTACCCATTTCAATAGAGTTTAATCATGAGGATGCGAAGGGTTTACTTCGTGTTGGTGGTCAAGCCGATGTGATCGTTTATAGCGATGATAACTTTGTATTCAATTCGATTGGTAAGCTTTGGATTCGCTTTATAAGCTTGATGTCTTATGTCCGATAACTTAATCGATCAACCTCAAGTTCAAACTAAAATACTGCGCTATACCATAGGCGTAGGAATAGCGGTGTTTCTTGCTGCATTGATCGATTGGCCGTTAGCGTTTGTCGCCCCAGTATTTGTCGCAAAGTTTTTAATCGATAAAGCTGAACTCAATAGGGAAACCATCTACGAGTTATTGATCGCGATGATCGCCACCATGGCGCTAGGGTTGTTCTTGTCTAACGGGATAACCCAATATCCGCTGCCATTATTGGTTTTAGTTGGGTTGATGATGCTGTGGGGCTATTACTTATTCACGGATCCTAAATGGAATTTGTTTGCGACAATATTGATCATCGCTGTATTGATGTTGCCATTTATGGCTATTTCCAACCCAGGTATTTCGGTCTTTCTGGCTACGGGGTTGGCGACGTCGGGTGTTGTTGCGGTCATGCTCTTTGCTTTGGTTCATATTTATCTTCCTGTTGAGAAGAGAGAATTTAAAGGGTATCAAGCATCTCCATTAACTAAGAAGCAGCGTTGGCATGCAGCTTTTAGAGCAATGTTAATATCATTTCCAGTAGTTTGTTTCTTCTTTATTTTTCAAATATCCGAAGCACTATTGACGATGATGTTTATCGCATTGTTTTCTTTGATGATCACCTCTGAAAAATCAGTCAAGCTCAGCGCGTTTTTAATCATCACGAACACCATTGGCGGGCTAATGGCGATTGCCGTGTTTAGTGTGCTGTCGTTGGTGCCGAATATCTTTTTTTACACACTTTTCGTTTCGTTAGTCGCAATGTTAATTGCGACGCAGATATATACGAAACCAGAAAAAGCCCCAATCTATGCCACGGCCTTTAGTACGGTTCTCGTGCTTTTAGGTAGCACCTTAATGAGTTCAGGCGACATCGATAGCAATATGATCGTGCGTTTGGTGCAGCTGTTCGTCATCGGCATTTATATGATTACAGTCTCGTTCTTTTTAGAGACTCGAAATTGGAAATTTTTAACAATGCAGCCATAGTCTGCGTGTCATAACAAGGAATGTTTATGAAACTCGAAGGTAACTATTCAAATCAGGCGATAGATGCATTTATAAAGATTTCAGCGATAGCTGTATTGGTCTTTTGGTGTTTTTCCATTCTGAGACCGTTTATTTTACTTGTGGTCTGGGGAGGCATAATTGCAACTGCTCTGTATCCTGTCGTTACATGGGCTCATGGTAAGTTTGGTATAGGTAAAGGAAAAGCGAGTGGTGGGTTAGCCTTCATAGGTGTCCTTTTTCTTCTTATTCCACTTGTCGCGATCTCTACAGGGCTCTATACGAGTGGCTCTGAACTGGTTTCGGGCTATCAAGACGGTTCAATTGCTATTCCAAAACCAGAAGCGAGTATCAAAGATTGGCCGGTTATTGGTGATAAAGCGTATGCGTTTATTTATCAAGCTTCATCCAATCTTGAGAGTGTGTTTGTAAAATATGGAGAGGAGGTTAAGTCGGTCGTTTCTAATCTTGCTTCATTTGCAGGCTCTCTTGGTGGTGGTTTTATCCAGTTTATTATCTCGACAATTATTGCAGGTGCCTTTATGGCGAATGCAGATAAATGTGAACGAGCATTTATCTTAATTGCTAAGCGATTGACGGGTGACCAAGGTGAAAGCTTAACGACGCTGTCTAAAAACACCGTTCGAAGCGTTGTTCAAGGTGTTATAGGGGTTGCCTTTATTCAGTCGATTATGGCGGGTATAGGCATGTTCTTCGTTGATATTCCTGCTATTGGCTTCTGGATGTTGTTAGTGATGCTTGTGGCTATCATTCAACTGCCACCTATCTTAGCGCTGCTTCCTCTTATTATTTATGTGTTTACGGTTGATACCACAACGTCGGCGGTCTTATTTCTAATCTGGTGTATTCTCGTTAGTGGCAGTGATGCTGTACTAAAACCGATGCTGTTAAGTCGTGGTAGTGATATTCCGATGTTAGTCATTCTGATGGGTGCATTGGGCGGTATGGCGATGTCGGGCATTGTCGGCCTATTTGTCGGTGCCGTTGTGCTGAGTGTGACTTATCAACTGTTTATAGCGTGGTTAGATAGCGAAGCAGAAGGCGCATAGATATGAAAAAGATGTCGAGCGATGACAATTTCTTTTTCTTATTGTTCTCGTTACTAGGGCTACTATTCGTCAGTGCGTTTATGCAGCAGCTCTTTGTTGAAGGTCAAAAAATGATTTTGGCCCTCATCATTATATGTTTAGCCGTATCGATTGTTGGGGTACAGAGAGAAAAAGCATTCTATCGTAGTTGGTATGGTGTACTTCTTAGTGTGGCCGCAATATCTGGGGCTTTCTCTTTTCTTGAAGAATATGACCTATCTTTAGTCACTCTTTTCGCACTGCTGTTTTTTCTTTTATCCCATACTTTTAACGCATTGAAACAGGTCATGTTGAATGACTATGTTAGTAAAAATCAATTGGTTGGTTCTATCTGTGTGTATTTACTGATAGGAGTCAGTTGGTCATTCATTTACCTTATCCAAATTGAATTATTTCCAAGTGCCTTTAATGGAGTAGAGGCGAAACCTTGGATCGATAATATGTTTGAAGTTATTTACTTTAGCTTTATTACGCTGACAACCGTTGGCTATGGCGATATCTCTCCCGCTTTACCTATTCCAAGATTCTTCGTGTTTATTGAATCAATCTTAGGCAGTTTTTATCTAGCGATCATGGTTGCTAGTTTAGTCAGCAGTCGTTTAAACCAAACGAGTCAATCTTAATCACCTTCCAAGGAGTGATTGTGAAAAAGTGTTCACTTATTTTATCTCTGATTGTTTTGCAGGCTTGTAGCTCAACAAGTTCGTTAATCCCTACACACACCGATAGCTGGACGGGACAACACATGGAAAATAGGCGCTGGAGAGATGCCGAAGAGCAAGAGGTTGATTACATTAAGTTGGTTTCTGAAAATGCGCTTCCTGTTCAGCCAGCCAATGTGAAAGTAATTGGTACGAGTACGGCAAATGGTATTAATAGCCTAGCTGCAAAGATCTTCCTTATTGAAAATGCAAAGCACACGATTGACCTAACTTATTATATTTATGCTGATGATTTAGCGGGTAAAGCGATAGAGGGCGCTTTGTGTGGCGCAGTTCAAAGAGGCGTAGATATTCGTATCATGGTCGATAGTTTAGGGTCGTTCAGCTTTAATAACTCAAACTTAAAAGGGTTAATGCAGTGTGCGGAATCCGCTGGTTTTGTAAGTGATAGAAACGGCGTTAAAACCAATCAACAAGCGAGAATTCAAGCAACGATATTCAACGCGATTACGGATGGTGACTCCAACTTAAATAACCGTTCTCACGACAAACTTCTTATTGTTGACGGCGCTTATCCTAAAGATGCATGGGTAATAACCGGTGGGCGTAACGTATCTCTTCACTACTATGGGCTTGATGAGAAAGGCGAATATGATCGAAGTGCGTTCAAGGACATTGAAATAGTCGTAAAGCCTATTGAAGGTGCAACGGATAAGACGTCACCCAGCCAACTCGTCGAATATTACTATTCCATTCTTTTTTCGAAACCGGGCAACAAAAAGCTGAACACCATACTTTCATACAACAGAGACAAGTCTGAACTTGAAGCCGCGTTGGGTGAACTAAAATCTTCAAAGGTGTTTAATGCTGCATATCAAGATATTGAAGTGTATCTAGAGGCTGGTTTTTCTGAAGCTGAAACCAAGTTTGCTCATGAACTTGATAACTTAAATGCGTCAGACGTGGTGGAAAAATACAGTGTTAATAAAAAGGCAAACGCCAACTCAATTAGTGGTTTATTGGCTCGCGTTGCGTATTCAGATAAGAGCATAAAAACAATTAGAGTCGTATCACCGTATCTGTTTCTTCAATCTGAGCTGTTTAAAGACGAAGGTGTGCTAGAAAAGGACCTAAATACGACAAAAGCGTGGCTAGATCAGGACCCAGAGCGTTCAATTGAAATCATCACTAACTCTGTATTAACCAGCGATAACTTTTTCACCCAAGCCGTTATTGACATGCATACCGTGCCGACCATGTTAATGAGCGAAGAAATAAAAAAGGTTTGGCTAGATGATGATATTGAGAATAATGAATTAAATGAATCATTTGTTAATTCAGAAGCATGGCGGAGTATTGTCACTCACCCAAGGATTCATTTTTATCAACTCGGTAAGAAAGACTCTGTCTCTTTAGGCGGAAGTAAGCATTACGGTAAGTTACACGCTAAGTTTTTAATCTTTGATGACAACGCCTTTGTCGGTACAACGAACTTAGACTTTCGATCGCTGCTATACAATAATGAAGTCGGTTTTTTTCTTCGTGGTGATGCAATAATTAGTGAACTAAATGACGAGTTTGAGCTATTAAAATCTTACTCTACTCGCTGGGGAAGCGATGATTGGTTGGAAATGCGACGCTTGCTTAGAGAGGTAGGTGGAATGAAAGGTTTTACTTCAGACAATCAGCGAGAGATATATGATCTGTTGGAATCTACAGGGCTGAAATATCAGTTTTGATTCGTAGAAACGTAGGATAAGCAAGGTATAGTGAATATTGAAACGAAAACAGGCCCTCATTTGAGGGCCTGTTTATCTATGTATTACGTATTACGCGTTATGCTTGTTCAGCTTGAAGAGACTCTAATTGACTCATAGTGGTTTGAGAAACAAGTTCACCATCAATGTAGTAAGCTACGTTTTCACCGTCACGAACACCCGTTAGAATACCAGTATCACCATTATTATAAGTGATATCCATTTGTATTGTATTCTCGTCGACACTTTTTAATACTCCAGACTCAATCGCTCGGTTATTTGAGATAGGTGCAATCGGGGCGTCTGTTAGTGATGGGTCAAGGCCTTCGTTGATTTTAAATTGTGTATCAACCTTAGTGTCGAATAAGTGTGGCTTACCGTTTAGTGGGTTTTTGCCAGTCCAGAACTCAAGTGAGTTAAATACTACGTAATCGACAGCTGTTGTCACACCATAAACAGGCGCAAGAAGTAAGTTGACGCCAGCTCGAGCATAACGGTTATCGACGACTTCGACGTTAAATGTGACTACTTTTTCAGTCACAGCGTTACTACCCACACAACCAGTTAGTGCAGTAGCAAGAAGAGTAAGAGCAATTGTTTTAGTTACGATGTTTTTCATAATGAGTTCCAGAGTTTGTTGAGTTCGTGTGTTTGTTTTGATGGAGCTATTATGCGATTTGACTAACGTTCATACTTACCATTTTGCGCCAGTCTAATAATTAACCATTAGAATTTTATATACTTCATTCGAATGTACATTTGGTTATGTATGCAAAAGGTATGAACACAGGGCTGTGTGTAAATAATGTTTCTATTGAAATCCACATGCAAAAAAGCCTTCAGGAATCTGAAGGCTCTTATATCGGTAACTTGATGCTGTTTGGGTGTTAAAATAGATCAGCTAGCGCATTGTTTACTACTGGCGATATATTTATACCGATCATAAAGTCAGGTCTGGTTTTTTCGTCTTTCTCTAAGTAGTAGTTTGCTTCTAGGCCAAATTTCCAAGGTTTACCACCCATAACAACAGTCTTACTGACGTTGACGTTGATTGGGATCTCAGCTTGATCTGTATTCCAGTCGTACGCCATCATTGGTGAAGAACCAAGTGTCCATCCGCGACCAAGAATCTTAACGTAGAACAGCTGTAGAGACGTTTTGTTTATATCTTCTGTTCCCTCAATTCCATTTGTTACTCCCCATAGGTGACTAGGGAATGCACCGAAGACATGTTCTTGAGTCGCTTTACCGAGCATTATCTCAGGACCTATTGCAAATTGATCGGCACTAAACTCCTCGCTTCCGGTTGGAAGCTGAGCGAACACGCCGAATGCAGCGATATTTCCATTATCGAGCTTTGGTGCATACGCCAAATCAAAGGCAATGTCACCAACGCCAGAGCTGCTCGAGTTTCCTGCTTGCCCATCCAAATTATTTGAAATGAGTGGTATTGCCGGGCGGAATATAACTTTATCTCCGTTATCTAATGGAAAGGGAAGCGCTGGCTGAAATAGAGTCGTAAAGCTGTCACCACCTTGTTCGTAACCGGAGTTATACTGAAACTTGAAATTCAATGCGGCGAGCGCGGTATTGGGATTTGCAAGCTCCTTGGCGGCTTCTGCTGCAATATCCTCGTTAGTTTTAGCATCCTGTGCCATCGACGTAGAAGGTAACGCAAGTAGCCCAGTAGAAAGTGCGAAACAAGCGAGTTTTAGTGAGAATGTTTTTATAGTCATGGTTTGAGTGCTCAGGAGTTAATTCAAAAAGAGGAATAATCAAGTTCAAAAAATGCTAATTAGATACGTACTTATAGGTCTTTATGACGACCCAAGATATAGACTTCACGATTACCTTCGACACGCTGAAAGCGAGTTTTCCAATAGATACTGAAAGTTCGCCTGCTACAATAAGGCACTGATACATATCTGAGTGTTTAAATTCGTTCATGGTCATAATTGTTTCCACCGTCTTGGTTATTAATTCGTAATAGTTAGTGAGGCGTATTTTAGAATAATCACCAAGAGATAATTGCCATGTTGCGCCAACCCAATAAGTACCGCCAAATATATTGCTACCAAAAATAAAGCCCTGAACGAATGTCAGGGCTGTAAATGATGATTAAGAAGTTAGTTAAATGAATACTCGTGCTCTTATCCCAAATACCCACGCACTGCTTTCTGAAGACAGGGCAGGGTCTTTGATATATTGAATATCAGGCGTGATTTGCAGATAATCGGTAAGCTGCATGTTGTAGTACAGTTCCATAGCTATTTGATCTTCGCCAGCATCCATAAAGGCTTGTAAGGTATCACTATTGGTTTCGGCCCAGTTTACGGCAAAACCAAGATTATTTTTTGGAGAACCTAGACCAAAGTATCCGAAACCAGCACTGATAGACTTATCGTATAGCGCCACGTCGCCTTCAGATACACCACCGCGAACAAACGGCATAATTTGAGGGGTTACAAACTTACTCCAAGAGAAGTTAACGCCTTGACCTGACTCCCCACCTATAACAGTCCCATCATCTAATACAGTAGAGGATAGACTGTGTCGCGAACCTTCATCCATGTGCCAGAACGTAACATGGAAATTGTCGGTGTAGATCTGTTCTTGAGAGGCTGTCCAACCAAGTTCCAATGTCGTAAACAGAGTTGTGTCATTGAACAGAGTGTCGAAACCATCAAAGATATCATCTGACTTGCCTTTGGCATCAGCGATACCGCCAACGACATAGAAATTTTCACCAATCATATGACCAGCAGACAGTGCTAATATCCCGTCGTCAGGTAACCCCATGACGCCAGCACCAGTACTAAATGCAAGGTTGGTAAATCCAGCCCAAGGGCTTGCAAGTGCATAAGTGTCAACGTAGTTAGTCACATCTTGCCAACCAACGGTGATAGTCCCTCGACCATCACTGAATTTCTGTTTCCAGTTTAAATCAGTAACGCGGAAACCTTGATCGCTATAGGCAGGTGCAATCATGCCTACATATCCAATTTGGTCTGCGCCTAGCCAAGCAAACTCTTTGGGAGCAGTATCGCTGTAAGAGTGTCTATGTTCAACTTTCCAGACTAGGCTGCCGGTATTCCCTGTGTCTTTACCTATTAAGTTCCATGAACCATAAAATCGAGCTACGCCAGATGAAGCATCTACCTTATCTCCACTTTTTCCATCAGGAGAACTGACACCCAAAGCAAAGTAGTCAGCGCCAAATATCAACCCATCACTTGCGAGACTCTCTCTCCAACTCTGCTTTTGGCGCGTGTTTTCTGCGATAGTATTTTCAACCGAATCTGGGCCGGAAAAATTTGTGTCTGCGAAAGCTGGTGGGCAACTAATTGAAGCCAAAGTGAATAATGAAAGTAGTTTTGATTGTTGAGTCATAGTCATATTGCTACCGAAAATTTGATATAAATTGCCAGTTTGGCGGTTAATAGGTGCTATTTCATTGTTATAAACATTTGAGTTACTGTTCGTAGTAACGCTCAATTCTTGAGCCTTGCATTGAATAACCCATTGTTAGTTGAGTCTTCCCATCTACTAAGTAAACTTCATCGGTTTGTTTGTCTGCTTCGATAACCCCTTCAACCCAAACTGGATATTGAATGTTTTCAATCTCAAACCCTTCAGGATAAGACAACCTGACAATTTGGTTTGCGGGTGGAGGTGGTAAGTGAATGCATGCACCGGCATAAGGCACTAATAAAAACTCGACAGCCTTAATACCCTTAAATTCGATTGGAACAATAAACCCAGGCATTCTTACATTGCTGCCCGTAATTTCCATATTTAGAGATTCCGCTTTTTCCTTTTCAAGCGCCATGTACGCTTCACGAGCTTTAAGTGTTTTTGTTACGTCTAGCCCTTGGCTTTCAAGTGCAAGCACTGCTTTTTCTAGCTCTTTTTTAGACACTTTGTCATCTTGTAACTGCAGGTGTAAAACAGACGCTAATAATTGTCTTTGATCCTCCGTGATCTCGGGTAATTGAATGACTTCTTCTGAAACAGTGGGTTTAAGTGTTTGCCAAGTAACTTGCTGTAATTGAGCTGAGACAGAAAATGAGAATATAGATAGGAGAACTAACAATTTTTTCATGATGATTCCTAATTAAGGTAGCCTCTAAAGGCCACCTTATTTAACGTCGGAGAGGTATGAGATCTTACAGTGTGTTTTTGTAAATCTTTCCGTCTTTCATAATAACTTTCATTGTATCGATACCATCACGTTTAGGGGCATCGAACCATTTTTCATTAGCACCAATAACTGACAAATCTTCTAGTGGGTTACCTTCGACTAAAAGAATATCCGCATAAGCACCAGTTTCAATCACACCTAGCTTACCCTCGAAATATGGGTCTAAAGTTTCGCCGGCCAGTTTAACAATTTCGCCGTTTACTGACGTCATTGATAGTAGTGTATAGAAATTACCGAAAAACTTAGCACTTAGGAATATTGAGTGATCGGCTTGTTGCTCACAAGCGGCAACACCACCAACACAGTCAACATGGAACCCTAGTTTAGGTCTGTGCTTGTCTACATTTTTAATATAGTCGCCAAAGGCAGCTTGAGCTGTTTTTGCTTTACGAGCGGAAGCAGGGTTTGAGTTAATTGCTTCAATTTCACCTAAGTAAGGAGAAAATGCTGTCATGTTGGTTGTCATGTAGGTGCCGTTTTTCTTCATGGCTTTCGCTACTTCGCCATCGAACATAAATGCATGTTCGAGAGTTTTAACACCCGCTTCTACATTTCGCATTAACGACACTTTGCTGTATGCATGAGACATAGCATAAGAACCATACGCATCGGCAACTTCAACAGCGGCTTTTAACTCTTCTAGTGAATAAGCGTTTAATTGCCACGGGTCAAATGAAGAAGCAACACCGCCACTTGACATAAGCTTGATTTGGGTGGCACCTTGCATGTAGTTCTGACGCGCACACGCTTTGATGTCGCCAATACTATCCGCAGTACAGCTCATACCCAAACGACCACCGGCAGATTGAGGACCATTGAAGGTTTCATTGGGCGTTGTAAAGTTCCGGAAGTCTGCATGAGAGCCAGTAGGCCCAATAAATGCGCCAGAAGGGTAAATTCTAGGGCCTTTTAGCTCACCGCTATCAATCGTTTTCTTTAGACCTGCACCCATACCTCCAGCATCACGCCATGTTGTAAAACCAGACATTAAAGCTGATTCTGCACGAGCAACTGAGCGGGCTGCGAGCTCTTCCCAGTTACGGTTGTTTTCAATATCGGGTAGCGATGAGCCATTCATTTGTAAGTGGCCGTGGCCTTCAATTAATCCCGGCATTAACGTCATGCCCTGACCATCAATAACCATCGCATCACCCGCATCGATGTTTTCTTTTGAGATCTTTGCAATTTTGTTATCGACAACGAGAACGTGGTGATCTTCGTAAAGTTTATCTTCTGTCCCGTTAAAGATATCGACGTTGGTAAATAGGGTAGAGGCTGCGTTTACAGAGAACGCTAGAGTACAAGACACAGCAACTGCTGAGAGCTTAAGAGTTTTATGTTTCATTGAAGCACCTTTAGGGTTATCCATGCGTGTAGCTAAACTACATCGCGTAACATTCCAGACGAAATTTTTGTTACGAAGTTAATAGCGTGAAGCTGTCAAACCAAACAAGACAGCAACCAAAAGTTAACATTCAATAACTTAGTAGTAATATTCGCACTTTTCAATGACGGATAATTGCCATTAGGTGACATTATTAAGAGATGTTTATTGGAGGTTAATGATTCTTATTTTTAAGCATATTCTTATATTCTCTTGGGGTCATATGCATCAATCGTTTAAAGGCTCGGGTGAAGTGCGCAGAGTCTGAATAGCCCATTTTTGTTGCAATTTCGGTTATTTGAAGTTCATCACGTTTAAGAAGTAGGGTGATTTGACTAAATACCATACTTTCAATGACTTCACTGTAAGTTACGCCACTGTCTTTGAGTCTTCTTTGAATTGTTCTGACGTTCATATTTAATATTTCAGAGGCAATTTTAATCGGAAGTTTCCCCATCGAAATATAAGGTGCCATAGCGAGTTTAAAAGAGTCTAAGAATGTGTCGCAAGCTATAGGGGAGGGAAGAGGGGCGGCAGGTTGTGAGTGAGGAGCAGAAATGGGAGCGTGAATAATATCCTCTGGAATGTACAACGCGGTCGTCGGTCGGGAGCAATAGAACTGAGTGTTCGATAATTCAGGCAAACGAATAAATTCGTGATCATGTTCTGTTTGGATTCCTATCTCGATAGGGGTCCATTTACCATTAGTTAGGGATTTGAGTAGTTCACAAAGAAATATGATGGAGAACATTTCTCCATATTTAAACCAAATTTCATCAGCTTCTGTTTTATCTCTGACTAGCCACCACTTACCCCCTGCTTTCTTTGGGTAGACACGTGCATCAGTAGAAGCGCTGCGCAATATGAGCGAGAACTCTTCAAGTGTTTCCTTTAATGATTCACGTTTCGTGAGTAGAGAGGTAAACCTAGGGATATAAACCTCTCTACAGGCGCGTGAAATTAACAGACCGAAGTCTTCGATAGATAGGCGGCTACCAAGAACTTCTATAAGGTTCTTTAACGTGGTTTCTGGTAAGAAGTCATAAGGGATGTTTGGATTAAGGATGTCATTTGGAATCTGAGCATGCCTTATTAACGGGTAGAAATCGTCATCAAACTCGCTAAAAAGAGAGATAAAGAACTTAACATCCTCTCGTTTAACCAGCGCAATCTTATGATTTATTGATGGAAACCTATCTGCCATGTGTCGCTACCTGACGTTAACATTTTCTGTATGAGTTAAATTTATGACATGGTTAACATGTTTGTAAAGAGGTAGTGATGCCATTCGCACATTATTTGTTTCACACCTACACTTTTTAAGAAATATTCAGAATTTCATTATCTTAAGTAAATGTGAGGGTTATTGATGAGTGAGAGAGCAACGTTATTGATTGTTGACGATACTGCGGAGAATTTAGACGTTCTCACCGGGCTTTTTAAAAACACTTATCAAGTGAAAGCTGCAAAAAGTGGAAAGATCGCTATTAAGCTTGCGCAAATGTCACCCCAGCCCGATCTCATTCTGCTCGATATTATGATGCCTGATCTTGATGGCTATGAGGTTTGCCGAGTGCTTAAGTCTCAGCCAAATACAGCTCATATCCCGATTATTTTTGTCACGGCGAAGATCTCTCCTGAAGACGAAATAAAAGGCTTGTCACTGGGCGCTGTCGATTACATCACCAAGCCTATTACTCCAGCCGTCGCAATACAACGAGTACAAACACAGCTCTCATTGTACAACCAAAAGTTAGCACTTTATTTGAAAGTGAAAAAGCAAACGAGTGAAATTAACCACAGCAAAATTGAGATGGTTAAAAGGTTAGGTCGTGCCGCTGAATACAAAGACAATGAAACGGGCATGCACGTATTAAGAATGAGTCACTACTGCCATGTTCTAGCCTTAGCTTGTGGGATGTCACTAGAAGATGCCGATGTGCTGAGAGAAGCGGCTCCAATGCATGATATTGGAAAAATAGGAATTCCTGATCGTGTGTTGTTAAAGCCGGGGAAGCTTGACGCCGAAGAGTGGCAAATCATGAAAACACACGTTGACATAGGTGTTGATATATTGGGTGATACTGCGGGATCTCGATTATTGGAGATGGCTGTTGATGTCGCCCAGTCGCATCACGAAAAATGGGATGGTTCGGGTTACCCAATAGGTTTATCTGGCGATGACATCCCATTGGTTGCACGAATCGCAGCCGTTGCTGATGTATTTGATGCGTTAACATCTGAGCGTCCATATAAACAGGCATGGAGCATAGATAGAACATTAGCTTTGTTGAAAGAGGAAAAAGGACAGCACTTCGATCCGTCACTAGTCGATCTGTTTTTAGATAATCTTGATGAGATTATAAAGATTAAGAACCGATTCAAGGATTAGTTGATGGGTGGTTACGTTATGAAATTGGTTCGATCTTTGTTGCTCATAGTACTTGCTTCTACTCATTTAATACCATCAATGCCAGTGCATGCAGGTTCGTTACTTGAGGCACCTCATGACACTGAATTCACAACGCAAGAAATGAATTGGCTAGCAAAAAAACAGATTCTACGCGTAGCGATATTAGAAGATAACTCCCCCTACATGTTTAGAAACAGTAGGGGAGATGCAGACGGCATTGTTCCAGATTTTATTCAAGAACTGGCTGACCTAAGCCATATGAGAGTTGAGTATCGTTTTACAGCCAGCTGGAAAGAAGCGAACGAGCTTTTAGATCAGGGTAAGGTGGATATTTTTCCTGTGAGTTTTAACAAAGCGATTAATCAGGGCGATTATCGTTACACTAGCCGCTACCTACCATATCAAAAACAGCTCATTACTCACTCTTCCGCTCCTTTGGTACGTAATTCGGGGCAGTTAAAAGGGCTAACGCTTGCGGTAATCAAAGGCGATGATTTAACTAATTGGATAGAAAAGAGTTTTCCGAATATCGAGCTAAAAAGCTACAAAACGCGATCGGAAGCGTTGACCGCTATTCAAAATGGAGAGGCATTCGGTGTCATCGGTGAGCTAGTTTCTACGATGGCGCTAGCCGACAAGTTGGGAATTTTAGACCTAAAACCCAATGGTATACTACAAAATTGGAGCGAATCTTTTACGCAAATAACCCTACCTAAAGATGAGGCAATACTTGAAAGCATACTCAATAAAGCACTCACTCAACTCAGTTATGAAGCACAAAATTACATCCTTAATAAATGGTTAAGAAATAACCCTCACCGTATTAAGGTGAATGCTGCATTTGATTTTGGTAACCCTCCATATATGTACGCAGATTCCGCCACTGTTGGGCTTGAATACGCTTTTCTCCAAAAAATATTCAATAACATGGGCCTTCAAATTGGCGAGTCTCACCGAGCATCATTTTCTACGAGAAAAGACATACTAAGGGTTGATCCAGACGTCGATTTTAATTCGGGAATCACAATAATAAAGGAGGGTGATCACTACTACTCAGATCCTGTACTGAAATTAGAGTACATCGCAATCTCACTTAAAGCGCGTGAGGTGATGCTAACGGAATCCAATATTGAAGATAAGCTTAACATAGGCTCAGTGCTGCAAGATGGCGACTCGCCGAGTAGAAAAGCGTTTGATATTTTTTCAGATCGAGTAAAGCCTAAATCGAAAGTCGATTTTCCTTCCCTAAAGGTTGGGTTTACTGCGTTGAACGATCACTCAGTCGATATCGTCATCGTTGAAAAGCGAGTTTTAGATTGGTATCTGGAACATGAAAGTCGCCTCAATCGAAAGGCAATTAAAATACACGATGATTTTTTAGAGACTTACCCTATCTACCTCGAATTCCGAGATGCCGCGTTAAGAGATCGTTTTAACGCGTCATTAAGTAGCATTATCGAAAATAAACCAGCAATGCGAGAGTTGGTTAAAAGTCATATTGAAACAGACTTTCGGCCGCAATTACAACGCGCTGATATTATCGCTCAAGTAATGGCGATGTATCTATACAATGATGATATTAAAGGGTTGGAATCGGTTATTAAGATATTCGATTTATCTCAAGATATTGCTGCTGTGGAAGTCTTTGGTAACAATGATGGGCAAAAATTGTATAGCGTGATTAGTACACCTGATGGATTACAATCAGTGCAAAGCTTTGACACGTCGAATTACATTAGCGTGAGTAAAGATAGTGTCTATTTGACTGAAACAGGTAATGTTAAAGTTGGGACCGTTACCTTCTACTTTGATATTAAAAATACCGAGAATAGCTACGCATATTTACCGTCGTTGGAGTTTTTTAAACACCTTAGTAAAGTTGAACGGCAATACATTGAAAAAATATATGCAGAGAATCAATTAACTGGCCAGATTCTTAATTTAACCCCAACTGAACTGCGGTGGATTAAGTCAAACCCAGTCCAGCGGGTGGCGGTTGATCCGAATGCATTACCCTATGAAGGCTTTAACGACACGGGTAAATATGTCGGTATGGTGGCTGATTTTATCGATATAATTAAATCGAAAACAGGGTTGATTATTCAGCCGGTTAATGTGAACTCTTGGACGGAAGCCAAGCAGTTGGTCGATAGTGGGGAAGTTACCGTTATCTCTGCTGCCGTTGAAAATAAAGCATTTATTCGAGATTATCAAAGCAGCTTAGCGTTGATTTCAAGTCCTCTTGCGATTGCATCTAAAGTGGATGCCAGCGGAATGTTA
This sequence comes from Vibrio kyushuensis, assembly GCF_050337325.1. Taxonomy (NCBI): domain Bacteria; kingdom Pseudomonadati; phylum Pseudomonadota; class Gammaproteobacteria; order Vibrionales; family Vibrionaceae; genus Vibrio; species Vibrio kyushuensis. Next base: position 889,070 of record NZ_JAKJSV010000002.1, read on the forward strand.
CTGGCGGATTTATCTGGTTGGAAAGTCGGTATTTTACAAGGTGCTTCAAACACAAATAAGCTTACTAACCGTTACCCAGATATTGAATGGGTGATGATCGACAGTACTGTAGAAGGTTTACAAAGTGTTGAAGAGAATGAGCTAGACGCATTGCTCGATACTGTCCATGTCTTGAACTATTTGATTAATACTCATGGGTATCATGAAATGAGGATTTTAGGTCGCTCGGACTATATGGTTTCACCGACTTTCCATGTATCACGTGACAAGCCAATTTTGTATTCAATCATAGATAAAGCCATACGTTCTATCGATCAACGAGAGCGCAATGAAATCGTATCAAAATGGTCGGCACCGAAATACATAGACAGGACGAATTACGAGTTAATTTATATTGTGTCCGCTTTTTCTGTGTTGTTTATTTTAATCAGTTTGGCTTGGAATCGCCGTTTAAAAACACAAATTCAGCACACTAAAAAAGCACAGGCTGAAGCGGTTCGATTACAAGGACAGTTGTTTGATGTACTGAATGCATCCCCTATAGCCGCGGCAATTGTTCAAAATGATAAGGTCGTCTATACCAATGATCGTGCACTTGAGATGTTTGGAATCGCGACGGCAGAGGTAGGGGAGATTGATGTCGAGTCTATATACCCAAGTACAGATACCAGAAGTGAAGTGTATGAAGAGTTAATAGAGAAACAGACGATTATAAACAAAGAGCTCATACTGAAAAACATGAAAGGAGAGCTATTTACAGCGTTGACGAGTTATTACCTCATAAAAAATGAAGGTGAAATGGCGACGCTGTTTTGGGCTTATGATATTTCTGAGTTAAAAGAGCTTAATGTTCAGTTGAGTCAAGCAATGATAGAAGCCGATGCAGCTAATCAGGCGAAATCAGACTTCTTGGCCAATATGAGTCATGAAATAAGAACACCAATGAATGCGATATTGGGAATGTCATACCTTGCGCTGCAAGAACAGCAGAGCGACCAAGCGAAAAATTATGTGAGGAAGGTTCACCGTTCGGCTGAATTTCTATTGAGCATTATTAACGACATCTTAGATTTTTCAAAAATTGAAGCTGGTAAGCTAGAGATAGAATCCGCTCCGTTTAAGCTAAACGCTCTCGTAGAGGGGTTGAATGATATCACCTCAGTTTCAGCACAAGATAAACCTATTAAAATTCTCTTATCTGCTAACCCGCTAATCCCTAATGACTTAATAGGGGATTCAGTTCGTCTGTTTCAGATCTTGCTTAACTTAATTGGTAATGCGATTAAATTTACGCCTTCTGGTGAAGTGTCATTAATGGTGAGCCTGGTATCGAGTGATGAGCAACATACGAGAATACGTTTTGAAGTAAAAGACACAGGTATTGGTATTGGAGAGAAGCAACAAGAAGAACTGTTTTCGGCTTTCTCTCAGGCTGATGCCTCGACAACCAGAAAGTATGGAGGAACGGGGCTTGGCCTCAATATTAGTCAAAATCTGGTTAATGCTATGGGCGGCGAAATTCAGGTAACTAGCGAATTAGGAACAGGGAGCTGTTTCTATTTTGAACTTGAGTTCTTAACTAATCAGAATACGATCGAAAGTAGCTATATTGGCGGAGCATTACAGGGTATTGAAGCTATTCAGAATATGCGGGTGTTGCTAGTTGAAGATAATGAGACCAATCAAGATCTAGCGTTAGCGTTCTTAAACAAGCTAAAGGTAGGCTCTGAGGTAGCAAATAATGGACTTGAGGCGGTTAACCTCGCTAAGTCCAATCAATACGATGCTATTTTAATGGATATTCAAATGCCTATTATGGACGGCTTAACCGCAACGACCGAAATTCGTCGCTTTGACAGTGTTACGCCAATTATAGCGATGTCAGCCAACCGAACTGAAGAGGTAAGAGAGAAAGCTCGTATATGTGGAATGAGTGATTTTGTCGAGAAGCCCATGATTATTGAAGAGCTTGCTAAAGTGCTTGGCGTTTGGATTACGAAAGGGGAGACAAGTGAAGCTACTAATGCTGAAGCTAATGACAACCAAGATAACAGAGTGTTTAGCGAGGCTTTAGCGCTTCAATATTGCAATCAAGATAAAGAGCTTCTTCATAAGTTGGTGGACCGCTACAACCGACAAATGAACTCCATCCTTCCTGATATCAATCAGCTGATTGCCAGCGACAAAACAGTCGAGATAGAGCGTTACGCACACACGTTAAAAAGCACGTCTTCAGCGATTGGTGCAAGGCAGGCTAGTGAGTTATTTTCACAGTTAGAGAGTCTATCTACTAAAAAAATCGACCAGATTAAAGTTGAAGGGTTACTCACTCAACTAGCATCTGCTTTGACTCGGTTAGAGCCAAGACTAAATGAATACTTAGCATCAAGTCGCGCGCAGTTGTTAGATTTAGATGGGGAGGAGAGTATGCCAATCTCATCAGAAGAAATATTCCAACTTATCTCATTGATTGAGTCGTATGATATTGAGGCGAAGGCGGTGACGAAACGTTTATTGTCTCAACATTCGGCGAACGCTCATGAGTTGAGGTTGATAGCCGATCAGTTAGAGGAGTATGACTTTGAGTTAGCCCTGGATAGTGCTAATAAGCTCAACAGCAGCATAATGACAGATTAGCCGTTCTCAGCTTTTAAAGGAGGTAATGGTTAGTATTCAACACCACTACCTCTCAATAATCGAACGATAATAAACTACCCAGCCAACTCCCTATTCAAAACCGCCTTTTAATCTAATCATTAATGCCATTTAATTCTTCGTCATTAGTACTCTATTCGGCTGCTATTAGGAATGGATTAATACGTCTGTTTTGATTTTTCTACTATCGTCTAAACCAAAAAAAAATTTGTCGTCAAATGGCATTTATTGATGACGGCTAGAGGTTATGGTTTCTAGTAACGCAACTGGTATAACTCGGCATAGAGTGAGAATGAACATGGCAGATAAACCCGAAGTAGATCAAGTAAACACTAAGAAAAATAATAAAGTTAAAACAACGACTAATACGGTACTTTCACTGGCGTTATTGTCTATCGGCCTGTGTGTAGTTGGCGATAGAATTATTCCAACAACCGATAACGTCCGTGTCGAAGGGAGCACGGTTTCTTTGATCCCACAAGTCTCCGGAAGTGTTTCAAGTATTCAAGTTGAGCCAAATACACTGGTCAAAAAAGGCGACGTGCTGGCCCAAATCAACCCGATAGATTATCAAATAGCCGTTGATCAAGCTGAAACAGAATTAAGACTAGCTGGTCAGCAGGTAGAGGCACAAATGGCTGATATTGTCTCAGCACAAGCCAAACTGACGACGGCTATTGTTTCTCAAGACAATGCCAAACGTCAGGGACAGAGAGTTTTGGCAATGGCGAGCAAAGGTTTAGTGTCTCAAGCCGATGCAGACAAAACTCAAGCGGAGCTGGATAAAGCAGAAGCAAATGTTTTAAATGCTAACGCGAATCTTGATCGCATTAAAACTCAGCTTGGAGCCGCAGGTGAAGACAACGCACAAATTCAAGCTGCACTGCTAGCATTACAGAAAGCACAACTCGATCTGGAACGTACAACACTTCGAGCGCCTTCTGACGGCGCGGTCACCAACTTTGACTTGTCAGAAGGTGCTTATGCTTCGGCAGGAAGCCCTTTAATGACGTTTATTGCAGAAGACAACCTATGGGTTGAGGCATTTTTTCGTGAAAACAGTATGGGCAACTTAAAGCCGGGGGATAAGGTTGAGGTGGCACTGGACTATGCACCCGGAGAGACTTATGAGGGAACGGTTAAGTCAGTAGATCTCGGTGTTGAGTGGGGAGCGAACAGACAAGCAGGGTCACTTGCAAACGTGAAGAAGCAAAACGGCTGGATGCGAGATTCGCAGCGTATGCCCGTTACGATTCAATTAGACAGTCAAGATGCAGGGCAGGTGATGCGCATTGGTGGACAAGCGGATGTCGTTGTCTATACCGGCGATAATACCCTGTTTAACGCACTTGGCTATGCTTGGATCCGCCTAGTAAGCTGGTTCTCTTATGTTCGATAATATTGATAGTGCGCAGGAGAGAAAAATCCTACGGTATATTGCCGCCGTAGGTTTGGCCACAATCTTAGCAGTATGGCTTAATTGGCCCTTGGCTTTTTGTGCTCCGTTACTCACAGCAAAATTTGTTGTCGACAAACCACAGTTCCATATTTTGCATGTCAAACAACTTGGTTTTGCCCTTATTTCAACCGCAATAATTGGCTTTATTGTATCGACCGGGTTGCCTGAGTATAAGTTTTCATTTCTAGCGCTATTTTCGTTAACCATGCTCTGGGGTTACTACTTATTTACTGATCCTAAATGGGTCATGTTCGCGACGTTTTTGATCATCTCGTTAATACTGATTCCGTCAGTAACCATTATTGATCAGCAAGCTGCGCTGGATGTAGGGGTGGGTTTTGCATTCTCAGGTATTGTGTCGGTAGCAATTTATGCTCTGTCTCATGTCTACTTTCCCGAAGAAGGTGGCGAGGAATTTCGAGGCTTCCCCCCGTCACCTCTCCCGAGTGATCTCAGATGGGCCGCAGCGGTTCGTGCTTGGATGATTTCGTTTCCACTAGTGAGTTTCTTCTTCTATTTTCAGCTATCACAAGTATTGCTGACCGTAGCATTTGTCATGTTGCTGTCTTTAATGACCAGCACGGAGAAAGCGGGAAAAATGACGGCATTTTTTATCTTGAGTAATGTGCTGGGCGGCATTGTGGCATTTTTTGCCTTTAGCATCATCGCATTAGCGCCAAATATGTACGTTTACCTATTAGTAATGTTGCTATTCATTATTTGGTTTGGAACCAAAATATATACCGATCCAACAAAAGCCCCAATATTTTGTACCGCATTTACTGGCTTTACCGTACTCATGGGAACATCAATGAGTAGCGGTGATCTTGATGATAAGTTTTATATGCGTATTTTTCAGATGTTACTTGTCACCGTCTACTTGGTATTTATGGCTTACTTCTTTGAAGGTAGAGAAGCTAAACGTGTTAGTTAGAACTATTCATTTTTCTGCTGCTCAATAATCCGGAAATAAATTCAAATGTTAAAATCACTTGTTCAAAAATCGATGCCACCAAAACCGTACCTTGTTTTGGGTAACAGAATGTTCATTCTATCCATCGTAGTCTTACTGTTATCAGCCTATATTTATGACGTGGGTGAAGCATTTGTTGCGGTTGAAGTGGCCATTATTCATTTCTTGTTTAACCTAAAATTTGGTAGTGCTAGGTCGACTATTCTTGGTGCTATCTATCCTCTTATAATGACGCTTATAGCCGTACAATTATCGTTGGTCGCCTGGCCGTATACGCCATATTTATGCACAGCGTTTGTCTTTATTCTGGTTTTATTTGAACGAGATACACATCACCGCGGTGTTCCTAAATATATTTTGCCTTTAAGCTTTCTATTTCTTTCAATGATGATGCCTGTTGATATTCCGGCATCTGAATTAATACTACAGCGCTCTGCTTCTGTTGTTATCGGTATTGCAGCTGCTATATTTGCCAGTGTATTCATTTGGCCTAATGAATCCTTTAAAAGCGATGAACCGAAGCTGGGGAATCAATCAGTTCCACGTAGTAACATGCCCAAAAATCCGACACATAAATTGGGCGCAGTAGACATTAAGTATTCGGCGCGTAAAGCACTGGGTATTGGTTTGATACTTTTGCTTGGTTTTATTGATAGAACAGGGGCTGCTCTTGGTGCGTATTTGTTTATGATGATTCACAGCCCAATAAGCAAAAACCTTGCCCCTAAAGCTTGGCAGCGATTAAGTGGAACGGTCATTGGAGCCGTGGCATATCTACCTTTAGGTTTGTTGTTAGGAGACTTAGAGTCTTCACTGGCTGTGACGGTAGTCGTATGGTCATTCGTTATCCTGTCACTTTATATGATCCTTGTCTTTCTTGAGCACAACTACACGTTAGCGGCAGCCTTTATTATGTTGTTGATTTTGATCATTGCAGTTGGGCCTTTCAATCTAGAGCTTGTTGATGCAGTCTTCATGCAGCGTTTTTGGTACACCTTAATTGGTGGCGGCGTGATGGTGGCTTTAGGCGTGCTAGTACCAATCCATGATAAAGAAGTCGCTTAGTTTTAGAGTAATACTTAATGACTTCTTTACCTTTAGTTCAGAGGCAGTCAGCTTATACGGTTGCTGCTTTTTTTGGATTCTAATGCTTTTGTAGTTCCGATTTTTAGCTTTGATTTTATTGTCACCAAATGGCAATTCTTTGTATAGGTCGGTGAGTATGATTACTCCATCAGCTTAACGAGCTTAATCCAAAAAGAGATATTAAATATGAAAAAGCTAATTGTGAACGCAAATGTATTTAACGGTACTGATAACAAATTAACTGAAAATGTTTCAGTTCTTATTGAAGATAACCTAATTACTAAAATTGGTCAGGTTGACCCAGCAATTGCTGATGAAGTGATTGATGCTAAAGGCGGTACGGTTATGCCAGGCCTTATCGATGCTCACGTACACATTACGCTTTCAGCCGGATTTAATGTTCTCGATGCGATGACAACAAACGAAATCGCAATTCGCTCTGCAAAAATCTCACAAGAGATGCTGATGCGCGGTTTTACAACATGTCGCGATGTTGGTGGTAACGCTTTAGGTCTAAAAAACGCGATTGATAGCGGCTATGCAACGGGTCCACGTATCCTTCCTTCACAAGCTGCTATTTCACAAACATGTGGTCACTCTGATTATCGCCAGAACCAAGCGCAAGAGCGATTAACCAATGGGCACGAAGATTCGCCACTAATGAAGACCGGAACGTTCAAAGTGGCTGATGGTCGCACAGAAGTATTAAAAGCAGTACGTGAGCAGCTATTTAACGGGGCTTCTCAAATCAAAATAATGGCTGGTGGTGGTGCATCATCTACCTTTGACCCGCTAGATACGCTTCAATACACATTAGATGAGATGAAAGCAGCGGTTGAAGCGGCAAGTGACTACGGTACTTACGTTGCAGCGCATATACACACGATACCTGCAATGTTAAGAGCGGCAGAGGCGGGGGTTAAATGCTTTGAACACGCAACGATCATGAATGATGAAGTGGCGAAAATTATCAAAGAGAAGGATATTTGGGTTGTTCCATCTTACTTTACCGCGTCACTTATCGCAGAGCGTAAGATTCCATTACCGAATGAAGAAACCTATCGTAAGACTGAGCGTGTCGGTAAGGCGATGTTAAGTTCAGCCGAGCTAATCAAGAAGTACGACATTCAAAATGTTGCATTTGGTACTGACTGTGTTGGTACAGCGAATGTACACGAAACTCAAATGCAAGAGCTCAAAGCGATTGAAGAGACTTTCGACACCATTACAGCGCTACGTATGGCAACGTCTAATTGCGGTCGTTTATTTGAAATGTCGACCTATCAGCACCCATACCAAGATGGCCAACTAGGTAATATTGTTGAAGGTGCTTACGCTGATTTGCTTATTGTTGATGGGAACCCATTGGAAAGTGTTGATTGTGTCATTCAAGATGAAACGAAGAAAGTGATCATGAAAGATGGCGTGATTTATAAAAATACTCTGTAACAGATGGCAACAAGAGCCTGATCGGCAGGCTCTTGTTTTTGCTACTTAGAATACGAAAAAGATACACCTGTTTGATATGAAGAAAGTAATTGGACGAACTTTCTAACTAATCAATACTTAAGAGAGTTGAACAATATGACGACTAAAGCACCTATTTACGGATTTAACACAAAACAGCGACTATTTGTTGGTTATACACTAGCGATATTGGTTGATTTGTGTGTACTTAACTTCTTCAATGAATACTGGGGTTTAGTTAGTTTTTCTTCATTTACAGTTTCATTTTCAGCAGCAATATTATTACAGGTATTACTTAAGGCTTCGATTCAAGCAGAGCACAAATTAGCAGGTTACTTCGCGACAAAAGAAGGCTTGTTACCGAAAGTTATACGCGCAGTGTCGAGCTATACCATACTCGTCGGTTCCAAATTCTTGATATTAGAGCTACTTAACCTGTTCTTTGGCGATAAGATTCAGTTTACAGGCCCTTGGAATGGCGTTATCGCGTTTATTGCGGTTGTCTTTACAATACTATTAGCAGAGAAAGTAGTGGCAAATATTTACTTTAAGCTAAATGACAAGGAGCCGATTAACTGATTAACTTTTGGTTGCTAATCTACACAAATAATAAGAGCTGCTTTTTAGTGGCTCTTAAATTATATAAGGCTTGGCCTTTTTAGTATCACTCCAAACATTGACTAAGACACTTTAGTTGCCATTAATACATCTCGGAAGCTATAGAGAACGGCAGAAAAGAGACTAAGAATGACAAAGTACCCAGCAGCTAAAACAACCTTATGTGAAATGGCATAACTGTCAGAAGCTTTATATGTAGTAGCCTTATCGTCATCGAATGCTTGTACAAAATTTACAGGGTATTTAGACGGTAATGGCTCGATAGACAGTTTGCCAAAAGTCAAAATAGAAATTAATAGTCTACCGACTCTGTAAGCTAGAGGATTACCAAATATAATCAGAAGGCTTGCTATTGCTTCCCCCATGTTTGCCCCTTTATTCGTTGTGAATTATTGTGTTGTATATAGAGTTTACTAAACAGGTTAAACCTAAGTAAATACAAATTAATCAATATGATATCGTTAGTTCAATAGTAAGAGTTTCATCAAATTATTAACGGCTACTATGAAATGATTGAATTGACGTTAAACACATGGCGTTTAATTTTCACAGGTCATATACTAACGTTTTGTGACAGATAAACTAATGATTTATCAAAAGGTTCAATATGGATAGGTGGGTGTTATATGTCCAATTTTCTAAAACTATTGATAGGCTCTAATGTCATCTCTTTAAGTATTGTATTCACCATTGAAATCTTTATTGGGATACTACAATTATCATTTCTAACTGACTATGCGTTCTATTCAATGCTGATTCTTGTTGGGGTAGGTTCAATTATGTCGTTTTCTGGACACAAAGTTGGTTATAGCGATCCAACCAATAGTGCGGGTGTTGTTGCTAGTACCCTTATAGAAAATGATTCGCCTAAATCTTTCATTGTTACAAAACTTGAAGGTACAAGTGTCGGCCACACACTATTACTTGCTAGCCTATTACCTTTGGTGTTCTGCATCGTCTATTAAGTAAAGCTAATCAAATAACTAGGCAAGCACAAAAAGAGCGATTACCATAAGCGCAAGTCCCATTTGTATAAGTAAAACTGTATGTCGTTTCCTCCGTGTCCCAATTGTAATTCTGAATTCGTCTACCAAGATCGTGAGAATCTTATTTGCCCAGAGTGCTCGTATGAGTGGAATCCATCAGATGTTGAAGATGTTTTTGTTGTGAAAGATATCAATGGAAAAATCTTAGAACAGGGTGACAAAGTTACATTAGTAAAAGATTTGAAAGTGAAAGGAAGCTCGTTAAACCTTAAAATTGGTACCAAAGCGGTTATAAAGCGAATTATAGAAGGCAAAGACCACCAATTGGATTGTAAGGTCGATGGCGCTGGAGAAATTCTAGTGACCGCTAAGTATGTTAAGAGAGCTTGAGCGGTTTCTCTATAACGTCTACAATGACGCACTTTTTATTTAAGTCAGGTCACCAACATGAACGACACTACATCGAAACCAACATTACCAGATCGCCTTTCGGGTAATCCTCGTAGCCCACACCACGTGGCTGAAATCTTTGAGCACCACATTGGTATTCGTTTGAAAGGTAAAGAGCGTAATGATGTTGAAGAGTACTGCATCAGCGAAGGTTGGGTAAAAGTACCTTCACCTAAAGCCTTAGACCGTTGGGGCCAACCAATGTTGATCACTTTAAAAGGAACGGTAGAAGCTTTCTATAAATAGATTGATTAGCTGTTAACCGTTTTCTATGCGAGCGCCCGAAGTTAATCACTTTGGGCGTTTTTGTATTTGTCGTACCTACAGCTGGTTCGTTTTCCTTTCACTGTGACAACAGAGTGCCTTTCCTCTAATAACTTGTTAAAAAACATACTAATACCTGTGGCTTTTGTTATGGTCAAACTTGATGATTATTTAAGTTATAGTGGGTGAAAGTGTTTGTTTCAACGTCTAATGCAGCACTATTTAATCCGGCTATAGTGATGTCTTTCTAAGAGAGGTAAACGATGGACAGTAAGACTAAATTACACGGGCAGAAAGTCTATTTTTGTGACGATGAAACCTTAGCTAATGAGCAAATGAAATGCTTAGACAGGCTGTATGACTTTAATCTCACTAGACCAACTGAAGGGGATAAGCGTTTAGAAATAATGAAAACGCTGTTCGCCGAAGTTGGTGAAAACTGCTATTTAGAGCCTCCTTTACGTGCCAACTGGGGAATTCATACCCATTTAGGTAAGAATGTGTACGCTAACTTCAACCTAACGTTAGTTGATGATACGCATATATATATTGGTGATTATGTCATGATTGGCCCTAACGTCACCATAGCAACAGCTGGGCATCCTATTGATCCAGACCTAAGACGTGACATTGCACAATTTAATATTCCTGTGGCTATTGGGAATAACGTTTGGATTGGAGCTAATTCTGTCGTTTTACCGGGCGTTACCATTGGTGAAAATACTGTTATTGGTGCAGGAAGTGTTGTAACCAAAGATATACCAGCGAATGTTGTTGCTGTGGGTAACCCGTGTCGTGTTTTGAGAGATATAGGGGAGCATGACAAAGAGTATTATTACAAAAATCGGAAAATCGATTTGGCATCACAATAGCCTCATTTGAGTTAGGCCTGAGCCTTTGGCAACCTTTGTTAAGTCATGCCTAGACAAAGATTTCGCCTCGATCTCTACATTAGATGTTCGTTTAGTTGATTATGATTTCAGTAAAGCGAATGTCGTTGATGAGCACCGAGTCTCATATTTTGGACATATTCAGATATGATTATGCGCTAAGTTTAGTATCAGGGTGATTAATTACTTAGTTTATGTAGGAATTTGAGATGAGATTTTTGTTGGCTATTTTTCTTCCTTGGCTTCAGTTTTTTACTATTGAACGACCAATAGCGGGTGTTGTTTGTTTGGTGTTACAATTCACCTTAATTGGTTGGATACCTGCGGTTATTTGGTCCATGTTTGCATTAAGTGAATACAATACCGATCAAAAAATTGAACAAGCATTTGGTAAGCAATGAATGTAGGCAAATGATGACGAAATAGAACTTATGAGAGTCTTAATTCTATACCGAAATGTACGCTTTAAGTGCTTGGTGGGCGGCTATCTATCATTAATTTATCGAGCTTAATTTGGGCTTGTTTCGGGTTATCTAAGTCAAGAGCTTCTATCATTTCACATTCATCTCTTACCATTTCAGCAATGAGACTAGGGTAGTGTCGACAGTCTTCTGGCCTGCTTAAGTATATACTGCAGGTATATTTATCTGATTCTTGTGATTGAGTTTTTGGCACCAATTCGAGGAAAGGGCAATGGTCGAATTGTTCGCCTGTTTCTGGGTTGAACCAAATCTTACCATTGTTCACATACTCAAAAATTTCTGGATTAAATATTTCCCACAAATCAATTTCTTCTTGGGATGCCCAGAGATCGCCACCACCATATTTGGTACAGCATTTACCGCATTGATTACAATCTTTCATAGTGGTCAGCAAGTCATTAATAGTTAGTAGAGTATACCACTGATGAACTTTTGTGATCACGATCTGTTTAGGCCTGTACGCAAACTGCATAAAGTTGGCTTTGGTTTGTAGTGGTTGATTTAGAACACGTACATATAATCGTTGTGATATGTACGTGCTTATCTAAATTGTGATAATTGTGTTCCCTGTAGCGGCTAACGCTCAGTTAAACAGCGACTTCTTCCAGCAATTGTTTTGCGTTTGAAATGGCTGACTCTTTACTCTCTTCCCCCATTGCCGTGCCTTCTGCATAGATAAACTGAACATCTGTTATCCCGATAAACCCGAGAAACTGTTTTAAATAGGGTGTCATGAAGTCATGGTCGCTGTCTTTATAAAAGCCACCTCGGGTCAGTATCACAACCGCTTTCTTATTCTGCAAAAGGCCTTCCGGACCGTTCTCTCCGTAAGTGAAGGTTTTACCCGCACGAGCAATTTGGTCAAACCAAGATTTCAGTGTAGAGGGAATACCAAAATTATACATAGGAACAGCAAGTACAACATAGTCGGCTTCTTGAACTTCTCCAATCAGTTTATCGGAAGTGTCTAAAGCTTGCTTTTGTTCATCCGTTAATTGCTCAGGGTCGGTTGAGAAAAATGAACTTAGTGTAACTTCGTCATAGTGGTTGATAGGCGACGATGCTATATCACGCTCAATTAGGTTTACTGATTGTTGGTTGATCCACTGTTTAGCCAGTTGTGTAGACGTAGAGTATTCACCAGCTGCACTTGAATAGATTGCGAGAATGTTTTTCATATTTATCACCTTTAGAGTTGTCATGGTTCAAATATAGTGATTTCATTGATGCAAATAAATGGCAATATATGCATTACTAAAATGCATAATTGCAATGGATGGGATGTTCAACGTATGTTAAAAATTTTGGCTTTGAACAAAAAACAGACTAGCTGAAGGAGTTAATCTATGGACTGGAACGATTTACGATATGTTATTGCTATTGCAGAGCAGGGGTCATTGAAGGCGGCAGCTGAACATATTGGGGTTAATCACAGTACAGCATGGCGTCGAATACAAGGGTTGGAAGAACAGCTAGGGTGCCAAATCTTTATTGCAGAACGCCAAGGGTACCGTTTAACAGATGCAGGGTTAGAGGTATTAGAAAGTGCAAAGAAAATGGCATCTCATGTTGAGGCAATCCAGCTGAGTACTCATATCAATAAGAAAGATATGCAAGGCTTAATACGTCTTACAGCACCGAATACGATGGCTTCACGAACGCTACCGGAAATGATTTACAAGTTTAATCAAAAATACCCTTTGGTTGAGTTTGAGATAATCGAAGGAATCGGCGATTTAGACCTTGGTAAACGGGAAGCTGATATTGCCATTAGAGCAAATATGAAAGCACCAGAAAACGTTATCGCGAGAAAATTAAAGCAGGCACCTTGGGCCTTTTTTGCGCATCCTGATTTGGTACCAAAACAAAAAATGGATTTGGAGTTACTTAGAAAGCAGCCCTTAATTGGTTATAAAGGCTTTGAGCCGAGACCGGTCAAATGGTTTCGACAAAACGTATCGAGTGGTCCATATAGTATTACTTGCAACAATGTAGAGACAGCTAAGGGTTGCGCGAAAAATAAGCTTGGCATTGCTCTTTTACCTGCGTTGATGTCAACCGAGCTTGTAGAGGTATACCGATTACCTAATGAGTTTAGTGGCTATATTTGGTTACTTGCCCATCCGGAGATGCGGAAAGTCGTACGAGTAAAAGCATTTTGGGATTTTTTGTTAGAACAAAATGAAAAAGGCATGTTTCTTAGTTAACGCGAGGGAAATGAATTTAAAGAGGTCAGACTAGCATGCTTTTACGTTTCAATTCTTGAAGTGTTTTAGAGGTTTAATGTAGAGTGCCGACAATTATTTCGCATTTTGATGATGCCAACGTTAATAACGAGATCCACCTACATGAGCAAGATCTTTCACCATCCTGTACAAATATATTATGAAGACACCGACCACTCAGGGGTTGTTTATCATCCAAACTTCCTAAAGTACTTTGAACGTGCAAGAGAGCACGTATTAGGCAGTGACAAGCTCGCTGAACTTTGGAATGAGTATGGGTTAGGGTTTGCAGTATACAAGGCTAACATGACGTTTCAAGACGGTGTGGAGTTTGCGGAAATCTGCGATATTCGTACCTCATTCAAACTGGATGGCAAATACAAAACGCTTTGGCGACAAGAAGTGTGGCAGAAAGGTGCGACTAGGCCTGCCGTTATAGGTGATATTGAGATGGTGTGTTTGGATAAAGAGAAGCGTCTGCATCCATTACCAGAAGATGTTTTAAAGGCGATGCTAGCAGGTTAGTGCAAACAATGTATTTTAGTTGAGGGTAGGGCACTCTCGAAGATCTACTCACTAATAACCGAACTCAACTGCCGTTCTACTGATTATCGTATTAAGAGCGGCAATAGTTCTACCGAAACAAATCGTCATTTCCAAATTCATGCATGCTAATGATCATATCGTTACTGACTCCACCTAACGTCACCGCGAATCTATATTGATCATTAAGGCGACCTAAGGCACTTTGCCAATACGTCGAACTATTTGTCCCTTCTTTTTCTTTATCGCTTGTATGGTCTGCGAATACAATGTCGATTCCTGTGTAAAGTTCAAACTTGCCATTACTACAAGTACTACCCACGTCGTTACCAACAAGGTCGTGATCGTGATTCACCTTCATTGACGAAAAATCAAAAGAGAAACTTTTAAGAGAAGTCGATAGACCTTTACCTGTCGCTTTTATATAGGACTCTTTCAACGCCCATAAATCAAAAAAGCGCGCTCTTTGGTGAACCGCCGGCAAGCTATTTAAGTCTTCTACCTCTCTACTTGAAAAGTAATGAGCCGTAATTGCATGAATATCGGTGCTCTCTCTAGTGTGTTCAATATCGATCCCCAGCTGAACTGTATCTGCTGGAGATTGAAACACGCCAATCAACAAGTGATCTTTGCTGTGACTAATATTGAAGTGAAGCCCCGTTGAAGCAAGTTGGTTAATCTCTAAAGTAGGCTTTCCTTTGTCACCATATTCAAAACGCCATTGAGTAGGTTCGATATTGCAGTAGCGAGAAAGTATTGAGCGAAGATAGGCTCGAACGTAGAGCGCACGAATTCTATCAGCGTGCATACGGTAGCGATCAACCTTAGCGATCTCATCTGGTGTGAGGAACGTTTTAAGATGTGAGATTCGCTCAAATGTTTCATCGAGTTCAATAAGGGGACACAGCCACAAATCTACCTGTGGTTGACGATCAAACATAATTTCTCACTTACTAAAAAACACACAAGGTGGGTTAAATTTAAACACTAGATAAAAGCGAAAAATAGCCCCTAAATAATGCGGATTTCTTTTCATATGGAGACGATATTACTTGAGGTGGAAGTTATCATAATTTTTGCACTGACAAAAATAACCCATTGCAGAATAAGGCTCTCTTTAAGAATACTTACAAAAACCTGACGTAGATCTCATTAAGGTTATATGTAGAGTAAAAGCACTAACATTCACTTGCTAGCCAATATTAATCAGTTAGTTAGCTTGTTTTACTTTGCATTCCTATGAAATCTGGAGAATTCAACTGGTCTGAAGAGATAGTACAGAGCGTTTAGAGGATTGTATCAACTTGCCACCTCGGGTAGCCTGCTCAACCATTGGTCAAATTAACTAATTTTCATTGCGAGATTAAGCTTCTTACTTAGCAATAGTTTGGATAGGATTTAATGGGCATTTCAGTAACGAACATTTCATTTTCAAGTAATGTGCTAATGAAGGCTGTACTAAAGGACCAAGTACTTAATAAGCCAACTCAGTCAGACCTTAACCTAACGTTTCAATGCTTAAATCGTCTATGAAGAGCATTACCCCCTACGAGTTATCGAACTCTAAGAAACAAATCTATATTTGGTTGCACAACCTCAGCAACCAGAATTTTCAGCTGTGTTTTTATAAATCTTTTACAGATTTTCTTTCTATGTATCTAAAAACGCCGTATCAAAACATGTCATCACTCTCTGTGATGTCCAGTGGAGACTCATAATGAGCCAACCCGAAACAACCAAACCTGAATCTATCGACGATACTCGTCTTAATAAGCGCCTTAAAGATATGCCGATTGCAATCGTTGGCATGGCGAGCATGTTTGCGAATTCCCGTTATTTGAATAAATTCTGGGATCTTATTAGCGAAAAAATCGATGCTATCACTGAAGTTCCAGACACTCACTGGCGTCCAGAAGATTACTACGATGCAGACAGAACAACGCCAGATAAGTCTTACTGTAAGCGTGGTGGTTTTATTCCTGAAGTAGACTTCAACCCAATGGAGTTTGGTCTTCCGCCAAATATTCTTGAGCTGACTGATACGTCTCAGTTGTTATCGCTTATCGTAGCGAAGGAAGTGTTAGAAGATGCAAAACTTCCAGAAGGCTATGACCGTGATAAAATTGGTATTACGTTAGGTGTTGGTGGCGGTCAAAAAATCGCTCAGAGCCTGAACGCTCGTCTTCAATACCCTGTATTGAA
The DNA here is from genome assembly GCF_050337325.1 of Vibrio kyushuensis. Classification (NCBI taxonomy): domain Bacteria; kingdom Pseudomonadati; phylum Pseudomonadota; class Gammaproteobacteria; order Vibrionales; family Vibrionaceae; genus Vibrio; species Vibrio kyushuensis. The sequence continues at coordinate 905,370 of NZ_JAKJSV010000002.1, forward strand.
GAAAGTATTCAAGAGCAGCGGCATTAGCGATGAAGATAGCGAGATGCTGATCAAGAAGTTCCAAGATCAGTACATCCACTGGGAAGAAAACTCGTTCCCAGGCTCACTTGGAAACGTTATCTCAGGTCGTATTGCTAACCGCTTTGACCTTGGTGGCATTAACTGTGTGGTTGACGCTGCATGTGCAGGCTCTTTAGCTGCTATGCGTATGGCGTTGAGCGAGCTTGTTGAAGGTCGCAGTGAAATGATGATCACTGGTGGTGTTTGTACAGATAACTCACCAACGATGTACATGAGCTTCTCTAAGACTCCTGCATTTACCACTAACGAAACTATTCAGCCGTTCGACATCGACTCTAAAGGTATGATGATCGGTGAAGGTATTGGTATGGTTGCGCTTAAGCGTCTAGAAGATGCAGAGCGTGATGGCGACAGAATTTACTCTGTGATTAAAGGTGTTGGTTCATCTTCAGACGGTAAGTTTAAGAGTATCTATGCTCCACGTCCTGAAGGCCAAGCTAAAGCCCTTAAACGTGCTTACGATGACGCAGGCTTCGCTCCACATACGTTAGGCTTACTTGAAGCGCACGGTACTGGTACAGCGGCAGGTGATGTTGCAGAATTTGGCGGTCTAAATTCAGTATTTAGTGAAGATAACGAAGAGAAGCAGCATATCGCGCTTGGCTCTGTTAAATCACAAATTGGTCATACTAAATCAACGGCAGGTACTGCTGGTTTGATTAAAGCTGCGCTAGCGTTGCACCACAAAGTATTGCCACCAACGATCAATGTCTCTGCTCCGAACCCTAAATTAGAGATCGAGAACTCTCCATTCTACTTGAATACTCAAACGCGTCCTTGGATGCGTCGTGTTGATGGTACGCCACGTCGTGCGGGTGTGAGCTCATTCGGTTTCGGTGGTACTAACTTCCATGTTGTAATGGAAGAGTACAAACAAGAACATGCTCGTGGTGATAAATACCGTCAGCGTCAAGTTCCTCAATCGTTCCTATTTAGTGCCGAGTCACGTAGCGCGCTAACCGCGAGTTTAAAACAGGTTGTTTCTGAACTTACTGGCAACGAAAAAGACTTAGCTAAGTTTGCTACTCAATACGCTGTACGCGACATTGATGCATCGCATGCTCGTCTAGGTCTTGTTGCTAATGATCAAGCGGATCTTGAAGCTCAGCTTACAAAAGCTATTTCGATGATCGACGGTCAAGAGAAAGTACAATGGCAACTGCCTAACGGAACGACTTTCCGCGAATCAGCATTCACAAGTGCTGATAGTAAAGTTGCCGCATTGTTTGCAGGGCAGGGCTCTCAATACCTAAACATGGGTCGCGAGCTTGCATGTCATTACCCAGAGATGCGTCAACAATTAGCAAAAGCGGATCAGGTATTTGGTCAGCACAAGAAGACAGCTTTGTCTCAAGTACTTTTCCCTATTCCAACATTCACAACCGATGCAACTAAAGCTCAAGAAGCAGTATTGACTAATACTGCAAACGCTCAAAGTGCGATTGGTACGATTTCAATGGGTCAGTTCGAGATCATGTCTCAAGCAGGCTTTAAAGCGGACATGGTTGCAGGTCATAGCTTTGGTGAATTAAGCGCGCTATGTGCGTCTGGTGTGATCTCTCAAGATGATTACTACCAATTAGCATTTGCTCGTGGCGATGCAATGGCAGCTACACCAAAAGAAGGTGACAGCGGCACAATGTACGCTGTTATCTTGGATGCCGATAAGCTATCTGCGGTTGAAAGCTGCATTGCTGCGTTTGAAGGTGTGAGCATTGCAAACTACAACGCGCCAACTCAGCTTGTTATTGCAGGCCCAACAGATGCAGCTAAGAAAGCTGCTGATGCACTAACTGAGCAAGGTTTCAAAGCGATTGCTTTACCAGTATCTGGTGCATTCCACACACCATTAGTTGCTCATGCTCAAAAACCATTTGCATCTGCAATCGACAAAGCAACGTTTAGTGCTCCTGCTTTACCATTGTATTCAAACGCGACTGGCAAACTGCACGGTAAAGATGGCAAGGCAATTAAGAAAGCCTTCAAACAGCACATGCTGCAATCAGTACATTTCAGCGCTCAACTTGAAGCTATGTACGACGCTGGTGCACGCGTGTTTGTTGAATTCGGACCGAAGAACATTCTGACTAAACTGGTAGAGAAAACGCTAGCAGATAAAAGCGAAGAGCTTTGCACGATCAGTATTAACCCAAGCCCTAAAGGTGATAGTGATCATCAATTGCGCTTAGCAGCGGTTCAACTTTGTGTAGCGGGCGTGTCACTAGACAACATTGACCCATACCAAGCCGATATTGCAGCACCAGCAGCTACGTCGCCAATGAACATCAAATTGAATGCGACGAACTACATCAGCCCATCAACTCGTAAGAAGATGGACAAGTCGTTGTCTACTGGCCAAGTGACTGAGAAGACTGAAATTGTTGAAGTTAAAGTTGAAGTCGAAAAGATTGTGGAAAAAGAAGTGATTAAAACTGAAATAGTAGAAGTTCCTGTTGCCGTTGCAGCAGATCAAGTACCAGCAACAGCACCAGCTGCTGCTCACGTGACTCCAGTTCAGGCATCTAATGTACAAGTTAACGTACAAGCTACATCGCCTGTATCTGTGGATGAGTCTTCGTTACAGTCGTTCTTTAACGCACAACAGCAAGCAGCTGAAGTTCATCAGCAATTCTTAGCAATTCCTCAGCAGTACGGCGATACGTTTAATACGCTAATGTCTGAGCAAGCAAAAATGGCGACAGCAGGCGTTTCGGTTCCAGAAAGCCTACAACGTTCAATGGACATGTTCCATCAACACCAAGCTGAAACGCTGAAAGCTCACGCGCATTATTTAGAGATGCAAGCTCAAAGCAACAACTCAGCGTTAAGTGCGCTTGGCTCTCAAAGCGTAGCGCCAATAACGGTTCCTGCTTACACGCCAACGGTTGTAGCACAAGCAGTGGCACCAGCAGTTAAAACTCAGGTAGCTCCACAAGTTGCACCTGTTAAAACACAAGCAGCTCCAGCCGTCGTACAAGCGCCTAAACCTGCAGCTCCAGTTGTTCAACAACAAGCTCCTCAAACTATGGCAGCTAAGACCTCAGCACCGGCAATAGTGGCTCAATCGGCTCCTGTGCAAGTACAATCGGCTGATGCTGAAAAAGTAATGCTAGAAGTGGTTGCTGAGAAGACAGGCTATCCAACTGAGATGTTAGATCTTGATATGGACATGGAAGCTGACCTTGGTATCGACTCTATCAAACGTGTTGAGATTCTTGGAACGGTTCAAGATGAAATGCCAAACCTTCCAGAGCTAAACCCTGAAGATCTAGCTGAGTGTCGTACGCTTGGTGAAATCGTCGTTTACATGAACAGTAAGATGCCAGCAACAGGCAGTGCTCCAGTTCAAGCTGCAGTAGCACCAGTTTCTACCGGCATAGATGCGGCGGTCGTTCAAAAAACAATGCTAGAAGTGGTTGCTGAGAAAACGGGCTACCCAACAGAGATGCTTGATCTAGAAATGGATATGGAAGCAGATCTTGGTATCGACTCAATTAAGCGTGTAGAAATTCTAGGTACCGTTCAAGACGAGCTACCAACATTACCTGAGCTTAACCCTGAAGATTTAGCTGAGTGTCGCACACTGGGTGAAATTGTTAACTACATGAACAGTAAGTTATCTGCTGTTCCGGCTGTTGTAACAGCAGCTCCTGCATCAGCGCCAGTCGCTAGCGGTCTAAGTGCAGAGACAGTTCAAAAGACAATGTTAGAAGTGGTTGCTGAGAAAACTGGTTACCCAACAGAAATGCTTGATCTAGCAATGGATATGGAAGCAGACCTTGGTATCGACTCTATTAAGCGTGTTGAAATTTTAGGTACAGTTCAAGATGAGCTACCAACTCTTCCAGAACTTAACCCAGAAGATCTAGCAGAGTGTCGTACTCTTGGTGAAATCGTCGACTACATGAACAGCAAATTATCTGCTGTATCTGTAGTTGCACCTGCTGCTCAACAAGTTCAAGTAGCAACAACAGGTGGACTTAACGCAGAGACAGTTCAAAAGACAATGCTTGAAGTGGTTGCTGAAAAAACTGGTTACCCAGTAGAGATGCTTGATCTAGCAATGGATATGGAAGCAGACCTAGGTATCGACTCAATTAAGCGTGTTGAGATTCTAGGTACGGTTCAAGACGAACTACCAACTCTTCCAGAGCTTAACCCTGAAGATCTAGCAGAGTGTCGTACACTAGGCGAAATCGTTGACTACATGAACAGTAAGCTAAGCTCACCTGCTCTTGTAGAAGAAGCGGCAATCGCGCAAACGGAAGCTGCTCCAACAGCTAACGGTCTAAACCCTGAGCATGTTCAGTCAACAATGCTAGAAGTGGTTGCAGACAAAACAGGTTACCCGGCAGAAATGCTAGACCTAGCAATGGATATGGAAGCTGACTTAGGTATCGATTCAATCAAGCGTGTTGAGATCCTTGGCACCGTTCAAGATCAACTGCCAACACTTCCAGAGTTAAACCCTGAAGATCTAGCAGAGTGTCGTACACTTGGCGAAATCGTTACATACATGCAAGGCAAACTGTCAACGTCTGCTCCAGTAGCGAACGTTGAAAAGTCTGCAACTCAAACTGTGACTCCGATCTCTGAATCTGCAGAACTTCCTCCACACAACGAGGTAGCGCTAAAAAAGCTACCAGCGGTAGATAAACTGGTCGACTGTTTTTCAAAAGACGCTTGTGTTGTGATCACCGATGATGGTCATAATGCGGGTGTTCTAGCAGAAAAGCTGACTGCTAACGGCGTTCAAGTCGCTGTGGTACGTAGTCCACTATCTGCCGCGTCACCACTAAACAGTGAAATCGCAAGCTACACACTAGAAAGCATTGATGATGCGGGTATAAGTTCTGTTATCAATTCAATTGAAGCAGACCTAAAACCTTCAAACAAAGTGATTGCTGGTTTTGTTCACCTACAAGCGTTAGTTAATTCGAAAGAAGAGCAATCTAAGTTAGGCGTTAACTTAAATGTAGATTCTAAATTGTCATTTTCAATCGCGTTCTTATTCGCTAAGCACCTAAACAGCCAACTTAACACTGTGTCAGGTCGTAGCGTGTTCTTCACTCTAAGCCGTATTGATGGCGGTTTTGGTTACCTAAATGCAGAGCAATTAGTTAATGCAGAGCTAAACCAAGCGGCACTTTCAGGTTTAACTAAAACGTTGAGCCACGAATGGTCAAACGTGTTCTGTCGTGCGCTAGATGCAACGCTAGCTCTTGATGCTCGCCACTTAGCTGAAGCTATTACAGCAGAGCTTTTCGACATTGATACGAATACTGTTGAAATCGGTCTAAGCGAAACTGTTGAAGGTGAATCTGGTCGTGCAACGTTGATTGCAGCAGCTCCAGGTGAAGCTTTAACAAAAAATACAGCAGCAAAACTGGGTAAGAGCGATAAGGTTCTGGTTACTGGTGGAGCAAAAGGCGTAACTTTCGAGTGTGCTTTAACTCTTGCTAAGCAGTGTCAATCTCACTTCATTCTAGCGGGTCGCAGTAAGCATGTTACTGCAAGTGAGCTTCCACAATGGGCTCAAGGTAAGAAAGAAAGCGAGCTAAAGCCTGCAGCAATTGCACATTTACAAGCGACAGGTGATAAACCAACACCTAAGAAAGTCGACACATTAATAAAGCCTGTATTAAGCAGTCTAGAAATTAATGCCGCATTAGCAGCATTTAGTGATGTAGGCGCTAGCGCTGAATACTTAAGTCTCGATGTATCTAACAGCGAGTCAGTAACTAAGACACTGGCTAACTTCAGCGACATCACAGGCTTGATTCACGGTGCGGGTGTATTAGCTGATAAACATATTCAAGACAAAACGTTAGATGAACTGAACATGGTTTACGGAACGAAAGTCGGTGGATTAGAAGCGGTACTTAGCGGTCTTGATAGCAGCAAGCTGAAATTGGTTGCGATGTTCTCATCTGCAGCAGGTTTCTACGGAAATATCGGGCAAAGCGATTACGCAATGTCGAACGAAATTCTGAACAAAGCAGCACTGCAGCTTTCAGCACGTAACCCAGAAGCGAAAGTAATGAGCTTCAACTGGGGACCGTGGGACGGTGGCATGGTTAACGCGGCATTGAAAAAAATGTTCGAAGATCGCGGCGTTTACGTGATTCCTCTACAAGCAGGTGCAGAACTGTTTAGTTCTCAACTACTAAGCGAAACTGGCATTCAACTTCTTGTTGGTACAAGCATGCAAGGCGCTGAAGAGGAAGCTTCTGTAAAAAAGCTTAATGCGGAGTCTGTGCATCTTGCAAAGAGTCCGCTGAAAACAAGCATCACTGTGACACGTATCCTTGATCCAAAGGCTCTGCCTTTCATCAAGGATCACTGCATTGCCGGTAATCCAGTGTTACCGACAGTGTGTGCAATCCAATGGATGCGTGAAACAGCGCAGCAATTGATAGGGGCGAACGTTAGCGTTCGCAACTACAAGTTGCTCAAAGGCGTAATCTTTGACACTGATGAAGCACAAGAATTAACAGTGACGCTGTCACCTATTGCTGGGGTTGCTAATAAACCGAGTGCGGAATCCGAGAATCTGATTAAAGCGTTGATCAGTTGCCAAGGTCGACCACAGTATCAAGCGGAATTGCAGATTGCTGAAGCACAGGTAGCGGGCGATGTACCAGCTTCATTAGTTAAGCATTTTGATGCTAGCTCAGGCTCAAAAGTAGCAACTGCAGAAACGTTGTACAGTGACGGAACGTTATTTCACGGGCCAATACTACAAGGCATTAAGACTGTAGAGCGTTTTGATGACGAAGGCTTGTTAGCGCAATGTGAAATGCCAACTATTGCTGATAGTGATTGCGGATCTTTCATTGCAAAAAATGAGTTTGGTGATAGCCAGCCATTTACTGAAGATTATCTGTTACAAGCGATGCTAGTTTGGGCTCGTCTAAAGTACGGCTCAGCGAGTCTTCCTTCTGCTATTGGTGAGATGATCTGTTATTCACCAATGCAATCAGGTGATAAAGGCTATTTAGAACTTGAAGTGATCAAGAGTACTGCTCGTTCACTGCAAGCGAATATCGCTCTTTATCATCAAGATGGTCGATTAAGTGCTGTTATGAATGGGGCGAAAGTGACCATCAGTAAAACGCTTAATGATGCCTTCTTAGCTAATCAGCCTGTTGCTTTGACTGTGCCGTCTATTAAAAAAGCGGCTGTAGAGAATAAAGAAGCTGAAACTAAATCGGTAGCGAAAAAGACAAAAAAGTCTAAAACAGCTGAGTCCAAGATAGCTAAGTCTAAGACAGAAAAGGAGCTATCCTCATAGTGACAGTTCCTTCTAATAAAGCGATGCCTTTGCGCATCGCTCTTTTAGCTCAGCCTGCAAACGCCGCTGGGCTTTCTGCCGACTTACTGTCCTCACTTCCTACTGTTCAAAAAATAGTGGTCGGTGATGATTTCAATCTATCGATTAATAGCGCTATTGAAGCGGTGTCTCAAGGTCATGTTATTGAGCTAACTACGGCTTCCGGCAATGCTGAGATGACCAGTAGTATCTTGATGCTAAACGCGTTGAGTGCTGCGAAAAACAAAATTCATCCTCATGCGTACTTTGCTGGTTTTTGTGAAAATAGTGCAACAAAAGCTGAGAGTGTCGAGAAGGCGCTTTCACATGCACGACGTCAACATGAAGACCTTAGCTATGATCGTGATTTTGATGTAATTACTTCTACGCAGCAATTCACTGAGCTGTTTGGTGTGCTTACCGCTATATCAGGTCGAGCAATAGCAAATCGTTATTGGTTTACACAGCCGAATAAAGCTCGTGTTGCTTCGCTAACGTTTAATAGCAAAAATAAAGGTTCAACAAGTTTAATTTTAACTCAAGCGACAGGGCTACTTCCTGCTAAACCATTACTTTCTGAAGAGAGAGTAATGTTCGTCGTTAGTGGTTCAAATGAAACGGAACTTAGCTCTGCTCTAGCTCAACTAAAAGTACAACTTAGTGATTTGCCTTTAATTGACTCTAGTGAGCTTAAAGCAATTGAACTGATTGAGTTAATGCATTCTAACCTTAAGCAGTATCAGACATCTGGTTCTAAAAATGGTGCTTGTGCTGATATTGTCATTCAAGCGGTATCGGTAGAGTCTGCGTTAAAAGAGATAGCTGCGTTAGAAAGTTCACTGAGCAAAGTAATGGCTGAAAACAGTCATTACAAAACGCCTGCTGGTAGCTGTTTTTCACCAGCTCCAAACAGCAAAGGTGGGGTCACATTTGTTTACCCAGGTGTAGGCACAGTCTATCCGGGGTTGCTTCGTGAATTTCACCACTATTTCCCACAGCTTTTTGCTCGTTTAGAGCGTGAAGGTGATCTAGAGGAAATGCTGCAAGCGAGTAAAACGTACGCTGATGATCCGCAAGAGCTGTCACTGAGTGAACTTGCTATAGCGGGTGTAGGCAGTAGCTATATTCTGACTCAATTGTTGTGTGAAAATTTTGCAGTGAAGCCGGACTTTGCGTTAGGTTATTCCAAAGGCGAAGCATCAATGTGGGCAAGTTTGGGAGTGTGGAAAAACCCACACGCACTGATTGAGATGACTCAAACCAGCCCAATATTCACCACCGCGATTTCAGGTGAGCTAACTGCGGTACGTGAGAATTGGCAATTAAGTACTGCCGAACAAATTAAGTGGAATAGCTTTGTTGTTCGCAGTGATGCTGCTTCTATTGAAGCTCTTCTACCTGAGTTTCCACGTGCTTATCTAGCCATTGTTCAAGGTGATACTTGTGTTCTAGCGGGTTGTGAAGAAACGTGCCGCGCACTTCTTAAGAAGTTAGGCAAGCGTGGAATTCCAGCTAACCGTGTAACAGCGATGCATACTACTCCAGCTTGGAGTCAGCATGAGCAGATACGTGAGTTCTACACGCAGCCAGTATTTGATGAACTGCCTGAGCATATTCGTTTTATTAGTGCCGACCAAAATCGCCCTGTTGATATCGACAGTCAAAGCATTGCACTTTCAATTGCTAATACGTTTTGTTCGACATTAGATTTTACTTCATTGATTCGTAGTGCCCGTACACAGGGAGCTCGTCTGTTTATTGAAGTAGGGGCTGACCGTCAAACAAGTACGCTAATCGACAAGATTAATCGTACTGATGAGGTGGCTAACGGGTATTGCACTGTGGCGGCGAATGCGAAGGGTGGTGAAGACATCACTACGCTATTGAAATGCATTGGTCAGCTAATTACTCACCAAATTCCTCTGTCTGTCTCACCGCTTCTTGAAGGCTTAGAGCTGCAAATAAATAACGCGAAGTTCCAGCGTGATTTATCTGCAACGAACTCACCTAACAGTAGCCATGCAGCAGAGAATCAAGCAAATAATCACCAAGGAGAGCCGATATGAGTTCTCAGAAAGATAAAGTGAAATGCAATAAAATTGCAATTGTTGGTATTGCCAATCAATACCCGCAATCAGATACGCCAAATGACTTTTGGCAGAATCTACTTGATAAGAAAGATTCACGTACAACGTTAAGCGCTGAAAAGCTTGGCGCAACACCAAATGATTACCAAGGTGTCCAAGGTGAGTCTGACCGTTTTTATTGTGATAAAGGCGGCTATATTGAAAACTTCAGCTTCGATAGTTCAGGTTACCGCGTAACGGAAGAGTCATTCAAAGGTGTCGATCAAAGCTTTTTATGGGCACTGGATACTAGCCGTAAAGCCCTAGTAGATGCTGGAATTGATATAAATGCTGAAGTATTAGAACGCACGGGTGTGATTATGGGCGCGCTATCGTTTCCAACGACACGCTCTAACGATCTGTTCCTACCTATGTACCATTCAGTGGTAGAGAAGGCGCTGAAGACGAAGCTTTCAAACGAAAACTTCCAGTTATTGCCAACCAATGAACAACCTCAGCCACTCAACGCGATCAATGGAGCTGCTGCTCATAACGCGTCGAAGTTGGTTGCTGATGCATTAGGCCTTGGCAATGTACAGTTAAGCTTAGATGCCGCATGTGCAAGTTCGGTTTATTCATTAAAGCTTGCCTGCGATTACCTTAATACGGGTAAGGCTGACATGATGTTGGCTGGTGCAGTATCTGGCGCTGATCCATTCTTTATTAACATGGGCTTCTCGATATTCCATGCTTATCCAGACCACGGTGTATCAGTCCCATTTGATAGCAACAGTAAAGGTCTATTCGCTGGTGAAGGTGCAGGTGTTTTAGTTCTAAAACGCCTCGCTGATGCGGAGCGTGATGGCGACAATATTTACGCCGTAGTTAGTGGTATTGGTTTATCAAACGATGGCCGTGGCCAGTTCGTATTGAGTCCAAATAGTAAAGGCCAAGTACAAGCATTTGAACGTGCTTACGAAGCGTCAGATTTATCACCTGAAAGCATAGAAGTGATTGAGTGTCACGCTACGGGTACACCGCTGGGTGACAAAGTAGAGCTGACTTCAATGGAGCGCTTCTTTACGGACAAGTTGCAGGGATCTAGCGTGCCACTGATTGGCTCCGCTAAATCAAACCTTGGCCACTTGCTTACTGCAGCGGGTATGCCAGGGATCATGAAAATGATCTTTGCTATGAAGGAAGGCGTTTTACCGCCAAGTATTAACCTTGATACCCCTCTATCTTCTCCAGATGGTCTATTCGGTACGCAAACTTTACCGAAACAAGTTCAGTCTTGGCCAGATAAAGCAGGCAACTCAGAACGTTGTGCTGGCGTATCCGTGTTTGGTTTTGGTGGTTGTAACGCCCACTTATTACTTGAAGCTTACTCAGAAAACAGTAGCAACAATGTGTCGGTTCAGCAGCCTAGTACTAACGCCGCAACTTCTGCATTGAAGATAACAGGCCTAGCATCTCACTTTGGTTCCCTAAAAAGTGTGTGTGAGCTTGATAGTGCGATTAAATCAAACTCGAACGCGTTCATTGAACTGCCGAAGAAACGCTGGAAAGGTTTAGACCAACATCCAGAGCTGTTAAGCAAGCTTGGTTTACACGGCGTCCCTAGTGGTGCGTACATTGACCAATTTGATCTTGATTTTTTACGCTTTAAAGTTCCACCAAATGAAGACGATCGTTTGATCTCGCAGCAACTACTTCTAATGAAAGTAGCAGATGAAGCGATTCGCGATGCCAAGTTAGAAGCAGGACAAAAAGTTGCAGTGTTAGTAGCGATGGAAACTGAACTGGAAATGCATCAGTTCCGTGGACGTGTAAACTTGCACAGTCAGCTAGCTGATAGCCTTTCTAACATGGGTATTGATTTAACGGATGCTGAATACAAAGCGCTTGAAACCATAGCGATGGATAGTGTGATGGATGCAGCGAAGCTGAATCAGTACACCAGTTTCATTGGCAATATCATGGCGTCTCGAATTTCATCATTGTGGGACTTCAATGGACCAGCCTTTACTATTTCCGCTGCGGAGCAATCTGTTGCGCGTTGTATCGATGTTGCTGAAAACCTAATGTCACAAGAGTCAATTGATGCAGTCGTTATTGCCGCAGTAGACTTAAGCGGTAGTGCTGAACATGTATTACTACGAAACAGCATTACGCCTGTAGCTTTAACTGCCAACGACCCTAGTTCAAAGAATTCGGGTTGGAAAGTCGGTGAGGGTGCCGGTGCTCTTGTTCTGGTTGACCAAGCACACGCGGAATCAACCCAATGCCAAGTTTACGGTGAGATAAGTGCTTTGGCCTTTGGCTCTAGTCAACGTGAACACGTGGTGACTGACGAGCTTCTAACACGCGTAGGTGTGAGTTCAAATGAGGTTTCTCTTCTTGAACTCAATGAAGCAGCTGAAAATCAAACGACTAGCCAATTAACGAGTACGTTAAGCGCTGCAACACCAATTCATGCGAGTGAACGTGTTGGCCATTGTTCATCTGCATCTGGCATGGCGAGCCTTATTCATGGCTTATTGAGCTTAAATGTTCAATCGCCTGTGAATGTTAGCGCACCGAAAAGAGCAGTTGTGGCAAACATCAGTGAAGGGCAGTGTTCTCAATTATTGTTAACTCAGTCAAACGTTGAATCTCAATCTTTGAATGGCCGTTTGAGTAATGAGTTGCCAAGTGACAGTAAGCGTCAATTAGTTAAGTCAGTAGCGCTGGGTGGACGCGATATTTATCAGCACATAACGGAAACACCGTTAGCTGATTTGAATCAGATTCAACAAAAGTCAGCGGGTAAATCAGCGAAGAGACAAGCAACGGTCGCGACATTAGCGCAATCGAATATTGTGACTCTACAACACGCTGAAGCTCCACTGATGGAGACGGCACAAATAGAGACGCCACAGCTTACAACGGCACAGCCTTTACATTCTTCTGCAACTTTGGCGACGACTTCGCCGAATTCGATTACAGGTAATCACAGCAATATGACTACAGTCCTATCCGCTAAAGAGAACGCACCACAGATTTCAGCGTTCAATCAAAATCAACAATTGACTCAAGAAGTGCACAAAGCGTTCCTTCAAACACGTGCTCAAGGTCTGCAAATAGCAGATGCACTGTTGAAAGCCCAACTAAATGCCGTGACTTCAGGTCTTGATTCAGCAGAGCTGAGCAGTGTTACTATTCAACCAGTTCATTCAGTGGCCGTAGCTGAAGCAGTTGTAGAGCCAGTTAATGTATTTGCAGCGCCAGAGAAACCAGTTCTTAAGCCATGTATTTGGAATTATGACGACTTGGTTGAATACGCTGAAGGTGACATTGCGAATGTATTTGGCCCTGATTACGCTGTTATTGACAGTTACTCTCGTCGTGTAAGACTACCAACCACTGATTACTTGTTGGTTTCTCGTGTCACTAAGCTTAATGCGACAGTAAATGAATACAAGCCGAGCACAATGACAACGGAATACGATATTCCAGTTAATGCGCCTTACCTTGTTGATGGCCAAATCCCTTGGGCTGTAGCAGTAGAGTCAGGTCAATGTGACTTAATGCTGATCAGCTACTTAGGTATTGATTTTGAAAACAAAGGCGAGCGTGTTTATCGTTTACTTGATTGTACATTAACGTTCTTAGGCGACCTTCCACGTGGTGGTGATACGTTACGTTACGACATTTCAATCAATAGCTTTGCTCGTAATGGCGACACACTGCTGTTCTTCTTCTCTTACGAATGTTTCGTTGGCGATAAGATGATCCTTAAAATGGATAACGGCTGTGCAGGCTTCTTCACTGATGAAGAATTGGCTGACGGTAAAGGCGTGATTCACACCGAAGATGAAATCAAAGCACGTAAGTTGGCGACTAAACAGCGTTTTGACCCAATCTTACATTGCCCTAAAACTGAGTTTGATAACCAATCACTACGCCATCTGCTTACTGCAAATATTGCGGAATGTTTTGGCCCGACTCACCAATCAGATCGCCATCAGCCTTCACTGTGCTTTAGCTCTGAGAAGTTTATGATGATTGAAAAAGTCAGCCGTGTTGAACCACAAGGTGGTACATGGGGACTTGGCTTAATTGAAGGTCATAAGCAATTAGAGCCTGAACATTGGTATTTCCCATGTCACTTTAAAGATGACTCGGTAATGGCTGGTTCGTTAATGGCAGAAGGTTGTGGGCAGTTACTACAGTTCTTCATGATGCACCTAGGTATGCATACACTAGTGCAGAACGGTCGATTCCAACCACTAGAGAATGCACCACAGCAAGTACGCTGTCGTGGCCAAGTTCTTCCTCAATCTGCTGAGCTAACTTACCGCATGGAAGTGACGGAAATTGGTTTGAGCCCACGTCCATACGCGAAAGCAAACATTGATATTTTACTAAACGGTAAAGTCATTGTTGATTTCCAAAACTTGGGTGTGATGATTCGTGAAGACGAAGAGTGTACTCGTTACATTGGTTCTGGTGATTACGTAGTGACGGATGAGACAACGGTTCCTTTCGCAGAAATTACTTCAACTGTTTCTAGTTCAGTAAAAGCGGATGTTGCAGATAAATCGGCAAGCCAACAAGCATCAGTGAATGCACCTTTAATGGCTCAAATTGAAGATTTAGGCACAGCAACCAATAAAGGCGTTGTTCCGCTTCAACACGTGGAAGCTCCAGTAACACCTGATTACCCGAACCGTACTCCGGATACTGTTCCGTTCACGCCTTACCATATGTTTGAATTCGCGACGGGCGATATCGAAAAATGTTTCGGCCCTGATTTCTCAATCTACCGAGGCATGATCCCACCACGTACTCCATGTGGTGATCTGCAGTTAACGACTCGAGTTGTAGATATTCAAGGTAAACGTGGTGAGTTTAAAAAGCCATCATCGTGTATCGCAGAATATGAAGTACCAGCGAATGCATGGTATTTCGACGAGAATAGCCATGAAACTCTAATGCCTTATTCGGTATTAATGGAGATCTCACTTCAGCCAAACGGTTTCATCTCTGGCTACATGGGTACAACTCTTGGTTTCCCTGGTGAAGAGCTATTCTTCCGTAACCTCGATGGTAGCGGAAAGATGCTACGTAACGTCGATTTACGCGGCAAAACAATTACCAATGACTCACGTCTACTTTCAACGGTAATGATGGGTACTAACATCGTTCAAAGCTTTAGCTTCGAGCTAAGCACTGATGGTGTTCCTTTCTACGAAGGTACGGCTGTATTTGGTTACTTCAAAGGCGCAGCACTGAAAGATCAACTAGGTCTTGATAACGGTAAAGTGACTCAACCTTGGCATGCTGATAACAACCGTACACCGGATGTTTCAATTGATCTACTTGATAAAACGAGTCGTTATTTCAACGCTCCAGTTTCAGAAACGGGCGTAGAACAAACGCACTACAAACTTGCTGGTGGTCGTTTAAACTTTATCGATAACGTTCAAATTACTAGCGATGGTGGTAAGTCTGGTCTTGGTTACCTATACGCTGAGCGTACTATCGACCCTAGCGATTGGTTCTTCCAGTTCCACTTCCATCAAGATCCTGTAATGCCAGGTTCATTAGGTGTTGAAGCGATTATTGAGCTAATGCAAACGTACGCGCTGAACAAAGATTTAGGTGCAGGTTTCCGTAATCCTAAGTTTGGTCAAATTCAATCTGAAGTGAAGTGGAAATACCGTGGTCAGATTAACCCGTTGAACAAACAAATGTCTCTTGATGTACACATCACAGCAATCAAAGATGAAGACGGCAAAAAGATCATTGTTGGTGATGCGAACCTGAGCAAAGACGGACTTCGTATCTACGAACTAAAAGACATAGCAATCTGTATTGAAGAAGCGTAAGCCAAGCTCATGTTGGTAAGAAAAAGAATTAGGAAGAAAAACTAAAATGACGACACAAACAACAATGAACAACGAAAAGCTTTCTCCATGGCCTTGGCAAATTGAAGAGCGCACAACGCATTTTGATACAGCAGCAATGGCGACTGCACTTAAAGACATGAGTCTTGGTTGCTACGTTATTAATCACCCAGAGAAAGGCTTAGGCGTCAGCCAGAAAGCTGAAATCACATCAAGTGACTCTGCAAGCTCTGCAAATACGCACCCAGTGAGTGCATTTGCACCAGCTCTTGGCACTCAAAGCTTAGGCGATGAAGACTTCCGTCGCTTCCATGGCGTTAAGTATGCGTACTATGCGGGTGCAATGGCGAATGGTATCTCTTCTGAAGAGCTTGTTATTGCTCTTGGTCAAGCGGGCATACTATGTTCATTTGGCGCGGCAGGACTTATTCCTTCGCGTGTAGAACAGGCGATTAACCGTATTCAAGCGGCACTGCCAAACGGCCCTTACATGTTCAACTTGATCCACAGTCCAAGTGAACCAGCACTAGAGCGTGGTAGCGTAGAGCTATTCTTAAAGCATGGTGTCCACACGGTTGAAGCTTCAGCTTTCTTGGGTCTAACACCTCAGATCGTTCAATACCGCGCTGCAGGTCTTAGCCGCGACGCAAAAGGCGAGATTCGAATCGCTAATAAAGTGATCGCGAAAGTAAGCCGTACTGAAGTGGCAAGTAAGTTCATGCAACCAGCACCAATTAAAATGTTACAAGGTCTGGTTGACGAAGGCCGTATTACCGTAGAGCAGATGGAGCTGGCGCAGCTTGTTCCTATGGCGGACGACATTACCGCTGAAGCAGACTCTGGTGGTCATACGGATAACCGCCCGTTGGTTACTCTTCTTCCGACGATTCTAGCGCTTAAAGATAAGATTCAAGCAGAATACAACTTTAAGACACCACTTCGCGTAGGTTGTGGTGGTGGAGTTGGTACTCCTGATGCGGCATTAGCTACATTCAACATGGGCGCTGCGTATATTGTGACTGGTTCAATCAACCAAGCGTGTGTAGAAGCAGGGGCGAGCGACCATACACGTAAACTACTTGCGACAACCGAGATGGCAGACGTAACCATGGCACCCGCTGCGGATATGTTTGAAATGGGTGTTAAGCTTCAAGTTGTTAAACGTGGAACCTTGTTCCCAATGCGTGCAAATAAGCTTTACGAAATTTACACGCGTTATGATTCTATCGAAGCGATCCCAGCTGATGAGCGTCAAAAACTAGAGAAGCAAGTGTTCCGCTCAACGCTAGACGATATCTGGGCGGGTACGGTTGCTCACTTCAATGAACGTGATCCGAAACAGATTGAACGTGCTGAAGGTAACCCTAAGCGTAAAATGGCACTGATCTTCCGTTGGTATCTTGGCTTATCAAGCCGTTGGTCCAATACCGGTGAACAGGGGCGTGAGATGGATTACCAAGTGTGGGCTGGCCCTGCTCTTGGCGCATTTAACGAATGGGCGAAAGACAGCTACTTGGATGATTACACACAACGTAATGCGGTTGACCTTGCGAAGCACTTGATGCACGGTGCTGCTTATCTTGCTCGTGTGAACCTATTGACGGCACAAGGCGTTAAATTGGCTCCTGAGTTAGCGCGTTGGACACCAAGTCAAAGAATGGCTTAACTCTTATTGATAGCTCCTAGCTCAATATAAAACCCAAAAGCGACCATTATTCATGGTCGCTTTTTGTTTTCTTTCTTTTATAATTCTAATATTAATAACCTGCACACTATAAATTGTTGAAGTTAATTATATGTTTTTGTAATTAATGGGTGTTAATGAATAAATCAACATTAATAATTTAGTAAGTTTTAATAATATATTCATATCAAGTGAGCTGGTTTATACCTTCCGTCAATAGTTACTTATATTTGTAAACGTTCGTTTATTTTTCTTTAATAAAACTGAAATTTGGTCATGCCAATATAACCCACATTGAATTGCACAGCTGTGCAATGTAGTGGTCTATATTAAGGTAAGGGCATATTTTGAGTAAACTAATTAAGAGTGTGGCAATACTGTCTGCCATATTAAGCGCAGGTGTATACAGTTCTGATTCACCTTCATACCAAGTTAACGATGACGAGAAACAACTCACGATTCGTACCCATTCTCACAACGATTACCATTTAGAAGACCCTTTTTACGGAGCCCTTAAGCTAGGTTTCGGCAGTTTTGAGGCGGATGTTTTTTGGGATGAAACGTTTAGCGAAGTATTAATCGCACATGATAAATGGGAAACCGCGCTTGAGTGGTCATTTGATGAAATGTACATCCAACCCATCGTTGAACACGTTCGTTCAAACGGTCACTTTTACGAAAACTGGGATTATTCAGTTGTCTTACTTGTTGATATTAAGACAGAAGCCCTTTCTACATGGTTAGCTGTTGAAGATGTGTTGGCTCAGTATCCTGATGTATTTACCTACTACAACGGAAAAAATCAAACTGTAGAGCAGCGTCCGGTCACCGCGATTATTTCAGGTAACCGTCCAATAGATGAAATGCGTAATGCTGTTGAGCGTTATTCATTTGTCGATGGTCGCATTGAGGACATTGGTGTAGAAACTGACGCAACGCTTATGCCTCTTATCAGCAATAACTTTAGCTATTTTAACCAAAATAATTTCGGTTATTTCTTTGGTAAAGGTGAGTGGCCAGAAGAAGCAAAAGCAGAGCTAAAACGCGTAACGGACATTGCACACGCTAATCAACAAAAAATCCGATTTTGGGCAACTCCTGAAGGAATTGACCATATGAATAATCATATTTGGAGTGAATTGGTTGAAGCAAATGTTGATTTCATTAATACCGATCATCAACAAGCGTTGCATGATTGGCTATTAGAAAATGATCCTAATCACGCGACACCGGGCGTTGATTGGCGTGATCACCCTAATTGGAATTAATCAGAATTTAATTTCCTCCAACTCTATTATTTCCTTTGAGGTAACTTGTGAAAAATTTAATTAAAGTCGCGTCTTTGACGACGTTAGCATTAACGTTGGCTGCATGTAAAAGCAGCAATGATGATCGATCTGATATCGACCTTGAGCCAAAAGTGGTGCCAATGTCACGCGCTATTGTGGGTACAAACTATTTATTAGATAACCCGTACGAACAAAATATTGAAAACCAGTTTGGCGCTTCTCAAATAGAAGTATTTTTCCGTAATGGAAGAGAGGTCTACGACGAACCATTGGTCGGTCGTTCGGAATGGATGACTGAATACGAATGGTCATTCGAAGATACATTTGTTAAACCCATCGTAGACCAAGTCAGAGCTAACGGCGGCCAATTCTATAAAGGCTGGGATGAAAGCTACATCCTATTAATGGACGTCAAATCCAGTAATGAAGAAAAAGTTATTACGTGGTTAGAAATTGAAAAAGTACTAGCGAAATACAGTGATGTTTTTACACACTATGACGGTCAAATGGTGACGGAAAAAGCCGTGACTGTAATACTTTCAGGTAGTGATCATATTATTGATGAGATGCGTGCTGCTCCTTATCGGTATACGTTTTTGGATGGTCGAATGAATCACCTTGGTGAAGAGTTAGACTCAAGGTTAATGCCTTTAATCAGTAGTAACTTCAACTACTTTGACCGCGACGAATACGGAAATTTCTATGGCGCAGGTGACTGGCCTCAAGAAGCGTTGCATCGGTTACAAGAAATTACTGACATCGCCGCTCAGAATAATCAAAAAATCCGTTTTTGGTCTTCACCTGAAGGCAATGATGAAATCAATGCGAAGATTTGGACTGAACTTCATAACGCAAATGTCGATTTGATTGTGACTCGTTATTCCGAAGAGCTACGTACGTGGTTACTCGAAAATGATGATGAACCTTCTCAACCTAACGTTGTTTGGACAGACCATTCTCAATGGACTAAAGCAGACTAATTACCCCAGTTTAAAACTAAGAGACCCTATTATGAAAAACACATTTTTTGCCCTTAGTGCTATTGCAGCCGTGACGGCTACCGTAGCTCCAATGCAAGCTTTTGCATCAAATGAAGAAGTCGTAGTGTACTGTTCAGTTGATGATAACTGGTGTCGCATTATGGCAGATTCATTCCAACGAGAAACAGGTATCAACGTATTGATGACGCGTCGTTCATCTGGTGAAACTTACGCTCAAATTCGCGCTGAAAGTGGACAACCACGTGGTGATATTTGGTGGGGTGGTACAGGTGACCCACATTTGCAAGCAGCTGAAGAGGGCGTAACACTTTCTTATAAGTCTCCAAAGCTTAACCAACTACAAGACTGGGCTGTTAGTCAGGCAGAAGCATCAGACTATAAAACGGTTGGCGTTTATGCTGGCGGACTTGGGTTTGGGTACAACACGGATCTAATACGTAATGATCAACCACAATGTTGGGCTGACTTGCTAAATTCAGATCTGAAAGACGATATTCAAGTAGCTAACCCAAACTCTTCGGGTACGGCTTATACGCTACTCGCGACATTAGTTCAGCTGTTCGGCGAAGATGAGGCGTTTGATTACTTAACTCAGCTAAACGGCAACATTAATCAATACACTCAATCTGGTGGTGCACCGATTCGTGCAGCAGGGACGGGTGAAACAGCCGTTGGTATCGTATTTATGCATGATGCAGTCGCTCAGTCAGCGCAGGGCGCTCCTATCGTAACGGTTTCTCCTTGTGAAGGCACTGGTTATGAAATTGGCTCAATGAGCTTAATCAAAGATGGACCAAACCCAGAAGCTGCAAAAAAATGGTACGACTGGGCGTTAACAGCGGATGCGCAAAGCCTTGCTATTGAAGCGAATTCTTACCAAGTACCATCAAATAAACAAGCGAAAACGTCGCCGCAGGCACCTAAATTGTCGGATATAAAGTTGATTGATTATGATTTCAAACTTTACGGTTCGTCAGATGAACGAGCACGTTTACTTAAGCGTTGGGATGATGAGATTGGGTCACTACTTTAATGCTTAATATCAATAATAATCAAAGAGCTGGCGCAAGCTGGCTCTTTATCATGCTCATCGCAACAGTGTTGATGCCATGGTATAAAATGCCATCAATCGAGCACAGCTCTTGGGTTGATAGTGCGTTTGTTAATGCGATGAATGGATCGGCATGGTTATGGTTGTGTGTCTTAACACCATTGATCCTTTCGTTGATCTCTTTGCTTAACCGTCAATTTAATCGCATTGACACCCTTGTTGTGAGTATGGTTGGTCTTGCGTTTGCCATATTTCAAGCATTCGCGATTCCTTTAAATGGTACAGAGTTTGGCCTCGTTCAAAGTGTCTTCCCTTCGTCGGTTAATGGACAAACTGGTTTGGGGTGGGGTGGTTACACATTTTTCGTTGGCTGCCTAGGGTTTCTGTCTCATGTATTAGCCTCATTTGGTCTGTGTAAAGGCGATCGATTTGCTAGCGCGGCAATAGTCTTTATCTCTGCGCTACTAATTACGTTTGTCTTTTTCCCTATCAGTAAATTGATATTAACGGCGTTCATTCAACCTGATGGTTCTTGGGGCGTCGCTCATGCTTTGCCACGAGTTACCTCAAACGAATTATGGCAACTAAGTTGTTTCACTGGCAGTGGACGTTGTGGCGTTGTTATTAACTCTCTAATCCTTGCGACGCTAGCGGCATCGCTATCCACGATTATTGGTTTAGCGTTGGCACTACTGTTTGTACGCTCTGATTTCAAATATAAAAAGCTACTTCGAGGGTTATCCATTCTTCCAATCATCACGCCGCCTTTCGTTGTTGGTGTTGCATTGATTGTGCTATTTGGTCGAAGCGGCTTAATCACCGGGTTCACTGCTGATCTATTTGATGTCCGTCCTACGCGTTGGTTATATGGTTTACCCGGCATATTAATAGCGCAAGTCTTAGCGTTCACGCCTGTTACATTCCTTGTGATTCAAGGGGCTTTGGAGTCAATAAACCCGACGCTTGAGGAAGCTTCTCAAACGATGGGCGCAAAACCGCTTCATAGTTTCTATCGCGTGACACTTCCGCTTTTGAAACCTGGTATTGCGGCCGCGTTTCTTTTGGCATTCATAGAGAGCTTATCTGACTTTGGTAACCCGATTGTTCTGGGTGGTAACTTTGAGGTTCTATCAACGAAGATCTTCTTTGCCGTCGTCGGTGCGCGTTACGATTTAACCAACGCAGCGGTTCTTTCTATCATTTTACTTGGACTAACATTAGCGGCCTTTTGGCTACAAAAACGTTGGTTGGGCGAAAAGAGCTATGTGACGGTAACGGGAAAATCAGATGCTGGTGTGGTCGCGCCACTGCCGAAGACACTACAAAATGGGGCTGCAGGGTTCGTCGTTCCGTTTATTCTTCTTACGCTTGCAATCTACAGTATTGTTTTGATTGGTGGTGTGGTGAAAGACATTGGTCGGTGGGATCTCACTCCCTCGATAGAGCACCTATCTACCGCTTTCTCTTTCGAAATCAGTACCAGTGGTATTGATCTCTATGGATCAGCTTGGAACTCTTTAAAGACAACACTTTGGGTTGCAGGAATTGCAGCACCAATTACAGCGGTGCTTGGCATTTTGACGGCTTGGTTAATCACTAGGCAGCAATTTTACGGACGACGTCAATTTGAATTCATGACGATGCTGAGCTTTGCGGTTCCGGGTACTGTTGTTGGTGTGTCTTATGTCGCTGCGTTTAATGTACCTCCTGTCGATATGACGGGGACATTGATCATTTTGATTATCTGTTTTGCATTCAGAAATATGCCTGTAGGTATGCGTGCGGGCGTCGCAGCGCTGTCTCAGATTGATAAGTCTATGGAAGAGGCAAGCCAAACTATGGGGGCAGGTAGCTTCGCGACTTTACGTAAAGTGGTATTGCCAATGATCAAACCTGCGATATTCACAGCAACCATTTATGCCTTTGTTACCGCGATGACCGCCGTATCTGCGGTGATATTCTTAGTTAGCGCGCGTCACAATATGGCGACGGCATACATTATGGGTAGAGTCGAAAATGGTGAATACGCACTGGCAATCACCTATTCAGCGGTATTGATGGTCATTATGATTTTAGTCATTGGTTTAATCGCAATTTGTGTGGGTAAAAAACGACAATTTCGCCAACGTGACACTGAACAAAATAACAATCAGCTTATTGAAGCAACGCAGAAGTAAATAAGCATTAAGGAATTATTATGAGCAAAGAAGTTGCGATTGAACTAAAAAATATCGTCAAAAAATTTGGTGACGCTACAGCAGTAGCTGGAATCGATCTCACTATCAATAAAGGCGAGCTAGTTACGTTTTTAGGGCCTTCTGGCTGTGGTAAAACGACCACGTTACGTCTCATTGCTGGGTTAGAGTTACCCAGTTCGGGTGAGATATTTATCGACGGTAATGATGTAAGCCAGCTGTCTGCGTCTGACCGAAATGTGGGTATGGTGTTTCAGTCCTATGCGTTGTTCCCTCATATGACAGTGTTAGACAATGTTATATATGGGCCAGTTACACGTGGAGAAAATAAGCGCGAAGCGAGTAAGCGTGCTCATGAGGTACTATCGTTGATTGGTTTAGATGGCTTATCTAAGCGTTATCCTTCTGAGCTGTCAGGAGGGCAACAACAACGAGTCGCTGTCGCACGTGCCATAGTGCAGCAACCTGATGTGTTGATGTTCGACGAACCGTTATCAAATGTTGACGCTAAGCTTCGTCGAAAAGTGCGTAACGAAATCCGAGATCTGCAACAAAAATTTGGAATTACGGCCGTGTATGTAACGCATGATCAAGAAGAAGCGCTCGCCGTTTCTGACAAGGTTGTTGTGATGAAAGATGGTCAGATTGAACAAATAGGAACGCCTGAGGAACTCTATGCACAACCCAATTCCCGTTTCGTTGCTAACTTCATTGGCGATGCCAACCTTATTGATGGCAAGATACAGCAAAATAAATTCTTCGCGGGAGAATGGCAAGTCGATGTTGAAGGAGAGGAAAGTATCGATGCGTCCATTTCTATTCGACCAGAGCTTATTCAAGTAACGGAAAATAAAACTGATTTGGTTGGGCGAGTGGTCAGTGCAACTTATCTAGGCAGTAAAATGGAGTATGAAGTTAAAACATCATTCGGTGAGCTATTGGTTTCTACTCCTGCAAATGATGAGCGGTATCGCGTTGACTCGGATATTAACCTACAGATAAACAAGAATGACCTAATTCGAGTAAGCTAAACGCGTTTTACTAATACGGAAAATAAATATCGAAGGCAACCAGTAGGTTGCCTTTTTCGATTAGTACGTACAATTCCATTTTACTGTCACGAATTTGTCACTGTTCTTCTATGTAAATGACACATTGAAAATCTAATATTTACCTCACTTGCACAGCTGTGCAAAGTATTTAACGAGGTGTATTTTGAACTCTTTGTCTGCAAGAACTCAAGAGTTAAAGCAACAACTAAGCTTTAATTCATTACGATATAAGTCACAACTAATAGTACAGACACCGACCAGTATTATTGGCTTCATGCTCCTTGCTCTATTTGGCTATTTTATAGCAGTTCCAGTACTGTCGCTTCTTTTTGATGCAGTACAAGTTCAATTTGGTGATGAACGCCGAATAGGTAGCTCTACAGGCGAATGGACAGACTATTATCTAATTCGAACGCTTGTTTCTCCTATTTCAGACTCATTGTTTTGGCAACCGCTTAGTCACACGTTACGAGTTGGTGTTGGTGTTATTGCTATCTCTTTAACATTGGGTAGCGTTCTTGCCTGGTTAGTGAGTCGTAGTGACATGTTCGGTAAGAAATGGTTTGCTACAGCGCTTATCGTTCCTTATATGCTACCAGCATGGACCTTTGCGATGGCATGGACGACCATCTTTAAAAATCGTACCACCGGCGGACAACAAGGTTGGCTAGAGAACCTTGGGATCTCAACACCAGACTGGCTTGCGTATGGTGAACTGCCAATTATCATCATTTTATCACTGAACTATATTCCGTTCGTTATCTTACTGCTCGGTAACGCGCTGCGATCATTCGACTCACAATTAGAAGACTCAGCAAGAATACTCGGAGCGAAACCACGAACTATCACGTTTAAGATCATCATGCCTTTGATGCTGCCCGCGTTGATGTCGGCAAGTGTTCTTATTTTTGCCAAAGTTTTGGGAGAGTTTGGTGTCTCATACATTCTTGGTCTTCCTGTTAATTACGAAGTGCTTTCAACTTCTTTGTATAGAAGTATTGAATCAAGGCAAACAGGTGTAGCGGCAGTTCTAGCTGGGGCCATTATGTTCTTTGGCATTGTTTCTTTATTAATAGATGCGCTCGTACTTAAAGAAGCGAAACGATTCGTCACTGTTGGTAGCAAAGGGGTGATGCACCGCCCAAGTCCGCTTGGTCAGTGGCGTCTGCCTGCAACCTTGTTATCAGCGACGGTATTTCTGGGCTCTGTGGTGCTACCGCTTCTTGTTCTTTCACTCTCAACCGTGATGAGAATTCCGGGTGATTTCTCTTTAAGCAACTTCACTTTAGATTACTGGGTCGGTACAGGCCTTGGGACAATAGCAGAAAGCAGTGGCATTTTACTGAGCTCGAATCTTTGGAGTGCGGTGTGGAATACATTATGGATAGTGAGCATCGCCTCAATATGTTCAGGTGTCTTGGGGTTGTTGGTCGGCTATGTGGTTGTGCGAAGTCCTATCAAGCTGCTTAGTACAGCGTTACGACAGATCACCTTCTTTCCATATTTGGTTCCAGGCATTGCATTTGCGGCTGCGTACTTGTCTTTGTTCGCAGTTTCTCGAGGACCAATGCCAGCACTATACGGAACCGTGACTCTCCTGATTTTAGCTCTGATAGCGGACGAAATGCCTTACGCTTCGCGTGCTGGAATATCCGCGATGATGCAGCTAGGAAAAGATCCAGAAGAAGCTGCTCAGTTGGCTGGCGCTGGATGGTTCACTCGAATGCGACATATTGTATTACCCATTCAAAAAGGGTCGCTAGTGACTGGAATATTGCTGCCATTTATCTCTGGTATTAATGGATTGAGCTTATTTGTCATTCTAGCAGTACCTTCAACAGATGTACTCACCACTTACGCATTGCGATTGATTGACTACAACTATACCCAAGCTGCGAATGCGGTTGTTTTAATTATCTGTTTAATCGCTTTTGTTGGGACATATTTCACTCAAAAATTGACCAAGACTAACCTTGCAGAAGGACTAGGAAGCTAATGCCAAATATTCATCTAAACCAAGTATGTAAACAATTTGATAGTGGGTCGGGGCAGGCGGTAAATCAGCTCGATCTTGTGATCAATGAAGGTGAGTTTATGTGCATCCTTGGCCCATCAGGATGTGGGAAAACAACCACTTTACGCATGATAGCAGGCCTAGAAAACGTGTCATCGGGAAAGATAATGCTTGGTGAAACCATAGTTGATTCTATAGATGATGGTGTTTTTGTACCGTCAGAAAAAAGAAACCTAGGCTTGGTGTTTCAAAGTTACGCTCTTTGGCCCCATATGACGGTTGAAAAGAATATCGAGTTTGGTCTTAAGCTGCGAAAGGTGAAAAAGACAGAGCGACAAGAAATCATTCAGTCGGTAATGGAAACACTAAGTATTGAAAAGTACCGTGCGCGCTACCCATCACAATTATCTGGTGGTCAACAACAACGTGTGGCGCTCGCTCGAATGTTAGCTGTGCAACCAGACATATTATTAATGGATGAGCCTTTATCGAACCTTGACGCAAGGCTTCGTCTTGAGATGCGTACTGAACTTAAGCGCATCCACTCAACTTACAATACTACTATCGTATTTGTTACTCACGACCAGTGGGAAGCGATGGCTCTGGCAACAAAAATAGCGGTAATGAAAGACGGTGAGTTGCAGCAAGTTGGAACACCAAACGATATTTATGATCGACCTGCGAATCGATTCGTTGCTGAATTTGTCGGTACCCCGCCTATTAATATTTTCGAGCTTAACGAATCTTCTCTCTGCAGTGAAGTGATTAAGAAGTACCTCGTTAATCAGTTAGGGAATATTGATGAGCACAGCTCTGTAGGAATTAGACCAGAGCGCATTAAAGTTGATGACTTAAGTAGCCTAAGCGACAAGGGAATTGGAGAAAAGGGAAACAGCGAACAAGGCAACCTAAGTTTAAGTGCACACCTTGAAAGTGTTCTTCCTACGGGAGGAAGTTGGATTTTAGAGCTAACCGTGGCTGATCATAAGTTTCACTTGAACACTCAAACACCACCAAATTTCCGAGAAGGGGAGCACCTTATGCTTTCTATTTCACCACAAGACATTCACTTATTTGACGGCGGAGGAAAACGCATTGAGATCGATGCGTTGAAGGAAATTAATGCGAATAAGAACGAACAAAAACTGATGACGAATTAGGATTAGATCTATGAAGATTACAAAAATCAAAGCTAAAACACTCGTGTTGGCTATGGCGAGCGTATTAGCTCCTTCAAGTGCTTTAGCAGTTACAGAAGACACAACTGAACTAGCTGAGTTGATTAAGGCCGCTCAAAATGAAGCGCCAATCACAGTGTATGCCCCATCAGGAAAGATTGTCCAAACGGCTGAAAATTTTACCAACAAATACGATGTAAAAGCGGTCGGCAGTAAGGTCAGCGGCTCTGTGCAAGTTGAGATGATGATCAGAGAATTCCGCGCGAACAATATACGAGGGGATGTGATTGTCTCCGGCGATGCATCCGCTACGGTCGCTCAACTATTACCTTTGGGGGTCGTTGAATCTTGGGTGTCTCCTTCTGTTTCTGCAGATATTGCTGATTACGGAAAAGACCCTTTGGTGGTTTATGGAGACCCGGCCGTTTGGACATATAACACTGAAGTACATGCTGAATGTCCGGTGTCTAATATTTGGGCCTTAACGGATGAGGATTGGTCACGCAAGGTGGCGATGCCTGATCCACTAAACAATGGTCGTTTTCTCGATTGGTTTAACCAAATAGAGATGCATCACGACGAGGCGGTTGCCATTGCCTATGAGTTGCACTACGGAAAACAGTTAGATACGAGCAAAGAATCGGCAACAACAGCTTGGGTTAAAGCACTGGCAAAAAATTCACCACTACCAACCGATTCGGGTTCTGCTGCGGGCGATGTAGTGGGTGCTCCGGGCCAAACCGAATCGTTTGTTGGGTTTATGTCCACAGCTAAATACCGAGACGTTGCGAAAGGGAAGGTCCACTTAGGTATATGCGAAACAATGAAACCATTCGTTGGGTGGTCTACACCGAGCTACGGGGTTATCTCGACTAAAACGAAAAGCCCAAATGCTGCGAAATTGTTTCTTCATTTCCTGATGACAGAAGAGGGCATAAGTAATCAAACAGTGGATGGCAAAGTATCTGGAAACTTAGCGATACCAGTACACCCGAAGGAAGCATCAGGGGTGCAAAACGTTTATTCGAAAATTCTGCAGTATAACGCGTCAACGGGTTTAGAAGACTTTGATAACCGTCAAGACTGGGCTGATCTATGGAGAATCAACTTCACTCGTTAAATCATTCCAATAATAACGCAAAGATAAAAGCATCAATAACAAACGCTGAACGCAATAATGAGATTGCGTTCGCCCAATTAGTAAGGGTTTACATGCAACAAGCTTTAGCAAAGAACACCGTTCAAGAATTGGACGAGACTAAACTAACCGAGGGTGATCTAACCAATCGCTTGGTTGTTGCCATCGACATCATTAAAGAAGCGGGAAAACTGGCTCGCAAAGCATTTATTTCGATGACACCTGAAAAAATCGCGTTTAAAGGCCCGCAAGATTTTCTTACAGAAACTGATCTCGCGGTTGAAGAGTTGATACGGGACCGTCTCATCGAGGCTTTTCCATATGACTCTGTTTATGGTGAAGAAACCGGCGGTGAAATTAAAGCCAACACATGGATATTAGATCCCATTGATGGGACAGCGAACTTCGCCCGTGGCATTCCTCATTTCTGTATTGTCATGGCGTTTGTGAGTGAGAACGACACCAAACTCGGCTTGATATTCGACCCAATCCACGATGAGCTTTTTATCGCTGAAAAAGGCAAAGGTTCGACGATGAACGGTCGCACAATCAGCGTTGCAAAAACGGAATCCTTTAGCGCAGCGAACTTAGAGCTAGGTTGGAATCAGCGATCATGTCGCGACAATTACTTCTCGGCATTACAAAATTTAAACCTACTTGGTGGAAATGTGCGCCGTAGTGCGTCTGGTGCTCTGGCACTGGCTTACGTTGCTATTGGTCGTACCGATGGGTATGTCGAGCTGCACATGAATCCTTGGGACTGTCTAGCGGGTTTGCTTTTAGTCAAAGAAGCTGGAGGTGTGGTCAACAACTTCACTCAGTATCCAGACTGGCACAACGGTGGGCCAGTCTTTGCTGTCATTCCATCATTGGCAGAGTCTGTCGCTGATACCGTCTCCATCCATATTGATCAGTGTGCTTGATTTACCAATAAAAGATTAGGAATTGAAATGAAAATATCTCCTGTATATGAGCGTGATGCTGCTCATTTGGTTGCAACGAACATCGGGCCTGAAGGTCAAAATCTGTACCTTGGTGGCTATGATTCAGCGCGAGATCTGGCTTTACATAAAGAGCTGGGCATCACGACCATTGTTAACTGTGCTGTTAATCTTGATATCAACTACGTTAATGACCCGTACTTGGAAGAGGAAGGCGAGAAACTTGCTGGTGGTAGCGGTGTCGCTCGTACCTATAAAATGGGGCTCATTGATGGACCTGGCAACCCCCATCAAATGATACTGGCCGGCTATTATCTGCTTGACGGTGCTTTTAAACAAACAATGCCTGAAAAGCCGAGTTATCCAAACAGAGAGCGAGGCAACGTACTCATTCATTGCCGCGGTGGTCGTAGTCGTTCAGTAGCGATAGCGTCTTTGTTTATTCATAGAAAGCAGCAAGAGCAATATCCTTCTTTACAATCTGCCATCGATATCGTCCGTGAGCGTCGCGATCTCAGACCTGATGAGTGGTTTGAAACGCCAAAGCCAAGCCTTGTTGAAGCGATTGAAAAAGCCAATAGCATGCTAGATCTGTTGGATGAGCACGGGTTCAACGATTAACATCGCGTTGTAGCCTTCGTTTGATCAAACGACTTAAAATGTCGTATAAAGGCCCGCTTTGTAAAGTGGGCCTTATCTTTTTTACCACTTAAAGACTTAGACATTACTATATGGCCAAGAGTGATGACACCGTAACTTAAAGCTTGGTTGTTTTTCGCCAGACAGTCTCAAGGGTATATTGGTGATCTATGTTTGGTTGGTTCGCTGGACTCTGTATTCGCTTAATGATGTGCTTAGTGATCTCTTCAATCGGTTGTCTAAACGTCGTAAGTTGATAACTACCCCAACTTGATTGCTCAATATCATCAAATCCTACTATCGCAACGTCTTCTGGGACTCTTAATCCATTAGATTTTAGACCATCCATAAAACCACACGCGAGAAGATCAGTGACGCAGAATACGCCATCAATAGGTTTAGTGAGATGCTTGGCAATGTAATAACCTGACGAATAAGAGGTATCACCATATCGGTGAATAAATACAGATACATTGGCCTTTTCCGCTGCGGAGATAAAGCTTTTTTCGCGGGCCTTTAAACTCGATGATCCTACGTTAGAATTAACAAGTGCAATATTTTTACACCCTTGAGAAACGAGAATGTCTAACGCCTGTTTAGCAGCGTCACTATTATTTATTCGTAGGTTATCAGTATTTGGATGGACGTAATTTCGGTTGACTAAAATAACACGCTGTCCATTAGCAATGCACTGGTCTATGAGTGTTCCTGACGGCTGCCCTGATAAAATAATGGACACTTCTGCACGGAAATTAAGGGTTTGGTTTAAAGCTGCAGTGACGCTCTCATTATCGCCTTTGGTGTTGATGACCATGGCGACTTTATTAATCTTCTGTAGGTTTCGAGTTAAGGTGTCAATGAAACTTGCTTGAAATGGCGTGCTGATATCGGTGGTAATTAGGCTAACGATATTACTCGTATCATGTAGGCCTCGAGCAAGATGATTGACATGATAGCCAAGTTCTTGCGCAGCTTTTAACACTTTCTCACGTGTTTTAACAGAAACACTGGCCCCTTCCGTGAACGATCTTGACACCGCAGAGCGCGAGACGCCAGCCAAATCGGCGACTTGTTGGGCACTAATGAATCCTTTAGTACTATCAGTCATAACCAGTTATAAAATCCGTATAAGTTTGTTAGCTCGGTGGTATACAGCATCTGATACAGTGGATACCAAGATTATAGATTAACGAATTTACTATAGAGATTCACAGTTACAATAATATGTTATAAGTTCAATTAATTCAGTTCAATACACGGATGTACAAGCGATGGATTCGAAAATGAATAAAGAGAGCAGAAAGTATTTACAAAACTTTCTTAACTCACTCCCAAAGACTACTTCAACACAATATCACTCCTTCAGTTCTGACTACTTTTGCGCGGATGAATATAATGCCAATTTGTGCGCCGACTTAATCTTACGCGGTGAAAAACGCGCGTCGTGCAGCATGGAGTATTGGTACAGCAATGAAGGTGAGGTTAGGCCTGAGGTTGGGCATTTACAAGTTGTGACGAACTGGGATGGTAAACCAATCTGCATTATTGAAATTACCTCAGTGTCGACTAGCAAGTATAACGATGTAACGGCTGAGTTTGCTAGAGCCGAAGGAGAGGGCGACAAAACATTAGAGTGGTGGAAAAAAGCCCATTGGGCGTTCTTTGTAAAAGAGTGCGAAGAATTAAAAATCGAACCCTGCGAGGAAATGCTTTTGCTACTAGAGCATTTTAAGGTGGTCTATCCTATAGAGAGTTAGGAAACAAAAAGGGAGCACTATGGCAAACATGTTAGAGAGTGAACTATATCGTTCACTTGGTGCTCATGCCGTTATCAAACTCGACATTTCGGAGCAAAGAATTGTACTAATTGTTGCGCCGTGGAGTGATCTCGATAACCAAATTACCGCTGTTTTCAAAGATATTGCGCTGAACTACGTCGAGGTGCAATTAGATCCTCAGGATGAAAGTGTTAACCTTGACTTACCGTGGGACATCATACGTTTGGATTCTTCCATGAACGATAATATCACATGGCACTTTGGTCTATGTTGCAGTGACATCATAATTGGATTTGATGCACCTTGGCCAAGTATTACCTTTTCCAACAAAGAATAGTTTCGTGGCGATCGTGAGGTAATTACGTTTCGTACATCAGATATAAAAGGTAGGGCAGCGAGCGCTACCCTATATTATTAAACATTAATCAAATTGTTTATTCACAGGTTGGAGTAACGAAGTCTCCATTATGTGTACCTTGGAAACCAAAGGTTGCGCTTTGTCCCGGTTGTAAATTACCGTTATAAGCTTCATTGGTCATTGTTGCACTTAGACCATCAGAAGATTCTGATAACACGCCATTCCAAGAGTTTGTAATCGAGGTTGGATTTTCAAAGTAAACGTTAACCGACCATTCTGCAATAGCGTTTGTTCCATTGTTGGTAACGGTTACTGGGTTTGCTGTGAAACCTGAATTCCATACATCGGTTGAAGTCACGTCACACACTAAACCTTCACCAACAGGTGGAATGACTACTTCAATAACATTGAGTGATAACGCCGCTTGAGCTTCGAGTTCAGTTCCTAGTTCGTCAATGGTGACAACATCGATATTAACAACGCCTTCAGTCTCAGGCATGGTCAACGCAACGTTGCCGCTACCGATTTTAGAGGTAACAAATGATCCATCTACGTACACATTCACGCCATAAGCATACACTACAGTGAGGTTTAGCTGCACAGTACTCGCTATTTCGACTTCTTCTCCATCTTCTGGTGAATTGATTGTTACACCAGGTACAATTGGTGCTTCGATGTCGATAGACACGGTTGCGGCGTTTGACACAGCACCTGAGTTATCGGTAGCGGTATATGTAAAGCTATCGCTACCAAAGTAATCAATATTTGGTGTATATGTCACAATGTTCTCGGCTAAAGTTGCTGCTCCTTTAGTTGGCTGAGAAGCAAGAGCATAACCGACAACGGTACCATCTGAATCAATGGCAGACAGAGTGATACTGACAGGAGAATTGTATTGCGTTGTTGCAGAGGCATTATCTGCTACGGGTAGACAGTTAATTCCAGATTCAGCGCCACAATCAGGCGTTGGCTCTTGGCCCCAAACGAGTTTGCCATCATCATACAATGCAATCTTAGGAGCTAGTTTTACACCGCTTCCATAATCGTCCCATGAAGGGTCGTTTGTGTTATCCCAGTCAGGGTTGTTGTTATCAGCAGGTAGAGCCATACGGAATTGAACTTCTTTCTTAGAGGCTGATTGTCCTCCAGGGTAAACGTCAACGCCTTGATAGCTAATTTCCGCATAGTAGATATTAGACTCAGGATCACCCCATGAATAGAGCCCAGATATCCCTTTACCTTGGTTATAGGCTGTTGATAGTTCAATATCATCTGCGGTATAGCCTGCGGAAATAACCTCAGAGATATCGATCCAGTAGCGGAAGGTGAGGTTGTCAGTGTTTCTTGATGGCCATGCCGTATGGTTATAAACCTTAGTACTCAGCTCCAAATGGCGCGTACCTTGAGAGTTAATCTTGGCGTCAACGTAGAACTCAGTATCCCGCACTTCTTTGGCTGGAAAGTCTGCTTCGTTGATAGGTTGACCACCATAGTCGAGCCAAAGTCTTGCCAGTGCCGAAGTAAAGCCTGCATTGTAGTCTGTCGCAACCTCATTCTTTACATAATCACCACGGTCATCTTCCCATGAATCATCCGCACCCGGCCCACCAACTAATGCGCCTACGAGTAAGTGACGGTTTTCAATTGGATCAGACGAACTATCATTCCAAGCACCATGAGCCGTTCGGTGGTGCGGCTTCGTTGGGTGATAATCGCCATAACCAATTTGATATGAAATATTTAACGGGTTATCACCAAGTATGTAATCAAGCTGGCTCTTCGCAAAGTCATGATACCGAGTGACCAATTCAGGCTTGAGATCGTTATTTTTAAGGAAGTCGGAGTACACTAACGCAAGAAATGAGGTATTGGATGTATATCGAGCCGCTCCCCATGTATCGAGGAACGCCATACCACCGGGCGTGTATTTAATTCGTTTTCCGTCATGCCCAACCGTCCAGTAATTTAACCATCGTTCGGCATCAACTTGGTATAGCTCATCACCTGTTAGCTGTGCCATCAAAACATAGGCACCGTAAGATTTATCATCCCACGCTTGTCCCCAACGGTAAGAACGTTCTGTCGATTGTGGTTCCGTACTTAAAAGAAGATATTCGTCTTTCGCTTTAGCGAGGTAAGACTCGTCACCTGTGGCGCGATAAAGCCAAATTGCGCCCCAGACAATCTCATCTTGGTACCCACTCCAAGAGTTATAGAAAGCGGTCGCATCTGAGATAGCGTCAGAATATTTTCCTCTGTACTCATCAGCAAATAGGTAAAGCTCTTTCGCATGTTTTAATAGTAGTGCTGCATATTCAGGATCTGACGATTCGAAAATCATTGAGATTGCAGCAAGAGCAGCCGCTGTTTCTCCTGCAAGTTCACTACCAGGGTTTTCTACATCGATCTTATACGATGGGCGATCCATCTTCATGACTTCAGCTGAGCCCCACCAAGCGTGGTCTGCAGCTCCGGCGCCGACTTGCCCATAAAATTCATTTGGACCGGTATGGGCTTTAACGAAATAATCAGCAACGAATCGTAAGTTGTTCTTTAAATGCTCAAGTTGACCCGTCTGTTCATACGCTTCACGGTAATCAACAGCACCCCAAGCAAGCATTGTCGCTGTGGCCGCCATTGGAAATCCAAATTTAACGTGATCACCAGCATCGTACCAACCTCCTGTTAGGTCGACGCCATTGTCTTGTCCATCTGTTAGCGCTGAATCACCACGCCACTCCGTTCTATTCCAATCGGGTATTACACCTGACTGTTGGGCTTCGTAAAAGTAAATAGATTTCTGTAATGCTTCTCCATAATTCGCAGCGGCGATATGGGTCGAGCAGAGTAGAAGGGCAGTCGTTAGTAATGTTTTTCTAAATTTCATTCTGTAGTCCTTTAACTAAATGTAAGCTTAAAACGTTAGATATTTCAAAAGCTTCGTTATTACGCGACGAGACTGCTAACAGGGGGGGGCTACACGTCGTATATTGTCTTTAACTGCGACAATGAAAATGTAGAATGAATTTTTAGGGGATGTGTTGCGTATTCAATTTTGCTAGAACGTGGTTCAAATATTATTTTTATTCATGACATGAAAAAATTACATATGAAATTATTTGGATATTATTTGTGATGTTACGACTTATTGTAAAAGTGAGATTAAACATCAATATAGCTGCAACTTATATTTTGTAATGTATTAATTAGTGATTTCAAAGTACACCATAGATATCTTCATCAATGTAGCAGCAATCTCGTTACAGTTTTTCAGTGCTTTTAATTTTAAACCTTATTATTACAGAGTTGTTTAGAGCGTTCGTGATATTTCTCCACTCATTACGCTTGCGTAATACGGTTTCAATAAACCTACGGTAAGATAACGCCATACAGAACAAAAATAGCAGAATAACATGACGTATAAAACCGTATTAGTGACAGGTGCAACAAAAGGCATTGGCCGAGCATTAGTCATCGACTTATGTAAAAAGGGATATCAAGTTTTCGCGACAGGTCGTGATGACCGAGAACTACAAGCATTAATGAGCGAAACAGGGTGTTTTGGGCAAAGCTTCGATCTTAGTCAACCTGCATCTGTTGCAGAGCTATATCAAACGGCTAAAGAAGCGCTCGGTAGTATCGATGTATTGATCAACAACGCCGGTATGAATTCTCGTAAATGTGCGATTGTTGATACATACCTTGAAGAATTCGAAAAGCAGTATGCGATTAACCTTCGTGCTCCTTACATTTTATGTAAAGAAGCGATGAATGACATGGTCCAAAATAAACATGGCTATATCATTAATGTGGTTAGCACAGTAGCGAAACGAAGCAATGAAACCATGGGTATCTACACTGCCATGAAGCAAGGTTTTGCTGGTTTAAGTAATGTGTTGATGAAAGAAGCTCAGCCTTACGGGATAAAAGTGACGGCAGCGTATCCTGGTGGCACAAATACTGGATTTAGAGATCAAGAGCGCCCTCAATATATGAAGCCTGAAAGTGTTGCAACAATGATTGCTCAACTACTAACAAACCCAAGTGATGTGATTGTTCATGAGCTCACATTCAGACCTCCCGTAGAGCTGGAATAGAAAGAGTTGGTAAACTATTTACCTACCTTTACTTGTTTGTGTGCGTAGCGCCAAACAAGTAAAACTCATTAGGATAGGGGCATAGTAAACGATATGAATTTATAATATTGTCAACGAACTCAATGAAAAGGAGTTTATCGTAGTTATGTCAGTAGAGTTCCAATCCAACAACTTATCTCAAGATCATTCCAAACAAACAGGCTCTTGTTCCTTGCGCCTTAATGTTGCATTACCCTTGATACTATCAGGTCCAATCCTTCGAAAGTGTACTCGTTCAGAGATAACACTTTGGTTAGCCGTTTCAGCGCCTTTGGTTGGCTCTTTTGAATTGTATAAACATGGAGCGGAACTGCCTTTTTTCAAAGCAAATTTAGAAGATGGCGAACACATTCAGATAGGGGAACGAGCTTGGATCTATTTACTCAATGTTAACGGAGATTTTCCGACTAATACGCCACTTGAATACGAGTTAGTGACTAGTGAAGGGGAACTTGCAGATATAGTTTCTGACTTACTTTATGATACAGAAACAAGGCCACAGTTCGAAATAAAATCCGAAGCGAATTACATCATGCATGGCTCTTGTCGTAATCCTCATTACCCAAGTAAAGACTCGCTTGTTACCGCCGATGCTAAGGTGTCTACATTATCAATAAATGAACGCCCATCGTTATTGATGATGAGCGGCGACCAAATCTATGCTGATCATGTTGCAGGTCCCATGTTGGATGCTATTCAACAAGTTATTCATCTACTCGGTTTGACCGACGAAACCTTTACAGATGCTCC
Source organism: Vibrio kyushuensis (assembly GCF_050337325.1). Lineage (NCBI taxonomy): Bacteria > Pseudomonadati > Pseudomonadota > Gammaproteobacteria > Vibrionales > Vibrionaceae > Vibrio > Vibrio kyushuensis. The sequence continues at coordinate 941,924 of NZ_JAKJSV010000002.1, forward strand.
TGTTTCTAGCGCCTCAGAACTCTACAAACACGAAGATAACTTTTACCGTAGAGACAAAATTTTGCCCCACTATTTAGATGGTGGAGAAGGAACATTAGATAAACGTGAATGGTTTAAAAACTGGTTAACTCGCCGTGTTCCCGTTTTCAGTTCAAGGGAGTCTGGCAATCACTTAATTTCGTTAGCTGAGTTTAACGCAATGTATTTATTAGTTTGGTCTCCGACACTTTGGCACTTTGTTGATAATGCAGCATTGAATCAGAATAAATTCATTCACGGTAATAAAGAGTTAGAGCCGAAGTGGCAAAAGCTTTGGAAAGATGAATACCCTGTGATCGAAGAGTTTGTATCTGGGTTATCAAAAGTACGTCGTTTAATGGCACATATTCCAACTTATATGATTTTTGACGATCATGATGTTACCGATGACTGGAACTTAACAAGAGGTTGGGAGCAAGCGGCGTATCAGCATCCATTTTCAAATCGAATTATAGGTAATGCGCTCATTGGTTACTGGTTATTTCAAGGGTGGGGGAACTCACCCAAAACTTTCAAAAATGCCTTCATAAACAGCGTAAAGACTGCATTAGTAGGTAACGATAGTAATAAACAAGATGAGTTAATCGATAAGCTCTATAAATTTGAGCAATGGCATTACACCATAGAGACAGCGCCTAAGATGTTAGTGTTAGATACACGAACCCGGCGTTGGCGATCCGAATCTAAAATGAACAAGCCTTCGGGGTTAATGGACTGGGAAGCGCTGAGTGAGTTACAGCAGTCTTTGTTAAATGAACCTGCTGTTATCATCGTTTCTCCTGCTCCAATCTTCGGAGTGAAGTTCATTGAGACGTTACAAAAAGCGATGACCGGGCTAGGGCAACCATTACTTATTGATGCAGAAAACTGGATGGCACACCCAGGATCAGCCAATACACTCCTTAGTATATTTACACACTCGAAAACGCCTACAAATTTTGTGATCTTATCTGGTGATGTCCACTACTCATTTGCCTATGACATCCGCCTTAGGTTTAGTAAGAGTAGCCCTAATATTTATCAAATCACCTCGAGTGGGATCAAGAATGAATTCCCAGATCCGCTACTTAAGGTATGTGACGTTTTAGACCGAGCTCTTTATAGTCCGCGATCACCATTAAACTTTTTTACTAAGCGAAAGAATCTTAAGATCTATAAACGCGACCCTGATTATGATGGTGAACGTACATTAATCAATCAAAGCTCCATAGGAGAGGTCTACTTAGATGAAAATGGAAAGCCACTAACCATACAGATCTTGCTTGCAAAAGGTGATGTTGTAACGTTTCCGGAGGTGGAAAAACTGCGATAGTTTACTAGACTCATGAACAAGGTGCTGTTAAAAGAATGAAGCTTTATATCGATAATTCAATTGCTTGTAGTTAGTGTTTTGTCATTTAAGTTCATTGTAATAGCGTTTTTTAGTGAAGGTATAGCAATGAAATATGATCATGGTCGAAAGGTCAGTATCCAAATGGCAATCAGTGCAGTACTAGCACTGGCCATAATTTCTGTTTCTATTTACTTTTCTCCGATCAACGCTGCTAACGAAAATATACTACGTGTTGCAAACTCAAAAGCGTGGAAACCCTATTCATTTATCAATAATGAAGGTGAGCCAGAAGGAATACTGATAGATTTTTGGCGTAAGTACGCAAAAGAAAATAATGTTGAGATAACTTTCGTTCTTGTTGATTGGAATGACTCACTTGAAGCTGTTAAGGATGGCCGAGCCGACGTACATGGTGGGCTACTGTGGTCAGAGCCTCGTGAAAAGTTCTTAGATTATGCACAGCCTTTGTTTGAGATCGAAACTCAACTTTATTATCACCAAAGTGATGTAGGTAATGACATCACGACCCTTCTCAATGGAGAAGTCGATGATGCAATTGGGGCAGTTAAAGGGGGCTATGAAGAGTACTTTGCTCGTAAAGAGTTTCCTAAGGCAAACATTCGAGTTTACGCAACCACCGAAGATCTTGTCTTTGCGGCAAACTCTGGTGAGGTGAGAGCATTTGTTAGTGATCTTCTCACTTCCAGTTTCTATCTGTACTCCTCAAGACAACCTTTAAGTTTCGTTCCCGTTCGTTATCTATATTCAGGCGACCTTTATCCTGCGGTAAAAGAGGGTAATGAGGCACTGATAAAAGAAGTTACCCTTGGTTTCAACAAGATAAGCGAAATAGATCGAAAGAGTATGTTACAAAAATGGATGCATATTGAGACTGTCTACCCAAAACATATCGTCACCTTGGTCATAGTGATCATCGCTTTCGTCGTAGTAGCATCTATTTTCATCCTCAGACAGAACGTTAAATCTAGAACTAAGCACTTAGAAGATACAAACCAAAGGTTAATGAAACTCTCTTTAACTGATGTACTCACCGGTATCAGTAATCGTCGGCACTTTACAGATTATATTAGTGGTCTAGAGAAAGACGGGCATACCATTTCAGTTATGATTTTTGATATTGATAACTTCAAAAACGTAAACGATACATATGGGCATACCGTTGGAGATAAAGTTATACGCTTTGTCGCACAAGTAGTAAAAACTGAGCTTAATTCGACCATGCACTTCTCTCGTATTGGTGGCGAAGAATTCGCTATCGTCGCACTCGATCTAGATTTTGATGCCGCTAAAGATCTAGCACATAGAGTTTGCAGCAAAGTACACGAGGGGAACCATTCAGAAAAGTACTTAAATCGGCTCTCAATCAGTGTTGGTTGCGCATTCTATGAAGAAGGAGCCAACACCATTGATATCGTTAAAGCCGACCATTTAATGTATCGAGCTAAAAAACAGGGCAAAAACCGAGTTGTGGTGGAGAAGGTTTAATCCTTGAATCGCCTCTTGCTCTAAATCTCTTTCTTTAGCTCTTTTGTTCGTTGAATCAAATAGTTTTTAAAATCTAAACAACGCGCAGGCATCTGTTTGCGTCGCTTATAATAGAGGCTGAACTCAAATTCACTTTTCACGTAATCATTAAGAATAGAGACAAGCTTGCCACTTTTAAGCTCCTCTTTGACGAGCTGTTTAGGAAGATAAGCAACACCACAGTCTTGCATCGCGACAGTTTTTACAAACTCACTATTTTCGATCTCAATTGTTTGTGCTATTTGAACTGTTGTGAATTCACCATTACGTTCAAACTGCCACCGGTTTCCACCAACAAGTGTTGAAGTATATAGACAGTTGTGGTTTTTGAGCTCATTGGGTGTCATGGGCTCTTCATGCAGCTTTATATATTCGGGCGAACAGCATGCTACTAACGGGTATTTAAGCAGTACTCGCTTTACCAATAAGCTGTCTTTTTCTAAGTGCCCTCGATAGGTTGCATGGGCCTTTATTGAAAAGTCGACCTCTTGTATATGGTCTACTTCAAAGGCAGTTTCTACAATTTTGAACGATACTTTAGGGTGCGCTAGTAAATACTCGCCGACGATTCGGCTAAGGAACCTTTGTGAAAATAGAGGAGTGGCTGCTATTTTAATCACACCACCTATATCGTGATCGAGGTTTTGAATTTCCGTAAAGATATCCGATGCCTCATCTTGGATATGACTGAATCGCTCAAAAAGCTTTTGTCCCATGTCCGTTGTTTTTATTGATCGAGTTGAACGCAGTAATAAACTCACCCCTAACTCTTCTTCTAGTTCTTTTATCCAGCGACTTCCCGCCGAAGCGGAAATACCATAGATGCGAGCACCTTCAGATATTGATTGTGTTCTCACTACTTCTACAAAAAAAGCGGTCTTATCCAACATCACGAGCAGTTTTCCAAATTAATATTGCCATTTACGGTAAGCATAATCCCATATTTAGCAAAATAAGCATGGGTTCTTGTTCATTTTTTTGAACTACGACAGATAAGAACTGTTTATTAACCCACTACCTAACACTGCTATCTAGTTGTTATTTAGTATTTATTTCTTGTCAAGTAACCCATAAAGAGCTTGTTCCTATTTTCAAAAAAGCACCTGTTTTCGTGATTTGAGTAGAGAAGATCAAGTTGCTATATCTAATAGCCATATTGATGAGGCAAGTGGCCGAGATTCATACCGAAAACGGAGAAACACAATGTTAAAAGATAAGATTTGTATTGTAACGGGTGGTGCGCAAGGTATCGGTCGCACTATTGTTGAACGTTTTTCAGCGGAAGGTGCTAAATGCATTTATGCCTGTGACATGAACTCGGAAGCAATGAGTGATGCATACGAATCTCTAAAGAATGTGAGAGCAACGCAGCTCAACGTTTGTGACCGTGCGTCGATTACAGCGCTAATTGAACAAATACAACAAGAACACGGACGAGTCGATGTGCTTGTTAACAACGCTGGTGTCACTCGCGACAATTTACTTGAACGTATGTCAGAACAAGATTGGGACTTAGTAATAGACGTAAACCTTAAAGGTGTATTCAACATGACTCAAGCGATTGCGCCGATGATGATTGAAAACAACGCAGGCTCGGTTATCACAATGTCTTCTGTGGTTGGTACTGACGGAAATATTGGCCAAAGCAACTACGCAGCAACAAAAGGTGGCGTTATCGCAATGACAAAAGGCTGGGCAAAAGAATTCGCACGTAAAGGTGCGCAAGTTCGCGCTAACTGTGTCGCACCGGGCTTTATTGAAACGCCGATGACGAAAGACTTGCCACAAAAGGTTCTTGACCACATGACAAGTAAAACGCCTTTAGCTCGTATGGGTACCGGAGATGATATTGCTAACGGTGTGACATTCCTTGCCAGTGAGCAGTCAAGTTTCATTACAGGGCAAACTCTAAAGATTGATGGTGGTTTAGTCATTTAAAGCACTGAATAAAATCATAAATTATCAATCAAGAGTGAAGGAATTAGTAATGAAACGAGTATTTATCGTCGGCGCTAAACGTACAGCATTAGGCAGCTTCGGTGGCACTTTAACAGGTGTACCAGCTTCTGAACTCGGTGGTACAGCGATAGCAGCATCGCTGTTGCAAAGTAATGTCGCACCACAAAATGTAGATGAAGTCATTGTGGGTAACGTTCTTGGTGCAGGTCAAGGCATGGGGCCAGGGCGCCAAGCGGCCATGTATGCTGATATTCCACAGGAAGTACCCGCTTATACGTTAAATATGATTTGTGGTTCGGGTATGAAAACCGTAATGGAAGCGGCGAGTAAAATTAAAAGTGGGGATGCAAATATTGTTGTTGCTGCGGGTATGGAGAACATGTCTCAAGCCCCATACGTTATGGATGCAAAAAACCGTTCAGGCGCGAAAATGGGCCACCAAACAATGAAAGACAGCATGATCAATGACGGTCTTACTGATGCTTTTCATCAATACCATATGGGCGTTACAGCGGAAAATATTGCGAAACATTACAAGATCAGCCGTGAAGCTCAAGATAACTTTGCGCTTCGTAGCCAACAACGCGCAGTAGCGGCAGTAGAATCAGGGCGATTTGACGATGAGATTGTTCCCATTGAGGTAAAGCAGAGACGAGAAACGCTGTCATTTTCTCAAGATGAATACCCTCGAAAACAAACGACGATTGAATCGTTGGCGAAGCTTCGTCCAGCTTTTGATAAAACTGGAAGTGTTACGGCTGGAAATGCCTCGGGCATCAACGATGGTGGTGTTGCCTTTGTTTTGGCTTCAGAAGAATCTATCGAGGAATTTGGTTTAGAGCCAATCGCCGAAGTACTTGCTTACGGGCAGGGGGGCGTTGATCCCGCCATAATGGGGTTAGGCCCTGTTCCGGCTATCAAACAAGCACTTCAACGTGCAGACCTCAAACTTACTGATATTGAATTACTTGAATTAAATGAAGCATTTGCAGCCCAAGCTCTTGGCGTTATGCATGGTCTAACAAAAGAGCATGATGTTGATATGGAATGGTTTGACGATAAAACCAATCTCAATGGCGGCGCTATTGCGCTAGGCCACCCTTTAGGTGCATCGGGTGGGCGAGTTCTCACAACGCTGTTATATGAAATGATCAAACAAGACAAAAAGCTTGGTCTTGCATCGCTTTGTATTGGTGGCGGAATGGGTACCGCGGTCATTCTTAAGCGCGCGTAATCATACTATTAGTGCGTGTTGAATTCCGACACGTACATATTTAAATCACAACAGTTAACAAATAGTTTAAAAGGTTTTAGCCATGTCTAAAGTAACTCAACTGACTTGCCAACAAGCAGCCGAACTCATTCAAGATGAAGACAAAGTGATACTAGGCGGCTTTATTGGCGCGGTTGTTCCTGAAGCTATTGAAGAAGCCGTCGGTGAACGTTTTCTTACAACGGGTCACCCTAAAAATTTAGAATTGATCTTTGCTGCGGGACAGGGCGATGGAAAAAGTAAAGCCAACAACCACCTCTCGTACGAAGGTATGGTCAAGAGTGCAATCGGTGGTCATTGGGGGCTTATCCCAAGGCTTCAGAAGCTAGCAAATGACGAAAAGATCACAGGATTTAATCTGCCTCAAGGCGTGTTGTGTCAACTATTTAGAGACTCTGCCGCAGGAAAACCGGGCTGTATTAGCCATATAGGGCTAGGCACTTTTGTTGATCCAAGAGTAGAAGGTGGCCGAATCAACAATTCAACAAAAGAAGAACGAGTTCACCTCACCGAAGTAGCAGGCAAAGAGTATCTCTTCTTTTCTCGTATTGATGCAAATGTAGCGCTACTGCGTGGTACCACAGCTGACGAAAATGGCAACATCTCGATGGAAGATGAATGCCTTATTCTTGAAAATCTTGCAGCGGCGCAATTGGTCCGCAATCAAGGCGGCAAAGTCATAGTACAAGTGAAAAAAGTAGTGCCTACCGGAACGCTTGATCCTCAGTCCGTTCGAATCCCCGGCATATTTGTTGACGCCATCGTCGTCACTGATGGTCAAAACCACATGCAAACTTTCGCTGAAGAGATGAATGCTAGTTATGTCGGTCGTGGAGTGCAAACCAGTGATCAAGTAATACCACGTAAGCTTGATGCAAAAAAAGTTATCGCTCGCCGTGCTGCAATGGAACTCAAAAAAGGCGCCATCATTAACTATGGGATTGGTGCACCAGAAGTGATTGCCGAAGTCACCGACGAAGAAGGAGTAAGCGATCAACTTATTGCCACGGTTGAACCGGGCGCGATAGGCGGAACACCCGCTGGCGGGCTTTCATTTGGTGCTTCAGCATTTCCAGAAGCAATTATCACTCAAGATCAGATGTTCGATTTTTATGACGGTGGCGGTTTAGATCAAGCCTTTCTTGGTTTGGCTGAAACAGACCAAAAAGGTGACCTGAATGTTTCCAAATTTGGTCCTAAAATTGCGGGCTGCGGTGGTTTCATCGACATCACTCAAAATGCCAAACAAGTGTTCTTTTGCGGAACCTTCACTGCGGGGCGATCGAAGATCATTGCTGAGGAAGGGGAACTAAAAATCATTGAAGAAGGCACGATAGACAAATTCATCGAAAGCGTTCAACAGATTACTTTCTCATCAGATACAGCAAGAGCCAATAACAAGTCAGTCATGTATATCACTGAGCGCGCTGTTTTCAGTTTGTCAGATGAAACCATCGAATTAACAGAGATAGCGCCTGGCGTTGATCTTGAAAAAGACATTCTTTCTCATATGGCGTTCAAGCCAGCAATCAGCCGAGACCTAAAGATGATGGACAGCCGCATCTTCTGGGATACCCCTATGGGTCTTGAGCTTAGCAATTAACAATCCTAAACATTTAAACGAATTCTTTTTTGGTGGGTGAGGATATTTCCAAAGCCACCCCAATAAATAGGTAATCTATGTCGTATACCATAGAGCAGCTCGAAATTGGCCAATCAGCCAGTGTCGAAAAGCGTATCACTCAATCAGAAGTACTCACTTTTGCTGATATCTCAGGCGATATCAATCCCGTCCACATTGACGAAGCTCATGCTAAAGCATCCGTGTTTGGTGAGCGTATTGCTCACGGCGCACTTGTGTCTGGTCTCACATCCACCGTTCTTGGAATGAGGCTACCTGGGGAAGGTACGATTTATCTTGGACAAGAAAATCGATTTGTTGCACCAGTCTATTTTGACGATGTTGTCACCGCCCGCTGCGAAATCATTGAAATAAATAAAGAGAAGAACATCGTTAAATTCTCCACTACAACCACCAATCAAGATGGAAAAGTGGTAATTACAGGTGTAGCAACCGTCATGCCGCCAAAAGACAACACGCCATTAGAAAAGGACACATTATGATCATCGAACCTGTCATCAAAGGCGTGGTAGCACGAACAGCGCACCCTGAAGGTTGCAAACAAGCGGTATTGAATCAAATTGAATACGTAAAGGCCCATGCGCCAATAGAAGGTGGCCCTAAAAAGGTTCTAATCCTTGGCGCTTCTTCAGGCTTTGGTTTGGCATCGCGTATCGCATTAACCTTTGGCGGCGCGAAAGCTGACACGATTGGTGTTTCATTTGAGCGTGGTCCAAGTGAAAAGGGGATTGGAACTGCAGGTTGGTACAACAACATCTCTTTTCGTGAAGCGGCTGAAAAAGAAGAGCATATAGCGAAAAACTTTGTCGGCGATGCATTCTCTCCCAAAGTTCGCGAAGAAGTAGTTGAGTTTATTCGAGATGAATTTGGCGGAAAAGTAGATTTGGTAGTATATAGCCTTGCAACAGGCGTGCGTCCTAATTCAGAAACCGGTAATTTATGGCGTTCATGCCTAAAAACGGTAGGTGAACCGTTCACTGGTCAAACAGTAAACCTAGAAGAAGACAGCTTATACGATTCTGTACTAGAACCAGCTTCTGATGATGAAATAAAATCAACTGAAAAAGTAATGGGTGGCGAAGATTGGCAAGAGTGGATCGACTTCTTATTAGAGCAAGACGTTTTAGCGAATGGCGCAAAGACCGTGGCTTATTCGTACATCGGGCCTAAAGCAACGTACCCAATTTATCACCAAGGCACGTTGGGGATAGCTAAGCAGCACCTTCATGCAACGAGTGACAAAATTAACCATCAATTAAAAGCCATCGGTGGCGAGGCTTACGTCTCTGTGTGTAAGGCGCTAGTCACTAAGGCAAGTGTGTTTATTCCTGCGTTCTCGCCATACATTCTTTGCCTCTTCAAAGTAATGAAAGAGAAAGGGTTACACGAAGATTGTATTGAACAAATGCAACGCATGTTTTCGGAGCGCTTATATCCTGTAGATGGCCAAGCTGTAGTTGATGAACAACGACTAATTCGCGTTGACGACTGGGAACTCAGCGATGCCGTTCAAAGTGAAGTATCTGCACTAATGACGCAAATGACCGCTTATAACTTCATGGACATCGGTGATTACCAAGGATACAAGCAGGCTTTCCTACAGCTAAATGGATTTGAACAACCTAATGTCGACTATAAAAAACGTGTCGACGTACATGCGTTAAAAGAACTTCATCCGTAATAAATATCAAAACTTAATAACTGCATTAGGGGGCTAACCTACAAGCCCCCATATATAATACGAAACTTAAGGAAAAGAATATGAGCATGAATAAGAAAAAACTGATCGAGCTTGTCATCTTCATGACCTATGCGCTTTTTGCGATGTCGTGGGTTGCGGGCTCTATGATGACAAAAGACATCATGGCCTTTTATCAAATTGAAGGTATGGCGGCCGCGACATGGATGACCAATGCGATTACTATCGCCAAAATAATTGGTAACTTACTTGCTGCGAGTTTTCTCGTTAAGCTAGGGCCTAAGAAAGCCTTTGGGTTTGCGTCTCTACTGATTGTTGCTGGTGCATTAGGAGCGTTCGCTTCGAGCTATCCTATGTATGTCATTACCCGACTAATCATGGGGTTTGGTGGCGCTTTCGTTATTGTCTATTTCAATCCAATCGTTATCAATTACTTTACACCTGAAGAGCGCCCAATGATCAACGGTATCAACGCCGCAGCGTTTAACATGGGTAACTTATTAGCAATATTACTGACAGGCACGTTGCTCGCGCATTTAGATATCTGGCAAAACGTTATCTTAGCAATATCAGCCGCGAGTTTTGTTGTACTAGTTATCTGGTGGTTTATTAGTGATGATTTCTCACTATCAAATGGCGCTAAGGGAGATACGCCAGCTCAAACATACACGTTAAAAGACGGTGTGAAAGAGAGCGTTAACTGGTGGCTTCCTATTGCTTACTCTGGCCTTCTATTTTGCTACATCTCAGTATTCGCAATCTTTCCTATGGTGCCAAGCTTTGCTGCTGAAGCAAAATACCTTTCTTCGATTATGATTGGTGCGGGTATGGTCGGTACGATTGTGGGCATATTGATTACTAAACGACTACCACTTCGAGTACCGATCATTCGTTACTGCGGTCTTGCGATGACAGCTTTTGCTGCGTTAATGATATTTACAGATAGTGCAATGATTGCTTACGGATCGGCTTTTTTCGCAGGATTCTTTATGTTTGTTCCAATGACGGCGCTAGTTACGCTTCCTCAAGAGCTACCAAATATGACACCAGCACGAATTACCGTCGTATTCGGCATGTTCTGGTCAATTTCGTATGTTGTTGAAACTATTTTGATGTTTATTTCTGGAATCATCGCAGATTCAACAGGTAACATCGCTTATGCGGCCATGTTTGCAGTAGCGTGTTCATCGACGTTCTTCATCGCGAGCTTTATGTTGCCGGAAACGGGAAAAAATCCTGATGTGTTACCTCAACAAACAAAGACAGCTTAGGAGTTCGCTATGCGCAAAGTAAGTCAAAAACTCGCTCCTTGGTTAGACAACTTTAACCAACTAGTCGTGAAGCTTGTTGAAGGTGGGTTCAAACCGACAGCGACAAACGCTCGTGAAGGGCTTGCCAATTTAACCAAAGGGCTCGTGACAAATATACCTGAAATTGAATGGGTTCAAGATGATTTAGTAGCGGGTGATGATTATGACGTTCCCGTACGTATTTATCATCCAGCGCCGAAAGAGTCACTCCCTGTCATAGTTTACTATCACGGGGGAGGTCACATGGCCGGAAGCGTGACGGTTTATGATCCAATCTGCCGTAAATTGGCTAATTCTACCCGCCATATTGTTGTATCTGTTGACTATCGCTTAGCACCTGAATGCCCATATCCGGCAGGCATAAACGATGCTTACTCTGCAGTTAAAAATGTGTGGGATACTTTAGAAAGCAGATCGCTCAATTATACAAAGCAGGTTTCTGTCGTCGGTGATTCGGGAGGTGGCGCGTTGGTTGCTTCGGTAAGTCGTAAAGCGCAGTTTGACAATTCTGTGTCTATATACAAACAAGCTATGATTTATCCAAGTTTAGATTACACGATGGATTCAGAATCCATGAAGCAGAACGCAACGGGATATTTATTACAAAAAGGGAAGATCGCTTGGTATTTTGATAATTACTTTAAGCGTAATGAAGATCGCCACGCAGTGTCTCCGCTCTTTGGTGAGTTTACAAATCAACTACCTGAAACACTGATGATTACTGCTGAATTTTGCCCGTTAAGAGACGAAGGTACTCGGTACTACGAGCAAGTAAAAGCGGTTGGTGTAAACGCTGAGCACATACACTTTGACGAGATGATTCATACATTTATGAATATGGAAGACCTTGTCGAAGACGAATGTAATCAAGTTTATAGAGCTATCTCAGAGTTTTTGAATAAATAGAAAGATAAATACTTAATAAACCAAATCATCGATAGCATCCATGCTGTCGATGATTTTGCGTATCTAACCCATTAGGATTCAAGCAACTCGGCATAAATTATTATGTGTTTAATGTTCGAGTTTAGCTACATTTCTGAGGTGTCAAATTTGAGCCCTCTCATGTTCAGATTTGATTCACTTAATTCCTCATACTTCAACGCATCCAAGTTGTAAGAAGTTATTACAGCTTAATTATTGAGATTGCCAAGCGACGAATACTTTCTATTAGTTCAAAAGTATTGGGTCACGCTAAGGGGGCATCTCCAGTTTTATGTTGATTTATAAGGTTTAAAATGAAACTCAATTTAATTGTCGCATCCGTCCCATTTATATTCGCATCAAGTATAGCGTTTGCGCAATCTCTAGATATTGGTAGCAATGAAAACTCAATTAAGCTGCCGGAAACCACCCCAAGTATTCCTGTAGAAGATCCAAAACATAATTTGGGTGTAATTGGGGAAGCAACGAAAGATGTTTACCAAGAAGCATTTCAAAGGGAAATTGAGAGTGGTAAAAGCACTCCAGAAGAAGCAGCCATAATTGCCCGACAAGAAGCTGAAGCATTCTTATATGAGCTTGACCAAACGATAGATCTACCAAATGGTGAACTGCCTGGGCCACATGATCCACTAAAACCTCAGCCACTACCAGAAAAGCCAGCACCGGTGAAACCAGAGCCTTCCCCTGAGAAACCAGACTTTGGTGCAACGAACCCAGTTGAAGACCCAACAAGAGTTGATGGCATTATTGCTGAAGGTGCTGCTGAAGCATATCGAAGCGCAGCATACGATGAACTGACTAATGGAAAAGGTGAAGCAGGAGATGGTGCTGCACGAATAGCAGGACGACAAGCAGCAGAAGCTTATTTACGAGAAGTAGACGAAGCTGTTGATCTGCCTGTAGGTGAAGTTCCAGGGCCTAGTGATCCAATTAAACCTCAACCACAACCGGAGAAACCAACTCCTGTTAAACCAGAGCCAGCACCTGAAAAACCAGACCATGGTGCAACGAACCCTGTCGAAGACCCAACAAGAGTTGATGGTATTATTGCTGAAGGTACTGCAGAAGCATATCGAAGTGCAGCATACGATGAACTGACTAATGGTAAAGGTGAAGTAGGAGATGGTTCTGCACGAATAGCAGGACGACAAGCAGCAGAAGCTTATTTACGTGAAGTAGACGAAGCTATTGATCTACCAGTAGGTGAAGTACCAGGGCCTCATGATCCTATCACAAAGCCTGAACCAATTAAGCCATTGCCGGAGATTCCAGCAAAGCCGCCTACAAACCCGGTAGAGCCGGTTAAACCTCTCCCTGAGATTCCGGCTAAACCGCCTACAAACCCAGTTGAGCCTGTTAAACCATTACCAGAAATAGGAGATGGAGACTTAACTGAAAACGCAGGTGAAGGCCAAGTAATGACAAAAATGGTTAAACTGGAGGCTCTAGAAAATGCATCTGGAAGTGAAGATCCAATACGTGACATAGTGGACAACATTAAGCCAACTCCAAATGAATCGGGAGAGTTAGAACCTACTACTCCAGGTACATTCAGTGGAGAGGGTGTCGAATCACTAAGCGCTGCACTACAAGCTCAAAGTGAAGAGTATATGGATTACCACGATAATGCGATGGCAACGACTCAGGCAACAGTGAACGCTCGTCCACAGGTGACAAATGGTCAATTCGCACTTGGCGCAGGTGTTGGTTTCTCTGGTGATTCTGAGGCGGTGTCTGTTGGTGCGGCCAAATCGTTCGGTGAGTCAGGTTGGTCTGCTTCTGCAACGGTAACTGGGACATCAGAAACGACATATGTTGAAACTGAAGTCTCTGCAGGTGCTGGCGTTCAATACGCATTCTAATAATTAAAACATTTAACAAAGAAAGCCCGGATTTGTCCGGGCTTTTCATTTGTAAACAATAATTAGATTTGAGCATAGTATTTAGTATGACCTTAATTTAATACAACTGAAGCACAACCTACTTATAAACGTCATATTTCCTCATTAAATTGTTCATACAAAAATGAGGAGTTCAAAATGAAAACAAAGCTTAAACAACTGTCAGTCTTAACATTATCGCTAGCCGCTACTAGCGTATTCGCATCTGTTTGTCCTGATACACTTCGCTTTGCCGATACAGGTATTGAAGGTACAGAAGAGTTACAACTGACTTACCAGCAGTTTGTCGACGAAGTTGAAAATCGTTTAGGTGTTAATGTTGAATTCTATCCAGTAGGTAACCGCACAACAGCGATTAACGCACTTCGTTTCAACCAAGTTGATATCGTACTTGCGGGTCCGTCTGAATATGTTCTTATGACTGAACACGTTGAAGGTATCAAGCCAATCAGTGCTGTTGTTCGTCCTGAATATTATTCTGTTTTTATTGCTCCAACAGACAGCGGTATCGATAGCCTTGAAGATTTAAAAGGTAAGCATGTAGCAATGAAAGACCACGGCTCAACAACAGGCCACATCATGCCAATGTACATGCTACACAAAGAAGGCATCGATTTAGATCGTGACTTAAACATTAGCCTTTTAGCTGGCGCTAGAATGCAAGCGTTAGCATCTGGTGAAGTGGATGCTGTTGGTACTGGTGTCCGTGATTTTGCACCATTTGCAGCGCAACAAGGCGAAGGGAAATACAAAATTATTGCTCGCAGCCAAACTATGCCTGGTGATCCGCTAATTGCTGGCCCTCATATATCTCAACAATGTTCAGACTTCATTCAAGAAAAATTTATGGACGATCCTGATGGATTACTTCAAGCGATTCTTGCACCAGGAAAACGTAAAAAATACGTTGGCGCTGAAATGGTTTCAGTCAATGACTCGGCTTACGACATGGTCCGTGAATCCTACTCTCTGCTTTAATCCACATAGTTAATAGTTAATAGTTAAGAGACACCTATGCGCTTAGACGTTCAAAACTTAAAAAAGACCTACAGCGACGGAACGCAGGCCCTTAACGGGCTTTCGTTTAATGTTGAGCAAGGAGAAGGTGTCGTTATTCTTGGCCATAACGGCTGTGGAAAATCGACTTTAATGAAATGCCTAACTGGAATAGAAGATATTACAGAGGGCAGCATTATCTTAAATGGAACGGACCTGACAACCGCTCCGAAAAGAGAACTACGTGAGTTAAGACAAAAGATTGGCTGTGTGTTTCAAAAGTTCAACATGGTTGGAAACCTCTCGGTTCTTCAAAATGTACTGTTTGGGTTGATGGGCAGAAAAGGATACTTTGCATGTAATAGTATAACGGCCAATAAATCGGACAGACTACTTGCGATGGATTCGTTAGAGCGAGTGGGACTCTCTCATTTAGCGGGTCGAAGAACCGATACTTTATCTGGTGGGCAACAGCAACGTGTCGCTATAGCAAGAATGTTGATGCAAGATGCTGAGATCGTATTTGCCGATGAGCCAGTTGCTAGCCTTGACCCTAAAGCAGGGCATGAGGTAATGACGCTGCTGTGGGACATAATTAAAGAGCGAAAGATGACTGTAATCTGCGTTCTTCATCAAATCGAATTTGCTCGTGAATTTGGCGATCGTTTTGTTGGCCTTAATTCTGGAAAGTTAATGTTTGACTCACTCTCTTCCAATATCTCCCAGCAAGATATTGACCAGCTATACAAGATTAACACTAACGTTTTGGAAAACTCTAATGGAACAAGTTTCAACGAAACACAATTCTCTGCCGCCTAGGTTAGAAAGTCCATCTATCTTTGCTTGGGTTATCGCTATTGTTGTATTGGCGTTTTTTGTTAATGGCGTTAATGAGGCCAATATTACTGCTGACAGACTAGGCAATGGATTCTTTAATTTAGGCACATTTATTGGTGAGGCTTTCCCGCCTAAATTAGATCGCGTGGATGTCATTGCAAAAGCGATGTTAGAAACGTTTCAAATGGCGATTGTGGGCGTGGTGTTTGGTGTCATCCTTAGTTTACCAATGGCATTATTGTGCGCTCGTAATACAACACCACACCCTTTGGTTCGTATGGTTTGTGTCAATATCGTCTCGACGTTCAGAACTATTCCAGACCTTGTTTGGGCGCTAGTGTTTGTTATTGCCGTTGGTCTAGGGCCACTGGCCGGCATTCTTGCTATCGTCATGGATACCATTGGTTTCTGTGCTCGCTTTTTCTCCGAACGCATTGAAGAGATCGATCCTGGTCCAAGTCACGCACTTAATGCCATTGGCGCAAAGCAAAGTGGTGTGATCATGGGTGCTGTCGTACCGGAATGTTTGCCATCATTTGTTGCAACTAGCCTTTATTCGGTTGAAAAAGCAGTACGAAGTGCGGTTGTTCTCGGTTTGGTTGGAGCGGGGGGAATTGGTGTTGAATTGTCTGCGTCAATGAATCTGTTCAGATATGATCAAGCGCTGACCGTAATTTTATCAATACTGGTAGTCGTGATTGGTGTTGAACGCGTATCAGCGATGATTAGAAAGAAAATACTGTAGATCTTACAAAGCCAAGTTACAGCCCAAGAAAGTAAGCTTGGGCTGTAACGACCTAAACCAATCTTCGTTTCAAGCCCGCTTTTTCTAAAATACGAGTCGAAATTTCTTCAACAGAAAGAGAAGAGGTATTGATATAAGGAATCGCTTCACGCCTGAAAAGAGCTTCTACACTCGCTAGCTCCAGTCTACATTGCTCTGTACTCGCATAATCGCTGCCTGATAAACGATTTTCACGAATTTCGGTCAACCTTTCAGGGTTTATGGTTAAACCAAACAATTTGTGTCGGTGAATTTCAAATTCTGGAAGAAGGCGCATCGCTTTTATATCGTCATCAATGAAAGGGTAGTTAACGACTCTTAAGCCAAACTGCATTGCCATATAGAGACTTGTAGGCGTTTTTCCACTTCGGGAAACACCCAGCAATACTATATCGGCTTTCTCTATTCCTTTAAGTGTGATTCCATCATCATGAGCTAAGGTATATTCGATAGCTGCAATTCGATCAAAATACGTGTCTGAGTCTCTTTTCACACTTCGTGAACGTTGAAGCTTTGGCGTTGGATCCATTTGAAGATCTTTTTGCATTTTCTGCACAATACCCTCTAGCACGTCATAACAGTGTGCCGAGCTTTCGATCAAGATTTGCCTTACATCTGGTAATACGATAGAGAAAAAAACAAGCGGTTTCTCTCCATTTCTTTCGAAGCTACTCTCAATTTCTTTAACAACGTCTAAAACTTTGTCTTCAGTTTCTACAAATGGAAAGGTTTTTTCATTTGCGGAAAATGAGAATTGACCAAGCAAAACGTGCCCAAGTGTTTCACAAGTGATGGCTGTACCATCAGAAACATAGAATACATCACGACTTTCGGTATTGATCTGCATATTTTGTTTAAACTATCAAATTATGTTGAGTATGATGCGTACCATAATAACGATAACAAAACCCGGTCTGCAATTACGCGCCCCACAGCTTTTGAAATTTGTTAGATTTTTTTAAGTTGATGCGTAATCGTTTGCCTTCCCCTACAAAAAAGCTGTAATGCATTCGGAGAAATTCATGCATAAGAACACTCTTTGGTTTAATCGCTTGTCCATGGAAGACGTCGACAAAGTCGGCGGTAAAAATGCCTCATTAGGTGAAATGGTATCAAACCTTTCAAATGCTGGTGTATCAGTACCAAACGGATTTGCTACAACGTCCTACGCGTTTAATCAATTTCTAGATTTTGAAGGCCTTGATGAGCGAATTCATCTACTGCTTGATGAATTAGATGTTGAAGATGTCGACGCGCTACGTAAAACAGGTGCTCAAATTCGAGATTGGGTGTTAAACGCCCCGTTCCCAAGTGATTTAGAACAAGCTGTTCGTGAAGACTATCATGCTCTTATTGATGGTAACGAAGAGCTTTCAGTCGCCGTGCGTTCATCTGCAACGGCTGAAGACTTACCTGATGCTTCATTTGCAGGCCAACAAGAAACGTTTTTAAACGTCAAAGGCATTGATGCAGTGTTAGAAGCAACAAAGCACGTTTATGCGTCTTTGTTTAATGATCGCGCTATCTCTTACCGTGTTCACCAAGGGTTTGACCACCGCGGAATTTCTCTGTCCGCTGGTATCCAACGTATGGTTCGCTCTGATAAAGCATCATCAGGCGTTATGTTTACTCTTGATACCGAATCAGGTTTCGATCAAGTCGTCTTTATTACCTCTTCTTGGGGCCTTGGTGAAATGGTTGTTCAGGGCGCAGTTAACCCTGATGAATTCTATGTTCATAAGCCGCTTCTTGAAGCAGGGCAAACGCCAATCGTTAAGAAAACCTTTGGCTCCAAACTTATCAAGATGATCTACTCTGACAACCAAGAAATTGGTAAACAGGTTGATATCATAGATACGTCAGCGGAAGAAAGAGAGCAATTCTCACTTAACGATGCAGAAATCAAAGAGCTTGCTAAGCAAGCAATGATCATTGAGAAGCACTATCAACGTCCAATGGATATTGAATGGGCGAAAGATGGCATTGATGGTCAGTTATACATCGTACAAGCAAGACCAGAAACGGTGTGCTCTCAATCAGAACAAAATGTTATCGAGCGATATGAGCTAAACAACAAAGCAGACGTATTGATTGAAGGCAGAGCTATTGGTCAGCGTATCGGTAGCGGTAAAGTTAGGTTGGTGGACTCACTTGATCAAATGTCTCTGGTTCAAGAAGGCGATGTTTTAGTGACAGATATGACAGACCCTGACTGGGAACCTGTTATGAAGAAAGCCGCGGCGATTGTTACTAATCGAGGTGGGCGTACATGCCATGCTGCAATCATTGCACGTGAGCTTGGTATTCCTGCGATTGTGGGCTGTGGAACAGCGACAAGCGCACTGACTGACGGTGACATTGTAACTATTTCATGTTCTGAAGGTGAAACAGGGTATGTTTACAAAGGCGAGCTTGATTTCGAAATCAAACGTTCTGCTGTTGATGAACTGCCTATTCTACCTACTAAAGTAATGATGAACGTGGGTAACCCCGACCGTGCTTTTGACTTTGCTCAACTGCCGAATGAAGGTGTTGGCCTTGCAAGACTTGAGTTCATCATTAACAAAATGATAGGAATACACCCTAAAGCATTACTTAATTTTGATGCGCAGAGTGAAGAGATTCAAGCTGAAATCAAACAACGTATTCGTGGTTATAAAGATCCGATCGACTTTTACGTCAGTAAGCTAACAGAAGGCATTGCAACGATTGCTGCTGCATTCTGGCCTAAACGCGTTATCGTTCGAATGTCTGACTTCAAATCAAATGAATACAGTAATTTGGTTGGCGGTAAGAGCTTTGAACCACATGAAGAAAACCCAATGCTTGGTTTCCGTGGAGCTTCCCGTTATATCTCTCCTGTCTTTGAAGATTGCTTTGAGCTTGAAACACAAGCAATTAAGCGTGTTCGTAATGGAATGGGGCTTAAGAACGTTGAAATCATGATTCCATTTGTGCGCACTCCTAGTGAAGCAGCTTCTGTGATTGACCTTCTGGCTAAATTTGACCTTCGACGTGGAGATCAAGGGCTGAAAGTCATTATGATGTGTGAACTTCCATCGAATGCAATTCTAGCGGAAGAGTTTTTGAAGTACTTTGATGGCTTCTCAATTGGTTCAAATGATATGACCCAGTTAACTCTTGGGTTAGACCGAGACTCTGGTGATGTCGCGCATCTATTTGATGAGCGTAACCCAGCGGTTAAGGCAATGTTGAAGATGTCGATTGATGCAGCGACCAAAGCAGGTAAGTATGTGGGTATTTGTGGTCAAGGACCTTCTGACCACGACGATCTTGCTAAGTGGTTAATGGATCAAGGGATTAGTTCAGTATCTCTAAACCCAGATACCGTCATTGATACTTGGCTTAAGCTTGGAAACGTCAGTAGCCAATAAATGATAGTAAAAAACAAACACTGTACATTTAAACAGTAATCATAAAAAGCGCCACTTTAGGCGCTTTTTTTATACAAGGAGTTTCGTAACCGATATTCGTATTACTTCAAATTGAACTACAACATCGAAGACGCTAATTCACGCTCTACACGCTTGTAAGCCTCAATAATAGGCTGAGTGTCACTATGATTACCTTTTGCTATTCTTTTGTAATGAGACAGCGTTTTAGCGAGGTACTGCTTCGCTACTCTCTGTTGAGCGTCACAGTTCGATTTCCATATCGTGTCGCCAACTAACGATACCAATGGTAATTCATCATTGTCGGTAGATGTTCGTGTCACAAGCTGCACTTCGTAGTACCGTCTGTTGTCTTCAATCAGAGTTTCTTGTTTCGATTTAAACCCAAGTGCGCGTAGATGCTCTCTAACACTGTAATGATGAAGGACGGGACACAGTAGAAAGTCAATTGACTCAGAAGGGTTACTTCTATTAATAGCCTCTATGAGCTCTTTTATTAAGTCCCCTCCAACACCAGCGATGATAACAAGGTGGTTTCCTAGGTACTCTTGTAAAGGTAACTTCGCGACATCCATGCAGTGAGTCTGCCAGGGAGTAGGGGAACTAGAATAGAACTTCGTTAAGTTGGCTTTCAGTTGTGCCATTAGATCAGGCACGATATCAACAAAGTGGACTTGCCCACCAGCTTGACGAGAAAGCAACTGAGCCCCAAGAAGCCCGTGATCACAGCAGCAATCCCAAATATGGTCGTAGCCAGGCGCAACCATGGCATCAATTTGTTTCAATCGTTTGCTAATTTTCACACGAAATACCTATTTGAAGTCGGAGCTATTGTAGTGGCTTTGAGAGCCTAACAAAAGGTTGTGTCGATAAGTAACACAAAGAACACGTGCTTAGACCAAGATATTCTAATCGGTTATGGGCTATCAGTTGGTTTTGGAGAAAAAGAAACAACTGTTTACGTGTAATGTTTTTGTTAAATGCATCACGAAACAATTTAATGACGAGAATAATCTTTCATCCAAACAAGTAATTTCCGACTATTTATTCATCGATGTTGAATCTGCCACTTCGGTGATTGTTAATACATTGTATCATTAGATAAACTAATCTTTATGGGTAGTTTTTGTCATTATTTAATCACCTAAAAAACAATTATATTAGCCGCAACGAAACGAAATTATTCGAATTATAGAGAGGCTTCTATGTCACAAGTAATGCATTTAGACACAATCGCTGTTCCAAACTCTATGGATAAGAAAACCTACTCGGTTAGTTTCAAAGGATTGATTGCACATTTATTAGATATTCTGTTTGTTGATAACAGCCAGCCACGCGCTTACTATGCATCTGATCTTTCAGACCACATGCAAAAAGACTTAGGTCTTACTCGCTAATATCAAGTAATAAGCATTTAAAAACGCAGCCAATGGCTGCGTTTTTTGTTTGTGTCTTTCTAAAGCGATATTTGATGCCAAAACACAGCAAGTAAACTCCAGGTACAAAAAAGGCGCTCATTAAGCGCCTATTCAATCATTCTTTTTGAAAATTACTTCTTACGACAGAACTCAGCAATTACATACATAGATTGGCCGCCGTTTGTTTTACCAGAAACAAGCTTTGGGTCATCGCCAACGCTGATTCCGCGAATAACAGTACCTTGTTTGATTACTTGGTTAGTGCCTTTAACAGGTAAATCTTTAATTACCGTTACGTCGTCACCTTTTTTAAGCTCGACACCGTTTACATCAAACGGCTTATCATCAGCTGACATGCCGATTTGAGCCCAAACTGAAGTCTCTTCTTCAAGGTACATCATTTCTAGTAGGTCTTGTGCCCATGACTCGGCAGAAAGGCGAGTCAGTTGACGCCATGCTGTTACTTGAACTGGTGCTTCTTGGCTCCACATACTGTCGTTCAGACAACGCCAGTGGTTGATGTCTTTCGGGTCTTCAATTTCACTTAAACATTTTTCACAAGCCATGATGCCGTGATCAACTGTTACATGGCTATGTGGTGGTACAGCGTATGCTGTTAGTGGAGAGTCGCTTCCACATAGTTCACATTTAGATTGGCAGCGTTCTAGCATAGTCGCTTCAGAAGACATAATTGGCTCACATTTAGTAAATTAAATAACGCGCATATTATCCACTTTATCCATTAAAAAGAAAGGGATTTAGCTAGCTGGCCCAATTCTGGCTGCAATGTGTATTTAAACTCGGATTAAACCCCAATAACTTGTCAGTTAGTTACCTTGTAACACAAGTTCTAGCTTTACCCATCACTTATTGCGCGTCATAATCTCCGCGTTAATGATCGTTTAATAATAGGGAACACATTGGAACTTTTAGCAATTGAATGTCTTGGAAAACCGCTACGTCTTGAAGGCTCGATGGCAGGTTGGCAACAACTCTACTGGGATAACACCCTAGTATCTCAAATAGACGCTTCAAACTCCTCAGATAGCCAATCCACTCACCAGTTCACGCTAATGCAAGGTGATGTACACCTAAACTGTAAGCTTAACCTTGATCTGATTTGGCAACCTTTTGATCTAAATTACTCACTGTCTATAAACGAGCAACCAATAACTCAAGGTGAGAGAAATCAAAAAGACATAGAACAGCAAGTTCCATTTACGCCACCTAAAGCAGAAAGACGTTTCAGCCTTATCGGCTTAGTCTCTCTGGGCATGAAAGCGCTCAAAAGTGCAAAGCTTATTAAAGTCGTTCTTGCTTCAGCAAGTCTTGCTGCTTATTCATGGTTGTTCTCATTTCAATTCGCGCTAGCGCTGATTGCCTGCTTGGTATTCCACGAGTACGGCCATGTTAAAGCGATGAAATATTTTGGGATGAAAACCAAAGGAATCTACTTAGTCCCATTTTTAGGGGGATTAGCCCTAAGCGATGAGAAAATCAATACACGCTGGCAAGACGTCGTTATTTCAATAATGGGGCCGTTCTTTGGCCTGATTTTATCGATCGTATTGATTATCGCTTATTGGGTTACAGGCAATATGTTCTTTGCAGGCCTCGCTGTTTTTAACGCGTTCCTTAATCTGTTTAATCTATTACCCATATTGCCTTTAGATGGTGGGCATATTTTAAAAAGTATCAGCTTCTCGATGAACAGTGTCGCCGGCATTGTATTGTGCGCAGCGGGCGCAATTGGCGGAGTGGTTCTTAGTTACTCACTAGGGCTTACGCTGTTTGGTTTCTTACTCATCATGGGAACAGTAGAAATCGTATTGGAGTGGAAACAACGTCACCATAGCCATTTGTTGCCTCTTGATCGTTACGGACAGATTATCTCTGCGCTTTGGTATATCGGTTTAGTTGGCGGACTAATTGGAATCATTTGGTACTTCGCTTCAACTGGCGACGCTTTACTACAGCTTCCACTGCAGCTTTTAGGAACCTAGCTCTTAGCGTGATTCGAGTTAGAAATAATAAAGGCGAACATTTAACTGTTCGCCTTTATTATTGAGTGAAACTTGACTCAACTACATTTTGGCTTAGTACCTGTGTATTGAGGTAACGTTGCTATCTTCGCTTTTAAATCGTTAATGCGCGTGTCGTGTGACGGGTGAGTAGACAATAGTTCCGGAGGTTGAGCACCACCTGACGCTTTAGCCATGTTCTTCCATAAGTCGACACTTTGGTTAGGATCAAACCCAGCATTTGCCATAAACTCCAATCCCACGATATCTGCTTCAGATTCTTGAGTTCGTCCGTAAGGTAAAATAACACCGTACTGCACACCCACACCTAAAGCGGCCATTGTCATTGATTTGTATTCTGAATATTCCGAAGAGCCTAATGCAATACTTGTAACCTGCAATCCCGCATTAGCGAGTTGAGATTGTGACAACCGTTCATTACTGTGATCAGCTAGAACATGAGCAATTTCGTGTCCAATAACGGTTGCGAGTTGGTCTTGATTTGACGCTACGTTTAATAAACCAGTATAAACACCGATCTTTCCGCCGGGTAGGGCAAAGGCATTAACTTGGTCACTATCAAAGACCACCACTTCCCAGCTATCGAAGCTTGGTTGATTAGGAACATGTTTGAGTACTGAGTCTGCGACACACTGAACATAGCTGTTAACGGCTTTATCCATGCTAATAGGTTGTTCTTTTTTCATTTGTTCAAACGACTGACCACCGAGTGAACTCATCTCATCATCAGAAAACAAAATTAACTGATTTCTTCCGGTAGGCGAGGAGCTACAAGCTGTTAACGCAATAACAGAGCACAGTACCGATAATTTAAACGCTGTTTGCATTTACAATCTCCATATTGAAAGGCAAATTAGTCATTCCATGACGACTTCATCAAATAACTGTAAGTTAATAATTATAACGTAAACAATAAGAGTGCTAAATGACTATCTGGAAAAAGCCACTAAATTTGGAACAACTCAATTTAACGTCAAAGAATACGCTAATAGAGCACCTTCAAATTGAATATACGGAATTTAGCGACAACAGTATCTCTGCGACAATGCCTGTCGCGCATATTACACACCAACCGTTAGGAATGCTTCATGGGGGGGCATCTGTGGTTCTAGCCGAAACACTCGGTTCGGTTGCTGCGAACATGTGTGTTGATGATCAGCACTTTTGCGTTGGCTTAGATATCAACGCTAATCATATTCGAGCAATGAGAACAGGGGTAGTGACAGGCACGGCCTCTCCAATACATTTAGGTGTGTCAACACAGGTGTGGCAAATAAACCTGACCGATGAAAAAGAGCGACTCATCTGTTCAAGCCGTTTAACCATAGCCGTTAAGAAAATCAAAAGTAAAGCGGGTAAATAAAGGATGGTTATTGAATTTTCATTAGGAAAGATCATCGCAACTCCCCATGAATTGATCGTACGTTTATCTGGTGAGCAACATATCGTGATGCAGGCGCAATGTGATTATATAACGTTAATTGGAAAGGGAGCTAATGTACTTGTGGCCAATGATAGTGGCTGTAAGTGGTCAATAAAACTTGATAATGAACAACAGCTTATTCAACTGAGTGAACTTTTAGGCTGCGCGATTAGCGTATAGCTTGCCACAGCTTAAAAAAAAGGGGAAACTAAGTGCTTCTTTGCTAAGTTCGAGATTTCCCCTTTATGAGCAGTCCCCGTCTACGCGTGCAGTTTGAAACTCTTTTTAAGCATTTCAATGGTCAAGATTCAGGTATTCAGCTTGATGAGATCACTGAGATCCTTTTCTGTACTCGTCGTAACGCTCGGATCGTTCTCAACAAAATGGAAGAGGAAGGCTGGATCGAATGGCGACCAGCACCGGGTCGCGGAAAACTCTCTCAACTAAACTTTAAACGAAGCCGTACTGACGTTAATGAAACCTTAGCGAAGCAATACTTAGATGAAGGGCGTATCTCACACGCACTCTCAGTGCTTGATAATGACAGTGCAAAGCTTGCACGCGTTATAGATGGTTACTTGGGTGTTCAGCATCAAGAAGGTCTGCAGGTCGTTAGACTGCCGTACTATCGCCCCTTATCTATGCTAAACACAAACAAAAATATGCGTCGTTCAGAGCAACATATTGCTCAGCAAATTTTCAGTGGTTTAACTCGATTAGATGAAGCCGATACATTACAACCTGATTTAGCGCACAGCTGGGAAATGCTTTCTAGCCGTCATTGGCGCTTTTATATTCGCCCTAGAGTTCGATTTCATAATGGCCTAGTGCTGAATACAGAGCACATCATTGAAAACATATCACTGCTAAAAAGTGTGTCTCTATTTGCTCATATTGAGGATGTTTCATCCCCAAATGACAGCATCATTGATATCAAGCTTGCGCGTGATGACAGACGTTTGCCTCTGTTGCTAGCCGAGTCGTGTGCAAAAATCTTATTACCAGACGAGCTTAGATCAGACGGCTTTGACCTTATGCCTGTCGGAACTGGGCCTTATCAAGTTGTTGAAAACAATGACAAGAGGCTGATATTACAGGCTTTTGATGGATATTTTGGTTTCCGTCCTTTGATTGACCGAGTTGAAGTATGGGTTATTGATGAGGTTCATTCTTCGATGATATTCCCAAGCTTGTCGAACCCAATTAAGCCTGACCTACTCGACCAAAACGAAGAGGTAAAGTTAGATCCAGGCTGTACCTATTTACTTCTTAACCGTAGAGATGGTCTAGCAGTGAATACCGAATGGGCTGAATACTTTACGAATAAACTTCATACCATGAACTTATTCCGGATGTTACCTGATAATAAGCTCGTCGAGTTAGGTGTTCTTCCCGCACATGGCCTTAAACCAGGCTGGTACCATCAAGGTCGTTCTAATAGCACCGTTAAGCCTCCTGAATTTAAAAGCATAACTATCGCGTATCATGCTCATCACCCAATGTTTCCAACACTCGCTAAAACGATCGAAAAAATATTACGTGATGACGGTTTAAAAATAGAGATGATCAAATACGATCTCTCAGTTCCTGATACCACGGAGATTGATATTTGGATTAAGCCAATGGGGGTGTCCAACAATCGAGATGATGCACTTGCTGGTTGGCTTCTGGATTACAGTGACATCAAACTAATGAGCACGGATGAACATTTCAAATATTGGGGAAGTTTAATCAATCAATGGCGAAGTGACGAAACAGTTCCTTTCCCTGCGAAATCGTTAGGTAAATCTCTGGTAGAAAACTTACAACTAATCCCTATGTTTCACTGTTGGTTGGGTGTTAGCCAAGATCAGTGCGGTTCTTTACAAAATGCCAAGTGTAATGCATTAGGATGGTTTGACTTTAGTCGCGCATGGGTAAAACCTGAATTAACCTCGGATTCAAATGATGGCTAAGCCTAACAAGAAACAGCCAACACGCACGGTCACCGTCTATTGTGCAAAATGTAAAACCCTTTTGTATAAATACAGAAAAGGTGGAAAAGGTGCTTTAGTTAAATGCTTTCAAGAGCGTATTGTTACCGACTTTACGACTGAATTAGGAAAGTGCCCAAAATGTATGATTACATTCGCTCGAGAAACAATGATACGGGGAATGCCCGCAAATAAGATCATAGGTGGAAAAATTACATTTAAATAACAACTTATGCTTACATATATTTAACATTTAAAGTGCTATATCTCTCAGTTACCACTCCGTATCGTTCGTTTTTTGTGCGTTTATTGATCTATATCGATTATTTACGTAATAAATACGTTAAGCGCTTTTATGTCGCTTCGTAAATGTTAGAATTCCCGCAGTTACACCTTGTTACGTTTTGAATCTAGGAGTTACATGTGGAAATAGGTCTAATCATCGCTTTTATCGTTGCTTCTGTCGTAATGGTAAAAAGAGAGATGTCTAATAATTAGTTTTCATTCAGCCCAATTTGTTATTACTTTTCGAATGATTATTTTCTAAACCAGCATTTATTGCTGGTTTTTTGTTATTTGGATACTCTATAGAGAGATTGGTTTTTTTAAGGGGCTCTCATTGCATAATCTACTTACACTTGAAGCATTATATATCCTTGATGCGATTGATCGCCGTGGTAGCTTTGCTAGCGCAGCAAAAGAGCTCGACAGGGCACCTTCTTCGCTGACTTACCAAATACAAAAACTTGAACAAGATTTAGATCTCATGATCTTTGACCGTTCGGGGCACAAGGCGGCGTTTACAGAAGTTGGGCGCTTGATACTCGAACAAGGCCGCCATATTCTCCAGGCCTCTCAAGACCTAGTCGGTAAAGCATCCGCTTTGGCTAATGGATGGGAGCTTGAACTTACTGTCGCTTTTGATGGAATTATTCCGGTTAATAACTTTTTTCCTCTAGTCGCAAAATTAGAAGAGATCAGCAATACCAAAGTTAAGTTGCAAGAAGAGATCCTTGCAGGTTGTTGGGAGTCCTTAGCTGTTGGTAGAGCGGACATATTGATCTGTCCGAAAGTAGGGATGATCCCCCAAGATCTGAAAACTCAGAAGCTTGGATCGATGTCTATGGTTTGGGTCGCAGCCAATGATCATTATATTCATAACAGGGTTGGTGAATTTAACGAACAAGAGCGTCAAAAATATAAGGTTATCGCTATTGCTGATACAGCCCAAGAGCACCCTATTCAAACAGTTAACGTATTAGACAAACAGCCACGACTGACGGTAACCTCATTTCATGCCAAAGTGGATGCGCTTATCGCAGGTTTAGGAATAGGGACACTACCTAAACAAGTCGCTGAACGGTTAATAGCCGAAGGTAAGCTATGTTTAATCGATGGCGGTCAACAGCAAGATATTGATATTGTGATGGCTTGGCGCAGAAGTAATATGGGTAATGCAAAAAATTGGTCGATTCAGTATCTAGCAAAAAATTGGAATCTGATCTGATAATCTGATCTATACAAAGGTATAGAGAGGGAGATTTAAGAACTCCCTCTAAACGCTTTCTAAGTTACTCTAATTTAACTTCATTACCATATCAGCAGTACCATCAGAAAACTGTATATCAACCTCAAAACCGAGCTTCTGTGCCAGTGTTAACATGCCTCTGTTGGTTGGCATTGTCATTCCTGAAATTTGAGTTGTACCTTTATCACGACAATACTCGATAACTTTTCCCATCAGCACCTTTCCTAGGCCGTTTCCTTTTAGGTCAGAACGAATCAATATTGCAAACTCAGCATCACTGTTTTGATGGTTTATCAACGCGCGAGAGACACCGATGATGGATGGATTCCCATCAGCATTAGAAACTGCTACAAACGCCATTTCACGGTCGTAATCAATTTGAGTGAAATTGGCCAAGGCTTCATGATTGAATTCACCCACGTCGCTAAAAAATCGTTTATAGAGATCTTCTTTTGACACGTTATGTATGAATTCGGCATGAAGTGGTTCATCTTCTGGCAGTATTGGTCGAAGCAATATCTTGGTTTGATCTTTGAGCACGAGAGCTTCTTCCATCTCTACTGGATATGGTCTGATCGCCAAACGCTCGTGAGCATCTCTGTCATACGCTTTCAATACTAGGTCCGCATCAAGTATGGTAAATTCACTGCCATTTGCGAGTAGTGGATGGATATCCAGTTGGTGAACCTGAGGGCAATCAACCACCATTTGCGACAACCTGACCAAAAACTCCGATAATCCTCGTATATCCATAGGCTCTGGTAGTTTCTGAGGGCGGATTTTACCACCTTTAATAGCTCGAACTATTAAGTAGCGTGCAAGCGTCATATTTAGAGGAGGAAGAGCAGCGGCCGCATCTATTGATTCATCCCATTCTGAACCACCTTGACCAATCATTATGACGGGCCCAAACGTTTCATCGGTTACTACTTTAATTCGGATCTCTTCTCCGCCAGCTAATTTACCCATTCCTTGAACAAGTAAACCGTGAATATTAGCTGCTGGATAAGAGAGTTTGGTTCTATCTAGAATCGCTTCAGCTGCATTAGCAACTTCGACACTATTTCGAAGGTTTAGCATCACACCATGTACATCTGATTTGTGAGTAATATCAGGAGAACGCAGTTTTACCGCTACAGGGTAACCGATTTTCTCAGCAACATGTACAGCTTCACTAGCGTCAGAAGCAATCCATGTAGGTAGAACATTGAAATTAAAGAATTTGAGAAACTCTCCTATCTGATGGGTATCAAGCGTTGTTAACTTATTATTAGTTAACTTTTTTTCGATCCAATCTTTGGCTTGGTTCAGCTCTGCGATGTGAACAGGCTCTGCTGATGTAGGTGTTTCCATTAACTGCTTTTGATTTCTTCGGTACTCGACTAAGTGCATGAAAGCAACAACAGCACTTTCCGGTGTTCGATAGGTCGGTATTCCCGCCTGAGTAAAGACTTGCCTTGCAGGCTTAGCCGTTAGTTCACCTGACCAATTCGTTAGAATGTTGAAGTGTTTGCTTCTTGGGTGCGCCTTAATCGCATCAATAAGTTCTTGAGCAGTTTGCTCTGACTCTGACACAGCAGAAGGGCTGTGCATGATAAGTATTGCGTCTGCATCATTGCTATCAAGTAGGGTATTGAGGGTTGAGACATAACGACGATGGCCAGCATCTCCAACCATGTCGATGGGGTTACTCTGGGACCAGCTCGAAGGTAATATGGTATCAAGCTTTTTACGTGTTTCGTTACTCAATTTAGCTAATTTCCCTCCTCGCTCTAAAAGAGTATCCACAGCCATTATTGCAGGTCCGCCACCATTAGTAATGATCGCAAGCCGTTCACCACGTAATGGTACAGAGTGAGTTAATGTTTCCACTGCTGCAAACAGCTCATGAGTATTATGTACCCGAAGCATTCCTGTTCGACGTATCGCAGAATCGTAAATGATATCTAATGTCTCATCACCACCAGTATGTCTTCTTGCTGCTTTTCTCCCTCCAGCGGTGCGTCCACCTTTCAATACGAGTATTCTTCGGTTTCGAGATGCAGCCCGAGCTGCAGACATGAATCGACGTGCATCTTTAATAGTATCAACGTAAAGAAGAATCGCTTCGGTATGAGAATCCATGCTCAATCGGTCGAGAAGCTCAGCAAAGTCGATATCTAAAGCGTTTCCTAACGAAACAAACGCTGAAAAACCGATGTTCTTATCATTAGCCCAATCTAGAATCGTGGTACAAACGGCAGCTGATTGTGAAATAAACGCAATCTTTCCCTTTAAGGCAGTAACCGGAGAGAACGAAGCATTGAAATTTAACCAAGGAAGAATTACCCCCAAACTATTCGGACCAAGAAGTCGCATGTTCGCTTTCTTGGCAATGTCTAAACATTGTTCTTGAATGGACTTATGCTCGCTGACAGATCCTGCCATATCAGAAGAGAGTATAATAACCGTCGCAATACCCTTATTCGCAAGTTCAGAAACAAGTGACACGTTACGGCTAGCATTCGTACACAAAATCGCGATATCAGGGGTGATTGGTAGAGCATCGATTGTTTTGTACGCTAATACCCCACAAACGGAGGGATACTTTGGAGTAACGGGCATGATAGCCCCTTCAAAACCACCCAATAGTAAGTTTTTCATCACTATGTTACCGGCTCTTCGCTCTTTTATAGAGGCGCCAATAACCGCCACTGATTTAGGTTTAAGCAATTTATCTAACGAATGCATGTTCAACTCAATCCATTTGTAATAACAACAGATTAATCAATTCCATGTTAGTTTGTGAGCATTTCGCACTCATTATGAACAGTAGGACAGGGTAGAAAAGTGACTTTGTGCCATGCATCACAGAGTATTGATATATAATTAAAATGTTGGCTTGATTCTAAGTCGTTCAATCGGCATGATTTACAGTAATCTCTATTTAGGACGTAAGTACATTTCATGAAAAAGATTTCAATTGTTGGCCTATCTGTGCTTCTATCGGCTTGTGCTTCTGACACGTACATCACTGATGTCACCTCAGAAAGTTACAAGGAAGACTACAAAGTTGCTGAGGTAGATAAACCGGTTGTTTCTAGTGAAGGCACTGCTGATGGTATTACCGAGAGCAACGTCGAGCAAAATGTAGTTAAAGTGTCACCAATAACTGAAGAGAAGAAGGTCGTTAAAAAAACGCCTGAAGCCGCTGCTGTTGCAATTATCCCACCGACGGCAAATCAAGTTGCAATGAACCCTCGTTACGGCTTTACGATTCAGGTTGTTGCTGTAGGCTCTCAAACAAAGGTTGATGAATTCGCTCGTAAACTTCCTATGGATTCAAAACAACCTGTATGGGAAAACTACAAAGTAGTTAACGGGACAAAATGGTACACCGTACTTTACGGTGATTACGCTTCGCGTGTGGATGCTAAACAAGCTATTGATACGTTACCCGTTGAATTTAGAAACCTTAAGCCGTTTGTAAAGAGTATTGATTCAATTAAGAACTCTGAGTTCCCAACTTTGAACAAACTGAACTAGTTAACATAATAGATGGGCGCTGCTTATCTATTACGGTGAATATTTCAACAGATGAGCCAAAACCGCGTAAATCCTACTAAGTTACGCTACCGTTTTGGCTCATTTTCATTATGATTACCTTTCAATCTTTTGTAGCGTTTCGGAAACTAGGTTAATGACTAAAACAACCATTCTTCTTTTGTGTGGAGGCGGTTCTTCAGAGCATGAAGTTTCGCTAGTATCAGCAAACTATTTACAGCAACAGCTCTCCATAACATCAGGTTTCAACGTGATCCGTGTCGAAATGAGAGACAATGGTTGGTATAACGACAACGATAAACTGGTATCACTTGATACGAATACCGCTACATTAAATTGTGACTCTGAAAGTATTCATATTGATTTTGTTGTACCTTGCATTCACGGTTTTCCGGGTGAGACAGGCGACATACAATCTATGCTAGAGCTAGCAGGGATCCCTTATTTGGGATGTGGCCCTGAAGCAAGCACCAATAGCTTTAACAAAATCACGTCCAAATTATGGTATGACGCGTTGGGTATTCCAAATACACCGTATCTGTTTCTTTCTGAGAATAATGATTCTGCATTTAAAGAAGCTGAGTCTGCTTTTGCAAAGTGGGGAAGTGTCTTTATCAAAGCTGCACGTCAAGGTTCTTCTGTTGGGTGTTACAAGGTCACAGAATTGGCCAAGCTTAAATCTTCAATCGATTTAGCTTTTGGATATTCAGATCAAGTTTTAGTCGAGAAAGCGGTAAAACCAAGAGAACTTGAAGTCGCTGCTTATGAGTTTGATGGGAAATTGTACCTATCTAAACCTGGCGAGGTTATAGCACCTTCAGACGCGTTTTATACTTATGAAGAAAAGTACAGCGCCGATAGCCATTCAAGTACCGAAATTGAGGCGACTAATCTTACTGAGCCACAACTAGAAACCATAAGAACAAGTGCGCACAAAGTTTTTAAACAAATGCGATTACGCCATTTATCACGTATTGATTTCTTTTTAACTGAAGATGGTGAGATCTATTTAAATGAAGTGAATACGTTTCCGGGAATGACGCCAATATCTATGTTTCCAAAAATGTTAGAACACAATGGACATCAGTTCCATGAATTCTTAGCAAACTGCGTGAAAACGTCAGTGAATAATGACTAGGGCTATTCCCAAGGTCTAATTGTTTTAAAGATTTGCTTTTCATCCTCTGCTTTTTGTTTATATCCTATATATTGATAAGGCATAGCAGGGGATAACCATCGTCCAAACTCTTGAATTTCTTTCGCTTTCTTCCCGTTATTAGCTAAATGTTGAGCTGCGCCTACACGAGTTGATTGCCCTGAAAACTTAATTGGAAGCTGTAATAGTTCGCTTACATTTTTCAACACCCGATAGATTGATGAGTCATCCATCGCCGAATCACCTATGTTTTCATGCCTATCAATTGCTCTAAAAACATAACACTCGTTAGAGTCACCAGCTAAAGATAACCAAAGCCTTAAAGCGGATGTGCCTCGTTCGCTTAATCGATAAGTACAGCCTTTAACCGTGATACAAAAATCAGTTTCGATACAATCAACCTGACCTATGGTTAATTTCTTAAGTTCAGAACGTTTAAGAGCGCATTCAAACATAAGATAATAGATGGCAAGATCACGAATGTTCTTAGCACAAGGTAAGCGAGTTAAATGTTCGTCCAATGCTTTTAGGTGCTTAAGCGTCAGACTATTGGCCTGTGCTGCATCACCATTTTTATCTAATCTATACTTTGCTAACAATTGGCGGATTTTACTGTTGGAGACTGGATCGTGATTAGCTAGGAGTCGGTGAACCAGAGAAACGGTGACAGCGTAACGTTTTAGGGTGGAAAACTTACGTTTTTTGGCTTCCTGTTCAATAAAAAGTCTTACAGCAGTAACGGATGCAGGAATAGATTTGACGTTTTTTAGAGCGCAAAAATCAGAAAAGTGATTCCAGTCTTTGACCATTGCTAACAACGAATTCTTTGAATATTGGCCCGCGGTTAATGAATCAAACTGATCTAGCGATACTTGAGAACGAAAAGTTGAACGCCACTGATTAAGTAACGAAATATCAGTAACCTGTGGTATCTGCTTTCTCATAAAAAACGTCTATAAATCCATATATATGTTGCAAATATACTTGATAACCGCGCAGATACAATTATTATTTAAGTAACTCCTATAATAAGAAAATTGCGTATGGCTGTTACAATTTATAAAGGGTTTAACCTCAAATCTTCTGATAGCAATATCTGGCAAGCTAAGATTAAGAATCATGTCCTGTCTGGTAGCCTAGCAGCAGTCAAAAAAAGTATTGACTGGTTTTGCGATACAGCAACCATCATTGACCCTAAAGAGTTCTCATCTGTGGGGCAAAAGCGCGAGAGCGAAGGTTCTCCTATGGCAGAGGACTTTAATGGTTATGCTTTAAAGAACGATACTGGAGAACCAAACACCTGGTATTGTTTCTTTAACGGTCGATTGATTAAAGGTTCGAAAATCGCGATACAAAAGCATATTGAAGCGTATATACTTGCGAAACAGAAAGCAGAGCAACAGAGAAAATAATCTATATGAGTCTTGTATATTCGACGGATATTGGCCGTATTAAACAGGAAGAAGAAGTCGTTCAACGACCAAAAGGTGATGGAATCGTACGAATCCAGCGTCAAACTAAAGGCCGCAAAGGCAAAGGCGTATGTATTGTTTCTGGATTAGATCTAGAAGATGTACAACTAAAACTAATCGCTGCTGAATTAAAAAAGGTATGTGGTTGCGGTGGTTCGGTTAAAGACGGAACGATTGAAATTCAAGGTGACGCCAGAGACAAAATCAAAGCTCACCTTGAAAAGAAAGGCCATACAGTGAAGTTAGCCGGTGGCTAAAAGTAGACTGAAAGATAATAGCTAGCGAACATCGTTAGATAGTAAGCTAGTTATTATCTATTTTATGGTAAATAGAGTTATGTTTAATGAATTACCTAAGTAGTACAGGAGAGTAGCAACTCTCCTTAATGCGCTTAAACCTATTTAACATAACATAGATAATACGCACTGGGACATATAATTTAAAGGCTCAGAAACGCTGTCTTTAGCCACTACAAATCCTAAGTAAGCCATTGAAATCCCTGTATAACCAAGCCCGTTAAACTTTTTTGCTATGTTGGCCCATAGAGCTTGTTCTTGTGGTGTTTTTGCTTTGTCTGCGGCTAACCCGATCAACACCGCTTCTTTTTCTTCACCAATTTTCTCTGCAATCATAAGTGCAAGATTTTCCTTAAGAAATGCGCGACCTTTGCGTATATCTGTAAGCATTTGGACGCTAATGCCAAGCTCGTGCGCGACTTGCTTGTATTGAACGTAATTCATGTGCTCTTTATACGCATCTATAAGATTGTTTGTGTACATTTCCATTTTCCTTTCTATGTCACCTCAGTTGATTCTAGCGGAATATTACGGATTTTATCGTATTTACAATATGATAATTGTCGTATTAACTAATACGAAATCTATCGTACTGAGTTATCTACAACATGAACAAAGCTCAAATCATCTTCTACGACTTGCTTCCTGACTATACGGTTTCCGTATTGGTTAAAGGATCTTGTGAATGGGATTTGTTCAAATCAATGTCACACCTGAACTCTTGGATGGCGACCGAACTTGGTGATGTTGAACTCATCGATATCACGAACACCACGTATCAAGAACGCTTAAATCTGGGAGTATTCGAATGAGTAACGCTACCCAGCTGCTAAAGCAATTCACCCAAGCACCAGAATCCGTTCATGTTGATTATCTGTGTTTTACATTTGCTCTGAAAGATTTGCGCCATTGCTATAACGCGATTGCTGAGAAACCAAAGAAAGGCGAACCGAATTACGTTAAGACCAAAAGTCTTTTACAACGCTGTGCAACTGCACCTAAGTTCCCTGCTCCACCTGTGTTTAATCCAACCTTGGCAACGAATGTTGAAGATATGCACAGCTACAACAACGCATTTCGAGTCGTATATCAAAACTATCTTGAAGATTGTTTGAAGATTTTCACTAATCGCGTTCTTGGCCTGTCGCTCAATGCGCCTCGTGGATTGGGTTTTCAGTTCTACACCGATTCAATGAAGTTAACGACACCAAACGGTGAAGACTTCTGCGGTTATGTTGGGATTGGTGGCAACAATGACACTGTGCATTTCCAAATAAACGGTGTTGGTTGTAAGCATCTTTTCAGTCAGCACGAACCTTGGTATGTGCATGACTGGTTAAGTAACGTTCTTGGCGTAAAACAATTGGCCCGTTTGGACTTGGCGTTTGATGATTACGACGGTTTATTTGATTGTGATTATGCCTACAAAGCTTGGCTTGATGATGCCTTTCGCACCAATGCCCGTGGTCGCGGCCCGTCTTTATCTCCGTGTCATACCATCGAACGTTTGGAAGATGGCAACGCGAAGTACAGTAAAGAAATGTATGCGATTGGCTCAAGAACGTCCCGTGTTTACTGGCGTATCTACAACAAAGCGTTAGAGCAAAACTTTGGCGATACCGATTTGGTTTGGTATCGAAACGAAGTTGAGCTGAAAAAATGGGACATCGATGCCCTATTGAATCCTTCTGGTGCGTTCTCAGGTCTGAACGCGTTTTCTGCATCGATGTGTACATCCATACAGTTCAACACAAAACCGAAACCATCTAAGCGCGCATCGCTTGATTTGTTGTCGTCGGCCTATTGGATGCGAAGACAGTACGGAAAAATCTTAAACAGTTTGATCACGTTCCATAACGGTGACGTTAACAAAGTTATTGGCTCACTTGTTCGTGATGGAACACCTTTCACCTTTCCCGATACCTACGGGAAATTAGTCGAACACATATTGGAGAACTAACTCATGGCTAAAGCAGTATTTGTATTGGGAATGGACATTACGTGGAACAGTTTTAAAGGTGACGGTGCTCAACTGAACATCTCGCGTCCACTTCGTGAAATCAATTCCGAGAAATTCAAGCGTCGTACTATTGGCGAATCAGGTGATGTGAATCCCCAATGGGACCAGCCGTTAATGGTGGATTACGAATACGCACTGAAACTGGAGAAGTCAGGTGCGCTCGTTCCGCGTCGCGAATACGAATTACGTCTGGAAATTAATCCAGAAGATCCACTATCAGGTGCGGTTGTTACCGAACTTGTTCCAGTGGAAGAAGAAATCAAAGCTCACTTTAAAGCGTCTTTTAAATAGGGCTTCGATATGACGTGCGTAATTGATAACACCACACACTTAAGCATTGATGATGTGACGTGCGATTACCACGTATTAACACCCGAGGAATATAACCAACTGGTTGAGGTTATTTCGACAGGTGCACTCACTATCGATTCTTCTTTGTACATTACCGTTAGCGGCTGGATCTTATTTTCATTTGTTAGCGGTCATGTTCTAGGTCGAATCATCAAGGGTCTATCAAAGGGATAGATTCATTTTTCAGAAATAAGAAGGAAATTTGTTATGAAAAAAGTGTTAGTTGGTTTAGGTACTACGGTACTGGCTTTTGGTGCTTCGGCAACGTCTGAAACTGAAACCGCAATCAATGCGGCTGTGACCTCTGGTCAATCAAATTACGGTTTGGTTGTCGTGGGTCTGATTGGTTTGGCTGCTCTTGGCTTTGGCCTTAAAGCAATCATGGGCGGAATGCGCTCTTAATGGCGGCTTTTGCTACTGATATCGTGACCATCCTGTTTGGGATGGTCATGTCTATGTCTTTTGTTATGGGGGTTTACACTGGAATAAACGCTTCGTAACGTCACCTTAAGGAGCTGTTGAAATGGACTTAGAAAAACGCTCTAAACTCACCAAAGCCTTTAACGATTTTATCGTGGCTCTCTTCTTTTTTATCTTTGCATGCCTTGCTGTTTTTACTCCTCCTCATGTGTTCGCGAATGAAAATGTGTATTGTCCTGCTGAAAATGAATGGACTGGTCTTGTCTATTTTCCTTATGGAACGGAAGGTTTGACTCACTTTGCTTGTATGGAGGATTGTCAGTATGTGAATCGTTATGGTGTACAAAATATTTGTAACGCAGAGGATAATCATTGTTATACAGATATGGCTTCTACTGGTATTCAATGCTTAGGTACTGAAGACAGTATTGGTGATACACCGAATAAACCTGATGTAACGACGCCTCCCGAATATCCCGACGAATGTACGCCGGAAAACCTACCTGATTGCGAAGAGCCGCCAGATACCTCCGACTCTTGGGTGACGCTTCCTGCTCCAATAGAAGTTATATGTACGGAAAGTACCCAGCACCTTTGCCAAGCCAAAATTTACAATGCCATCAACTCTGTTGCGGCAACTAACAAATCGCTCGTTGATACCTATTTTCGGCAATTAAATACGAAATCGACTCGGGCTCAAATTGATACCTTATACGTCAAGAATAGAGTTGAAACAGATAAGTTAGCGACAACATTACGCCATCAAGATAGTAAGGCCAACTATCATTACGAAAAACTATCCGAGCAATTAGATTCGCTCGATTACACAGCGATTACCGACAAGCTCAGTGAAATGAGTGATGTACTTGATTACGAAGTCGCTTCTCAAATCAATCGCCTAATTAACTATTCTGCGAATATTGAAAGCTATGCTCGACAAATACCAAGCAACTTCAGCACGATGATGGGTTACTTAGGACAGACAAACTATAACGTCACTCAGTTGCAAGACGATACAGCAGAATTAAAAACGGGGCTTGATAGCTTGAGCACTGAGTTTTCTGCCATGCAACCAACGATTGATGATATTTCGTCATGGTCCAAAGCGGCTAAGAATAATTCTGCCACCGCTAAGAACCGAGCCATTGAAGCGCGCGATGCCGTCAATGCACTTCAAACTTCGACTGATGCACAATTTGCTTCTCTAACTTCTGATATTTCCGCCACCAATGACGCAGTAGTCGCAAATGGATTAGCGATTGCGGCTCTTGGTGATACGGGTGGCTCTGGCGATATGTCAGGAGTTGAAAGCGGAATTGGTGAAAGTAACAACCTACTGTCAGATATTCGCGACTCCATTGGGTGTGATGGTGATTGTCTTGCTGGCTTCACACCAGAAGGAAAAACCTATGGTTCGCGTTTCTTGTACGATGCTGAAAAGCTGACTCAAATACAAAACGCCATTGATGTTTTGAAATACGAAGCCACCCAAGAAATCCAAAACTTCAGAAATCTATTCAGCTTTGACACTACGGCCATGAACAACGGAACGTATAAAGATCATTCATTAGATCTCTTCGTTAACGGCCAAGCGCATTCATTTAAAAGTGGTGTGCTCCCTGCCCTTATCGACAACGCGACCTTAATCGCTTCCATCATTTTGTTCATTGCCGTTCTGCTCGGCATTAAGAGTTTGGGGAATTAATCATGGATTGGATCATCGACATATTTAACTTCTTTGGTGATGGCCTTGATTCGATTATCAACTTCATCAACTCCACGCCAACCATGTTTGAAGACATCATTACTTACATGCAGCTGTGGTACATCAAGATGCAGTTCACTATCTATATCAGCTTTCTAAAAATCAGTTACCAAACGGCCCAGCTGCTGCTCGAAGAGATTGGGTTTAACGATGTGCTCGTTTCAACGTTTAACTTATTGCCTGACGAACTTCGTTATTACGCGCATGCGTTTGGACTGCCCAAAGCGATTGCTACTTACATCAACTTCTTTACTACGGGGTTTGTTATGAGGTTTAGCAAATAATGGCTATCTGTATTAGAACGGGTGCGAACGGTTCCTATAAATCGGCCTACTCGGCTTACTTCGTGATCTTAAAAGCCCTTAAAGCAGGTCGTATTGTTGTGACCAATTTTGAGGGTATGCAGCCATTAGAAGAAATTCAAAAACGATTGAACATCACCTTCCCTTCAACGGCCCGTTTGATACGTATCTCGTCGCGTGACGAAACGGGTATTTTCCTTTGGACTTATTTCTTTTGTTGGATGCCGATTGGATCTCAAGTGGTGATTGATGAGTGCCAGGATATCTATTCAACCAAAATTGGGTTTGATATGAAGAAAATCAAATACCGTCCTATGGCCGACTTCATCACCAAAGAAAAGAACGACAACTTATTACCGAAGTCTTTTCTTAAACTGTTCGATTCACGCTACGTTCCTGTCGATATGGATAAACTTGATTCCAATGAAATGGACGATAGAGGCGTGGCAGAATATGACGAACTTGGACGACCTATCTATCCACACACGTTTAATGGTGCATTCATGCGTCACCGAAAATACGATTGGGATATTGAATTGCTCTCACCCGATTGGACGCAAATCGATACGGGTATCAAGATGTGTGCAGAGCAATGCTTTTTCCATAAACACCGTGACCAATACCCATGGGCTAAACGTAAGCCTTACATCTACAAACATGAAAAGGCGGTCACTAAACCAAGTATCCCAAAGGGCTATAACGTCAACTTGATCACCGAAAAGATCCCTTTAGATACTTTCCTTTTATACAAATCTACAGCAACCGGCTCTGTTAAAAATGCAGGAGCTATGAATACCCTATTTCGTAGTCCTAAGTTTTTTGCCGTCGCTTTGTTGTTCCTATCCTGCGTGGGGTATTTAGTCTATGCGCTATCCAATATGGTTTTTGGTCTTGATGAACAGGTTTCGCAATCGGAAACGGTGGCAAGTTCGGTTCAACCTTCCACTCAAAGCAGTGTCGTTTCGACTGCTCAAGTTCCTACTGTTTTATCTAATGGTGGGGATAGCCATCAAGTTGATAACAGTGGGAATCAAAGCAATGCTAATCGTCTAGATATTGGCTCACTCTTTCCGTTCAAGGGATTCCAAAACATCTACATTACGGGCCATGTGATCAAGGTTAACTTAGATGAAAACAGGATTAACGTGACATTGTCACTCGAAGTTGATGCGGATGACGGGACCTATTTCGTTAACGAAAAGTACTTAGACCACAACGACATAGACTATCGGTTCATCGACGATTGTCTGTTGGAAGTTCGACACCAGAGCCTAAGACAGATGATTACATGCAGGCCGCGCGCTAAAGGTGATGTGGCGGTGACGCAAGCATCACCACAGCAAGCCCAAGTCAGCTTATTTTAAGGAGGAAGTATGGAAGCCGTGATTCAACTGACCGAACAGGACTATCAAAAGATAGCAGAGTTCCTTTTTGTGTGGACATTCTTAGGTGTGTTCGCAGCACTCATCGCTTATGACGGTGTGTGTATGTTTCTTAGTTGGCTGCGTTCGTAAACGTCCAGTAAAGAAAAACCAGAAAGTCCGCTGTTATGCGGACTTTTTTGTTGGTGCAGACAAAATATAGAAATCGTTGCAGTGAAAGCGGTTTTTGCTTTCTCGGTTAACGATTTGAACAAGCGCAGCGCGTTAGTTTCTTTTTCTTGTATGGTTTCGACTTAGTCGGCTCGCTATCTTCGAGTTTGGAGGTAGCGAGACTGAGCGGACGACAACGAGAAAAGATAGCGGAGCTAGATTTGGGTCAGAACCCCCGACCTGTATTACGGGGGTAAATTCCACCATTTCTATGCTTTCTACGTTAACCGTATAATTTCTTATTCATACTCTATTCCTTAAAACCAAATTTATGTTTTTCCAACGCTACCTGCTCGTCAGTTCGTCTAGTTTCTGAGCGGATCATTTCGGTTAAAGCTTCTTTATACTTAAATGCAAACTTAACTACATTTACATCTTCGTCTTGTTCCCATAACTGAATATTTTCTTTTTTCCGTTCATATGCTTTAGCTAGACCATATTCACCATGGACCACCCCTGTACCATTTAAGGAATGAATAAACATTTCGAACTTCTCTTCAGTGCATGCTACCGACGTAAGTAGAGTTCTAATTAATGGTAAGATCGATGTGTTCCCTTCGTAATTAGTGACTAATGCTAGTATTAGCTTCAACTCTCTATCATTGTTTGGGTTCAATTGATTAAGAATCTCATCAATTAGTTGTTCTTCAAATACTGGGAAGCACTTCTTAAACAAACTAGCAATACCAAATTGGAAAATTCCATCGTCATAATCATAATTATTTTTAATAAGAGATAGAAGCTTATCCGGATGTTTGGCCAATACATCTTTGATAGTAGATAAGCTGTAAGGGATATCTTCGTAACGTTCTTCAGTAATGTGGCCGATCCCCTTTTTATGAGCTACTCGCTGTTGAAAAAAATAAAAAATATATTCGGGATTATTTTCTGCAACTTGTTCTAGTACACCTTCTATTCGGTGGTCTACTTCACTCACAAACACTAAATTATCAACTAACAGCTTTAAATTCTCATCCGAAAGGACGTTGATAAATGATTCACTTTTTTTGTTATACCAAACGTAATTAACCCAATTGGTTTTTTTCTCTGAGTTCAAAAAAATCATGATCTTTTTAAATTCATCGTTGATATTTTCTTGACCAAAATTATCTTGATTGAACGTAATTAGACGTATCAATGCGCACAAACTATCAGTGTTGCTCATTAAGATACATTTGTCTGTCATGATTGAGACTAGTTCGTAATCTAGACCTTTGAGGTTTGAGAACGCTGAAGATAGCTCCCATAAATACTGCCCATTTTCAATCCACTCACAAATCAATTCTCTAAACTGTTTGTTTAAATGAGACTTCCAAACCCCTCTAAATACCCAAATCAATGATTTATTCAGTTCTGATGTTTCTAATATTCTAGATAGAATCTCATTTGGAAAACGTTCAGCAATACTTTCTACAAAATGAAATAACTCAGGGAATGTAGCAAGATCTTTGGATTCGGTTTTTAGGTAGTGTTCCACTCTATTTAACCAAAGGAGAATATTTTCGTTTGAGACGCTCTCTATATGATCGTTGATTCGTTGGTCACGCAGTTCTTTTTGAGCACCATACCCATCTCTAGAAGTTCTTTCTTCTTCCCAATCGTTAAATATGCCTTCGTAACCGACTAGATCACGATATATCTGATACTCCAGATTTTTTTCTATAGCTTCTTTTACCATCAAAGTTGCATTTTTTGCCGCAACAGATGTTCCATGGTAGTAATTCCAGTAAGCATTGTGCTCGATTATTTGAACCAACTCTAAAGGAGCTGATTTAATCAAAGTGGACCAATACTCGTGAATTTCAATTGTATTATTTTCTACAAGCTCTTTCAGAGCCTCGGATAACTGATTACGAGTGCCCGTTCTGCAACATGAATTCATAAGAATAATGAGAGATTTACTATCGCCTAGCGTTCTAGCATTTTGATAGAGTTCAAATATAGAAACTATCACCCCTTCCCGTAAATTGATGATCTGGGGACTTACTGGTAAAGCCATTGTTTGGATTGATACTGTATGGTACTCCCAGTTATGGCCCTCTATTTCGGTTTCCAGGAATTCTTTATAAGCTATGTTTAGAATAGGGAAAAAATCCAGTTTTCGATTTAATGGAAGTTTATTAAATGTCTCTAATAGCTTTGTTTGAGGATCAAACCCAATTGTTCTAACTGCATGGAGATTGAATTCTGATAGTTCTTTAAACACTTTTTCGATTTCGCTTCGTTGGTCTGGATCTTCCTCCCAAAAGCGTAATAATGTGTTAACCACCTGATTTTGTTCCAAGTACCTTAGCCTACTTAGCAGCGAGATTATTTTTGAATTGAGTTTAACTTTAGTATGGTAGCGCCTTAAAGATTCATCTATTACGTCTAACTCTATATTGTCATGAAGCCGTGCCCACAGATTAGTAAGATCCTGTAACGCC
This sequence comes from Vibrio kyushuensis, assembly GCF_050337325.1. Lineage (NCBI taxonomy): Bacteria > Pseudomonadati > Pseudomonadota > Gammaproteobacteria > Vibrionales > Vibrionaceae > Vibrio > Vibrio kyushuensis. The sequence continues at coordinate 985,327 of NZ_JAKJSV010000002.1, forward strand.
CTTATCGATATGTGGCTTATGAATTTATCAAGTATATCGAATGCGTTTGATAGAAGACCGTATGAATTCGAATCGTTTAATATTGGTTGTAATTCGTTATAGATAGCTGACAAATAGGATTGTGCTTTTGGATCATCATGTGGCTTTGCAGCAAAATATTCGATTGCTTTAACTTTTAAACTATCCATCTATACGCTCCATAAGAAATTCCATGATATCGTCTTCTATTTGTACAGCTGCCTCGATCGAGAACTCACCTTTAACTGCAAGGTAGTAGTGTTCTGTTTCATTCAATAAACTTCGTTTCAGTAAATACTCTACACGGTTGGACACCAAACTTTGTTCATAGCCCCTAAATTGTGTTAAGTATTCCATTAGCTTTTCTTTAGCCACAGTATCGAAAAGAGCAGCAAAACCCAATATTTGCTCATCTAATGGAATTATTTTTTCATTTTCATCAACTAAAGCAGCCCTTAGTACACCTACAGTTTTTGTTTGTTCTTTTTGCTTTAATACAGATGACTCGATATCTTCCACTTTTCTTTCGTCAACTTCACGAATCTTCTTTAGCAAAACCTTTAACTTGTTATTTAGATCCGAATGGTCTCCATTCTTTTCATCATAACTAATTAAATTGATGCCATATTCTTTTTGGTAGAACTTTACTCTTTCTGGGGTCGTGTTCTTCATGAATGCCCAAAATTCAAGAGAACTAGAGTTATAAGCTTCTGTTACGTAATTTCTAATATGATTAAAGTCAGGGTCATTTACATCAGAACCGATAAAAACCAGCGTTTTCGATTGAATTAGGTGCTTGAGACAATCTAGGTCAACACTATTGCCGTGAATTTCCTTTCGATAGGACTTGAAATCGAAAACGATATCATCAGGCATTGTTACGCACCCATGATACTTATAGACATATTGTTTAAGCTTACTTCTCATTATTTTGTTAAGTGAAACAGTGTCGCTTTTGTGTACAACTTGGATTTGACGCTCGAGAGATTTATAAACCTTTTCAATGAGTAAGTCATAATTCGGAGTTACTATACAAGAAGTCGGAAGCTCTGCGATAAGGTGGTGTATTTCCTTCGGTTCTGCTGAGCGAAATATTGAACAATTTTCATCATCATTAAAAAAGTCTTTTAAGGACTTACCGTGCGACTCTAACTCTGATGTTAATGCACTGGTGGCATTGATTAGATCATTAGTACTTTCTTCCAGAAAGTCATTTGCAACTGCGGTATTTCCTCCGAGACGAGATGTGTAATCCTCAAGCCACATAACCAAAGTCTTCCATGACGGAAGCCCGGACGGTATGGATGCACCAGAGCCGATAAAAAGAACAGTGTCACTATCAAAGTCCTCAGCCAACTTATCCATTAATTCCAAACTTGTTCTCTCCCCTACACAAATTCTAGCAACAAGCCGTATAATGCACGCTATGCCCCAAAAGCCTCACAGAATTTTCCATAAATAGGATTATTAGCAGACTTAACTAAAATAACATTATGCTTTTTTTTATTTATAAAATGAATTGAATATCGTTAGTTATTTGATGCACAGGAGTACTAATACTTTACGGTGAGATATTGTGGAGAGAAAGAGTGCGGTAATCTGCACTCTTAAAGAGAGACTACTGTATCAGCTATTTCTTTTGATTCGTTCTATAGCTCTGGCTAGTTTGAGCAGTTGTCGACAGGTTTGAATTTCTAGATCAGATTGAATATGTAGTAATCCAATGCCCGTAAGTAACTGTTGAGGAGAGACTAGTTGACCAGTTGGTAATCTCATTCTCCCATGTATGATTTTAAACCCTTCCCAATCAGAACTCGTGCTAATTTCAACTCCCTTACATAATCGCATTAGCCTTTTGCACTCTTTAGGGATCTCTTTACCTTCATCCCAAGCAGTGACTTCACTCACACTTTTAAAACATAGCTTAGTTACTTCATCCTTGGTTAAATTACATTCGATTGCACGAAAAACATGATTTTTAGTCATATCGTGATACTTCATCGTTTATTCCCTTAAAATAGGGAATTATGCATACCTTTATGAAGCCTGTTGCATTTAACGTAATGTAAGATAATACGCACTATTGATAGAACCATCAAAATTTTGAAGCTATATGATCGAGTAGAGAAAAGGATTTATGACAGCAAAGTATATTACTGCTCATTGGTATCAATGTTCATACTAACGTTTCGTATTTTGGTGATAAGTGCCCTCCTATTTACGGAGGGCTTCAACACAACCTCTAAGAACTTAGATCTGGAAGCATAATACTTTCCATTAAATGTAATGCTTTCGTTTTTTGGTCCGAAGTAGCATCCCCAGATTGAGCTTGAAGAATTAAATCTCGTTCTTTTGCCGAAATGATTACAGTAGTAAAGATTGCATCCAGTACATCATATGTAAACAAAACTGGGCTAGACGTATTATCGTACGAGAATTGATATAACTTAGCCAAAGCTAACAATTCTTTTACCGCAGAGCCTAGTCTGTTTTCCACATTATAGCGCTTTAGCTCGGCATAATGTTTCATCGAAACCGAAGGTTCAACGCCTTTACTTTCCTCGACTAGTTCTCCGAACTCCAACCATCCTATAAATTTAAAATCATCAATTGTTACCAAAATAATCATACCTCTTTGTTTAGTTATTAAGGCCGTCTTATTTAGACCCAACAAGTCGTTCAAGTACCGAAAAATTCAATAAATTTCCAAATATAGGTACTAAAACTACCGTCCAAGCAACGTTTGTTGTTAGATACCAGTTATTGATCGAATCAAAACCTATATATTCACTCATACTGAATAGCTGCAAACAGTTATCACTGATTGCACACGCCGCATATGTAACATCAATGATCTCCCACTCTCCACTTTTAAGATAGCTATACACACCAAATCCAACAGATGCTATTGGAGCAAATATGGTGGTGAAGATAGCTAGTATTGAGAAGTCCTCTATCACCAAAGCTATTATTCCCCACACGAAAATTAGAGAAACAAAAACAAGTATTGCCATTTAGAAGCCTTATTAACATCAATTAGTGAAAGTTTGTTTAAAGTAACACTATAAACGCGAATGATAATAGCTATCATCAAGAGGCCAATCAAGACTATTTTATTCAAGGTGGCTATTGGATTGGGTGGAATCATTTGTTTGACGGGTGATTTAAATGTGTGAGGAAGCAATAGCCAGCAGTTATCAGCTGTTTTGATATCACACCGCTCTACGTTTTTGATGTAATCGTGTAGAACAGCATAGTTTTCTTGATATATGCATCTGAGTATCGTATAAAACCAAACTATTCCTTTTAGTTTAGCGTATCACTATGAAAGATAAGAAAAAGTGGCTAATTGATACACTTTTACCGCAGTTCAATACTAGCCTTAGTGCCAACTTAATTTATTTGCACAATACGCTAACGTGGACCGTTACTCTTGTAACTGCCGGTATCATTGCAATAATGCACTTTAGTGAGTTTCCAAACCATCTTAGTTTGGCTTCTTTGAACATTTTGCTATTGCTTCTAGTTCACTTTTCAATAAGAACTGGCAAGGCCTATCTTAACGTTGTCAGATATGGGATGTTGGATAAACAAGTAGTGAGATATCAGCTTGAAACAATTGACGATGACAACTTTGAAGCTTTCGATGAGTTAAAACAAAAGGTCATTAAATACCACTGTGATTGGGTAAGCCCCCTATCAAGATCTACTGTAATTAAAAAAGTTCTGTTTGAACTTGGCTTTGCTTATTTCATTGGTATAAACATTGCTGCTTCGGTCTATGCCGCTAACTTACTAGGATGGGATAGTACCAGTATCATAATAATTCTAATTACAATCATTTTTCTCATACTAGAAATCTTTATAGCATTTATTGGCTCAACTTACTTCAAGAGCATAGATCAAGATAGTTATGCCAAAAAAATCAAGTAAATACGATTATCCCTTTAATTTAGCAATTTTGTTAAAGCGACACAGCTTGATCATTCCTGGTATGTAGTCGCTTTTGATGACCTTTATCATTTTACTCTCTGATATGTTACATCTACTTTTTTCATACTAATTGACAGTTTGTTCCCCAACGGACCGTTCACCTCAAGCGAGGTTACTTCGTTTTCATTACTAACGATAGAGTACCGCCCAGTAATATTTAGGGGAATAAAGCTCTCTAATGGTGGGATAAGATCCATAAACTTTGGTTCACTCAAGTCAAAAAGGCTTTGGTTTACTTGTAGCGATGTTGGGTTCGATTTCGAATTAGTTAATGTAATATACAAATTCTCTGAGTCGTTCAGCCAGGTTCCTGTGCCATCTAAGTCATAACTTACTTTAATCGAGTCTTGATTGTCAGTTAAGGTATTTATATTCATCTTTCCTTTGAAGTTGTACATTCCAGTTTTGAAGTATTCCGTCGTACCTTCTACCGTAGCAACACCACCATTTACAGAGTAACTATATTCAGATGCCCATATGCCAAAGAACTTATCTGAATTCCTCGGGCTATCATCAAACAGATCCATTTCGATATAAATAGTAAACAAAAGAGCCAAAATACCAGCTGTTGCAGCAACTCTTTCGAGAGTAAGTTTAATTTTTTCCTTATCTTTATCTTTACCCACCTTCTTCTCCTGTATATTTTTAATTCCTTAGTAACGCAAAACCTTACTTATTCTTAGAGGGCTATTTTCGAACCTAGTCTGTATCGCTATATGTCGATATATAAAATAGTACAGGGTTATGGTCGGAGTAATATTGACTAAATTTATTACCATCATAAGGATCACCAGGGTAATGTGCTTGTGAATCTTCAGGCCAAAATTCGAGCATTTTATCGCGCAATTCAACAACTTCGATTCCAGGAATATATTTTATGTCTGTATTATTTGTTTTCAAGATAAGAACGTTGTCGTAAGGTTTTGGATTATTAGAGACGTTGGTTTTTTTGCAGTTTATACCTTTATTTAACGCATTATAGTCGTCAGAAACTGAAGAACTAATCTCCGCACAATTTTTAAAGTTCATATCTCCAAGTATTATAAAGTTATCATCTTTATCTTTATTGGATTCTACCCAACTATAAATTCTGTCTAACTCTCTACTCCTTTTAAGTCCGTCTGTCGGACTAGCTCCAGCAGCTAGGTGGGTAGAAATGACGACAAAGTCTGTTTTTGTTTTGATATGCTTGAAGCTAAATGCATAAGGAACTCTATCGAACACGTCATTATTACTTCTATCTAAATCGACAAAACCTTGTATCAAACTCGGCTTTGGTTGAACAATACCCGGCTTGTAAAAAGCCACAAACCATTCGGTAGATGTCGTTGAGCTATGGTTAGTTGAAGAAGCACCGGTATCCTCCTCTGATAAAACATAATTAAAACCAGCGGAAATCATCCCTTCAAAAAAACCTTTTGATTCAGGGTCAGATCGATATTTTTTGCCGTTTGGGTATGATCCATCATAAGGTGGAGCAACTAACTCTTGTATAAATACTAAATCATAATTAGACAAAATATTCGCAATAGCTTCGTTATCTTTTAGCTTATAGTGTCCAACAAACTTGTTATTATACGTAACTATTGATAATTGGTTCGTTGGTAAACTTTTGTTAACCAACTTCATTTCTACCATGTCACTTGAGTTTGACGAACATGCGAATAAAGCAACAGCCGAAATTAAGTACATCCCTACAAATATAATCTTTTTGAGTGTTGGTAAAAACAGCATATTAACTACTCCTGTGGACAGCTCATTAGGTTAAGCTCTGTGTCATAACAAATCGCGAATTCGTGTTTCATATTCACAATGTTACTTTCAGTGATCGATTGATTATTTGCGATCATCCACTCTATTGCTTGGGTAGTGTCATACTCTTTAGGGGGTAACTCTAACGCATTGTGTAAACTGCTAGTTTGAGAAAAGTACTCTTCTGCGGTATCGAAATCGCAGGCTCCATGCTTTTCCCACTCCCCTTGTAATAATGCAGTGCCTGGAGACATACATAGATAAGGGATTAATGTTTCCAATGGTTCAGGGTCAAGATCTCCTTCACACCATCTAGGATGCCCGTCCTTTTTTTGGTCTATAAAGCTCTGTTTATTTTCAGCCCAAAGACCATGAACAACCCATCCGAAGTCGTTATCTGATTCGCATTGAAACTTTAGTTTATCTGCGAACCCACGACTTTCTGCATATTTACAAAACCTAGGTGAGTTAGAATAAACTAGAATGAAAAACTCAGTATCTCCTAGATTCTGAGCATCACTTTCCGCCTTTATTGCATTATAATTCGGGTTCAATAAACTCGATTCTATGTTGCAGTTTGCTTGAACACTTGCAGATAAAAAGGCCACAATCAACAAAATCCATTTCATAATAACTTCCACATTTTTAAATATCTTTAACCTTAGTACGTCGTAAAAATAAACATGTGATCTATGTAGACAAACTCATATCAATGATATTCATATTAACTAAATTGAATTAAGCCTATGAGAACGTCACTAAAATAGACTTGGAATCATCACGACACAGTAAGGTGACAACTTCAGCGGAAATTAAAGGAAAGTGAGGAGGATGATGTTTTTAGCATAGCTTGGTTAATGAAGACTTAAGGGCCCATATGAAGGACCCCTATCATTGATAAGGGGCCCCAGCTAGAGGTTTTCTTCAACAAAAGTCCGCTCATCCTTATACACAAGTCCAAAGTTCAACTTAAGAATCAATTCTTCCAAAGTTGAACTTGGCTTACATGGTAAGAGAACTACTTTTTTTACGTCTTTACCTAAGAGGTTTTCATAATCGAATAGTTGGCCAATAGCCATTCTAACTGCTGTCCGATCTGAAGTTGATTTTGCTTCAAATAAATAATCATCCAAAAACAGGTCTGTGTATAAAGGATTACCATCACCAAAAGAAATCTTGTTTCGCTTAGGCTTAACAATTTTCTTAAACTCACAGTATTCTTTAACTAGACAAGATTCAGAACGATTTCCCGTTCTCTCGCCCGTGCCTTTAACCATGAATTGTTGATCATTGTCGACTTCTATATCAACGGTTTCAATATCTATGCTACAAGAATTAGTTTTGGGGATTCCCACTTTTTCTTGTCGGGCGCTGTCTACGATCGTTAATGATAGGTTGTCTTTCCCTATGGTTTTATCGAAAGACAAAAATAAAGGGGTTTCCGTTTGATTAAAATGCTTTGAGACGTCTCTCGAAAATCTTAGATCAAACCGAGTGACACCCTTCTTATCGACAGATTTCACGACCTTAATTGAAACAAGATCACCCCGGAAAGTTGCTTTTAATTCGGTATTATCTAATCCGGCAGTAAAAAATGAACGAACAGATTTAGGCAACCTAGTACTAGAATAATTAATTAGGGTGGAGTCTATATATTTGATTGCCTTTGTTTTACTAACTACTTCCCAACTCTTGCCGTAACCTGTATTAGAATCCGCTTTCTCCGCAGAAGATTTCGATTCCATTTGAGCAAGAGACAAAATTTGTACATAAGCATTTTTATCAATCTTACGCACGGCGTCCCGGAAATAATTTTTAGCCGTGTGCGATTCAATGTGGCTTCCTTTAAATTTAAAAGGGACCGCTTTATCAAAGGCTGTAAAACCTTCGAGTTCTGCGTATAAATCACCTTTTTTGCTTAGAGGATCAGGAGTGATCGCACATACCGTCGCAAAACCAAAGTAATGAGGCTGCTTTGACAAACGTTTGTTAGCAAACTTAGAGTTGGTCATCCGACCCTTGTAGTAAACTACTTTTGTTCCAACTCTAATACGGGATTTAGCTATATAAATCTTTGGAAAATGATACTTTACTCCAGTTTGATCTTTCCACGCAGATTCATCATTCTCTACTATTACGGCATATCCTTCTTGCTCCATAAGTCTCTACCTTTAGCCTCAATGAATAACATTCATTAAAGATTAACATGACACTGTATGCATGACCAGTATTCGTGCTTAATTTGAATGATGTTGTTTATAAGACCGCATTTGAGCTTACGATACGTATAAAAGTCGAATCAAACTATCGTCCTATATTTATTTTTTTCAGTAACATAGTGGTGATAAAAGCACTAAATATTTATACTCGTGTCTATCCTCGCATCCTTATAGTACTTCTGGACAGTATCGACCTCGAACTGAATTTGTGTGTGTCTAAGCTTATAGATCTCTATATTGGAGTCCCGTTTACGTACCTGTTCTTTTAATGTAGAGACCTCATCTAGAATGGATTTTTTAAATTTCAGTTCATTTTCTAGTTGTTTATTTCTATTTTCTAGCTCTTCACTAAGGCTTGCTGTTTTCTCGTACTCAGCATTTAGTAATTCTACTTCTCTAGGAGCTGTATCTGAATCGCTCAAGTTAGCAGCTATTTTATTACTGTAATAGAAATGTAATGGAGCTGCACCTAGAAAGAAAGACGTTAAGATATAGAACCAAAACTCAGTAATATTGATAATATAATTCATACATATTCACCCTGGAATGTTAATGACAAAAACAAATTGTGTGCATTAGCATCGATGTCGATTCCATTTGATGACGACTTCACTGAACGTCGGGTAGTGCACTCCTACTACTATCAATGCTTCAAATAACACATTAGAATTCAATGTAGAATATACATATTCATAGATCATTTTTGATTACAATAACACTCAATATTGAGATTTCTTTTGATTCATAATTGCCGCTAACTTTCGCGATATTCGTAAAAGCACGCTACATGTATTCTTATCGATTTCGCTATTGATCTCTACTAAAGCTGCTCCTATTAGTACTTGATTCGCAGTTAGTCTCTGCCCCGTTGGCAGAACTAGTTTTCCGTGTTCGACGTAAAATCCCAACCAGTCATCAGTAGAGCCAATTTCTCTATTAGAATTAAGCCTCATCAACCTTTTACACTCACGAGGTATAGGATTTCCCCTGTCCCACCTTTTGATGGTGGTCACACTTTTAAAACATAATTGTGCTGTTTGCTCTACCGTTAAGCGGCAATAGAATTCCCTAAAAAAGAGGTTTTCGGTCATTTGGCTAAACCTCAACTACATTCGTTGAGAAAGTTGAAGTTTTAATACATACTAGATTTATTGATAACTTACTGAATAGTAAGCTTTTGTTTAACATAACGTCTGATAATACGCACTGTGGTATTGGAGGAATATTTACTTTTCATAAGCTCCGCGGTTCGATTCTGAATCAATTTGTTCATACACACCGCTTTCACGAAGTTTCTTTAAGCCACTATTGAATGCCGCAATCAGTTGTTCAGAACGTTTTGATTTCTTAGAGATAATTAATGAATATGAGAGTAAGTTTATTGGTTTAGGATTCATCACCAATTTATCTTCTGCATTTAACTTATCAATAAACTTATTCGCGACATTGGGATATTCCAAGAGTATATCTAGTCGGCCTGATAGTAACTTATGATAATTACCAATCTGATTTTCTATCCGGATAATATTGATTACGTTGGATTTTTCAAGCTCTGACAAACCATAGTCATAGCCTAAAACTCCACCAATCTCTAGACCTTGAAGATCTGAGACTTCATTCCAGACAACTTCATCATCCCGTCTATGAAAAACCGCAATGGGAACTGACAATATCACATCTGAAAATAAAGCGAACTTAATGCGTTCATCGGTTTTAGAATAAGCAAATGAACCGTCGACTTCTCCTGTTCGGACTTTGTCAAACCCTCGAGCCCACGGGTAATAGACCAGTTCAACTTCATAACCTTCTTGTTTAAAGGCTTCAGTAACAATGTGAGCAACAAAACCGCCTTCTCTTAGAGTCTGTGATTGATACGGGTACCACTCACCTGACGCAAGAGTCACGATGTCATTAGAAAAAGCGAAGTTAGAACTCAATGAGAATAACAAAAGTAAAGTAGATAACTTCATCTATATTCTCCCGCATAAACCTTTCTATAAGTTTAGCAGTACATTGAATGCTACTGGAATTGTTTTAAGGCTTCTTTAATAGGTGCTAACTGCCAGTCGTTATAAACATAGGTACGTGTTCCTGAAAAGTAACGGCAACTCAAGTTAGTACTAGAAACTATTAGATCGGCGAAAATGGCGTTCTCTGTATTATTAATAGGTGAAAAGCTCAAGATAGAGTCGCTACATTCGCGAGAAAACTCAACTGGTGTTCCGTTTATGATCAATGACACAGAAGGGTTACTACTTAAGTGCTGGTTAGACCCACAAGATATTCCATATAGTACGGCTGACAGCTCTCCGCTCTTAGAGAGTTGAAACTTCGGCAACTCCACTGATTGGGCAATAATATCGTTATCTACGGTTTGGTTCTCATCAGAGGGAGTGCCGTCACAACCAACCAATAATGCTGCACTACACACACACACCAGCAACTTAAATTTGTTCATGAAATCATAGACCTTGTACTGAGGGATATTCCTTTAGTTTGACATACCAAGGTCCACATTAAAATCACAAACAGTGTTACCGCGTCACGGATTGGTAATGAGTTTTACTACTTGTTGGTGACACTGTGCTAGTGCGATATATTCCTCTAAATAAAAACTCATACCATAATCAACCTGTAATTATATTACATCGGAACATTTAGTGATAACCAAACAGGACAATACTCCAACCTAAGCTGTTGTTAATAATGCAAATAAATAACACCCAGAAAGAACCCGATGACCATGTTAATAGATAACAAATTAGATATAATAGACTTTGGTTAGATGAATGTGAATGGCAGTCTAGTTTTGTTGGTATTAAATATTTAGTTATAGTGCGTCAGGTGGTAATAGAGTAGATTCCTACCCTACTCTTGTTCCTTATGTTCTTTTCTGATTTGCTCAGCTACAAGTTTAATCGCTTGAGCCGTGCTCATACCTGTTTGCATTAACTCTTGAATTCTTTCAACAGCCTTTTGCTGTTCTTCATGGGAAAGGGATAGATCATCAAACATAAAAAAGCTCCTCTTAATTGAGGAGCTGACTATATACTGAAACCGTTAGTAGCGGTAGAACTATTAATAACTACCTAAGAAATTTAGATAAACACCCATCGAGTTTTCATTTGTGTAGCTAGCACCAATGTCTAACTGAAATAGATTGAGTGGTGATATTCCAATACCGGCAGTTACTGTGTCGTCGCTATTTTCATAGGCCAGATTACGTTTATAACCAGCTCGGAGTTTCAGTTGACGCATTATATCAAGCTCGCCCCCTACCCTTAGCCACTGAGTGTTATCATCAAAACCGGTAAAGCGTTCGTCTTCATTGATATCGTAATCAACGCTTATGGTGGCATAGTCAGCCACAAAACCTGCGCCTATAGTATATTGTGGTCGCATTTGGTAGGCATAACTTAGTGTATCAGCAGCGCGGACTTGGGTAGGATCAATTTCAGATGTTAATGCTTCTCTATGTAATTCTTGAGTAGTGATATCTCTGGATATCAAGTTTGTGGCTGATAATCCAATCCTTAATGGACCATGAAACCACAAAAATCCGGCATCAAGGTTAAACATAGTTTCCCCTGTGCCATTATCGGCTATGTCTGAGATATCATAGTTGTTTAAATCTGCTGTATAAACATAGGTATAGATGCGTTGGAGCTTAGGCGATAAGCCAAAAGCAATATGTTGTCCCAAAAATGTTTGATACTTAGCGATCGAAATACCAATTTCTGTTACGCCTATCGCAACAGCGTTCACTGAACTGAATTCGGCATTAACGGCAGTATTAACATCATCGCCGCCTAGAGAATCCGCCTCTGTGTAGATATTCGGTGCCGCAAACGTTTCAGTATATGCTTTGCCAAACACGTTAGCCGCTACATATTGATTTGGTATTGCAAACGCTACAACCCCCCCTAACTCAAGCTTGGCTTGATCACCTTCCAAATTGTCGAGGCTTGTCTGCAATTGGTCTACGTTTGAATAATCACCTGAGCTTATTTCACTAATTAGGCCTGATACAGTATCTAAATCATCAACCATATTATCTTCATCGTTATACGATAATCCAATACTTGGGATGATCATTCCAACATCGTCATTACGACGGTAGATTGCAGTTAATGCAGGGTTATAAAATGGTGCGGTAAGAAAGTTTGCTGAAACAACCCCAACGCCACCCATAGCATCACCACGGGCTTCGATTGCGTAATTAGCAGCGCTAGCGGATGCACTTGCAAGTGCGATAGACAAAGTTAAAAATCTAATAGTAGTCTTCATAATTTATAAACAGTTATTCCCTTAAGTTTATAACGACTTATTGTCTATTAACTTTAGCTAATCCTCCACAGAAACGTCATATGTTTTACTAATTATTTGAGATTGTTCGATTAATACCTGTCCCTGCCATCTTTGGTTGGTCATGGAAACGGCCAACACGTACCTTTCGGGATCTATGTTTCTTGGTTCAAATGAAGTTGGATAATCAGATTCGAAACTACGACTCCACACTTCATTGTAGTTACCATCAATATAATCATAGAGTGCAACTGTTAGTGACGGAAGTGGGCAGTTGTCGTTGAGAAGTGCATTTTTCTCGATCGTCCATTGGTCCTTGGACTGCCATCTCACGACTTGTTTTGCTTTTGAATCTACAAATACGATCCAAGAGCTCCAAGTCTCTTGATCTGTCGCTGTAACATCTAGTCGATAGAGCCCTTTTGGCACTCGGCTATTTAAGTTGTAGCGCTTTTGATAAACCTTCTTAGTCTTACCATTTTGGGTTGACTCATTAAATGCAAATTCACTATCTGTTGAAATCTGCTTATCTACCCAGCGTTTAAAAACAATATTTTCAATCTCTTTCTTAGATTCAATAGAAACAGTCACGTTATATATATCGCGACCCGGACTTTGAATATTGGTTCTTCGAATTGTTGTCGTTGTTATCCAGTCAGGTAAGTGGTTGTTATCAAGACCTTTACCGCAGTCGACTTCAAGAGAATGAAGTAATAGATTGTTGAGGTGTTCACGAATAGACCGACTATCATTTTGCTGATAGACCTCGACGACCGACCCAAACATCGCATCAAGATCGTCATCAAGAAGAAATTGATGAGCTTGAGTCAAAGGTGTATTTGACTCAAACCAATCAACGCTATTTGCCGCCAAAGGGAAGCAAATAGATATACAAATAAAAGTAACAAGCTGACGCATTATGCTTTCATCTTATAACCAACACCACGAAGTGTTTCAATTTCTAGACCAGCTAATTTTTGACGTAATTGCAATACGTGCGTGTCTACAGTACGTGTCGTTGGGAAGTGATTGTAACCCCAAACATGATCAAGAAGTTCGTCTCTTGTAAACACTCGGCCTAAGTTGCTAGCTAAAAATAACAACAGATCAAATTCTGTTCTAGTCAATGTAATTGCTTCATCACGATAAAACACTTCACGTGTTGCTTTGTCGATCACCAAATTCGGTGTGATAACTTTAGAGTCATCATGTTCTTCAGATTCAGGTAATCTTAACTGAGCACGAATACGCGCAAACAGTTCAGCTTCTGCAAAAGGTTTCGTTAGATAATCATTCGCACCCGAGTCCAAACCTGCAACTTTATCTTTAACAGTCACTAACGCCGTTAATAAGATAACGGGGATATCTTTTAGCTGTTTCCAATCTTGTAGGTGTTCAACTGAGTCACCATCTGGCAATTGGCGATCTAATATGACTAGATCAGCCTTCTCCCAGTGTTGTGCTACACAAGCAATTGATTCTGCGTGCAAACATTCATATCCTGCTTGTTCTAGGCTTACTAATAAACCATCGGCTAAGTTCTTATCATCTTCAACTAGTAGCAGTGTCTGTTTCACAGGGTATCTCCAAAATAAATGTAGTTGGTGGCCCGATTAGCGTCATTTTCCCGCCCATTCGGCCAACCATTGATTCAACAATCGTCAGGCCTAATCCCAGGCCTGCTTTACTTACAAATGGTTTTTTCAAGTTCCGCCAATCTCGATGTGATAATTCGCCCTGATCTATCACTTTGATCGTTAAACGATCTGCGGATGTTGTAACGTCAATAACAACAGGTGCCACACCATATTTGATTGCGTTACGTATTAAATTATCTATACAGTTACTTAACCAATAAACATTGAGCTTGGCGGCTCTATCTTCATTGATTGCTAATTTTATATTGCCTTTAAATTCATCCGATACTTTGTACTCTAACCACTCTTGTACTGATGGTACCCATTCTGTGTTCAGTGGTTTGTTATCTGACTGTAAATAATCCTTACTAGCTTCAGCTAACTGTCTTAATCTTCGTGAATCTTCGCACAAACGTCTGAACTCATCGTATACACTTTCAGGCAATTGCTCAAACTCACGTCTAAAGCCTTCAACTGTTAATGACAAACTAGCAATCGGAGTACGTAACTCATGAGTCAATATTTGTAGTACCAGCATTCTGCTTTTCATTTCTTGCCGTTTCGAGTTCCAACGGTATGCAGACCAACCAGCAACCAATAAAATATTGGCAAAGACCAACGCTATCATCCCTATGCGTAAAATATCAGAATGATCTTCTATGTCCCAACACATGTTGCCACGTTGGACAAAACACGTTGAGCTTTCGCTCGACAAACTAAAACTCAGTTCTGCCTTGCTAACGTTTGGCTTCCACCTATTAGGCCCAAAAATATGATATGTATTACCTTGTTTGAGCCAAAGCTCATCTTGTTCAATGAACATCTTAGCCCCACCAATGAGAGCCGTAATACTGTCCTGGTTCATACGCTGCAATCGACCTAGCAGTGTATTAGGTAGAGATAACGGTCTTTCTTGAATATGCATGAACATTTCAAGAAGTTCTTTTTTATCTGGATATTTTGAAACCCAGCGGTAAGCGTATGAACCACCACCAGGGTGAATTAGGCCACTTCGCGCAAACCAACGTACCGATAGATTTGTGTCTTTACATACTGCTCTTGTGAAAACGAGAGGTTCTGTAATTAGTGGGCTTAATGGTAATTTCCCGGTACAAGATAGCGACAATTGATACAGTTTTTGAATATCGCGTAATGGGTACTCTGCAGTTCTTGGTAACAGAGAATCTGGTGTGATCAATCTTGTCGGGTATTCAGCTTGAATAACGCGAATATCGTAAGAGGCAATCGCATCATTAAAGTTAAAGTAACTCACAAAGTTATCAATTCTTTCCGGTAAAGAATCAGCTAAGACACTTCTCGTTACGAAGGCTAAGCTAAACAGTGATAAATAGAGTGCGCGTTTAATCAAAGTGAGTAATCAGAATAATTTACGTTAAAGAACTATAAAGCATTCTGTCATAAATATACATATCGTTTGTGATATCAACGTCAATAATGTATGCAAAAAAAAAGCCAGCTATTAGCTGGCTTTTAAATAAAAATGTACTTAATTACAGAGCTTTAGAAATCGCATCCACACTTTCTTTAGCATCTCCGAATAACATCTGAGTGTTATCTTTAAAGAACAGTGGGTTTTGTACACCCGCATAACCTGGGTTCATCGAACGTTTAAATACGATAACATTTTGTGCGTTCCAGACTTCCAAAACAGGCATCCCTGCAATTGGGCTTGTTGGATCATCTAACGCCGCAGGGTTTACTGTATCGTTAGCACCAATAACAAGAACGGTATCTGTCGAGCTTAAGTCATCGTTGATTTCATCCATTTCTAGAACGATGTCATACGGTACTTTTGCTTCAGCAAGTAATACATTCATGTGTCCAGGCAGACGGCCCGCGACCGGGTGAATACCAAAACGGACGTTGACACCAAGAGCACGAAGCTTTTCAGTAATTTCGTGTACTGGATATTGAGCCTGTGCCACTGCCATTCCGTAACCAGGAGTGATGATGACTGAAGAAGAGTTTTTCAGCATATCAGCTACGTCTTCAGCATTGATCTCTCTATGTTCGCCGTAATCTTCGTCACCTGAACTTGTACTAACTTCTTGGCCAAACCCGCCAGCGATAACACTTATGAATGAGCGATTCATTGCTTTACACATGATGTAAGAAAGAATTGCACCTGAAGAACCAACTAACGCACCGGTTACGATGAGTAGATCATTCGCTAGCATGAATCCTGCTGCTGCTGCTGCCCAACCTGAGTATGAGTTCAACATTGAAACAACAACCGGCATATCAGCGCCACCAATGGAAGCAACTAAGTGACAACCAAAAGCAAAGGCAATTAATGTCATTACAAGCAGAGCAAACATACTGCCATCAGCTTTAACGAAGTAAACCATCAATAGTAATGAAGCCACAATCGCCAGCAAGTTCCATTTATGCTTATGTGGAATATTCAATGCAGATGAAGAAATCACACCACGCAGTTTACCGAATGCCACGATGGAGCCAGTGAAGGTTACCGCACCAATGAACACACCTAAGAATACTTCAACTAGGTGAATAACATGTTCAGCATGTATATCAGCCGGGGTAACAGAAATTACAGCGGGTGGATCAATGTAACTATTGAAACCTACCAATACGGCTGCCATACCAACAAAGCTATGTAGTATTGCAACTAGCTCTGGCATTTCCGTCATTTCAACTTTCTTAGCGTAGTGGATACCGATTGCACCACCAATAACCATAGCTAATAAAATCCACGCCAAGCCTTCTGTACTAGGGCCAAATATGGTCGCAACTAGTGCGATAGCCATACCGGTAATACCGTAGTAGTTACCTGCTCTAGCTGACTCTTGCTTAGAAAGACCAGCAAGGCTCATGATAAAAAAGATTGCAGCAACAATATAAGCCGCTTGTACTAATCCTGCAGACATTTGTTACTCCCTCTAATCTTTACGGAACATTTCAAGCATACGTTTGGTTACTGTAAAGCCACCAAATATATTTATGCTTGCTATGAGCACTGCGATGAACGACAAGAAAGTTACAACGCCACTTCCTTGCCCTATCTGTAATAATGCACCAACAACAATGATGCCTGAAATAGCGTTCGTTACCGACATCAAAGGCGTATGCAGTGAGTGGGAGACATTCCACACAACGTAATAACCAACGATACAAGCCAGAATGAACACAGTGAAATGCGCTAAGAACGCTGCAGGTGCAACCGATGCGACCCAACCAAATGCTGCTAACGCAACACCTACACCAACAAGCTTTTTAACCGGCGAAGTCGGCTCTTCCACTTTAGGCTCTAATTTTGGTGCTTCTTTCTGCTTAACTTGTGGCTGAGCTGAAACCTGAATCGGAGGCGCAGGCCAAGTAACTTCACCTTCTTTAATAACGGTAACACCACGAAGAACAACATCTTCAAAATCAATATTGATGGTACCGTCTTTTTCTTTGCAAAGAAGTTTTAGTAGGTTAACGATATTTGTTGCATACAACTGCGACGATTGTGTAGGAAGGCGACCAACCATGTCTGTGTAGCCAACGATCTTAACACCGTTCGCTGTCGTAATAACCTTATCCGCGACGGTGTATTCACAGTTACCGCCATTAGCAGCAGCTAGATCGACAATAACAGACCCCGCTTTCATGCTATCAACCATTGCTTTAGTAATAAGCTTTGGTGCAGGGCGACCTGGAATCAGAGCCGTCGTAATGATGATATCAACATCTTTCGCTTGTGCTGCGTACAGCTCTTCCGCTTTCTTGTTGAACTCTTCAGACATCTCTTTTGCGTAGCCATCGCCTGCGCCAGTGTCTTCTTCGAAATCAACTTCTAAGAAATCCGCACCCATCGATTGAACTTGCTCTTTCACTTCGGGGCGTACATCAAAGGCTCTTACGATTGCACCAAGGCTACCCGCAGCGCCAATCGCTGCAAGACCTGCAACACCAGCGCCAGCTACAAGAACTTTTGCAGGTGGCACTTTACCAGCTGCCGTAATTTGGCCAGTAAAGAAACGGCCAAACTCATGCGCTGCTTCAACTACCGCACGATAACCAGCAATATTCGCCATAGACGACAGTGCATCTAACGCTTGAGCTCGGGAAATACGTGGAACAGCATCCATCGCCATCACATTGATGTTTTTGGTTGAGAGCTGTTCCATTAATTCAGGGTTTTGAGCAGGCCAGATAAAACTGATAAGGCTTGCACCATCTTTGAATAGTGCAATTTCGTCAATGCTTTTGTCTTTATCAACAATAGGAGCATTAACTTTAAAGATGAGATCTGACTGCCATACGTCGCTAGAAGATGAGACGGTAGCTCCGGCTTCTTCATACGCTGAATCGTCAAAGCTTGCTAGACTACCCGCTCCGGTTTCAACTGAAACCTCGAAGCCAAGCTTAATTAACTGCTCAACCGATTTCGGTGATGCAGCGACTCGCGTTTCTCCCGCGAGTATTTCTTTAGGTACACCAATTTGCATAGTTATTCCTTCACTATTGGCACAATGATTCTTCTTTTTTATCTAACGGCAGCTTTCATCGCAAGTGTTTTGTAGTAAAAATACTGAAAAATACTACATTGCGCCATAATCAAAGGTTGATTCGGCACTTTATGATGAAAAATAACGACGGACTTACACTCAGCAGAGGTCGAACCAGATTAAAAAAAGATGTTGCGAAACAAGAGATTAAACATATAAAAATGAGCCGTAAGCATAACTGCTTACGGCTCATTAAATTATGATTTTCATCAAGTTGATATTAGCTAACAACTCGACTATGAGAAAATGTTGTCACCCATTTGATCAATGAACATTTGTGACTTTTTGAGCATCAACTCATTGGCGTCGTCTTTGTTCGACAGTACATCAGAGCGAATGAAACGATGAGACTTTACTTCATCATCTAATTTCTTTGTAATCCGTCCGGCGATTCGATACTGCCCACCTTCTGAAATAGGCTCTTGATAGATCAGGAAGCCCTTATATTCAATAGGTTCGATCTCTACCTTTGACTTAGTTTCAGCATTACCTAATCCAAACAGACGCGAAAATAGTCCCACTTATTAATACCTCTTATTTTTTTATTTGTATGAGTGGTTTTTCGAACCACTCCAATTCTACGTCGTCATCGAAGCGAGGATGGCTAAACATGATAGGAACATCATCACCTCTTTCCATACGACGATCTCTTAAAATCATGGACTCAGCATTTTCAATCGCTGTTAGAGTATACTGTTTCAATATTATCAGCCGTGACTCTGCCAGCGCAGAAAGAAAATCAATGTCATGACGTATGTATACTGGTCGCAGTTGACTCAACGCTAAACACGCTATATCTGCAAGTTGCTCATGATCGTAATTGGATGCATACTCCTCTTTTGCGAGAATATGCCCAACCAGAGTTTCCATGTAATTGTGAACATCTACACTAATCTGCATTATTTACTCCTTAATCAATCACATAACGACTTACAATTTAACTATTATAAAATTTAATTTAGCGCACCCACCAGTGAACAACAAGTTTTCTTGCCAGAACTAAGGAGAGCAATTTATGTTAGTTCATATTTGTCCCATAAGTTTAGCAAAAAGCTTGGCAAATCAGTAAATAGAAGTATCCTAATAGGGTCTTTGATAAATTACTCTTTATAACTAATTGGTATACTGCTGTTAATGTCTCCATCCATTGTTACTTCAAGCTGGTTTAGGGTCTCCTTCCCTCTTTGTCTCATAGCGTCATTATGGCTCGGTATGAGTAACGTCATCACTATGACTCAAGGTAACTTGGACATCGCAGTTAATTTGCCGATTGTGCTTTTCCTCGTTGCACTACTTCTAAGCCATAGTTTTAACCAAAGCCGCTGCGCAATGATTGCAGTGGTTATGATGCTTAGTTACTGGATAATACAAAACCGACTACAATCTTCGTTAGGTACTGGTACAACACTGCTAGAACTCTCTTTACTCGCATTTTTGTTACCCGTTGCATCGCTATTAACTTATGCATTCAAAGACTCCAATTTAAGTAGCAAAAGTTTTTTACTATATGTCTTAATTAATGGTCTTTTTTTAGCATGGTCTTACCTAACCATTAGTCATTTTGGCGAAGAAAGTTTAGTGCACTTTAATGATGGCCTTCTTTTTGTTGTTCCTCAGATTTCGCGACTCCCATTCGTACTAGTTTTGTACTTAGTTGCATTAACCGGTGTTACCGCTATTTTGGTTCTGAGAAACAATCGAATTGCAGATGTTGTCTCTTACTCGGCAATCGTGACAACCACGTTTACGTTCATCTTTTTTGATACACCATTTATCTCAAGCACTATGTTCACATTAGCCGGCGTACTTCTTCTGGTCGCGCTAATATCTGCGAGCCATGAACTTGCGTTTAATGATGGGTTGACCGGTATTCCTGGACGCCACGCTTTAGAAACCGACTTAAAGCAATTAGGTAGAAAGTACACCATTGCTATGCTCGATGTAGACCACTTTAAAGCATTTAACGACACTTACGGACACGATACAGGTGATGATGTACTTAAACTGGTCGCGACGCGCTTAACTCTCATAGGCGGAAAAGCTAGAGTGTATCGTTATGGTGGAGAAGAGTTTACTGCCGTGTTTAAAGGCCGCTATCTAAAAGAAGTATTAGAGCATCTAGAGATATTAAGGGAAGATATCGCTCAATACGAGATGGCGCTTAGAGATGTGGCTACACGACCGAAAAATAATAAATCAGGTACATCTAAGCGTGGAAAAGCATCGAATGCTGATACAGTGAATGTCACTATAAGTATCGGTGTCGCTGACTCCTCTAGCGATAGAAAGCCACATAATGTCATTAAGCTAGCCGATAAAGCACTTTATAAAGCGAAACAAACCGGCAGAAACAAAGTAGCTCACTAGTTTGTTTTGTGTCGAATATACAAAACGAAATAAGAGCTTAGGCACACGACAACGACATAAGTTAGGTCTGATTGAAAAACAGAACAATACTTCCACCTTTTAGTGCGCTGCCATAGTTAAAGTTTAAGCCTATGCCCACATTATCAACCCACTCAGTGTCAAACGGAGGTGTCATTAGCCATCCGATAGATGCTTCATAGTAATACCCCGTGCCTAGTGGCTTTTCAACATCTGCACCTAAATCAATACGGTGAAAGCTGGTATACATCGACTGTACTGCCTTCCCCCACTGATCAAAGTCATATTTAGACTGAATACCATTAGAAACATACCAACCTTCTGTATTCCCTATTTGGCCTTGATTCGCTTCGCCCCAGCCATGCCCGTAGAAGTAGTGCCACTTAGACTCGACACTCCATTGCCCCCAAGGACGCGCTCTTTGGTATTTAAAGGAGATAGTAGGTTCATAGATCATGCTCCATGCAGAAGTATTAACGTAAACCCCGTCCAAACGATCTTTAGCCTCAATAAGCGCATCACTTCGATATTCAAATTTATTTTTATATTGCATAAGATGAGTCGCAAACGAAGGCTCTATACTCCATTTGTCGTTAATAACAAATTTGTATTTGTACGCAATATAGCCAGCTAGAATCCTATCTTCACTATGGTCTTCAACCGTAACGCCGTTCAGCTTGATATTTTTTTCTGATACCAGTCCAGATAGGCGAAGCATAAGAGACTGTTTATTGGTATCTTCCTCATCACTGAGATCAAAGGTATAAGGAATTGTTGATACTTGAATTCGGTTTCTTAAACTGACGGATTCTTCAGTGCCAATATCTTCGTTTTCTAAGTTAAACCAGTCATTAGGATCAAAGTCATGGATACCGAATGTAAAGACATCACTGTCCATAAGTATCACAGCTGCCGCAAAATTCTGTTCTAATTGATGTTGGTAGCCCTTACTCGGAGAGGCATGAGCTACAGTCGTAGAACTTATATTCGCCACACAAAGTATTGGAGCATAGACCGCAAACCTTACTGACTTATGCAATGGGTAACCTTAAACATCTACTTGAACATGACTATAATCATGACCTATCAATAGGTATAAAATCAACACCTTAGTTTATGAATATTTTGTTTAGTTAATAGCTGATTTACTAAAAACGTGACAATTCTAGTTAGCTAAGGATAGAGCAATCGCTCAAGCCACGAGTCTATGATTAATCTTTGCTTTCAGATAAAACGAACGTATTGCGGCCCTGATGCTTAGCAGCATAGAGTGCTTCATCTGCTTTTGTGTAGATTTCAGTAATTGATTCATGACCGCTTGGAACGGTGCTATAAATACCTTGAGATACAGTGACAATTCCAAAATCTTCGTTATATTCATGATGATAAGCTAGTTCCTCTAACGCTTCTTTAATTCTTTTAGCCGCCAGTAGCGCTTTGTCATGTTCAGTATGGCTAAGCAGTATTGCAAATTCTTCACCACCATAACGCCCCACATACTCGGCACTTCTTGAGAACAAACTTTTAGCTAAGTTAGCAATAGCAATTAAGCACTGGTCACCTTCAATGTGACCATAGTTATCGTTGAACGCCTTAAAATGGTCCACATCTAGCAGAATTAACGTTAGAGGAAACTTGTGCCGTCCGTGCCAACTGATCATGTCATGGAGCTTTTCATCGATGAACCGACGATTATATAGTGCTGTCAAACCATCTTCATTCACCTGATGTTGCAGTGCATGATTTAACTCTTGTAACTTAATAGAGGCACGCTTTAACTCTCTACGCATATGAGCAATGCGCTGCATAGCGATTAGCTTTGAATTTAGAACTATTTTATCAACGGGCTTTATAAGGTAATCATCGCCACCCGCATCAATCGCTTTAGCAATCATGCTTGGTTCTTCATGGCTACTCAAAAATATGATCGGTATCCAATCTGGGTATAATCGCCGAATTTCCTGTGATAACTCAAAACCATTCATTTCAGGCATTGTGATATCGAGCAATATTAATTCCGGATCGAACTTTAAATAGATGGCTAATGCTTCTTTACCACTAGAAACCGCTTCAACATCGTGACCGAGTTGTTTTAAACGAATCGCAAGTTGCATTCGATCCATCTGTACATCATCAACGAGAAGTATTCGCATTGAGGATCCATTTATAGTCATATAGTCCCTTATAATATTGTGCTAATTAGACTTATAGCACTTCAAATCAGATCTTTCACTAGTTAATTAAGTCTAGCTTATTGACTTTTTATCATAAGTTTTTAGCATATTGTTTTTATTCCAAGAGATATTGTCATGACTGACGAAAAACAAACAGAACAACCTAAAGTTGACTTATCAACTGTTTCAGCAGAACTTAAACAAGTAATTGAATTTGATCAAGTTCCTGAAGCTATGCACTTTATGGTCACGTCTATTCATGAAGTTTCTGAAGAAGCGGTTAGAGAAGCATGGGATTCTTTACCAGCTAGTGCTCAAAATGTACTTGATAATTTCGAGCAATTTCACGCATTAATTTCGGTAAGCCAAGCATTTGCTGGTGTTAACGTAATGGAAGAATTTCCAACGTTAGACTTACCAAAAGATATGACCGAAGAAGACAAAGAGGCATACCGAAGCCAGCTCCTTGATCAAGTTTTACACAATTGTGTTAAAGACATGGTTAAGCAAATCAAAAAAGCTCGTAGAGATGCAATTTTGAAAAAAGACTTTAAAGAAGTCTTTGTTAAGTAGTATTGATTACATTGGTTAGGCTTTAACGACCGGCAAGACTATAAATAAATAAGCCGCAATTAATCTGCGGCTTATTTTTTGCTTCGCTTCTTGCTGACATCTATCCAGTATCTAATGGATTGTTAGAAGAACTATCTGGTAATCAAATCGGGCCATAACAAGCCAAGATCCATATGTTCTTCGATTGCATCAGCGATGCGATCTATTGCCCGTTCATTGGTTTCTATATGATCGACCTGTTTAATTTCCGTAACACCAAGCCAGCGAGCAATCATAGAAACAACGTCTGGGGTATCAAATATGCCATGAAGGTATGTCCCCCAGATTTGTCCACAATCCGATACTGCGCCGTCTAGCGATCCGTCTTGCAGTGTAATTGGTTGGTTTGATGAGGCTTGAGTGACTCCGACATGAATTTCATACCCTTTCACTTTTTGCTGCTCACCATTTAACGATATTGTCCCTGTCACGTTTGTTAACGTTTTTTGCTGTGTGAGCTCTGTATCAACAGCAAGTAGAGCTAGCCCTTCACTTGTACCCGCTATGCCCTCCACGCCATGAGGATCATTGATAGTCTTTCCTAGTATTTGGTAGCCACCACAAATACCGATAACCCTGCCACCCAATCTAATATGGCGTTTAATATCTTCATCCCAGCCTTGGCTACGTAAATATTCAAGATCGCTTCTGACAGATTTTGTTCCCGGGATTATTAAAAGATCGGCTCCAGTAAGACGCTCTCCTTTACCTACATATCTAAAGTTAATATCAGGGTTCAGTCTTAATGCATCGAAGTCTGTATGGTTGCTAATTCGAGTTAACACCGGAACTAGTATGTTGATCTTACTGTTTGAATCATGAACCTGCTCAGCGTTGATTGCATCTTCAGCCTCGAGATCAAATCCATGCAAATAAGGTAGCACGCCAAGTACAGGCTTATTCGTTTTCTCTTCTAACCAATCTAAGCCTGACTGTAATAAAGCAATATCACCACGAAATCGGTTGATCACGAAACCTTTTACCCGCTGCTGCTCACTTTCTGACAATAAAGCGAGTGTCCCTACTATATGAGCAAATACTCCGCCACGATCAATATCCGCTATAATAATTACTGGGATATCCGCTTTTTCAGCGAACCCCATATTGGCAATGTCATTCTCTCGTAAATTAATTTCTGCGGGGCTACCCGCGCCTTCAATAACAATGCTTTCAAAATCATTACTTAGACGCTGATACGAATCCATTACCGTGTTCATGGCAACCAACTTGTAGTCGTGATACCCAACCGCATCCATGTCTTGAACCGCTTTTCCTTGTAGTATCACCTGAGCTCCCGTGTCGGTACAGGGCTTAAGTAATACAGGATTCATGTGCACGCTTGGTTTAAGCCCGCACGCCTGAGCTTGTACAGCCTGTGCTCGACCTATTTCGCCACCATCTTCAGTTACAGCACTGTTTAGTGCCATATTCTGTGGCTTAAATGGTGCCACGTTAATGTTTCGCCTTTTTAATACACGGCATAAACCTGCCACTAGTACACTTTTTCCGGCATCTGACGTGGTGCCTTGCACCATTAATGATTCTAACGAGCTTTTCATATCACATAAAATTCAAGATAATTTTCGACATAATAACGCTTGTTCTTGGTAATGCTCAATATAATGAATTGATTATGAATCGTTTTCTCAGCTGATGTTCAACTCAACCGGTGTTTAATACACACATAGATTCACAAACACCATATAACAACAAGGGAATATCATGAAAACCAAATTAATGACTTTAGCAATCGCCACGACTCTTACCTTAGCTGCGGTACCAAGTTTTGCCAAAGGGAAAGGTCACGACGAAACTGCGATTCAATACAAAGGGCCTGTTGCCGTTACAACCATTAAACAAATGAGTAGTGATGCTAAGTTATTTTCAGACAGTGACGTCATTCTCGAAGGTCACTTAACGAAACAATTATCAAAAGATAAATTCTTGTTTGCTGATGGAACGGGAGAGATTATGGTTGAGCTTGAAGATGTAACTATAAATAGCATGTTGGATCATGAAACTTTAGTTCGCTTATTCGGCGAGTACGAAGGTGGTTCAGCACCAGAAGTGGAAGTAGATCATATTGTAATCCTCTAACAACGTTAATTCCTCAAACGTCCAAACACTTAACATAACAATGGCCTGCTTTTTGCAGGCTTTTTCGTAACGTCAAAATTCCATCTGTATACTTAATGACTACGGAGCAGTTATGTTTAAAGTATCAAGCAAAGTTAGCCTCATTGCGCTTACCTTTTTGTTAACCCCTTTTGCGCAAGCTAATAACTTCAGCTATAACTATTTTGAAGTAAGAGGAGGCTTTGGGCCACAAACTGTTGGTGGTGAGTTCAGCATGCTAATTGTGGATAACGCTCACTTCGTCGGGAGGGTTGATACTACGTTTGGCAATGATTGGGACGCAGCAGCCGGCGTCGGTTTTAATGGACCTATAGGTTCGTTTGCAGACATCTACGGTCAAATTTTAGTCCATCATGTCAATTACGAAGACGATACTGGAAAAGATTCTGCCTTTCAGCCTGAGTTTAATATTGGTGGCCGAGTTTGGATGACCAACCAAATCGAGCTCACTGGTCGTATTGGTTTGCATGATGAGCGTTCAGTCTTCCATGCAGGGCTTAACTTCCATTCGACTGAAGCCCTGACACTATTCGCTGGTGCACGAAATGACGGCGTTTATGGCCCTCAGTTTTCTATAGCTGCTCGATTTAATTACTAACCTACTAACGACTTGTTACTAATGGCAGTAACAAACGAAGATATTGCTTATCTGGTAGAGCTATCACTCTTTTTGAGTTCTCTGTATAAGTAATATCCTCTCACC
This sequence comes from Vibrio kyushuensis, assembly GCF_050337325.1. Lineage (NCBI taxonomy): Bacteria > Pseudomonadati > Pseudomonadota > Gammaproteobacteria > Vibrionales > Vibrionaceae > Vibrio > Vibrio kyushuensis. The sequence goes on from NZ_JAKJSV010000002.1 coordinate 1,011,796, forward strand.
GTCATCAATATTTAAAATCTCTCGCATCAGCTACGCTAGTAAAAAAGAGCTAAATCACTTAAATCTTGGTATAGCTCATACTCTTGATCATTAATATGCCACTCGTATCACGAATATATTATTCCTGTAAGTTATTATACGAGCATCTTGATGATGATTATTTTATATGACGTTTAAGCCAACCTCCCCGATTCTTCAGTTCACTCTCATGTTTATTGTATTGAGCATAGTGCCGACCCTATTTTTCGTAAGCGAATGGTATCGTATAGAAGAACGTGCAACTTCTAGAGTCGAACAAGAAACTCGGGCACTACTTGAATTTAATCAATTATCTTTACAATCCACCCTCTCTGATATTGAAGCGTCAGTTGAATTGTTATCAAGCAATAACTTGTTGCATTCAGCGGTTACCGCTAAAGACACACTTAACATCAACGCAGTCCAAGACCTATGGATTCTAATTGCACGTTCGAAAGGTTATTTTTCTCATTTACGTTTCCTGGATAATTCAGGAAGAGAAGTAATCCGTATTAATAGTGTCGACAATTATATTGAGGTAGTTCCGAAAGAATTTTTACAGGATAAGAGCGCTAGAGATTACTTTCAGTACGCAAAAACGCTTAAACCAAACCAATCAGGTAGTTTTGGTATTGATATTGAGTATGAAAATGGAAAAGTTGTGACTCCAATTACTCCTGCTCTACGTTTGATTGTTCCTGTCGATGTAGAATTTAAACGCTATGGCTATTTTATTGCTAACCTCAATTTTGATGCTATCTATAATTCTTTAGGACACAGCTCAAAAAGCCAACTTAAACCAGATATTTTAAAAGCCAACGGTTTTTATTTGCAAAGCCAAACCTTTAGCCAATTACTTGGCGATATTGTTTCAGAACATGCAGATTTTAATATTCAAAACCAATTACCACTGGTTTGGAAGGAATCTCAAACTAATCCCACCGGTAGTGTCTTTGATGCTGGGTCTTGGTGGTCTTATTCAAAATTATCATTATCCAACCAATTAATGGGGAAAGACCTACTGCTCGTGCTGAATGTACCAGACCAAAAGATTAATGAAATTATTTCTGAAGAGTTCGATGATATCTCTCTGCTTGCGTTAGCTGTCTATATTATTATTGGACTGGTTACCTTCCTTTTTTGTGGCTGGAATATTCGCCATCAAAAACACTCGGTAGAAAGCCAAATTGCACGAGTTGCCATGAACGGTATGTCAGCTGTTCTCATATCAGACAGAAACAATCGTATTATTTCCGTGAATAAAGAGTTCACTCGGCTTAGCGGGTACACCTTAGATGAAGTAAAAGGAAAAAGTCCCTCAATTTTTGCCTCTGGAAAGCATCAACAACAATTCTACATTAAAATGTGGAAACACTTATTGGCCGAAGGTTCTTGGGAAGGTGAAGTTGTTAACCAGAGAAAAGATGGCTCGACCTTAACAGAGATTTTAAGAATTCAAACTGTGAGTGACCGTCAGGGAGAAATCCTCTTCTATGTCGGCTCCTTCGTTGATATTACACAACGAAAAGAGTTAGAAAATCGCTTACGTGAACTCAGCGAAAAAGATTCACTAAGTGGATTATGGAACCGCCGGAAATTTGACAAACAGATGAGACGCGAAACTCGTCGCTCACGCAGATACCCTACTCAGTATCAATCATGCCTTGCTATTATTGATATAGACAATTTTAAACGGGTAAATGATGAGCTTGGGCACGATGAGGGTGACCGAGTCATTAAGTCTGTCTCAAGTATTATATTAGAACAGATTAGAGACACGGACTTCCTCGCTCGTATTGGTGGTGAGGAGTTTGGACTGATCATGCCACACACCCCTATTTTGGAAGCTGAAATGGTGGTTAATAGGCTAAGAATTGCTATTAGCTTATGTCATGAGAATTCCGTTTCAGTGAGTGGTGGTGTCAGCGACATCGACTCTAGCGTCGAACGGTCTTACAAACGTGCAGACATCGCTCTATATGAATCCAAGAGTTCAGGGAAAAATTGTATTTCAATCATTACTAGCCAAGAAAGTGCTGAGATTGCTTAACCATTAAAAGCCCAACGTTACTCTCTCCTTCGAGAGATCGCTTATTTATGCATATTAACGCCCAGAGAATGAGATATTACTTAAACGGCTGTTTTCACCGCGTTATTTTAAACCGATTATCATCCTGTACTCTTATCTCTAACTCATTATTTTAATGAGCTTTATAAGACTTCGATTTATGTACTACTCTCTATGATGAACAATTGATTGCACATCATCTGGAGAATATAGATGCAAAACGCGTTAACCGTCATTTTGGCTGGGGGGATGGGGTCTCGGCTTAGCCCTTTAACTGAAGATAGAGCAAAACCAGCAGTACCGTTTGGAGGTAAGTATCGTATTATCGATTTTACGTTGACCAATTGCCTCCATTCAGGCCTTAGACAAATCCTTGTTTTAACACAGTATAAATCCCACTCCTTACAAAAACACCTAAGAGATGGTTGGTCTATTTTTAATCCCGAATTAGGCGAATATATCACCGTCGTCCCCCCCCAAATGAGAAAAGGCGGAAAATGGTATGAGGGGACAGCAGACGCCATTTATCACAACCTATGGTTGCTTTCACGTAGTGATGCAAAATATGTTGTTGTGTTATCCGGCGATCACGTATATCGCATGGATTACGCTGCCATGCTTAAACAACACAAAGCAACCGGCGCTAAGTTGACGGTCGCTTGTATGGATGTAGCTAGAGAGGATGCGAACGAATTTGGTGTGATGGCGACAGACGATAATGGCCAAGTTATCTCTTTTATTGAGAAACCTATCGATCCACCATCGATGCCTGGCAATCCTACTCGTAGCCTTGCCTCTATGGGTATCTATATATTTGAAATGGAAACATTACAAAAAGCATTAGAAGAAGATTCACTTATCGAAGCTTCGAGTCATGACTTTGGAAAAGATATTATTCCGAAATTAATAGATAGAGAACGGGTATTTGCCTATCAATTTTGTAGCGATAAAGGCCGTGTTGAAAAGGATTGTTATTGGAGGGATGTAGGAACAATTGATTCTTTTTATCAGACCAATATGGATCTATTACAACCTGTCCCACCTATGAATCTATACCAGCCTAACTGGCCAATACGAACCTATGAAGCACAATACCCTCCAGCAAGAACCGTCTCTTCCGCTTCCGGAAACGAAGGGATATTTATTAACTCTCTTATTGCAAATGGAGTGATTAACTCGGGAGGGTCAGTTCAGCACTCCATTGTGTCATCCAATGTTCGAATTAACGATAGTGCGACAGTTGTTAATAGTATTCTATTTGACGATGTCGTTGTTGGAAGTGGATGTGAGTTAACCAATTGCATTATTGATAAGCATGTGACCATTCCAAACAATACGAAGATTGGTGTCGATAAATCTGAAGATCTAAAGCGATTTCACATATCTAGTAATGGTGTCGTCGTTGTTCCTGAAAGCTACTGTTTTGACTAAAAAAATAGCCTTAATCGTTTGATTAAGGCTATTACTTAACTATCAGTGATTAACTGATATAAATAGTATGCTTTCTTATGGGCACGCTACTTCATCCCAAAACCAGTTTGTTTGGGTTGGTGTCTCCCAAGTGCCTGGATTGTTTTTAGCTGTAAAACACTTACCATTATGTGAATAGGTATCACCATTGGTTGCCTGCGTTACACCCGCTTCCCAAGGAGTCACACTTCCCGGCGGGGTCGTACCACCATTATCACCTCCGCCTGTATTTCCGCCATTACTAATATCCCCAAGCGGAAGATCGGGTTGCTCAAACTTAAACGCATAAGCCACGTTATTTACAGTTACGGTGTAGTTTGCCGGACCTGAAATAGGAAGGTAATACACCATGTCTAATTCATAAGCTCCACCTGCCGGTAGATCTTTCCACGCAGGTAAAGAGAACGACACTCGATGCATAGGGCCATCAAGACCACCAACATTATCAGAACGAGTATGCCCCGATGAGATAACTTTCAAACCACCACCTGACTGATCTTTTGCATTATCAGGTGCCGATACTGGGATATCAAATTGGAACTCAGTACCGCCGGGTAGTGCTTGCCCTGTGTTGTTGGTAAACGTAACTTTAGGATTAATCGGATAGTTTTGATCTCCGACCTTAAAGCCACCAACTGATACCGTAATATCAAGTACTTCAGTTGCTAAAGTTGATGTCGCTAGTTTGTTACCGTATGGAGTTGCTGATTTAAATTTTTCATAAATGGCTTTCGTCATGGAATTACCCATGTGGAATTCACCATTACCTGAGTTACAAGCTTGCTCAGTTTCGTCGACAACACCACGATTACCGTTTACATCTAGCGTATAACAGTTGTAATCGCCTGCAAGTTCCCAGAACATGATTCCGCCAATTTCTTTATCAATAACGTAGTCGGCTTTCACGTTGATTGACGATTTATCTTCAGTTGATAAGAAGACACTCTTCTCCGCATTCCAAAGCCAAGGAGAGACTGCAACACTGTCATAGTTTCGAGTGTAAGTACCAACGATTGGGTTAGTAGTAGGATCTAAGTTATAGGCCACCGCATAAGAGCCCCAAATCCCTTTTTCTAAGTTCTTAGCGTGCCACATTGGGTTTGAACCCGCACCCATTTCATTGCCTTTAGGGTCGGTATCGTGCCACATATTGTCGATACCTGTTGCGCCGTATCCACAATTGTTTTTCTCACCTTCGCCCGTACCAGCAGAACATTCAGATTGGTTTGGAAGGGCAGCTCGTCCCCATAAACCATTCTCACCACCAGTCACGCCTTGCCAACCACGAGTATAATATGGAACGCCTATATTAATACGACCTGCTGGCATAGATCCACGGAAGTAGTGATAAGCCCAATCCGTATTTAGGTACCCTATTCCACCGTATGCCGCAGTACCATAAACATTCCAAGCCGCTAACTCAGAATCTTTACCTGTATCAAACAGTGCCGCATTGTGCCCAACGTGGTCATTCCATGCGCCATGCAAGTCATAAGACATGATATTGACGTAATCTAAGTACTTGGTTACATCAAACGTTTCCATACCGCGTAGAAGATAGCCCGATGAAGGAGCTGCGATAGTTAGCATGTAGTGCACGCCATCTTGAGCTGATTCTTGGTCTAACTTTTGACGAAGTACTTTCATTAGCTCTTGATAGGATGCCCACAAATACTGACGACGTGGCTCCATAAAGTCTTTATCGTAAGGGTTACCGGCACCCGCCATTGAAGTTGGGTATTCATAGTCAATGTCCAAACCATCAAATTTATACTTCTTCATCATTGCAACAGCTGAGGTAGCAAAAGTTTCGATACCTTGATGGTTGATAGATCCGTCAGTATTGGTTGTCATAGTATAAAAACCACCGTCAGCAACACGACTGCCATCCGTAGCGAAATGGCCACCTGTTTCTGCCCAACCACCGATAGAAATAAGAGTCTTCACTCCGTGTTTCTCTTTTGCCGTTGCTAGCGCACCAAAGTGCCCCTTAAAGCCGAGCGTTGGATCAATTTCAACATCTGGCCATTCCATACCAACGGCAGCGTTAGTCGGATCATTAACGTCACCAATATTCGTTTTTCCATCAGCGCCAATACTTACGAATGCATAGTTAATATGCGTGAGTTGATCCCATGGAATATCTTTAACTAAATAAGCGGCTTGTGGGTCATCGCCAGCGCGCCAACTAGTAAAGTAACCAATTACACGTCTAGGGTGATCCACGCCCATGATCTCACGACCATCTTCATCATAAGTTGTGCAGTAAGGTACATTCACGCCTTCTGTCTGGTATAAGCCATCAGGGCGACATGTACTAACCGTTGGTAAGCCATTGACTGTCAGTGTTACCAGCGAAGAGTCTGTTGCAGCACCTTTATCGTCAGTCGCTTTCGCATAAGCTGCCAAAGCTCCTGCTTTTGTTGCTGTGTACTCAAGTGCGTAAGGTGATGTCGCAGCAGTCCCTACGAGTGCACCTGCAACATAGAAATCAACTTTATCGACAGTTCCATCGGAATCTGATGCGTCGGCCGTTAATGTTACAACGCCGCCAACATCAATAGACGCTGCTGATAAAGAAAGAGACACACTCGGAGCCTCATTAGCTGGTCCATTTGAATCTATAACCAGAGATACTGAACTCTCTAAGCTTTGAGCCCCTTTATCATCATAGGCAATCACACTAAATAACTGAGTTCCCGCAACGGCAGTCCATGGTGCTGTGTATGGCTGAGCTGTCGCTTGAGATACTACAACGCCATTAACTAAGAAATCGACTCTAGAAACAGTACCGTCACTATCACTTGCCGACGCCGATAAGGTTACAACCTCACCTTCAGTCACTGTGTCTCCTGCAACTGGCGATGTTAATTCGGCCAAAGGAACTTCGTTGACTCCACCCCCACCATTTGTACAAGTGTCTGTTAATTTCCACTGAGCGTAATCACCAGAAAAGTTGGTCGGGTTATTATTTTGGTTCCAGTAATTGGCCTTGTATGCACTATCTTCATGTTGAACCTCATCACCACCGGTATAAACAGTAGATGAGTCCCATACATTCAATGCACTACAATCAACTGCGGCATAGCTATTTGTAGCTAATAAGCAGGATGCAGCCAGTGTACTAAGGGTTAGTACACTCTTGGGGATCTTAATGTTCGCTTTACGCATAATTCTCTATCCTTAAGTTATTGTTTCAATGCGTTAATTCAGCTTTACTTTTGTTTCGCTGGCTAATTTTTATACGCAAAATAACCTTAGAATAGTTTCTTTATTAAGCCCCCAATTTATGCACGTTTTGTACAATCACTCGCAATATAATTCACATTTATGCAACAAACCAACAGTTAATTTGCACCAACAACTAATTTATTACCTTAAAAAATCAACAACTCTTTCACGACTTGAAAAGCGTCATGATCTCAATTTCAACCTAATCTAAAAATAAATTGGCTGGGTATAACATTAATGACAAGTTCACGTGTTTTTTGTGTCAATTTACACACACCTGTACTGTAAATAATGTTAGCATCCGACCTCTTGTAAATAACCGTGCTTTCATTGGAGCAATTTAGATGTGGTTTCTTATTGTTCTTTTTTCGGCTCTACACGTGGGCTCGATTAATAGTCGATTTAAATGGTTGTTTTATATATCAAAGCCTATACCAATCATCTTATTGATCGGGACGATTTTATGGTCAGGTTCGATAGTGTTGCCTTACGTGCAACTTATTATATTAGGATTATTTCTATCTGTTATTGGTGATGTTTTTCTTATGCATCCCAGTGATAAGTTTTTACCCGGTTTAAAGTTTTTTCTTATCGCTCACATTTGTTATCTCGCCGCTTTTACCGGACAGATAACAACGTCTATTTCGCCTTGGCCAATTATCGTTTTATCAATACTCGGTGTGCTGGTTTACAAGTTTATATACAACCGCCTCGAAGACATTAAAATCCCCGTTGCCATATACATCTTGATAATCCTTTGTATGGCATGGGCTGCTATCGAATATAGAAGTGGTGGGTATAGTCAATCTGCTGCGTTTGCCTTTACAGGTTCAATTCTATTTTTACTGTCAGACTTTGTCTTAGCTGTCGACCGTTTCAGGGCTCCCTCTTTTCTAACAAGGCAAGTAGTCATGATCACGTACTACAGTGCGCAAGCCTTCATCGCTTTATCCGCTCTCACGTTCATTTAATTCCCTATAACAGCTAGCATATAAATGGCTCCTCTTTTGAGTAAATATGCATTCCGACTCATACAATTATAAGTTCATTTGTCATCAGTTTTTCCTAACAAAACCCACTTTAGCGAACTGACCACCGACTCTGTTACACTAGCGAACAAATAACGCGTCAAATAGCACTTTACAAAGAATAAATTAAAGCTATCATCCTGACGCAAACGTTTACCTAACTATTAATAGTCCTGTTCCGAGGGTTTTATGCTGTCAGATATCGAAATTTGTCGTGAGACAAAACTACAATCAATTACTACTGTAGCTCAGTCTATGGGCTTGCTCGATGATGAGTTCCAATCACAAGGTAAATACAAAGCAAAGGTATCCCTTTCCAGCGTAAAGCGTTTAACAAATGAGCAAATCGGTAAACTGGTATTGGTTACCGCTATAACCCCAACTCCGTTAGGAGAAGGCAAGACCGTAACGACCATCGGCTTGTCTCAGGGTCTGAAGAAGTTAGATCAATCCGTTGTTGCATGTATCCGTCAGCCTTCTATGGGTCCTGTTTTTGGTGTGAAAGGTGGCGCTGCTGGTGGTGGTTATTCTCAAGTAGCCCCAATGGACGAACTCAACCTTCACTTAACCGGTGACATTCATGCGGTAACAGCGGCACATAACCTTGCCGCGGCCGCCATTGATGCTCGTATCTATCATGAACAACGCAAAGGCTACAACGACTTTGAAGACCGCACCGGATTGACTGCGTTAAAAATAGATTCAAAGAACGTCGTTTGGAAACGTGTACTAGACCATAATGACCGCGCTCTTCGCATGGTAACGGTTGGTAAAAATGAGACCAATAAAACCATCAATGGGTTCGAGCGAGAGGATGGATTCGACATATCGGCCGCGTCAGAACTTATGGCCATTTTAGCGCTAGCAACTGATCTTAAAGATTTGCGTGCACGTATTGGGCGTATTGTCGTCGCTTACAACATTTATGGTGACCCTGTCACTGCGGAAGACCTACAAGTAGCAGGCGCAATGGCAGTTAGCATGAAAGATGCAATAGAGCCGACCCTAATGCAGACACTAGAAGGTGTTCCAACGCTTATTCACGCAGGACCATTCGCCAATATTGCTCACGGTAACTCATCAATCATTGCTGATAATATCGCCAATAAGTTAGCTAAATACACCGTTACCGAAGGTGGTTTTGGATCTGATATGGGCTTTGAAAAAGCCTGTAATATTAAAGCTCAGGCGTCAGGAAAAGCACCAGATTGCGCAGTTATCGTCGCGACGCTTCGTGGATTAAAAGCCAACTCAGGTCATTATGATTTAAAACCTGGGCAAGCCATTCCTGATTCAATATTTGATGCTGATTCAGACGCATTGATAGCCGGATTCGATAACCTAAAATGGCACATCAATAACGTCAACAAATACGGTGTTCCAGCCGTTGTTGCTATCAATCGCTTCCCTCAAGATTGTAACAACGAGCTATTGCAACTAAAAGAGATGGTAGAAGCACTGCCAAACAACGTAGAAGTTGAAATAAGCGAAGGCTTTTCTTTGGGTGGCAAAGGGACAGTAGCACTCGCAGAAAAAGTCATGAAACAATGTGAAAATAGTGTTGTATTCACTCCGTTATATAAATTAGACCAGTCGTTAGAAGAGAAACTTATGGCCGTCGCTGAAGTTGGCTACGGTGCGAAAGGCGTAACAATGAGCTATAAAGCAACTCAACAACTGGCACAGTTTAAAAAAGATGGATACGATAACTTAGCCGTATGCTTAGCTAAATCACCACTCTCAATCTCTACTGACGGATCTGTAAAAGGTGCACCTAGTGGGTTCGATGTGCCAATTCGCGAGCTAAAGCTATGTGCTGGTGCAGGTTTTGTTTACGCACTATGCGGTAACGTAATGACCATGCCCGGTTTACCAGATAAACCTGCGTTCATGAACCTTGATCTAGATGACGAAGGAAATATCATCGGGTTAAGCTGATCGAACATGCTTAAAACAAACAAGCGAGGCAAGTAGCCTCGCTTTTTTTCGCTCTGTATTCATATCATCAATCATGACTTTGAAATTTTTCCCATTCATTCCTGTTCTAATCTATAGACAACTTATTTGGGGAATCAATATGCGCAAACGCTCTCTCTTTACAATTTTTATCGCTGCAATGAGTGTACTTGTGGTTTCTTCGCTTATACCGGTTGAATCATCAACTAAAGCGACTAGTGAACAGAATAATCAATCTGGACACATTGAAATTGCGACACTGGCTGGCGGTTGTTTTTGGTGTACAGAATCAGATTTAGAAGCTTTAGACGGCGTAATTGATGTCGTGTCGGGCTACTCTGGAGGAAGCTTAGAAAACCCTACCTATAAAGAAGTTTCTTCAGGGAAGACAAAACACATAGAGGCCATTTCAGTTACCTATGATGCTTCACGTGTTAGCTACGAAGAAGTTCTCGATCAACTTCTACGCCATATCGACCCTACCGATAACAAAGGTTCATTTGTTGATCGAGGCCCTCACTATCGCCCTGCTATCTTTTTCCATAATGACGAACAAAAAGTGATTGCGGAACAGTTTTTACAACAAGTCGAGACTCTAGGGATATACAACAAACCTTTGAAAGTTGAGTTGATTGAATTTGATTCTTTCTGGCCAGCAGAAGATTATCATCAAGATTATTACAAACGAAATACAGTGCGATATAAGTACTATCGGTACAACTCAGGTAGAGACCAATACCTAGACAAGATCTTTGGTGAAGAGCGAATTGATATGCCTGTTACCCTCCGAACTATGATAGACGATCAAGCACGTTTGGCGACATTGAAGGCTTACAATAAACCGAGTGACAAACAAATCAAGGCTCAATTAACCGAACTCGAATATTACGTCACACAAGAAGAAGGCACAGAACGAGCATTTCAAAATAAGTACTGGGATAATAAACAAGCTGGTATATACGTTGATGTCGTGACTGGAGAACCGCTTTTTTCGTCAACTGACAAGTACAAATCGGGCACAGGCTGGCCAAGCTTTACTCGCCCAATTAACGACGGATACATTGAAGAACACGCTGACAATAGTTTACTTTACTCTCGAACCGAAGTCAGAAGTCGATTTGCCGACTCACATCTAGGCCATTTGTTTGAAGATGGGCCCGCACCAACTGGATTACGCTACTGTATTAATTCAGCAGCACTTCGATTCGTACCAGTAGACCAAATGAGCACAGAAGGCTATGAAGAGTATCTGTATTTATTTAATGGCTAACAACACGCTATCAAATTTCAGTAGCGAACGACTGCTAGTTATACAAAGAAAAAGTTAAACAGAGTAAAAACAAAAAGCCGAACACCATTAACTTACACAATGGCTGTTCGGCTTTTTACATAATCACATCGTTTTAATAAATAGTCCGGCTATTAAGTTAAATTAAACCGTCGTTTCTCCATAAAAGTGATTCTTGGCAAACTGTCGATAGCCCGAGATATCGGCATGGCTCTGCTTACGGATGTTGTTTGCTTTTTCAAGCAGCTCTGCCCCGGTTTCTATCGCTTCATCAAAACTAACGTAAGGGTTTGGTATCGCAGATAGTAGCAACTTTGTATAGGGGTGCTGCGGATTGTCTATCACACTGCCAGTGTCGCCATACTCAACGATTTGTCCCTGATACATAATCGCGATATCTTCAGCAAAGTACCTAGCGGTGGCAATATCATGGGTAATGTACAAAAACGTATAACCTTGTTCGTCTTTTAAGCGCTTTAGTAAGTCCAGCACATCAAGTCGAATAGATACATCAAGCATAGAGGTCGGTTCATCTGCGAGAATGACTTCTGCACCTACTGCTATTGCTCGTGCAATTGACACACGCTGACGCTGTCCCCCTGATAGCTGGTGAGGAAACTTCATAACTGTAACATCCGGATCTAACTCAACCATTCTTAGTAGCTCATCGACCTTTACTTTCGCTTCCTTATGATTCTTTACGTATTTATGAGTAAGTAAAGGGCGAGCAATGTGATGATAAATAGTATGAGCGGGATTCAACGATCCAAACGGGTCTTGGAAGATCATTTGTATCTGTTTTCGATACGCGACTAAATCTTTACGCGTTTCAATATCACTAATATTTTGGCCTTTAAAGAAAACGTCTCCACTAGTGTGATCATGCATTTTGGTCAGTAGGCGCGCAACGGTGCTTTTTCCCGACCCACTTTCGCCAACCAAAGCCATGGCTCGGCCTTTATTTAAGTTGAAGCTAATGCCGCGTAACGCTTTCACTTCTTTTTTCTTTACGCCTTTACCAGTATGGAACGTCTTACTCATATTATTGACTGAGATAATGGTCTCACCGTGTTCAAAAGTGCTCATGCTAACGATTCCTCCAGTTGCTCTTTTCTAATGTGATCTTCAAACGCAGCTGGAATAGAATTCCAAAGTTTTTGGGTATAAGCATGTTTTGGGTTATGTAAGATATCGCGTGCGCTTGCTACTTCCACCAGCTCCCCCTTTAACATCACTCCAATACGGTCACACAACTGAGTCATTAAGCTTAAATCGTGGGTAATGAACAAAACAGAAAAACCGAGTTTTTTTCGTAACGCATGGATTTGCATTAAGATCTCTCGCTGAACAACGACATCAAGCGCCGTCGTCGGTTCGTCCATTATTAGCAGGTCAGGGTTTAACGCTATTGCGATAGCTATCACGATTCGTTGGCGCATGCCTCCAGAAAATTGATGGGGGTAATCAGAAAGACGCTCTGGAGCAATCCCTACCCTTTCCAAAAGCTCTCCAGCTTTCTCAGCCGACTCTGCTTTGTTATAACCTCGGTGTTTGTAGAACATGTCTCGAAATTGTTCTTCAACAGTTATAACAGGGTTTAGGCTATTCATTGCGCTTTGAAAAACCATGCTCACTTTATTCCAGCGAAGAGCCGTGATCTGCTTAGCACTCATTTTCAAAGTATCTTCACCGTTTAGTAGAACTTCACCCTGTGAAATATAAGCCGGTGGCTGCAACAAACGACTAACCGCAAATGCGATGGTACTTTTTCCGCACCCAGACTCACCAGCTAAACCAAATATTTCGCCTTTCTTTATTGAAAAACTCACATTGTTTACTGCTGTAAATTCACTATCTTCAAGTAAGTAGTCAACACTAAGGTTATTGATCTCTAATGTGTTATCCATATACAGACTCCTTCTTAGCCAACTCTTCTTCTGGTTTCTTCGCAAGCCTTCTGCGCTCTTTAATCAGTTTTATCCGTTGGTTAAATTTCTTCATTCCTGAGAAAGTTCGTAATCGTGGATTTGAAATTTCATCTATACCAAAGTTCAGTAACGCTAAGCCCATCCCCAATATTGCAATCGCAACACAAGGCACCATTACTTCCCACCAGGCCCCTACTATCAAGGCAGAAGAGTTTTGCGCATTGTAAAGCATAGTTCCCCAGCTCACCGACAGAGGATCGCCCAGACCAAGGAACTCAATGGTTGCCTGCGTAATGATGGTAAAAATAATAGAGCCTAAAAAATTGAGACCAATAATCGATGCTAAATTCGGTAAGATCTCAACAAAGATGATACGTCTTGCAGGCTCACCCGCTAACTCACTTGCATGAATAAACTCTTTATTTCGCAGCGATAGCGTTTGAGCACGTGTAACCCTCGCCCCCCAAGCCCAGCTGGTCATGCCGATGATTAGTGCAATGGTAAACGGACTCACTTCTCCGATAAATGCGGCCAAAACCAACAGCAAGGGTAATTGGGGAACCACGAGTGCAATATTGGTAACAAGGTTTACTATTTCATCAAACTTGCCACCAAAGTAACCCGCAGATACTCCTAATGCGGTACCAATTAATACAATGATAATTCCCGCACTAAATCCAACCGCTAAAGAGGTCGACGTTCCTTGTATAAACTGATGGTAAACGTCACGACCCATTCGAGTTGTACCCATCACATTTTCAGCACTCGGCGCTTGGTGTGGTCGAGCAACTCGTTTGTTTGCATCGTGGCTAGTTAACACAGGTGCCGCTAATGCAATCAGTATATAAAACAGAACAATGAACAGGCCGACAGCAACTTTCTTATTGCGACCCAGTAATTTTAAAAATTCCTTCATATCAAATTCCTATTAGTCACGGCGCAGACGAGGGTCAAGATAAACATATGCCATATCGGCAACAAAATTAGCGCTTAGCATTGCAATCGTCATGATCAGCAACTGACCTTGAATGACGGGATAATCACGCGCAACAATCGCTTCAAATAGAGTATTGCCAAGCCCTGGATAGTTAAAGACGACTTCAGTAATCAGTGAACCGCCCATTACAACACCCACTGTCATAGCAAATGCGGTAATAGATGGAAGCAGTGCGTTACGAGCACCATAATTAAACATGACGCGGTTCTCAGACAAACCTTTCGCGCGCCCCATAACAATGTAATCTTCTCCCAAAATGTTGATCAGATTATTTCGAATGGTCAGCAGATAACCACCAATTTGAACGATAACTAAAGAGATGATCGGCATCGTCGCATGTTCAATCACGCTAGAGATGTATTCCCACGTAAACATCGGATCAAGTTCTATGTCGTAAGCGTATGAGAATGGAAGCCAATTCAGCGCCACGCCAAAAATGAACATAAAAGTTAACGCTAAAACGACCGCTGGTATTGACTGTAGAACCAACGACAATGGTGACAATATCGTATCGACCCAACTGCCTCGATACCAAGCCGCAATAATCCCGGAAATAGACCCGATAAAGAAACTAATTAACGTTGACGTGCCTACTAAGAATAGAGTCCAAATCATTGAACGTGCGATCACTTCGTTCACTTGAAGTGGGTAAAACTGTACGGAAAGTCCTAAATCCCAAGTAAAGACACTTTTCATATACGTGACGTACTGCAAATACAATGGTCCATCAACAAAGCCAAAAGTTTGTTTCAGTGATTCTAAACTCTCTACAGGTAAAGGGTTACCTTGCGAGGCGAACATGACCATTATTGGATCGCCGGGCATTAATCTTGGTAAAAAGAAATTAAATGTAGCCGCAAAGAAAAAAGCTATTACATAGAATACGAGGCGGCGAAGCACAAAATCCATATCTCACTCCTTTTGAGTTGAGCTTATAGTTATTTATTTGAGAATAAGGGCTGCAGCTACCAGCCCTTTATAGATTGATAAAAGAAGAGTTATGATTTCGGCTTGATACTTAGTAGGTGCAATAGACGCTCTGGAACACCAGGGTGTACTTGTGGACGAGCTACAGGGTTATCAGCACTAAAGAAACCTTCAAAACGTGTTTCGTTGTACTGGTACCATGTTGGATTGTTAAAGACAGGTACGAACGGCATATTTTCCGCAACGATTAACTGAATGTCATCCATCACTTCTTTCTGTTTCGTCTGGTCTATGCTCTGATAAAAGCTATCAAGAAGTGCATCTAAAGCAGGCTGACTAAAACGAGTAACAGCGAAACGTGATTGACCTTGTTGCTCGCTACTAAACGCGGAGTTGTACATGTAATGAGGAGTTGCTCCCTGATAGTAAGAGTTAATCGCGGCATCGTAGCTTCCATCAATAAGTGCAGCTGTCCAAGCTGGTGCTTCTGGTGTTCGAACTTTTGCATTGATACCCAATTCTTGAAGGCCATCACCCGCGATTTGAACCGTATTTACCCAGTCAGTCCAACCATTGGGAACGATAATGTTAAATTCAATTTTCGAACCATCTGGATTATTGATATAGCCATCACCATCGCTGTCAACGAAACCATTTTGTTTTAGTAGTGCTTGGGCTGACTTAATGTTGTATTTGGAAAACTGACCGTATTTCTTGTCAACGGTGTCGTTGTTCCAAGAGTGGTAAGTCGCGCCAAGGCCCGACGGATATTCATTTATTGTCGGGTAGCCATATCCGGCAATTTCAACCATGGCTTCGCGATCCATAGCCATAGACATCGCACGGCGGAACTCTACATTATTAAACGCTTGACGATTTCCTTCATGCTGGCTTTCTAAGTTAAAATTGAAAGCTACCATTGACCCTGCAGGGAACCAATATTTGTGGTTGTTTTTATCACGAGCGACGTAAGTTTTATCAATATCTGGTAAGAATGAACCGAACCAATCCAACTCCCCTTTCTGAGCCGCGGCTAATACTTGGTCATTGTTAGCCAGTTGAGGTAAGCGCAAGCAATCAACCGCTAAATTGTCTTTGTCCCAGTAATGAGGGTTTCGACATTGAACATAGACGCGTGATGTAAAGCGCTCTATTTCTGTCATTGGTCCACTTCCAACAGGCTCTTCATTGGTAAACGAGACAGGATCAGAAACATCTTTCCACACATGCTCCGGTACAATTGGAACTTGAACAATTTCAATTGCTGCACCGCCATCAGCCACTGGCAGGTTAAACTTAATCGTATGAGAATCAATTAACTCAATATCACTAATTCGCTGCCAGATCGCACGGCTATCAAGTGCCGCATTTTCTTTGACCATATTGAAGCTAAACAGTACATCTTGTGCACTTAACGCTTGACCATCTGACCATTTAACATCAGGACGAATCTTAAAGGTCACCGAGGTCAAATCTTCTGCGTATTCGAATGATTCAGCCAAACGATAATGTACTTCACCACCTTGCATAGAATTAAAAATGGCCAATGGCTCAAATACAAATTCGTTGGTTGTTGGTAAGAATGTGGTTTGGTTATATGGGTTGAAGTTTCGAACCCAAGATGTTCGAAGTCTAGGTACAATATTCAGTACTGATTTTTCTGATGTAGCACCAGTGTCATTTGCAACCGCCGTCGTAGATACAAAAGCAGTGCTAGAAAGTATTGTAGCGATACTTGTAGCAAGAAGAACTTTTTTCATTAAATCATATCCTTGATTATTGTCGTTATTTGGAAACTCAATTATTGTTCCAACTCTAGTGCCTACCGCAGCAATAAAGCATGAAATCATTCAAGCATCTTCTTGGATATTCTGACAAAGTGCAATGTCGTAAATATACCGTCAAAAACGTAAAAATAGAAAATAAGCCTCTGTTTATTAAAGATATAATGACTTTTACTTAGAATGCCGTACAGTTCACATTTAGTGGCTACATACGGCATTCTCTATCAAAACTAAATGAGCACCTTTTCAACTCTAGCAACCAGCTCTGCGACATTAATCGTTTGATCAATGCGAGACTGCGCGGTTGAGTTAAGAGAGTTTTCAAGGCGCTGTAAGCTCTCTTCAGAGAGAGGACTTAATTTGGTTTGCCAAAGCGTCCAATCATTCACGTCACCGTGGCACGCAAGCACCAGATCGACCCCTGCTTGCTGTACGGCGTGGCAACGGTCCTCCAAAGGCCCTTCTAAGCTCTCCATGTACACACAATCCGATATTAAGCTGCCTTCAAAACCTATGCGTTGTTTGATTAACTCGTTGACTGTTTTTTTCGATATGCTGGCTGGTAGGTTATCAACCTGTGAGAAAACCACATGTGCAACCATTGCCATTGGCGCATTGTGCAACTCGCTAAATGGATGAAAATCAGTGCCATCTAGCTCTATGAGTTTGGTATCAATACAAGGGCGAGTTTTATGGCTATCCTCCGTGGCTCGGCCATGGCCTGGTATGTGTTTCAGCATAGGCATTACGCCTGCGTCCATATGCCCTTGTACATACGACTTGGCAAGTTCCGCGGTGTATTTAGGGTTGGTATGGAAACAGCGATTGGACATTACTGCATCAGCCTCGTCCATTAACAAATCAAGTACTGGACCACAGTTCGCGTTAAACCCAAGCTCAGCCATTTCTGTTGCCATCGAAATACTGGTTTCGTATGCTGATTTTTTTGCTTGTTCTAAGTCTTTGTCTGCTAGCGCTTTAAAATCACCATAAATAGGGTAAGTTTGCCACTCTTCGCCTTGTAAGTACTGAATGCGGCCACCTTCCTGATCTGTAGTGACCATAACTAGCTCTTCGTCAACGGCTTGCTTAAACTGGGCGATAACGTTTTTTAGTTGAGCTTTGCTAACAATGTTATCCCTTGTAATCATTAAGCCAAACGGTTTGTATTCGCCAAAGAATGCTAACTGTTCTGAGGTAAATTCCGTTCCTGGAAAACCAATAACAAGAGGTGAGCGAGATGTTCCTTTTTTCATGACTATTCCTAACTGATTGATTTGTTATCATCTTTAAATGGGGTGAGAACCAGTTCAAGAATTAGCACCGATATTAACGATATTTCTTTATTAATAGGCAACAGTCGTAAAAACTGAGGAAAAATATAATAAAGAAGAACACTCGACATGATGTCAATGAATGCCCTTAGGAATATGGGCCTCAGAAATAAATTATTACTGACCTTTCTTATCCTCTCTATCGCCCCGATGCTGCTTATCTCCAGTATTTTTTACGTTTCGTTTGTATCGAGCACTGAAGAGCAAGTTTACGATAACCTGCTGTCTGTCGCGCAATCTAAACAGGGCATGATCAATCAACATATGGACAGATTAAAGCAGCAAAGCACACACTACAGTGAGACGGACTTTGTAAAATATGCCATGAGCCGTTTTTACGGATTTCCATACGCATTTGGGCTTATTTCCGAAGATTCCCAATTCGCGGCGCAAGAGTTAAAGTCTCATCACTCTCGTTATGGTGACTTTAAAAAATTACCAGCCAAAGCATCTGGCGTAACGGGAAGCTATCAGCAAGTACACGACAGATTTGATACTGGTTTTTCTCAGTTCATCCAGAAAAGTGACTTTAGTGATCTTTATTTGATCGATGAATCGGGACTGGTTCTTTACAACTTTAATAAAGGCCACTATTTTGCTGCTGACCTTACCAGTGAGTCCTATCAAAAAAGCCCTTTAGGCATCGCGTTTACAAAAATGAGTCAGCAACTACGAGAGCATGACGGTGCTATCCACGGAAAAATCGATCCAGAGTTCAGTCTATTCCATGACTTTGCATTCGATGCAAATGAAGGCCAAATGGTTTCCTACATTATCAAGCCTTTGGAGCATCACTCCCAAGTAGCAGGGTATATAGCGTTCGCTCTTTCTAGTGATTCTATTGATAGTTTAATTCATCAACCCGTAAGACTTGGGGAACAATCTGAAGTCTACGTCATAAATCGCCAGCTAAACCCTATATCTAAGCTGATGCACGGTTCTGAGTTAATCGGAAATGTAGACCCGCGACTAATTCACCGTTATACCTTTGACACGCCTACAATCGAACAAGCGCTACATGGTTTTATAGGGGTTATGCCAGGAACAAATTACATCAATACACCGGTATTATCTGCCTATAGCTTTGTCGATATTGGTGATGTTCGTTGGGCTATTGTGGCTGAGCAGAGTCAGTTAGAAGCCCAAGCAAGGTCACTACGGTTTGGATATCATATATTGCTGATTGGGACTCTTTTCATATTAACGGTCGCGGCCTTTGTCTATTGGCTTTCTCGTTCATTAACGTACCCTCTTCAATCTTTGATGGCAGCAACTGAATCCATAACTTATGGCGGCGCGTTGCAGCCTATTTCAGGTAAACATAGGAAAGATGAAATAGGACGACTAGCCTCTCGCTTTGACGTTATGGCTAAAGCGGTTCGCCGTCAGCTCGATGTCATCAAAAATAAAAACGGACAACTTGAAGAACACGTTGATCTTATTAACGAACAGAATGTGGCACTTAGACAAGCAGACAAAATTAAAGATGAATTTTTGGCCAACACCTCTCATGAACTAAAAACCCCTCTTACCGGAGTCATTGGAATAACCGAGTCTTTATTACAAGGCGTTGCTGGTGCATTAAACGAGCATCAAGAGCAACAGTTGAGCATGGTAAAGAACAGTGCTCAACGTCTCGCGTATTTAGTGGATGATCTTCTTGATTTCCACAAAATCGAAAACAACCAATTAAGAGTTAGCCCTTCAGCAGTAGACGTAAATCGTTGCTCTGAAACCATCATCGCTATTACACAGCATATGGTTGGCGACAAACCCGTTAAATTAAGTCTAACCTTACCTGATACGCCGATGTTAGTCTTCGCAGACATCACCCGATTAGAGCAAGTTTTATATAACCTGCTTAACAATGCGATCAAATACACCGATGATGGAGAGGTCAATTTACTAATAAGCAATAATGAAAATAAGACAGTCACATTCTCTATAATTGATAGCGGCATTGGGATCACTGAATCCGAGCACTCGACTATTTTTGACCCTTTTGTACAAATAGATGGCAGCATTACTCGCATCCACAATGGAAGCGGATTAGGGCTAGCGATTGCTTTTCAACTCGTTAAGCTGATGGATGGTAAACTATCGCTAAAAAGTAAGGTTGGAGAAGGGAGTTGTTTTACCTTTACACTACCGCTCTTTGACCCAGAATTGGAGCATCACAAATCTGCTGTTGTAGAGCACTTAACACGTAGTAGTTTAGGCGATGACGGATACCCAAGACAAAATAACGCACCATATAACGCGGGTCTGCCATTATGTCAGATGAATAACTCGAATACAGATGGCTTTAAGGTCGTCGTCGTCGATGATGAAGTATCTAATTTACAGGTATTAAATAATCAACTGACCTACGCAGGATATGAAGTCACTTCATTTAGTGATGGAACTGAAGCTATTAATTACTTAAAAGAAAACTCAGCCGATATCGCTATCCTAGATGTGATGATGCCGCAAATCAGTGGATTCGAAGTCTGCCAAGAGTTGAAGAAACATAAAACTACACAAGCACTTCCAATCTTATTGCTTACTGCGAAATCTCAGACAAAAGATCTATTACAGGCGTTTGAGAGCGGTGCCGATGATTATTTAACAAAACCTTTTATGCAGCAGGAATTGCTGGCCCGAGTATCGCATTTACTCAAAGCCAACCAAGCGGACAAAAAACTCGAAGAGAATGAGCAATTAAAAATTGAAGTTGCCGAAAGAATTGAGTCGGAATCGAGTTTAATAAACGAACAAAGCCGTATGAAAAATATTTTAGAGCAGATCGACGATGCTCTTATTAGTATTAATGACTCTAATGAAATCACCTATACGAACGCATCAGCATTAGCATTAACGGGGAATACACTGCCACAACTTATAGGTTCGAATATACAGACGGTTTTGTCCAACAAAGCAGTGGCAGAATTAAAATTGGATGCCGAATTAAATACCGATTCACCCGATGGTGCGCCCAAAGCATCAACTATCGATATTCAGTCTTCCCTAGGGAGTATAACAACGGTACAGGCTCAAGTTTTGGTCACAAATAAAGAGCCAAACTTAGAACGTCACATTATTTTGAGCAAAAGAATGCCTTTGCCCTCCTCTAAGACTACAGAGCCTAAGATGAATTCGGAATCTGATTTTCGTAAAAATCTGGTTGTTCTAATGAATGACTCAATAGCGTTGTGGCAAGATGGTACTGGGCAGAGCAAAATACACTTAGCGGAGAAAAGTCGTATCTGGAGTGTTTACCTTGATCGAAGCTCGGCTCAAACTCGAACGATGGATAAGTACTTTTTAGAGCAGACTCTTCCTAAAAAACCAAGATGGCGAGATGTGGTTCGAACAGCAACTTATGTCATTCACCATGTAGATAAAGAAGTGTACCGACACAAAATCGCCCACCTTAACCATACAAGTAATCAGATTAAGGCCTACTTATCCGAGAAGTAATCAACCGAAAATGCTACTTCCAAGCACAAAAAAACCGAACTAAATATCAGTTCGGTTTTTCGTTTAAGTTCTGTATGGAATGATTACTTCATGATACGCGCTTTAAACTGACGACCTTTAATCTTACCATTTTGAATCTGTTTTAAAGCAACATTAACCACGCTCTTTTCAACAGCAATGTACGTCACCATCGCTAAAGAGTTTATCTTACCGATTTTTTTACCATCAATTCCCGCTTGCTTAGTTAACGCACCAAGAATATCACCAGGACGCAGTTTCACCTTCTTACCACCGAGTATTTGAATCGTCTTCATCGGTGCTTCCATTGGCTCTTGCTTGCTTCTTTCTGGTATAGCTGAAGGCTTAATTTCAATATCCATGTACTCATCAATCAAGGCAACACGTTGCATTTCTTTATCGCTAAAGAAGCTAAATGCGTTGCCCTTTTCACCAGCACGACCAGTACGGCCAATACGGTGAACATGAACTTCTGGGTCACGTGATAATTCGAAGTTAAATACGGCATCTAGGTTATCAACATCGAGTCCACGAGCGGCTACATCTGTTGCAACAAGAATAGAAATACTCTTGTTAGCAAACATCGTTAGAGCCTGATCGCGTTCGCGCTGCTCCATGTCGCCATGAAGTTCCGTCACACTAAAACCACGGTGATGCAGTTCATCATTAACATTTTGAACTTCTTTCTTGGTATTACAGAACACCACTGATGATTCTGGTTGGAAATTCAGTAGCAAAGTTTCTAGTGCATCATCGCGATCTTCTTGGCATGACACTTTATAGAAGTGCTGCTTGATCGTTGATGTTTGATGCGTCGACTCCACTTTAACCATCTCTGGCTTATCCATGATACGAGCGGCAACGGTTTTAATCTCTTTCGGGAAAGTGGCACTAAACAATAATGTTTGACGCTGCTTTGGCGCTTGATCGATGATTGCATCAAGAGCGTCTTGGAAACCCATGTCCATCATGCGGTCAGCTTCATCAAGAACAAGCGTGTTTAGCTCATCTAAACAGATACGATCGCGAGACATATGATCTAGGATGCGTCCCGGTGTGCCCACTAATATATGCGCACCGTGCTCTAGTGAGCCAATCTGTGGCCCCATTGGCATACCGCCACAAAGAGTCAATACTTTAATGTTATGAATGCCACGAGCAAGAGTACGGATCTCTTTCGCTACTTGGTCTGCAAGTTCACGCGTTGGGCATAGAACCAAAGATTGAACACGAAAGCGTTTAACGTTTAGGTTGCTTAATAAACCCAAAGAGAATGCGGCAGTTTTACCTGAGCCAGTCTTACCTTGAGCAATAACATCTTTGCCCGCTAAAACACTCGGTAAGCTCTGCTGTTGAATAGGCGTCATCTCGGTATAACCCAGAGCGTCCAATGTTTGCAGTAGTTCAGGTTTTAACGACAGGGTCGAAAAAGAAGTTGTTGTCACGGTAATGTCCTTTAAGGCTCTTAATAAGGAGGCGTATTATGCCTATTTATAGAAAATTTGCCCGACTATTTTACCCTACTCGTCATTCATTTAAAGAATAAAGCTATAATATCGTAAAACTACTGAGCATTGAGCGTAGAAGTGATGAGAAGTTGTTCTAACAATAAAAAGCAAAACGCCTCTAATAAAGAGGCGTTTTTTAATTCGTAATCGTGATTATCTCAGCCCATGTAAAAATTCATGGCGAGTAGCGGGGATAGATTTAAATATCCCGCCTAATGCGGTTGTCGTCGTTTCACTGGTTGCATCCATCACACCACGAGATTTCACGCAGTAGTGAACCGCATCCATAGTTACTGCCACATCTTCGGACTCTAGTAGCGTTTGTAGTGCAACTAAGATTTGCTGTGTCATACGCTCTTGAACTTGTGGGCGCTGAGCAAAGAAGCGAACAATTCGATTGATCTTCGATAGCCCGATGATCTTTCCACGAGGAATGTAAGCAACGGCTGCCTTGCCATCGATAGTAACAAGGTGATGCTCACAAGTGCTGGTCACCGTGATATCTTTCACGCGCACCATTTCACTGACATTCATCTTATTTTCAATAACAGTGATCTTAGGGAAGTTTGCGTAATCAAGGCCAGAAAAAACTTCGTCAACATACATCTTAGCGATGCGATGTGGTGTTTCTTCGAGACTGTCGTCAGTTAAATCGAGTTCGAGAAGCGTTAAGATTTCACGCATGTGGTGCTCAATCTTCTCTTTTTTATCTTCACGACTAACCTGGTTCGGACGCATTGGCGTTTCTAAACCACGGCTTTCTAGCGCATCTTTTACTAACTTTGCGGATTCGCTAAGAGCTGACATTCTCATTCCTCTTGAATTACCCCTTTTGGATGGCAGCAAGAATACCCGTAATTGGAAATAATGACTACTCATAATTGTCTCTGGCCGTTATTGCTACTGATAATTATATGATAAAGTCGAACACAAATAATAAGATAATAGGATAACTAGATGGGCTGCTGTGACGCACCGGGCTTAATGCCTCTTGAAGATGCCATGGACAAAATGCTTTCCCGCATTAAACCAATCCAAACAACACAACGACTCCCTCTTGCTGATGCACTGGGTTACGTTCTTGCGGAAGATGTTCTTTCGCCAATTTTTGTTCCTCCTTTTGATAATTCAGCAATGGATGGATATGCCCTTCGTTTAGCAGATTTAGAATCAACAAACGTTCTACCACTAGCCGGTAAATCTTTTGCGGGCCTCCCTTTTGAAGGTGATTGGCCAGAGAAAACCTGTATTCGCATAATGACAGGAGCTAAAATCCCACAAGGCTGTGATGCTGTCGTTATGCAAGAAAATACCGAAGTAGCAGACGACGGGATCGTCATTAAACAAGAGAAAATCGCTTCACAAAACAATATTCGTCCTCTTGGTGATGATATTCGTCAAGGTGACATCGTACTTGAACAAGGTGCTCGCCTAACTCCTAGAGACATCCCTATGATTGCCTCACTAGGTGTGAGCCACATTGTTGTCGTACGCAAACCCAAAGTTGCCTTCTTCTCGACTGGTGATGAGCTTAAATCACTGGGTGAACCGCTCGCTGGTGGTCAAATATACGATAGTAACCGTTACGGTATTAAGCCTCTTATTGAGAACTTTGGTTGTGAAGCCATCGATCTAGGCATCATTCCTGATTGCCAAGAGACGTTAAAAGCGACATTTGAAAAAGCTCAAACATTGGCAGACGTCGTTGTAACATCAGGCGGTGTAAGTGTTGGAGAAGCAGATTATACTAAGGATATCTTGGAAGAAATTGGGGAAATCGGCTTTTGGAAACTTGCGATTAAACCAGGTAAACCCTTTGCATTTGGTGCTCTAGACACGGCATGGTTCTGTGGGCTGCCAGGAAACCCCGTTTCAGCCATGCTAACTATGTATGTGTTGGTGCAACCTATGTTAGCAAAACTCTCAGGGCACACCCAATGGAAAGAGCAAGAATCAATCCCAGCTGTCACCAAAACAGCCTTTAAGAAAGGCCCAGGGCGTACCGATTACCAACGTGGCATTTACAGTATTGAAAATGGCCAATTCATTGTTGAAACGACAGGAAACCAAAGTTCTGGCGCTTTCCGTTCCATGAGTTTATCCAACTGCTTTGTGGTACTTGAGCGAGAACGTGGCCGAGTTGAAGTTGGTGAGACAGTTCAGATTCAGCTATTTAACTCAACACTTTACTAGGATTTAGGTTTGGATATTTTATCTGACGCTGAAATGCTGCGTTACAACCGACAAATCATTCTGAAACAGTTTGATTTTGAGGGGCAAGAAGCATTAAAGCAAAGCTCGATTCTAATTCTAGGTGCCGGTGGCTTAGGCTGCGCAGCCAGCCAATATTTGGCTACAGCTGGCGTTGGCAAGTTAACGCTAATTGATGATGATAAGGTTGAGTTATCTAACCTTCAAAGGCAAGTGCTTCACACTGATATCGATATAGGTGTCGCTAAAGTCGAATCAGCAAAAGCTGCGTTAACCAAGCTAAATCCTCACCTTTGTGTTAAGACCATAGAGAATCGTTTAGGTGACAGTGAATTAGAATCATTAGTTTCATCTCATACGCTGGTTCTTGATGCGTCAGACAATGTAGAGACTCGTAATCAACTTAACCGTCTATGCTTTCGCAATAAAATACCGCTGATTTCTGGCGCTGCAATCCGCATGGAAGGCCAAGTCAGTGTATTCACTTATCAAAATGAGAATCAACCTTGCTACCAATGTTTAAGTTCACTATTTGGTAATAGCGCACTCACTTGTGTCGAGGCCGGAGTGATGGCTCCTGTTGTTGGAATTGTCGGCGCTGTGCAAGCAATGGAAGCGATCAAAGTCATTGCAAATTACGGAACGCCACTTGAAGGGAAGATTCTCATTTTAGACGCACTCACCATGAGTTGGCGAGAGATGAAATTATCTAAGATGCAACACTGCACTGTTTGCTCCTAACTGTAACGGGTTCTTGTGTCTTAACTGACATTTCTGATGCAGTTACTATGATTCTCATAATGAAAACCGACATATTGTCGGTTTTTTATTATGACAATCAATCTGATTTTTCTTCATTACTTTTTCATCAACACCCTCTTTACCACCATGTAAATCAATGAGTTAAAAGTGGCATAATCCTTGTAATAACGTAGGTAATCAACAAAACGTTTATTGGAAGGAGAACATCATGCGTAGGCTTATCCTATTATTTGTAGCAATTCTTATTTCGCTATCAGCTCATTCAGCCCCTTTTGAGACCTGCCCTAGTAAAGCGTATTTATTTCAATCTAAGCCTGTTCAGGTGTATGGCGTCAACCTAGTTACTGGTGAAACAAACCTACTTGAAGGTAATACAGGAACAACCGGGAATATAAATGCGGTTGGCTTTGATTTCGAAGATAAGTATATCTACGGCTATGACACAACACACAAAGAAGTTGTTCGCTTAGGTAAAGACTTCCAGTCAGAAACATTGAACGTCACTGGGCTTCCTGATCATACATTCTATGTTGGGGATGTTTATGACCACGTTCTCTATTTCTATCGTAAGGGTCAGGGTTTATTCAAGATTGATTTATACCCACTGGACACAAACCCTAATGCAACCCTAGCTCTTGAGCTTATTACTACCACAGCCACTGTTTCACTAACTGATTTCGCCTTTCACCCTGCAAATGGGAAACTGTATGGTGTCGATAACTCTACAGGTGGACTATACGAATTCGATATAACCAACGGTGGCGAAACCTATCTTGGTAACATTGGAGAGACAGGGACATTCGGTGCTGGTTATTTTGACGTTGATGGCTATTACTATATTTCACGTAATGCAGATGGCCACGTTTTCCGTATCAACCTATCAGACCCTGATGACCTTAATGACGACATCATAGCCGCTCAAATTTTTGCTTATGGCCCAGCCTCTGGACAAAACGATGGTGCTCGATGTGCTAATGCGCCTGTTATCGATGAAGATTCAACCATTGATTTTGGTGATGCTCCGGATAGCTACTTGACGCTTCTAGATTCAAATGGCCCTCGTCACGGTATCGGATCTGGATTCTATCTTGGATCTGTTGCTCCTGACGGTGAAGGTGATGGTTTATTAGCGCCACTAGATGACAACAAAGCGGGGCTACAAGATGAAGACGGTGTTGGATTTGTAACCGCAATCGAAGCAGGTATGACAGCACTTGTTTCTGTGCAAGCATCAACAAATGGGTATCTTTCTGCGTGGATCGATTGGAACAAAGATGGCGACTTCACAGACGAAGGAGAAAAAGTATTCTCAGATACGTTGCTGGTACCCGGTAACAACTCCCTTATGCTTTCGGTACCCAACGATGTAACCATGGGTTCTACATGGAGTCGCTTCCGCTTTAGTGACCAAACGGGAATCGATTACTTCGGCGGCGCTCAAAAAGGTGAAGTGGAAGATCACCCAGTATTGATTACAAAAGACGGTGTTGCTATTCGCCACTACCCAAGTGAATCTGGATTCGTTACAGCTGCGTTTGAAGATAACTGGCCATATACGACTGATTACGATATGAATGATCTGGTTATTCGTTACCGCGTCACTGAAACACTTCAAGACGGTAAGGTTTCACGCTCAATCATCGAAGGCTATGTCGCGGCTTATGGCGCCGGTTACCACAATGGCTTTGCTATTAGGCTTGCTGGACTCAATCGCACAGATATTGACGACGCCCTTACCACTATGACTATCAACGGGTACTTACAACCAGCTAATGGATTAGAAGCCATTTCAGAAGAAGCTATTTTTATCATATCAGACAATATGTCTAACGTATTATCGGATACCTGTGAGTACTTTAGAACGCGTCAAAACTGCCAAGAAGCATTGAACACTTCATTTAAGCTTGATATTTCAACGACCGATGCTGCTGATACGTCAGGATTAATGGCTATGCCCTACGACCCTTTCATCTTTGCTTCTCCAGACTATTATCATGGCGATGGGATAACTTTTCAGCCTGGTAGAAAATGGGAAGTGCACGCTGCAGATCAAGCGCCAACAGAACAATTTGATGAGTCACTATTTGGACGAGGCGTCGACACCAGTAACCCTAGTGAAAACCGTTACTACAAAACCGCTAATAACCTTCCTTGGGCACTATTAGTCACTAGTGAATGGATGTGGCCACAAGAGCGAGTAGATCTCGTTACCGCCTACCCAGAGTTTGCCACTTACGCTGAATCTGCAGGGCAAAATAGTCAAGACTGGCATTCCGAGGATAACGCGTCTTCTAACCAATTTTATCTTCCAGAGGAGTAAGGACAATGAATATTAAATGGACTGCATTATCAATCGTATTTGCTCTTACTGCCTGTGGTGGAGGCGGTGGTGGTGAAGGAGGAGGTAGCTCATCATCAACAGGAAGCAGCGGCTCTGGCTCGGCAGGAAGTACGAGCACGATCATTGAAGAGTCTTCGACAGAAAGTGCTGTTGTCGCTAGAACAATGCAAGATCTCGTTGTTCCTGATGACTTTAGCTATAACCCGGTAATGGGCCATCATTTTGATGTGGACATTAGTGCATACTCAAGCCAGCGTGCCTATATATCCGTTTATGGTCAATTCACCGTGAATCAAGATGGTAGCTACAAACCTGATTTCAATAGCCGTATTACCTCTACGTCGTTAGATAACGGTACTGCTTCGCTGGAATTTTGTATCAGTGATTCACAGTCATCAGTATTAGCTGAAATCTGGTTTTACGACGGAAGCGACCCGATTCAACATCAATTTACAACAGCGCAAAATCAGTGGATTTGGTAGCAAGGTTCAAGTATTGAGGTGAGAGACAGGCTAAACTGTCTCTCACTTAGTTGTTTGGGAAATAGTCAGATTCAACAGATGAATAATTCTAAAGTTTACCTATCCGTGTTTGTCGCATCTATCTTATCGCTTCTGCTCCTACTCCAATTGATACCCAGTGACACTAATGAAGCTGAAGTAGTAGGGATCATTATAGATCGCTCTATAACTCAATCTCTCGATGGGCACAGGCAGTACCTTATCGTTGAAGTACCTAATACCGGTATTGTAAGAGTTTCTATCCCCACTACCAAAGAGTGCGATGTCGGCCAATCAGTCAAACTTAAAGCCAATAATCATGATGTTAGCAAAGCCACTAGCTTTCAATTTATATCCTGCTAAGGTTATTTAGTTTATACACTGAGTATTTGGTCTAACCTGTCTATACCTGAATAATAAAACATCAATACAAGGAAACGTAATGACACCTCTAGTATCGCCACAATGGCTTCATGGACAAGCTTCTAACCCAAACTTGGTCATCTTAGATGCAAGTATTGATTTCCAAATTCCGAGTGAAACAGCAAAGGACAAACAAAATATAATCCCAAATGCCATTCGTTTCGATTACAACTCAGATTTTAGTGACCCAGACAATTCGCTCCCACACATGATGCCTAGCGAAACTCGCTTCAATGAGATGGCTAAAAAGATTGGCCTAAACAACGAGTCTGTGATCATTGTTTATGACAACAGCGGTACGTTCGCCTCTCCACGCGCATGGTTTATGTTAAAGGCTATGGGGCATAAAGACGTGTTCATACTCGATGGCGGGTTAACTGAATGGAAGAACTCTGGGTTTGAAGTAGCGCAAACCTATGCCACTCAAAAACAGAAAGGAAATTTTAATGGAGTACTCAACACCGACTATTTCTTATCCGCTCAACAAGTGCTTGATAAGATAGAAGACGACTCAAGTTTAACTGTAGATGCTCGGGGATTAGCTCGTTTCAAAGCAGAAACAGAAGAGCCAAGAGCTGGTATCAGAAGTGGGCATATCCCTAAGTCTGTCTGTCAGCCATTTTCAGAGCTGATGAATGGTCACAAGTTAAAGCCTGTCGAACAACTCAAATCGATTCTAGACCAATCTATTGAACCATCCAAAGATCATTACATATTTAGCTGTGGCTCTGGGGTGACGGCTTGCATTGTCCTTCTAGCAAGTAAGGTCTGTGGTCATGAAAACCTTTCAGTTTATGACGGTTCATGGACTGAGTGGGGGCAAAGACCTGACCTTCCTATCGAGAAATAAACGCCTAGGAACATTGGGGGATATGCTGCCTAAAACAAAAGAGCCGCTCACGTTAGTAAAAACATGAGCGGCTCTTTTTATTTATAACGATTATTTGTGCTTGTCTTGAACAAACTTTTTACTTACATCTACAATAGCCACATCTTTAAAGAAGCTACGACCAAGAAGGATTGAAAACTTCATATGATTGCGATCTGACAAGGTAAATTCTGTTTTCTCTTTTAAATCACCAACTTGAACCCATGCTACAACCACTGGGCGCTTCTCTGATTCTTCACTATTAGATTGACGGATCTTAACCCAACGTTGGATAGGTAGTGCAATTTCTTTACTAAGTGTATCGCCCATATCCATTTTGAATTTAACCCAGTCTTTACCATCTCGCTCAAATTGAACGATATCTTGTGCACTAACTGAAGATGTTGTTGCACCAGTATCGACACGCGCTTTAAAGCTCTGTTTCATACCCGGTATGTACACCCACTCTTGATCACCAAGTATCAACTTGCCATCTTCCGTTTTTTTCGGCTGAGGCTTTGGCTTTTCAACGGGTTTATCTTCAGGAACTGGATCAGGTTTAACTTCTGGCTCTACTTCCGGTAGCTGCTCAGGTATCACTTCCGGCTCAACAGGCTCAGGATCAACCTCAGGTTTTTCAATAGGATTCACTGGCTCAGGTATCGTTTCTTGATCAACTTGGCTAGTCGTTGAACAAGCCGTTAATCCGAGGCTCAACATAACCATTAATATGAGGTTTTTTTGTTTGTTCATATCACTACCTTGTTATTATTATCGTGAAACTTGAGCAATAGCGTTTGCTACGTAAGCGATGTGGTTTTCAGAAAGCCCAGCTATATTGATTCGACCATCGCCCACGCCATAGATGCCATACTTCTCTCTAAGCGTCGCCATCTGTTCACTACTAAAACCTAATACAGTAAACATGCCTTTATGATGTTCAATAAAGTTAAATTCATCGGTACCGTGTACTGTTCTAAATTCATTACATAGGCTATTTCTTAGGCTTAGCAACCTTTGCTGCATTTGACTCAGCTCAGATTTCCAAGTTTCAGTCAGTTTCTCATCATTTAAAATAGTTTTAACTAACGCAGCACCATGGTCAGGTGGCATTGTATAAGTTGAACGAGCAAGAGTAAGTAACTTGCCTTTAGCATTAGTCACATCTTTAACTGATTTACCAACAACAATTGCAGCACCAGTACGTTCTCGGTATAAACCAAAATTCTTTGAACAAGATGTGGTAATCAGCATCTCGTCAACGTTATCCGCCATATAGCGCATGCCTTTTGCATCTTCTTCTAAGCCATCACCAAAGCCTTGATAAGCAATGTCGACAAAAGGAATAAAACCATTTTTTTGTGACAATTCGGTAATCGCTTGCCAAGCAGCAAAGTCAATGTCTGCCCCTGTTGGGTTATGACAGCACCCATGAAGAAGCACGACATCATTTGGACCAGCTTGCGCAAGTTCTTGAAGCATTTTTTCGCTATCAACCTGTTTGGTCTCATAGCTAAAGTAGCTGTAGTGTTTCACTTTTAAGCCAGCAGCTTCCATAACTGGTTTATGGTTAACATAGCTAGGATTCGAGATCCATATCGTAGTGTCTGGTTGAGCAAGCTTCATTAAGTCGCCCAACATTCTAAGCGCCCCACTTGCTCCAGGTGTTTGAATAGTAGCTACTCTGTCCATTGCAGAGGTGCCAGAGAGCAATAATTTAGTCATCGATTGATTAAATTCTTCGCAGCCCGCTAACCCAACATAAGCTTTGGTTTTTTGAGTGTCGACAACAATATCTTGTGCTTGTTTAATCGCAGTCATAATTGGGGTTTGTCCCTGACTGTTGCGATAAACGCCAATGCCGAGATCAACTTTGTCAGGACGTACATCTTGACGGTAAGCAATGGATAAAGAGAGGATAGGATCTAGTGTTGGTTCAGATAAGTGTGAGAACATGAAAGTCACAACCCTTTGAAATTCAAGTAATGACATCACGGTAACATTAGATCCATAAAAATCGAAGCGATATTTTAATGCTTTGTTAAATCGATATTTTATACTTTTTCAAATGCAGCAAAGATACATCGCTAAGTTATTGATGATACGCACCTAAGCCATTGATAATCAGCCGTCTAAAACTCGTTAAAGGTGTGAATTATTTGGTTTTCACTGCCGCGCCACTTAAGACTCGGGTCATATTTGTCTTGTTCAAACTTGCCATCGATAAGCGTATCAATATAAGGCAAAATTTCTTTTTGTTCAGTGTTCAACTCATCAAGTTCGTAACCAGTCCATAACCAGATGTCTTTATCTGGGCACTCGGTTTTAACTCTTTTCACTAGCTTTAGTATTTCAGAGACATTCGCAGGGTGCATTGGGTCACCACCAGAGAGTGACAATCCTCTGCGCTTAATCCGGCTATCGGTTAGATCTGCAATGATCTTATCAGTAAGTTCTTCGGTAAATAGATGACCAGAGTCGAGACGTTGAGTCGATTGGTTATAGCACCCTTTGCACTGGTGTATACAACCAGAGACAAACAGCGTGCATCGTGTACCTGGTCCGTTAATAACATCAATGGGGTGATACTGGTGATAATTCATTTCAAAGATACCGATTGCTAAATTAAAAGCCGCGCTATTGATAGCACGGCTTCTTACTATATCTTAGGGTAAGAACGCTGTTCTAATGACAGGAGCTGTTACCTCAAAACAAGAGCTGTAGCTGCTTCTCTACAGGTGCATCTCTATAGGTGCTTAACGCGACGCTTAACTTCTTCTTGTTTACCGAAGTTAAATGGGCGTGCATCAGGCGAGCCTAAGTAGCCACATACACGGCGGGTCACCGACACTTTTGTCGAGTCATGATTGCCACATTTAGGGCAGGTAAAACCCTTACTTGTACAGTCAAACTCACCATTGAAGCCACATTCGTAACACTCATCTATCGGTGTGTTAGTTCCATAATATGGCACGCGGCTGTAGCTGTAATCCCAAACGTTCTCTAATGCTTCAATGTTATTCTGCATGTTCGGAAACTCGCCATAGCAGATAAAACCGCCAGAAGAGATATGCGGATAAGATAATTCGAAGTCAATCTTATCGTATGGGTTTACTTTCTTTTGAACATCTAAATGGAAGCTGTTTGTGTAGTAACCACGATCAGTGACACCTTCGATAACGCCGAACTCTTTAGTGTCAATACGACAGAAACGGCTACATAGATTCTCACTTGGCGTTGCGTACAAGCTAAACGCGTAGCCCGTCTCTTCCGTCCATTGATTCACTTGATCCTTAAGGTAGCTAACGATCTCTAGTGCTTGTAAGCGAAGTTCCTCGCTATCATAGATATGGCTGTCCGCTCCGTGAAGAGCAGTGATCATCTCATGAATACCGATGTAGCCTAACGAAATTGAAGCACGACCATTTTTAAAAATATCAGCAATAGATTCGTCAGCTTTTAAACGAACACCACACGCACCTTCCATATAAAGGATTGGTGCAACACGAGCTTTAACGTTCTCTAAACGGCTAATACGGGTTTCTAAAGCTCGACGAGCAAGTTTTAGTTTCTCATCAAGTAGTTCATAGAAAGTCTCGATCGAACCATTCGCTTTTAATGCGATACGTGGAAGATTTAAGCTAACAACACCTAAATTGTTGCGGCCTTCATGTATTAATTCGCCATTTTCCTCGTAAGTACCTAGGAAGCTACGACAGCCCATCGGCGTTTTAAATGACCCGGTTACTTCAACCACTTTGTCGTAATTCAAGATGTCTGGGTACATGCGTTTCGATGCACACTCAAGAGCCAACTGCTTAATATCGTAGTTTGGGTTATCAGATGTATGGTTCAGGCCATCTTTAATTGCAAAAACCAGTTTTGGGAATACGGCTGTTTTCGCATTTTTACCAAGGCCTGCAATTCGATTTTTCAAGATAGATTGCTGAATTAAACGTGATGCCCAACTTGTACCAAGGCCAAAGCCAAACGTAACAAATGGCGTTTGACCGTTTGCTGTATGGAGAGTATTTACTTCGTACTCAAGTGACTGGAATGCGTCATAACACTCTTTTTCAGTACGTGTATTAGCAAATGCTTCTGGTTCACGAATGTCCCACTCTTTAGCAATTTCTAGATGCTTCTCGTAGCTTGCTTTAACGTAAGGTTCCAGCACTTCATCAATACGGTTAATGGTTGTTCCACCGTAGATGTGGCTAGCAACTTGAGCGATGATCTGTGCAGTTACAGCGGTTGCTGTAGAGATTGATTTTGGCGTATCAATCTCAGCGTTACCCATTTTAAAACCATGAGTCAACATGCCTTTAAGATCGATAAGCATACAGTTAAACATTGGGAAAAATGGCGCGTAGTCTAAGTCATGATAGTGGATGTCACCTTCTTCATGAGCTTGAACAATATCACGTGGTAATATATGTGTTTTTGCGTAATGTTTTGCAACAATACCCGCTAATAAGTCGCGTTGAGTCGGGATAACTTTTCCGTCTTTATTAGCATTCTCATTGATTAGATCAACATTGCTCTCTTCAATAAGACCTTCTATCTCGCGAGTTAATGCACTCTGTTTTTCACGTGCTATATCTCGGTCATGGCGATATTCAATATAGCCACGAGCTAAAGACTTAAATGGCCCTTGCATGAGTTCATTTTCAACAAGAGTTTGAATTTCTGAGATATGGACTTCATCGTGATCTTTCAGCTTCAGCTCAACCGCTAACGCAACATTCAGTGCGTAAATTGCAATTTCTTTATCCACGTTTTCCGCCGCACTTTCCACTGCTGCTTGAATACGATCCCTACTGAACGGAGCTCTTGAGCCGTCACGTTTGATTACGATTGGTTTCACTATTTCCCCTTACCCTAAGTATACCCACAGACTTATCCACAAACACACTATATAGGGTGATTATTTGACCGACTGACACTATATATTGTGGTGTATTTAACAAAAAGCACAACGCGAGAGTATTGATTTGGATCAAGAAAACGTGATGCCTGTTCAAGATCAATTCGATCTTTTCTCCTCACTTCTCACTTAGAAAAGAAACGATGAAATAAGTATGTTTTATGAAAATCACACTTGATTTTTTTATAACACTGGTAGAATAAAGGCTCTGATTGGATTCACAGTAACTATTGTATGTATCTTAACCATCTACTTCGAATATTCATCACTGCAGCGATTTTTCTATCGTTTTCTATTCAAGCTGAAAAACCATTAAAAATTGCGAGCTGGAACATTGAATGGTTAACCTCGCACCCAAGTCCTAATATTTCTTCATCATTTCGATCCTCAGATGATTACAAAAAAATTGCCCACTATTATTCAATGCTAGGCGCCGATGTTTTAGGCTTCCAAGAAGTCAATGATATTGATGTGATTAAAGGCGTCGTCGGGAGTGACTATACGATCTGGATTTCTGACCGTTCGTTGCAAGAAAACAAACAGCATCAATTTCATGACATAAACCAATACACTGGATTCGCTGTTCATAAAACATTTGCTGTTACATCAATGCCAGATATACGCTTGGAATCGACAGCCACAAGTAAACTCCGCTTCGCATCATACATAGTACTCGGGCCTAACACTGCCCAACCCATTCATATGCTATCAGTTCATTTAAAAGCGGGATGTATTGCGAAATATAGAAATAATAAGAGTTGTAGGCGGCTCAAAGCGCAGGCAAAGCGTTTGAACCTTTGGATTAGAGATCGAGAGTTGGATAATGATGCATATATAATTCTAGGTGATTTTAACCATAATCTTAGCTACCCAAGTGACTGGATGTGGGCACAATTAACCGTCGATACTCAGGCGGCACTAGCAAGTGCAGCAACCAAGGCAGATTGTAAAGTAAAGTCACGTAAACAACCCGAAGAAACCTTTCAGTATCGATCAGTCATTGATCATGTTGTAACCAGTAAAACGTTATCATTTACTGTTGCCAAACAGCAACTCTACGAAAGAGAAGACTTAATTAAATATCACCTGAGTGATCACTGCCCTGTTGTTTCCGAGATACATTATCGCAAGTAGCCAATAGTACTGTTTCTAGTCTAAGGCTATTCGTTCTGCTTGCGCGCCCCAACAAACGGTAACGGCAATCGACCACTTAAGTATTGTTTCGCCAAAGTGATGCCCACCAACATGCTCAATACAAAAACAAGAATCACATTTGAACCACCTGATATACTGCTTACTGCGGGACCAGGGCAGATTCCGGCTATTCCCCAGCCTACCCCAAATATGACTGAACCAGTAAGCAATGTGGAATCTATTTTAGGTTTTACTGGCCAATTAAATTTAGCGCCATCAATTGCTGCTGTCCGCTTTTTTATCACTAAGTGGTAAAACGGTGTGAACACCATAAGCGCACCACCCATAACAAAGATTAAACTAGGATTCCATTGACCAGTTACATCTAAAAAGGCCAAGACTACTTCAGGGTCAGCCATGCCTGATACAATCATCCCTGAGCCAAATAACGCTCCAGAAATAAGGCCCACAACGATATTTGATAGATTCATTACATCCACCCCATCATTCGTTTAAACATTACAACAGAAATCGCCGTAACCATAAATGTTACAGTAGCAACGATAGAACGCATGGAGAATCTTCCCATTCCTATAATACCGTGCCCACTTGTACATCCATTCGCTATTCGAGTCCCAAAACCAACTAAGACACCCGCTATAGCAATCGTTACTAAATTATTGCCTGATACATCTGGAAGTTGGAAATCAAACGGAGCCACTATATATGCACTGAAAATCATCCCTACGACAAAAGCTGCTCTCCAGCTTGAA
The DNA here is from genome assembly GCF_050337325.1 of Vibrio kyushuensis. Classification (NCBI taxonomy): domain Bacteria; kingdom Pseudomonadati; phylum Pseudomonadota; class Gammaproteobacteria; order Vibrionales; family Vibrionaceae; genus Vibrio; species Vibrio kyushuensis. The sequence continues at coordinate 1,048,749 of NZ_JAKJSV010000002.1, forward strand.
TCATGCTTTTTTAATGACAACAGTCCACCAACTATGCCGCTAATGCCTGCAACTTTCCCGCTAAACAACATCAATATCGATGCTGATAGGCCTAACAACATACCACCAAATAGTGCTTCCAAAGGAATGGAAAAAACCATACATCACCTCTAACTGTAATAACTTTCTTATTTAAGCACCCTAGCACTAGCTAAGGTTCAACTTATTAATTCGGTATTTTTGAAGTATATATGGAAACGCAATATTAGCAATGGCTAATTAAGCGTATTGACATATAACACTACAGACATTAGCATGTCCTAAAGTAAGATATTTCTCGTTGGGCTTAATCAGTAAACAAACCGTACCCTGTTATAGTGAATGGTCGGTAATAGATTGTTAATGTGTTTGCGATTCATCATCAAGACATAAAAAATCAAACGTAATTCGGAGAAAGTAATGACTAAGATCTTAATTGTTGGCGGTGTAGCTGGCGGTGCTTCCGCAGCTGCTCGTGCTCGTCGTTTGAGTGAAAACGCTGAGATTGTGATGTTTGAACGAGGACCATTTGTATCGTTCGCAAACTGTGGGCTTCCGTACCACATAGGTGGCGATATCAAAGAGCGTAGTAAGTTACTATTACAGACACCTGATAGCTTCCTTGCTCGTTTTAACGTTGACGTTCGTGTAATGAACGAAGTCACTAGTGTCGACCGTTCAAACAAGACAATAACAGTTAAAAACCTATTGGATAATAGTGAATACAAAGAATCTTACGACTTCCTTCTGCTTAGTCCAGGAGCAGGTCCGATTGTTCCTCCTATCCCTGGAATTGATAACCCGCTTACTCACTCACTGAGAAACATTCCAGACATGGATAAAATTCTCACCACCCTAGATTGTAATAAACCACAACATGCTACGGTTGTTGGTGGTGGATTTATTGGCTTAGAAATGATGGAAGCCTTTCATCAACAAGGTATCAGAACAACACTTGTTGAAATGGCTGATCAAGTCATGACGCCTGTTGATCGGGAAATGGCAGGCTTTGCTCATAATGAAATAAAAGAAAAAGGTATCGACTTAAAACTTGGCGTTGCCCTTGAGTCTGTCGAATATAAAGATAACTCTCAAAGCCTTCTACTTACCTTAAATAATGGTGAGCAAATAGAAACTGGCATTCTAATCATGGCGATCGGTGTGCGCCCTGAAACAACACTAGCATCGGAAGCTGGTCTTAAAATTGGTGAGCTTGGCGGAATTTGGACCACTCCAACTCTGCAAACTAGTGATCCTTCTATCTATGCAGTCGGTGATGCGATTGAAGAAAAAGACTTCGTGACTGGCTCACAAACCATGGTTCCATTGGCTGGCCCTGCAAACCGTCAAGGTCGCATGGCTGCAGACAATATGCTTGGTGGTCAAGAAACCTATCAAGGTACGCAAGGTACAGCGATTTGTAAGATCTTTGATCTTGCAATTGCATCAACAGGGAAAAATGAAAAGCAACTTAAACTCGAAGGTACCGACTACGAAAAGGTATTCGTTCATACTGCAAGCCATGCCAGCTACTACCCTGGTGCAGAAATTATTTCTTTTAAAATGCTTTACTGCCCTGACACGAAAAAAATCCTTGGCGCACAGGCCGCAGGTAAAGATGGTGTAGACAAACGTATTGATATTATGGCTGTGGCTCAACGAGCAGGCATGACTATCGACCAACTACAACACCTTGAACTTACGTATGCACCACCATTTGGTAGTGCAAAAGATGTCATTAATCAGGCCGCATTTGTTGCCAACAATATTGAAAATGGTGATGCAAAAGCGATTCACTTTGATGAACTTGATAGCCTAACGGATGAACAAATCATCTTGGATGTTCGTACACCAATGGAAATTCAAAACTTCGGTACGCTAGAAGGTGCAATCAATATCCCTGTAGATGAACTCCGCCCTCGCATGAACGAGCTACCAAAAGATAAAGAAATCATAATCCTTTGCGCAGTAGGGTTACGTGGTAACGTTGCTTATAGACAGTTGGTCAACAAGGGATTTAAAGCTAAGAACTTAATTGGTGGGTATAGGACGATCATTTATTCAAAAGCATAGTAATACTATTAGAGGGGAGAATGAGAACTTCTGCTTTAAATTCAGGAGCATGCTTAATCCGTATTTTTTAAGTTGTCATTGCTCATCTCTCTAGTAAGAGTGCTCACTTAATTCCGTTTTCAAAACTTCTGGTACGGGTTATTTGAAAATTGTGTAGTTAAACTATACTTTTTCAAAAGCCTAAAAAAGAGGGACTGAAATGACTAATCATAGCAATATAACGTCTTTTCTAGAGTACTTGGGTGAAGCAACAATTCTAGTGAATAAAGAGTGTATTATCTCATTTGCTAACACTGCTTGCCTAAATCTATTTGCTTATAGTGAAAATGAATTAATAGGTAAATCAATTAATATTGTGGTGGAGCCTAAATTTAATGAGCACCATTCAAAACTAGTTGAGAGTTACATTGCATCTGAATCTATGCCAAAAAGAATGATGTCTCGCACAACGATTAACTGCATAGCGAAGAGTGGCGAAATACTTCAGGTAAAAATATCACTAACGACATTAGAAATTGACGGTGACAAGTTTGGCCTCGCTATTATTCAAGATTACACAGAGCACCATCAGTTTATTGAAAACTTAAAAGAAGAAGTTAACACTGACCCACTTACTATGTTGCACAATAGGCGTTACCTAGATGCCATTATTCTAAGTGACAGTCGTTGGTATAAATCGGTTCATTCAGTTGCTGTCTTATACTTAGACTTAAATAACTTTAAGCCTATCAATGATGATTATGGTCACGACTATGGTGATCACATTTTAAAAACGGTAGCGTTACGAATGAAAGAAACCCTTCGCTATAACGATCTTATTTTTAGGGTCGGTGGCGATGAGTTTGTGATTATGCTTAACTTAGAAGAATCCAAACAACCTTTGCAAGATGTCAGATCTGTTTCGGAAAAATTACATCATAAAATATCATGCCCTATCACTGTCCAAGGTACAGTGTTCACCGTGGGTGCCAGCATTGGTATCGGACTATTTCCGCAGGATTTTGAAGATATAGAAATTGTACTGAAGTTGGCAGACAAAGCCATGTATCACGGAAAGAGAAATATGCAGGCCATTAGTTATGTCGCTGATTTGCCGACTATTAGTAAAGGTGAGTGATCGGAGTAATGTATGACCCAAAGCTTACCGATTGTTAGTTTTAGATAAGCACGTTTAACGATGCTAGGTCGTTTTGATCGTTCGAGCTGGTTTTAAGGGTATTCCTTCCTATAAGTAAAAGAAAGGCAGTGGCTTTGAAACGAACCAGCGCCCCTTTATGTATTACCTTTCTCTTTATGTATTACCTTTCTCTCCACGCATATTCCTACACACTTTCATTAAACAATTTATTTGCATATATATTTGGGTTTCCCTCAATTATTGACCATACTTTTCAATTCATTGCGATAGATATGAGTATGGGATAGCACATAAATGATCAAACTGTTCAAACAACCTCTTATCCATTTTTTATTTGCAGGTGTTCTGTTATTTGTGGTTTTCGGTCAATGGGGAAGCGAAGGTTTTGATGAAAATAGCGGAAAAATAATAGTAGACAAAAATTCTCTGCTCACCTTTATGCAATACAGAGCCAAAGCATTTGATAAGCAACGTTTCGAGCAACAACTTAGTAATATGAACGCGGAGAATAAACAGCGTTTAATCGGGGCTATGATCCGAGAAGAAGCACTTTATCGAGAAGCGAAACGGTTAGGGCTTGAGCAAAATGATTACATTATTAAGCAAAGGCTTCTACAGAAATTAGAATTTATAAATCAAGGCTTTAACAATGCCATGATTGATATACAACCACAGCAAGTTGACGACTTTTATAACCAATACAAAGATATTTATACTGTACCTTCAAATGTGACCTTTACCCATGTGTATTTTGATAAAGATAAGCTTGGCGGTCATCCAGCTAGGGAAATCGCAGAGAAAACAAGATTAAATTTGAACCTTAATAAAGTCCATTTTACTGATGGTTTTACTCATGGAGATCGTTTTCCATATCACGTTAATTATATTGAAAAAGACCAAGATTTTATTCAATCACATTTCGGCGGCGAATTCGCACAAAAGTTATTTACATTAGCAGCTAATGAAGAACTTTGGTTCGGGCCAATCGCTTCTAACCATGGCCAGCACTTGGTTATGATTAGCAATATCACCCAAGAGAGAGTGCCCCCTTTAACTGAAATTCAAAGAGTAGTGCACGATGATCTACACAGGCAGTTGCTCCAGAAGGCAACTGACAGTGCCAATCAAAATATTATAGATAGCTATGAGGTTAAAATATCAGACGAACTACTAACGCCTGATCAGTCCATGAACATTGCTAATCAAGAAATGGGAATGGGTGGTATGAATAAATGAATTCGACCCTATCCATAGCTATAGCCCTATTCGTTTTATTTGGCTCTGTTGGTACTGTCAATGCACATGAATCTCGCCCTATTTTAATAGAAATAACAGAACTTGCTGAAAAACATGGCGCCGGTAAAAATAGCTCGTCACATTTTGCTTATCAACTCTATTGGAAAATCCCTCCCACGGTACCAAGAAATAGCTTGCCAATAGTTACCCTTCCTATAGGTTGCTCTGCACTTGAAAATAGAGGTGTTAGCCAACAAGGTTCGCAGTATTTAGGCAAGAAAATATACTTATGTAAAAAGACCTTATCAGAGCAATCTATTGGATTGAAATATCCTACTGTTAACCCTTCGGTCACTTCTTTATTTCGACTTCACTTTCTTAACGGCGAACAACATAGCCGCCTATTAAAACCTGGTGAGACTAAATGGCAAGTGCCTAAAGCTGAGGACTTTTTCAGTGTGGCTAAAGGTTACACTGTGCTTGGAATACAGCATATATGGGAAGGGATAGACCACTTATTATTTGTCGCTTGTCTAATTTTCATCGCTGGTAAATTCAAGCGCATTTTAATAACGATTACTGGCTTTACAATCTCTCATTCGGTGACTCTTATTTTGGCTACGCTTGGCTGGGTAAGACTCCCTATTCCCCCTGTTGAGGCGGTGATCGCATTAAGTATTGTTTTCTTGGCGCATGAGATCGCGATCAACGACAGGCAATCATGGACATTTAAGTATCCCGTTATTGTCTCTTCATCTTTTGGCTTATTGCATGGTTTCGGCTTTGCTGCCGTGCTTGGCGATCTCGGACTACCGCAGACAGAGCTAGGATCTGCTCTACTATTCTTTAACCTTGGCGTAGAAATTGGGCAGCTGTTGTTTATCTGTGTTCTGGTGCTAATTTTTACAACCTTCACGAAGTTGTATTTGAAACTTTTAAATAGGCGCGTTCTAACTCAGAACGCAATCAACAACCTACAACTCCCAGCAAGCTACGTTATCGGCATTGTTGCCAGCTATTGGATGACAGAGCGTGTTCTTGGGTTTTGGAGCTAACTATGAAACTTAGAAAATCACTACTTCTTATGCTACCCATTTTATCTATACCTACTTTTGCACAAGAAACGACTCTTCTTTGGGGAGATACACACTTACACACAGCCCTATCTCCAGACGCATACGTTCAAAGAAACACAACCGCCATGCCTGATGATGCATATAGATTTGCCAAAGGCGCTCCGGTTATTGATGCCAACACGCGAGCAAAACTACAAATTGAGACACCACTAGACTTTTTAATCGTTGCCGACCATGCAGAATATCTCGGCGTCACCAAAATGATATTTGAGGGCGATGATAGACTCGATTCATCAGAAATTGGACAACGTTTTAAAAAAATGATCGAAGAAGGCAAAGGGCGAGAAGTCTTCTTTGAACTTGTTCAATCAGTTAACAATAATACCCCAATAGAAGAACTTGTAACGCTAGATCTCCGTAACTCGGTATGGCACGAAATAGTTGATGCGGCTGAAAGACATAATGACCCCGGTAATTTCACAGCGATAATCGGTTGGGAATGGTCTTCCTTGCCTAATGGCCAAAATCTACACCGGATTATTTTCATGCCAGAAGGTGGTGACATTGCAAAGCAATTCACACCAATTACGTCATTTGATACTGACATTGAAACAGAGTTTTGGGATTGGCTCGAAAAAACATCTAAGGAAACAGGGGCTAGCTTTGTTGCCATACCGCACAACGGTAACATTTCCGGTGGTCTCATGTATCCATTGAACGACCGGTATGGAAACCCTATAGATAAAACATACGCCAATAAACGTATGCGTTGGGAACCTGTGATGGAAACGACCCAAATCAAGGGTGACTCAGAAACTCACCCTGCTTTGTCTCCTGATGATGAATTTGCTGATTTTGAAACCTATGAAAATCTGATTAGAACCAACGACGGTGAAGAGATCGATATTGATTCCCTGCGAGCAGGTAGCTATACACGTGAAGGGCTTAAAAGAGGATTGGAATTTAAAGAAAGCATAGGTGCCAACCCATTTAAATATGGCCTTATCGGAGCTACCGATAGTCATACCGGTTATGCAACTGTCGAAGAGAATAATTACTGGGGTAAATTCTCTATAGATTCTAACCCTGACAACAAAAACTTTGAGGTCGCTCCAGGAGGTACTGGATGGGACATGTCAGCGTCAGGCTTGTCTGGGGTATGGGCAACAGAGAATACCCGTCAATCGATAACTGATGCATTTATACGTAAAGAGGTTTACGGTACTTCTGGCCCTCGAATCCAACTGCGATTCTTTGGCGGCTGGGACTTTAAGTCAAACGATGCAAATGAGACTGAGCTAGCAAAAGTGGGTTATAAAAAAGGGGTGCCAATGGGAGGTGACCTTGTTAACGCACCTAAAAATAGAGCACCATCGTTCCTAATTCAAGCAGTAAAAGACCCTAAAAGTGCCAATCTTGATCGTGTTCAAGTCATCAAAGCTTGGGTTGACTCAAGTGGTCAGTCACATGAAAAAGTCTTTGATGTCGCTTGGTCCGACGATAGAAAACCAAATGGAAAAGGGAAATTACCTGCAGTAGGAAATACCGTAGATCTGTCTACTGGCCTTTATACTGACGACATTGGTGATGTCGAACTTACAACCGTTTGGTCAGACCCTAATTTTGATGCAGGGCAAAATGCGTTCTATTACGCTCGTGTTCTTGAGGTTCCAACACCTAGAAACTCAACACTTGACGCAATTGCGTTAGACATAGATCCAAAAGAAACTGGACACTCAATTACGATACAAGAGCGCGCCTATTCTTCACCTATTTGGTACTCACCTAAATAATACATAGCGATAAGAAACTGTTTAGAATTGTTCCATCTAAACAGTTTCTTTACTTACGTCTTGTTATTCACTCGTTAATGCTAAGTCTCTACAAGGACTCTTATGGACAATCGATCATCTGTATTAAAGCTTATCGAACAAACGGAGCAGTCTATCATTGGTCAATCCGATGTCGTCAGAGCATTAGTCATCGCTCTACTAACGAATGGAAATTTACTACTTGAAGGGCTACCCGGTACGGCTAAAACTCGATCGATTAAAATGATAGCTAATGTTTTAAACGCCCAACTTGGTCGCGTTCAATTTACCCCTGATCTACTCCCTTCGGATTTGACAGGAACAGAGGTTTACCAAGAAATTAACGGCCACCAAAAACTACACTTCCAAAAAGGACCACTATTCAATAATCTGGTCTTGGCAGACGAAGTAAATCGTTCGCCTGCAAAAGTGCAAGCAGCACTTCTTGAGGCAATGGAAGAAAGGCAAGTGACCATTGCGGGTAAAACCTACCCTTTACCTAAGCTATTTTTAGTCATGGCAACCCAAAACCCTATAGAACAAGAAGGTACATACCCCTTACCTGAAGCCCAACTTGACCGATTCGTTATGAAGGTTTCGGTTCATTATCCAGACGATGATGCAGAAGAAAAAATCGTTGAAATGGTTCGTCGAGAAGAACGAACTAACGATGGTGATGATGAACTTTGTCATATTGAACAACGTGTCATTTTTAGTGCTAGAGACGAAATTAATGCTATCACCGTTGCTAAACCATTACTAAAATATATCGTCGCTCTCGTTATGGCAACTCGACACCCCGATCGTTACCCTTCGACTGACTTGGCAACATGGATCAGCTATGGCGCAAGCTCTAGAGCGACGATTGCATTGGATAAATGTGCGAGAGCCAACGCATGGTTAGATGGTAAATCATTTGCCGATCCTGACGATGTCCGAAACGTTATTCATTGTGTACTGCGCCATCGAATCGTACTTTCATATGATGCCATTGCTGATGGAGTCACGACTGATGACGTCATTAATGAAATGATTAAAGTCGTGACTGTCGTGTAAGGTGAACGCTATGTATCCACTGTTTAGGAAAGTATCTGCTTCGCTAACTGTACAAGATGAACGTGTTTACACAAACCTCAATACATTGATTAAACTACAATTTAGAGCTAAGGCGTTTTCATTAATGCCCAATCAACCTATCAATAGTACTTTGAACGGAAGGCATGGCTCTAAAATTAGAGGGCGTGGATTAAACTTTGAAGAGCTTCGTCATTACCACCCTGGAGATGACATTAGAACCTTAGATTGGAAAGTAACTAATCGTACTAAAAAGCCTCATGTACGGCTCTTTACTGAAGAGCGACAACGTAACGTTATTTTACTCATCGATCAGCGTATATCTATGTTCTTTGCCAGTCAGAATAAAATGAAATCTGTTGTGGCTTCCGAAATTGCGGCGCTCTTGGCATGGAATGTCATCGCGGCAGGGGATCAAGTCGGGGCTGTTATCTTTAATGATAAAAAAATCATCACCCTCCCCCCTAAACAAAATCGAGCTAGCCTTATCCGGTTATTGAGCCAAATAGTAAACATCAATAATGCATTACAGGTGGGACAAGTTCCTAAAGCAACGCAACTCAATACTGCTTTAAAAGTCGCTCATCGTTGCGCTCGTAGCGATACATTAATCATTTGTATAAGTGATGGATTTGGCTGGACAGATGAATCATCAAACTGGGTTCATCTATTGAGTAAGCATAACGAGACTATTGGGGTCACCATTTTTGATGAGTGTGAGCTGTATCTTCCTCAATTGAAAAACATGGTCATTACCGATGGTTCTCAGCAAATTAGTATTTCTACATTTGATAAAAAACTACGCCATCGCTTTACACAAAGCTATATCCATCAAAGTGAGGTGATGCAACGTGCATTCAAAAAGGTTGGAGCACCACTAATTTCTATCAGCACAGATAAAGACACCTCTTGGCAACTGACTAAAGCGTTAGGAGGAATACATGCCTGAACACGTAGCGATTTCACCTATTTCGTTAAGTTGGTCTCATCACTCGTTTCCTGATTTTGTTGAAATCACAACACCAGAACAAATCAGCTTGATGCCACAAACCGTTGGATGGCAAATTTTATTTAGTATCATCATATTGTGGTTAGCTATTGGCATTGTTCGTCTATTTTTACGTTATTGGAATAATAGCTATCGACGCCGCGCGTTAAGGGAGGTTGATGATATTGAGCAACGAATACTCACCGGTGATTGGCTGGCAATACGACGGCTCCCAGAGCTACTTAAATACACAGCCCTGAATGCATATCAAAGAAAGTCGATAGCTCATCTTTATGGTACACAGTGGGAGCTTTTTCTTGATAAAAGCCTCGCTAAACAATCTTTTCACCTACAATGCACGGGGCTGTTGCATTCCTTGACTTATAATCCCTCATACTTCTTGTCACCTGAAGAATGCACTAAGCTCATTACGTTATCTCGATCGTGGATAATGCGACACCCGGGTGAACTATGATCGAATTCGACAACTCTTGGGCATTTCTTTTATTGTTTCTACCACTGCTTGCTCGCTGGATCGCGCCTGCACACAAACGAAGTACTGACGCATTGCAAGTTCCCTATTTTAATAAAATGGTGGAACTTACCGGTACTAAGCCATCCTTAAAAGCCTCTATTGTGACTAGGACTAAGCTACAAGCAGTCGTATTATGTCTTGGTTGGTTGTTTTTAGTTATTGCTGCCATGAAACCAATCCGAGTTGGCGAACCAATAGTAATCCCCAAGTCTGCTAGAGATTTAATGGTTATTGTCGATTTATCAAGCTCAATGCAAGCCCGAGATTTTACCAACTTATCAGGCGTATTACTCGACCGATTAGAGGCTGTAAAACTAGTTCTTAACGAATTTTCTCGCAACCGACAGGGTGACCGATTAGGTCTTATCGTATTTGGCGATGCACCTTATCTTCAAACCCCATTTACTTCTGACATTGAAGTTTGGCAAGCATTACTCGACGAGACTGAGGTCAGCATGGCAGGAGGGAGTACGGTAATTGGTGATGCTGTCGGTCTATCCATTGATGTATTCCAACAATCAGACACCCAAAATAAAGTCATCATACTACTTACTGATGGGAACGATACTGGCTCGAAAGTCCCTCCTCTAGAGGCTGCTTTGATAGCTAAGGCACGAAATATCAAGTTATATACCATTGCTATGGGTAACCCAAAAACAGTAGGCATTGAAGCGTTAGACTTAGACACCCTGAAAAAAATGGCGGCGATCACGGGAGGTAAATCTTATTTGGCAGAAAGTAGCCAAGAACTATCAAATGCGTATGCACAAATTGATTCCTATGAACCAGAGCTGTTTCAATCAGTCTCTTATCGACCACGCCAATCTGTCTATTATTACCCCCTTGGGTTATGGGCGATTATCTGTTTAATTGCGTTGTTGTGGTGTGCTATCCCAACCCTAGTGCATGGGGCTGAGAATGAACATCTTTGATAATATCGCTGCTTTTCACTTTCTACGCCCATTATGGCTAATCGGGGTTGGGGTAATAATATTACTGTATTGGACACAACTGAAAACTCACCGGCGCCTCGTGCAATGGGAAAAAATCATTGAAGTGCATTTACTTGAACATCTTGTCATAAATGCACATAGGCCCTCTTTTTACGGTCCCGTACAATTACTCCTAGTGACTGGCTTAATCCTATTTGTTGCATTAGCAGGCCCAACGTGGGCTCGGACAAACACTCCATTATCACAAGACAAGGCCGCGATGGTTATTGTCTTAGATGTCAGCCTAACCATGCAACAAACCGATGTCGAGCCAACTCGGTTAGACAGGGTTAAACAAAAGGTCGCAGAGCTATTAGAAGCGCGGGGTAACGCTTCTGTCTCATTAATCGCTTATGCTGGATCAGCCCATACAGTATTACCTTTGACAAATGATACCGAATTGGCTCTTTATTACCTTGATGCGATAAGTGCCGACATTATGCCGAGCTACGGAAAAAGAGAGCACCTTATCCCTCCGGTTCTCACTCAACTTCTAACCACTAAGCAGACACCTGCCACTATTGTGTTATTTACTGATGGCGTATCACAAACAAGTACCGGGGTATTTCAACAATATCTAGAGCACTCTTCCCATCAATTACTAGTCATAGGTATTGGTAAGACGAACGCGACTTCAGATTCGTCTATCATTCCATTGATTGTCGATGAATTAGAGCAATTTGCCGTTCAATCAGGGGGACGTTATTTTACCAGCACCATAGACAAAACTGATGTTAATTGGATACTTCGTCGTGCACATAGTCACTACCTCTTGAGCGGTGATCATAATTCAAGACCTTGGAAGGATTCAGGATACTATCTTGTATTCCTACTCATGTTATTAACCCTTAATTGGTTTAGAAAAGGCTGGAGCTTAACATGGTAAGCTGGGTTACTCTTTTTAACCGAGGTTTAAGTTGGGTGTTTCATCACCCACTGACTGGCGCTTCCATCGTCGGTTTTGTTCTTCTTATCGGGGCATGGTCAACGTCTGATAAATTTATAGATTTATGGCTAACGCCCGATCAACAAGGTTACTTCCATTTTAGGCAAAGCGATTACGCTAATGCTTCTCTTCATTTTGAAAACTCTTCATGGAGAGCGACAAGTCATTACATTCATGGAGAGTTTGACAAGGCGGCGACTCTGTTTGCATTAGTCCCAAATGACTCTGCTCAATTTAACTACGCCAATGCACTAGCACACAATGGTCAATACTCTGAAGCCTCGATGATATACCAACTGTTGCGCAGCAGTATATCGCATGGTGCAGGAGCAAATATAAACCTTGCTATTATCAAACCTCTTGCTGAAGAAAGTATCAGCCAGTCTTACAGTCTAAGGGGTGAGATCTATCAGGACGATAACATTCACCCATCACAAAAAAATCGAACTGAAAAACGTGCTCGCAACTCTTCACCAGAGCAGCAATATAGCGCTTATGCTATTTTACGAGATCCCGCTCTTAACGAATTATGGATGCAACAGATAAGAAAAGATCCTGCACAATTTCTTAAAGTTAAGTTTCAATTGCAAAATCGCGATCCGAGTCGCTTTGCCCCGACAACTAATGAGGTAAGTGATGAACAATAAATACTCAGCCTCTATATCCCCTATACTGACGAGAATTTGTCGAGTAGGTTTTATGTTAGTGATACTCACTTTTCCTAATATAGTCAAAGCGTTAACCATTGCTGAGCTACAAAATAAAAACCAGCTTAATGTGATCAGCTACATCAACGTTCAAGAGCCTGTATTAGCGTCTGAAACCATTGAGTTAATTGTCGAGGTCAGTTCATCTCAACGCTTTTTTGGTAAAAGCGAGTTAGTAGATTTTTATTTACCAGAAGCAAGCGTATTTCGACATAATGGACTATTTTCTGTACGAGCTGAAGGTAGCGGCGAAGGTTATAGAATAATTCAGCAGATTCGTGTTCTGATTACTCCGCAATCAATCGGTATTATTGAAATTCCTATCATCGAGCTGAAAGTAGCTGTTATGACCGAGGAGCGACAACGAATTGAAGGCTCTTTGTATACTTCTCCTGTGTCGTTTAATGTTATATCTCCCTCAACCTTGATCAGCAGCACAAGCTGGATAGCGGCTAACGAGCTCAAAATCACTCGTCAAATCGACGGGAAAAAAGAACATTACCAATTAGGCGATGCAATCACTGAAAAGCTTGTGATTCAAAGCGTAGGTATTCCGTCGATGGTGCTTCCATCGTTCACACCGCAAGAATATCCAGGGCTCGCTGTGTATGTGCGTTCGCCATCAGTTATTGAGCATGTAGTAAATAACCGCTTTATTGCGACCAAAGAGCAAGAATTTATTTATACCATTGAGAAAAGTGGGCATTACTCAATCCCTAAACGCCAGTGGACTCACTTTGATACTCTTCAACGCGAAGAGCACATCATTACACTCGAGTCGGTTACTATTAATACTAAGCTCTCATTACCTCAGCATATTGCCATCGCCATAGATACCATTCGACATCACTTGTTCTCATACTCTTCTTTTTACACGGTACTCGCCATTTTTTTTATATTCTTATTAATCAAATTTTCTGACCTAAAGCATTTGTACATTAACCTTAAGCAAGTGAGAGCACACCGGAAGAAATATATTCGAGCGATTTCTCGTCATGATCACATGACTATTCTTCTTCATTTGTATCAAAGACTTGATACCTTAAGAGAAGCTCATATATCCTTAGATAAAGAATTTGCAACTCAGCCTCCCTTTTCACACCAACTACAATCTTTACAAAAAGTGGTCTTTGGCCATGAACTAAATCCTACGCATATTCAACGTAACGTCCTGATACAAATGTATAATTATTTATCGCCCCCTAATTATTGGCAACGGTTAAAAACGAGAGTTCAAAACCTCTATAGACCACTCATCAATTATCCATAACAAATGGATACATCATCAAGAGGTTTATCCGTGAAACATCAAACAATCAAATACAGTAAATGTGAGAACAGAGCGTATAGCCAATTAAATAGATTACCTCTATTAATCATTGTTTTACTATTCCCCACCATGTCCAACGCCTGCCAACTATTCTATCCGATGCTACAAAAAACATTAGCAGATCGTTTAATTGAAAGTGAAAACGTTGTTATGGTTCGCACATCCGCTGATAGTGACAGACTATTTCACGTAAAAAATATATTGAAGGGTGAAGATTTACCTGTGGCTATTGAACAGTATGTGCCTTTGGCTTTTCGTAATTTCATATCAGTTGATCCAGATTATACGATTGTGATGATACAACGAGAAAATGGTCAAGACTGGTTACCACTTGGAGTTGCTCGACGAGGGAACTACGAGCAGTTAGTAAAGCAAATCATTGATAATAAACATTGGATAGCAAATAAAAGAGATGATATCGACAGGCTATTAGTATTTGCCAAATTACTGGGAAACCAGGATCTTAGAATACATGAGTTAGCCTACTTAGAGGTTGCTCGTGCTCCCTATGAAATGATTATGGAAGTAAGTCAAAGTGTAGATCTACCGACTATGCGAAACACACTAAATAACTTCAATTATGCCAATTGGCATGGTCTTGCCACCTTAATATTAGGCTCATCTTCTGAAAAACAAGACGAAGAGTGGTTGAGTAATGAATTGCAATCAAAGCACAAATTCCAGATAAGTCGCAACCTAGCTGCTGTTGTTACTGCGTGGATCGAAATGAAAAGCACTCAGGGCTTAGATGAGATTATCTCGCTGTACATAAAGGATCAAACGCGAACTGAAGTTGAAATAGAAGAAATTATCCTGGCACTGTCTACTCACGCTAATGCCACACCAGCTCTACAAGATGAGGTAGTTGATATTTATTCTCGCTTACTTAAGCGTAACCCTAAGTTAGTGACACGAATAACAAAAGATTTAGTGACTTGGAAAAGGTGGGACCTTGTCAATCAATATCAACAAAGTAAGCTCGTTTTACAGTCAGATCTACGTAGCCAAATACTCATCAACACCTACTTAAACGCCGCTATATCTTATCAGCGGTAAGTGCTAAGAAAATTATTGTTATGGCACCATAAAAATATTGAGGGTCATAATCAAGTAAAAGCCAGAGGCAAGCTTTATTGCATTTCTATTTATTAGGTCGTAAGGCTTTAGCCCTGAATAAGCCTGAAACTTCAATAATGAGTCCTGCAATTGATGATATTGTGACATAGCAGATGATTTGCTGCTTCTTGATGTTCG
This sequence comes from Vibrio kyushuensis, assembly GCF_050337325.1. Taxonomy (NCBI): domain Bacteria; kingdom Pseudomonadati; phylum Pseudomonadota; class Gammaproteobacteria; order Vibrionales; family Vibrionaceae; genus Vibrio; species Vibrio kyushuensis. The sequence goes on from NZ_JAKJSV010000002.1 coordinate 1,063,927, forward strand.
TAATCATAATGAGTTACAGAATGTTGGGTTTATTGATGGCGCAATTAACATTCCGGTTGAGCGACCCCGTCAAAAGCCAAGTTCGTTACCAAAAGATAAAGTGATCATCATCTACTGCCAAGTTGGTTTACAAGGTGATGTTTCATTTCGAGAATGGGTCAACAATGGTTTCAGAACAATAAACCTAATTGTTGGATTCAAAACATGTACAGGGTCGGAATTATAACTATAGGGATTATGAAACTAGAATCGGCCGGTTTAAATCGCCACATAAAAATGAACACCGCTCGTTACATTCTTCGCATAACTCAGAATTTACGTAACTCAGTGGTGTTCATTTTTGATGTAAAGAAACAATGCATTAAACCGTTTCTACTTTAACGTCTTCGTCAGTGTTAGCAACTTTGCCTTCAATCGGAAGCACTTGTCTCACATATGTTCCCGGAGCAGTACAAATAACAGGGTTATTTTCAGAGCCCTGTGAGTATGGCTCAACTTGTTCTTTCTGGTTATAAGTCAATAACCACTCGTTCCAATGATTCCACCAAGAACCCTCAGTTCGTGTCGCATTCGATAGCCACTCTTCTGGTGAATCATCTAGATTATCATTCAACCAGTAACCATATTTGTTTCTAGAAGGGTGATTAACGATGCCGGCAATATGACCTGATTCGCCCAGAACAAAGGTCTTGTTACCTCCAGATTTCAACGCACCGCGGTAAGTCCCCTGCCAAAGTGCAATATGATCTTCTTTGGTCGAAATAAAGTAGCTCGGTATCTTTATCTTATTAAGGTCTATCCATACACCGCCAATTTTCACACCTTTATCTTGAACCAATTTATTTTCAAGATAGCACTGTCTTATCAAGAAGTTATGGCATGGCGCTGAAACATTTGTACTATCACTGTTCCAATACAACAGGTCGAAATCTACCGGACTATTACCTTTCAGATAATTATCAACGTAGTAATTCCAATACAAACTGTTTTCTCGTAATAGACTGAACGTTACACTCAGAGATCGGCCATCCATATAACCTTTAGCGCTGTTCTGTGCTTCTAACGCACTCACTATGGTTTCATTAATGTACGCCCCGACTTCGCCTGGTTGCGAAAAGTCTAACAATGTCGTGAAGAATGACGCAGATTTAATGCGTTTTTTCATTCGCTTAGCAGCGTAGTAAGCAACGGTTGATGCTAACACGGTACCACCGATGCAATACCCTGCAGCGTTAATCTGCTCTTGTCCGGTGATCTCTTCAATTGCCGAGACGGCTTTAACAACACCTTCAGTAACGTAATCACCAAACTCTACATGCGACTGTTCTTGACCTGGGTTTCGCCATGACATCATAAAGACGGTATGCCCTTGCTCAACTAGCCAACGCATCATGGAATTTTTTTCACGCAAATCCAAAATGTAATATTTATTAATGAACGGCGGAACAATCAGCAAAGGCGTGGCATTAACAGTCTTAGTTAATGGCTTATATTGGATTAGTTCGAACAATTCATTTTGAAAAACAATGTCACCTGGTGTATTTGCAACATCATCACCAATACGAAACGCATTATTATTGGTCATACGAACTTTTAAAATGTCCGCACTAGACTCCATGTCTTCATTAAGCTGCTCTAAACCTTTAAGCAGATTTTCACCATTTTGTTCAAGTGTTAGCTTCAACAATTCAGGGTTGGTCGCAATAAAATTGCTTGGAGATAATGCGTTTATAGCTTGGCGAGAGAAGAACATGATGCGTTCTTTCGTTTTTTCATCAACGCCTTCAATACTGTTTACAGTATCAAAATACGTTTTGCTAAAAAGCAGGTACGACTGCTTTATAAAACTATAAAAGGCATCATTTTTCCACGCTTCATCAGAAAAGCGCTTATCACCCTTTTCTGCTTCAAGAAAACTTTTTGAATTGCCTTCTAAAGCAACATTTTGCCAAATTTGAAGCTGCTGCTCCCACCATTGGGTTTGCAACTGAAGTAACGCGGCGGGTTGATTCGCAGCTTGCTCAAAGAACTTTGCTGAATCTTCAAAGTTTACTTCTTGCATCGCCTTATTAAGGGGAGAGTTAACGGCTTCCTTGTTGACTTCAAGCTCCTTCCACCACTGTTGATTGGTTTCTTGGAGTTTTACAAGGTAGTCCGAAAAGAAGTGTTGGAACATGATTTCTACTCCTATCTTCGGAAAAAAGCCGCCTAATTAAAGGCGGCAAGGGCTGTACTATGCAGGAGTTACAGTTTTAAGATTTTCCGTAGTCATCTGATCAACGTCATCTTTAAACTCTTTTGCAATATTTTGAATCTTATTGCTGTCATCTGTCAGTTGCTGAGACAATTTAGTCATTGCAGACAGCTGTTGACCGCTAAATGCTGTTAGAGAAGTTACGTCGCGAACTTCACTTGCAGCTTTCATTTGGCTGATACCCATTTCGCTATAAGTACGCATTGCGTTTAGCTGGAGCTCAGTCAACACTTCAATATTCTTAGTCACTAGCTTATTGAATTTTACATAAGGCTGTAGAGACTGTTCAGTTTGGTCTGTGAATGATTTGAAAAAATCTGTATACATGGTCTTGCTCCTAAATAAAGGGAATATTCCGTTTAACAACTAGATTGATTTAACTATGACAGCCGTGCCCATGCCGCCACCTACGCAAAGCGAGGCGACTCCATATTGACCACTTCGTCTATTTAGTTCGTGTATAAGAGTTACGAGGATACGATTTCCTGAAGCTCCTAATGGGTGACCAAGTGCAATTGCACCGCCATTTACGTTGGCATTATCTAAAATAGATGATGCCGAAACTTGATGTTCTTTTGCCAAAGAGTGCACAACGCCCAACGCTTGAGCCGCAAATGCTTCATTAAGCTCATAGAGATCGATATCACTAATGCTTAATTGTGCTTTTTCCAACGCTTTTGTGACCGCTTTAACTGGCCCCAGCCCCATCAATTTTGGGTCTAAACCTGTTTGCGCATAACTTGCGATTTCAGCGATTGGTTTAAGGTTGTACGTTTTTACTGCTTGTTCTGACGCTAACACCAATGCACTCGCACCATCGTTAATGCCTGATGCGTTACCTGCTGTTACACTGCCTTCTCTATCAAAAGCTGGACGAAGTTTTTCTAATCCGCTTAGAGTGGCTGTTGCCTTAGGGTATTCGTCCGTATCAAAAACGATAGTTTCTCTGCGTTTTTTTACATCAACGGGTACGATTTCATCCTTAAACACACCACCTTCAATAGCAGCAACTGCTTTTAGTTGGCTTGCCAATGCAAATTCATCTTGCTGCTGGCGACCAATTGAACATTCTTTAGCGACATTCTCAGCGGTTACACCCATGTGATACTGATTAAATACATCAGTTAAACCATCGTTAATGAGTAAATCCGTCAAATTTAGGTTACCCATTTTATGACCATCACGTACCGAAGCAGGGACAGTAAATGGAATTTGCGACATTACCTCTACGCCTGCCGCTACCACAACTTCGGCATCACCAGAACGTATATGCGAAACTGCATCCATAACAGATTTCATTCCGCTGCCGCACACCATATTTAGGCTATAAGCAGGAACACTTGCAGGAATTCCAGCATATATCGCAGCTTGTCTACCGACACTCATACCTTGCCCAGCACTGATAACGTTACCAACGATCACTTCATCAACGTTTTGCGCCTGTATGTTTCCAGACTCAAGTGCACCTTTTATTGCTATAGAAGCAAGTTTTCCAGCAGTTATATCTTTAAGACTTCCACCAAATGAGCCGAGGGGGGTTCTTTTCGCTGCTACTACAAATACTCTTTCCATCATTTCACCTTAGTGCATGTATAATCCGCCATTTACCGATAATGTTTCACCGGTAATGTAGGCCGCTGCATCGCTTGCTAAAAAGCTAACTGATTCTGCTATTTCTTCTGGGGTAGCCAAACGCTTCATTGGAATCTGAGCCTTAATTGAATCAAGGACTTCAGGTCTCATTTGTTCAACCATTGGGGTTCCCGTATAACCAGGAGCAACAACGTTAACTGTCACACCACTACGAGCACCTTCAGCGGCTAATGCTTTTGAAAATCCAATCATTCCAGCTTTTGCTGCTGAATAGTTTGTTTGGCCGAACTGACCTTTTAGTCCGTTTACAGAAGAGATGTTAACGATACGACCGCCACCTTTCTCACACATAGAAGCGAAAAGAGGTTGAGTCACATTGAATAGGCTATTTAGATTGGTGTCGATCACATCACGCCATGCTTCCAAAGACATCTTCTTAAATTGACCATCTTTAGTAATACCGGCGTTGTTGACGACTACATCAATGGTTCCTTCTTCTTCTAAAAGTTGGCTTAAACGTTCTGCACACTCCGGTGCATTAGTAACGTCCAACTCGAATAAGCGAACATCTTCTTCAGTAAACCCTTTTTCGGTAAACCACTCTAACGCGCACTCATAATTACCCGTGTAATATGTAGCAATTACACGAAAACCATCTTCGACGAGTTTAGAAGAGATCGCGGAACCTATTCCGCCTTTTGATCCGGTGATCAAAGCGAGCTTTTTCATTGGGGACTCCATTCTTAACAGCAATATATAAGCGTATTTCAAATGGTGCATGCAATAGCACCAACTAACGTGTTTAATATTTTGATTCTTTCTTAGTTGAAGAACCTTTCTGTTAATTAATCTAAGCCTGTTTTATTACAAATAAAATACTATTTATTTTTTAAGATCCATAAAGTTGAACAAGATCCCACTTATGATGAAATGTTAAGGGCATGTTAAACGCCATAAGTCATTGATATCAAAGCTATTGTTACACTTATCATCAAGAAATTGTTTTTGCTAAGTTATTGATTTGTAATGGGCATTGGTCGTGTAACAAACGCGTTGCAACATTTAATGTAATTTCAAAGCTATTAATTCCAGCTCACATTATTGATAGGTATGTCATTATTTAAAGTTGATTTCAAGGTGCACTAAATTAATTCATAACTTTAATAAGATGCATCGTTTTAGGGCAATAAATATATGTAAGGTAATAATTTAAATATCGTCATTTAATTGTATAACGATATAGATATGTAAAATATTTATGTGATCGGATATTTTATCAATATTACCTATTGGTAATAATTCAAATATTGAAATGGTTATCAATTACAAAGTAGGTGGGGTGTGAGAGGTATTAGCAATTAATAGAGTAATATGAGAGCAAAAGTATTCATGACCAAAAGAGCACCTCTTGGCCATGAATGTAGAGGTTTGAATTATGTGCTATTTGCGCTTGCCACGACCCGCATGTATTTTCATCTTCGCTTTCATTTTTTGTTTCTCTGAAGAGCGTCCACGCTTCTTGGGCGTATGTGCATTAACAACTTCCTCATTCAAACTCGGCTCAAATCCCTCTAACCACTCTTGTGGTAGATGGGTATCAAGTAGCTCTTCTACCGCTTTTAGTAAGTAGTCTTCATCGCGGCTCATTAATGACACAGCTAACCCGGTTGCACCCGCGCGTCCTGTCCTTCCGATGCGGTGAACATAATCTTCAGCTTTGTATGGCAGATCATAGTTAATGACCTGTTCTAGCTGCTGAATGTCTAGACCACGGGCTGCTACATCGGTAGCGATAAGAGCGCGTACTTTCCCAGACTTAAAGTCATCTAGCGCTTTCTGACGCGCACCCTGACTTTTATCTCCATGAATTGATGCCGCTTTTATTCCATCTAACTTGAGTTCTTTAACTAGCGCGTCGGTACCCTGCTTTGTTTTGACAAACACGAGCACTTGTTGCCAGTTTTTTGAACCAATCAAGAATGCCAACAGTTCACTTTTACGTTTTTTATCGACTGGATACACCATCTGCTTCACAGAGTCAGCCGTGCTATTTGATGGTGATACCTGCACTTCAACAGGATCAGCCATCATTTTATGTGCGATAGCTTTAATCTTGTCATCAAATGTTGCGGAAAAGAATAGTGTTTGACGTTCGTCATTCATGCGATTGAGGATCCGCTGAATATCAGGCATAAAGCCCATGTCTAACATTCTGTCCGCTTCATCAAGCACCAGTACCTCTGTCTGACTCAAAACTATGTTTTTGCAAAATAGATGATCTATTAAGCGCCCTGGGGTCGCGACTAGAATATCCGAGCCACCCTTTAGATTGGTAGTCTGCACATTCATGCTCGTGCCACCGTACGCCGTCACGACTTTAATATCGGTATCTATTGCATAACTTTCTATGTTGTCAAAAACCTGCTGAGCTAATTCTCTAGTTGGGACCAGAACTAATGCGCGAACAACACGGCTATTCATTTCTCTGTTCATGGGATTATCGAGAAATCGTTGAATAATCGGTAAGCCAAAAGCTGCTGTTTTTCCCGTACCCGTCTGAGCACCAGCTAATACATTCTTCTTAGCGAGAACGTGAGGAATGGCTTGTTGTTGTACCTCGGTAGGCTGTTTGAACCCGAGCTTTTCTACAACACCAACAAGCGAAGATGAAAGACCTAAATTTTTGAAAGGATGCGTCATGTTTTGTACCCACTATTAAACTCGCGCGGATTCTATCAGAACAAACCTACGAAAGCAGGTAATTGTGAATGTTGTGGCGTTTCAGGTTTATTGTGTTTTCTGGAATTTAGCCCATAAAAGCCATGAGAACCAATCCGTAAACATTAGTATACACGAGTGGATATTCTGCGTTACAAAAAGCTTGCCTTCCAAAGTCAAATACTACAGAATTCAAACCCAACAGACATATAACCTAACAAAGTAGCAATTGTGCAGTTACATACACCACAAGAGCAGCTCCGTACAAAAAAGTATACACATGAAAAACTCAAAGATATTTGGTAGTACTCTGATTATAGCTGGCACTACGATTGGTGCTGGAATGCTTGCTCTTCCTATTGCTTCTGCTGGGATAGGATTTTCCACATCGCTAATGATCATGCTTGGTTTATGGTTTCTGATGGCTTTTACCGCATTGTTAATGCTTGAATTGCACCAACATGCCGATAGTAAAGCGACACTTCACACCCTTGCAAAACAAATACTTGGCAAGAAAGGTCAGTTGTTGACTAGCTTCTCTATGCTGTTTTTATTCTATTCATTGTGTGCGGCATACATAGCGGGTGGTGGTGCACAGTTCTCAGATCGAATCACGTCTTGGACAGGTTCAGACATAAACCCACAGATAGCGACTATATTATTTACCTTGATTGTTGCGGTAATCGTGACTTTTGGAACAAGTACCGTCGATAAAGTAAATCGCGTTTTGTTTATCACTAAATTGATCACCATGGTGGTCGTACTTAGCTTCTTAGCTCCAAATGTTACCCAAGGCTACCTGCTCAGCATGCCTATTCAACAAGGCTTCGTAATCGCTGCTATCCCTGTGATTTTTACGTCATTTGGCTTCCACGGAAGTATTCCGGCTGTCGTAAATTATTTAGACGGCGACACACGATCACTACGAAAAGCAATTATTATTGGCTCTTCAATTCCATTAGTTATTTACATCTTTTGGCAAATCGTCACTTTAGGCGTAGTGAGCCAAGAACAGCTAATTGAGAACTCAGGTTTATCATCACTGATCAATGAACTCGCTATCACTGTACAGCAATCAAATATCAGCCAAATTGTCGGTATTTTTGCTGACCTAGCACTACTCACTTCTTTTCTGGGTGTAAGTCTAGGATTGTTTGAGTTTCTAGCGGATTCGGTAAAAAGTAAGACGAATAAAGTTAACCGAAGCTTTGCAGCTTTGATTACCTTTACTCCCCCACTTGGTTTTGCTCTTTTCTATCCTCAGGGCTTTATCATGGCACTGGGTTACGCTGCTATTGCGCTAGCAATCCTTGCCATTTTCCTTCCTGTATTAATGGTATACAAGGTTAGGAAATCTGACGAATACCAAGCGGATTACCAAGTTTTCGGTGGGCAGCCTGCACTCATCATCACAAGTGCTGTTGGTGTCTTAATTGTGTCAGCTCAACTAGCAATCAGTGTTGGTTTATTGCCTGCTCTTGGCTAATTTAAATCGCTCAGCCCTTTAGCTCGATAATAAGAAACGCTGCTTAGATTAATATAGGCAGCGTTTTTCCTTGTTTTACCTGACGAATCGCTAAGTGCGTGTGAATGTCTTTCACTGTTTGGATTCTCTGCAGGTAACGGGTAAATTGCTCATAACCTTCGAGATCTTTCGTCACCACTTCCAATAGATAATCATACGCGCCAGAAACAACATGGCAGTTAATCACGGCTTGAGTATCATGCATCGACTGCTCAAACGCATCGATTGAATTCGCTTGGTGGTTATTTAAGCTCACTTCAACAAAAAAAGTCATCCCTATCCCTAGCTTTGACTTATTAAGACGGGCGTTGTAACTGTCAATTATTCCGTTGTCTTCCAGCTTTTTTAAACGTCTAGCGCACGGGGAAGCAGAAAGCCCCACATGGTCGGCTATTTCGGCAGTAGGTAATCTCCCTTGCTGTTGTACTAAATCTAATATACGACGATCTATCCGATCCAATTCCATCAAATACCACCCTTACGCTCGATTAACTCAATATTATCAATTTACGCGATATATATCGTCACAGAATTATCACCTCGATACCGAAAACGACCGAAACATGCGTAAAGTTTAAGGGATAATAGTACTTATTAACAAAAATGTAACGATTATGTTTTCTGGATACCTAGCGATCATCACGACCATCTTGTTGTGGTCCGGCTTTTTCTTATCACTAAGAGGCGGAGCGATATCAGCACTTACCCCTGCTGACATGGCCTTAACTCGATTTCTTATCCCAGCATTAGTGCTGCTACCGATTACGTTCTACTCAAGGAAACTGATTTTCTCAGTACCAAAACGGTACCTTGTTGGAATGGTTGTTGGCGGAGGGCTTCCTTATCTTCTAGTCGCGGGACTAGCCATGAATTATGCAACCGTTTCTGACGGCAGTGCACTGGTACCTGGCACACTTCCTTTATTTGTTTCTGCTATTGCGGTTTCACTTTTCGCACAACCACTGAGTCAGCATCGTAAAATCGGGCTCGTCATGATCGTTCTCGGCATTTCACTATTCTTATGGTCTGGCATTTCTGAGGCTGAAACGACGCTTGTACAGGGTCATGTCCTATTCTTATTAGGCAGTATGATGTGGGCTGTTTTTACTATTTGCGCTCGTATCGCGAACTTTCCGGCTTTAGTATGCGCTGGTTTGATTTCGCTCGTTTCATTTCTATTGCTGTTGCTACTTATAGTAACCAATTCGATTGAAAGCTCTTTGTTCGTATTCGGTAGTGGCCAATCTTGGTCGTCAAATGTAGAGAACTGGCCATATCAAGAGCTCTTTGGTCATTTGTTACTTCAGGGAGTTGGGGCAGGCTTGATCGCTTCCTTTACCTATTTGCACGCTATCTCAAAATTAGGCGCAGAACGAACTGCAGCCTTTGGCTCACTCACTCCCGTCATTGCCACACTTTTGGCCATTGTTATCTTTGGAGAAGTACCGCCGGTAACGACATGGTTGGGGTTGGTCTGTATTTGCACGGGAAGTATTGTCGCAAGCAATGTGTTCATGCGTGAGGATGCCTCTTTGGCTTACCAACCACCTAAACACTCATAACTATTGCAGCCATCACTTTAACTAAGCGAAAAAGTGATGGCTAATTTTTTTAAACTTTAAAAAATCGAAGTTCAAGAATCAATCGTTCATTTAAAGCAGATATCAGCCCAACGAGCGAGGCCTGCTGTCACTGAACCAAAATAATTGCCACTCACGACTGGAATATTCGGTAATAGGTCCTCTACGGATTTTCTTAAAAACGGAGATCTCGCTGAACCACCAGTCATAAAGATCACATCCGGTTTAACACCGCTCATCGCGACAGCTTCTTTGACTAGATCAGCCATTTTAGACTTAGGTTGGTCAATGGCATCAATCATTTGTTGTTGGCTAATATCAACAGCAATAGTTTCAGATAGTAAATCAACATGAGCTTTATATTGCGTGTCGGAAGAGAGTGCTATTTTTGCTTCTTCAGCACGACGTACGATGCTATAGCCCAATGTCTCGTTATAGACCTTTAGCAGCCTCGCCAACTTCTCAGGCTCACCCGCTTCTTTTTGCAGTAACTTCAATGCTGCCAAATTCGATCTTGTGTAAAAATCTTTTTGCGCTTCGACATTATTAATGGCAATCGGATTCCAAAACTGAGTAATTGGCATCTCAATACCGGTTGTCGTTTTACTTCCAAAACCAAACGGGCTCATCAACTGTCTAAACGCGAGGTGAATATCGAGGTCATTTCCACCAACCCTTTGCCCACTATGAGCAAGTAGTGACTGGGTTCTATCAGCTTTCCCTTTCCAATCAGGTCCCATCTGGATTATTGAACAGTCAGTGGTACCACCGCCAATATCCACAACGAGTACCGTTTGATTTTCGGTCAATGTCGCTTCATATTCCAACCCTGCCGCAACAGGCTCAAACTGAAAGATAACATCATTAAATCCAGCTCGAGTAGCTGCTTTCATTAAGATATTTTCTGCTTGTTTATTTGCGTCTTCACCACCACGGCCATGAAAGTTAACAGGTCGACCTATGACCGCTTGAGTAATGGATCGCTGTAGATTCAATTCTGCTTTGTTTTTAATATTTGCCATCATGGCGCAAACTAAATCTTCAAAAAAGCTTAATTGAACATCATGTAAACCCGACGCACCTAAGAACGACTTAGGCGACTTTACGTAATAAACATCTCTTGGGTCTTCAAGGTATAGATCAAGAGCCGCTTGACCAAATGCTACATCTTCTGGCACTAGGTCAATGCTTTCTTCCCGATTGAATGCGATTGAACGTCTTAGTACTTGCTCGCCAACAGCGTCTGCAGGTGAAATGTTGCAGTGTCGAAATAGATGCTCAGACACTGACTCCCGAGTGGGGGCACATATAGTCGAGGGAATATAATAGCGATCACCTTCAAGTGGAATGAGGGTAGGACTCCCATCTTGCATAGATGCAACAGAGCAATTTGCTGTTCCGTAATCAAAACCAATAAACATGGCGACCTCAACTTATCTCATCATGAGACAGACAATAAAAAAGGTCGGCAATGCTACACCAACATCGTGATAATTTCTAGAATGAATCAACGTATATCTCCGAGTCTGATATACTCATCCCATCTGCAAAATAGCCACTTAAAAATATGAAATCTCCATGTATCGGTGCGTGTAAAAGTAATGGTGACATGTGCACCGGATGCCAGCGTACAACAAAAGAAATCGCCGAATGGCAAAGCTATAGTGATGCACAAAGAAACGTTATTATGAATGAGCTTAGAGGAGAGGCTTCTAGCCATCAATGCCCTAAATGTAACGCTCAAACCCAATGTGACGTACAAAATGGAAAAGAGACTTGCTGGTGTTTTTACATTGAAAAGCGAGATAGCGCTGACGTTAAGGAGTATGGGGTATGCTTATGTAGAAAGTGCTTAAGTTCACTTCCTATACTCTAGAAACAACATGAGGGAGCGATAAGCTCCCTCTGTTACAACTGTACTTCTTATGTCGATTACGTTTTACTTGGCTTTTAAAGCTTCCCCTTCAAACGTAACCCCTTCCCAACCTGAAACCATGAAGTTTCGAATATTTTGATGATCATCATTCTCAGGATTTTGTAATACATCTTCACGGTAAAAGCGGCCAAAGCACGCTAATGTTTGCTCAACAGATAAATCTAGAAGTTTTCCTAAAGCGAAAATTTTACATGAACCATTATTCTGATTCTCTAGGTTCACTGTTTTTCCATTATTAAATGCGGTTGGAGTAAACTCAAAGTTTTGCTCAATAACAGCCATAGTTTGTTCAAACTCAATAGCGTCAGTTGCTTGATTCAGTTCATCAACAAATAGGTTCAATTCCATTCTATCTCTCTTCATGATTTCCGATTGAATTGGAAACATACCACAAACTCATGCATCTATTGAAGAGTTCAATTTACATTGGATTCCAGTGGATTGGCGGTGTTAACCCCCACCTTTTCATTTCAGCAGGATGATAAACGGCGCGTCCTTTTCGACCAATTTGAATAGGGATCATTGAAGCTAGTTCGCCACCTAAAATCCGCATCACCAATTCACCTGCTTGCTGTCCTTGTAATTCTCCAAATAAAACTACACCACCAGCCGCTTTTCCCCCGCCAATTGAAAAATCCCAAAAACCAAACAATGGAACAGTACTGTGTTGATTTGTCCATCTTAAAACCTCGTCAGCAAGTACACTGCTACCCTGCTTGTCTACAATCGTGTGGTACAAACCAACCACAATCGCACTAACCTCCTCTCTAGCACTATTTTCTACGCTGTGATGCCACTGTTCTAATGTCTCTAGAGCCAATAATTCAATTTCTATATTCAGATTATTACTAATAGATTGAGTCTGAGTTTTCATGTAGTCGATTGCTATTTGAGAGGTGATCCCGCTGTCAAACATGATGCGAATTTTCCGCTTATCATCCGCTATCATTGAACCTATATCTGCCATCGTTTTAACAAACAGTGGCTGCTCTAATACTCCCGTTACAGAAGCGGCTCCTTGATACTTGTTCAGTAATGACCTTGGATTGGAGTTAACCCCTAAAAATACGATTGAAATTGGCTCATCATATAGTTTGGGGTACATGTAACGAAGCGCATTATCATCTCCAAGCACTACAATACTGGGACGTACTTTTTGATAGTATTGATAAGCTTCATCCGCCATTTTCTCATACTCATTCTCTGGAATTCTCTTCGTATCCATCTGAAAAGTGGCTAGCTCAACATCAGAACTAAGAGAACTTTCTAGACCTTGGATATAGCTCTTATCCCAATCATATTCACTATGGTAGCTTTCAATCACTAACACTGAACTTGATGATACTGAAAAGCTGATTAAACTCAGAACAAAAACGAGAAACTTCATTTAACCACCTCAAACTCTGCTAGAACTCATCACTGCAACCCTACTGATAGTTTAGTCGGTTAATTGCTGAACACCGAATTCGAACTAACATCTATAATGTAGTAATCGATATACAGATTAGGTGGCGCATGGGTAAGAATAAACAGTTTGAATACAGCATAAACAACCCACTCTATAGCCGTATTGGTCGCAGAATCATCCTAATCATGATTATTTTGAGTGGTTCGATTACCTTGCTAACTACTCTTATGCAGCTCTATTGGGATTACAACAAAGAGTTCAATGCTGTTGATCAACGTCATTATGAAATTCAAAGTGTCCATGCCCCTCTACTTGCTTCATCACTATGGAGTTTTGATCTGGTTGTTTTACAAGAGCGATTAGATGGTTTGGTTAATTTGCCTAAAATTGATTATCTGCGTGTAGAATCAGGAAATTACTCTTTTAGTGCCGGTGTAAAAGTAGCTGGCGATTCAGTTTCGGTAACCTACCCTCTAGAATACTCGACTAAAGACAGCTCAGAGGCAGAACTGATAGGAAAAATCTATATTGAGTCTGATGCTCAGCACATATATGACGCTCTACTTAAACAATTCTTTATTACCCTAGCGCTAAACGCAATTAAGACAACATTGGTCTGTTACTTAATTTTGATGGTCTTCCACGAAAGCATAAATCGACGAGTGTTTTTAATTGCAAAGTATCTAAGAAGCTACAACCCGAGACACCCTTCTGACCCACTCGTTCTATTCTATAAAAGTTGGATAATGGAAAAAGATGACGAATTAAACTGGTTGGCCGATGAAACAAACAAAATTACGGGAGATGTAACTAAGCTTTATAGCAACATTAAGTTCGAGCAAGAGCGCCTTACTGACTTTACCCACGTTTCCTCCGACTGGTTATGGGAAACGGATGCACATGGACAGCTAACCTTCTGTTCAGAATCAATGTCAGAGGCTCTAACTATAGATCCTTTTAACAAACCACTTATCTTCGATGTACCCCAGTTTGAAGATCTAACCTCGTTGCACAAGGTAATACGTTCTACCAACGACTTTACGATGTGTGAACAGTGTATCGTTATCGATGGCGTTACTTATCATATGCTTTTTCAAGCGTTAGCTAAATTTCTAGACGGCAAATTCATAGGCTATCGTGGAACAAGTATTAACATTACTGCACTTAAATCTGCACAGTTGGAATTGGAAGAGCTTAATGCCAGCTTGGAACACACTGTCGCAGTAAGGACATTAGATTTAAAGCAAAGCATGGAGCAATTACAAGCGACCCAAGAACAACTGATTGAATCAGAAAAATTGGCCGCTCTTGGTGGGTTAGTGGCAGGTGTTGCCCATGAAGTGAATACACCGCTAGGCATTTCAGTAACAGCGGCTTCTGTAATTCGTGATGTTACCTCCGAGCTAAATAGTGCATTTTCCAACCAAACATTAACAAGCACTCAGTTTAGTGAACTTATGGGGCAAATCGATGAAGGTAACAGCATGCTCGAGCAGAACCTTAATCGAGCAGCAAAACTTGTAAAAGACTTCAAACAAACGGCAGTCGATCAAGTCTCTGAAATTCGAACTCAATTTGGTGTAAAACAAGTTCTCGACGCCTTGATAGCGAGCCTTCACCCTGAAACGAGACGAATTCCGGTCACACCAACAATCGCTGGGGACGAACTTATAACCATGAGTAGCTTACCGGGAGTTCTTACACAGATCGTGTCTAACTTAGTGATGAATAGTATCAATCATGCCTTTGAGGAGACTAAAAGCCCTGAAATCTCAATCCACTTTTCCCAACAAGATGACAATATTGTTCTAGAGTATCAAGATAATGGTTCCGGCGTTCATCACTCATTACATCAAAAAATATTTGAGCCCTTCTTTACCAGTAAACGCGGTAAAGGCGGCAGTGGCTTAGGCTTGAACCTAGTTTTCAATCTGGTTAAGCAAAAGTTATGTGGAGAGCTACAATTTGAATCACAACCAGATAAAGGGGTTAAATTTAAGATCACAATGCCCCAACAATTACCCGCGACAGTAAATACCACGTTACCAACGGAGTGATTTCAAGCCGCATACCCAATAGAGATCATGAGTTATCGATAACCGAGAAAGAATACTTCGTGGTAAAAAGGAATGCCTCGGATATTAACGTTGATAATAGTGTGCTAATCAGGAAGATCGTTTCGAATTTGAATAAAATCATCCCAGTTGTCGATCATTAGATCAACCAATTCTGGTTCAAAGTGCTTACCCTTTTGAGCAATGAGTTCTTGCATGATTTCATCATCAGGCCATGGCTCTTTATACGACCGCCACGCCCCTAGTGCATCAAACACATCTGCCAAGGCTACAATTCTTCCGCTAACGGGGATGTCATAACCAAGCAAATTCGAAGGGTATCCAGAGCCATCCCACTTCTCATGATGACTGCTCACTATCTCCTTCCCTGTCACGATGAGCTTTCTCTTAGAGTTACTTAATATGTCGACCCCGAACTCAACATGCTTTTGCATGATTTTCCACTCATCGGCATCCAATTTCCCTGGCTTATGCAAAATGCTATCAGGAATAGCAACTTTACCAATATCATGAAGCGGAGCCGCGTCTTTTATAAGAGTAACCACGGCTGCCGGTAAGCCATACAACTCGGCTAGTCGTTTGCTTATTAGGGAGACTCGCTGTACGTGCGCCCCTGTTTCTTTACTTCGTGCTTCAACGGCATTAGCTAGATTGTGTACGAGCTCTTTAGACGTTTCTCGTAAATCAATTAGTAAGTTCAGGTTTTCAAACGTGAGGCTGATGTTGCGCATGTAGATCTCTAGCAACTGCTCATCTAACGAGTTTAGGTTTCGATTTAAATTCACATACAGAAGGCTATCAGCGCCCTCATCGGTATAGGTGTAAAGCACAAATGCATCATCAAAGCGTGCCGTCTGTTTATTCTTCAATACTTCATGACAGCGTTCTGATACTAATTTAGGTAACTTATCCAGGACACATTCATAATAGAAGTTTACATACCCCCCGGTTGCAGCAAGCGTTAAGGCTCGTGACGCTTCCGCTTCAGGGCCAGGTTGAACGACACAATAAAATGCAGATTCTTCTAGCTTTAACAAAGAGGTTAACTGGCTTAATACTGAAGATGCATACTCCTGTAAGCTACTCGTATTTTGGACCAATGCAGACGCTTTAATTACACGCCTTAACCCTTTTTTCTGGTCTTCTATAAGGCACAAATCTCTGTATGACCGAAGCATTGAATAGAGGAGTGTTTTTAGCTTTTGTGTGGTGAGTTCGGTTTTCTCTTTATAGTCATCAATTTCATATTCTTGAATAACCGTATCTTCAGGAGCTTGTCCTGCTTGCCCTGTTCGCAGTACTAGACGTATTAAATGGTTTTGATCTTGCTCCCTTATATGCCGCACAAGATCTAAGCCTGCGTGCTCGGTTTCCATCACAACGTCAACCAAAGCCAGAGCTATGTTATCTTCTTTAGCCATTAGCTCTTTCGCTTCTTTTGCAGACAAGGCAGATAAAATTTCCAAAGGTCGATCTTGAAATTTAAAGTGACTTAACGCAAGACGAGTGATCTGATGCATTTGCTCATCATCATCTACAAGCAATAAACGCCACGGATTGTTGTTGTGTTTAATCACATTAGATTCATCGTCGTCACTTTTATCATCGCGCCGATCTGCAAACAATTGCATACAACCTCATTTTTTATCTAAACCACCTCTTAAGTTCTAGCACAAAATCGTATATTTGCACCTATATACAGCGAGCTTTAAGCATCTCAATTACACGATTTCACACAACAAAAAGTCAGCGTAATAGATTAAGGATTACGAAGAACATCGTCATTCAATTGTGACGAGATTTTTCACATACAATACATAAATACATAATATAATGAACAAATAGCTGCATAGGTGCTCTGAATGGCGCTATGTCGTGTAACAACTCACCTCTAAGCCGATATGCTTCTGTGTCTAAATATGTTCGGCCTGACGTTATACAAAGCACCTCACATCATCACATTGCACAATTACTCCTTACTCAGCTTTCAATCGTTGAATACAGCCCACTTGAATATTAAGGGCACAAAAAAAACGAGTAATTAGATTACTCGTTTTTCATATCGACTAATTAATCCTAGTATTTAAATTGTGATATTTCTGCACTCAGTTCTTCAGATTGATTCGATAGCCCTTGCAGTACTTCATCGACATCGTTAACTTGCACTGAAACAGCTGAAGACGCATCGGCGATGGATGTGATACTTCCGCTTATCTCGTTTGTTACCGCTTTTTGCTCTTCCGTCGCTGAAGCTATTTGGACATTCATTTCGTTTATCTCGTTTAGCATTGAAACCAATTGAGTGATCATTTCAGTGTTTTTGCCGCAGGTGTCTACGCCTCGTACAACCGTAATATTGGCGCTTTCAATACCTTTAGCCACACTATTGGTCTCTTTTTGAAGAGCCTCAATTTTGTCACGTATTTCTTCAGTTGAAGATTGTGTACGTCCCGCTAATGATCGCACTTCGTCTGCCACTACTGCAAACCCCCGACCCTGCTCACCAGCCCTAGCAGCTTCAATTGCGGCGTTAAGTGCTAACAAGTTCGTCTGCTCCGCAATGCCTTGGATAACATCAAGCACTTCAGCAATAGAGTTTGTTTCTGTATGTAGCCTTGTAATTGCTTCAACAGCAGTATTCATTTCATCGCTTAACTGGCTGATTTCTCCACCAAGGGAGTTCCCAATCTCGACTCCTTGAGTACCCGTATCATTTGCTTCTTGTACATAATCAGCAGCACGGCTTGCATATTGAGCGACCTCGCCAATAGACGCACTCATCTCATTGACTGCCGTAGCAACGGATTCAGAACGATGGTTTTGGTCTTGTACAGCGTCACGCGTGCTATTCATGTTGCTCGACATGGTTTGAGTATTACTATTCAGCGTCTCTGTTGCACTAGCAAATTGTTTGATCATGTTCTGCAAATGAACAAACAGAGCGTTTAGTGAAACGGCTAGGTCTGTCATTTCATCCTGGCCTTGCTCATTTAAACGTGCCGTCAAATCGTTATTCTTACTGATTTTCTGAATCTGGAACGACGCAACACGAATTGGTTTCGATATACCAGAACCGACAAGATATGAGAGTGCAATAGAAATGGCGACAATAACCACAATTGCAATCAGAACAGTTATTAACATCGAATTAACTAATGTCGCTACATCTTGTAGAGCTTCTTGTTCGTCGATCTCTGTTAAAATGCCCCACTGCATCCCAGCGGCATTTATTGGCGCATAAGCAGAGAAAACCATGACTCCTCGATAATCAGCTAAAACCTCAATACCGCTTTGTCCCTGTAACGCACGTTTTGCAGTCGTAGTCTGAACACTCTGTCGTCCAATTGCAGAGCCTTTATCTTTGATCTGGTCAATCAAGTTTTGAGATACTCCAGCCCGACTAAGTGCTGAGAAATAATCGTTTGGTGCTTCAATCAAAAAACGTGATTGACTTCTTAACAACCCGTCTTGCCCTATAAGATAAGTTTCTCCGCTGTCACCTAAACCGGCATAGCTCCAGTTCTCATCAAAGGTCATAATGGCGTTAATAACATCCACTGGCATTTGGAAAATAACGACACCGACTTTATTTCCATTAGAAAATACAGGCGTGGCTATAAACGAAGCCGCAGCCTCATAGGAAGGATAATAAGGGGCAAAATCTTCTAAGTGAAATTGTGATTCTCCCATTCGTACGGCGGAATTAAACGCTTTAGCGATACCACTACCTCTATACGGTCCTTTTTGTAAATTTGTCGCAAAGTCCAACTCTTTGAAAACCGAATAAACAACATTCCCCTCGAGATCAACTAAGAAAATATCATAGTAACCAAACGCCTCTAAATAATGTTTTATGCCTGGATGATACTTACCATGTAGTTCATCGTATTGATTCCCTAGACTGTCTGCTTGGAGCTCATGTTTATTACCTAATCCATTGGGGTTTACCGCTATATAGCGAGCTTGAAGCGCGGTCCCCACCTCTGAAATTTGGGCTAGCTTTTGCAGCTCATTGCCTGAATTTCCGCTATTGGTATTACGATAGGTTGCGCCAAACTCAGACGAGTAATAAGACTTCAACTTTTGCTTATCACCATCAGAAACACTATTGACCGGATACGCATCAAAGGCATCATCAAAACCGACCATCGCTTCTTGAGTAGAAACATCATCGGCAAAGGTTTCAATCTGAAAATGCAGTTGATCGAAATAACGTTCAATTTCTGATTTTTTGATTTCTCGTACTGAAATAAGTTGACTGGATGCCCGATCAAACAAAGCTTGTTCTGACATAATTGATGCGCGCCAACCAACGAAACCGCCGGTAGCAACAACGCCTAAAGTACATAGTAATGTACATGCGATAATAATTTTTGTAGCAATCTTCATAACCAAACCCTACAGCCTCAAGCTGAAATGTTCCCTGTCAATTGTGCATTCAAATAACACAAAGTTAGCCAACTGGTTTGTATGAAATATGTTTTATTATTTGTAATGAGTTTAGATGCAAATTTCCAATATATCGACGCGATTTTAGGCAGTTACTAATGATTTTTTAGAAAACCCTGTCATTTCTTAAACTTAGTTGCATAGTAAATCTAACGCGCGTCGTTATTCTATAATGCAATCGGCACTAGGTATTGATGCTTAACCTGAAGACTCTTGGCGTCATTCCACTCCATGTTTTAAAGCGAGTACTAAAGTTTGATGCATTTGGGTATCCAACGATTTCGCCAATATGCTGCACTGACCACTCAGTTGAAACCAATAAACGCGCGGCGTATTCCATGCGCATTCTCATAACATGCACTTTAGGGCTATGATGATAAAACTGCTGGCACAAACGGTGAAAATGAGGTTCAGAGCAAGGAAATTCAGACGCTAATTGCTTAACCGTCCAATCCTTATGAAGTTGCCTTTGTACGAGATCGAACACACGATTCATGCGGTTTTTTGTTCTCGATTGCTCTAGGTTTATCGGTGCATTTATGAGTAGTTCTATTTGTTCTACCGCCCTTAGGCCGACCGCTCCCCCTAAATCGATAGGTAAAGAGATAGAACGCAGCATTGATAGAATTGCAGCATAGATTACTTCTGAAATTGGGCTCAAGAAATATTGTACTTGGTTACTAATAACCTGTGACCAATCCTTTTCGGGATTTAAAAATACCCAAGCGATTTGCCAGTCTTCTTCTTCAATCCCAAAAGCAATTTCAACAAATGCTGGGGTCGATATCACCGAGCTAGATTCTAAAATATACCGTTTACCATTAACCTCTAGCCAGCCTTTTCCTTTTACGGTGTAAAGTAACATATGCTTATGTTGATTCTTTCTGTAGACAGAAAAAACATCGCGGCAAGTTGCTATGCCACACTGAATAATTCCATGTTCTTCAAGCAGCATAACGTTGCTTTGGTCAATGAATTCATGCTGGGTTTTTTCTGAAATCAAGAGTCTTTCTTGTTTATCGTTCATCTGTTTATTTAGATCCCTTAATCATCCGAAAATTCATTATGATAGTTTTGCAAAAGTTATTGATATATTTAGACAATACATACCGCCAAACAATAATTAAACTTCTCTGTATTAACTAAGAGGAAATTTGCGATGCTCTCTACTTATCAAACACTTGACCGACAGTTTTGGCGTAAGCTGATTGACATAGGACTACCAGTCTCAATGCAAGCGATGCTATTTTCTTTGCTTGGTGTGGTCGATATCTTTATGGTGAGCCAGTTAGGCGAGTCAGCAACTGCTGCTGTCGGCGTGGGAAACCGAATCTTCTTTTTCAATCTTATCGTCATCGTTGGGACAAGTGGTGCAGTCAGTGTGCTAGCTTCACAATACTTTGGCGCAGGTAACATTGACGGAATAAAACGTACTCTAGCGCAAACTTGGGCGGTCGCTATACTCGTTACCCTACCCTTTGTAATTCTATATACATTCGCACCAGTATCGGTTGTATCAATCGTGGCATCAGACCCAGAATACATCACACTAGCAACCGATTACCTCTGGGTTACAGCTGTGAGCTTACTGTTAACAGCCGTTGTTGTACCGATGGAAAGCGCTCTTAGAGCCGTTGGCGAAGCAAAGATGCCAACCAATGTCAGTATTATCGCTATCTTCATCAACGCTTTTCTGAATGCTCTTTTGATTTTTGGTTTATTTGGATTCCCCGAACTCGGTGTGCTTGGTGCCGCTATTGGTACGCTCGTTTCACGCATATTCCATACCGTAATACTGTTTTACCTAGTAAATAAACGTTATTCACATTTACTACCAACTCAATGTAGCTGGCAAGATGCTAAGTTACCTGAACATCGAAGGCGTTATATCAAGATCGCTACCCCTATGATAATTCATGACACCTGTTGGGCTGGCGGTCTAATCATTTACAGCGTAATTATTGGACAGTTAGGGGTAGGTGAATTAGCTATCATCTCTTTGCTAGCCCCCATTGAAAGTGTTCTTATTTCCGCTTTCCTTGGTTTTGCGGTCGCGGCATCAATTATACTGGGCAACGAGATCGGAGCAAAAAACTATCAGCGCGTTTCTGATACCTCTTGGTGGTATGTGATCACTAGTTGCATCTTGTCTATTCTACTCGCTCTGCTTTGCCTAATTGCCGAACCATTGATAACCAAAGCGTTTTATCATAGCCCGCTCAGTGACCCTGAAATGGCCGTGAAGGTCTGTTTAGTTATGGCATTTGGCATGATTCTTAAAGTCTTTAATATGGTGGGGATTGGTGGTGTATTGAAAAGTGGCGGTGACATTAAATACAGTATATTCATCGACCTGTTTGGACAATGGGCTATTGGTATCCCACTCGCCTACTTCACAGGTATTGTATTAGGTTGGCCTTTGCACATGGTTATGATGGTCATACTTTTAGAAGAAGTAATAAAGATTTTTCTTACTGCACAGCGTATTCATTCTAAAAAATGGATTAATAACCTAGTCGAAGAGCCTAGCCCTCAAATGATTTAGTTTTCCCGAACTCACACCCAAAGGCCTTTAGCATTTGTCACTGACCCGTGATGTTGCTCTTGGCCTTTTTTTAGTTACCAATATCTTCCTCTCCAATTTCTAAAGATAAAAGTAATACACAAGTCCAACCGTAGTGCTTACTCCAAACGTATTGCTTACTCAAAATGTATTACTTACTCAAAACGTATTTTTAGTCCAAAAATGAGCCTATTGCTTGTCAGAAGCGAGTAAATGAACTTGCTAGATTAACTGGAATTTCACTGCATCTTAGAATGTGACTATCCACGACATAGGCTTATTATGAATTTTTCACCAACAAAACTGATCACGAGCGCTCTCATTTCAACGCTCTTTCTATCCCCACAGCTAAGCGCTGAAGAAACTGCAATCAAAGAAGGCTCGACTCATAAACAGCAAGAAAAAAACGTCGATATGAGCGACCCAACCGCTGTTTATTCTTCCGTTGGGACGAGCATGTCATCCGATGGTGATATAGACGTATCAGCCGGGTTTGCGTGGGGAAAGAATTTGCTCTCAATTGAAACAAAGCAAGGTACAGACGCTTTAAATACTCGTTATGCTTGGATGACCGAAGGGAAAGGCATCTACGCAGAAGCCTATTTTAATAGGGATACAGAGACTCAATCAGGCAGTGTCGGTTATATCCATACATTTGAACTCTCCGAAACTATAAAGATCTACCCTCTCGCAATGGTTGGAATTAATAACGACGAACTATCTAATACGACCATTGCCACAGGTACTATTGGTATGTATACCCGCATTAACATTGGCAGCGGCTTCCACCTTGGTGTTGACCCATTTTACACCCTAGGTGAAAGCGATCATAAAACCCATTCTGTCGATACATTTGTCGGGAAACAAATCGATAATCACCGTGTACGAGTAGGTGTAAACTCGGCGGAAGAAGAGATGTATTTTAAGTGGCAAATGGCCTTTTAATTCAACATAGGTAATGAGTTAAATGCGTCATATAACAGGCCTTTCGGCATTTAACTCAGTTTGTCTTCAAAGACGCCAAGTTCACGTCCTAGCCAGATTGCTCTTTCGGTGTGGTCAAGTAATTCTTCTTCACTTACAGGGTGAATTAAAACAGCCATTTCACCGCGAAATTCATCTAACCATTTGATAAAATTACGCTCATCATTAGCAAAGTGAATTTCAAACATTGGCATTTTATGCGGGCCAACTAGTCCCATATTTAACGGAAATACTTGTAGAACATCACGCCTTTCAGCGGTGATAAGCTCTTTTAATTGCTCAGCTTGCTTGATGTTTTTTAAAGGAAAGTAAACATGTGCATGAAACATTTTTGTACCTGTTAATTGTTGTGCTTAATAATTGTTGTCGTTGCTTCTTAGGGTAATTAGTTATTGTATTTCAATGATGAGTTTCTATTTCGGCCCATTCTTTTGCCGTTGTATCACTTGGGAGGTACTTTAAAACTTTACAGGGATTCCCCACTGCGATGACATTTTCTGGAATATCTTTAGTCACGACACTACCCGCACCTATTACCGTATTCGCTCCAATAGTGACTCCACCCAAAATAATTGCACCACCGCCAATCCAAGTATTATCTCCAATCTTAATCGGTTCACCACATGCGACTGGGTGACACCGTTCAGATGCGAGTGCAGGATGAGACGCACCACAGATCTGAACGTTAGGCCCAATCAGGACATGTTTACCAATAGTAACAGGCGCGATATCCAAGATAATCAGGCCATAATTACAAAAGCCACCACGGCCAAACGATATATTTTTTCCCAAGTCGCAGCGAAATGGAGGAACGATAATAGTATCTTCAATATGACCAATAATCTCTTTTAAAAGCTCAGTGCGCTTTTGTTTTTCACTCGGTCTCGTCTGATTAAAATCATAGAGTTTCTCTTGGCATTGATCGTATAACTCATCCAGCTCTGATGTGATTTTCGTCTGAACTGAGAAATCACTAATTTTCATTGACATATACAGCCTCTAATACGTCTTTAAATTTGGTAATTAGCCTTATTTCCGATATCAAAATGCAGTGGCATTTGCCATTTTTTTAACGCTAAATATGAGAATATTAAGGCACAAATAGCAGTCAGACCAAAACAGACCAACCAAGCCTCTATGGCCATAAAAAGAGTTGTTAGTAATAACAAAATTGGTATTAGTTTTAATCCAAATACGTTAAAACAAAACGATTCCTTTAATGCTATTCCTGAAAAGGTGACAAAAATAAATCCATAAGCAACCCAAGCAAAGTCACTATTGATTAATACTGTAAATAAGACGATTCCTATCCAACTTGACCACGTTATTACTGCTCTAATATTCTTGTCATAAACATGAAGGTTAGCTGAACTAAGTGCTGCGGATATGACAAACAAAATGGCAGGGTTAAATAAAAACGTCGAGGGTAAATCACCCCAACTCAACTCTACAAAACCAATGACGCAATACCAAGCTAGAGAGATAGAAAACAAGCTGATGCCAGTTCGATAAGCAACCACACTTAATTTATCAAATTGGTCCAATTCTTCTTGATGCTCAGTGTTGGCCATAACTTTCCATTAGTAAAATAAGTGATGAATTTTTTAGGATGCTTTTAACGAAGACTTTAAGTCCATGAGGATAATCTTACCAATGACAACAATACAGATTAACGACAGCACCTCCTCGACCACAATGAGGTAAGAGACCCATAAATCCGATTTGTTCTTTGGTAAGTCAGTCAAAGGTAAACCAAGAACGCCAACCCAAACTATGATATATACGCACACTAAAGTAATACTGATCTTAACCATATTAGACACTGTGTATTTCCTTTCCTAGTTTGTGCGATTTTAGAAAGGCCAATTTTACTGCTCAGCAAGATGAATTACAATCTTACAAATAGCTCAGTTTGTGACAATTCATGTGTAATTTTTAATCAATTGAATCTACAAAGAGTACTTTGCATAATCTCAGCTTTGTCTCCCCTCCCCTTTAACTTATAATGAGCGCGATTTTACTCGAGATTTAAACATGATTTCTAAAAACCAATTAAAAACACTTCGTGCTCTAGGCCAAAAGAAGCAGCGTAAAACGCTGGGATTATTTTTAGTGCAAGGCGAAAAAAACGTCTTAGAACTGGCCAATAGCTCTCTAGTGACTAAACACGTATTTGCAACGCAAGAATTTATATCAGTGAATAGTGGTGAATTAGAAGGTTTAGATTGTGTTGAAGCATCTTTAGATGACTTAACAAAAGCCAGCACGCTGAAAAGTAATAATGCTGCTATTGCCATCGTAGAAATACCAGCAATAGCAATACCAGATTCAAAAGGTCTAATGATTGCGCTAGATGGTGTCTCAGATCCAGGAAACCTAGGAACGATCATCCGATTTGCAGACTGGTATGGCATTAAGCATATTATTGCCAGTAGCGATTGTGCGGATCCATACAACCCTAAAACAATAAGTGCAACAATGGGAAGTTTTGCCCGTGTTGAAGTGACACTTGTTGATTTACCTTCCTATTTGGAAAACTCGCCGCTGCCTGTCTACGGTGCTTTTCTAGAAGGAGAGAGTGTCCATACAACTACCTTTGAGTCGGAAGGCATTCTACTGATGGGCAGTGAGTCACACGGTATTCGAGAACACGCGGCCCCTTTTGTTACAGATAAAGTAACTATACCCGCTTTCGGTGGTGCAGAGTCTCTTAATGTTGCAATGGCAACAGGGATTATCCTCGATAATATGAAACGCCAAGTTACGAACTAGTAGGCATAAAAAAGCGCTAAGTTCTCACCTAGCGCTATCGTTCAATGTATCTATAACAAGCTTTATTTCTCTAACATGCTTTATTTTTCTAACAGACTAAGTTTGTTTGGTACACCGTCCCACTCTTCAGCGTCATCCAGAGCAGGCTTTACTTCGGTAATATTTGGCCAAATTTCCGCAAGTTCTTCATTTAGCTTAATGAACACTTTTTGATCGTCTGCCAGTTCATCTTCTTGAAAAATCGCTTGAGCATTACACTCAGGGACACACAACCCGCAATCAATACAATCAATAGGGCTAATCGCTAAGAAGTTTGGGCCTTCATAAAATGCATCCGCGGGGCATACAGCCACACAATCGGTGTATTTACATCTTATACAGTTATCCGTTACGACAAATGCCATGAATATTAACTCTTAGTTCATCAAATTAAGGATGGGCGATGATACTGATCCTTAGTGAAAATACAATCGTCTGAAAACAAAAAACGATGAAAATCGAAAAAAGGACCCTTCAAATTAATTTCCATCAAGTATATGACACATAGAGCTACTTCACGTAAAATACGCGCCATTGTGAGCTTTGTAATGACCAAAACGCCATTACTCAGCTAAGACACCTAAATAACATCGAGAATGCCATGATACGTTTAACTGAAATTAAGCTTCCACTTGACCACGAAGAAGAAGCACTCTCCGCTGCAATTATTAAGAAGTTAGGAATCAACCCTGAGCAATTACTTTCGTTTACTATGTTTAAGCGTGGGTATGATGCTCGTAAGAAATCCAAAATTTTATTGATCTACACTCTCGATGTTGAAGTAGATGGCGAAGCCGATCTTCTAGAAGCTTTCACTAGCGATCCTCATGTGAAAGTAACACCTGATATGGAATACAAGTTTGTAGCAAAAGCACCCGAGTCTCAAACAGAGCGCCCTGTTGTTATTGGTTTTGGACCTTGTGGTCTTTTCGCTGGGCTTGTATTGGCACAGATGGGTTTTAATCCAATCATCGTTGAACGTGGTAAAGAAGTACGGGAACGTACTAAAGACACGTTTGGTTTTTGGAGAAAGCGCGTACTTAATCCTGAATCAAATGTTCAGTTTGGTGAAGGCGGCGCAGGTACATTCTCTGATGGTAAACTTTACAGTCAAGTTAAAGACCCAAAGCATTACGGCCGTAAAGTCATTACCGAGTTCGTCGAATCTGGTGCTCCTGCGGAAATCATGTACGTGAGTAAGCCGCATATTGGTACATTTAAGCTAGTTACAATGATTGAAAAAATGCGCGCTAAGATCATTGAATTAGGTGGTGAAATCCGCTTTAGCACACGTGTTGATGATCTTCATATGGAAGATGGTCAGCTTACTGGTGTGACGCTTTCCGATGGCGAAGAGATCAAAACTCGCCACGTTGTCTTAGCGATTGGACACAGCGCACGTGACACATTCGAAATGCTGCACGAACGCGGTGTCTACATGGAAGCTAAGCCATTCTCAGTTGGTTTCCGCATTGAACATAAACAATCAATGATTGACGACGCTCGTTTTGGCAAGAACGCTGGAAACCCAATATTAGGCGCTGCGGATTACAAACTGGTTCATCACTGTAAAAACGGCCGCACAGTATACAGCTTTTGTATGTGTCCAGGTGGTACCGTGGTTGCAGCAACGTCTGAAGAAGGTGCCGTTGTTACAAACGGTATGAGCCAATACTCTCGTGCAGAGCGTAACGCAAATAGCGCGATTGTTGTTGGTATTTCACCGGAGCAAGATTACCCGGGAGACCCGTTAGCTGGAATTCGACTACAACGCGAACTTGAAACAAGTGCCTATAAACTTGGAGGTGAAAACTATGACGCTCCTGCTCAAAAAATTGGTGACTTCCTTAAAGGTCGAGATCCTAGTGCGATAGGCAATGTTGAGCCATCGTTTACACCAGGTATCAAATTAACCGACTTATCAAAAGCATTACCTGAGTTTGCCGTTGAAGCAATTCGCGAAGCTATCCCTGCTTTTGATAAAAAGATCAAAGGCTTTTCAACTTACGATGGTCTTCTTACTGGCGTAGAAACACGTACTTCGTCACCTGTATGTATTAAACGTGGTAAAGACTATCAAAGCATAAACCTAAAGGGCTTCTTCCCTGCCGGTGAAGGTGCAGGCTACGCTGGTGGTATTTTGTCTGCCGGTATAGATGGTATTAAAGCAGCAGAAGCTGTAGCTCTATCTATGGTAGAACAATCTTCGTAGAGTTAACCAAATAGCACGTTGAACAAAACAAATGCCCAAGTTGTATACATACACAACTTGGGCTTTTTTGTAGCACATCTAAATATCAATATATACATAACAGTGTAAGGTAAGATTCAATATATGTGATCAATGTACGCATTAATTTGCACTGCTACATTGAATTAACATTTAGAAACATCTTTAATTACCGTACAATCCTCCTATAAATGAATATTGATGGACCTATATAACCCGACACATTCGCTTAGAAACTTGATTTTACAGGGTATTTGTATAGTTTTTGGTATTCTCGCTCTCTTACTAAGCGCCGTTAACTTCTACCTCTCTAATGATTACTATCTAGGTACGGGTCAAGTAATTCTCTCCATCTATTCACTGTTTCTCTTCACAAAATTAAAGCAAAATACCGTAACCAACACGCATATTAATATCTACACAGCAATGTTAACGTTACTCATCATCTACGGTGTTAGCACGACATCGCCGCTGTCTGGTGTTCTTTATTGGTCTTTTCTTTTACCTGCGATATACCATGTTTTCTATTCCATTCGATGTGCGTTATTTGGTTCGGCGCTACTGTTAGTCATCGTTTCTACCATTCTTCTTCATAAACACAACGGTACTGTCCCCTTCCCGATCATAAACTACACGCTCATGTACATCGCTATATGGGCTATATCTTGCTCACATGAAGTAAGCAGAATGAAAATTCAAAAAACACTGGAAAACGCCGCCCTTACCGATCCCCTAACAGGGGTAAAGAATCGACTGTCACTGCAGCAGGATAGCGAGCTGGAGTTAAAGGAAAAATCTGAACTTAGTGCTCTCTATTTAGACATTGACCTCTTTAAGTCAATCAACGACAACTACGGACACGCAGCCGGAGACCAAGTATTGACCTTCACGGCAAAACTCATCACAAACACCGCCAACGTTGATTGGGTATACCGCCTTGGAGGTGAAGAGTTTTTAATTATTGTTGAAGGTGACGTGCAGCACGGCTTTGAAATCGCCGAAGATATTAGGCAAGCAATCTATTCATCCAAACTGATTTATCATGGGCAAGAGTTAATATATTCAGCTAGTATTGGCGTTGCTAAATTGGATCTTTCTCTTAGCCTTGAACAAGCCCTAAATCCATCAGATTTAGCTTTATATCAGGCAAAATCTGATGGTCGAAATAAGGTCTGTGTGAATATCTAGTCTCAGAAGTTACTAGCTTTTTAATTGTTGAAGCACATGCTCATAAACAGCTTCAGCTAAACGATGAGTCGCTATATTTCTTTCAACAATATGATGATCAATTGACCCACGCTGAACCACGTTAAACCAATCTTTAATCATACTTTCAAACCCTTTGCTGGTTAGCATAGGAGTCCAATCTTTTAAGAATACTTGGGTTTGATGGTTGTTTTGCCAAACCTTTCCTTGTAGAAACGAGTCAAATTCAACCGTTTTATTTTCATAGCATGCCATCACTCTTTCACATGTGACCCCATAACTTCGATTCATAGACGCATTAAGAATGGTTTCTCCCGCTTGCCATTGAATATCGAGCCGAGTCAATGCCGCGCCATTCGACTGATGGGTCACGAAGACGTCCTCCAATGTCGCCTGACCATTTAGGTTGATGCTATCAAGCGGGTGAATAAAATCATCGAAAATGAAGGTTCTCAACTCACCCGGTAGGTTATGCCTATGTTTTTCCCATCTCAATGCTGTTAAAGAACCTGTATTACCGTGTTTGAGTTCTTCTATTTGCTGATTGAATAGAGGGATGTGGCGACGATTAAAGCCTACATACAGTGGGACAGATTGTTGACTAGCAATGTCGTAAAGCTGTTCAACCTGCGAAGCTGTGTCTGCTAACGGTTTATCGACAAACGTTGGAATGCCTTGTTTTAAAAAGTAACTCGCAATATTAAAGTGAGCAGCCGTTGCTGCATGTATCATAACTGCATCAACATTCATCATTGGGAGTGAATGGTAATCTACACAATACTCTTTAATTCGAAACTGATCGGCAACGGCATGTAATACTTCCGAATTACGAGTGCAAAGTACCAACTCTAACCCTTTAATTTGAGCCAGGATGGGTAAATACGCCTTAAGGGCGATGTCACCCAACCCTATAATTCCAATTTTCATTTACCTTCCTTCTCTATTGTAGAGTGTTTAATCATTTTTTTAGCGCTTTTAAATAGGCGCTTTCCCTGAGTAATTAACTTCTCACCCTTAAATTGAGCTTCTCTGTTTTGCCTATTTCTTTGTATATTTTTAGCTTGGCTGTATTGTTGAGACAATCTTGTTTTTAGCGCTGCTACGCCAAAAGGTGCGCGTGCTTCTCCTATAGATAAAGCATACAGATCATCAAATTCAAGTAAGCTTTGATTATATTCAAGTGCTGCAACTATCGTAGAGGATTTTTTGCATGTTGGTTTGTCTAAATCATAGGGAGGAGACCATTCAAGTGCAGGGGCCAAACGATCAACTTGATTGAGTACACCTACAATAACAGGCTGTTTTTTAGAAATGTTCTTTCTTTCATTATAGAAATCATGAAAAGCCTGCTTTAGGTTACTATCTAGTTGACGAGACGACTGATTAGCTTTCAAGACCCACAACACGATATCCGCATTGATCATTTCTTCCAGCATCTGCCGCTGAGTTTCAGACGTTCCATCCAGTCCTTCCACATCAATTAGTGTTAATGCTTCCTTTTCGTCAAACTGACAGTTGTATGTGGTTACCCCTTTAGAAGATGGAATCTCATCAGTTTCGGCTGAAAACTCATCTTTTAGTGCATTAACCAATGACGATTTACCTACGCCAGTTTGTCCAACTAATACAATCCGCACGGGCTCAAGTTCAGGTGCTTCTCTGTGTTTATCTATTGTGGCTATTGATGAGGCCGTCACCTCTTCATCATTAATGGTGAAACGACCACTATAGAGATCGATACTGACAGACGCGGCTTCGTGTAGCAGAGCTTTCTTTGCGTTTATTTGAAGTGCTGTATAACGACTTGAAGACTCGGTCATTAATATCTTGTTTCTGATTTCATCATTAACCAATTTAATCGGATTAACATAAGCGAGATAGGCTTTTCGCCCTAAGTTCGCAAGCTGCATCATGGCTAATGCTTTATCACCATATTGATCTTGGGTTTTATAAATCCACTTAATATGAGAAACATTTATCGCTTCGATGCCTGGTACATGCTCACTCAGGGTACAGCGGTAACGTCGGCTAACCTCCTCTAGAAGCTTAAGCCCTTCGGGTACGGTAAATTCAAGTTCTTTCTTACCATAAAATTCTGCGACTTTTTCGACCACACCTAACCCGTGAATGTAAAGAGAAGACCACTCATCATCCTCTTCAAGTTTCTCATCTACATGCTGTTTAACTTGATGCCATATTTCAATTTCATTTTCAGACCAATCACTGGATGCTTGAACAAAATCTTCATCAGGCTTTTCCTCGGCGTGATTTTCTAATTTCTTCGACTCTTTATATCGAATTATCAACATCGGTAGCAATGTAACCACACTAACCAACATCAAAGAAATCGAGAGTTCGATTAGATAGCCATGTTTAAATGAAAGGAAAAGGCCAAAAAGCGCCATAATAAACATTGGAATCACGGCTAATACGATACCAAGGCCAATTCCGCCTTCAGATAAATGCGCCAACACATGTGAAGCTTTTTTCCATTTACTCATCGTTTTTCGTTTCTCCACTACTCTCTTTGGCCTTGCGTCCCTTATCTAATGCTTCTTTATATAACCCCTGCATGACTTCTGCGCTCACTGGCTCATTCCTACTTTTATGATAAAAATAGTAACAAGCCGCTCTTCCTAAGCCATAAGTTGTTCCGAAGCTCAGCGCAGCTGCGGTTACTGCACCTATGGTTTGTCCGTAACCAGGAATTAATTTCGTAAGCTGTCTAGCGCCTAGTTTAAGGCCATATTGAATGCCGAAACTGCTGCCTAACGTGCCAGTCAACTCTGCGAAGGCTCTTTTATCCCACGTAACACCATATTGATTAGCCAAGCTGTGAAGCATTTTTGCTTGTATGGCAGGAACCGAAACTAAACCCACTGCAGGAATAAGCTCAGATGCACTGACTGAACCGCAATACCACAATATTTCGTTTTCTAATTTATCGAAATTGGCTTCTTCTACACTGGCGTGCTCACTCTCTTCTACCATCAAGCCAATGATGGGCAGCAACTTAGCGAGCCTATCTATTAAACGGTCAACATTATAGTTACTCTTACCTTCATTCGAAGGCTCAGGGGCAAGCTCGAAATCAACTTCTATTGAATCAATACCTTTACCACAGGCTTTAGCCAACTTTTCTTTATGGAAAGCAATCAATCTTGTCCGATCAGAATCGGAAACTTGCTTAACTGCAGTATAAACAACAAGAACTTTCTCTATTTTACGGCTATGTTTGACTTTTTTTAGCGCCGACATTAATGAGCTTTGTTCAGGCTCATCTATTTTGATAACGACAACTAATGCCCGCCCTTGTTTTCTTAATTTACTATTTGAAGTGTCACCATGGATAAATAGTTCTAAATCATCACTAGGATCGTAGCCAGCTTCTGCCAGCCCACGCGTATCTAGAAAACGGAAAATAGGCTTATCTAGTGGGAAGTCATAGATTTGAGCGGTTTTAGTGCACGGCTGAAAACCATTACCAACTTCAACCGAGGTGTTTCCTGTCAACGCTTGTATTAAAGAGGACTTTCCAGCGCCTGTTTTTCCTAAGAGCCAAAGAGTTGGTAGACTCTGACGTTGTAGCTGATGAGCTTCGGTCAAGTCTGAATTTTTTTTAGGATTGATAAACTCTTTTATCGACTCGTACATCTTCCGACTCCGTTATTGGTTGTTATAGCTGATCTTCAATGGGCAGCAACCCAGATAACCACGCGCCCATTCTTCGCCATACGCTCGCTTCTGGTTCAGTCGTTAACGTTAAGCTATTTGAAGGATCATACCAAGCGACATTACCGTCATGAATAACGACTTTGTATGCATTCATTTCCAATCGTTGTGCTATCTGGGCAAGCGATTTTCGAACGTACTCTTCGTGCTCAATAACAACCGCCATTTCCGTATTTAGGTTTGCAGAGCGAGGGTCCCAATTCAACGATCCCACAAAAATCTTGTTGTTATCGAATAACATGGCTTTAGCATGTAAGCTTGAGCGACTGCTACCGGTAATTGTCCATTTATTCTCAATATCGGCACTCGCCTTCACTTCCCAAAGTTCAACACCACCTTCAACTAGCTCTTTCCTGTATTTTGCATACCAACCGTGAACGGCAAACACGTCATTAGAAGCGAGCGTATTGGTAATGACGGTGATTTTCTTTCCCGACTGTACCGCTTCAACGAGCTTTTCTGTCCCTTCTTTTGTAGGAACGAAATACGGTGTAATCAGCACCAATGAGTGCTCTACTCTGTTAAGTAACTCAATTAAATTATCCACCAGCAAGCTGTCTTCACCCGACACTTTATCTGGAGAGTCATACCATAGCTTCCCTGGGCCCCAATAAAGCGTAAAGTCACGGTCAAGTAACTGTTGATACAAAGGAAGTTTCGTAAAGTTATACATTCCTGAGGTAAACTTCGATTCTAGCTGCTTCTCTTCAAGAATCTGATCAACGGCTTCCGCTGACAGTACTTGTGCATCTGGGTAAATCCACTTCATTGGCGTTGCGTAAATGCTATTCCAATAAATATCAAACTGGTTCGCAGTCTCTTCTACCGTATTACCATAAAGCAGCAGATCAAAATCACCGAATTCTACGCTGGATTCAAACGAAAAATATTCATTACCTATGTTCCGCCCACCAACAATAGTATTAACGGAGTCTACTGTGAGTGACTTGTTGTGCATACGGCGATTCAAACGATCAAAATCCGACACGAACGCCAAACCTCTAGCCGTTCGATATTGGTGAGGGTTAAACAAACGAACTTGAATATTAGGATGGGCATCAACTGTCGCCATTCCTCTATCATTACGACTTTGCATATCATCCAAAAGAATTCTGACCCTTACTCCTCTCTCCGCTGCTTCGTACAGACGCCATGTAAGTAACTGACTGGTCTCATCGTCTCGGTATATATAGTACTGAACATCAATACTCTTTTGAGCATTTTCAATTAGAGCTAATCTTGCTAGAAGTGCATCGTGACCACGCGTCAGAGGGAAGAAGCCCGTAAATACATCAGTATCAAAGCTAGTTTGGTTGAATATATCATGGAGAGGAGAACTTTCTTGATAACCAAAGTGGTGAGTGACTGTTTTCGGCTGATCTCTGTCTACATAACTCATTGAGCTACAACCGTATAAAGTAACTAGTAGTAAAATACTCACTATCAATCGATTTGGTTTTCGAACTTCCAACACTAACAAACCTATACACTTACCAATGTAAGTAAAACATTATTCAATATAAGGATTATTGCATATTTCAACAGGTTAGTTTTTTATATTAACCAAGTAGGAATGCTATTAGATGTGAAAGATGGATAGTTCAAGAAGAGTAAAAACAAAACTGCCCAAGAGTTGTAAACTCTCAGGCAGCCGAAAATATAGAAACTGGGTGTTTAGTACCACGTCAAAAAATTAACGTGGTTTTACAAAATATTATGAACGACGATTATATCGACCGCCACCTGCAGCACGCGCTTTATGAGAAGAAGCAGCCTTCGCTTGTGAATTAAGAATAGATTCAACCGTTAGGGGCATAGGATCGCGGGGAATAACACCTACTGCATAAGTTCTTTGACGTGGCGGAAGCTGGTATTGCTCATCACTCGCTTTTGGCATGCGCTTAAATCGTGACAAGTAGAAGTTTTCAAGTTTCTCACGCGCCCACTCTGTTTTACGTAAATATTTCAAACTACTAGCGATAGATGGATTAGTATTGAAACAGTTGAAACGCATCGCGGCATCAAGAATATCCCACCCATAGAAGTCAACAAGCTCAGTTAAGAGTTGTTCTAGTTTAAGACCGTGTAATGGATTGTTTTGTTGCTCTTCTAACATGTTTGCCCTATTGATAATATGGTGAGATCTTCGCGATTATACGCGTAATTAGATCTGAATCTAACTATTATCGACATTCAATTCTCTCCTAAACGAGTGAAGATATGAGATGCCCTCGATATGCGTGACTTTTGAACTACCTATGCTCACGAATCGCACTGTTAAGCTCAAACATAAACATTGGATTCTCTTCTACAAAATCATTCGACACATATATGCCAAACTCCTTCTCCTTTTCTAATATGATTTTGTATTTGTTTGATCCTTCAGCTAAATGGCTAAAAACGACTTCTGCTACAAAAATTGCATCTACCTCTTTTTCGTCCAACGCAGTGACTAATGATTTTATATCTGCTGCAGGAGGTAACGCTTTGTACTCATTGCGTAACAACCAATAACTGGTATTGGTATTGAGCAAGCTCATCACTTTCGCATCAGTTTTGAAAGCGAGGCTTTTCGGGCGAAGGTTCTCACTGCCTTCCATTAGTACCACCCATACCCAGCGATTGATCATCAATGACTCTGAAAATACAGCGTATCTGTCTCGTTCGTCATTTTTAGACGCCATATAGAAACCATCAGACCGCCCACGCCTTAACTCTTTTAGAGCCCTGCCGTGATTAGACCCAACTTCGATACTGTATTTAACATCGATAGAATCAAGCACTAAGTCCATTTTATCGATGCCTATACCTACTGGAACACCTTCAGAATTAACGGTTGTATAAGGAGGAAAATCAGGTACGAAGAAGTGCATGTTGTATTGGGCACTAGATGAAAATGAAAAGAGAACTGCAGTACATAAGCCAATAAAAGGACCAATTCGTTTTAACATAGTGTTCTTACTTGTCATTCCAAACTTAATCTAAGTATAGGAATGAATGAACAAATCAGATCATGTTTTGTATTCTTTTCGATTTGCTTATTACTAACGGCCGAATTTATCACCTGAACAACTTAGTTAAAAATAGTACCGATTAGGCTTTAGAACGCACTCAAATAACGATTTTTCCTTTCAAATACAGAACACCATAACCTGAGACCATGACTCTCTCATCAGCAACTTCACAATAAAGCACTCCACCTCGTTTTGATGCTTGATAGGCTACTAGATCATTCCTTTTTAGTACCTCTGACCAATACGGAGCAAGCCCAGTATGCATCGATCCTGTAACCGGATCTTCATCTCCACCATTTGCAGGCCAAAAATAACGAGAAACAAAGTCATACTCTTTTGATTTTGCTGTAACTGAAACATCAAATGGCGCTAGTTGTTTTAGTTGTCCTGTATCGTATTCTACTTTACCAACATCTTCTTCCGATGCCATCACCGCCACATAGGCCTGACGATTCTTAAGCACTTTAACGGGTTTAATTGATAGTCCTTTTAGTAACTCATCAGGGCAAATCAATACAGGCTCTAACTCTTGCTTAGGGAAGTTCATTTCGATACGTCCATCTTGCTGTTGAACGACGGTTAGGTTGCCTACATACAAAGTTTCAAACTCTATTTCACCGATACAAGAGTAATAGTTGAATAGCACAAACGAAGAAGCAAGGGTTGCATGGCCACAAAAATCAATTTCCGTAAGCGGTGAGAACCAGCGAATCTGATATTTGTTATCAGCCAATTTTTTTACAAATGCTGTTTCAGAAAGGTTATTTTCAGCCGCAATATTTTGCATCAGTATTGGATCTAACCATTCCACCAACGGCACAACCGCTGCTGAGTTCCCTTTAAATTTTTCATCTGTAAAAGCATCTACAACGAAGATATCTAACTCTTTTTCCATATTGGACTTGTCCCTATAAGATTATCGCTTGACTATTATTAGTACAATTTAATATCACAGAACACCGGTGCGATGTATAGGATTCTATTTATAGAAACAACCAACGCATTTCTTAGTTACTCATCATATTTACAGCCATGGCTAACAATAACACTGCAAAGATTTTCTTTATCGTTGGAACAGGTAAAGTCTGCGTAGATTTTGCTCCCATAGGCGCCGTGAACCAAGAAGTACTCACAATACCTAATAAAGCGGGCAAATATACAAACCCAGCAAAACCATCGTCTAATGAAAAATGACTGCTACCTGAGCTTATGTAACCGATAGAGCCAAATAGTGCGATGACAATTCCGCAAGCTGAGGCACAACCGATCGCTTTTTTCATATCGAGTGAGAAAAACGTCAACAAAGGCACCAAGAGCGCACCACCACCAATACCTATCATGGCAGACAGCCCTCCAGTAATCGTAGTCAGAATAGTTAACAAACCTTTATGTGGCAGCTGGCGCTCTTTCGGTGACTCATTTTTACTGCTTAAGAACATCTTCAATGCGATAAGGACAACGCTTACAGCGAAGACCATACGAACAACCAGCTCTGGTAACAATGCCGCCATAAAGCCACTGACAAGCGCACCTAGGGCAACGCCTGTCATGATCCAAGGGGCTATTTCCCATGGCACATTACCATTTTTGTGATGAGCGATTGCTGAAGACGTTGATGTAAATAAAATCGAAGCCAAAGACGTTGCAATTGCTGCGACGACCACCTGCTCTGATGGTAAAACTTCAAAGTGAAGCAATATACTGCTGAGGATAGGGACAATCACTAACCCCCCACCAATCCCTAACAGCCCAGCCAAAAAACCAACGCCACTGCCTAGCAATGCGCAATAAATAACTAATAACAGTAAATCACTCACTTAATAAACCTTGTTAATAATATGGATAAACATGCTATGTAAATTAGTCATGTTCGAATTGGTCCAAGTAATATAACGATTTAAAATAGAATGAAACATGAATATTTCTCATGTTGAATGTGAAGTAAATCCATTATTAATCAAGTGCCGATAAGCGTTATAAATAACACTCTGCTCTTAACCACCGTTTTGGATCTTTAGGAATAAATAATAAAGGCAGTGGTAATACAAACTGGGGAAATAAAAAATAATCATTAATCCCTGCAAGAGTAATGAAAAACTCAGCTTTCATCTAGGATATAGGATACAAATCACCATGAACAAAGATTTTACATTTACAGTTAAGAGCCTTAGTCTCGATGAAAATTATCATCCGTCAGACAGCACTCGTATTACAACGAATTTCGCTAATTTAGCTAGAGGCGTTAGTCGTCAAGAGAACTTGCGTAATGCCCTAAAGATGATAGACAACAGTTTCAATGCCTTAGCGCACTGGGATAACCCAAAGGGAGATCGTTATTCGGTCGAGCTTGATATTATATCCGTTGATATGGACATTGAAAGCAGTGAGCAAGCATTCCCTTCGATTGAAGTATTGAAAACCAATATTGTCGATCATAAAACGAACAAACGTATTGAAGGTATTTTAGGGAATAATTTCTCCTCTTACATTCGAGATTATGATTTTAGTGTATTACTACTTGAGCATAATAAGGATCAATCTCAATTTAGCATTCCAGATAATTTTGGCGACCTACATGGAAAGCTCTTCCAATATTTCGTGAACTCTAAAACATACCAGCAGCACTTTCAAAAGTTACCTGTTATCTGTCTCAGTGTTTCAGATAACAAAGTTTATAGCAGAACGGAAAACCAACACCCAGTGTTAGGTTTTGAATATGAACCAAACGAATCGTCTTTAACTGAGCAATATTTTAATAAAATGGGCTTACAGGTTCGCTATTTCATGCCGCCAAATAGTGTTGCACCATTAGCCTTTTATTTCTTTGGTGATTTACTTAATGATTACTCTAACCTTGAACTCATCAGCACCATAAGCACCATGGGTACATTTCAAAAAATATACCGCCCTGAAATTTACAATGCGAACGCAATTGCGGGTAAATGCTATAAACCAAGTTTGAAGAGTTTGGATCACTCATTAACTCAAATTGTTTATGACCGAGAAGAGCGTAGCCAGTTAGCTATTGAGCAAGGAAAGTTTGCTGAAGAGCACTTCATCAAACCATACCAAACTGTACTTGAGCAGTGGTCTGCCAATTACACTCTTTAACTAACTAAATAATATGACGGCATTGATTATGAAAACATTATTACCTACTTCAACGGCAGGCAGTTTACCTAAGCCCTCTTGGCTCGCAGAGCCTGAAACACTTTGGTCACCTTGGAAATTACAAGGTAAGGAATTAATAGACGGTAAACATGATGCGTTACGTTTGTCTTTTCAAGAACAAGAACAATCTGGCGTCGATATTGTTAGTGATGGTGAGCAAACGCGCCAACACTTTGTTACTACGTTTATTGAGCACTTGAGCGGCGTTGATTTTGAACAACGAAAAACCGTTAAAATTCGTGACCGCTATGACGCGAGTGTACCTACCGTAGTTGGCCCCGTTTCTCGCCAAAAACCCGTTTTTGTTGAAGACGCTAAGTTTTTGCGTAAGCAAACCAATAAACCCATTAAATGGGCCCTACCTGGCCCAATGACGATGATCGATACTCTTTATGATGACCATTATAAAAGTCGTGAAAAACTCGCGTGGGAATTTGCCAAAATCCTCAACCAAGAAGCAAAGGAATTAGAAGCTGCAGGGGTTGATATAATCCAATTTGATGAACCTGCTTTTAATGTATTTTTTGATGAAGTCAATGATTGGGGTATCGCTTGTTTGGAAAGAGCGATAGAAGGCCTAAAATGCGAAACTGCGGTACATATTTGCTATGGGTACGGCATTAAAGCCAATACCGATTGGAAAAAGACTTTGGGGTCAGAATGGAGACAATACGAAGAAGTGTTTCCCAAACTCCAAAAATCTAATATCGATATTATCTCATTAGAATGTCATAACTCTCGTGTTCCAATTGAACTACTAGAACTTATTCGCGGTAAAAAGGTAATGGTAGGTGCTATTGATGTCGCAACCAATACTATTGAGACGCCAGAGGAAGTCGCTAATACCCTACGAGAAGCACTTAAATATGTTGACGCTGACAAAATTTATCCGAGCACCAATTGTGGCTTGGCACCTTTATCTCGTCATGTAGCAAAAGGTAAGTTAAGTGCTTTAAGTGCAGGAGCAGAAATCATTCGAAGAGAACTTTCGATTTAGTACTAACCGATAATATAAAACTGGAGGAAACTAGTACGTTCTAAGGAATAATCTTCAATTGACCATAGAAAGTTGTTTTCGACCAAAGTGCTCAGTCATTAGGCTGAGCACAAAAAACAAAAAACTGAATATAGTAACCAATTCCCTTTCGAACAATAGGTTGATCAACTTTTCACTACCATACTTCCACCTAACGAATAACCTAGATTCGTTCTCAAATGGTTAACGCTTACATAGCAAACGCCAAAGTCCTACGACTTGCCTAGTCCCTTTCCTAACTAATAGATAACGACTCGTTTATAACGTACAATATGGCCATCAGTTCCAATCAGAACAGCGCTAGTTTTATGTTCCCCACTATGTAATCCATAACTCTAGTTTTCACAACAAAGGCAATATATTCAAATGGTTAACAACGCAATACAATGGTTCCCTGGGCATATGCACAAAGCCCTTAAAGAAATTGAAGAAGCGATCCCTCAAGTCGATGTCATTATTGAAGTTCTTGATGCTCGTATACCATTTAGTAGTGAAAACCCGGTAATTTCAAAATTACGTGGCGACACACCAGTTGTAAAAGTACTGAACAAAAGAGACTTAGCCGATCCTGAACTCACAAAGCTATGGATCGAACATCTTGAGAAAGAACAAGGTGTTAGAGCAATTGCAATTACTACTGCGCACTCTCATGAAGTGGCTATGGTCATGGATGTTTGTCGTAAGCTTGCACCTCACCGTGAAACAATTGGCAAGAACATCCGTACCATGATCATGGGCATCCCTAATGTGGGTAAATCGACCATCATCAATTGCCTTGCGGGTAAAACAATCGCAGTTACAGGCAACCAGCCTGCTGTAACGCGTCGTCAACAGCGTATCAATCTGCAAAATGGCGTTGTGCTTTCAGATACCCCGGGGGTTCTGTGGCCAAAAGTAGAAAACCCTCATAGTGGGTTCCGCTTAGCAGCAACTGGCGCGGTTAAAGACACAGCAATGGAATATGACGAAGTCGCTTTTTACACGGTTGAGTACTTAGCTAAACAGTACCCTGAAAAGCTTAAAGAGCGTTATATGATCGATGAACTGCCAGAGTCTGATGTTGAGCTCATGGAAGAAATTGGTCGCAAGCGTGGCGCTTTGCGTTCTGGCGGACGTGTTGATTTACATAAGGCATCAGAAATCCTTCTTCATGAGCTTCGTAGCGGTACACTTGGTCAGGTTACTCTTGAATTACCAGAAATGATCACCGAAGAGCTAGTCGAAGTTGAAATTGCTGCTGCTAAAAAAGCGGAACAACAGATTAAGAAGAAAGAAGAACGCCGTAAACGTTATTTGAGAAACAAACGCTAATAGTTCGAAATACCCCAGCTCTGGCAATGACTAAATTCAGAAACAAAAAAAGATACCATCAATTCGAGGGTATCTTTTTTTTCCTGTTTTTAAGTTGCTATAGCTGAAAACAAACCTTTAGTTGAAAAGATTCTTAGGTTGATGCAACCTTAAACTCGCCTACCATTGCCTCTAAAGAGTTTGAAAGCTCATCAAGTTGCCCACTCGATTCTGATATCTGGTGTACTGAACGTTCAGCTTCAATCGACATCAAGCTTATCTCTTGGATATTTCGATTTATCTCCTCAGTCACACTGTGCTGTTCTTCTGCAACCGTTGCTATCTGTGTTGTGATATCGGCTATAACATCCACGGATTCAGACGCCACTTTGAGCGATTCTGTTGTTTTTAAGGCGTAATCAGCAACATGTTCAGCGTGCTCAATGCCATGTTCCATAACCTCTTTCGTTTCTATGGCATCACGTTGCAATACCTCTATCATTTGTGAGACTTCTTCACTGGATTCCTTCGTACTTGAAGCGAGTGAGCGAACCTCATCAGCAACGACAGCAAAACCTCTTCCTTGCTCTCCTGCTCTTGCCGCTTCAATTGCAGCATTTAGTGCCAGTAGATTTGTACGCTCAGAAATTGAAGTAATGGTCGTCAATATGTTCGAAATATTATCAGCGCTGCTATTCAAGCGAGTGATCTTTTCACGGGAGTTATTTAACCCATCAGATAGTTGACGGATCTCACCTGATACGTTGGTGACTTGTCTATAGCTAGTGGTGACTTTTTCCTGTGCCAAAACGGCGGCTTCCGCTGCTTCATTTGTGCTTTTTGTCACCTCAGCTACTGTTGAAGATAACTCATTCATTGCATTGGCGACTTGATCGGTACTTTGTCGTTGTTGATTGACACTTCGGTCAGTGTCACTCGTTACTTCCATCAATTGCTGAGAAGCGGTTGACTGCTGTAGAGCAGCATCAGAGATCTTAATCAACATCTCTTTCAAACTTGTTGCCATTTGGTGCATCGATAGGTAAACACCACCAGCAGACTCATGAATTTCAAGCTCTTCTGAAAGATCGCCATTGGCAATATTACTCGCTATACGTTGCATCGCACTTGGTTCGCCGCCTAATGGTTTCATTATGCTCTTGGTAATAAAGGTCGCTACTGCGAATATGCATAGAACGACTATGCCACTCAACGTAAGCATAATGTCGCGTAACTCATAGAATGCAGCGCACGCTTCTTGTTCATCAATTTCAGTAATGATCGCCCAATTTAAGCCATGTACGCTTAAAGGCTCGTAAGCGGAAAGAACTAACGTTTCATTGTAATCGAATATAGCGCCGATACCTGACTCACCATTCAGTGCTTTTCTTACTGAATCCGTATTTACACGGCCCGTTTCCGGTCTTGCAAACGAGGCGTTAACACTTCTATTCGTCGGGTCTAAAAAAGAGTCCGAGCGCATTAACTTATCGCCACCAACGAGATACGTTTCGCCCGTTTCTCCTAAGCCGGATCTTTCAGACATAATCATATTTAAACGATCGATAGGAAACTGAAACGCCAACACTCCTACTTTAATTCCTTTATCGAAAACTGGAACGGCAATAAAGCCAGCAGGAGCGTTATACGAAGGAAGATATGGTGTGAAGTCTACTAATGAGGCTCCTTGAGTTCTACTGGCTGATTTCGCCTCTTTAAACGCTTTTGCCAAACCACTATTTGCATAAGGACCATCAATCATCGATGTCCCATAATCGACCTCTTTAAATACCGAGTAGATAATATTTCCGCTATCGATATCTAACAAGAAGATGTCGTAATAACCAAACCTATCTAGCAAGTCTTTTAAATACGGATGAATACTTTCATGCACATCATCGTAAATAGAGTTTCTACTAGAGCGAATTTGGCTATCTTTGTTACCAACTTGCGCTTGGTTATTTACTATATAATCAAGCTGAAGCAGTTTCCCGCTAGAACTAATGTCTCTAGTAAGTTGCAGCGAGGTTACCTCACCTTTAGTGGCTGGCGATTTCTCTGTTAGTGTCGATATGAAGTTTTCTTGATAGTAGTTAGAAAGTGTACGATCAATGTCTGCCTCAGACGTATTGTTACTGTCTAAAGAAATTTGATGAAATGCGTTTGTAAATGCTGTTGTAGCATCAATGATCGATTGATTATTTGCTAATGAATTTGCTTGTTCTACTCTGGTATTTAGATATTCAATTACGGCCGATTTCTTCACCTCTCTTAACGCTATCAATTGACTAAACGTTTGCTTTTCGAAATTGCTATTAGCCACATTTAGTGACCAAGCTGAAATAATAATAGCAGGAGTTAGACCGATAACGAGTAACGTTATCAGCAGTTTATATTTTAATGACATGGTTACCTTCCCAATCAACGAGGTATTGCCTATCACTAACATTCAAAGCTTTAAATGATAGGTAGACTGACGGTTACGTATCATTTCTGAAAAATAGCGCAGACACGATGACGTAAGTTGTTTGGGTGCTTAGCGCACCTAGCCTTTTTAGTGACTTTATTGTCACTTATTTATTACTGACTCACTAATCGTAGTAGAGAACTGGTTGCATAAAAAAACCGCCTCTGTATTTTTGACCTAGATCAATTAACAGTGACGGTTCTTGTTGAGTGTTTCATTAATAAAACACAATTGCAATGTGGTTATTGTATCGTAATGTAGGGGTTAACTACTCAATATTTGCTAATTTTATGAGTACACCTTCAAGTTGATCCCAAGGAAGAGGTTGTGAGTCAATCACTTCAATACGAGACTCAAACCCATCCAAAGAAATCTCGTTCACAGAAACAACTCCATTCGCCGAATTGAACGCGAAACAACCTTGATCCGTGTTAACTACGGCCTTAACACGCTCGGCAGTTAACGCACTAAACATTGAGAAAATCTCGTCGAAATCAAATTTATGCTCAGCCCCAAACAGCCAACCACAGCTAAAATAACCCTGACCTTTGTTCTCTTTTCTTATATAAGCTTGACCAGGAGGAAGTTGGAATTGAGGTTCCATTTCAGCGTGTTGATGATGATGCTCTTCAATCTGAGCTGAAGCGCTTGATTGCAATCTAACATTATCAAGGACTTCTAGCGGTAGATCGCCATGCTTAACAAGCTTACTGA
Source organism: Vibrio kyushuensis (assembly GCF_050337325.1). NCBI lineage: Bacteria > Pseudomonadati > Pseudomonadota > Gammaproteobacteria > Vibrionales > Vibrionaceae > Vibrio > Vibrio kyushuensis. The sequence goes on from NZ_JAKJSV010000002.1 coordinate 1,108,683, forward strand.
ACGTTTTGGGTGGGTTTTGATCGGTAATCCAGTCATTAAACGCGTCAATATCAGAAACATTACATTGGTCGACTTTGTTTCCAATGACTACATCTGCGGTATCCAATTGATCATTAAAGTTCTGATTATCTAAATACTTAGTATTCTGTAAGTTTCTTGGATCAACTAAGGCTATCGTCGCTTTTAAATCCACATAATTTTGATACTGCGGCGAAATTAGGGTTGCGACGACTTTTTTAGGGTGACCAAGCCCTGTCGGTTCAATCAGTAACCGGTCGGGCTTTGTACGTAGTAAGGTATTGATACCTACAGACATAGGAACCCCAGCAGTGCAGCACATACAACCACCTGGGACTTCCTTAATTAAAGCTCCTTGTTCAGTTAAAATAGCACCATCAATGCCTATCTCACCAAATTCATTAACCAATACCGCCCACTTTTCATTCTCCGGCTTATTTTTTAGCAAATTCAGAATCGTCGTGGTTTTACCGACTCCGAGAAAGCCAGTTATAATATTTGTTGGGATTCGCTTTTCCATTGAATAGCCTTAACGCAGGAATAATTTTGAAGAGTATATCGAGAATTGAAAATTATTGAATGTAAACTTCACTAGTTTATAAACGACGAAAGGCGCACTACTGTGAGCGCGCCCTATCCCTCGCTACTCAATCGTGAGTTCGCGAATCAAGCCGACTGATGTTGCGACTTGAACTTGTGCGAGGATCTACAAATTTGTTACTTTGAATCCATCCAAATTGTATGTAAGGCCCTAATTATCCTCCATGCGAGTCGGTAGTTCAGAATGCCTTACATATTAACTATGGCTTAGATCCTGACAATTACAAGTGACGTTCGTGAGCTAGATCTCAATTTCAAATACTATTTATTAACGTAAAAATAATATCGATAGAGCAGCTATTTTGAGTAACTTATTTTGCATCTTTAGGTAGTGTAATTTTCAGTATCACCACCAATGCCATCAGTACAAACCTACTTAGATTACAGGACTAAGAAAATAATAGCTTTAAGGTGCCATAATCTATTTCCGTTGATTGCATCTAAGCCTATTAGGTTGTTATTATGCGCACCTTAAAGCCCCTATCCATTGGCTCAATTTTCATCATTCCCAAACGGAGTAAAGCGTTGAACTGGAAGAGATTCACCCAATTTAGCAGTGTGCCCCCATCACAAGCTTCATTGGCATTAGGCATGATTGGTTTAGGCCAAGCATGGGACCTATATATACCAGTATTCGGGGATCTGATTAGACCCTACCTAGCCGGGCTAGGTGCGCTTCTTCTTTTTCCTGTGTTATTGAAATATCTTACAAATCATAGGCTGTTCATTAGCGACTTACGACACCCTTTAAGCGGCAGTTTAATGGCGCCTATTAGCATGTCTCTGCTGATACTCTGCGACTATCTAGCAGCAATATCTCCCATCATTGCATACCCTATCTGGTTTGCAGCGCTGACGCTGCACTTAACGATGATGACATTATTTTTCAGTTTTCAACTCTCAAACTTTAAGATGTCTAATGTAGTACCCAGTTGGTTTCTCTACCCTGTGGGACTAATCAGCAGTTCATTGGCTGGTACACAGTTTGGATACAATGTCTTTTCGTCAACCCTTGTGAATACCTGTATTGCCATCTACTTTTTCATGCTACCACTGGTATTGTATCGATTAGTTTTTGAAGGTGCGCTTTCTATTAGAGCAAAACCAACTTTGGCAATTATGGCTGCACCAATTAACTTAACGTTAGCCAGTTATTTGGTTAACTTCCCTGACCCTGATCCAATTTTAACAGGGGCTCTAGCTGGTATTGCGGTCACCATGACCTTATTTATTTACCTTTGTTACTTCCGTTTGGTACGTCTTCAGTTTCGCCCATCGATAGCTGCACTAACGTTCCCTTCGGTAATAAGCTCTGTTGCCATGTACCGACTCACTGACTTCTTTGAAGAATTTCACCCTCACTGGCACTGGTTACATAAGTTTGGTTTATTAGAGCTGACGATATCCACCGGGCTAGTTATTTGGGTTTCTATCCGTTATGTGAAAATGTATTGGCCTACATTAGGCAAAAATAACTAGGCTCTATATTCACCCTTTAAGGAATAAGGTAGGGGTTCCGCCCTCCTTATTTTTCCACCCTACAACCCTATTAACAAATTACTCATTAACTAGCGCTCTAAAATTGCCTTCCTTTATTTACAATCAATTCAATGCAAAAATTTAATACACTTATAATAATATTGGTCATAATTAAAAATAGATTAGACTTCGTGATGGTACGGATCTGTATCCTTTTGTATTGATGATATATTTTTATTTGTAACCTTAACTAAAAAATAGATATTTCGTAGTCGACCAGTTCATATTTTACTGTCATATATATTTTGTCAGCTGGCACTGAACTATTTACAATTAGAAAGGTATGACTATGAAATATACGACAAAATCATCGTTACCCGATGTGCTGGTTAAGCGATTATCACAAAGCATCGATAATCTGATTTCCCCCAAAGATCGAGGCCGAAACTTAGTCTTAGGAAGAGAACCACAACATAACGATGTGATTTTGCAAAGTAACGATTACTTAAGTTTAGGCAGCCATCCGGCGATTATCGACACACAAGTTACGTCTCTTATCTCTACAACTGATAATGCTTTCATGTCCAATGTGTTTTTGCATAACGATGGCATAACTCAACGAGTTGAAAGCGAAATGGCGGAATTTACCGGCTTCGAACATTGCACAATTGTACCGTCTGGATGGATCGCAAACACCGCTCTAATGCAAACAATATGTAACTCTTCAACGCATGTTTACATTGATTTCTTTACTCATATGTCATTATGGGAAGGTGCCCGTTACGCTGGGGCTAATATTCACCCATTCATGCATAATAACCCCCGTCATTTAAAGCGCCTAATTCGAACTCACGGCCCAGGTATTGTTGTCGTTGATTCAATATACAGTACATTGGGCACTGTCGCCCCGCTTGTAGATATTGTTGAAGTTTCTAATCAAAATGAGTGTGCAACAGTAATCGATGAATCCCATTCATTGGGTACTCATGGTCCTGAGGGGGCTGGATTATTGAAAGAGTTAAACTTATCTTCACAAGTTGATTTTTTAACGGCTAGTTTGGCCAAAACCTTTGCTTTTAGAGCTGGGGGAATATGGTGTAACAATCGATTTGGCGAAACACTGCCCTACGCCGCTTATTCATCCATATTTAGCTCTGCAATGATGGCAAATGAGTTAGACCGAATTAGCGCAACGCTTCGCATCATTAAATCTAGCGATAATGATAGAACAAATCTGTTTAGTCATTCGCATGATTTGATTGAAGGATTAAAAAAGATTGGATTCAATATTCGCAGTGAATCACAAATAATTGCCCTAGAAACCGGGGATTCATCTAATACAATGAAAGTAAGAGATTTCTTAGAAAGTCACGGGATACTAGGTTCCGTGTTCTGTACACCAGCGACACCAGATAATAAAAACATTATTCGTTTGTCGGTCAAAAGTAACATGAAGTATAAGGAAATATCTCATGTTCTAAGCGTATGCGAAAAAGCTTATAGTCACCCTGAACTGTATTTTATTTAGCGGATATCGAGCTAATATTGTAACGTACAGATTACTATTTCAATGCGCTATTTTGAGTAGCGCATATTATATATAATGTTCTAATTTTGACAACAGAGCCTCACTAGTTGCAGGCTTTATAATATAATCATTCATTCCAACACTTTTCATCTGCTCTATACACTCAGTGCTATTATCGCCTGTATGCCCAATAACCGGAATATCAGACCGTTCTATTAATGATTCACGGAGTAACTTAGTGGCTTCGAAACCATTTACATGTGGCATTTCAATGTCCATGATGACGACATCAATATCCTCTGTTTCAACACATCCTAGAACTTCACTCCCATCTTGTGCTTCAATTACTTGAAAGCCTTGCTGAGATAGCAAAATCGACGTTAGAGAGCGGAAAGAGTCGTTATCGTCAACGAGAAGAACTTTACGGTCATAGGAAATTGATTTCTTGGGTATGATATTTCTTCCACAGCAGCCATCTACAAAAATTAACTGATCCAAAGTATCTGTAAATGAGTAAGTCATATCTGACTTGCTGACTGCTGAGAACTGTAAAAAGCGATTGAAGTTGGTGTGGTACTGCTTATCTGAACGATATAGATAAATAATCTTTGCTTCGGTAAAGCACAGCTTTCCTTCGAGTGAATTCAAATCTATCTCTGAGATGGTATCAAGATCAATAAAAATCAAATCGTATTCAAATTGATACTCTTCTAATTCAAGCGCTTCGCCTATACCGACAGAGGTGAGCTGATAACCTAAATAAAAGGAGTGTTCGTTCAAGTTTCGAGTAATGACAAACTCAGTTCCAATAGACAATATGGACTTATTGCGTACTAATTCAAACTTAATATTCTGGACATTTGTCGATTTATACTTAGGAAAACGTAATATAAATTCAGTCCATTCACCGACTTCAGAATTACACTCAATGTCGCCACCAAAAGAACGCATCACTCTTCGACAGAAAGGAAGCCCTAGCCCATAACTACCATTCTTTCCGAACGTATAGAAGTCATTAAATATCGCTTCAATTTTTCCATTTTCAATCCCTTGCCCATTATCTCTTACTCGTAAAGTATTCGTAGTCTCTTCACAAGCGATTTCAATATGGAGGTTAAAGTCCGATTCACTCTGATAATAAAATGCATTCTTAAATAGGTTATATAAAGCATACTTAAGTAACGTATCACTACCGAAATAATCAAATGACTCTGTTTTGGTCACAGTAATGGCATCTTTCGCATTAAACGATTTGTAAGGATAGCTATTGATGGCTTCGGCTAGGACAGTATCAATTTGATGTTTGATAAAGGTTGAGCGCGATACTCGATTCTGATCAATTGAAGTCAGCAACAAATCGATAGCTTCGTTACCATTTTGAATGATGCTATTAGCGTCGTCCAATAACTCATTCATTTTTGTACATTCACTTTTCGACAAGGTCACTTCAGAAGAAACGTTTCTATCGATTGTTCCTTTTAATAAATCGACTGTTGCTTTTAGTGCACTTAACGGGTTTCTCATTTCATGGGCTATGCCAGCACCAAACGATTTTGCTAAAGAAATTCTAGCCTCATGCTCTAACTGATTTCTAAAGTAAAATAAATTACCAAATAGATAGGTGAAAATGAAAACGGGAACATAAGACCAATCAATATCATGAAACTCTGACTGCCCTGTAATTACATGACTCAAAACAAACGCAGCGCCTACTGAAGTAATACATTGCCCTATTAGTACTTTAGGTTCATGAACCAACAGGATATGTAGAAATATCGACGCCATGAACGACATTACCCAAACGCTCGACCAGTCATTCATAATTAACATAAATGAAAAAAAGAAAGGTAAGCACAAAGCAATGCACAACAGGTAATAGTGCGGAAGGTATTTTTTAAGGTAATTAGGTGCAAAGTCCCTTAGCGCAAGGGCGAATAAAGATAAAGCGCACATCAACCTAAATGGTAGGTTCTCATAAGGCTGGGGAAACACGTAGGTCCAAATATAGTAATATGATGGAAAACCAATAGCTCCCATCCACCCTACTATGCTTAAGTTCGGCTCAGCATACTTGTATATTTTGTTGACTACAGCCATGTCACCATCCTAGTAGATATGCTTTGACGTCAATTTCTTAAACTTGCTTGTTCGGTATATCTCATCTTCAAATAGAACAATGGGTGAACAAAATTGTCACCCTTCGTTATTACGTTAGCTTATTAAAAACACTTGGACTATTAAACAAGTCAATTTTTGTCGTGTTAACTAGCTAATCACCTCTATTGAACTGCCTTCCCTGCTAGGTTCAACATCTATTCTTAATGACATTTGCTCTTTCAGCTCACTGACGTGTGAAATTATACCAATCGTCCGACCCCCTAGTTGAAGGTCTATCAGTGTTTCGATCGCTAGATCAAGAGACTCGGGATCTAAGCTTCCAAACCCTTCATCAATGAATAAAGTATCTAAACGAATTCCACCGCTGTATGACTGAACCACATCAGACAGCCCTAATGCGAGAGCGAGTGCTGCCATAAATGACTCGCCACCAGATAATGTCGCTACATCTCTAAGTTTACTGGTATACCCATCTTCAACCATAAGGTCTAGCCCTGAACCCACATTACCTTTGGCGCGCTGTTCTTTACGCTTAAGCTCGTAACGTCCTTTACTCATTTTACGCAAACGTAGTGACGCTTGAATTAGCACATCGTCAAGCAGCACTCCGAGGACAAAACGGTGAAGGCTAATTTTAGAGCCTGTTTTACCATTGGCAACATCACTTAACGTGCCTACGATTCTATATTCTTGGTTAAGCTCTTCGTTTTGCTTAACCAATATTTCAAGCTTTTTTTGTACTTCAATATAACGATCTTGTACTGACTTAAGCTGAGTGTACTGATTCAATATTTCAGCATGGCTTGCCTCCGCCACTTGTCTTAATTCAGACAATTTTTCACATTCTGGCATTTTCAGCCCGACAACACCCTCTTCCAAAGTTGCTACTTCAGCCAGTACCGTTGTCTTAAGCTGCTCAAACAGGTTGATAGCTTGTTCTAACTCGTCAATATCAGTCTTTGAAAGACAAGAGCTTAAGTAGCTTGATTCATCAGAGAATGGGCTCTCTTCCAACTTAATTTGCCACTTCTGAGTAACTTCATCTACCTGAACTTTAGCCTGCGATAGCTGCTTGTTCAGCTCTTCTACGCGTGCCTGACTAGAGATATACATCTGATTGTATTGATCATACTCAGATCTTGTCGATTGTTCATTTTTAGTAATCTGCTCTAGTAGAGTACGTTTTTGCAACAATTGCGACTCAACCCGTGATAAATCTTTCAGTTCTTCTGGAATATCTGACGTTCGAGAATCAACTTCTGTTTGCTCGCGAGCAATCAGTACTTTCGCATTGCTCACTGCTTCTAACTGCTTGTTTAAATTATTTTTTGCATCCGCCAGTTTTTGGCTAACTTGCTGAAGTGCAGTTTCAATTTGTTCAGGCGTTGTTTTAATGAGCTCGGCCATCTCTTGCTCGAGTCGTTTAACCTGTTGACCTATCTGTTCAATTGAAAGTGACTCTTTCGATAATAGTTGCTCATCGAGAGTCGATATCGCCTGTTGTGTCAGCGCAAACTCTTTATCACTCTCAGCTAACGTATCAGTGGCTTTTAGCTCAATATTAACGATCTCTTGCTGATGGGCTCTTGCCACATCAACATTATGCTTTGTCACTTCTTCAGCTGAGAATCGCGCTGGTTCTGGGTGCTCACAACTGCCGCAAACTGGGCATGCTTCGCCCATGTGCAATTGTTTTGCAAGTTGGGCTGCTTGGCTTGAGTGCCACTGATACTCTAAATTATCAGCATAGGCTATTGCTACTGCAGTTTGTTCTTTCGCAACAGCCAGTTTATTAACAGCGTTTAGACGTTGTTCTTTTTGAATATTATGTTTTTCTTGAAGAACACGTTTTTTCTTTTCTAGTTCAAGCTGTTCGAGAAATCCATTATATTGCTGCTGAACAATAGGGATTCTCTGCTGACATTGCTTTGCCTGATCAAGTTGCGATCTCTTGGTCTCGAGATCCGCTTCCAACTGGACAAGCGCCGTCTGTAAGTTATCTCGGTTACCTTCAGCTTGTGAACAATGTCGCTGAGCTTGAAGTAACCGCTGTTCAAATTGAGTTCTTTCCAACAGCTTTGTTCGAACCGATTCCAGATTAAATATCTGGCTCTGCAATTCAGGTGACGCAGCTAGATCTTCTATTGCTAGTTTTAGCTTCGCATCGACAACCAATAAATTTTGCTTAGCCGTTGTAATCATTGCACTAGCTTGAACATGCTCTGATGTTTTTTCTGCCAGATCTTTTTTGCCTACAACAAGCTGAGAGTAAGGAACATCAAGTGTTTGCGCCGATGCAGCGTTACTGCGATATACACGCTTTTGGTTCACATTCACTTCACCAGAGAGCAGCTCTTGTAACTGAATCTTTTTTTGCGCTAACTGAGTAAAACGATCGGCAAGTTCTTTCGCTGACTTCTCTTGAAGCTGGGCCTGCTCTAACTCAATACTAGATTGTGTCATCTTCTCAATAGCTAAGTCCAAACTATTGCCGTTCTCTTTCAAACTCAGAGCTAGTTGAGATTCGTCTTCCACGTTGGCTACATCAAGCACGCCCTTAGTCTGGTTATCAAACTCATCTTTTGCCTTTCTAATCCCGGCTGCTCTTTCAAACAGTGCTCTTTCGATAGCTGAATAAATATGAGTTTGAAACAGTTGACCAAAGATCTGCTCTCTCTCTTTTGAGGTAGCCGTCAGTAGCTCACGAAACTTCCCTTGCGGCAATACCATAACCTGACGAAACTGTTTCACATCAAGGCCTAGTAGGTCACGAATCTCTTTTAACACTGGTGTGGGTTTATTTGCTAGAAGCTTCTCTTCACCTTCGACTAGCTCGTACAACGTGGCGGAGTGAGTCCGTTTTGTTGTCCCATCGCCTCTCTTTTTTGGTACTTCTTGATCCGGTGAACGTACCACTTTATAAATACGATCAAACAATTTGAACTCAAACGTCACTTCCGTAAGCAATTCAATATCCGCATAATCACAACGCATCTGATCACCAGTGCGCTCACTACCGGTCGTTTCGCCATAAAGTGCGTAACAAATCGCATCTAAGATCGAGCTCTTACCCGAGCCTGTCGGGCCATTTATCAAAAATAACGGTGCGTTACCCATTGAAGTGAAATCAATGCACTGTTTTCTAGCAAAAGGACCAAAAGCTTGCAGGGTTATTGTAATAGGCTGCATGGTTATTCCTTATGACCAAGTGTTAGTTCTTTGATAACTTCTGAGATGGTGGCATTTTGTTCATCAGATAAAGTACTCTGCTGTGCTTCCAAGAAAAAGTCTCTGAACATGTCAATCTCGCCTCTTGCTAGTCGTGCTTTACCCATCTCTTGATCAACACCAATCAGCATACCTGGCTTTTCTATATGTAATACGTTTGGGTAGACCTTACGCAGCTTTTCCATTGGGTCTAATATGGCGTGTTTGTCAGTTAAACGAACTAATAGGTAGTCATGAGAATTTGAGTCGTTTTTCCCTTGTTCTAAAATAGCATCTAGTTCGTCTTCAATGATTCGCATTTGATGGGGAGAAACTAAATCAATATGTGTGGCCGATTTAAAACCCTCTTGATCAAGTTCGACAAGCGTCATTCCCTTCTTTTGATGCTGCTCTGAAAAGCTATACTTCATCAATGACCCAGAGTAGCGAATAAACTCTTCACCTTTTTTCTGAGGCTGATGTAAGTGACCTAAAGCCACATAATCAAACGATGTAAAGTGTTCATAACTGACTCTGTCAGAACCTCCGATGGAAAGTGGACGTTCGGATTCTGACTCAATCGCACCATCCATATAACAATGGCTTAATAGCACGTTCTTATGCTCAGCTTTAAAATGGGCAGCTAGCTCAGAAGACAGAAGTTGATGAGCCTCATCATGATTAGAGACTGGCTTCTTATAATGATGTCGTACGAGTTCAGGATCGTTATATGGCATGCCATAAAAAGCAACGTTACCAGCCTGCTCGGTATTGATAACAATAGGCGCAAGCATCTCATCAAATGAACTAATGATATGCAGCCCTGACTCACGCATTTGACTGGCACCAAAGCCTAAACGTTTAGCGCCATCATGATTGCCGGGAATCATAATAATAGGGGTTTCTAGCTCACTACAAATAGTGTTAACCGTCTCATCCATCAACTCGATTGCAGCTGTAGGGGGGACTGAACGATCATAAATATCGCCAGCAATAATCAGTGCATCAACAGGGTTTTCACGTATATATTGAATCATCTGCTGTAAAACGGCTTTTTGATCGTTGAGCAGTGAAACATTGTGAAATTGACGGCCTAAATGCCAGTCAGAGGTGTGAAGAAACTTCATAGGTCCCTGGAATTCTAATGACTATATTTGAGCCTAATAGTAACAAGAAAACAAAAACAATAGGAATGCTAAATCAGCAGTAATACTTATACTTACGAAAGAAAACTGACGCTTAGAAAAGAAAACAGCCACCTTCAGTGGCTGTAATTTGATTTATACCCCAGCGAATGGAGCAAAGTAAACTAAGGCTGACCAAAATCCAAGCCAAGTCATGACAACCATGACATCAAACCAATCGCGACTCCACATTGCATACCTCCCGTCATCTTCGCATCCTCTCCACGAAGATGCCTTTAGATTAGGTTTAGATATGCAAACAATAAGCCATGGTAAGTCTACCTGCTTTTTACTGCTGTTTTATCAAATGCTTGATTAAGTTTTTCAGGAAAATGAGTTAATAACTCCGTAAAACAATCAGCCATGGATAACGAAGTGACAATCCCATCGCCTTTCATTTTGAGAATCGAATCATAACCTTCTTTACCTTTCATGGTATAAGCTGAAGAGGCCCCCGTATAGAGACATTCAGGCTCAACGTCGCGCCAGCCTTGACCATCAACATATATTCTAAGGTTTTGTATTCTTTGGCCTAAATCAGCTGATTCTTCATAAGTAAAACTTAGATTATGAGTATAGGGATATGAGCCAGAACCCGTCCCATTCACACCGTTATTGGTCGCATTATTAATTGCACCTTCTAGAGCACTCGCCAAGTGTTTACCTTTTATGTGGTAAATACCAATAGGAACGGCAAATGGCAGTAATTTTCCGGCAATATCGGCGACAGATACATCACCAGGATTGAGTGAGTTCCTGACACCGCCAGCATTGTGAAGAGCAAAATCAACACTGTGTCCACGGCGATTCATCGCGACTAAAAACGACTCGGCAACCATTGGAGCCAAATCACTGCCACCTTGGGCATCAGGTAAGCGTATGTGCCGTAACTTTTGATTTGCATGAGCGATAATCTGCTTTTGTAATAGTCGAACTTGGGGAATATATTTTTCAAGCAAGATACTTTGTGTGCTTTTGTCTTTCTTGCAGACTACGACGTTAGGGTGCAGCTTCAAAAACTCACACGCTCTAACATGAGTGTTATCACAACCTGTGGTATGCATATTAGCATCTAAGAAAAGACGACGACCTAACAACAGCTCGTTTTTACCAATTAAAGATATCACTTCACCAGATTCATCAAAGTGTATTTCACAGTGCCCCATACTGAGCGCATGAAAACCAGCTTGAACAACGTAAGTTTGATTAACTTTTACGCCATAATCATCATCTTTGCCTAAGCCTAGAGAGCTAAAATCCCCCTGAAGACGGTGGCTATGCCCACCGACAATGACTCCAATACCATTCACTTTTTCAGCTAACTTCAGATCGGCTTCATAACCCAAGTGGCTTAACAGGATGATTTTATTGCTCCCTTGAGCGTGTATTGCTTCAACTGTTCTCTTCGCTGTTTCAGTCGCGTCGACAAACGGAGTATCAAAGTCTGGGTTAGCAATATCCGCCATTTTATCCAGAGACAAGCCAAATATAGCGATTTTTTCTCCTTGTACATCTTTCGTAATCCAAGGTGCTATCTTTTTCTCGGCACAGTAACTGAATACATTATTTGATTCTGAAACTCTATATTCCTTATCCTGTCGCTCATTAGATAAATCCCAATTACCACATAACAATGGGAAGTTAGTGCGTTTTACAAACTGAGCAACTGGCTCGTTACCCATATCAAGTTCATGATTGCCCAATGCCATGGCATCTATTTCTAAAGCGTTAAGCAAGTCAGCATTCGCTTTACCTTTAAAAAGAGAGAAATACAGCGTTCCTTGGAAGCAATCACCGGCATGTAAAAAGACAAAGGCTGTACCTAAGGCCTCTGCATTCGCTTTAATTTGTTTTGCGCGTGTTGCTATACGCGCAAATCCACCTGCGCTCACGAACGGCGTAAGTTGTTGGTTTTCGACATTCAGATTCAACTGTAGTGAGGTAGGCTCAAAATAGGAGTGGGTATCATTAATATGTGCCAGAACGATCTTTGCTGGTCTATTTATCATCTCTTCATTCTTCATCTATCTTCTATTCCTCCTCATCCTAGCGTCTAAATCATGACAGAATCGTGACTTTTATGAAACGTCCTTGAAAAAGAAATTTATCATTCGCAAACTCGGTCAACTTAATTAGACGAATATTAAAAGGTACTAAGTAAGGCTCTACAGAATCTGTGAACTAATAGCCTGCTTATTCACTGTTTTTCAATTATGCTTATTATTGCAGGAGATAAGTAAAGGCAATTTAAGTTGTAGTTTGAGGCTTTAGCTAAAAAGCTATAGCCAACTGGATAGGAGTAAGCCTATGCAAATTGAGCGAATTGAAATTTCCGGCTTTCGAGGAATCAAACGATTATCACTGCCTCTTGGAGAGCTAACTACTCTTATAGGCGAAAATACTTGGGGAAAATCCTCACTATTAGATGCACTCTCTGTAGCATTACCAGCAAATGGAAAGCCTTATCAATTTGAAATGCAGGATTTCCATGTCGATTATTCTATCGCTCACCCGCAAACACAGCACCTACAAATTGTTTTAGCATTAAAATCAACAGATAAGCATGAAATTCGTGCAGGGCGCTATCGAAAAATAAAACCTATTTGGGTTTATGATGAAGACAGCAATGCCTACATCTACTATCGAGTGAGTGCCACACTAGATCAATACGATGTCACGACCAATTTTGCCTTTTTGGACACAAAAGGAAATCCACTTCCTCTACATCATTCAGAAAAACTTGCTCAAGAATTGATGTCACTACACCCTGTGATACGCCTTAAAGATTCTAGACGATTTGAGCGACCATTTGACGAAAAACAAGGGCTAAACACTCGTGTTGAAAAACGGATCAACAATACTTGTCGACGCTTATTAGCGACTCCTGGCCATGTTAATAAAGGGGAAATGCGCAGCAGTTTGAATTCTATGAACATGTTAGTTGACCACTATTTCTCCTTTAAAAGTAGCTCACGCAGAAGCCCACGAAAGCAAAGAGACGGTCTGTTTTTTACTAGTGCGCCTACTGAAAAAAGTGTTTCTCAAGTAGTTGAAGAAACAAAGAGCAAACCAACAAGGCTTTTAATGATGGGGTTGCTTAATGCCTACCTTCAAGCAAAAGGGCCAAATGATTTACGACGGTGCGCTCGCCCATTACTGATTTTAGAAGACCCCGAGGGCCGATTACACCCAACACACCTCGCAAGGGCATGGAGTCTTTTGCAACTGCTTCCGATGCAAAAAATTCTGACTACCAACAGTGGCGAGCTTTTATCTCAAGTTCCTCTCTACACCATCCGTCGTTTAGTTAGGCAATCAGACAAAACCATTGCGACGTCGCTACCAAGCAAAGGTTTTAATAATGATGAGTTGCGTCGAATTGGGTTTCATATACGTTTTCATCGCTCCGGCGCATTGTTTGCGCGGTGCTGGCTACTCGTAGAGGGTGAAACTGAAGTTTGGCTATTCAATGAATTGGCAAACCAATGTGGTTACAACCTTGCAGCAGAAGGCGTTCAAATTATTGAGTTTGCTCAATCAGGGCTGAAATCACTAATAAAGGTAGCGAAAGCATTTGGGATTGATTGGCACGTAGTCACAGACGGAGACGCAGCAGGTAAGAAATACTCAGCTTCAGTTCGAGGTCAACTAGGGAAAGATCAAGAACGCCATCGATTAACTGAGCTCCCTGACCGAGATATAGAACATTATCTCTATTCGCATGGGTTTGAACATTTCTTTAGAGACATGGTCAGAATTCCATACGACCACCCTATTCCAGCTAAAAAAGTGGTTGCTAAGGTATTAAAAAAGCATGCAAAACCTGACCTAGCATTGGCTATTGTCTCTTATTGTGAAGAGCAAGGGGTCGATTTTATCCCCGTCCTTCTTCGATGGACACTGAAAAGAGCGATTACTATGGCAAACGGAAATACCTAAATTCCCCATGTATTTAAGGTGTTACTAATAAACACAGCATACTAACTCTTCATCACAGAATTGCGATAATCAAAGGCACATTGCTTATCAGCTGCTAAGATCAAAAAGATCGAACCAATCTACAAGTTGCATATCTCGTGCTACAAGACGAAAATCTTGCAATTGTTCGGCACACGTATCGTATCGCCAAAACACAAGAGCTAACACAGCCAGATTTTGGATATATATAAAAGCAACACAACGTCTAATGATGAGGCTTGCATGCAAAACCAAGAGACTGACTCAACGCTGTTGGCTAGGGGACAGCGCGTTATTATTGATGAGTATGACAATTCCAAAACAGCTTATAGCTTCCGGTTAGGCGAAGATAAAAACCTAGAAGTCATTGCGCTTATGCTTTGGGATGAGTCTAAACAAAAAGGTGGGAGATCGATAACTAACTCAGCAGAAAAAGTGCTCAAAGATGTTATTACTCTATGTCCTCAAACCCCAAACATTGTCGTGTATAGAGACAGTTCAGGACGTTGGGATCGTATATTTTGTTTACCTGATTCTCGAAGAAGGCTTCGATTTGTTTCTATTGGCCCCATACGCAGGGGAAGCCCCGCATTGTGGGAGGATTGCCTAATCTTCAATATATGTATCGAAGTCTTCATTAACGAACGTTAGAAAGCTGGTGGATAAGTTTTCCCACTCTCTAAGTTTCTACGTTGTTGCTTTAGTAACTAACGATCCGTGGTTCAATTTTTGGTGTAACCATAGGCCGCTTGCTTTCATTAAGTAACCAAATACACCACCAAGAATTAACGACGGAATGACCAATTGCCACTGTCCTTCCGCGGCAAACGTTGCACAAGAGCCAATAAATGTCCCAGGGATATATGCCAGCCACTGCTGTTTTGCTTGAATACACATAAAAAACGCGACGACCGCTGTTACTATGTAACCTACAATTTCTAGACTCAATAGAGAAGAAGTATGTATGATCACCAAAGCCCAAAAAACACCGGTCATATTGGTAATCAAGCTTTGACCTAGCCCTTTTAGTCCACTAGTAGGTGAAGCAAAATAACTCGTGCAGCCTAAAAATCCTGCCCAAGACAATAAACCTAATGAAATGGCTATCCATCCCCACAAGCCAGATAGAATTCCAGTTGTTAACGAAATCGCGACTAAGGCACTCATGTACTCTTCTCCCGCCTCGAACTTTTGAATCAAGGCATCAAACAATTATCAAGAAAAAATACTAATGTAAAAACCACTCCAAATAGGTGACGAGAACCTCATATTTCAGCAAGCATCATGCAACAAAATACTAATTATCCCACAGCAAACGTTTAACCAACACAAACTGTTATTAGAATGAGAGAATATTTGCCCTGTTCATGAATCTCAGCAACAGAACTCTCAATCTAGTAAATACATTCCCATTGCCTACATTACGAAGATGAATGTATAGAATTATGATTCCAACCTTAACTTTCACTATCAAATAAATTTATGATAATCTAACTCTTTATTAGATTGACTTATATTCAACATTAGATAGCTATTCAAATCTTTCGGTTGTGCCAAATCGAAAGCTTTTACAATGCAACCAAGACAAAGGATCTGTAATGGCAGTCACGCAACCCAATAATAGTGAAATGTTTTCACCAAATGAAATGATGGCTGAAGCTGAGAAGTTCGCACTCAGTAAGGCTCAAAAAACCAGTGGCATGATTTTAGGTCTTTCTGTTATGGCTGGCGCTTTCATTGGTTTGGCTTTTATCTTCTATATAACAGTGACAACAGGCAGCGCGGTTGCCGGTTGGGGACTTAGCCGTCTTGCGGGCGGTCTTGCCTTCAGCATGGGCTTAATTTTGATTGTTCTCTGCGGAGGAGAGCTATTTACTAGTTCAGTACTTTCAAGTATTTCATGGGCGAATAAACAGATAACGTTTGGGAAAATGTTATCCATATGGGGGAAAGTCTATCTAGGTAACTTTTTAGGCGCGATGTTAATACTGCTTTTGGTAACTGCTGCGGGGCTTTACCAACTCAATGATGGGCAATGGGGACTAAATGCACTTAATATTGCACAGCACAAATTGCATCATACCCCAGTCCAAGCTTTCTCTCTTGGCATTCTTTGTAATCTACTCGTCTGTCTTGCCATATGGTTAACTTTTTGTTCAACAAATGCGATGACTAAAGCCATGTTGACGGTATTGCCTGTCGCTATGTTTGTTTCGACAGGTTTTGAACACTGCGTTGCCAATATGTTTATGGTTCCTTTAGGTATCGTTTTACAGAACTTCGCACCAGATAGCTTTTGGTTACAGATTGGAGCGACACCTACCCAATATGCAGATCTGAATATTTATCAGTTCCTCACGGCTAACTTGCTCCCAGTTACGTTAGGAAATATTGTTGGGGGCGCTGTTCTTGTTGGCCTTGCTAACTGGAGTATCTATCGAAGACCTCAATTGAAAGCAGCTAAACTAGCGACTATCCAATCTACAACTAGAATAATGCCAATTAAAGCGAGCACAAGCCATAAGCATATTCTTGTTAAACAAATAATGAATGTTAAGCCAACAACTCTAAATGCCGAAATACCGACTTCCGTCGCTATCGATATATTACTAGACAATAAACTCGTTGGAGCGCCTGTTTGTGATATTGAAGGTCGCCTAGTTGGTTATTTCTCGGTGCATGATGTGATGGTTGACCTATGGTGTCAGGACTACTCGCCAGATACAAAACAAAAAGTTGTCGATCTGATGTCACGTGATGTTATTGCAGTACAAGTAAATGAGCGTTTAACCGATATTTCAGAGTTCTTGTGTATCGACAAAGATCAACTCTACCCAACTAACAGCACAGGGATCGCAACTCACTTGAGCACCTTCTCACTAGAAGAACGGGCAAAAGTAATGAAAGTCAGTAAACCACATACACTTCCTGTCTTAGACGATGGAAGGTTTGTTGGGATAATAAGTAGAAAAGAAGTGTTACTTGCGCTGAGGCCTATATACGGTGAGCGGTTGAGTATCGTAAACGACAGTGTAAAAAATATGGCTTAGTCTAATTGAGTCGTTATCAAAACGAAAAAGCCCACGGTAACTACCATGGGCTCTCTATATCGAGTTTAAGCAATATCTTACTTCTTGATACCTTCGATATGCAGTTCCATATCGACATAGCTTGAGTCACCCATTACTTTAATTGCAAAGTCGGCTAGTTCTAGTCGAGTTGTTCCAACAAAACCAATACGCTCCCCACCCCATGGGTCAGTGCCTTCACCAATGAGTTCAGCGTTAATAGTGACGGGTTTAGTGTGGCCGTGTAACGAAAGTTCGCCAACGATGTCAAATTGCCCTTCACCGTTATCAATCACTTTATTACTCGTAAAGGTTGCTGTATTGAATTTTGAAGCATTGATGAAATCATCGCTGCGTAAATGTTTATCACGTTCAGCATGATTAGAATCTAGACTACGTGTATCAACGTTAACTTTAATCTTTGAGCTCGCTACATCAGTGGCGTCATAAGAAAACTCACCATCAAATTGATTAAAACGACCTTTGATAAAGCTGTAACCAAGGTGGCTTACTTTAAAGTTAATAGAGGCATGCGCACCTTTTGTATCGATCACGTAGTCCGCAGCGTTTGCTCCCATTGACGAGAACATAGCCATTGCTAATCCAGTTGCCATTAGTGCTTTTTTCATTTGATTCTTCCTATCATCTTGTTGAGCGTATTATCTTTAGTTATTAGGTGATGCTTAAAAGCTGCAAGGGCATGAACAAGGCTCATAATAATGAGTGCCCACGCCGCAATGCGGTGTATTAGGCCAGCTAGATCAGCTTGCCCTTCAAAAAATGATCCCATTCCTGGTACTGTAAAGAAGCCGAACACATCGATACCACGACCGTCTTCAGTTGAAATAAGGTAGCCAGTAATAAATATTGTAAACAGCAAACAATAGATTGCAGCATGCGCGAGCTTAGCTGCTACAACCTCTACCTTATGCCCCTCTATTGAAGGAGAAGTTGTCATCGTTTTCCAGACTATGCGAAATAACGTGACAAAAAATAACAATATTCCGATTGATTTATGCCAATGTGGCGCGACACGATACCATTCGCTGTAGTAGCTTAGATCAACCATCCAATAACCAACAGCAAATAAGCCAAATATGACGATAGCGGATACCCAATGGGTAACGCGGGCTGGCAAATTATAGGTTTGTACATTACTACTCATCATGTAATCCATTTATTTTCGAGAATGAGAATCTAACTCAGTTAAGAATACGGTCGATTTATTTGATGTATACATTATTTACCAAGCTTTACAGTCGTAAAAGCACTAAAACCCGATGGAGTCATTCAGTTTTTTCGAAGAACTTTTCTCGTAAAGCCAAATCGCTTAAATTCCCGAACCTAACAAACAAAGTCATTACATCAAGAAATTAAGGGCATAACTCCCCACCTTAGAAGTCAGAGATTTTTTCTATTTGGTAGATTTCATCAGTAATATCCATCACTTTTTTCTCTAGAATGGTTTGTGCGTCTTGGAGCCCCTTATTGTAGAACGCAGGACCGAAATGTTTGCATATATGATCAAACAGAAATTCAGCGTCAAACTGCCCCAGTTCAACATCAAATTCGCTCTCAAGATACTTTTGAAGATTTTCACTCATTGCTTGTTTTTGTTGGTTGGTAAACTCTATCTCGATCATAACAGTCATCCTTTTGGCTAATCTATATTCATACAATCAAGTATTTCTTATTTTCTTGCTAATAAAAGTGGTAACGATCATGAAGTTACACATTCTGCACCGCACAGAAGCATAGCTATGGTAACCTTTAGAAACAAATGATTGAGGTTGTCATTCTATATTTGGGGTATATCCGTTGCTGTTAGATGTATTGATTCAAAGTGTTAACGAATTTCAGGTTGATTGCTTAAAGCTATGCGAAAAGCACTACCCGACGATTCACAACCAAGGTATGAGTCAACATCACCTCGGACTGGCTTTCTCTCGCAGGCTTTCACGCACTTTAAATGAGTTTGGTCATCACTGCGACTATACCGCCCTAGAATCAATACGAAATACCGACGCACCACATCACTATCGTGTTAGCTCGGATGCAGGTACAGTTTGGATTCTTACCCATCATATGGTTAGCGCAGGTAAAACCTGTCGCCAAAAGCTAATGAAAGATATTGGTGAATGGCAACAAGAGTACGGATTTGCAATTCAGCCTAACGACCTCTTATTATTGCTGTCTGATCATTGGATTAGCCGGAGCAAACAGAGCCGTGAGTTATTACATTGGTGGACAGGACGACTGCCCGATGAAATTGATCAGTATAGTGCCCAAGGGATCAGCCTGTATGAAAGTGATTCCCAACTGACCCACCTGCTTGAAAGTCAGTATAAGCTTAGCCCCTATTATATTAAGTTTTCACACCCATTAAAGCACTCCAAAAATAAGCAGCTCGTTCGAAAATATATTCAGCTTTATGCCATCATTCAATGGAACTAGTAAAGTAGATTTATCGTCATCTGGATGTCAAAAGCTCGTCATTAATCTTTCATGAAATCTCCCTACACTATACAGAACGCCCGCCATTCGTAGTTATAGTGAAAAAGCTTAAAAGATATCAATATGAACGCTATGCTGTTCTTTGTAACCTAAGTTATCACAGGGTCTTCAAACAAAGTAATTATGGCTTTTCAGCTCAGGGCCAACAGATCATAAACAATCGTTTTGGCCAAACATTTATTCGTGTTCTTTGGAATAAAAATGATGAAGAAGTCATCATTGTTATTAAAGGTTCACATAACTTATGGGATTGGCTACTTACTGCTCAGTTATGGCTTAAGAGCTGTCGCTGTTTTGGGTTGAACTATTCCATTCATTCCGGGTTTCATTATCTATTACTCCAAGATAGTGTTCCGAAATACAATAAAGACCAACTTGGCCTCTCCGTTTTTGAACGACTGTTTAATATAATCACTCCCCTTATCCAGCAGGGTAAGCGAATTACATTGACCGGACATTCATCTGGAGGGGCAATTGGTTGTGTTATCGGTGATGCTATTGAGCAACGACATCCAAAAGCCGTTAAAAGAGTCGTCACTTTTGGTCAGCCAGCAATTGGTGGGACAAGGTTCTGGCATAATTATTCACTAAAACACAAAACTTACCGTATTTGCTGTGATCTTGATATCGTCACTTTTTTGCCACCGATTCCATTGTTATATCGTCATGTTGGTAAGCTACTGTGGCTATACAACGGGCGGATATATGAGAACACACCAACAGTTATAAGGCTTATACGCTCTGTAGCATCTTGGGTACTGAGACCTTTTACCTATCATCTAATGAGTAAATACATTCGTAAAAAAGATTATTTTGACAAGCGCTGATAAAAATTTGAATTCAGTCTGAATTTTTATATATTAAATTATAGAATTTGAGTCATGATCTCATTTACTTACAAAATTGGTTTAACTCTTCAGCTGAGCAATTATTATACAGGTTCTTTATAACCAATGATTTGTTCATTAATTATACAGGCATTATGATTTTAACTACAAAATCACAATTTCAACCTTTGATTTCTACCGATGTGAATGGTGAGTATATTGCTCAATATTCAAACTGGCATCTGCGAAGTGTTTTTCAACCAATATTTACTAATGACCAAGTATTAATAGGTGTAGAAGCACTTGTACGAATCACGACATCTGAAGGTCAAACAATCCGCCCGGATCTATTTTTTAGCTCTACTAATATCTCCATTAAAGATAAAATCAACTTAGACAAATTAAGTCGTGTCATTCATATACGAAACTTTTCTATTTCCCAATACAATCATTTAACTTTATTTCTAAACATACTACCCAGTGTGAGTGAATACTTTGCATTAAATGATGTTGAGACGTGTTTATTATCGAACCGACTCAATGAGCTAAGAATTGATCGCTCGCAGATAGTGATGGAAATTGTTGAGCTCAACGCTAACAATGAATTTCTCTTCTTAGAGGCTATAAAAAAACTCTCTCATGCTGGTTATCAAATAGCTATCGATGACTTTGGTGCTTGTGCATCCACCATTGAAAGGGTGAAGTCTTTACAGCCCGACATTGTTAAACTCGACAGAGATCTACTCCTTGAGCATATGCGAGGCCACTCTTCTCGGTTTATGGAGGGGATTAACGTCGCTCGCTCTATAGGAGCAAAAATCATCGTAGAAGGTATAGAAACTCAAGAACATTTAGATACGATGATCAAGCTCGAACTTGATATGTTTCAAGGTTTTTTTCTTGCTACACCACAACCTATTCTCTCTAGAGTCAAAAATGCAGTTTAATTATTCAGCACATTTATAATACCTACTCTCCAATTAATGTTAATAATCAACCATAGCAAAACAGCCACAAGCACAACACACCAATAACACAATGTATTTACAAGCTACATTCATTTGCGTTACTCCATTAATTCCTTATTGCTTTAGATCATGTAGAGCTGATGTTTTACTCGTGCTACATAGGAAACTTTTGTACATTCATGGTTACAAATTGAAATATCCATGAAGTTATTACAATAGTTTAGAGAGGGATTTATGTTGGAGTTATTCATCGGCATAGCAGTAACAGTTGCTGTCGGTTACTTTATTGTTAAAGGCTACAAACCAGCTGGTGTTTTATTAACCGCCGGATTATTACTACTTATTACGACAGGTATTATCGGTCATACTGTGTTACCTGACTCTATTGCTTCAACCGGTAATATGTTCACAGACTCATTAGAGTATGTAAAATATATGCTTCAATATCGTGGCGGCGGCTTAGGGATGCAGATCATGTTGCTGTGTGGATTCGCCTCTTACATGACTCATATTGGTGCAAATAACGTCGTTGTTAAACAATTTTCAAAGCCTCTATCTATCATTAAGTCCCCATACGTTTTATTAGTCGCTGCTTATATTGTTGCTTGCTTAATGTCGCTTGCGGTGAGCTCTGCAACTGGTCTAGGTGTTCTATTAATGGCCACGTTATTCCCAATGATGACCGCGATGGGTATTTCTCGCCCCGCTGCTGTTGCTGTTTGTGCATCACCAGCCGCTATTATTCTTTCCCCTACTTCGGGCGACGTTGTTATTGCAGCGGAAAAATCCGGCTTACCTCTGCATGTTTTTGCAGTTGAAACCGTTTTGCCAGTGTCTATTTGTGCCATAATCGTCATGGCTGGCGCTGCGTACTTTTGGAATAAATACCTAGATAAGAAAGAAAGTACGCCAATGGAGCGTATCGACATTTCCGAGATCGAAGTTAATGCGCCTGCGTATTATGCGATATTGCCATTCTTGCCAATAATTGGGGTATTCCTCTTTAACGGCGAAACAATTCCTGGTCTTTATTTAGACATCTACACCATCGTTGTGCTTTCAATCTTTGTTGGTGCGATGACAGATTTCATCACCAAGAGATTCAATGGGCAGAAAACTCTAGAAGATCTTGAGTCTTGTTACCAAGGCATGGCAGATGCATTCAAAGGTGTTGTCATGTTGTTAGTCGCTGCTGGCGTTTTTGCACAAGGTCTAATGTCAATTGGTGCTATTGATAATCTGCTTCATTTAGCTGAAGCCGCAGGGGCTGGTGGTATCGCACTTATGTTTATTCTTACGGGTTTAACAGTAGCAGCAGCAATTGCGACAGGTTCAGGAAATGCGCCATTTTACGCTTTCGTAGAGCTCGCTCCTTCACTTGCTGCAAAGATGGGCTTAAACCCGGCTTTCTTGATTATTCCAATGCTTCAAGCCTCCAACTTAGGTCGTACAATTTCTCCGGTTTCTGGTGTTATTGTTGCTACCTCTGGTATGGGCAATATTAGTCCATTTGAAGTGGTAAAACGAACATCGGTGCCTGTACTGTTTGGTCTCATCACCGTCATTATCGGTACTGTTATTTTAGTTCCAATGACTGCATAAAAAGTTATTGATAAAAGTAGTTATCAAGAAAAAATAAAAAAGGCTCCCATTGGGAGCCTTATGTATATTTAACGCTTTAGTTTCAAATTAATGGCGCTTACTTTGAATCACCAAATCGCTCCAAATATAAAACGGTTGCGGCAGTACGTGAAGGTACTTGAAGCTTTTTCAACAAGCTTTTCATGTGTACTTTAACAGTCGATTCAGAGATAAACAGGCGATCTGCAATCTGTTTATTTCTAAACCCCTTTGCTACTTCCTGAAGTATCTGCCTTTCACGAGTCGTTAATTGAGAGAAGATATCCTCCTCACTTCCTCGGTGTGCTAGGTATTTAACAACTTCTTCACTGTACGCTTTATCACCTGCAGTTGCCTGTTTCAATAGAGCGACCAAATCATCAGGCTCAGTATCCTTTAACAGATAACCATCGGCACCCGCTTTGATAATAGCTTCAATGTCTCCACCGTTATCAGAGACTGTCAAAATGACGATAGCGGCTGTAGCGCCATCCGCTCGTAGTGCTTTTAACGTATCTAACCCTGACATTCCTTTCATGTTTAAATCGAGCAGTATTAAGTCCGGCTCAATCTCATGGGCTTTGGCTATTGCATCGGCACCGTTGCTCGCTTCGGCAACAACGTCAAATTCATCCTCAAAAGCCAAAAGCTGGCTAATACCACGTCTCATTAACGGGTGATCGTCCACCAACATTACTTTACAATTTGTCAAAATCTACGTCCTTAAGCTCGTTGATATTTAAGAATGACTGAACACCCGTTGTGTTTCGAAGAGTTTATTTGTAAATCACCTTTTAAACGAGAAGCACGTTCATGCATTATTGTCGTTCCGTAGTGATTTAGTTTCTCTCCGTTTTTTTCAAAGCCGACACCATCATCGACTATTGATACAGTCACCATATTGTCTTTTTCTACGCAATTTACTTCTATTTTCGAAGCATTTGCGTGTTTAATTGCGTTAATCGTTGCTTCACGTATAAGTTGCAACAAATGCACTTGCTGGTGTGCATCCAATTCAATTGACGACAGTTCGTTATTCAATTGAATATCAGCTTCCGTTCTCTGCTCTAACTGTGACAACATTTCATGTAATGCTTGACCGAAGCTACCTTCTTTTATCGTCAAACGAAATGTTGTTAATAGCTCTCTCAGTTGCGTATACGCAGATGAAATTCCACTGTGAATTTCACCAATTACTTGGTTAGCTTGTTCCGTATGTCCATTAGGCTCTTGCTTAGCTAACACTTTTTTTAACAAAGATACTTGGATTTTCAGGTATGAAAGCGATTGAGCCAATGAGTCATGTAACTCTCTTGCTATCGTCGCTCTCTCTTCCATAAGAAGCAGTTGTTCTGCTTGTCTTTGGGCCTGATTATAATAAATAGCTCTTGATAAAATCTGCACAAAATTATCTATCAACGCCTGATCTGGGCAAGGTAACCCACTTTGCCAGTAGAGAAAACCTAAATGAACGCCATCAAGCTCAAACGGCTTCCTTTTGTTGTAATCATCACAAATTTCTCCCGCGACAAGTACAGTATTTTTTTCCCCTACTTCACTGATCTCTATTTTGGCGCTTTTAATACCTTCTACATTGGCGATTTGATCCAGTATCGCTTGGAAATTGTCTTGGGTAATGCGTGAGGCAGTCAGCTCCTGAGAAGATTTATACAAAACGCCCAAGGACTGATTCGCATGCTGTAATTTGTGCGTTTTCTCGTTCACGGCTTTTTCCAAACCAGAGTACATACTCCCCAAATCTGCAGCCATCTGATTAAACGCGCGAGTCAGAATACCCATTTCACTTTTACTTGAGGTATCAAGCCATACATCAAATGTTCTATCTTTTATTTGTTCACTGGCCGTGACCAACGATTTGAGCGGGCCTACAATTTCTTTTCGAATATATCGAACGACAAAAACACTGACAATCAGAATGGCACCTAAACCAATACCACCGACCCAAGCCAACACCATTAGTTTTTTTTCAGAGAACATCTGCAGTTTGAAAACAAAATCGTCTATTTGTGAAACAAATTTTGCAACGACAACTGAATATTCTTCTTTCTCGTCACTCTGTAATATTTTCTTGAGCTGATGCCATCGTGAAATCAAACGATAGTAATCTTGTGTAATGTCATCAGGAACGATAAAGCCCTGAAGCTGCTTCATAGATGTTGAATAAATTGAACGCTCAAATTGATAAATATGAGAAGAGTAATTTCCCGATTCAGTTTCAATATCATAAGCCAATCGATAACTTTGCATTCTCATCGAGCCTGCTACGTTAACAGCCTCTGCGTCGTTTATACTTGATGCTAGCGTAATAATAGCCAAACTCGTCGTAACTAATGACAGCAATACAATCAACAACATAGCTTTCGCAATTGTACTCGTTACCGAGTGCTTAACCCTTTTGAGCAAAGATTTCTCCTTGAGATATTTTTATAATTTTTCTCATAAACAATAATTTCTTTTCGTCTTCTATAAATATGTGATCACTCACCATGGAATTTATTGATCTAAAACATAAAAAGTACCCAATTAACCCCTTCTGGGTATTTATTCAAATATGTCAAAAACTACAATTTATGTACAGATAAATACTGTTTATTAACAAGAAATATAGACTACCCTTAAGAGGTATTTATCAATTTAAGGCGGAGCAGTGGTAAACCTTTCTAGAAGAAGACTATTTTCAAGGACTAAAGTGGATGATAAATCAGTCCGCCTCCCTTGGCTTAAAAGCCCTGACGAATTTGTTTACGACTGTACACGATGCGGAAAATGCATTGAGAGTTGTGAAAATAAAATCATCGTTAAGGGTGAAGGTGGTTTTCCTACGATTGATTTCTCTATCGACGAGTGCACATTTTGTTACAAATGTGCAGATTCATGCCCTGAATCTCTATTTAAGTCGCAGCATGATTCACCTTGGTATGCTGAAATAACTATTGAAGATCAATGCTTAGCGTACAAAAACATTGAATGTCGAAGCTGTAGTGATGTGTGCGACGCTATGGTGATTAAGTTTAAACCAGAAATAGGGAAAGTCGCACAACCCAATTTGGACCTTGATGAGTGTAATGGATGTGGTGCCTGCGTTTCAGTTTGCCCGACGTCATCCATCAAAGTAAGTAATGTCAATAATAACGAGATATAACTATGGCACTAAATGAAGTGCACATTTCTAGTTTAGTGGTGCATGTTGCCCCTGAGCATCTAGATACGATTAAAGCTCAAATCGAAACATTCGATAATGCTGAGATATATGGAGATAGCCCAGAAGGAAAAGTCATTGTGGTTTTGGAAACTGAAAACCAGGGATTTGTAACAGATACCATCGACGCTATTAACAATTTACCAAACGTTCTAAGTACTGCATTGGTGTACCACCAGATTGAATCAAACTTAGACGATACGGATATAGACACTGGAACTAACCATTCCCACACTGAGGGTGAAGTATGAAAATGACAAGACGAGCGTTTGTGAAAGCAAACGCTGCAGCATCAGCAGCTGCAGTTGCAGGCGTAACATTGCCAGCAACAGCAACGAATCTGATTGCTAGCTCCGATCAAACAAAAATCACATGGGATAAGGCGCCTTGTCGTTTCTGCGGTACAGGCTGTTCCGTACTTGTTGGTACTCAAAATGGTAAAGTTGTAGCCACACAAGGTGACCCAGAATCACCAGTAAACAAAGGCTTAAACTGTATCAAGGGTTACTTCCTTTCAAAAATCATGTACGGAAAAGATCGTCTTGAGCAACCGCTACTTCGTATGAAAGATGGAAAGTACGATAAAAACGGCGATTTCGCTCCAGTTTCATGGGATCAAGCATTTGATACTATGGCTGAAAAATGGAAAGAGGCCCTTAAAAAACATGGACCTACTGGTGTCGGTATGTTCGGTTCAGGCCAGTGGACAGTAATGGAAGGTTACGCTGCAGCCAAAATGATGAAAGCGGGTTTCCGTTCTAATAACATCGACCCTAATGCCCGTCACTGTATGGCCTCTGCTGTAGGCGCATTCATGCGTACATTTGGTATCGATGAACCAATGGGTTGTTACGATGACTTCGAGCATGCTGATTCTTTCGTGCTTTGGGGTTCAAACATGGCAGAAATGCACCCGGTACTTTGGACTCGTATCACCGACCGCCGCCTAAGCCACCCACACGTTAAAGTTAACGTACTATCGACTTACTATCACCGTTCTTTCGAGCTTGCGGATCAAGGTTACATCTTTGAACCACAAAGTGACTTGGCAATTGCCAACTTTATTGCCAACTACATCATCGAAAACGATGCTGTAAATTGGGACTTTGTTAATAAGCACACTAACTTCAAGCAAGCGACAACTGACATTGGTTACGGTCTTCGCGACGACGACCCACTACAGATGAAAGCAGCGAATCCAAACGTTGGCGCAATGAAGCCGCTTGATTTTGAAGGCTATAAAGCGTCTGTAGCTCCTTACACGGCAGAGAAAGCGTCTGAGATGTCAGGTGTCTCGGTCGAGAAACTTATCGAGCTCGCTAAACAATACGCCGATCCAAATATTAAAGTAATGTCGCTTTGGACGATGGGTATGAACCAACATACTCGTGGTGTTTGGATGAACAGCTTGGTTTATAACATTCACCTGCTTACGGGCAAGATTTCAACTCCGGGTAACAGCCCGTTTTCACTAACTGGCCAACCGTCTGCTTGTGGTACCGCTCGTGAAGTTGGTACTTTCTCTCACCGTTTGCCTGCTGATATGGTTGTGGCGAACCCTAAGCACCGTAAGATTGCAGAGAAAATCTGGCAACTACCTGAAGGCACCATTCCTCCAAAGCCTGGCGCTCACGCCGTTGCTCAAGACCGCTTGCTAAAAGATGGAAAAATCAACGCTTACTGGATCATGTGTAACAACAACCTTCAGGCCGGTCCAAATATTAATAATGAACGTCTGCCAGGATACCGTAACCCAGATAACTTTATTGTTTGTTCTGACCCGTACCCTACTGCAACAGCGCAAGCTTCAGACCTTATCCTTCCTACAGCAATGTGGATTGAGAAAGAAGGGGCTTACGGTAACGCTGAACGTCGTACCCAAGCTTGGTATCAACAAGTAGGTACAGTTGGAGAAGCAAAATCTGACCTTTGGCAGATCATGGAGTTCTCTAAACGCTTCAGCATCGAAGAAGTTTGGGGTGAAGAACTTCTAGCGCAAGCTCCACAATATCGTGGCAAATCAATGTACGACATGCTGTTTAAAAACGGCGAAGTTGACAAGTACCCTATTGAAGAATCTCGTGAGCTAAATGACGATGCTCATGCTCAAGGTTTCTATGTACAAAAAGGCTTGTTTGAAGAGTACGCAGAATTTGGTCGCGGTCATGGCCATGATTTAGCACCTTACGATACTTATCATCATGTTCGCGGTTTACGTTGGCCTGTTGTTGATGGTGAAGAAACACTTTGGCGTTATAAAGAAGGTTCTGACCCATATGCTAAAAAAGGATCTGGTTGGGACTTCTATGGTAAACCAGATGGTAAAGCACTGATCATTTCAGCGCCTTTCGAACCTGCACCTGAATACCCTGATTCAGAATTTGACCTTTGGTTATGTACTGGTCGAGTACTAGAGCATTGGCATACAGGAACAATGACTCGACGCGTACCTGAGTTGTACAAAGCGGTCCCTGATGCTCTGTGTTACATCCACCCAGAAGATGCAAAAGCTCGCGGTTTACGTCGTGGTGATGAAGTTCTTATGGAAAACAAACGTGGTGAAGTACGTGTTCGTGTTGAAACACGCGGCCGAAACCGTCCACCAAAAGGTTTGGTATTCGTACCATTCTTTGATGCACGAATCCTCATTAACAAACTGATCTTAGACGCAACTGATCCTCTATCAAAACAGACGGACTTTAAGAAGTGTCCAATCAAGATCACTAAGGTTTCTTAATAGGTAAATTTTCACTTACTAAGAATGAGAACGTATGGCAGTTGTTTACTTAAAAAAGCCAACAACTGCCAATCAAAGGATTAGCCATTAGGCGGAGAAATGAACATGAAAAAACTGATTACGGCTCTATTGTCAGTTGGTCTTTTATTTACTGGTGTAGCTCAAGCAGAAAGTGACAACCCTGGCGGTATCGGTGGCGTTGAATCACTACGTGGTGCAAGTGAACTAGAAGTAACACGCCCAGCTGATGATTTTAAAAAATTCCCAAGAGAACAAGTATTAGACAGTGAATATGTCTATCAGCCACCTCTTGTACCCCACTCAATCAGAAGCTACGAAGTTTCACTGAATGCAAACAAATGTTTAGCGTGTCACAGCTGGAAAAACGCGAAAGAGATGGGCGCAACTAAGATCAGTGTGACTCACTATGTCAACCGTGAAGACGCAGTACTTGCAGATGTGTCGCCTCGTCGATACTTCTGTCTTCAGTGTCACGTTCCTCAAGCAGCCGCTAAACCACTGGTTGAGAATGAATTTAAACCTGTTGACTCGTTACGCTAATCGTAGCCTGAGTGGAAGAGAGGCTATTTTATGAAATTACTTAAAGCGTTTTGGAAGCGACTATCGAGCCCAAGTAAAGCAGCGGTTGGCGTTGTGTTATTTATGGGTTTCGCAGGTGGCTTGCTGTTCTGGGGTGCATTTAACACGGGTATGGAAGCAACCAACTCAGAAGAATTCTGTTCTGGTTGTCACGCACCAATTGTTAAAGAGATTCAAGAAACGATTCACTATTCAAACCGTTCTGGTGTTCGTGCAATCTGTTCGGATTGTCACGTACCTCATGAGTGGAGTGACAAAATTGTACGTAAGGTACAAGCATCAAAAGAGCTATTTGCTCACTTCGTGCTTGATACTATTGGTACCCAAGAGAAATTCGAAGACCGCCGAGCTTATTTAGCGGAACGAGAATGGTCGAGGTTTAAAAACAACGACTCACTTGAGTGTCGAAATTGTCACGAGTTTGAGTTCATGGACTTCTCGGAACAAAGCTCTCGAAGTGCTAAACAGCACTCAACGGCTTTAGCATCAGGTGAGAAGACTTGTGTAGATTGCCACAAAGGTATTGCACACAAACTGCCAGACATGCATGGTGTTGAAGGCTGGTAATAAGGAGTCAGAATATGAGTACACTAGAATCTGCTTTTTGGCATATTCTCGGCTACAGCGCGATGCCAGTTATTATACTTGCAGGTTTTGCAGGTGTCGCTGCGGTTAGTCTTTGGTTACTTTCGCTAGGAAAGGACAAAGAAGTTTAATCTTCGCTATTTGATTAACTAGCTAAAAAATAAAAGCCACCGTTTGGTGGCTTTTTTGTGTACGCAATAACTAGAAACGAAACACTAATAGATACAATTCTTTGCAGTGAGACTAGTTACTTGGGTAACCTTGTGGATTCGTTGATTGCCAACGCCAAGTATCTTGCGTCATTTGTTCTAACGTACGCTCAGCTTTCCATTCTAGCTCATTGATTGCCTTACTTGGGTCTGCCCAACATTCAGCGATATCACCAGCGCGACGTTCAACAACTTTATAAGGAACAGGCTTACCGGAAGCCGATTCAAAGGCTTTAACCATATCTAGAACACTGTAGCCATTTCCTGTACCCAAGTTGTATATATGAAGCCCTTGTTTCGTGCCCACTTTTTTAAGAGCAGCAACATGACCATCAGACAAATCCATCACATGAATATAGTCACGTACTCCAGTCCCATCTTTAGTTGGGTAGTCGTCACCAAATACAGAGAGAAATTCACGTCGACCGACAGCAACTTGGGATACAAAAGGCATTAAGTTATTTGGAATACCTTGCGGGTCTTCACCTAGTTCACCAGTTGGGTGTGATCCTACTGGATTAAAGTAACGTAATAAGGTGATACTCCAATCAGGGTTAGCATTTTGGAAATCCGTTAAGCACTCCTCAACCATTAGCTTACTACGGCCATAAGGGTTCGTAGCACTTGTTGGAAAGTCTTCAGTGATAGGAACTGAGGCAGGATCGCCATATACAGTTGCTGAAGAGCTAAAGACTAAGCTTTTAACGTTGGCTTCGCGCATCGCATCAACCAGTACCAACGTGCCATTGACGTTGTTATCGTAATACTCAAGTGGCT
Source organism: Vibrio kyushuensis (assembly GCF_050337325.1). Taxonomy (NCBI): domain Bacteria; kingdom Pseudomonadati; phylum Pseudomonadota; class Gammaproteobacteria; order Vibrionales; family Vibrionaceae; genus Vibrio; species Vibrio kyushuensis. The sequence continues at coordinate 1,139,899 of NZ_JAKJSV010000002.1, forward strand.
TCTCAACCGATTCTCCGACAGCCTTAAGTCCAGCAAAGTGAATAACGTGATCAATATTGTGATCCGTCATTACTTTTACGAGTAACGCTTTATCACGAATATCTCCCTGAACAAAAGTAGGACGAGAACCAGATACCTTCTCAATGCGCTCTAAAACACTGCTCTTGCTGTTATAAAGATTATCGAAAATGATCGGTGTCATATCCGACTCAATCATTTGAATGCATGTATGACTACCAATGTAGCCCATGCCACCTGTTACCAATACGTTCATGTCACCTAACCTTTAGCTAATTCTTAGTATTTGAAAACTTGTTTAAGTATATACAAACAAGTGTAGACCTCATAGAAAAATGCCTATCGCTTTGAAATTTCAACCACTTTTCTTTACTGTAAGAAGTCTTACTTGTTACTTTTATCACCTTTATTAATCATAGGTTTGGTTACTATCATTAAATAACGTGTAATGAGACTTTTGAATAGCAGCCAAACACTAGGTATAGCGATGACACAGACAACAATTACCTTGAATTGCGATATGGGCGAAAGCTATGGAGCTTGGACGATGGGATCTGACGAAGCAGTCATGCCCCATATCAATATGGCCAATATTGCTTGTGGATTTCACGCCTCTGACCCCAATATCATCAGCGATACTATTGATTTAGCTTTGAAATACGACGTATCCATAGGTGCACACCCTAGCTACCCTGATCTACACGGCTTTGGTCGGCGTTCAATGGCATTTGAACCTCAGCAGCTTTCTAACATCTTGATTTATCAGATAGGTGCAATGAAAGCGTTATGCGAAAGTAAAAATGCACAACTTGACTATGTTAAGCCTCACGGTGCTCTATACAATGATATGCAAAAAGGCGATCAAATCTTCGAGGCCGTAGTTGATGCCGTATCCTGTTTTCACATTCCACTAATGACATTAGCAACACAGCAAAACCAATCAAAGTTAGAAGTTGCCGACCGCTATGATGTTCCTCTGCTGTTTGAAGCCTTTATTGATAGAGCCTATCTCGCAAATGGTTTACTTGCACCCAGAGATACTCAAGGCGCAGTTCATACTCGCCACGAAGATATTCTTAATCAATTAAAGCAAATAGTGCATTATCAGAAAGTAACGACGCTCGATGGATTTGTGATTCCTATCGAAGCAGACACCATTTGTGTTCATGGTGATAACGAAGATTCTATTCAGCTTATCCAAACCATATCTCGCTTTATTAATGAAAACTAAACACTTTTGGCTTACTCACATCGACTCACTAGGAGGGCGTTATGTCTTTTCCTTACACTATTGAGCCTATCGCTGAGTGCTCGCTGTTAATTAAATTTAATGTAAAACCATCAAATGAATTGTCACTCTATATCGGTTCTTGTGCACGAGTACTGTCAGACACATTCCCTGATTGGTTGATGAATATCACGCCTTCTTACTGCACGATTCTGGTTGATTACCTTCCTCATCGCATCGCAATGAGTGCATTCATCCCTTTGCTTGAAAAATCCTTAGAGCAAGTTGACCTTCAAAATGCGTCATCGGATCCCATAATCCTTCTTCCTGCCTTTTACGACCCATCTGTAGGTCCTGATTTAGACATGTACTTTGAAGATGGCTTAACACTTGATGACATCATCACTTTTCATACCCAACAGGTGTATACCGTTTCCGCTATTGGTTTCTCAGCAGGGTTCGCTTTCTTAACTGACGTTCACCCTGCTTTGCAAAAGCCTCGGCTCGGCTCTCCTAGACTGAAAGTCCCTCAAGGAAGTATTGCGATTGCCAACAATCAAACCGCAGTTTATCCAGATCAGTCTCCCGGAGGTTGGAACATTATTGGTAATTGTCCTTACGAGTTGTACAACCCTAACAAAGAGCCAATGACGCCTTTCTCTATTGGCGCTACAGTCCAGTTTACGTCAATCTCTAGAGATAAATTTCTCGCGCTTGGCGGTAAAATTCCTCGTAAGGAACGACTATGAAACATCTTCATCAAGGGCTGAAAATCCACAAGCCTGGTCAACTGAGCCTTATTCAAGATTTTGGTCGATATGGTTTGAGCCACCTAGGCTTAACTCAAGGAGGCCCAATAGATGAATACGCATACAGCTGGGCAAATCACCTTTTAGCTAACCCTGTTAACAGTGCAACAATTGAAATAACGCTCGGACAAGCAGACTTTGAGGTTTTGAAGCCTTGCACCTTATCCATTGCTGGAGGAGAGCTGGGGGTAACCCTCGATGGTATTAAGGTTAGAAACTGGTCTACCTTCAATGCTCAGAAAGGTCAAAGACTCAAATTTGGCTTTGCTAAGAACGGCTTAAGGTCTTATTTGGCCGTTGTAGGTGGTTTTAATGTTAAGCAGCAACATGGAAGTTGTGCCACTGTCATGAGAGATCGCCTTGGGGGACAAAACGAAGATGGAAAACCAATAACACACGGCGACGTGATCTCTTTTAGTACGCATCGACAGCAACTTAAACCCAACTCTCTCACTTTCCGCTTCACACCAGATTACAACCTTCCACTTAAACTTAGGGTCATTGAAAGCTATCAACACAGCCAGTTCTCAAGTGACTCTATGACTGCTTTTTATCAACAAACCTTTTCGGTTAGCCAGCATATAAACCGGATGGGCTACCGATTGACTGATGGTAAAATAACACCCCCAGTGGGTGATATATTGAGTGAAGGTATAGCATTGGGAGCAATCCAAGTCCCCCCAAATGGTGAGCCCATCATTTTACTGAACGACCGCCAAACAATTGGAGGTTACCCAAAGATTGGTTGTGTTGCGCGAATTGATTTGCCTAGGCTTGCTCAAGCAAAACCAAGGCAAGCCGTTCAATTTGTAAAAGGTGATCTGAAGGGATTACAAGACGTATGGTGCCAGTGGGCTCGATTTTTCGGCTATTGATTGTATTTAGAATTGATTTCTTTCTAATTACACTTTAAGCCCACATAACATAGAAAGTCTTTTTTCTGCCTTGCTACGAGCCCGTCAGCATTGCTAGTTCTATTGGATAAGAACGTGCGGCTGCAAGTTCCTTAGCTTTTGTTTCAACATCTTGATAGCTTAACGAAAGCGAAACAGGATGTAGTTCTTCAACACTTGCTTTTGTATCTTGCTTCAAACCCCAGTTAGTCACGAGTTTTCTTGCTGCTTCTAACGCAGAAGACCCTTTTACCACTTCAATTCGAGCATAGTTTTGAGGTTCAAAACTTACATCTGTAGATCGCAATGTTGAATCTGTGCCTGGAATTTGCTGGGCGCCATATAACGGTTTAGCCACCATTTCTGCCGAGCCAAAAGATGGTATAAACTGTTCCATATGATGGACTGCTTTTAGAGTTCTTTCCGCCATAACATCGTCAGGCCAACCTGTATTGATCTTGCCTACTAATCGACATGGCAATTTAGGCTGTGCAGAGTCGGAGGTGGAAGATGCCAGACCATCCTTGAACAAGGTAATCTCCTCAGTCATTCCATGTAATTGGAAAATACCGTTTGCATAAGGAGTCAATTGCGCCATGCCTTTCGATGTGCCTCTTGGTCCATGAAAAATAACTTCTGGCCATTGCTGTTCACACGATGCCCACTTAGTAAGGTAGGCCGCTTTAAACTCCACCATACGTTTACGCTGATAATCTGCTTTATCATCAACGGTACCCGTTTGATAACCACAAGCATTGACTAAGTAGTCGCAGCGTATTTGCTTTGTCTCATGCTCTGAATCCTGGTAGGTCAATAGCCAACTACCTCCGTCGAATTGCGCTCGAATTAAGGTTGTTTGGGTCATCACTTCACACGATTTAACCTGTTCAAGAATTAAACTCGCACTCGCGGCCAAACGAAACACACTCCAACCATACTCTTGTACCGCGATTACCGGATACTTCAAGGCATCGAGGTTGGTATGTTGAGCGAATGGGATTACCCAATCATCTAGCTCGATTGGATTTTCACCTTGCTGTTTTTGTCGAAGTTTGACTAACTGAGATTTACTGTAGGATTTGAAATAGTGTTCTGGCTTTCCTAGCACTTCATTTTTTGGATCACGCGTGATCAGCTTTTCATAACAATCTTTGATGATATCTAAGCGGTGTAAAATGTCATTGGGGTTACCCTCATCAGTCAGGGGAGTGGCAATGACCGTTGGTCGACGGTTGATTGTATGCGGGAAAAGTCGAACTGTATTTATCGATTGCTCTAGCAGTTCTAGACACTGCTGCGCCGATATTTCTCTATAGAGGTTACCACCAGCATGTAAATGGCAAATAGGAGGGCCGTTAACAAGCCCTTCACCCTTTTCAATTAGAGCTACGGAAATACCTAATTCACTTAAATGTACCGCAGCAGTAGAGCCGGAAACTCCACCACCAATAACGGCGACCTTAACGCGTTTTAAGCTCTGTACTTCATTTTCCATGACAAACATCAGTAATTTTATTCTGTGCGTATTTTAGAACCTTGTAACTCTTAATCAACCGATATTTGTAAGTAGTTATCAACATAATTTCCAAATATAAATGTTAAAAATAATCGAAAAAATGCTTGACGCATTAATTCTAAATACAATTTTTTACAGTCATGTGAATAACAACATTCTCCCAGATCATGTATTCAAAGGGCTCGGCTATGATCACACTTATCTACAGGCTAAGTTATCCAAAACTTTATCCACCGTTTTTGTGGATAACTGTTCAAAACGTTTAAGCAAATACTAATTAATCTCTTTGTTCATAGGGGTTAACAGTGTTTTAACTAAACTACCCACAACTACGAAAAGTGTGCAAAAAGCAATCAAAGGAAGAGCCAGCCATAGTGAATTATGCCAAGAAATGGGAAGTTCAAAGCCGAATTTCAAGATCGCAGCCACCACCAGTTCTGCACCTAAACTAGCAACAACCCCAGCAACCAATGCCATGAGCCCATATTCGGCCCATATCGTTCGTTTTATAAACTTATGTGTCGCTCCCAAAGTTCGATATAAACGAAGTTCTTGCTGTCGCTGGGCAATGCTAAGCTGCAGTAATGTGAAGATGAGCAACAACCCAGCCACCCCGCCTAATCCCGCTAGCAATGTTATTGCCCATACGAACTGTTGCAGCAATTTTTCAATTTTATTCCCCATCTCGCGAATATCCATCAAGCTAACCGTTGGATACTGACGAGATAAACGCGACAGTAGCGCTTCATTTTCTGGTTCTACTCGAAAACTAACCAAATAACTCGCCATATGTTGAGACATTAAATCTGGCGTAAAAATGAAATAGAAGTTTGGTTTCATTTCTCGCCACTCGACATGTCGTATGCTATTGACCGTCGCTTCTACTGCTTGTGCGCTCACAGTAAATGTCAGTGTATCACCAACCTCAATACCCAAGTCTCGCGCTACTTGTCCCTCTACGGATACGCCATTGTTTGTCGTCCACGCTCCATCTAATATTGGGTTGTAATCTGGTAAAGATTCCCCCCAAGTAAAGTTGAGTTCTCTTCTAAGTGCGTCGCTTTTCTCTTCGTCAGATTGACTAAGTTTTGCGTCCACTCCATTGATCTGAGTTAATCGCCCACGGATTATAGGGAAAGCCTGTGAACGTTCGATGCTATGCTCATCAAGTTCTGTTAGGTAGGGCTTGATCTCATGCTCTGAAATATTAAGTGCAAATGCGTTAGCAGCATTACTAGGAAGCGTTTGCTGCCAATCTTGCAGTAGATCGGTTCTTACTAGCCACAACGTCGCCATCAACATTAACGACAAGCCTAGAGCGCTATATTGCAAACCTGTCATAAATGGCGTTCGATGAATACGATTAAGCGCCAACTTATAAGCCGGAGACAGCGATATTTTAGCAAGCACTTTTGTAACCAAAAGGCTGATAATAGCCAAAATCAACAATATGCCGACAAGCCCCGCAAACAACATCCAAACTAGAGTATTCGTTGCGTAGTAGGTAAGTAGTGGAAGAATTGGAACAGCTATGAGCCCATAATATCGACGTTTCATTACAAATGAAGTGGTTGGCTGCATCGCTTGCGCAGCACCAATATCAAGTAAGTTCAGTAATGGAATCCCAAGCGCAGGAATAGCAATCAGTACACATGTAAACAGCGAAAGTATATAAGGTGATAGGCCATATGGGGGTAACTGTTCCGGCAGTACATCTACCAACGGTAGCCTTAACAAATACTCCAATAACACTCCAGAACTAAAACCAATCACAGTTGAAATCACAAGCAAGATGCTCATTTGAAGTAATAGCCAACGAGTCAGCCAGTGCTTTGTTGCGCCTAAGCTTTTAAGCATTGCAATCGTAGTTCTTCTTGATGCCACGTAGTTCTGACAGGTTAGAACTAACGTAGCTGCTGCCATCAAGATCACGATAGCGACACTAAGCGACAAGTACTGGGTAGTATTGTTGAATACGTCACTTGTTCGGCTTGCTGTATTGGTGTCCTTCCAACGTTCACTTGCCGTCAGTTCCACTTGTTCTTTCAGCAGTTCAAGAGGTGTAGATTCACCGTTGATATACAATTGATATCGAACTCGACTGCCTAGCTGGATTGCTCCCGTTTTATTGATATCTGAGTAGTGAATCAAAACCGTTGGCATCTGCTGGAATGGATTAAAAGAGAGGCCAGGCTCTTCAGCGATGGTGCCCGTTACGATAAAGTCAGCATCACCAATTGCCAATGTATCGCCAATCTCAACATTGAGCTGAGCGAACAACCTTTTATCAAGCCATAACTGGCTTTCTTCGACATGGTTTTTCTCTTCATTTTTTGCCGATAATCGCATTGTCCCGCGTAGCGGATAGCTGCTTTCCATTGCCTTAACCGAGACTAGTTGCATTTCGGTGTCGCTAAATGCCATAGTCGCAAAGCTTGTGACACGACCAACCTCAACCGGAGTCTCACCAATGGCGGCTTCCAATGACTCAGGAATAGGGTTCGAGGATTGAAAAACTAAATCTGCGGTTAGTGCCTCTTTCCCTTGCTTTACCACAACTTGTTCAATGCGTTCAGCAAGTGCTGATAATGCAAACACGCAAGCAATGATCAAAGAGAGTGACAACATTATAGGCCAAAGTTGGCCCTGCCTAATCTCTTTCACGCTCCAACTCAATAACCAAGCATTATTAGAAATTGGCGTTGTTCGATTCAAAGAAGCGGTCATTCTACTTCACCTGATGTTTCTTTCTCGACAGAGCCAGTCTGTAGATGGATGGTTCTGTCGCACTGTTTCGCTAATGCTAAATCATGAGTCACCAACACTAATGTCGTTCCGTGTTGCTTATTTAAATCGAAGAGTAATTCAACAACTTTACCCGCTGTCTTTTGATCTAAGTTACCTGTCGGTTCATCGGCAAAAAGAATTTTAGGGTTAATCATAAACGCACGCGCTAACGCCACTCGTTGCTGCTCTCCCCCAGATAATTGAGAGGGTATATGCTCAATCCGACTGCCAAGACCTACTTGTTCAAGTAACTCTTTTGCTCTTGTTTCATCAACAGCCCCTCCATTTAATAAACACGGCAAAGTAACGTTTTCGAGTGCCGAAAGTGTTGGGACTAATAAGAAGCTTTGGAAAACAAATCCAATTTTATTAGCTCTTAACGAAGCACGATCATCGTCATTCATATCTGAAATAGTGTGTCCTAACAACTCAATATGCCCATTAGAAGGCGTATCTAGTCCAGCTAAGAGCGTCATCAACGTCGACTTCCCTGCGCCTGATGTACCGACAATAGCGATGGTCTCGCCCTCTTTGACATCGATATCAATATCGTTAAGGATAGTTAGAGACTCGCGGTTATTCGAAATAACCTTTGATACTGACTTTGCACTGATAATGGATGGTTGCATGATTCGACTATTTTCCTTGGTTCTTGTTTCTTTATTTTCAAACTTACTTTTGTTTTCTAACGTGGCAAACAGCAGCACATTACTGGTACTTGGTGATAGCTTGAGTGCTGGCTATAACATGCCAATAGAACGGGCCTGGCCTTCACTTTTAAGTGACGAACTGGCAAAACATAACAAAACCGTTCAGGTTATTAACGGTAGTATCTCTGGCGATACCATAGGTAACGGATTATCGCGTTTACCGTTATTAATCAAAGAGCACCAACCAAAGTACGTGTTAATTGAGCTGGGTGCAAATGATGGTTTACGTGGTTTCTCCCCTAGCCTGATCTCCGGCTCTCTCACAGAGCTAGTAAACCAAGTAAAAGAGGCCAATGCGATCCCTTTGCTGATGCAGATACGCATCCCTCCTAACTATGGAAAACGTTACAGTGACGCGTTTTATCAGATATATCCAACTCTTGCACAGAAAGAGCAAATTGCTTTGATACCTTTCTTTTTAGAACAGGTCGTTATAAAGCCGGAATGGATGATGGAAGATGGGCTCCACCCAAAACCAGCTGCACAACCTTGGATCGCAAGTTTTGTTGCGCAAGAATTATCTGTTCATCTTTAATTTTAATGGTCTAGCTCAATGATAGAAACAAAGGGTTAGGGTATTTTTAAGATCAGTTTGTTGTAAGAAGGTCCAAAAATGATCATAAAACCCATCATCCAAGGCATGGTTGCTCGCTCTGCTCATCCTCATGGCTGTGAACAAGCTGTGCTTGACCAAATTGAATTTGTTAAAGCAGCTAAACCCATAACAGACGGCCCAAAACGCGTACTTATAATCGGAGCTTCCTCCGGATTTGGCCTTGCATCTCGAATTGCCCTTTCATTTGGTGGCTGTGAAGCTGATACCATCGGTATTTCATTAGAGAGAGATCCAAAAGCTAAGGGAGGCGCGAGTGCTGGTTGGTACAATAATTACTACTTTAAACAACAAGCAGACATAGCAGGCCGCCTAGCAATTAATATTGACGGTGATGCATTTTCTTCCGAAACTCGCAATAAAGTCATCGAAGCCATCGAAACCTACTTTGAAGGTGAAGTCGATTTAATTATTTACAGTCTGGCCACTGGTGCAAGACCAAATCCAGAAACGGGTGAATTATGGCGCTCAGCTATTAAACCTATTGGGCAAAGCATAAACAGTAATCTAATAAGCCTTGAGGACGATACTTGGTCTGATGTCATCTTAGAGTCTGCCAATGAAGAAGAAGAGCAAGCCACCATCAAAGTAATGGGGGGTGAGGATTGGGAAAGCTGGATAGATACACTAATCAATTCAGAATCTGTGGCGCAAGGGTGTCAAACTATCGCTTTCTCCTATGTTGGTCCAGAGGTCACTCACCCACTCTATCTTGATGGAACTTTAGGTCGAGCAAAAATTGATTTGCACCAAACGAGTCACTCTTTGAACTTAAAACTCGCAAATTACTCAGGCGGAGCATACGCCACCGTTTGTAAGGCGCTTGTCACTAAAGCCAGTGTATTTATCCCCGGCTTAACGCCATACATGATAGCGCTATATAAGGTAATGAAACAGAAAGGCTTACATGAAGGTTGTATCCAACAGATGCAAAGACTGTATCGTGACAATCTTTATTCTGAGAATCACATCCCATTGGATGGTGAGCGCCTATTGAGGATCGACGATTTGGAGTTAAAACCTAGCGTTCAGACGGAAGTTTCTAAAATATTAAGTGAAATGACAGAAGACAATTTCAAAGAAATAGCCGACTACCAAGGGTTTAAGTCTGAATTTTTAAATCTCAACGGTTTCAATTATGAGACAATTGACTATGACAGCCCAGTTAATATTGATAAATTTGTAACTCCAAGTAACTAAAATATAAGAAGTCTCACATTTGAGACTTTAATTAATGAACACGGCCCCTTACTATTTATGGGGCTTTTTTTTGTTACATTACCAAAGCGTTCTTATAATTAAGAAGTTGAATAACATTGAGCAACCAAATTAACAGTCTAGAAGCAATGGATGCTTTATCAGACTTAAAGGAACAAGGAGCAATAGATATGTCAAAAATCGATGCTCAACAATTAGCTATCCCATCATCTATGTTGTCGGGGTGGCAAAATACATTGAACTTACTTGCTGAGATCGTTTCGGTCCCTTCAGCTTTAATCATGCGAGTAAAAGAATCGACTATTGAAGTTTGCAGCTCAAATAACAACTTCTCTAACCCATACAGTGTTGGCGACAGTGAGAAACTCGGCCAAGGTTTATACTGTGAAACAGTGATCAATCAAGGTGTAGAACTATTAGTCCCTAACGCCACTCTTGAACCAAACTGGTGTCAAAATCCTGATATTAAGTTGGGAATGATTTCTTATTGTGGCTTGCCGCTTAATTGGCCCAATGGTGAACCATTTGGCACCATTTGCATTCTTGACGAGAAAGAGAATACCTACAGCCCTAAGTATCGCAACTTGCTTGATAGCTTTCGAGTTTCAATTGAGTCCCAACTGATGACTCTTTATCAAAATGAAAAACTTTACATTTTAAATCATGAACTGCAAAACCGAGTGAACAATCGCACCAAAGATCTCGCAAGTCTAAATTACTCGCTCAATAAAGAAATCGATAAAAGACGAGCAGCAGAAGAACAGGTTCAGTATCAAAAACTGCATGATATAGGCACTGGGTTTCTAAATCGCAACGCCTTAGAAAAAGAGTTGTCATATCAACTCGACTTAACCGGTGATGGCCAACACGACATTGCACTTGTACATATCGGTTTCACTAATGGGCGACGACTGCAATCTAAATACGGTTACCATGAGTGGGATCGTATTTTGACCCATTATCGCTACCGACTTAATACGTGTATCCAAAATCTTGATGTTATTACCGCTCGACCTACCTCGACTGATCTTGTGCTCATTGTTAAGTCATCTCAACTGAAAGGCCAAGTGGAAGCACTTTGCCACACGCTTGTTGAGGTGGGACATTCTGAATTTATGATTGAGCAAGAGAGTATTCACCTTCATGCCTATATCGGTATAGCGACGTCGGAAGATACGACTGACAGTTCAGAGCTTATCAAATACGCTGCAGAAGCGATGCTTTCTTGTAAAGACTCTGGCCACAAATTTAGTTTTTATTCGCAAACATTTTCAGAAAATCACAGCCACATGAACCAGCTTGAAAGTTATTTGCTGCAAGCGGTAAGAAGTGATGATCTATTACTTTACTTTCAACCTAAGGTTTCACCGGTTACACGGCGTTGGACAGGCGCTGAAGCGCTATTAAGGTGGCGTCACCCTATTTTAGGCGATATCTCGAATGAGCGTCTCATCCACATAGCAGAGCAAAACGGGTTGATATTTGAAGTCGGTAACTTTGTATTACGTTCAGCGGTAGAAAAGGCGGCTCAATGGGCACAGCATGTCTCTGACTTTAAAGTAGCGATTAATATCTCAGCAATTCAGCTTAAAAATGTCAATTTTGCTAATCAGGTAAAAGATCTTCTAGAAGCTTATCAGTTACCAGCGCACTATTTAGAACTTGAAGTAACTGAGAGTGGTTTGATTGGTGATGAAGCCGTTGCTAGTAATACATTAATGGCATTGCACGATATTGGTGTAACCCTGTCACTGGATGATTTTGGTACTGGATATGCTTCGTTTCAATATCTTAAAAAATACCCATTCGACTGTATTAAGATTGATAAGAGCTTTATTCAACAGCTTGAAAGCAATGAAGAAGACAGAGCTATCGTTCGTTCAATTATTAACGTAGCGAAAAAGCTAAATTTGAAGGTCACCACTGAAGGAATCGAAACATTGAGCCAAGAAGCTTTTATCATCGGTGAAGGTTGCGAATATGGACAAGGTTATTTGTACGCGAAGCCCATGCCCTGCGATGAATTTGAGGTCGGATTAATCAATCAAAATCTCTCAAGTGGCGACCAATTAGCAATGCCTCATTAAAGTGTTGAATTGTCTTTACTCTATGGGCGGTGGTTTCTATAATCGCCGCCTTAATATTTTTACGTGAGCAAAATGGATATGGACCAACTAACCGCTGTCCTTAAGAAACTAGAAAAACAAAATTACCGTGCCTACCAGCAAATCAAAGGGCAATATGATTTCGGTGATTTTGTACTACACATTGACCATATCCAAGCTGACCCATACGCCTCTGCTTCTCGTTTTCGTGCGACTCGAGCATGGTCACTCACCGGTCTAGATTGGTTAAAAGAACAATCTTACGACTACCAAGTGGCGGCACGTGATTTTATTGCACGTAGTTTTGCCGAGTTTGCGAAACAAGATAACAACATAAGCATTGCTCATTCTGGCCAAACGGTACTTGATAGCACTTCAGTACTATTTACTGATGAAGGTATCGAGCTGCGTTTTCGCATTAACTTACCTGCAGACAGCCGAAACATTCTGGCAAAGAAAGCTCTGAACATCATTACTTTCTACCTGCCAAAGTTTATTCGTAAATGTACACTTGAACGTGAATTGAATAAAGACGCTCTTATTAATCACTGTCAGGTGATTGAAGACCAAGCAGCAATGCGTGCTCAGCTAGCAGAAAACAATCTAACTGCATTTATCGCTAATGGCAGCGTTCTTCCACGTATTGCCGGTAACTGTGATTTCCCAATGAAAGATGCGGTTGCATTTACCGCGCCAGAGTCATTACAAGTCACACTGGATACCCCACACCAAGGTAAAGTAACCGGTATGGGTATTCCAAAAGGCATCACACTTGTTGTTGGCGGTGGCTTCCATGGTAAATCTACACTGCTTAATGCCATTGAACGTTCAATTTACAACCACATTCCTGGCGACGGTCGTGAAGGGATTGTTACTGACACTGATGCAATGAAGATTCGTGCTGAAGATGGACGTTGTGTGCATCATTTGAACTTATCAAACTACATTAACCATTTACCTATGGGTAAAGATACAGCTGATTTCACAACGCAAGATGCCTCGGGTTCAACCTCTCAAGCGGCTTGGTTACAAGAGTCTATCGAAGCGGGTGCTCGCTCTATCCTAATTGATGAAGATACCTCGGCAACCAATTTCATGATCCGTGATGAACGTATGCAGGCTCTAGTATCTAAGGGACAAGAACCCATTACTCCACTTGTGGACCGAATTGGACAACTGCGAGATTCATTAGAGATCTCAACAATTGTTGTAATGGGCGGTTCAGGTGATTACTTAGATGTTGCTGATACAGTTATTCAAATGCATGATTACCAACCCGTTGATGTGACTGAAAAAGCCAAGCAAGTTATCTTGCAGCACCCATCGGAAAGAACGAATGAGTGTGAGTCTCCACTTGAAACTTTCAAGCCACGCGCAATTCACTGCGCTGCACTGCAAACACTTCTAGCCGAAGGAAAGTTCCGTGTTTCAGCTAAAGGCAAAGAGTCTCTTCGTTTTGGTAAAGAATTTACGGATCTAACAGCGTTAGAGCAGCTTGAGTCTAGCTCCGAAATCAATGCTATCGGCTGGGCGTGGTTCCAATTTGCTCAAACTCCTGGATGGTGTCAAAACCCCGCGAAAACATTCGCTGAACAACTTGGTGACGATTGGCATGTGAACATGCCAAATAATGGTGATCTTGCTAAACCTCGTGTTTTAGATGTTATGTCGGCACTTAACCGCATGAGAAAATCACAGTTTAAAGCGAGCAACTAGCTTCTATTAAACATCAAAAAAGATGGCCTTCCGCCATCTTTTTTGTTTGCATTTAATAAGTTAACCATAGAAGGTAAGCTATCTAGTGCCTAAGGATATGCCAAGCTTCACACAGCACTCTAAACTTATCAGCATTGCCATTGTCTCTATCCGGGTGCCACTTAAGTGCGAGCTTACGCCAAGTTTTTCGAATTTGAGCTGACGTTGCATCCGGTTCTAGCTTAAACAACGATAGTGCTTTCGCTCTATCCATATCTTTACCATTCGTACTACCCACAAACTCTCTATAACGTGTCCAAAACTCATTGAGTAAGCGTTTCACTTCCCCCTCGTTAGCTTCGTAATTAATCCACTGCATATAATAGTCTCGAAGTGGATCATCTAAGTCTATCGAGCAATGTGATGCTACCGTTCCAGAGAGCAAAGCAATATCCATTGCCTTTACTTGTAGCCAGCTATCGGGGTATAGGGTCTCTTGCAATTGGTACAACGCATTCATAATCAGAAAGTTCTTTTTAAATAAGTCTTTCTCTGGTTGCTCATCAAGTACTGGAACAAATCCAAGATCAGTAATATGCGACGCCAAAGTATGTACTTTCCATCCTGATGGTTTTTTTTTCAAGACTTCTAGGATCGGCCACACCAGTGGATTTTCCATGTAACTTTGAAAGCATGCAGCAATGTCATGTTGTACAGTCATATTAAAAACAGGTGTAAGGGGCTTTCTTTAATTGAAAAACACTAACGTTAATTTGTCGAGTTATTCGCCAACTTTACTTTTCATGATATGAGCCCTGCGGCAAATATTTGATTAGTACAGCAGCCACACAACTATTTGCAACTCTTCGAATCAGCCGTCCACACTATTATTGATCCACTCTAAATATGGGTTGAGTCCATCGGTAAATGGGACTTGTACAATCTGAGGCACGTCATACTCATGTAATCGCGAAATTTCATTCTCTAAGCGTGAATAACACGATTTTCGCGTTTTTATAATAAGTAGTACTTCCTCACTAGAACAAAGCTCACCATCCCAAAGGTAGTGACTCTGTATCGGCATTGTCTGAATACACGCAGCCAGTTGAGACGAAAATAGCTGCTGAATAATTGAATTTGCACTCTCTAGGTTGGGTGTTGTGGTTAACACCATACAGTTAACTATATCCATACTTACTCCACATTTTTTAACAAGTAGTAACAAATCTATGAATTGCTTCTCAAAATAAGCATGAAAGCTAGCGAAGATATTTAACAAACTGAGATGTAGGCTAAGATGTTTGCATGCACCTTGCTCAAGGTGCTGCAAAGCTGCCGAGACCACTATATGAAAAAAAATAATAATATAATAGATGACCCTACGAGCTGCCCACTATGTGCCAGCGATGACTTTCTAATCTCAGAGGATAATGACACTCTCATTTGTGCCCAATGCGGCATTCACTTGCAACACGTTTCTCACATCCAGTCTGCAATCATGTCACCCTGCTCTTCTCTAAAGAACAAACTTATACATTCTGCAAGCTGTGCTGTTCATTAAGCCAAGATTGAATAAGAGAAAGCTCTGAAAACGTTTCTATTTGGGAAGTATGATATTTAGTATCACTAAGTAGGAACGTTTTAACGCCGGCATTTATCCCAGCTTCAATTCCTTTTTTCGTATCATCGACATAGATACACTCAGAAAGGGAATACCCCATGTTCATCGCAGCATAACAAATTAAATCAGGATCAGGTTTCCAGCTATTGGCATCAAAGGCAGAAAACATCTTTCCTTTGAAATAAGGTAACAAGTCCGTTAACTCTAACGAGTATTGGATTTTTTCTCGCGGCCCATTTGATACGACACAATACTCAATACTATTATCACTCAAATAGTTAAGTAATTCTTTAGCTCCGCTCATTGGTTTTAGATCGTGCTCGAACAAAAGTTTAAGTTCAGTTCGATATAAAGGCTCTAATGCGTCAAGTGAAATAGACACACCTACGTGATTGCATGCTGCTAATAGGATGTCAGCGAGCTTTCCACCTTCGAAATGTTTCAGTGCATCTTGCAACGGAAAGTTAATATTGAATCTAGCAAAGACGTTCACCAATGCTTGGCAACACAATCGTTCACTGTCTATCAAAGTGCCATCACAATCAAAAATAACGCATTTAATATCTTGAGCCATAAGTTACCCTTATTTACCAGATTCATCTCATCATAGTAAAAGTCTTCAGGCAAACAAGGATCTATATAACACAACGGCACTGTCATTCAGGCCAATAATGTAAAAGTACGGCTCAGTCACTCTTTTCAGATAGGTTACTTTACTTTAACTCAATATATACAACTTGATTCTTAGTTTTTTGGTCGGAAACAAGGTCTATAAGCTGTGAAGTAAACTCTCGTTTCGTTTTTTCACTATCAACAACTATCTGGCAAACAATATCGGATACCAGTATTGCCTCTTCTGATTTTGTTACAATGGCTGCTGCTGCTGGCTCACCATCGAGAAAAGCAATATATAAATCACATGGGGGAGATAAAATAATTTGAGTAAAGAACTCTAACACATCAGCTTTCTGCTTTTCATCTTTCCACTGCGAAGCTTGTAATAGTGAAAACATTACCGTTAGTCGATGAAAATCAACAAGGTAAACATCCTCAGGCTTAAAAATCACCTCAATTTCTTCATCGCTGCTTTGCCAAACCTCATAAGTTGATTGGCTATTCGAATGCTCGTACAAAGCTTTGCCGGCTAAGCTCTCTTTGGTTGGGTATTTGACATCCACATGATCAAATAACCATTGGTTCTTCATTTTAACGATCGGTAAAGAGCTTATAGACATGATTGTTTTCCATACTAAGGAGTGTGTTGAGGATAACGACACTCATCATCCTCCACAAGCGTTATTATTTAAATTAACTAATGAGGTAAATGGCTAATTTTTCTAACTATTAATTTGTCCCAATATATGATTAAACAGGTTTACGTTTATAGCTTGAGTCTTATACACTAGTTTTCCGTCTAAATTATATGAGCAAACACGGATGATAAAAAAATTTGCACTCGTTACAACGTTAGCAATAGCGATGACAGGCTGCGACAGTAGCGAGGTTGGCGATGTCAGCTTAGGTATGTTTACGCTTAAAGATATCAAAATATCGAATTTGGATGATGATAAAATTTCGGGTGTGACTTGTCATATCGCTTCCATCGAAGCAAATCTAAGTTTATCTGATCCTAGTGATAGTTCTATCTCGTGTCGCCAAACTGGCGAAATTACACCAGAGATGATCGCCGCTATCGATAAATCAAAATCAGGTGAAGTTGTTTTTAAAAAATCGAAAAGCATCTTCTTTAAAACCATGAAAGTTAGACGTATCTATGATGCTGAAAACCAAACCCTACTCTACTTGTCTTATACGACCAAAGAGACCGATGGCAGCTTCAAGCACAGCCTATCAACAGTGCCATTGTGGGGAACAAAAGCTTACGTAGAAACACAACTTACACCTTAGAAATTATTTTAATGTTCAAGCAGCGAGTATGAAAAGTACCGATTGAACACAAGACCACTTAATAAAGTCCCGAACGATTAATAAAATAGTCAAATAGAGGCAGACAGTAACCATGACTGCCTCTCATATATCTTGTAATTGAATGTAACGAAACTGTCATTATGTGATATAATTCAATAAAATCCCCAACTACTCTTTTCTCATGAAATTTCCCGGACAGCGTAAATCTAAGCATTATTTCCCAACACATGCTCGTGATCCTTTGGTCAATCAAATTCAACAAACACCTAAGCTGCATCGCCCAATCATTGTCGGTGTTGGCCAAACAATTGTTGATATTGAAGCAAGAGTTGATAACGAATTTTTAGAAAAATACGAACTTAGTAAAGGACATTCATTAGTCTTAGAAGAGAGTAAAGCCGATGCACTTTACCTAGAGTTAGTCGAAAAAGGTCTGATTACTCATCAGTATCCTGGTGATACGATTGGTAATACTCTGCATAACTATTCTGTATTAGCTGATAGTAAATCTGTTCTGCTAGGTGTTATGTCGAAAAACATCGAAGTTAGATCTTATGCGTACCGCTACCTTTGTCGTACCTCTTCTCGCATGAACCTAAACCACCTGCAAATGGTTGATGGCCCAATCGGCCGTTGCTACACCTTGATCACAGAAGATGGTGAACGAACCTTCGCCATTAACGAAGGACACATGAATAAGCTACGACCAGACAGTGTTCCTGAAGATGTGTTTGATAAAGCTTCAGCATTAATTGTCTCTTCATACCTCATGCGTGGTAAACCCGAAGATCCAATGCCTCAAGCTGTTGCGCGTTCAATTGAAATAGCAAAATCAAAAAACATTCCGGTCGTGTTAACGCTTGGCACGAAGTATGTTATTGAAGGCGCAGAAAAGTGGTGGCAAGAGTACATCAAAGAGAACATCACCATCATTGCGATGAATGAAGAAGAAGGCGAAGCTCTAACTGGAGAGAAAGACCCTCTTATTGCCGCTGACAAGGCCTTAGAGTGGGTTGACCTAGTACTATGTACCGCAGGCCCTGTTGGCCTTTACATGGCAGGCTACGTGGATGATTCAGCAAAACGTTTAACTGAATTACCCCTACTACCGGGTAATATTCCTGAGTTTAACGAATTTGAATTTAGCCGTTCAATGCGTAAATCAGATTGCTCTAACCCAGTTAAAATCTATTCTCATATTGGTCCGTATTTAGGTGGCCCATTAGAGATAAAGAACACTAATGGTGCGGGTGATGGTGCGCTTTCAGCTTTGCTGCATGACATGGCTGCAAACAGTTATCACGAATCAAACGTGCCTAACTCAGCAAAACATGACCACCCTTACCTAACTTACTCTTCATTGTCTCAGATTTGTAAGTACGCAAACCGAGTGAGCTATGAAGTATTAACTCAGCATTCACCTCGCCTTTCACGTGCGCTACCAGAACGAGAAGATAGCTTAGAAGAAACATACTGGGATCGTTAATCTCGTTTCATTTCTGTTCTAACTTGCCTTTTTGTTCTATTTTCTCAACGCGTTATACTTGCGCAGCCTAGTTCTTTTACAAAGTTCTGGCCTGAGTAAGTAATTCAGATAGCGCTTTTTGCGATTGTTCAATCAACTCTTGTAACTGACTCGCTTCTTCACGATAGGCTTGAAGTGGTTGTTGATGTTTTTCTATCTCCAAACAGACTTGATACAGCCTATTCAGACCTAAACTAGCGGCTGAACCTTTCAGTTTATGCACCGTTGCTTTTACATCAGGATCACTGCTCTCAATAACCGCTTTTTCTAAACTCGTTGTGGCTTCATCACAGCCTTTTTCAAACAGCGTTGTAATATGAGTAACGGTGTCCAAGCCTAAAACCTGAATATCGCCAAGCAATACCGTATTATCGATCAAATCCAGATCATCCATAAGCACTTCCGCATCCTCCGACTTAAGATTTTGTTGTGCCATTTTTTTCTGATCAAATGGCGATTCAACAGGGAGATTAAGGCGATCCACACCATCTAGGTGTTTTGTTAACGAAGCAAGCATCGTATTCAACTCGTCTCGGTTCAGTGGTTTAGGTAGGTAACCATCAAAACCAGCAGCCAAGTATTTCTCAACTTCTTCACTAAATACATGAGCCGAGACAGCAATCATTGGAATGTCACTGTTTTGAACTTTAAACTCAGCCAAAAGATCAAGCCCTGAGCAATCTGGTAAGTTTATATCTAGTAAAACGGTATCAAAGCCTGCCGTACGCTGCCCATTACTGGTTTGTTCACGAATGCCTTCGCCATGATTTGCATAAAATTGTTCTCTTGCTTCTTTGCCAGACTGGGCAACACTGACGCGATGACCTAGGCTTGTTAAAAACCCTTCAGCGACTAGGCAGTTCACTGGATTATCTTCGACCAACAGAACATCTAATGAGAGCGAGTGAAGATCCGAAGAATGCAGCGAAGTAGCCTTTGAGGTGGTGGTGTCATATAGAGAATTCAAAGGCTCAGCGCCATCATTACTTATTTTTTCCAATGGAATCATAAACTGAAAGCAGCTTCCTCTCCCTACATCAGAATCGACATTTAAGTTCCCTCCCATAGCTTCGACAATGCGCAGACTAATAGCCAAACCCAGACCAGTTCCTCCATGAGATGAATTCAGTTTGGAAGCCTGAGTAAATGCATCAAACAGAGTACTTTGCTCTTGTTTTGAAATACCAATACCAGAATCTGATACTTCAAATACAAGCTTAGCGCTTTGTGTATCTTCTGATTCAATATGAACGTAGATATCTATATGACCTGACTGCGTGAATTTAATCGCATTACCGACTAGGTTATTCAGCACTTGGCTTATTCGTGTTTTGTCCCCTAACCAAAGCTTATCTACATTGCTTTCGATGCAATGATTAAATTCGAGGCTTTTTTCTATGCTCCGTGCAAAAAACAGTTGATAGGTATCATCCACTAAGTGATGTAAATCAAACGGTGTTGGTCGAATTTCTAAGTGCCCTGCTTCAATTTTGGAGTAGTCGAGAATATCGTTAAGAATTGCCAGTAAGGTTTTACCACTTCGATTAATCACATCGACATAGTTATTTTGCTGTTTATTAAGTTGGGTATCTTGTAAAAGCTGTACCGTACCTAGCACCCCATTCATTGGCGTTCGGATCTCGTGGCTCATGGTTGCCAAAAATGCAGACTTAGCTCGATTGGCATGCTCTGCTGACTCTCTTGCTTCGGCGTGATTTGTAACTTCAACATTTAGCTTATCATTAGCTTCTTGAAGCTGCGAAGTTCGCTCGGTAACAACTTCTTCCAAATGCTCTTTATGCTCTTGTAGGGCACGCCTTGCAAGTGACTCTCTTTCGGCTACGGTTTTCAAAGACTGTGCGGTATCACGTGCTGTGACTATCGCTCTCCCCATCTCTGCCAGTTCATCATTTCCCTTAACTGAAACATCAACATTGAGCTCCCCTTTTGCTATCGACAACAGCGCATTCGAGTATTCATCTAAGCGCCGAACAACCTGAATATAGACCACTCGCCAAACAATAATGACCACAATAACAAAACCAATAATGGCCAAGAGGGTAAGCGTCCATTGCGCGGTGTTCAATGTTGCTTTTACGTTTTCAACCGCCCGTTGTGTTGACGCATTCGAATCATCAACTAATTGGTTAACCGTGGTATTCAGTGCAGCCATTTGCAGCATGTTCTCTTGCATTAAATTCTGAAGAGATCGCTGATTTTGATAGCGCTGATGGAGCCGCTCGAAAATGCCACTTTTGTCGTCTAGCCCTTGCAGTAATATTTCCATCTGTTTCGATCGCGTTGGATCTTCGACTGCTTTGGCTCGTCTAAGCATGATGGCCACATTTTTCGAAAATTCACTGCGTATCACTTCAATGCGTGAGATATCGGTTATCGTTTGTATCTCTTCAATCTGATTGAGTACTTTGTACGCCAGTAAATGAAACTCATGGAGCCGCTCTGAAAGGTCCAGATCCACTTCGACCAGATCATCTAGCGCGTGATAGACATTTTCGACCTGATTTTTATCCAGTAAGTCATAGATGTGGGTAACATTTGCGACAGCAACGGTACTGGTATTCAGTACCTGTGTGCGAGCCAATTGTTCAAGTTCTGTCGCTAGCTTACGCATTAGAATGACTTGTTTATCAATGGCGGACGCATACTGAAGCTTTTGCTCAACCACAATGCCAAGTTTTGCTAAGGTGTCGATGATTACCTGTACATCTTGTTCAAGTGTGTCAAGTAAGCGCGGCTCGAATGTATCAGAGCCAAGCTGCGTAATATGAAACAGTAACGTCTCCAACTGATTGAAAAGAATTTGACCCGCCTGCTTATGCTCTTGTTTAGATTGAGCACTAGAAAGCATTTGAACAGAAGTGATAATCCGAGCGCTTAGCTCTGATACCTTACGAGCTTCAATCATCGATGGAATACTTCGATTCACCACGTTGCGTTCTGTTTTGGCAACAAATGAGAAGCCAAAGACACCAACCAATGCTGATAGCAAAACAATCAGAGCCATCGCAGAAAAGGCAATGAGCAACTTGCGTCCAATACTCGCTTTAGCCAACAACATGATAAACTTCGCTTCTTAAGTTTTTAATAATCAGCTATATTTTGCAGTGTTTATGATGAAGATGCCAACGAATAACTTTATGCATGCACCACAGTTTTTAACTAACAGACCTATCGCGTTCCAAAATAGTGCTATGCAATATCGCTTGTGCCTTCTGCTGCCATTTATGCTATCGATTTGGGCGGCTACGTTTTCAGTCTCAGCAAATAACATCGAAGCTAACAATATCAAAGCTAATAGTATCGAAGCTAAAAACATCGAAGAAAGCAGCTTACCGGCTCGTGCCCACAATATTTGTGCAGTATACCCTCACCTAAAAGACTCTTACTGGCTCTCGGTTAATTACGGCATGGTTGAAGAAGCGACAAAACTTGGTGTTAATTTAAAAGTTTTTGAAGCTGGTGGTTACCCAAATCAAGTAAAGCAGAAACAGCAACTCAAAGCATGTGTTGAGTGGGGTGCTGATGCAATAATTTTGGGGACCGTTGCCCCAAACATCTATTATAACGACTTAAAACAGATCACCGACAACACGCCCATTTTCGCCACTGTAAACCACCTCTCGGTCAGTAAAAACAATCAAAATGTACTCAAAGGAACTGTTGGCGTTGATTGGTATTGGATGGGCTTTTTAACCGGGGAGTATCTTGCAAACAAACACCCTAGTAACTCCGGTTCGGTGAACGTTGCCCTACTCCCTGGCCCTTCCTCTAGTGGCGGAACGAAGCCTGTTATTAAAGGTTTTTATGACGCAATAAATGATAGCGACATTAAGATAATTAAAACGTCATGGGCAGACAATGACAAAGAGTTACAGCGTAACCTAGTGCAAGAGCTCATAGAGGGATACGACGTTGAATACATCGTTGGTAGTGCTGTAGCGATTGAAGCAGCTATAAGCGAAGTAAGAACTTTAAAGCAAACAACGCCAATAAAATTGATTTCAACCTACTTAAGTCATGGTGTTTACCGTGGCATTGTACGTAACCGAGTTGAGTTTGCACCAACTGATCAAATGGTGAAACAAGGTCGACTGTCACTTTTGCAGGCTTACCACTATTTATCGGGCCATGCCTACGAGCCTATTCAAGAGCCAAAAATTCAAATCATTACAAATTTTGATACCCAACAAGATATTATCAAAGATTCGCTTTCTCCATCTGGTTACAGGCCTACTTTTTCAGTCGGCAGTATTGATTAACAACTGAATTTTCATAATGATAGAGATAATAATTAATAAGGAACTCTCCATGGAAAAAACAACTCGCACCATGCCAGCGCATAAGAACGTTGCTTTGGTTGCTCATGACCACTACAAACCTGAACTATTGCGCTGGGTTCAAGAAAACAAAGAAAAACTACAAGGTCACTTTCTGTACGCCACAGGCACAACAGGTCACATGCTTAGCAAAGAGACAGGTCTAGCAATTAAGAGTTTGATCAGTGGCCCTATGGGTGGCGATCAACAATTAGGTGCGCTTATTTCGGAAGGTAAGATTGATATGATGATCTTCTTCTGGGACCCACTCAATGCTGTTCCACATGACCCAGATGTTAAAGCACTACTGCGAATCGCTAGCGTGTGGAATATTCCTGTTGCAACTAACCGTGCTACGGCAAATTTCATCATTGAATCTCCACTGCTTGAGAAAGAGATCGATATCGAGATTCCAGACTATGCCGCTTACCTAGCAAATAGAACTTAAAATAAGCTATGTATCAAGCGCGACAGCGTGGGTCAAACCTCCATGCTGTTTGAGCATCAAGCTGTCGAAGCATCTATACAGTAACGCTTCATACTCAAACAGAGATGAAGCGTTATTCAGTTCTAGCAGCAGATAAATCGTGTTGAGATTTTCTCGGTTAGCCTTTGCCTTGGCCTATTTCTTTTTGACCACTGGATAATCAGAGCCAGCAAGTTCCTGTACAAAGCTAGAACCATTTCCTGAATGACAAATCCACACTTTCTCTTTCGCTCTCGTCATTGCAACATAGAATAAACGTCTCTCTTCTGCATATGGAAAATCATCGTCTGATTGTGTTAGCGCACTGTTTAAATGTAAGGCTTTCACTTTCGCCGGAAATTGCCCTTCGTCTACAGAGAGAATGAAAACAAAATCAGCTTCCTTACCTTTACTGGCATGACAGGTCATAAACACCAGATCGAGCGAAGTGAACTGTTTTTTCCAATCCGCTAAAAGCTCAGGTTTGTGGTAATGATTTCTCCCTAGCAGTAATACCGATTTTTTACTTTTTGCGTTGTTATTTAACTGATCAAGTGTTTTCTCTATTCGGCTCATTGATGCAAGATACACCGACTTTTGTTTAATCTCTTTATGACTATTAAGTTCTTTATTCAGCTGAGTAGGATTTTGCTGAACAAATCGATTTGCAACCGCCCCTATCTGGTTATTAAAACGATAAGTTGTATCCAAATGGTGCACAGTCGAGTGTGGGAAACGGGCTTCAAAGCCTGTCGTCAAATCAACATCAGAACCTGCAAATTGATAAATAGATTGCCAGTCATCGCCCACAGCGAACAACACGCACGGACTTTCACTCCGAGTTTGGTTACACAGTGCTTCAACCAGTGCTAAGCGATCCGGCGAGATGTCTTGATACTCATCAATCATGATGTATCGCCAACTACCTTTAAATTTGTTCTTTTCAACATATTTAGTGGCACTACGAATCATCATATTGAAATCAATTTGCTTCTGCTCTTTAAGCATCTGCTGCCAAGCTTGATAACAAGGCCACACCAAGCCAAGCTCACTATTAAGGCGTGCGTATTCTCGGTGAGATATTAACTTTTCTTGAATCTGTTTTTTGGTTAACCCAGTAGAGGACAATTGTGTTAACTGCTTCTCTAGCCACGCGATCAACTTCGGATTTTCAACGTGGCTGCCTAATTCATCATCCCCAGCTAGATAAGCAATTGGCCACTTAGAAAGGTGTTTTTGCCAACGTTTGAAATTCGTTGGTGTCATCCAGTGCTTTTTCAACCAATCAATACACCACGCTTTACGAAGGTTATCGTCGATAGCAATTGGCGATAGCTCGACTCGTTGGTCTTCTACACTATTAATGATGTGTAGACCAAGCTGGTGGAATGTGTTCACTTTGACATCATCAGCAGGTAAACCAACTTTTTGAGAGAGCCTTTCATTCATCTCAGTTGCTGCTTCTTTGCCAAAGGCGAGGAGTAATAACTCTTCAGGCTGCGCCGCATGGCTTTGTAGCAAATAGGCAACTCGTGCAGTCAATACACTGGTTTTCCCTGATCCTGCCCCCGCGAGTATCAAGTTATGATCATCATTAATTAATACGGCCTGTTGCTGTGACAAATTGAGCGGCGACGACTCTAGTTGGTTAAACAGTACTTGCCAATTTAAACGCTCAGTTTCGAGCCACTGTTTGTTTCGTAATAACAACGACTCTTCAGCGTCAATCAGCCAAGGCTCTAAAGCCTTTACACGGCTAGGCATTCGTTGCGCCGCTTCTTCTAGCGTCATTTCTATATCTGAAAAATCATTTAACACTTGATTCGACCAAGTTGCTACTTGGGAGTGAGTCAAAAAAGCGGGAAGCTTGGTTAAATGAGTAAGAGTTTGCTCCCATTTAGGTAAATAGCAGTTCAATTGTTCACATTGAGTATTATGCCAGCGTTGATAGCTCGCAATAGCAAAACGAACGAACTCTCGACAACGCTCCCACGGTAATCCCTGTACCAACCAAGAACGCTGCTCACCCGCTTCTTCGTGAGCAAAGAATTGAATACTTCCCCAAAACAACCCACGCTTCAGCGTCACCGTACCGTTCCAAACATGAAAAGGAATGTGTTCTTCCGTCGACTGCGAAGACAAGATCAGAACTGCTGATTGAAGTTCAGCTTGATGATACTCAGTTTGAATTAAATACTGGGCGGTTTTGTTAGCGGTTAACTGCATTGAAAATAGGTCCACAATTGCTGTTGAATGAGTATATTACAGCCATTTAGCTATGTGATAAAATAATGTCAAATCTTGAGGGTTTATCGCTAGTATTTTATAAGTAGCTTCATTGAACGACCAATACTTTTAGTTAGATGTCATAAGGTTAGCGCCTTGTTATGAAAACCTGATACACTACATTTTTCTTCTGTAAGCTTGTTATCGTGCCATTTAGCAATCAAATCCGCCTTTATTGGGCAAATAAAACCTTCAACTATAGCGTATTGATTTTAGTCACTCTGCTTGGTGTTGTTGTACCAGCTTGGTATTACCAACTTAACTCGCTCATCATACCGCTTATTCTTGGTGTAATTGCAGCAGCGCTTGCAGAAAATGATAACTCCTTCACTGGTCGCCTTAAGTCTTCTCTATTAACGTTATGTTGCTTTGCTTTCGCTGCAACATCCATAGAGCTATTGTTTCTCCACCCTGCTATTTTTGCCATCGGCCTCGCTTTATCCACTTTTGGTTTCATCATGCTAGGTGCCATTGGCCCTAGGTATGCAAGTATTGCGTTTGGTTCGTTGCTCATTGCTATATATGCGATGCTAGGCGCACACAATAGTACTAACATTTGGTTCCAGCCGTTGCTGCTCATTACTGGTGCGGCGTGGTATTACTTTATGTCGATGGTTTGGCACATTGTTTGGCCAATGCAACCCGTACAACAAAATCTAGCCAATGTTTTTTTACAACTGGCAAACTACTTTGAGTCTAAAAGTAATCTGTTTCACCCCGTTTCGAATCTCATTCCTCAGCCCCACCGTATTGCAGAGGCAAAATTAAACGCGATAACCGTTACAGCACTAAATCAATGTAAGAGCTCCTTATTAACGCGTTCAAAACGTGGACGAGTCGACAGTCGCAACAGCAAATTTATGAATATTTACTTTCTCGCACAAGATATTCACGAACGGGTCAGCTCTAGTCATTATCGATACCAAGAACTTGCGCAAGACTTTCAACGCTCAGACGTTATGTTTCGTTTTAAGTATGTTCTTGAAGCGCAAGCTAAAGCTTGCCGAGAAATCGCTCAATCTATTCGCTTAGGAACGCCGTATCAGCACTCGTCAGAATCAATGACGGCAATTAATGAGTTGCAAGCCTCGTTGGCATTTCTCCAGCAGAGTGAACAACCCAAATGGCGGATCTCGCTTGCTCAATTAGGTTACCTTTTTAATAATCTAACAACTGTAGAAAAGCAATTGCATCACGTGGGCTCCCCTGAAGTTAACCCATTGGAAGAGGGTGACCTGTTTGACACCGATGCCCACACACTCAAAACCATGTGGCTTCGAATTAAAAGTAACTTCAATAAAGACTCTCTACTGTTTAAACATGCTGTTCGGCTCTCTATTGCACTAACGGTGGGTTACGGCATTATCCAACTGTTTGACTTAGATCGCGGCTACTGGATATTGCTCACCACACTATTTGTGTGCCAGCCAAACTATGCTGCAACAAAACAAAAACTAACTGCACGCGTTATTGGGACAATCGCAGGGTTGTTAATTGGTGCTCCATTGTTGATGCTTTTCCCATCTCAAGAGAGTCAATTGGCCTTAATCATAGTAACGGGTGTCATGTTTTTTGCTTTCCGTATGAACAATTACAGTTTCGCCACTGGATTTATAACGTTACTCGTTCTGTTTTGTTTTAATCAGTTAGGTGAAGGTTACGCTGTCTTACTGCCTCGTTTAACCGATACTTTGGTGGGTTGTACACTTGCCGTTGCCGCTGTCATGTTTATTTTCCCTGACTGGCAGTCAAAACGATTGCACAAGGTGATCGCTCATGCGGTTGAGTCTAATAATTTGTATTTGGGACAAATCATTGCTCAATACAGAGTAGGTAAAAAAGACACGCTAAATTATCGTGTTGCTCGTCGAGACGCTCACAATAATGATGCAAATTTGACTCATGCTATTAGTGCTATGTTGGCTGAGCCTGGTAAGTATCAAACCGCCATTGATGAAAGCTTTCGTTTCCTAACATTAAATCATGCGCTGCTTAGTTATATCTCAGCGCTAGGTGCTCATAGAACACGTATTGAAGATACGACAATTCACCAGTTGATTCTTGATACACACAATGTGGTTCACAAGCACCTTAATATGATTCAACAACAAATGTTAAACCAATGCGATAGCTGTGATACCGCATTAATTGATGAGTTAGATTTAACACGTCGCTTAAATGAATGGCGTGAAGATGATGAAAAGTCCGCACGCATGGTGTTACAACAACTTTATCTCATCTATCGTATGCTGCCAGAACTCCACTCTTTGGCCACAAAACTTGCTGTTAGAGGAAAAAATCCATGATTTTTTGCGATTATATTCCTTATCAAACAAACAGTTGACCAGAATAACACCATAGGCTTACATAACATTTACGTTATTCGGACAATTCAAGTATCGCTTCGCTTATTATTTGCTCTATCTTTTTCATAATTCAGTCAGGATGATTTTGAATTGAGTTGCCAAGGTAGTGGCAAGCAGCCCGTAATTAGGGGAGCCAACATGACACAACTACAATTTGAACAGTTGAAAAGCCAAATTCAACTACTCACTCCTCAGCAATTAAAAGCCCTACAAGGTGAAATCCATACTAATCTTAGCCCAACTCAGGCAGAGCTAATCACTGACGAAGAGCTTAATCTTATTTCTAGCCTGTTTGCATAATCATCTCACTACTCGCTTGACCGATTCACTATCCTCTAGATAAAAGCAATGCCATTCGTTAGCACAACTTGCAGAAATTGCAAATGGGTCTTAAGCTTTTAATAGCAGAGGGTGCCCTATGTCAGTATCGAGTATTCAGTCTGGATATCAAATCATCGATCAGTCAGCGAGAATGGCAGAAGAAGCTGCGCAAGAAATTCAGCTACAGCCACAACCGCCGATGGCCATCCCCTCTTCTGAAACTGACCTCGAGTTTAATAAAGTGAAATTTGACCCACCGGAAGAGACGTCATATTCAGATACAGAACCTCTTATAAAACTCAGCCAAGCTCAGCAGTACAACAAGATCGGTACAAATATGTTACAACGCGATCAAGATATGATTGGTACATTGCTTGATATTCATATTTAATTACCACTTTTTATCGTTAACCGTATATCAGACGTTGAGTTTATTCACTTTCGCAGTAGAATCTCATCAAAATAATAGATTCGACTTACTATGCCTAAATTAAATTTACATCGACGCGATTACGTCTCCATTCTCAGTGGAGATGCCGACTCTATTCAGTTAGAGCAAACATTTAGGCCTAACCTTACTAAATCCTCACTTCGCCTGACACCTAGCCCATATTTGACTGATAAAAATTTGGACAAACGTTGGCAGAAACTAGGTACGATGACGGAACAAGCACAAATTCTTGACCCATCAACGCTTAGCCAAAAATCGGCATATGAAAAAAACATCGAGCACTTTATTGGGACAGTCAAAGTCCCTGTTGGTATCGCAGGTCCTCTGAGAGTTAATGGACTTTTCGCTAAAAATGATTACTTAGTCCCACTCGCTACAACAGAAGCTGCGCTCGTTGCCTCTTATAATCGTGGTTCTCAGCTCATCACTGCCGCTGGTGGCGCAAGTGCCATGCTGTTAAACGAAGGTGTAACTCGAACGCCAGGCTTTGCGTTTTACAGCTTAAAAGAAGCGGGGGAATTTGTAGGTTGGATTGTCACCCAATACGATCGATTTAAAGATATTGCTCAAGCAACTACTTCTCATGGAAAACTCACAGACATCAACGTCAACATTGAAGGCAATCACGTTTATCTGGTGTTTGAATTTTTAACTGGCGATGCGTCTGGACAAAACATGGTAACCATTGCCACCAATGCAGTATTTGAATACATACTGTCGACAACTCCAGTAGATCCTGAATATGCCTTTCTTGATGGCAATCTGTCTGGTGATAAAAAGCCAAATGCTCACTCTCTTCGCAGTGTTCGCGGTAAAAAAGTCACCGCTGAAGTTCATTTATCGAAAGAGTTGATTGCTAAGTATTTACATACAACACCAGAAAAGATGATGCAATTTGGCCAGATGACAACCGTCGGTGGGGCATTAAGTGGCACCATTGGAATTAATGCGCATTATGCGAATGCATTGGCAGCGTTATACATCGCTTGTGGACAAGATGCAGCGTGTGTTGGTGAATCGGCTGTTGGCATGACAAGAATGGAAGTAAACAAGCATGGCGGACTGTATGCGAGCGTTACACTGCCAAACATTATGGTTGGTACTGTCGGTGGTGGAACTGGCCTTCCAAGTCAAAAAGCCTGTTTAGACATTCTCGGATTACACGGCAATGGTAAATCACAAGCTTTGGCTGAAGTCGCAGCTGTGCTTTGCTTAGCTGGAGAACTATCTATTGTAGGTGCATTTTGCGCAGGACACTTTTCAAAAGCTCACCATAAACTCGCCCGGTAGATAGGCACCTAACGAAAAGCTAACGCATTTATACTCTTTATCAATAGCGATACATAAGAAATATACAATCTGTTAGCTTCTTCTCGATTCTGAATCACATTTGAACAAATTTCCTCCACCTTCGATGAGGCGGTGTATAATTTAACTATTGAATTATCACTAATATTCTCATATGACGCCAAATTCAAACCCAATTGCCGACCTTTATCCCCTACTTGTGCCTGGGCTAAAGTTCTCTGCTTCAATCGAGTTTGGACCAAATGACAGCTTTTCCTTTCCAACTCACATAATTGGCCATAAGGCTGATGGTTACATTATTATAGATCTACCAACCAAGGCAAAAGAAGCGTTGTTAATGCGGAAAACTGACAATGTTACTATTATCGTTCGTGGCATTTGCAATACGAAACTTGGGCATGTCATCGCGTTTAAAAGTCGAATAATCAGTAAAATATCTCGCCCCGTTAGTATTATGTTCCTCAGGCTACCTAAGCATTTTATTTCAAAGCCAGCACGAACACATGAACGTTTTTCTTTCGATATTCCAGCCACTATCACTGAAAAAACGAAAACCTATCACGCTCATTTAATTGATATTTCCATATCAGGTTGCGCACTATTCATAGTTGGTGAAAACGAACTCACTCTAAGTAGCGTTATTGATGTTAAATCTGAAGTGACAGAGTTAATTAAAGAAAGCATTAAGTACAACATCGCCAATATTCAGAAACAAAAGGATGGGCATAAAATCGGCATTCGATTTAATCACTCTATCGAAATGGGTGAAGAAATTAAGAATAAAGTGTTGGAATTAGCAGTTCAATCATCATCTCTATAAACACTCATCTTTTAAATACTCAAACGCTTGATATAGCTCATTTTCTTTAATCGGCTTTATAATTATGTAGTTTGCGCCCGCACTCATAAAATCTTCTTTAGTCCCCAGATGCCCATCAGCGGTACAAGCAAAAATAGGGACTTGGCTGTTAAGCTCTTGTCTTATTATTCGAGTCGCGTCTACCCCATCCACCTTTGGAAGTTGATTATCCATAAGAATAAGGTCAAACGAGTGATGTTTGACTTTATCAATCGCCTCTTGCCCATCTTTCACCCAAGTAATATTCATTCCATATTTTTCACAAAAAGCGCGCGCAATAAATGCGTTGGTATGGTTGTCTTCAACTAAAAGAACATTGAGCGGTGAATCAAAAAGAGTCTCCGGTGAAATGACGATAGGAGCAAGTTCTTCTACTGTTCCACACTCTATGCATCGAACCGGCAAATCAACAGTAAATGAAGTCCCAACGCCGAACTCGCTCTTGATCTGGTATTCTCCACCAAGTAACTCCACTAGGTTTTTAATTATGGTTAAACCTAATCCACTGCCACCATATTCTCTAGCAGTTGACTCACTAGCCTGTACAAACGGCTCAAAGATTCGATCTATATACGACTCTTCAATACCTATACCAGTATCAGAGACTGCTATATGTAATACAGACTCACCGCCTCTATTACTATGAGTAAACGAAATCTTAACGAAGCCGCTGTGTGTGAATTTAACGGCATTGCTGGTCAAGTTAAACAAGATTTGAGTGAGTCTGACTTTGTCTGTTGAAATAACAGTATCTTGAGTAAAGTCGGTTTCCATAATAAATTCGACATCTTTCTCATGACATAAAGGCGAGAAAATTTTGTCGACGGCCTGATATGTCTCGATAGGGTTAAACTGAGATAGTTGTATTGAATACTTCCCTTGCTCTAGTTTCGAGAAGTCTAAGATGTCATTAAGAACGGCAAGAAGGTGC
Source organism: Vibrio kyushuensis (assembly GCF_050337325.1). NCBI lineage: Bacteria > Pseudomonadati > Pseudomonadota > Gammaproteobacteria > Vibrionales > Vibrionaceae > Vibrio > Vibrio kyushuensis. The sequence continues at coordinate 1,171,891 of NZ_JAKJSV010000002.1, forward strand.
TCGCCACTATTGCAAAGTACATTCACATTTTCGAGCATCACAGAGTCAATAGAGGAGTCTCGAAGCAGTTGTGATACCCCTAAAATTCCATTCAATGGTGTTCTTAATTCATGACTCATTTTGGCTAAGAAGTCGGCTCGGACCCTAGCAAGTTCTTCCGCTTCAATACGAGCTAATTCACTCTGTTTTTCTGCTTCAATTAAACTTGTTATATCTTGGCTTTGAGCGATAACCTGTTGAACCTCATTATCAAATATTACTGGAGATAGATTCCAGCGAAAGACTTGATTTCCGATAGGAATATTAACGCCCGTTAGCGTTGCACCTTGAGCCGCCATTTTTATTTGAGGCCGAAGATTACCCAACAGCTGTTGATAGGTATCATCTTGCTCTTTGTAAATACTAAAGTATTTTTCTGCAGCCGGGTTAACCTTACTTACTCGCCCATCAATATTCCAAAATAAAATAGGCGACAGTGAAAAGTTAAACAAATCTTCAAACTGCTTCTCTTGCTCTGTTAATCGTTTAAATGCATCTTCGAGGGTGTGTCCAATTTGATCAAACTCTTTGATAGGGCTACCAGAAAACTTATTTACATTACGCAAGGCAACCGCTTCTGAAGTATATTGCGTTAACATATCTAGCTCAACTGACACTCGCTTATTTAGCCAGTACCATGTAATTCCGCCGAGTATGAGCATAAATAGTAATAATACTCCGCCCAAAAAATTGTAGTGCTGAATAAACTCCGCTGAAGACAGGTTTTTTTGTACAGTATAAATAACTATTGAGGTTGCACTTCCACTTACCTTTAGTGGCGTTTCAATCACAATATATTTACTAGAATTTGCTAACCCATCGAAATAGGTTAATACATCCTTTTCCTTATACGACGAATTTATATTACCAATGGTTGATGCTATGACATCTTCATCAATAACCATTAGTGCGTTATCTGAATTACTGTCTGATTTTAAGGCATCCATTAACGAATAGTTCTGATTGAGAACGACGCCTATGTGGTACATCGCCAGTACTTCCCCCGTTCTTGAGTCCACTATCGGGGTACGCCTGATAAGCAAAAACTTAGCACCCAATAACGAAGAGGTTTTTACTAAATGCCAATTATTGCTTCTAGTAAGGTCTTGGCTAAACTTGATGATTGAACTTTCTTCAATACCAAAAAATGTATAGCTTTCATCACCCCAGAATATTTCGTCGTCAGAAATAATGTAGCGAAAATCAGGTGTTAACTGCGGATTCAACTCATCAACATTTGCAAAAAACTGATCGAGTAGCTCGACATAGCCCGTTTTTAATGCATGAACTAACGTATCGTTTCTGCTGTAACTATCTTGCTGACTTCTTAATGAGGTGAGCTCTAAGTTAAAAAGAACCTGTACTAAACTGTTGGTTTGAAGCCTTGTCCTTTCAATTTCATTATCAACAGCTCTAGATGTGGCTTGGAAGTTTTGAAATAAAACAAATAGCGTCACCACAACCATTACGGTGAAAACCGTTCGTGTTATTAATGTGGCTAAGTTTATTGTTTTGTTAGCCAAAAACTGTTGATAGATCATTATTGGTCTGAATACCTGAAGGCGTAGCGCTTAAGCGCTTCAATTCTTTCACCGACATCTTTCGTTGTCACAAGCTCGAACTCTCCCGAATATAATAACGGAACCTCCCTCCCCTCTAAATCCAATTTAATCGATTCAGCCATTGCAATACCGGTATCGTCATTCATTCGCATTACGGTTACGTCTAAGTCTCCTGACTCTATCGCCTCGAGTTCTGCGCTTCCGCCACCCCAGCCATTTAAGATAATATCTTTACGATCACGGTCTCTTAGTGCCTCTGATGCACCCAAAGCAACGTCTGTTGAGCAGGCATAGATAAAGGAGATATCACTCTGATTTTCAATCGCTCGTAATGCCGCTTGATAACCCGACTCCCTGTTTGCTTTAGTATAAAATGAAGACGATAACGTATAATCCCCTTGATGATTCATACCCGCAATGAAAGTATCCCCTCTTGCGTCACTAATGTAGCCTTTTGAGTAGTAGAGCATTGAATAAGCGCTACCTTTTGGAACACTCTCCTTAAAATAATGTTCCAATATTTGTGCTCCCTTTGCGTGATCAAACCCGACATACATAAACGGCTGGCGATCATCCCACGCTCTTACTGGCGTGGTAATGTTCTGTAGAATTAATTTGGTATCAGTTGAGCCTAGAACATGTTCTATGAACTTTCGGTGCCGTGCGGTGTATAAGGTAAAAATCAGGTAATCCGACTTATTTTTAAGCGCTCTCATCAAGGACTGATTCTGCTGACGAGTATCGCTATTTATTCTGGTAGTCACCTGATTTAATTCATAATCGATGCCCAGTTTATTCATTCTTACTTCAAAGGCCTTAATATTCCTGACCCAATAGTCGGAGATCTGATCGCCAGGAGAGACGATTGAGATGGTAACCGGTCGATTCTGCTCAATGCTTAGTAGTCTGGGGTCATCACGCACAATCTGTGTAAACCGGTCGGTTAGATCGGATTGGTCAGGGTGAGCTTTTAAAAACTCATTATATCCCCAGTAGTCTGATAGCTCCTGCGTAGAGTGAGCATTAAGTACTGCTGAAGGTAAACAAAAAGAGATGATAATGAGTTTTAAGAAATACTTCATACGGGTATTTGTAAACATAGTTTCCATATCTGGACGGCTACTATAGGCGCTCCCGTCACGAAAGGTAAGAGCGCCAATGTAATTTATTTCATTTATTCTTTAATTAACAAGTTTATGTAACGAAATTAGAAGGTAAACGCCAGATTAGCAGACAGACCATATTGATTATCACCAGCATAATTACCAGCAAAATCAAGACTGACTAGATCACCAGGGCTAATACCTATACCGGCCGTTACTGAGTCATCAAGCGTATCTTCAAGATCCATTTGATAACCGGCACGAAGTTGTGCCCAGCCAAATGCATTCCCTTCAACACCAAAACGCAAGAATTGAGTATCATCATTCACATCACTAAAACGAGATTGTTCAGTTAAATCCCAGTCCATCGTGGCTATAAAATAATCCATTGTGTACGCACCTGATACCGTTACTTGAGTATCAAGTTTATATTTACTAGTTCCGTAATAAGTATCAATTTCTTGTGAGAATAGATCTTTTATCGCCATACCCGCTCGGAAATTTTGGTACAACCAAACCACACCCAAATCCATATTAAAAGCAGACTTTGATATTTCTGTTTGATCGTAATCATCAATATCAAAGTCCTCTACTTTAATCTCTTGGGCGTAAGTCGTCATATCTTGAAATTTCGGAGTCACTCCGAAAGAGACATCTTGACCCATAAAATTAAACCGTTTCGCAAGAGCCACACCAAATTCACTATAACCAAAGGCAAACAAATCGACTTCGGATGCATTGTAACGATTTGTCACTTGTACTGTTCCATTGCCAGCATCAGCTGCAATATCGGTTATAGCGATTAGTTCCACATAACCGCGTAAGAACACATTAATTGAGAGCAAGTTTAAAGGAATAGCAATCGCTGCGGTAGCCCCACCACTTCCAACCATTGGCTTGTCATCAGAAAGTTGATTCAAGTAATTATTAAGCTCAGTTGCTATAGTAGCATCAGAGTTTCCTGTGTCTTCATATCGTTTAATGGTATTTTGAAGATCGTCAACCGTATCTAAAGTATTATCCGTATCTCTAACATTTGCTCCTAAGCCTGGAAAAAGCACCCCAAATCTATCACCGTCACGATGGACAGCAACAAGTGCCGGGTTATGAAATGGTGCTAAAAGGTAATCGGCTGTACTAACACCCGTATTTCCCATGCCATTACTTCGAGCATCCGCAACCGATGTCGCCGAAAGAGCCTGTGTTGTAACAATAGATAAGCCGAACACCACTGATAGTTTTATTAGTTGTTTCATTTCCTTACCAACCTTTTTTATGTTCCCATAATAAGGTTAATACATGATTACAGTTTCCACAGAGTTTTTACATTCAGGCTATTTCAATGACTTGCTCTAAGGCGACTAAACCAGAAACCAAGGACTCTTTCTTAGATTTGGGTAATCGTTTAATACGATATTCAATTTGAGAGGCTTTACTGCGATTAATACCCGCTTTTTCATACCAAACTATGGCTAACGGGGACTTTCCTTTTAAAGCTTTCGCTCCTTTACCTTCACAGTGCTGTTGAAAGCGGCGGTCGACATCTGTAGTGATACCACAGTAAAGAGAGTTATTGGGAGCTCTAACTAAGTAAACGTACCAGTTAGAACTCTCCTTTTCATTTGAGCTTAGCTCACTACCTTGAGTCATTAACTTGTTAAGCTATCAATTAACTCTTTAAGTTCAGCCAATTCTAGCTTCTGGCTCGCCAATTCATTCTTCAGCTCAGAAACTTCTGTTTCCAATTGATCTATACGCGAGTTACCTGCCACAGGTATTGTTGGTGCTGCCGCAACTAACGCTTCAATATCGACTTCACCACTAAATAGATGCTGATAACGAGATTCACGTTTTCCGGCTTCCCTAGGTAGCTTAACAACTAAAGCGCCCGCTTCACGATGGCTCATTGCATCCAAAATGGCTTCTACTTCTTTTACATCCGTGAACTGGCACAAACGATTGGTTCTCGTTCTTAGCTCACCGGGTGTTTGAGCACCACGAAGAAGCAAGCAGCAGACTATGCCGCGTTCTTGGTCGGTAAACTTTAAGTCACCAAATTCTGTGTTACAAAAACGATGAATGTATTTCTTAGTTCTGCTATTAAAGGCACTTTCATCATTAACCAGTCGTTTAGATATTAACGCTTCTAGCGTGTCTTGTACTTCTGCATCACTTATCGCTAACACAGGGTCGCGATTACTTTTTTGGTTACAGGCGGTCGTTAAACTATTTAGCGTCAGTGGGTAGTAATCAGGCGTTGTGACTTCTTTCTCAATGAGACAGCCAATAATTCGCGCTTCGATTGGGCTTAGTTCTATCGTCATTTTTATTATCCTTTTCGCTATAACTCATGCTTACTTATCTAAACGCAGATAAGAAAGTCTACACCACTAATGTTCTGACATTAGCGGTACAATTCTCATATTGCCATTTTTATCAACCATAAAAATGCGTGAGCGATTTAGCTCTACTTCCGTCATTTCAAGCTTGTCGCGTTCAGATTGATAAGCACTACGCAGTTTATACGAAAGTGCTTGTGCATCCTCAACATCAGATTCGAAACGGTCGAGTTCTAATTTTGTTGGCTCTTCACCTGTATGAACTTGCAATTCAACTGGCACTATAATTTCTGAGCTGTTCATGTCGTTAATATTCTCTTCATAATTCACGTCATAATATAGCGACTCAGACCAATAAAACAATGCACTCTAGAGTGGTTGGTGAATAAATGGACAAGATCTTGTTCGTATTGATCTAAAGACTGTTATGTCTTTAAGTGTTGTGCTTTAATCGGGGCAGTTAACGTTAATTGTTGGGAAAAGGAACCTATGAGTAGTGTATTAGAAATCGTAAACCAAGCACGTCGTAAGAACAAATTAAAGCGTGAACTTTTAGACAACGAAAAAAAGGTTCGTGATAACCGTAAACGTGTCGATCTGCTAGAGAACTTACTAGATTACGTTCATTCAGGTATGAGCCACGATGAGATTGTCTCTATCGTTAAAAACATGAAAGCAGACTACGAAGATCGTGTTGATGATCACATCATCAAAAGTGCAGAAATTTCAAAAGCACGTCGTGATATCAGTCGCCGCATTCGCGATCTTACTGAAGAAGACAAGCAAACGAATCAAGCTAAAAAATAAGCTCTGTAAGAGTTGCCCTGCTTAAATATCAGGTAGGGTTTAATCTTTATTCGTTATAAACGATAAAAATCCGAGTCACTTCTGACTCGGATTTTTTTATACGGCTCAATAGGAAATGATTACAGCATTTCTTTGGCAATCAAATGCAACAAGAACGTTTCACGCTCAATGCTCATGCCTTTCTTCTCGCTTTCAGCCATGGTTTTTTCATTATGTGTGATCGCATCATGAATATTAAGCCACACGGCTTTCATACCATTTTTGATCTCATAATCTTCGTAATTCGTATCGCCAAGATTTCGGTCAATTTTACAGGTATAGCAGTACGAGATCATATGCATGACATCGGCATCATTTTTATACCAAGGGCGAAACTCTTCAACGATACCAAACGGTTTAATACTGTGAATATTCTGTGCACCCGTCTCTTCTTCGAGCTCACGCACCATACCTGCAATAACATCCTCACCTTCATCAAGACCACCACCGGGAATGGTGTAGTCATGATACCTTTCAGTGTAAAGAAGCAGTATATCCTCACCATCTATTACAATCGCTCTTGCCGCGTTACGCTTATAGATAGTTTGTTCATCCAAGTGCTCTATGCTCGGGTGAACCATGGTTGTAAGATGTCTCATGTGGAATGGTCTTAAAGTATAATTTGGTGAATGCTACCACACTGCATGGATGACTACGATTTTGAGCTTGCATATATCTACAGCAGTACAAAATAAAACGCCTTAATCAACAATAGATCAAGGCGTTAATAATATATATTTGACTACAATTAACCAACCGTCAGTAACGGGTACCCAAATAGCCACCCTACCGAATCTGCTATGAATACCGAACCAAGAATAACGAGTAAAGTTACAATTGCAGGTTTTCCCCAACGTTTCATAACCGATGATATCGATCCAAATACTAATTCTGTCTTATTCGGTGCAATTATACGGATGAGTAGCATAGTGAAGAATACTGTTACGAATGCAATATTGTAGACAAGTAAAGCAGCCATTGAAGCGACTAAATTTAAGTCAGCTCTGAGGATTTGTTCAATACCACCGAAGTATGGGATAGCCCCGGGAACACCAACTATTGTTAAAGTGATGCCTAATGTAAAAGCACTAATAGGCGTAAAGGCAGCCTCTAATTTATTGCTAGATTCTTCAGTTACCTCTATTTTTGGTAGTTTATATTGCTTCCAAGCATAGAGCAGTACGCAAATACCAACTAAAGTCTGAAATACAAGTTCTAATGTTTTTGGTTCATCCCACCATCGTGAAAAACTCGGGCCTATAACTTCGAATACATAATCGAACCCAAACAACAATAGTATTCCAGAGAAAAAATAGACTACGAATATACCAAGAATAAAACCTAGGGCCCCAGATATGTACTGTTTCCCACCAAGAATAGCAGCCATAGGAATAAGAGCTAGTGGTATCATTGATGTACTATCGAGCAAAGCTATAGTTATAAGAATAACAAACAAGCTAATCATTTACTAAAAACCTTCTAAAAACCATGCGGATTGAAGACCGCGTATAAATACAAGACAATCAACACTAACTTATTGGGGGCCAATTACAAGTATAGACCTCACCAATAAGTGTAAAAATCTTCTACTGATTTACATAACAAAGATTATAACTAAATGACTCACAAGCTATCGACTAACTCTATATTTCTAATTTTTTGATCAAGTATAAACAGCGTCTCAGTAGCTTGCATGTACTGAGGGTAAAGCTCAAACTGCTGACGCTTCTCTTCGGTCATTTGATACAACTCTTCTAGTAGCATTAACTTCCAATATAGAGGGCTAGTATGCAGCATAGCTAACAAAGGTTTAAACACAATTTTCTCGTATGCGCAGAACAGTTCTTCCAAAATAGCATCACGCGCACCTTCGCTAGTAATTGGTTCTAATAACCCAGCTTTAGCATTGTTATAGTGGCTATTACCCTCAAGAAGCGTCATGACTGCAGTAGTTTCTTTAGCCAGATCCCTCAAACCTAAATGAATCAAACCGATCCAATGTTCTTTACTAAGGTCTTGTTCACTTACATTTTCAAAATCTGAATTAATTTTCTCTTCAACAATCTTTTGACTTGTCATTAAAACAGTCCGTACCTTTTGAAAAGGCAGTTGGTACTCTTTACTCAGTTCAATGATCAAGCCATGAAACCCACCATTAGGCAGATGTAAATTGGTTTTGAAAATCGCTTTAGCATGTTCTTGTTGTGGCGTAAGTTCGCTCATTTAAACTGTGGTCCTTGATTTGGCTATCTATGCCTGTATTGGATCCATTTTAATGGATGTTATTGTCGGAATCCATAACGTATATGACATTATGAAATGAGGGATAACTGATCATGGTTTCAGTGTGTTATGCTCTTGTTACCTGCCGTAACCTTATATTTTCATGCACCCATCACAATTATTATTAGACATATCGACTCATGCATTACTGCATCTTGAATTTAAAAAGCTAGAACGTCACTTAAACATTGCTGAAAAAAACCAAGTACTGGTTCAATTTATAAAGCCAATAGTAAAGAGTGCCCGTTTTCGCACGGTGAAAAAAACAACAAAACAATGGCTGTTAGCTGGTCGTCAATTAAAAGCCGACTTCGAAGTCTTCTTAACTAGAGAGCACTCACAGCTTCTAGAAACATGTTCAACAGACTTGTATCAGTTTATCAGCTTAGTGATGAACATTGAGTCACAGCTCAAAACCAAGGTTCAATACTCTTTAGCGAAAGATATCGATTTAGATGCACGCTTTGGGCAGGTATTGGTTTGTGTTGTCGATGAAAGTCTTGATTCAAGCTTTGATGAAGATGGCCTAATGACCCAATCAACACAACTACTGTTCGTAGGTAATGCGGATTTTAAAGAGCAGTTTTCTAACGTTGTTGAACAAGATAGCCATTTTCAGGCGATTGTCGCTTATGAAGACGATTGTCACTTACGTATTGAATTAATGAGATTCTAATAAAAAGCCATGCTATTGATGCTTGGCTACAATTGTTTGGTCATTAAACTCAGCAATTGAGGCTTAGCTCTTAATTTTAATTGTTCATTCTTTTAATTAATGTTTAATTTAGTACTAGCTATCTTCAAAACTTGGAGTATAGTGCAGCCTTGGCTCTTACCTAAGAGTTGTTAATGTTACATTTAGTCCAAGTTCCCTCATAGACAGTTCTCGATATTCTCGTACAACATCTCTGCGTCAGCTTTACCTCAATCGTTCATTCAATAGCTTTTAATCAGACCAAATAAATTGCCCTTCACAAAATAGTCATATTTATATGCTAAATCTAAGGGTACAAATTAATTATTAAAAGGTACAACACTATGTCTCGCAGAACGAGCCGCCAAATCCATTGGTACAAATTAACAAACAAGAAAAACACGATTCAATCAAAAGGAAATAAATGTTCAAAATAGAAATAAACTTATACAACGAAGACCTATCTTGGGTCGCAGAGATACACCAGCTCAACAGCGATATTTTATTTCGCCATATACTGCCAAAGCTCAAGAACATCAGCAGCCCCATAAACTTCCAATTTGATGAAGTTTCACAAACCGGTAACGTCACATCGGTTTCAGGCGCCAGATTAGGAAATTTCACAATCCTATAAATCTGAATAAGCGACTTCTGCTGTAGTAAGAAAGAACGTATTAAGTAAAACCATTATCATAAAGTAAAAAAAGCCGCACAAATGAAAAATCATCTAGTCGCATGCATTTCAAGATTAACAATCGCACACTAGATTATATTTCCGCTGTCTATTTTCAATTCCTCTCAAAATAGCAGCCTGCGGCTCAATATCTCACCACTCCAGCCTCAATCGTCACATTTCCTCTTATTTAGTTCTAGCCATACCGCAATGACAACTCCCTAATTACACATCAAAAGTTCAAAGTTACTTTTAAGACATACTTAGCTAGTAAGACTGATTAAAAAGTTGAACAATGGCTATTCGATAAGAGACGGTAGTGATACCCTACTAAGTTATTGAATCAATTGAATGTAGAGTAGGAGTAATATGCAAACTAGTTTCAATGAACCGCACCAAGAAGCAGACGGTTCGGACAAAGTTGATATAGACTGCCTGCTCTATTTAAACCAAATTAACAAGGGACGATAGATGGAGCTGCTTGGATTAATCGGTATTCTCGTATTGTATATTTTATATAAAATGCAACAAAAGAAGTTTCGCGAACGGCTTGTTGAGCCCAAATATTGGCAAGAGCTTGTTAGTGAAGGCAACTTATCTAAAGAAAAACAACAAGCTCTTTGCAAACGCTACAACCTCCCACACCTTGATAATGAAAAAAGCATGACTAAACATGTCGATGATTAGAAAAGTACAAAAGCGATAATTAGCAATTTCTTGGACTGTTCGCCTTAGAAGAAAAACGAACTCTTAGAACTTTCCCTCTCTTCTTGTGTTTGAAAGCTCCTTTCATTGGAGCTTTATTTCAAATCAAAACAACCCATACACATTGTTCTTCCCATCTTGCTCTTTCCCTTTCAACTGATGATGCTTGGGCTTTCCGCCAAACAATAGAATGTAGAGTTGATTGTCTCGGTACGTTCCTACCACGTAGTGATCGTTCTGTATTACATACTCAACGACTTCAGCGTCTGCATCGGTGCAAAGATATTTAATGTCGACGAGTTTTATCCACTTCAGGCCAATAATGTTATCTGCCTCAATGAAGCCGCCAAACGGCGCCCAAAATTGATTACCGCGCTTTAATAGTGCTGCAATTTTACCATCGCTCTTTGTGCTTTCCCCTATTGGCCCACTACCATTTAATTTAATAATGCTGTAACCAGAGCTAACTTGAATAGATTGAAACATAGAAAAACCACAACAACTGTATAAAAACACAGTATAGCGTATTTTACTCACATTTTAGAACACAGCTTTAGTACAGAACGATAAACTAGGTAATTTGACAGAGAGGCTAATATTAAGTTTGACGATGGAAATGCGTGGTATTAGAACTATACTTACTGTGTTCCAAACAAAAAAAGAGCCACTTCAAAGCGGCTCTTACTATTTGTTTTTCTTATAAAAAGTTTACTTCTTAAAGTAAAGGTTACTCTTTACCGAAAACGTTGTTCTCTTGCTCTTGTACACGGATGAACGTTGTACGCTTCGTTAGCTCTTTAAGCTTTGCTGCGCCTACGTATGTACAAGTTGAACGTACGCCACCAAGGATGTCATTGATAGTGTCGTTCACGTCACCACGGTATGGTAACAGTACGGTTTTTCCTTCAGCTGCACGGTAGTTCGCTACGCCACCAGAGTGCTTAGACATAGCTGACTGAGAAGACATGCCGTAGAACTTCATGAATTTCTTACCGTCTTGCTCAACCACTTCACCGCCAGACTGTTCGTGACCTGCTAGCATGCCGCCAAGCATTACGAAATCAGCGCCGCCACCGAACGCTTTAGCAACGTCACCAGCACAAGCACAACCGCCGTCACCGATGATCATACCGCCAAGGCCGTGCGCTGCGTCAGCACACTCGATGATTGCTGAAAGTTGTGGGTAGCCGACACCTGTTTTAACACGTGTAGTACATACAGAGCCAGGGCCGATTCCAACTTTAACAATGTCAGCACCCGCTAGGATTAGCTCTTCACACATATCACCAGTAACAACGTTACCAGCTGAGATAGTCTTTGTTGGGAATTCAGCGCGTACACGCTCAACGTACTCAACTAGATGCTCTGAGTAACCGTTTGCGATATCAATACAAATAAACTCTAGATCTTCGCTTAATGCTAAGATCTCTTTTGTTTTTTCGAATTCACGGTCAGAAGTACCTGTAGATACAAATACTTTGTTTAGAGTCTCTTTATCCGCGCCTTTTACGAAGTCAGCCCACTGCTCAACAGTGTAGTGCTTGTGCATTGCCGTCATAACACCGTGCTTTGCAAGCTCGGTTGCCATTTCGAAACTACCAACTGAATCCATGTTAGCTGCAATAACAGGAGTACCAGACCATTGACGACCACTGTGCTTAAATGTAAAATCGCGGGTTAAATTTACTTGAGAACGACTTTTTAGTGTTGAACGCTTAGGGCGAAACAGTACATCTTTAAAGCCTAACTTAAGTTCTTGTTCGATACGCATTGTGTAAATTCCTTGATTTAGTAGTACATGTTCCAGTGGGCATCTAGCTCGTATGAATAACTACATCCATCATTAAGCATAGTGCGTTGGTAACTCGTTGGCAGACGGTTTACCTTTCTTCGGACACAAAAAAACCGGAGCGTTGGCAGACGCTCCGGTTTTCAGCATTATAGGTCGTGATTTTTTTCCTGCAAGTCTGATAAATTGATTTTTTTTGTGTTACCTTACGTAGGAAAGCACCTATAGAAAGCAAACGTTTACTCCCCCTACTTTCAATCAGTTAAAATTAGAAAAATATCAATAAGTTACCTCACCTCTCCGTTGCGCTCATTCGTTATTCATAAATTCCTATTTTATCCACGTTACACTCTCTTACTCAATTTCAGCCCATATCTCGATCTAAATCACTCTTTCGCTGAGTGAATTTTCATCACTTTTTAATTAATAAACGATGGACGATCGACGTTTACGCAAAAAAGTGGCCTTTTTTCGAAGCTATTTTTACTAAATGGTAAATGAAAGTTTTTGGATTGACGCTGGTTTGCTTTTGGATCAGTTATTGCAATAGAAAAATAAGGTCAAAAAAGCGGCAGTTAAATTGTGAAATAGTCAGGGAGATGGCAATGAAAACAGTGAGTATCTTGTTTATGCCGGTACTAATTAGTAATGCATTGCTCTTTTCACATGGCGTAACTGCCAACGAAAAAACACATCAACTGTTTGCAGATACAGGCTATGCAAACATTAAAGGCGAGCTAGGTAGTGAAAACGCATGGGTTACGAACGTAGGTTACAGCTATTTTCTGTCCCCTTTTGTGGGCTTAGATGTGGGGCATACTAATATCGTTTCCGACACCCCTCAATATTCCAATGAGCATTTAGATGTTATTGATCTCTCTTATCAAGGTTACTTTGTAGGTACACATATACAGCATCCAATCCAAAGTGTCGGTTTTGTCTACGCTAAAGGAGGGATGAGTTACACAACTCTTGAAGAGACTAACCTAACCAGTAACCCTAATACGCCTATCGAGACTTCGGGAACACACCCATACTATGGAATAGGCATTAAAATCAATACCTTCTTTCAGCCACACCTAGACATCAATGTTGAGTATATCCATCAAGAGTTAGAAGATGACTACTCTAACTCGGCATTTTTGGTTGGTGCGAGCTTCAAGCTTTAATCTTTAATCCGTTATAAAAAAGCGTAACCGTTAACAACAAACCGGTTACGCCTCAATGGTCAAAAATCAAACTACCCGCGTCAATTATTTATCGTTTTTTGCTTGAATCGAAACTAATGCTTCTGCTGTCGCGTCTTGAATAGATAAAAACATCGATTTAATTTCGCCTGTTGGCGTTCTCATGGGATTAAGAGTGACGTTCTGATACATGAATTCTGCTTGTTGCGTAATAGGTCGTACGTTTCGGCAATGAAAAAGATAAGGTCTCTGCTGCCAAGTAATAAAGCTGCGACAACCCAGGTCATAAACCGGCTTTGTTTTTAGTCGAAACCAATCTTGAGGGATTTCAGGGAACAACTCAAAGAGCGACTTACCCAGAACGTCATGCCCTTGCTTACCGCTATGGTGAGTCATAAACCCATTCCATACTTGAACGTTGTATTCACGATCGATAACGATCAACCCCATATCAACGTTCTGTACCATGTCCACCATCCAGTGGAATTGTTCAAATTCAGCAGGAAGATTTAACATTAAAAGTCCTCCATCAAGTAAGCAAGTTTGTTGTCTAAAAGTGGTAGGGATTCATCAACAAACATGAACAGTAAATCACAACGAATAGATGTGCCATCTATGTTGTAGCTAACTTCAAAGGTCATTGTTTTGGTAAACGACCCACTTGTCGAGTTGATGATGGAATCTATGGAAATATGCTGCCCTAGTAGTACTGGTGAGCTTTGGAAGAAACGGACTTCTGATTGCTCACCTAAACCATTTAAAAATGAACCGACTAAAATATTCGATACATCCATCAATAGCTCTAGCTCCTCTAGCTCTTCACTATCAGCGGGGATCTTCATCAACTTCTTTAGATCACAAACACTTGAGTCACTCAATAAAACTAAAGCTTCACCTGCAATACCTTCACCACTGAACCCTTGGCACACACCAGAGACTTGATCATTTTCAGCCAAGTCACGCAATGCCATATGAAGTTCACTGAGCTCAAGAATATTCACATTGGGTAGTGGTAGGTGAACAAACACATCAAAATGACGCGCCAACGCATCAGCAGCTCGCCCGATTGATACGTTCGCGACTTCCATGTAGATATCTCTACGGCGAAGGATCGGCAAATCAAGAGGAGCAGGCGTGATTATTTGAGGTTGTACACTTGGCGCAACAAGAGTTTTTAATACATCATTAAGCAGCTTCTTATCGATCGGCTTTTGAATAAATGCTTTCGCACCTAACGTATCGACACGTTCTTTTGCTTTCGGCTGAATATCACCAGACACGACGACAACGGGAATGTCGTAATCGCGTTTTTTAATTTCTTCCAGTGTTCCGAATCCATCTAACTCAGGCATGGTGAGATCTAGGAACATTAGCTTAAATTCTTGTTGTTCTAACTTCTCTAATGCATCAAGGCCATGTACTGCGAAAGTAATATCAGCGTTAAGTGATGCAGGGAGAGAACGAGCCATCTGTTTGCGTGCTAATGCAGAGTCATCACAGATGAGAACGGGGTAAGACATGCGTTCACCTATTATTATTTAACTATCCTTTAATTAGAGTGTAACAGATAGTTACCGCATCACTCTCCGAATAGACATTTTTCTCTCTTTTTATTGATTCTATTATAAATTAAGCTCGGTAATCGGATTGTTTTTGATACCGAAAAGCTCAAGACAAAAAAATACCCTCTAGTGAGGGTATTTTTAAAATTCATCGTGATTTTACTTAGATTCGTTCAATTTTTCTTAGATTCTATTTCGCCATTTGGATAAGCGACTTTCCAATTAACCATTCAATTTCGCGAGTGCTTTCTTCACCAAATTGCGTTTCAGTCATTTTGTATAAACGTGAAACCCCCTGCGATGCAAACTCATGAGCACGGTCAGCAGTAACAATATGATGGAATAGCAGACGAAGGATAGCCAAAAACTCTTTGTTACTTAATGCGTTGATCCAACTTTCTGAAAACAGTTTTAGATCACCACTTACATTTAAATGCTCAACAAAGATCTTGAAGATTCGACCATCCAATGCCGCAGTAAAGTCTGTTTTCTTTGGGAAGTGGTGACTAATCCCAGTACGAGATACGCCAGTCTGTTGGCTCAAGGTGGTGTATGACATTTTGTCATAGCCTAACCTTAACAGCTGGTCAACGACCGCATCCATAATTGTTTGAATCGTAATTTCAGTATCTTCTTTACTACGCTTTGGCATGGTTTAACTCTTCTCTTTATTAACTACTTTACTCGGCCTGAGTACAATTCAACCCAGTAATAACTATTTTCGCATCTATGACATGTTTTTGTATCTATGAAACGTTTATGTGCCTATAAACGCGTCACTCAACTAAGTAGCACATGTGCGTTGGCTAGAAACAGGCAATGATTGCTCATAGATACCTACCAAAAGAACAAGTTATTTATTACCAAGAAATCATTGAACAGAATGATGTTACATATCTAAGCAATAGACAACTCACGAGCAAAGATTCTCGCGTTCTTTTTCTATATCGTTACGTATAAATCCGACCTTGATCACACTTAATTCAGTATCGATGTTATCGATTAGCTTATGACCAAATCACGTTTGATAAATAAATCGTCGATACCTGTGCAGTATAACATTCTGTTACTGTCTTGCAGAACAGCGTGCTTTTTTGTGGATAGAGATCAAATTGATATGTAATATGTCGGCAGTTTACTTAGGAGTATATGTAATGAGCATCGATAAAATCGACAATGATGTATGTGAAGCTTGCGGTTCTGCTGGCGAAATTGGCTTCATGATTAAAGAAGGGGATGAAATTTCTGAAATTACGATTAGCTCCCCTGATTCGGCCGAGTTAAAGAGTGAATTAGATAAATACCTAACTCTTGCTAAAGAAGTATGTAAAAACGTCGAATTCGACCTGTCTGAGATTACTGAAGCTTCTACAGAAGTCACTGCACGTTTCAAGTTTGAAGTCAGTGCTGAAAAGCTGATTTTTGAACTGAAGACACGCTCTCTTAGACATTAGGTTTAAAGACATTAAGTTTAACTAATATCCATTGATTACAGAGAGTAGGAACCGTAAATCTCGTTACGCTTTCTACTCTTTTATTTTAGTCAGAGTGAAAATCACAGTTTTTTCTCAATATCATTGAATCCTTTCGACATCCTAACGATACTGACTACTTAACTCGCAATGCTTGGCCCTCCTCTGTATGAAAGCCACTTTTATTACTCTGCTACTGCTTTTTTCTTTTGCCGCCCTCAGCGAGCCATTGGATCACTATAAAATCCTTAATCACCTAGATAACTATGGCAACTTAGACCTACGTAATAAGCCTTACACTTCGTTACCCGATGGACTGATCGTGAAAGGAAACCTGAATATCTCTAAGACCTCTATCGCTAAGCTACCAAAAGGCATCGAAATTAATGGGAGCCTTGAAGCAACGAACTGCGAGTTAAAACAGATCCAACGAGGTACATCAATTAAGGGCTACGCGAATTTACTGGGATCCAAACTGACTCGCTGGCCAGGTGGAGTAAAAGTAGGCGGGTACATCAATCTCACGGATACAAAGGTTGCAACCTTGCCACCGAGAATGAAAGTAAAAGGAGATTTAAGCGTAATTAGAACGCCCTTAGAGCAGCTTCCTGAGGGCATAATTGTTGAAGGCAGTTTATTTATAGGTGGTTCAGGTATTACAACCTTCCCCGATACAATGACCGTTAACGGTAATATTTACCTCGGTGGAAACACCATCACTAAGTGGCCCTCTAACCTCACTCTTGGCGGCGCTGTTGCCCGCTAGAGACGAGCGTGATAAGCCGTTTAGATCTACCGGATAAAAAAAGAGATGCTAAGTGCATCTCTTTCTTATCTCTGCTTTCTAGCACAATACTAAATTAGTTCTGGTTATGAACTGGGTTCGCATAACTGTCTAGCAAGAACTTGTGCGCATCTAATGGAAGTTGCTCAAGCTTCTCTTGTAGACGTTCACGTGTGCCCTGCTCTACGTCTGACTCAATGTCAGCAGCTAATTGGTTAATTGGGAAAAGCTTGTAGTTCTCATGAATTTGGCGGTCAACTTCAGCGGCAAACTCATCAGGGGCTTCGTATGACTCAGCAATCACATCACCAAAAGCAACGTGAATTCGACCTTTGTCACCTACAATACCCTGAATAATGCTCTCGATGTCTTCAAACTCACCTTTGTTGTACTCGCCATGCGTTGCTTTTTCATAAAGCTCACGAGCTTTAGCAATATCACAAGGGTCATTCTCATAAGAGATAGAGACTGGCACGATTCTCAGTGACTTGGTGTAGTCAGCAAAGCTGATTTTCTGCTTGCGACCTTCTACATGGAACATTTTCAAAATCGCCGGATCGGTAAAGTCGTTACCATCTTTTGCTCGACCCTCTTTTTGCGCTATCCAAATCGAGTTACCAGAATCCAATGAGTGCTTAATATAGCCAGACAATGTGCCTAGCATCTTCATCATCTCACGTGGCCCTTTCGCCGACCGCTTCACAATAAAGCTTTTATTCAGACGCATAAGCTCTGTCGCACAAGGCTTTTTCAATAGGTTATCGCCAATCGCAATTCGTACTGTTTTGTGACCACTTTGGTAAAGACCGTAATTTACTAGCGCTGGATCCATTGCAATATCGCGGTGATTAGAGACAAACAGGTAAGAAGTGTCTTTGTCTAGTTTATCAAGACCACTGTATGTCACACCATTGGTGGTCGTTTTTAGTGTCTTTGCGAGATATTTTTTAACTTCAATTTGAATCGCTTCAATGCTGGTCAGTTTTTTCCACTTGAATTTCAAGTACGCTTTAACAAACGGACTCATTACCGCCATAAACCAAGAAGCATGATTTGAAAAACGATGGTGAAGAATCGCACCGATAAACTCCTCATCATTAATAAGGCGCTCAATTGCTGCTGGAATCTCATCGTCATTGTATGGACGAATATCTACATATGGATCAGTATTTAAAGTCATTATTTACTACGTAATCGAAAAAAGGAAAAAAGCTCGCCTATTCTACGCATAGTTCACAGGGTTATCAGCAATAGAGTTCTCATAACCACAAAGGTCTGACCAGATAAGTGTGATTGCCCTTCAGTTCTATTGGCATTTTTTGACAGAAAAGGTAACCTTGTCGCCCCAAAGCGGGTCGCAACATATCTAGTTGCCGCAGAGAATAAGGCGAAACTCATGAATTACGCAGTTCAACATCAAATTACCCAATACGATTTCTTAACCACAACACCTCGTAAAAAGGTCATTAAGAGCAGCCTAATCCGTGTTATTGATGGAATGATGCTTGTTCGTTTAGGTAAGAATGAATATGCGCTTCACAAGGGAGAATCTATTTGGATCCCTCTTGATTGCCTTTGTAGCATCACGTTCTTTCCTAGTAGCTTAATCCAAACTATCGATTTTTCTTCTCGTTTAGATTTAAACTTCCCTACGAGTTCTGGTCAACTTAAACCGCAAGAGTTGCTTATAGCACTTTTAAATCAACTCGTTGAGCTTCGTAACCAACCTGAAGATGAACAGTACACTCAGGCGATTCTTACTTTAATAAAACTTGAAGCGTTAAATCTAAAGCCAAACCTAAAGCTTGATCGATACAGCCAAGCGGTTTCATCTTGGAAGCCACTAGCAAACGCTAAACTGGATGCGCAAATTCAAATTGCCCTCCTCATCCGAGAAGCAAAAAAACGCAGCCTATCGGGCCAAAAAAAGCCGCTCATTGTCGAGCAGCTTTTTGCTGGAAATGAAAAAGAGTGTGATCAGGTAGCGACTCTCATTTTAGGTCACACGTTCTAATTTCGTCTTAATAAGTACAGACGCTCGACCCGAACAATAAAGTACTGAACCAAGGCTGCCCTATCAAAACGGTCAGCCTATGGATGTCCTACTTTAGCTACTGCCTGACCAGCATCATGCTGCTGTGTGCCGGAACAGAAAATGTAAGTTGACCACCTTTTGATTTTACATCAACACCACTTAGACAATCACACCACTCACCCATAGCGTTAACGTCAACCGTTGTTGCCTTTTCTGACTTATTCAACACAACAAGACCTACTTCCCCACGTTTAAAGATGAGTAAATCTTCACTAGCCTCTACCATTACCATCGGCAATGCCTGCATTGCATTGTAAAAACGAATTCGATTTATCATTCGCTCGTCGTGCCAAGCTTGCTGCCAACGTGGATCCCCTTCAACATCTCTGACACCACTTGTATCTAAGTCACTATAGATGAGAGGCGCACCACCATCTCGACCTAAAATATAGCTATACGCTAACCATTCATTCGCTTCACTCATCACCATATTCTCAAAGACTGCGTTGTTTGGAATATCATGAGTAATGGCAAATGTTATGGCACGCCGTTTAGATAACGCCTGACCGAAGCAATATGGATCAACTAAAGATTTCAAGCTCCCTTTTGGTTGTAGTGCATCAAATAACGTTTGAAACAGTGGGAAGTCATACGCCCCAAGACGCGTCTCTTTTAAGTAAGGCTGTAAAAACAGTTCGTACTCTTCTTTTGTTGCTCCGCCATCGGTAATAATTTCACCAAAGATATGAACATCCTGAGTGATCTCTTCACTCCATACTTGCTGCAGTTGCTTCAAAGTAATGTGTTTTGCTGCATCTATCCGAAAGCCTTTCACTCCTAGTTTTTTAAGAGCCAGCAAATACGACCTTTGCTGCTTAATAACATAATCACTGTCTCGGAGCGTAGGTAAGCCGGGATCCTTTGGCCCTCCGGTGATTCGACCGTTTTGAACCTCCCACTTATCTTTCCAGTCTTTAATACCGAACGCTTCGACAAAGTCTTCTTCAGTAAATAGAGGCATTGATAAGTCACCAAATAGGCGTAACGACTGATAGTACTCAGAATTCGACTGGTACTCCTTGACGTCATTAGCACTCGGATACTGCAAATCAGAGCGTACAGAGGATTCATTAGCCATGTGATTAAACACCACATCGACATAAACAAAGATGTTGAACTTGGCTAAACTCGCGATCATTGCAATGAAATCATGAGTATTCCCAAGTTGGTTGTCGATAACTCGATAGTCTTGAGGCTGATATCGTTGCCACCACTGTGTACCGTTTGGATGAGTTAGTGATTTCATAGGCGGAGAGACCAATACGGTTTTATAACCGGCACTTGCGATCTCTTCTGCACGTTTATCTACTAATGCATAGGGCCAATCAAATGCGTGTAAAATAACGTTGGCATAATTCACGTCTTCCATACGTATTTAATCCTTTAGTTATGAGTTCTACTTGCTATGTCGCCATTATATAAGCATTTTATCAAAATACATTCCCCCCGCCTTACTATCTACCCGTATGAGTCAAGGGGCGTAGTAGTTGCTAATTCAACGCTCAGGAAACTTATATTCCCCCTCATAGTTCACTCTTCCGTATGAGTTTCGCGCATAACATCGCAATCGCTGAAGCCACATCTATACTTAGTTGGTCACTTTTTAACGAGGAATAGAAGGAAAACATAATGGCGTTACGTGTCGATATTGTTTCAGATGTGGTCTGCCCGTGGTGTGTCATTGGCTATCTGCGCTTAGAGCGTGTCATTGATCAGCTAGCCCTAACACAACCTGTCGAAATACATTGGCATCCATTTGAGCTAAACCCCGCCATGAGTCAAGAAGGAATGGATTTGTATCAGCATACGTTTGAAAAATACGCCGCGACCAGCGATGCTAGTGAAAGTGCTCGCCAATCTATAACCCAGCTCGGCCAAGAGCTCGATTTTTTCTTCAATTTCACTACTGACATGAAAATTTATAACACTCGCAAAGCCCATCAGTTGCTGATGTGGTCAGCGCAATTTGGTTTGCAATACAGCCTAAAAATGGCGCTATTTAATGCCTACTTCACCCGGAAAATAGACATCAATTGCATTGATAGTTTATGCAACATAGCAAAATCAGTCGGTCTGAATGCCGACGTCGCAAGGCAAGTCATTAACGACAAAACTTGGCAAGATGCAGTAACAACAACTGAGCTTCAATGGGTCGAAGCGGGCATCAATGCTGTCCCTGCTTTTATTTTCAATCAGAGACAGGTACTCATTGGCGCTCAAACAGAATCGACACTAGCCGATATAATCAACGACATTCTATTGTGAACAGACTCTAATACAGTCAATACAACCATTAGCTATCATATTAATAATGAATAAACGTTGCTCTCACTAGCCTGCCATCATAAGCTCAGTTCAAATCAATAATAAATGGTAAAGTTATGAAGAGCTCATTTGTGTACCCTATTGGCGTACAAGGAAAACCTTGGGGTGACCAAGAACGTAAAGAATGGCGAGATCAGACGATCATCAAGCGTGAATACAACCTTGAAGTCGTTCCTAAGATTCAAGCATTAGCCGATAAGTACGATGTCGAGCAATACGGTTCTTTATCGTATGATCCCGAGCGTTACCCACTTTTCTGTATCAAAAGCCGCAATTGGGACGAAAGTAAGCCAACGGTACTTGTTACCGGTGGCGTTCATGGCTACGAAACCAGTGGCGTGCATGGCGCACTTAAGTTTGTCGAGACTCAGGCGGAATTTTACAGCAAGCATTTTAATATTGTTGTCGCTCCATGTGTAAGCCCTTGGGGTTACGAAGTTATTAATCGTTGGAATCCAAACGCAATTGACCCAAACCGTTCATTTTATAAAGACACACCTGCTGAAGAGTCTGCTAACTTGATGGCAATGGTTGAAAACCTAAACACAGACATTTTCATTCACGTAGATCTCCACGAAACAACTGACAGTGATGAAACAGAGTTTCGCCCTGCGTTAGCTGCTCGTGATGGAAAAGAGCTTATTGAAGGAATGATTCCTGACGGTTTCTACACCGTAGGTGATACTGAAAACCCACAAGAAGCCTTTCAAAAAGCAGTGATCGACTCAGTGAAGCAAGTCACTCATATTGCTCCTGCTGATAGCAATAACAAAATCATCGGCTCTGATGTTGTGCAACATGGCGTAATTAACTACCCACTAAAAGAGCTTTCGTTGTGTGGCGGCCTAAGCAATTGCCAATTTGGAACGACAACAGAAGTTTACCCAGACAGCCCTAAAGTTAACGATGAAGAGTGTAATCATGCTCAAGTTGCTGCGATTATCGGTGCGCTAGATTTTGGTATTGCTCATCTACAGTAATCGGTTTTTATATTGCTCAGGTGTCTGACCCGAGTATTTCTTAAACATTGAAATATACGGGCTCGCTTGGTTATAGCCTAATGTTAGGGCCACTTCTTTTACGGAGTGGCCTTTTCTTAATAGATCCATTGAATAGAGATATCTCACTCTCAGCCTCCACTCCGTAAAACTCATTCCAAGTTCCGTTTGGCAATGCCTTGCAAGAGTTCGCTCTGTCGTATGCACCCTTTCAGCCCACTGCCCAAGTGATGTAGTATCTGTTGGGTTCTCTTCCACAGACTCTAAAATTCTCGCAAGGTATTTATTACTCGTCGTCGGTAAGAAATGACGCTCAGTCTCTTCTGTCGCTAATTGATCCAACAAGACTTGAATAAGGCGCTTATCTTGCTCAGATTCAGCGACATTGATTTTTCGCTGACGAAAGTCATCAATAATGGCCGAAACAATGGAGGTCACTTTGATTAGGCTGGTATGGCTTGGGAAATCGGCTGTTAACTCATGGGCTACGTTTAAAGAGCAGTAATCAAGGGGCTTACGATTGAAACTGCAATGTTGTGCACCCGCTGGCACCCAGATAGCTAGGTGAGGAGGAGCAAGAAAACGAGTCCCTTCTGCTTCCATCTCTAAGATCCCACCACTGATCAATTGAACTTGGCCCCAAGGATGGCTATGAACACGCGTTTCAGTATTAGATAGAAACGCTTCAAAATTCATAAACACATCTGATGGTGCTCGCGCAATTGATAAGGATGGATGAAGTATTCGAGCTGGTTTTTTCAATCTTGTCTTCCTATCACGTCACATGTCTTTTCAAAGATACATGTTATTCTACCGACCTGTCAGACTTATTTCCACGGGCAATAATGCGATAGGGTTCACATGGTTTATCTACTTCCACTTTTTACGGTCATCATCTGGGGTGGCAACTCTATCGTCAACAAGATGGCTGCTACCGCCATAGAGCCTAGTGCAATGAGCTTCTATCGTTGGTTTTTTGCCATGTTAATTATGACTCCGTTCTGCTTGCCAACCGTTATACGTCAGTGGAAAGTCATTAAGCCTTATCTATCCAAGCTCGCTTTCTTATCAATGCTCGGAATGGTGCTTAACCAGTCGTTAGGCTATTACGCTGGCCTCACAACCACGGCTTCAAACATGTCATTAATCATCTCATTAGTGCCATTAATCTCAGTATTTATCAGCGTTCCGTTATTAGGTAAATCTATCTCCATGATCAGTGTGATTGGCGGAGTGATTTCACTGGCTGGGCTAACCTTTATGCTTGGTCACGGTGACATTGGCTTTTTCTTACACCAAGACATTACTCAAGGTGATGGGCTAATGGTATTAGCCGCAGTCATTTACGCAACCTACTGTGTGCTACTGAAACGTTGGAAAATGCCACTGGGCAACTGGACTCTAATTTATTGTCAGGGAGTATTTGCTGTATTAATGCTAGCCCCACTGTGGCTCACCAGTGATCAACTAATTCCTTCACAAGAGTCGTTACCCTTGATCGCATACGCCGCCATTCTAGCGTCAGTACTTGCGCCCTGGATGTGGGTGAAAGCCATCGACTCTATCGGTGCGGAATCAAGTGCGATGTTCATGAATCTAATGCCCGTTATTTCGGTAAGCTTAGCCACTTGGCTTTTAAACGAGTCGGTTCATAGCTACCACGTTATTGGCGGAATGATGGTGATTTCAGGGGTGATTTTGTCGCAAATAAAAAAACGTTCAGTGCCAACGAGTATCGAGTCACCTGTCGAAGCTACTGGTTTAAAAAGCTCTTAGGTTAATGAGAATAGATAGACTAATAACCTACGTAATTTGAATAACAAAAAGGGGCGGAGATTCTACAATCTCCGCCCCTTTTAATATTTTAAGTACAGCTGCTTTGATAAGTGATCTGTTAACCTGTAATTTCACAATTTGTTTGAGGGATACAAGAGCAAGCTATCGCTGCGTTTTCAATACCTTCAATTAGCTTTAAAGCAGGCACATCTTCATGGCTGACCTTACCTGCCACAACCGAAACCTTACATGCGCCACAAAACCCAACACGACACTTATTCATTAACGTAATACCAGCCGCTTCCGCTTGATCAAGGATCGATTGCTGATTGTTACCAACAAACGCTTTGCCATTAATAGTCAGTGTTAAGTTCTTCAATTCTGACGTCGCTTTCTTAACGTCAGACGCTGCTTGATTGGCCTCCGAGTCTAGATTACTTGTGTCCTCACCGTCTCTCTCAATATAATGATGACGATCTTGGTACTCTATAATTTCAACTTGGTCATCAGCGGTAATCACGCCCTCATTTCTAGCGACTAAGTTTTGACCAAAGAATACACCACCACTTTCGTCAGAACGGAAACTTATTAAGGTTTTCAACGGCTCTTTCGATGTTCGGAACTCACCTTTATTTGTATCAACCGTCGTTAAAATACAGCGCTCACACGGTTTAACAATGTCAAAAACAACCTCACCAATTCGGATTGTTTTCCAACTGTCTTCAGCAAACGGCTCCGTGCCAGATATAACAAGGTTGGTACGAAATTGCTCCATCACGTGCGATTCAGGGCTGCGTCTGTTGAGCTCTTCTAGTGAAGCTTCACTAATGAGCAGTAGTGGGTAACCATCAGCAAAGCTCACGTTGTGACCGATCTTCTCTCGAATTCGATTCGACTGTTCACCGCAATACAAAAGCTCGACGTTCTGACCAACGATATCACTGAACCAGTCATCCGCGGCATCCGTTGTCGTATAAGCAGTAAAGCTGTCTTTCCATACCGTTGCGGTCGTCTCTTGCTGCTTAAAGTCTGAGTAACTCAGTTTAAGTGGCTCTTTGCCCTTAGCCGTGAAGATAAAACCTTGAGGTAAAAGGCTAGCGCTCACTTTGACCATTTGAGGGAACTTTCTCGCAGTCACCATCGTGCCATCAGATGTCGCCAACATGAAACGACGATCAAAACTGAGCCCCTGAAATTCCACCCAAGAGCTAGATAAAGAAATTCCACCAACCGATTTTACTGGATATACATTTATTTGAGAGAGATGAGCAAGTGACATGGCTTACCTTAATTATGATAATTAGAGATCGTTATAACGAGCTAGAAAAATTATAACGAAAATACAACGCATCAAACAATGAATTTTACTGCCGAATATACCAGATTAATCGCCAAAACCTTAGAAAGAGCGTGAAATGAAAGTGGTTTTCCACTATCATCCTGTCGCCTAGACGGAAGCGTTTGCTTTATAAATTCTGTTTAGGCTCCAATCACATAACAACTCATTGGTGGGAGCTTTTCAATGACTACAATTACTATTACTCGTCCTGACGACTGGCACGTACATCTTCGCGATGGCGACGTTCTTACCGATACTGTTCGCGATATTAGCCGATACAACGGCCGCGCTCTAATCATGCCAAATACCGTCCCACCAGTTACTGATACTGAGCTTGCTATCGCATACCGCGATCGAATCATGGCTGCAAAGCCAAGCGAGCAATTTGAGCCTTTAATGGCGCTTTATCTTACTGACAACACAACACCAGATGAAATTCGCAAAGCAAAGGCTTCTGGCGCTGTTGTTGCTGCCAAGCTTTATCCGGCGGGCGCGACAACTAACTCTGACTCAGGTGTTACTTCAGCTAAGAACATTTACCCAGTTTTTGAAGCGATGGAAGAAGTCGGTATGCTTCTTTTAATTCACGGCGAAGTAACAACACACGATGTAGATATCTTCGACCGTGAGAAAGAGTTCTTAGATACGGTTCTTGCTCCTATCGTTAACGACTTCCCGAACCTTAAAATCGTTCTAGAGCATATTACAACGGCTGATGCTGCATCATTCGTTCAAAATGCTGGTGACAACGTTGCGGCTACTATTACTGCGCACCACCTTCTTTATAACCGCAACCACATGTTAGTTGGCGGCATTAAACCACACTTTTACTGCTTACCAATCTTGAAGCGTAATACACATCAACAAGCATTGATTGAAGCAGCAACAAGCGGAAGCAAAAAATTCTTCATCGGTACGGACTCTGCGCCGCACACGAAAGAGAATAAAGAGAATGCTTGTGGTTGTGCAGGTTCTTACACCGCCCACGCAGCGGTAGAGCTTTATGCTGAGGTATTTGACCTTGAAGGTAAGATTGAAAATCTAGAAGCATTTGTAAGCCACAACGGCCCAGACTTTTACGGACAACCACGTAACAGCGATACTGTGACTTTGGTTAAAGAGTCTTGGTTAGTTGATGCAAGCATGCCTTTTGGTCAAGATAAAGTAGTACCAATCCGCGCTGGCGAAAATATCGAATGGACAATTAAGTAAGGCTTTCCAAAAGCTAAAACTTGAGTAAATTTAATAAATACACCGCTGATCTTTAACGTTAAAGATCAGCGGTTTTTATTTATTAGATACCGTTTCTTTATTTATAAATATTAGCAGTATCCCGCCAAGAATCATCGCACTTGTTAGCATCACCATTAACGACAAGGCTTCGTCCAATAGCAACATACCTAATACAAGCGCAATTATCGGCACCGATAGTTGAGCAACAGATGCCTGTAAAACGGTTAACTTAGTTAAAGCAAAATACCAAAGCACATACCCCATTCCAGACGCAAACACACCAGAAAGCATCGCCCACATCGCGCCGTTAACTGAAATACTATTTGCTTGTAATAACCACGGGCTAAGAAATAAAGCCAACAGTGCCGCGCCAATAAAACTTTGCGTCATCCCGATACGAGGTGATGCTGCTGTTTTACGCTTTCCGAGTAGCGTAAACACCGCCCAGGAGATGCCGGCCAATATCATCATTATTGCGGATATCAAATCAGGCGTACTTGCAGAGGGCAACATTAACAAAACAAACCCAGAAACGGACAATGTAAGCCCTGTCCATTCATATCGATTTAACGCATTCCCCTGCCAAATATGAAAGCCAATCATCGTTAACTGCACCGCGCCAAATAGTAATAGAGCCCCAGTTCCAGCCGTCAATTCGATATACGCAAAAGAAAAACCAACGGCATATAAAAATAGCGTCAATGCACCGCAAAGTAACATGACAAAACTGTTTCGACTCGTAGGCATCAAAGCCTTTAGTTTGGGTGTATCGCTACGTACGATAAAATGGATAAGGATTAACGTCGCCATACCCGAGATAATTCTTAAAATAGTAAAAGAACCGGGGTCAATGGTGTTCTGCGCCAAAGCTACACGACACAACAGTGAGTTTGCCGCGAACGCAACCATAGTAATAAATGTAACGAGGTAAATAGGCAACTGGCTCTCCCTAGCGTTGAGTGCTCAAACCTAATCGATTTGAATTATCAGGCATCTAATTAATCTTACTACATCGTACTCGACTCAACCCAATAGCAATAAAAAACCCGCAAAAGCGGGCTATTCGGATTGGCACTATTCCATTCTCTACACTTGAGAACTAGTGAACTGGCGCATCACTCTTCGCGTAGAACCAACACTAAAAACACCAATTCCTTAAAAAACAGCGACTTAATGTAAATGACCGCCTATTTAAGCCCTAAAATCATAGCAAAAACTACGATAAAAGCCGACTATATACGTCGAATGCCGCCATTTTTGTCGCCACTATTCGTAGCTTAGATGCTTCACGTGCTTAGCCAAAACAAACTCTTGGTTTTTGTATTTTAGAGTAGGAAACGGCATCGCTAAGTAACATTCATAATTACAGCTGGTACATATGTGGGGCCACTGAGCGGGATTAGCATCGATCACGGGTCTTTGAGTATCAACCCTGTACACTCCGTTGTTGCACTCGGCACATTCAAATTCGACTAATTCAGCTTGTATCGTTCTGGTCTTTATCACTTGAAGATTCTTTGAAGTTTTTCGGACAATGAAGTAATACAAAGTTTCCAAACCCTTTTGAGGTCGATGTTAAATTTGTATAAACGGTATGCCGCCATTCTACTTTTTATATGGATGTTCTGAAACATGAATAGTTGCTGGGTTACCTCTTCATTAGAACTGCACTTGAAGACTCTTCTGCTTAGTTGATATCTTTCCTGAACTATTGGGTTCGCCATAAACATCACTCCATTTCGTCACTTCTTCCTTGATGTATCAGTTATATCAGTCTTTCAATTTTGAAAAAGTACGTTGCCTCTAGTTTTTGCTTCAACGCTTTATACCGTAAGGGTTTTACGCAGTTAAACGTGATCATTAATTATTGCATTAGATCCTTATTAAACATAACCAAATCTATTACACCCCTTAATTATCAACATCTTACAATAAACAACGCAATCTTTCGAGATCGTTTAGAGTGGTTATTCTTTCAAAACAGATCATTGAATGAAATTTTATTTGGCTGTTTTAAGGGCTGTTTCTTGGGTTTTAAGCGTGTACGAAAGCCCTTGTAGGCTAAGGCTTGGCGATAGGATTGGACATATTGAGCGGCCCACTGAATTGCGCAGATTCAAAAGTGCGAAAAAAGCGTTCAAAATACATCGCAGGCGGGTGTAGAGGTGCACGGAATTGGCGGGGGAATAAAAAAATTGGCTTGGTAATTGTCTTAACGTGATAAGCGTGGTGATTCACTAATTCACACTTACATGTTTTTCAAGTAAACGTTACTATATGGCCCCATTAATAAATAAGTACCAACTCACTATATGTTGACATATCGAAAAGAATTAGATGGATTGCGGGCCTTAGCTGTCGTTGCTGTCATATTTTATCACGCGAATCTCGAAGCCTTTGGTTTTCAGCTCTTCAAGGGGGGCTTCTTTGGTGTTGATGTATTCTTAGTACTATCAGGTTATTTAATTACGGGGATCATCCGAAATAATATGGCTCAAGGTACATTTACTTTTTCTGATTTTTATTGGAGAAGAGCTAAACGAATAGTACCTGCGCTTCTAGTAATGCTTACAGTGACGTCTACGGTCGCTTATTTTATCTTATTGCCAGATGATTTAATTACATATGCTAACTCTTTACGTTCAGCTCTATATTTTGGATCAAATCATTTCTTCTTTGGAGAAGACTCATATGCTGCAACTTCTAGTATCTATAGGCCGTTACTACACACTTGGAGCCTTGGTATTGAGTGGCAATTTTATTTAATATTTCCAGTTATAGTTTGGTTTATTAACAGGGTTTTTCATAAGTACTTATTCGGAGTCCTTATATGTTTAATGTTACTTTCGTTACAGTACGCCAGTTATATTGTCAAAGTTAACCCCGACGCTGCTTTTTATTTACTCCCAGCTCGAGTTTGGGAGCTCATTATTGGTGGGCTAGCCACCTTCTATAATCGAGATGGCATAAGACAAGCCAAAGAAGGTAGTATTGAAAGTTTCATTTATAGACTATTACCTCTTTTAGGTCTGTTCATGATCATTCATAGCATACTTTTCATCGGCCATGAGTCTCAACACCCTTCATTTATCACTCTGGTTCCTGTGCTAGGTACATGCTTATTCATCATGTTTTCTCATAAAGGTGAAGTATCTTCAGACTTCTTGTCTATAAAACCCATTGTAAGTATAGGATTAATTTCTTACTCCCTTTACTTGTGGCATCAGCCCGTTTTCGTTTTCTTCCGCTTACTAAAGCACGACTATTTTCGCCACGAGCAGTTCTTATTACTTGTAATAATCTCAACAATTCTAGCTACATTAACATATAGATTTGTTGAATCACGCTATCGAACACGTAATCTTGGTATTATAAAGACTGGCTGGTTAGTAGCGCTATTATTCGGGTGCTATACGTTTTCTTATGCCGTAATAATCGAAAAAGGTTTTCCTCAACGCTTGGGTAATCTAGTAACGCTGTTCGAAAACTTAGAGAATAAAACATATGAATTTCAAGGAAAGAGATGCCATGGTCAATTTTTTGAAAACCGGTGTAAACTCGTTGGTAGTACCGATCGTAATATTATATTAATTGGAAATAGCCACGGAGGTGACATCGGACGCAATGTACTACAACTGTCTAAATTAAATGGTTGGAGTTACTCTCAAGTAACCACTGGCGGTTGCCCAGCAATCAATACTGTAAAGGTTAGAAATAAGCAGGGTATTGTTAATAAAGCATGTGTCAATGAGTCAAATAAGATAGCCCACTATTTAGAGGATAATAACTCTCCAAGGTATACTATCATCTATTATGCTCGGTTACCCTCTGGTCTTAATAACAAGCAGTTTACCGAAGATGACCCAAATGCATTGATAGGTTCAATAAATGACTTGTCAGTAAAAGAAAATATCACTAATAAATTAAATCTATGGCACGACTTAGGACATGAAATCATCATCGTGTACTCAAATCCACACTTTTACGTGGATGTACCTAAACACATAGCAAAATTGCTCTCTCGTTACCCCGCCCTAATTCGAGAGGAAGCTTATCAGGATTTAACTGTCACTATACCTTTTACTAAATATCAAGAAGTAACAAAAGACGACTTTTCAATTTACGACAATGTTCGTGGTAACAATATAAGCAGAGTATATCCTCATGAAGTATTCTGTAATTCCAAAGTATGTTTTGCAAATGATGAAGACCGCATTTATTTCGGCGACAGCAATCACCTTTCAACTCATGGCGCAGATTTACTCATGGAGAAAATATCTGTAAAACTCTTCCGGGAATAATGATACTAAGTTAGTTAGCTATCGGGTCCAACCGCCCCTTTAACTGGGCACTACTTGTCCCATGCCCTGCTATAGCACTCGCCTGATTCGGCACTTTTGTCGAATCAGGCCCAGCTACTACCCCGCCATGTGAATGGCTCGCCAATGTATCGGCCAGTTCTTTCACTACCTGCATCAATTCCGAGAGCAATATCAGCACGTTTTCTTCTTTTGAACCCACCCATGTTTTTGGCGCTTGAAGCCATTGATGTTCTGCAGCAATACTTCTTCGCACTTTGCCAATACTCTCAATGAGATCACCTGCAGTCGCGGTGTGCATGTTACCCAATGAACCTAGCTCGATGTTATCGCCTGCTAATAGTTCGATTGCGCCCAATGCTTCAATGAGCTTTTTGCCTATGATGTGCTCTTTGCTGTGCTGCTGAGCATTTAGCTCTTGGCTGCCAAAGTCTATCACTTGGTGAATGGCTTGCTCATGTTTACGGTAGGCTTTGGTTTTCTGCTGTTGGTCGGTTTGTTCTGTTGTGTTTCCTGCAGGGTCAACGCGCTTACTCACTTCCTCACGTTGCTGCTGTAATTGTTCACCTGGTTCTATTGTTGGTAGGGAAAATTTTCTGCCGTAAATGGCGCGAATGATGGGTAAATCATTACGGCCATAGGCAAAAGCAATTTCAACAATACTGCCTTCAAGTGGGTAACCCAACATTCCCGCTTCATGCCCCACCATGGTGATCGGCAATGGAATGGATTTATACAGCGGCACTTTGGTGTCCACTTGCATGTTCTCGTTTAGCAGTTGAACATCTGCCGCATAGCGAGGACGAAACGGGTCATTGATTTGACCAGCGGTTGATTCACCACGAACGGCTTTGATTTGCCCAAAGCGTGGAAGATGATGCCCGGCTGCCAATTCTGGAAACTCATTCACCATTTCTTTTTTCTGTGGGGTTTGCTCTGTTTGGCTTGCTTCCCATGTGGCTGACATCTCATCACCAATGAGGTCAAGGCGCTTCACTCGATTGCCATTCACAATTGCGGCAGGCCGAAGCACTGGGAACGGGGCGAAGCTAATCGTATTGCCCACTTGTTTGGTTGTGAGGTGTTCGGGTATTTGCACGTTCTTATTATGGAAGCGGCTATGCTCAAACGCGCCAATATAGATGGATTGGTCAGTATTTTGAAACCAGATGAAATCGGTAATATTGAACGCTTTGCCAATTTGCTTCAGGCATTGATAGCCCGTTCCTTGACTTGTGAAGTTTGGAATACGTTTGTCGATGTAGTTGGCATTGGTCGGAAGATTGAAGGTTAAACCCACTAAGTCAGAAAGAACGGCAATGACTTCGCGCATGGTGGCGTGTTCAACAGCAACAGGCCAACGCTTTGAAAGAATACAGCTGTGCTCTTTTACCAATATTTTATGGCTACCGTTTGCGCTTGGGTAGACCTTTTCAACGTACCCTTCAAACCATAGCTGAGTGTTTTCTTCATAGCCGATGTCAAAGCGAACATCATCAAACTGTTCTGGTGCCGTGTCACTTTGATAGGTGAAATGGGCGCTACTGCCAAGGGAATGATGCAAACTGACTTTGTTATCTGCCAACTTGGCTTCTTGCCCTGCAACGAATAAACGTTTGTTCAACTTCATTGCAGCACCTCTTCAGCATCTTTCAGTGCTTGTTTATGGGCGGTGTTTTCGCTTTGTTGCGGCTGACTCTGTTGGTTCTCTCGAATCTGTTTTTGCTCTGCGGCTGAACTGTATTCACGCAAAGAAAAGCTGATCACCCAAGCAAGTAGTGAATCATGCTCATTTGATTTTAAGCTGCCTGAAAATTTAACTTCGCGTACTTTATACAGGCGCGTGTCACGGTTACCAATGCGGAACACTTTACGGTTGCCGTTATCGTCTTTTTGGCTCGACATGTCAGACAATGTGCTTAACCACTCTTCATCACGAAATGCCAAAATACCCGACACATTAATTTTCACGCCCTTATCACCTTGCTCTGAAGAGTCGGTGGATGACGCTTGGCCGCTCATGTCTTTCGATTTGAACTCTTTGGTGCAGCCCACTTTTAGGTTTTTGAGTGGGATAATTTCCCCGTCTAAACTTAACATTTAGCCCCCTACGTTGAGCAGCTGTTCAAAAAAGGTCAGAGGATCATGACTAAGCATCAAACTCATAATGGTGTGTTGATGGTTGTTTGGCATGGCGGTGTTTCGTAATTGGCTGGCAATGCTTTCTGGCGTTCCGGTGTACTTTTGCGCCCACACACTGCCTTGCAGGTTTTTCAGTGCATTGATGTCAGCTTTTAGCCTGTCCATGGTGGCAGCTCGTTTACTGGCTAAGGCGGAAAGTTTACCGATCACATTAGTGGCATCACTGGCCAATGATTCAAGGTTGGCGATTTGCCCCGCTTGATGGTGTTCATAGTCGTGCAGTGGCATCGCGTTCACGGTTGCCATGGGTTTAAATCGTGGCTGAATGATAGGCGAAGGCACGTGCATTTTGTCTCGTTCGTGCGTAGTCAGTGCTTTGGCTTGTCTGGCGGTTTGCATCCAATCAGGCAGGGTAAACACTTGGCTAATAGTATTTAGGCTTGAAGCAAAGGAGTTCTTGTTTGTATCGCTTAACATCACCACGATACAAATTAACGGTTTATTAAGAATGACGTCTTTGTTTGGCCTATGGTGATCTAATTGGTCTCGAAGCTTTAGCGCCAATAGATTGCGAGCGTTATCAGGCGTTAGGTAATGCCCACTTTCCACACGTTGCCCCACTTCATATTGATAAGGCGTGGCAGAAATCACCGTGCCTTGTTCAATCAAAGCTTGAAGATCATCACGTAGACTAAGCAATGCCACGGCTTCAACACTTAAAGGGTGACGCCCGTAATTGGCATCACTTTCAAGTGGTGTTAACCGGCTTACTGCATTATTCATTTCAGTGCCTATTTGGTCGGTGACCGTTTCGGAACTGGTTTGAATGGTTTGAGCAGAGCTAGGCCACGTGATTGGGGTCATTAGACATTACCTAAAAAAGTGATATCCCAAACGATATTTTCAAGCTTTTCGCGGTTCTCTGGTGTGTCTTCAACTATCGCATTGACCTGCGCTTTCAAATCCCAAAGGTGTTCTTTTCGAACTTCAATGTGATCTGTCATATCCGTTCGAAGTTGCGAAAATTGAGCAGGCGTGTGTAGTACGCGAACGGGTTCAGCATCATCATTGGCATAGGTGGTGATGTTATGATCACTGCCGCCTTGGGTGTATCCGCTTAAGTTCAGTTGGTCTACGATTCGGCAGCGGTACTGCAAAGCCGTGCCCGTTGCTAATGATGTAAAGCGTTGCTCTGTAATGGCTAGGTCACAGGCAGTTTTTAGTTCGGTTTGTTTTTGGGATTTTACCAAATCTAAAACTGGCGATAATTCAGTATACGTACCATCTTCGTTAGCAATCCATTCACTGTGCGGTGGCGGTCCTTGCATTTCAATCAATCCATCTGGATGATAGCCTTTTCTGTTTGTTCTGTATTCACTGATTCCAAAGTCGCCTTTTGCATAATGTTTTTGCATTATATTTCTCCATAAACACCGTAAAAACCACCATTAAACAAACCAGATTGAGCCACTTCAACGTCTAAACTGGTTTCTGTAACGTTATTAACAGCAACGAGTAGAATATCAGTAGCTGAGCCTTGCACCGTATATGTTAATAGCGTTGCACTTCGTTCTTTCAACAGGCTTTCAGTAGAAACACGAACACCAGATAGACCTCTCAGTCCTGCTCCTCCTGAAGTGACCTTAGCAAAGAGAGTGATGAACCTAAATTTTCTCAAGTTTTCATAGTTAACCGTTGCTCCGTCGGGCCATGTATCTTCCAATTCAGCCAATATATGTGTGTACAATTTAGTACTTTCATCATCCCCTACACTTGGCCAAATCCCTTCAATTTCACATGAACCGGGGAACATGTGTGGGCCTGCTTCTAGCAAATCCACATCAATGTTCGTATTACCCGTTTCAACAGCTAGTGAAACGCCCGTTTTGTCTTGGCTATTGTCGAGTCGCTTCACGCCAAAGTAATCATCAGGGAATTCACCATCAATGGTTCTGCGGTAAGTGCCCGTTCCTGATAGCTCTTTACCTACCTTGGTAATTTTACATTCTGTCACAGCCAACCAACCCGCTGCAATTTCCTGCCCTGCAGGATAGGTGTATTCGGTATCGCTTGGCACTGGGTGGTTGTCTTCCCCTGCTACATTTGCATTTTGGTTACCAACGACACGGCTTTGAACTTGTGTTTCACTTGCGCGAACCACAAAACTGCGCCAATCAACCACATCACCTGAGTTATCAAGCCCAGCTAATCGCGCCACATAATGCTGAAAACCGTTCTCGTCGATGTAATCAGTGAGCGGGGTTGGTGAAACCTTAATTTCAACGATATTCACCCACTTTGATGTTGGGCTGCCATCACGGTGAACATCCACATAAATGCCGTTTGGGTAAACGTTGGTAGAAACAAGCAGCTCATCAGCTAATACCGCTCGAAGGCCGCCAATGTAAACCACCCCTGCTGATACCAAATAACGAGTTGGGTCAGGTTGTCGCGTTACGTCATAACCATCTACGTATGCGGTGTGCCCGTAGTTATCCAAGCAAGCCAAGCGGTGGTCTTCATCCATTCCCATTAAACGGGCTGAATAGTCAATCTGCCAAGTGGCGACCTCAATGGTGATATTGGCAATCTCTGCTGCGCCCAAGTATTGGTGCATCAACGATTTGGTCACCGCTTGCCCTTCTAACTTGGTTTGGTCAACCGTGTGAACCACCATGCCACAAGAAAGTGGTGTGGTTTTGTCGTGCATATAAATGGCGTTGAAGGTGAACTCTGCCACATCATTGGCGATCACAACGGAATGCACCAAGGCGTTTGGGCCTAGTTTCCCAACCTGATCCATATCTTGTTGAAACACCCATAACGCTGGGTCTGGTAAACCTTGGTTTCGGTCAATCGGCAGACCGGGGTCTAAGTCTGGAATATAGGCAAAAATCATCTCGTTCATGTCGGTCGGCTGACCCACAGCGATTTGATTTCGCATGTACGTTTCAAATTCTAGTGGAATGGCGGTTTGGGTCATTTGTCTAGTGCTCCCATTGCTGCTGAATAGATTTGTTGGCTGTGCATAATCGGCTGGGCTTTGGTTTCCACTTCCCCTTTCAGGTTGGGCTCGCCTGCTTCATACATGGCAAATACATGACCAAACTGACCATGGTTAGTAAATAGTTGACCGGGGTAACTCACTTCAAATCGGTAGCGTCGGCACGTTCGCCCGTATTGTTCAATTAAGGTTTGAACCAATTGGGCATCACTGGCCATATCGCTGTCGGTCAGTTCGATGGTGCAAACGTCCCATTGAACGGGGTCTTCACGTTCCTTGAAATCGATAATGCCCACATCGAGGCGTTCGAAGATACGAATGAACCCTGCCACGCTGCCTGCGTCTTTCGCATTAATGGCGGCATATTTCACGCGCTTGCGGTAAAGCTCAATCGGCTCTTTTTCGAATCGAATAATGTCTCTATCCCACGCCAATACGTTGAGCAGTTTCACGCTACACGTTAGGGCATCGGCTTGGTTTAATGGGTAAAGCATCCACTGGTAAGCACGTTCAAAGAAGGCTTGAACGCCAATGGTTAGAAAGTACGGTTCTTTCTTCTCGTCGGGAATGGTTTCACCGTCTTGCCACCAAGGCAGCACAATCTTGAGCATTTTGGGAATGTTCACATTCATGCTTGCACCTCGGTCACGGTTAAACTTTCAAGGCGTGGTTGCTCTAGTGCTGAAATGATGTCTTCTTGAATCTTCCCATCCACGGTGAATTTCATCGATTCAACGGCATCCATAGCGGTATGAATTTCACTGCCGAGCTTTGAAAGAGAAAAACGGCTTTGCGGCTTAGTTCGCGTCATGGTTGGGTAAGCGGCTGACTCTCTGAACACGGCACGAATGCGGTTTTCTACTTCCAGTAGCGCATCGGTTCTCACGCTCTCTTCTTCCACTTTGGAAAGAACCACTTCAGCCAACACGGTCACGTTCTTGTCAGCAATGGCTTTACAGGTCAGCACATCGCCATGGCCGTGGTGACCATCGTCCATAATGTATTTATTCAGATCATCAAGGATACGTTGAGGCGTTTGCCCTACTTCCATCAAAATGAACGCGTCTGCGGTGCCCGGTGTAATGTGCCCCGTGTTTTGGAAATAGACGTTATCACTGCGAATTCCTGCCACATTGGAAATAATGGTTCGATACACATCGTCAATATGCCAATCGCCTGAACTGGTGAAGGCGTTTTGAAGCCTTAGCGCCAGTTCGTCGTCTTGTTCTTCATCGGCACCCAACTGGGTAATGTAGTTCGGTTGGTTCACTGCAGATTCAATGCCGCTGATTTCAACGGGGATCACACTGTAATACCCTGCGGCAAGGTTGAACGCTTGCCCTTCAAATTCGGCTTCACACAACACATCACCTGTTAACTGCCCTGCGGCAATCACGGTTTCTTCCAGTGCAAACAGGCGATACACCACGCCATCAATCTCTGGGCTTTGAATGATTGAGCCTGCATCAATGGTGGTTTCATCGTCTGCGTTTACTTTGGTTAGGGTGATGTCACCTTGCATTTTGACTGCGGCTTTGGGTTCCACATCTAATTCCCACGCTTTAAGCTCTAAACCCCAGCGGGCTGCGGTCGCCACATAAGCGTTTGGCAGAACATGAAGCGCCAACACGGTATTGATGAGGTAAAGAACGGGCGCAACCACGGCTGATTTTACCCAACGCCAGAATGGGCTCATGTCTGAGTCATTTGAAATGTCACTGCCAGCGGCTTCAACATCTTCTTCAAGTTGCTTGGTTAAGGCCTCTTCTGTGGTGGGAATGCCTTCTTGATTTAGAATGTCGACAAAATCAACTTGTGGGCGTTGGCTCATTCGGTCACCTCAATGTCTAAGTTTTCATCGTAGCCATAGGCTTCGGCAGTCAGTTGAATGCGAAGTGTGTCGTCGCTGTAGCCATCAAGTTCTTGCGCATACGCGGTGCCCGGCACGACTCGATAATCTTCTTCGGCTTTTTTTTCTACTTGAACCAGAACGTCAGCGCGTAGGGTTGGGTTACGTTCGCCCACCAGTTCACGCGCAAGCCCTGATTCCATAATTCGGTGTTTAATGTCTTGAGCAATGCTATACAGATCACTGGCAGGTTCAGGTTGTTGGCCTGCGTCCATATTCCAAGCGCCTTCAATCACTTTGATGTCAATGTGCTTCTTTTTTGTTATCGAGCTATCCGGCATTGAGTTCTCTCCACTCTTCCAATTGGTCAGGGGTCATGGCTTGCTCAGTGGTGATATTCACTTCACCAATGTGCGTTTGGCTACCTGCTGACGTTGGGCTTGTGGCCGTTAGGTTCTGCACCATTTGTGGCGGCAGCTGGGCATTACTTTGCATGTTGGTCGGCGCTAAATACTCATCAGCGTTTGGTATTGGTTTGCGCTCTACGCTTTGGGCCACGGTGGCGGCTTCTAACTCTGGCGAACCAGAAGAGGATAAATCGATATCGATGCCCGGTATCATGTTCAGTTTGTCGATCACCCAATCAATGGTGTCTGACAAGAACTTGAATACCGCGGTATCACCGAACGCGGCTTTTAGGTCGTCCCACCAGTACACAGCGGCTGCAATCCCTGCCCCTAAAGCTAAGAAGAACCAACCAATCGGGGTAGCTAGCAACGCAGTGCCTAACAAATAGATACCGTTGACTAGCCCTAATGAAGCAAATCGAGTAGCAATCAAAACCGCTTTCAACACACCCAAAGTAACGCTGAAACCTCCGCTCATCATCTGCCCAATACCCATGGCGAGTGATAAACCTGAAACCACACCACCCAGTGCCAAGGCACCAATAGCGGCATAGCCAAGCAGTTCTGTTAACCAAGGGAATTCTTCGGTCCAACCTGATAGCCAAGCGATGCCATCGGCCAGTGAACCAACCACCGCATTAATGGAAGGCAGAATGGCCCCAAACACAGCAGCGCGAACGGCAAACCAAGAAGATTCAAGTCGCTCCCATTGGTCGGTCATTTTGGCGGCCATCATTTCGGCATGCCCAATGCCTTCTATGTCTCCAAGCTGGTCAATCTGACTGCCCAACTCGCCAGTTTTATCTTTTAGGTTTTGAATTAACTTAACGGCTTCCCCTGAACCAAACGCATCTTTCAGAACTTTGAATTGTTGGTCATCACTCAAGTGACCTACTTGTTCATCTAATGTGTCGAGAATATCCACCATTGGCAGCATTTGACCTGCGCTATCAAAGAACGATACGCCTAGTTTGTCTTGTGCTTTAACCGCGCCAGATAAGAAAGCTGTATATTTCGTGGCGGCTTCTCCACCTTCCATACTTGCCCCAAGTGAGCCAAGAATTGCCATTTGTTCTTTCATGTCTACGCCAAATGCCGTAGCTGACGAACCCAGACGGCTAAACGCTTGTGACATTTTGTTGCCGTCTGTTTTGAACATTTCAACAGATTTGGCCGTCATTCCTGCCACTTGCGCAGCCCAATCAGATTTGCCCATATTGTCGGCTTGAGTCTGGAAAATGCCGTACATGGTGCCCATATAATTGGTGATGGTTGACGTATCTGCTTTTGTTGCGGCTGCTAGAATGGCTGAACTCTTAGTAATTCCCGATAAATCCTCACCAGAGAGATCACCCATAGCTGATTTAATATCGTAAGAAGCGTTAACAAAATCCGTTGCTGATTTCCCATACTTGGCTGAAAAGCCTAACGCCGTTGCAGCGAGTTGGTCTAAGTCTTCTTGAACAACCCCAAGCGAAGCCACCTCACCCAACTTTCTATCCATTTCAATGGCTGGCATTAATGCGTTTTGAACGGCAAAGCCTGCGGCAACAATACCTGCTGTACCTGTTGCCACGTTCTGCAAGCCTTGTTTGCCCAAATCGGTGGCGGCCGTCATCTCTTTGGTGATACCACGAAGCGGTTTCGTCACCTGATCAACTAGGCTCATTTGCATTAATAGCTTTTCATTCATTGAAACGCTCGCTTATTTGCTACTGAATAGATTGCCCACTGCGTTTTGCACGGCCACTTCCATTCGTTTCTGTTCTCGTTTGTCTAGCCAAACGGCTCTGGCTAGGTTTTGTAAATCATCATCTTCAAGGGGCAAGTAATATCGTCGCAGGGTGAACGCTTGCTCAATGCCGTTTTGGTCAAGTCGTTCAACCCGCTCGGTTAGTTTTTTAGCGTAATGGTGATGTCACCTTTGGCTTTATTGCTGACCGTTTGGTATAGCTCCATGATCAAACCCGGAACTGAATCTAACAGCAGAGCGAGGTTGTCTTTGTTTTCTGCATCGACACTTCGCATTAAGTAAGTTCGGGCAGGCACCACTTTGTTTTCCATCGTCATTTCGTTGATATAGTTATTGGCCGCCATCACATCAGGCGTGAAGGTGAAATCAATGCCTGCGATTTCAGCTTTTACAGGTTCGGCAGTGAACAGTGGTTTACTCATGGTCTTGTCCTTTTGTGTTTGTTGGCTTACTTGCTTCATGCTGAGCGCGCCATTGAAAATATTCTTCTGGTTGAGCTGCGCATTCACTCAGCGCGGCTTTTAATTTGGGTATGTCTTCAGTAACCACTTCGGGCCAAGTGCCAAGAACGGTGGGTTTGTCACACGGAACGATTAACCCCGCAGGCGGCAGTTTCACGATCACGTGGGTTTCCACTGCGTCAATACCGTTGCTGCAACCGCTCAGTAACATCAATGGGAATATCACATTCAATGTTTTCCATTTGTTGTTCCAGCAGCTGAATTTCATCGCGTAACACCTTCTTAGCTATTAAACTTTTCCGCTTGCGGTCTATCAGCAAACGGTTGATGTATTCGTTATCAGCGGTAAGCGCATCAATGGTGGCTTGACTGACTTGATTGGCGTTGAGTGCGTTAGCCAGTTCTTGCTTGGCTGTTTCAAGCTTCGACTCTGCACTTTCTCGCTTTGCTTCTGCGGTGATCATTAATAGCCACAAGGCGAAAAACGCGACAGCAATCAGAGCGAACGCGCCCCACTTCACCCACTTAATCGATTTGAAGGCAGCGATCATGTTCAAGCCCTCGTCTGGTGATGAGTCCGGGCAGCTTCACGCCTCCGCCATACACCCACCTTGGCAATTGGTCACACGCGCTTTGAAAGTCACCGGCTAGAATATGACGATAAATTTTGGTGCTCGTGTGGTTTGGGTTTCGTCTAAATCGGGTGCAGCCCGTATTGAAGGCGAACGAGGTGAACGCATCAAACTGCCCTTGATTCATGCTTTTACCAGAAGTTAGTTCTGCTTTGGTAATACACCGTTCTGCGCTTTGAATATTGGCAACCCAATCCATGGCAACCTGTTCTAGCGTTGCGGTTTCTTCTGGCGAAAAATGGGTGTTGCCAATGCCGTTAGTCACCAAACCTGCAGGGCAAACATAGGGGCTTAATCGGCACCCTTCTGCATTGCCAATAATCTCTAGGGCGATTGGGCTAACACGTAACGTTGTCACTACACTGTGATTGATTTCCACTTCGCCAATTGGCTGAGTGCTTTGGCTTAAGGTTGTCCCGCCAGTAACTAGGCCAATGACCGCAGCAACAGAACAAACAATTTTTTTAGTCCGTTTCATTGATGGTCACTCCTTTCTCGGCAGCAATCTTTTGCATTTGGCGTTTGTGCCAAACGTTCAGTGCAAGGGCAATCACACCGATCAGCAATGAGAGAATGAAATACCACTGCTCAAACGTGAGGTTGCTCATGGTCATGCCAAGCAAGCTCATGCAGTAGGCAATGGCGTTGGTAAGTTTGTCGAACCAATCTCTAATCATAAAAGCCCCTTATCTGCCAATACTTGGCAATCAATGCAGTATTGGCAGCCTTGGCTTGCTTCTCTTCGTGCTTTGGGGATTTGCTCGCCACACTCAAGGCAATCTTGGGCGCTCTCTTTGGCTCTCCCTTTGCCATAGGGATTTGCTTTGGCGAGCTGGGTATCCAGTGCTACTTTTGTGAACTTGGCTTCTAATCCGCTAGCGTGGTCGAGTAAATCTGGCATCGTCTTTCCTTATCTTTGCCTATCTGCTTTTTTAACGCTTAAAGCGCTAAGTCCGTTAAAGCAGATGGCGTGTATCGGTTGCACTGAGTACGGGTACACCGTTGATCTTCACAAACAGTGGGCTTGTCACTAAGCCTTTGAGTTTCACCATGGATTTGTCGGTGCTTGATGGGTCAATGTTGAGTAAGTCTTCAACCAGCCACTTCACACCAAAGAATTCGCACTTCTGCTCTTCGTCTCCTGTGTTGGCGTAACACATCAGATCATCCAGTGGTAAATCGCTGTAACTGCCTGCTTTTTTGGCGGCATCGTGAACCACACGGTTAAACGTTTTTACATCAATTTCCGCTTCCACTTCACAGCTCATCGAACCTTGCGTGTATCCATCGGGCACACCACCTGACGTTGCAACTTCACTGCTGTTAGTGATGTTTGCCGTCAGCGTTCCAACGTGTACGAAGGCACCGAGTAAATTTGTATCAAAGCTGCGGCCTGAAATTCTTCGAGTGCTCATTATGCGTACTCCCCTTGTTTAAGGCTGATGGCAATCGTGATCTTCACTGGGCATTCATAAGGCTGAACGCTCATGTAAATCTCGACTTCTTCACTGGTCACCCACTTAATGGAAATGGAATCTTCATCTGGCGGATAGATTTCACCTGGCGTGCCTGTTAGTGCCATGCGTCTAAGGTCTTGAGAAAAGAAACTTTTGGCAGCCTCGGTTGATGCAGGCGTGGAATTGAAAGTGCGATCACCAATTCGGGCGATACCGCGAACACGAACAAAGCGAGCGGCTTTCATGGCCACGCGAATATGGCGAACATCGTGATAGTCGCTCCCCGGAACTGACAATGTGTTACCTGTTGTCCAGTACTGCCCCGGATAATCTGGGTAATCCATTGGGCATGAGAATCGTGAAGCTTCGAGGGCTTTTAATTGGGATAGTTGTAGCGTATTGCCTACTTTGTCAGTCATGAATGCGCTTCTTCCAAGCACACTGCCTGATTTTACTCGTGCAGGGGAATCGGCAATGCTCACTTCACCATTGGCAAGGCGGCCTGCGTATTTGCCAAGAGTATCGAGTTCTTCATGAACGTTAGGCACCACGGTGATGTATTCACTGGCAATGTCAGTAACAATGGCAACACAGGCCGCCACGTATTCGTCCCACGTTTGCCCTGCTGATGGGTCGTTGTTGATTTTCGGTACGGCC
The DNA here is from genome assembly GCF_050337325.1 of Vibrio kyushuensis. Lineage (NCBI taxonomy): Bacteria > Pseudomonadati > Pseudomonadota > Gammaproteobacteria > Vibrionales > Vibrionaceae > Vibrio > Vibrio kyushuensis. The sequence goes on from NZ_JAKJSV010000002.1 coordinate 1,215,376, forward strand.
ATCATCACGAAGGTTTCGCGGCCAAGTACGTTCTTCAACTCATGACGCAGCGCAATAGCGTCTTCTAACATGGCTTTGTCAGTGGCATCGTTGTTGATCACCATGCCTTCAAAGCTTGCTACCTCGTTGGCTTTTTTCACCGCGTCTTGCCAGTTGTCGCCTTGGTCTAAAATGAGTACGCCTGCCGTCCAATTTTGTTTGGCATTTAGCTGCGCAGCTTCACACACAGCAAGGTATTGAGGGGCAGCTTTATCGAGTACTTCATCGAGCTTGGTGGTTGAATCGACTAGGTAAAGTGGGCGGTTTTCACCTGTGACCGTTCCATAACCGACAAACAGGAAGCGATTGTCTATCGTAGGAAGCGGCCCATTCATAAGGTCTTCAATTTTTATGGTAACGGTTGGCCATGCCATGGTTACTACTCCTGTTTGGGTTTACTTATTTCTTATTTCGTTTCAGTTCGCGCTTAATCATCATTGCCACTCGTTTGGGGCTAATGCCGATCAACTGTCGTTCTGGTCTTCCTACTTGCCAATCACGTGCTGGGCTTTTGTTTTCCAGCGCTTGAATCCTTTTTGCCGCTTCGCCAAGGGTCATATGTTCGGTTACCCATTTGAGCGTTGGCTTTCTGCCTCGTTTCTGTCGCCCTTCTGGCTCTAACCTAAACCCAAGATCACGCAGCTGTTTGGCTTGGTCACGGGTCGCTTTGTCATCTTTACTTGGCTCTTTGTCTCGTTTGGCTTGACGCTTTCGCTTACTCAAACCACTTTTTTCGGCAATGCCTCTGTGATGCTGAGCAGCAACAATGCCCCTTTCGCTTGGCCAACCAACGAACAAATCACGGTTGCTGTTTCGTTGAAAATGTTTGACCTTTCTGGTGAACCCTAGAAGTATTTTCTTACGACCTTTTTTTCGTTTTTTCCAAGCTGTTCCGTCTGGGTTCTTTTGCGCTCGAATGTTCTTTTTGGTCTGCTTGCTGATGGCAGCGCCTAATTTCTTCAGCAGGCGAAAACGGGTTTTCTTGTCGAGCATCAGCAAATCAATTTGCTCTTTGGATCTTAGAAAGCTGCGTTCGTCAGCGTTAACTTGGAGCATGGCCAATCACTTTGTCTTTTAAGATCACAACGTCACGCAGTTTGGTTGCTGTCCATATGTCGTATTCTTCAATTCGGTACTGTTTGCCACGCCAGTGAATTGGCCCTTGTGGGTCTTCAATCACTTTAACGGGTTCTTCAAAGACGATTTCAATCAACACTTCTGCGCTGTCGCTATCACTGATATTCACATCGGTTTCAGGATCACCCAGGTCGCTTAGCTGCTCATCGCGGTCTTGGTCGTTATCCATTAACCAAGCGGCTACATTGGCGAACAAAATTGCAGGGCTGTATTGCTGAAAGGGCAAGCGTTCTATGTAAAGTTCTGCGGTGTAGCGCTGAATCATCAACTGCATGCATTGGTTGCCCATGTTTTTGGGCGTGAGTATCAACTGCACGTTGGTCATTTCTGCCGTCAGCCGCTTAGAAATCCGCTCACCTAATCGCGCTTTCAAAAATTCAGTTAGGTCACGCAACTTGTAGCCTTCTTCGTATTGGGTGATTTCATCTTGCTGGCTCATATAAGCGCCACGCTTGAACGGCCTTTGCCGTACATGTTGCGAATAATACGAGTACATTCAGAAAGCAGTTCTTCTTTGGTTTCTGGGGCACGTTCGGCTAGGTTGTCACCCTCTTTGCGTGTGGTGACGGTTGAGAAATCTGGCAGTAAGTCGGCTTTGGCTCTGGCGAATACAGCGGCTTCGTATTGAATGACGACTTGGTTTTTCAAATCGATCATTGGATAAGCCGGTATGTCTGCGGCTTTATCATGCCCAAGGTCGATGTATTTTTGTTTGAGGTCTTCTAAATCGATGTTGCACGATGAAATGGCGTTCGCTAGGGCAATGGCAATGCGTTCTTGGTCTTGGGCAGGCGGTGTGCCGCGTCTGCGTTCGAAATCACCCGCGTTCATATCAGGCCAAAACCCATCATTGGTAATGACGGTGTCTTGATAGTCTTTGGTTCCACCTGTGAACATTGCCGTTTCCTTATGCTTGAATAAAAAGCCTCTAGCCACTGGGTCGATGGGTTAACAACTTGCTTTCTCTTAGAAAAGTTAAAAAGCGGTTGCACCCTCGCCAGCCGAGGCCGACGGCGTAGGAGTCAGTAAAACTCTTAGAGGTTTGTCCCCTCTTCCAAAGCGCGAATACGGGCTTTGATATCTTTTAATTTGGTGCCAACACCCGCTTTCGGGTTTTTGTTTTCAGCTTTAATCAGCAGGGCTTGTGCTTTTTGAAGTGTTTCTACTTCACCCACATGACTGGCTTTCACATCACCCTCTTCATTGGTGATCAGTGCGTAGCCTGCGAACTTTAGCCATTTGGCGTGCAGCTTTTCATTCACTACCCATGTGCTTTCAATCTTCTCAAGCACATCAGAGAAATACGGTTCAACGCTGTTGCCTGACGATTGGGTTTGCTCTGCCCATTCCAAAACGGCATCAGCACACACTTCTGGCCACTTGCGTTTGAAGTTGTCTGGGGTTGGTATGCCTTTTTCGATGGCGGTTACACACCAATCAATGGCAAGTCCAAGTTCTTCTACATCAAACAACCAAACAATCAGATCACTGAACATTGGGTTTTGATACGTTTCGTCGGCTTCCAAATAGGCTTCAACCATTGGCTGATACTTGGGAATAAGTACCGAGCGTTTGTGTTCTATTTTCTGAGCTCTAGAATCAAACTCTTTGAGTGCCAGTTTGTCTTGTTCAAACTCCACTAGTGCTATGTGTAAGCTGTCGGCAGAAGCCGCAAGCACAGGGCTTGCAGCATCTGATTGGTCAGCCGTGGGTTCATTGCGAGCCACTCGAAGTAAGATGGCATCACGTTGTCGTTTCAGTGGGCTTCCCATGACTTACTCCTAAGGTGTTGGCTCAATGACGGTGACCGTTTCAATGGCTGCGAACTTCTTCAAGTTCCCCACCGCATAGCCTTCCATACGAATGTGGTTTTGAACAAAACGAAGTTCGTCATCATCATTTTTTTGGCGACGTTGCTGAGTACCTTGCTGGGTCAGAATTTGCAGGTTCTTTAAGGTAGTTACCCACAATTGCGTGCCTTTGAAAAACGGTGGCGTATACGCTTTACGGCCTGCAATGGTTTTAGCCAAAGACTGAGCCGCTTTGTGCTCGGTTGGTTTGTCTGCAGATTCAAGCAAGCGATGCTGCTCAGCAGACACAAGATCATGGCCGACAAGCACAACAAGGTCAGAGTCATTGACGTGTTCAGGAGCGATGGTGGTGTTAATCAAGTCTTGAACTAACGAGTCTAAGTTCTTGTATGAGTTAGCTGTCACACCCGAAGGATCGAGATCTGCAGATGCTAATACTTGAGCTGCTGCTTTCTCTTTAACAATGGTTAACCATCCCTTGTTAACGTCTTGCCCTAATGGATTAGCAATGGGGTTTGTGGTTGCGGCGATTGATGTACCGTTAAAACCAACTCGCAGCATATCGAGAGCAAACCGACGAGAAATGGCATTTTGCATCATTTTTAGCCATTCGCCTTTGCCACCTGAGTTCGCCCACTGGGTCATGGTTTCCCATAAGATGTGCGCACCCGAATCTGTTTTGGTGAGTTCGTAAGTATTTCCACTTTGTCCCATTTCGGTACTGAAGCGCCCCGTTGCCGCTCGACCAGTGGAAAGCGCATCGTCACCCACATCGACCACTTGACCTTTGATTTGCAGAACAGGCAGCAACGAGACCATGCCAAGGAACGCATGCGAATGCATGATTGCTTGGCGCAGCTTGGTTTCCATTGGTGGCGTAATATTGAAGGCTTTAGCGCCAGCCGTTGCACCTGCTGCTTCTACAGTTGCCGTGCAAAACTCTTGAAGGTATTTGGTAGAAATTGCATTTAACATTTAAAATACCCCTTTGCTTGAGAATGTTTCGCTATTGCCCGATGCGTCTGGGCGTTGGTCTGGTGCTTCACCGTTCGCGAGGGCATTGAATTTAGTTTCAAGCTCTGCCAGTTTTTCGGTTACAGACGTTAACTGCTCGGTTAGTTCAGCAGAGAACTGTTCAACCGTTGCGCCTTCTGGTTTCACTTCTGGCGATGTCGATTCACCACGTTCTTGCTGAGAGAACTCTTGTTTAAGTTCGTCCGTCAGCTCTTGTTTTAGCTCGCCTTTGAAAACGCTAAACTGCGCTTGCAAGGCTGCCTTGAGTTGCTCTTCGGTCACATCGGTGTCCTCTGCTATTGATGGAGTTTCTGGCTCTTCATCGCCAGAAGAGAAAAAGTCGTTGAAGGCCGCGAAAAAACGGTCTTTACGGGTAAAGCATTCATCTAGGTCTAATTCTTCTAAATGACTGCATTCGAGTTTTGTGGTGTTGCCTTCTTGGCTTGAAAATTCGAGGATTGAAGTACCAGAAGAAGCTGGGGAGTCAGTCACAGCTAGGCCCTTCAAGTAACATCGCCCCTCGCCCCGATAGTCGAGAATGAGTTCAACAGAAGTGAATAACTTCTGACCGAGTTTATTTGCATCCAGTAAAAATTGGTTTGGCTGTAGCTTAGCGAGCAAGCGCTTTTTGCCATCTATATCTTCAGCTTTTAGCTCAACGACTCGCCCCCAGTTATCTCCGAAACCACCGAAACGTCGGTGTTCAGGCCAAATCATTGCGATTCGTTCCTTTTCGGAATAGTTTCCCGCTGCCTGCTCTAGCCACTCACCTTCAATCTTTCGCCCATCAATCGTTGGCCCTTCGGTAGCAATAATCTTCCAATCACTGATTTTTGGCATTGGGATACCTATCCTTTACCTTTCGCATTAAAGCTAAATTGCTATTCAAATCGTTCGTGTAAAGCAAACATACGCTTATAAATGGTGCGTTTCACTGGGTTTTGTTCGGGTCAATTCGGATATAAGTCAAAACCGAATTGGTCAGAACTTTTCCTTGTGAATGAGTGTGTTATCAGAGCGTATAGTGCGTTTATGGCATATTCAGAACTCACTATAGAGGGCGCGAAACAGCTTTATGTTCGCGGTGTTCCTCCTAAAGAAATTGCACAGCAGCTTGAGATAAACAGCGAGCGCATTATTTACACTTGGGCGAAAAAGCACGGGTGGGCGCTGTTGCTTGATGAGCTTTCGATTGAACAGATGGTTAACCGTCGATTGGCGGTGTTGATTGATAAGGATGAGAAAACCGATCAGCAGTTAAAGGAACTCGACAGGCTTGTTGATCACCATGTTCGTTTGCTTAAAGCCAATGCTGAAGCCAAAGCCAAGGTTGAACGAACTGCCCAACGCGATTTTGATGAGCCAAGCAGTCAAAACAATAGCCGTGAAGGCAATAAAGGCCGTAACCGTTCTGGCAATAAGCGCAAAAGTAATAAGAAGATAAAGAACAACATCAACGAGCTCACGGAGGAGAGCTTTGCTGATTGGCACAATTCGCTTTATGCCTTCCAAAAGGTAATGCGCGAAAACCTTCATCAGCGTATTCGTAATATTTTAAAGTCTCGCCAAATTGGTGCGACTTACTATTTTTCAGGTGAAGCATTAGAGAACGCGATCCTAACTGGTGACGATCAGCTGTTTCTTTCGGCTTCTCGCGCTCAAGCTGAGGTTTTCCGCACTTACATTATTAAGATCGCCAAAGAGTTTTGGGACATTGAATTAACAGGTAACCCAATCGTTCTTTCAAATGGCGCTCACCTTCGCTTCCTTTCTACCAATGGCAAAACGGCCCAATCGTATTCTGGCCACCTTTATACTGATGAATATTTCTGGATAGGCAATTTTGCAGAAGTTAAGAAAGTCTCTTCTGCTATTGCCACGCACAGCAAATGGCGCAGAACGTACTTTTCCACCCCATCGAGTAAAACCCACCCGGCTTACACGTTTTGGACGGGCGACGAGTGGAAGAACGGTAAAGAGACTCGTAAGAATATTGAGTTTCCAACCTTCGATGAATTTCGAGATGGCGGCAGAGTTTGCCCTGATAAGCAATGGCGTTACGTCGTCACGATGGAAGATGCGGTCAAACTTGGGTTTGATTTAGCGAATATTGAAGATCTTCGCGATGAGTACAGCGAAGCAGATTTCAAAAACTTGTTTATGTGCATCTTTGTTGATGGCGCAAATTCTATCTTCGCCTTTAACAAGGTCACCAAGTGCATGGTGGAATCGGCACATTGGCAAGATTTCAAACCGAAATCGAAACGTCCTTTTGGCAACCGTGAAGTGTGGCTGGGCTATGACCCATCACGAACCCGTGATAATGCGTGTTTGGTTGTGGTTGCTCCGCCCGCTTTACCCGGTGAAAAATTCCGTGTGCTTGAAAAGCATTATTGGAAGGGGCTGAACTTTCAGTATCAAGCCAAGCAAATTGGTGAAGTGTTCAAGCGTTACAACGTGAGTTACTTAGGCGTTGATGTCACGGGCATTGGTAAAGGTGTGTTTGATTTATTGAAGAAGCAGCACCCACGTGAAGCGGTTGATATTCATTATTCTCTGGAAAATAAAAACCGCCTGGTTATGAAGATGATTGATGTGATCGACGATGGCCGTTTGCAGTTTGATGCCGAACACAACGATATGGCCATGGCGTTTATGGCCATTAAGCGAGTAGCGACAAATTCAGGCAACAGCATGACATTCAAAGCAGACCGCAGTGAATTGGTGGGTCATGCTGATGCGTTTTGGGCGTTGTCTCATGCACTTTTGAATGAACCTTTAGATCACGCAAACCCGACGAAATCAAAATACGTTTTTGGCTCTCACTAATTGAGTGCGAATAAGCGCAATAACAATGGACAGCAAGATGACTGAATTAACGACAACAGATGAGCACAAACAGACGGAAAGCAGCGAAAGCAAATCGACGTGCTTTTCGTTTGATAACCCACAGGTGATTGATTCGTCGTCTTGGCTGACGAATTATTGTGAACTGTTTTATAACGATATGGATGATTACTGGGAACCCCCTATTTCGTTAAAGGGACTTGCTGATATTTCCAACGCGAATGGGCACCATGGTTCGCTGTTAAAAGCGCGTTCTAATTATGTGTCTGGTCGGTTTGTTCAAGGTGGCGGCATGTCACCTGATCAGGTTAACCGCGCCAGTTGGGATTATTTCGGCTTTGGTCATTTTGGTTTTCTTAAAATTCGCAACCGGCTCGGTACGGTGATTGGTTTAGCGCCCTTGCCAATGATGCACATGCGAAAGCGTAAGAACGGTGACTTTGTGCAGCTGCTTCGTGATAACGAGCAAAAGGTGTTTAAAGCGAATGATGTGATTTTTGCAGGCCAGTATGACCCGCAACAGCAAATTTATGGTTTGCCTGATTATTTGGGCAGTTTACAAAGTGCTTTGCTCAATCAAGATGCCACCTTGTTTCGTCGCGCTTATTACAAGAATGGCGCCCATATGGGTTACATCTTCTACACCACAGACCCGAACTTGAGTGATGAAGACGATGAACGCATGCAACAGGCGCTGAAAGGCGCCAAAGGCCCCGGTAATTTCCGTTCGATGTACATTAATATTCCCGGTGGTAAAGAGAAAGGCGTTCAGATCATTCCTGTGGGGGACATTGCCACCAAAGATGACTTTGAACGGGTGAAGAACATCACCACACAAGACGTGTTTGCTGGGCATCGTTTTCCTGCAGGCATGGGGGGCATGATGCCACAAGTGGGTGCTAACATGCCCGACCCCATTAAGGTCAGCACGGTTTACGATAAATATGAAGTTGTGCCCGTGTGTGAGGTTTTCATGCGAGCCGTGAACAATGACGCTGAAATACCCAAACACCTGCATTTGGAGTTTGATACGGTGGTTGGGTATGGGGGGGGTAGCGAACCTATTATGGATTACTGACTCAGATTTGGGTAAATAGATCTATAATTATTAATTAAAACAAGTTTTGGATCACAAACCCCGTACTATTTAGCATTATAGGAATAATTAATCACCTAATACCCTTACTATTATTGTCATATATCTCCTTGTAAGTACAATGTCCCCAACTCAATTGCAAATGTGAAATATATGTTGTCCTATCGTAAAGAGCTTGACGGTCTTCGAGCGCTAGCTGTAATAGCTGTAATTATCTATCATGCCAACTTGGATCTTTTTGGGGTCCAAATATTCAAGGGCGGATTTTTCGGTGTTGATGTTTTCTTCGTTATTTCGGGGTATTTGATTACAGGGATAATACGTAATCAAATGGATAACGGTAGATTCTCTTTTAGAGACTTTTACTGGAGAAGAGCAAAGAGAATCGTACCAGTTTACTTTTTTGTATTGATTGTAACCTTGTTGGGAGCTTATCTCCTTTACGACACTACTTCTTGGAACGAATTCTCTGCTAGTTTAAGAAGTTCATTATTTTTTGTGTCTAATGAATACTTTTCAAATCAAGATGGGTATTTTTCCAATAATGACCGGGAAGTTTTACTGCACACATGGAGTTTATCTGTTGAGTGGCAGTTCTACTTAATATTCCCAATAATATTTTACATAACAAATAAGATACTCCCAAAATACACATTCAGTATTATATTAGCAACATCTTTAATTAGCTTTATATTTTCATACTCAATGATATTTATTTTTGGTAACGTTGATTTCGCTTTTTATTCATTATCTACCAGGTGGTGGGAAATGTCTGTAGGGTCATTGCTAGCATATAGCAACAGAGGGGTCATTCAGGAAAAACTTGAAAACTCCAATATAGCAGAAAGTATTATGATGCTTTCAATGTGCATGTTAATGTTTGCAATGGTTTTCATAGATTCAAATATTCCCCACCCTAATTTCTATGCTTTATTGGTCGTAATTTCAACTGGATCTTATATTGTATTTTCAAAAGAGGGTGAGCTTGTTACTGACATATTTAGCTTAAAACCAATAGTATTCTTGGGAACTATATCCTATGGAATGTACCTCTGGCACCAACCTATATATGTATTTTTTCGAACATTAAAATATGATCAGATGCGTAATGAGCAATTCTTGTTACTATTGGCAATTACGATCTCACTTTCATACCTAACATTTAAATTAATAGAATCCCCATTTAGGAAAGCTCTAAATAGAAAAACCACTATAACAAGTATCTTATTAACTTTCATCTTAATTTATAGTGCTACTTACTTAAAGAAAGAAAGCCCAATTCATTATAACGATGTTTCTTTTGGTGGTCACATAGCTAAACATAAGAATGGAAGTAGTTGCCATTCTTTGATCTCTACAGGATTATATTGCCACTTTAACCAAGGGGCGAAAAACACTATAGTTACATTAGGCGATAGCCACTTAGGTGCTTTGCTTGGTAGTTTAAAAACTTATATCGATAAAAATAAAAACGTAGCTTGGATTGATTTATCATCAGGAGGATTATACCCTTTTTATGTATTCTGGCCTGAAGACCGTAACGATTATAAGAGCTATAGCTCAACATCGTCCAATATTATTAACACATTGAATGGTCTCAACTTGGATAATACAACCATCTTATATGGACAGTATATGGTTGGCCAGTTACACCTTTCAAAATCGACCGGCATGAATAAATCACAGACAAAAGAGATGATAATTGATGATTTACAGGATCTACAAAGACGCGCAGACAAGTTAATTCTTGTTTATCAAACTCCAGACTTCCCTATTTTCAGTAAAGATTTGGCAATGAGGGAAGTAAGAAAAGAATGGACACCTTGGCAAAAAGAAAATGTGTATTTAAACTTAGAAAACAAAATAAATCGTCAGGAATTCATTGAATTTGCAATGGAAAGTTATGAAGTTTTAGATAGCATTAAAGGAGAGAACGTCATTCGTATTTACCCTGAAGAGGCCCTGTGTGACAAGGATTATTGTTATGCAAAAAGAAAAGGTGACCGCATTGATGTGTATGATAGTTCTCATGCGTCCATCCACGGGGCTAAAAAGGTATTTAGTCTTATACAACCACATTTGCCATAAACTTTTTTGTATGCATTATGACAGTAATATTGGTTAACAAAAGGCTGTAATAACAGCCTTTTCTTTATCCTATAAATCTATTTTACTGAAGATCTTTGGGACAAAACACGGCTTTTTGTTAGGTCATAAATACCGTGGGTTCGGCTTCTGCGGCCATTTCGATGATGGAGTGAATGGCCTGCCGCTGTGAGGTGTTGATTTCACCTTCGTAGTTCGCGATCACCATATTCATTAGCTTCAAACCAATGGCTTTTTGCCTAGCGGTAGCTTCGCTTTGGGCCATTCCATCGATAATAATCCCTAACGCTTGCTGTAATTCATTCTCATTTTTCAACAACATAACACCCCCAAACCAAATAACCCCACAAGACTACTGTATGTGCATACAGTGATCCACAGGTATTTTACTGGGTAATGAATGCTGAGAGGTAACTCACTAACTTGTGAGATTGCTAATGAAGCGTGCCATGTTGGATACATTGCCAGTTCGATAACTGTACAAATATACAGTTATTTTGTATTCTGGAAGGGTCAGTCGTTTACAGCTAGGTTTATAATTATGCGCATAATTTGCAATGAATGTGGGGCAAAAGCCCGTATTCAAAAGACGAACCGTATCTCCCCTTCTCATTCCGATTCTTACTGCTCATGCACCGACCCAGAATGTGGCCATACTTTTGTTATGAACATCAGTTATAGCCATACTTTAAGCCCCTCGGCCAAAACAACTTCGCAAATGGCGTTGTTGTTGGTCAAAGCGTTGCCGCCAGAACAGCGAGCCGAACTGAAACAGCAGCTTTCTATGGTTTGAGTTCTCTTACTCAAAAAATGCACTCTTTGAATGGCACTGAGCGCAGAATTTGTTCACCTACTCGCTGCACTTTATTTATCGCCTTTAGGCTGAATAGAGAGGTCATAGGCGAACGTGTCGAATAGTGGGCAAGTTGAACAGTCCCAATTGGAATGATAGTAGCTGGTGTTTATGTACCTTGGAAAAAATAGGTCTCAATCCCGGCAATGGATTTTGCTGGGCACAGATAGGTTAGCTGATGTGATCTATAATAGTAAATTGACGAGAAGAGCCGATGAAAGGCGATATTTGAGGATATTTAGGTGTGTAATTAATTGACGAGGGCGTCATAATGAACGAGAATTGTACTTAACTGGTACGCAGAGCGTACAACTATATACAAAAAGAAGCAGCTTTGCTGCAAGGAAATGCCAAATGAAAACCGTAAGTAAATCGCCAAGACATATTGTCTTCACGGATGCTGAACGTATGCTGGCTTTCAACACATTAGAGCAATCTCGCGCACGCCGTGAGAAATCACCTCGAAAGAAAAGGGATGTAAAATCAAATGAAGCTCAAGGTTGTCGTTGATAAAGACTTAACACCACTAAATCAGCACCAAACACTACTTAGAGACGAATTTGAGACTTATAAGCAAATAAGCTTAGAGCGAGCTTCCAATAACTTCATTACTCCATCTGTTGGTGAACAGATGGCTATGCCTTCAGATCACCCTTCTTTTGGTCGAGACACTGAATTTGAAAGACCAGAGCAACTTATTAACGACATTCATAGATATCGTCTGACAAAAGTTCACGTTGATACGAGGAAAGCTTGGACACTGCATAAAAAGCAATGGAATTGTACAAGCAATGAAAGTATTGTTTATTCTGGCTTTATTACACCGAATAATACTTACATATTCGTTATTATCGAATTTCTCATCTCCGTCAATGCAGCTGGCCCTAACACTTATGATGCACATGAAAGTTATACAGCTCAAGATGTTGATGATTATTTAGACATTGCAGCTGAGAACGAAGAAGAAATTCTAGCAGATTCAGCATCAAAAACTGACTAATTGACCGCCAACATTGGTAAATTTTCATTATCAATACATTTTCCAATTCACACCAACGTCTAGTCATCCACATATCCAAACACCGAAAGCTCAGGCTGTTGGTAATTATCCTGTGCTAACGGCTGGTAATGACTCCCCACTACTGGAATGGGCACAATCTCCCCCAACCAACTCAAATCGGGTTTGTGTTTGGTGTGATAAACAAGGTTATCTGGCGTTCTATCGGTTTCACCTTGCCGCAGCTTGATGGATTTCTCTTTTGAAAGTGAAATCCAATGGCCTTTGAAGAGATCTTCTCTAAAGCTATCGTCTAATTCGTACTCATCAATTAACCGACTTATCTCATTTTCAATGAGCGGGCTTAACTCCCGACCTGGTACGGATTTTTCAGGCTCCGTACAGTTATTGACAGAACTCCGAGAGGCATCAGAGATGCCATGTAGATCAAGAGCACTCCCTTCGACTTCGGTACGCGGTACAAAGGTTGTCACTCTCTTCTTGAATTTCCATGTTGAAGGGCAAGAGCCTTGCTTGTCGAACTCGTAAGTCACCTGCTTTTCAGTGTCGTCTTTTTGAGGCTTCTTCTTACCAATCGTCCATGTTTTAGTTCTTGTCTTCACTAGTACGCCAGACGCGTCAAAGCCTTCTAACTTACGAACATCTTCACCATGCGGAGAGGCAAACGGCAGCACTTCATAGCTGTTTCTAATCAGCAGTTCTTCACGCGCTACAAATGGGCCACCCTGCCCCATTATGTAGCCTTGCCAATCTCCGTGATCAGCTGCTTTTAGAGTGTCGGTGATGCTGCCATCGTCTGATTTGAAACGAGCTTGGTAGTTATTACCGATCACTTCCATCAGCTCTAGGTTAGTTAGGTTCTTTGCGGGTTTAACGGGGCCAATCAGTTGGCAATGAATTATGTCATAAAGGCAGATGAGATCAGCACGCGTTTGCATGAACACGTATTCCATAAACGCTTTCTTGTTCTGGTTGGCGAACCTGCGTAGTTCACGGTAAGTCGTAACCGGTGCGCCACCAAAGAACTGAAACTGGCGAATGGCCCATCGTGACTTCCATGCACTTACGTTCTTGGCCATCTCGCTTACGGGCTTGCATGTTTCATCCGACACTTCACCGTCCATGGCGTAGCCATCAATGTTCTTTGAAATGTATTTTGCGATGTACCCTGTTGCTGTCCCTTTCTCTTTATCGATGTAACCAAAGTCACAACGGGCGCGGTAATCTAACGGGCCCACATAAGGGGCTTTACGAAATGGTTTCTGCTTCTCTTTCTCAAACTCTGGGTGCAGTTCGGCTCTGTCTTCTTTCGTGGCGTATGAGATAAAGATTTCACGCACTGCATTTACCTCTTCAGGCTTTACCCAAATCAGTAGATGCCAGTGCGGTGTGCCATCGTGATGTGGCTCGGCAACACGAACACCAAACCAACGAATACCATCACGGCCTAATTTAGAACGAATCCTTTTCCATACATCGTTGAGGTAAGCCTGCGCTTCTCTAGGGCTTGAACCATTCCAGTGATTAATGAAACCGCCCTTTTTATAGCTGTTGTGATAAGCCGCTGGCGTGGTGAGAGTGAGAAACAAACCTTGCAAGCCCAGCTCGTTTCCGATGTCTTCGCAGCCACGACAGCGAACCATTAATTCATGGCGACGAATGGCTGGGTTCGACACGCTTTTCAACACCATGTCTTGCAGTTCCGCTTCTTCTCCCGTCTCTTCATCGGTCAGCAACATATTTTGAATCGCTTCCCAGTTTCGTTTCTGCTGCTCTTTGTGTTCGCGGATGCAATCCCAACTGGCATAAGCAGACGCTTTTGAACTGACTTGCCCAACGGCAATGGCTAAATGTTCACGCATGATTTTTCGGCAACGAACCAAACGGCCAAGCCACCACTTTTCATCAATCATTCGGGATACATCCTGCGCAGAAGAAAGTGGCGTTTGCTTCTTATATTTACGTGGAGCTTTTATGCCAAAGGTGGACGTTATGAATACGGCAATATCTTCATAAGTGAGTAGCATGCTCTCGTCTATCTCATCGTCTGTCTCTGCTTGGTACTTCATTCCGCACACTTTCAAACGGTATTCATTCACCAAATCAGCGATTTTAGATGCCATGAGTTTGAGTTCATCTTGCTCTAGCTCTGCGAGTAACCGGTTCGTGACTGGCTTGCGGGTTTTCTCGGCTTGTTCGAAGTTGAACGATTGCTGCTTGTTTGGGTTAGCGTATTCAAAGTCGTTTTGGTCAGTGCCGTGCTTTTCGTCAACATAAGCTTCACTGAGCAAAGCGACCTTTTGAGTCGTGGGAAGTGTTTTGTATTTGGCGAGAACCCTGCGAACGCGATCAACGGCAGGCTGCATTTTTTCACGAAGGTAGATATTCGCTTTGGCGTAACCCTGCTTTTCACCTATGGTGATGTATCGCTTAGCAAAGTATTTACCAAGATAGATAGGCAAGTTGGCAAAGAACTTCTTTCGCCATTCGTGATCACGTGGGTTTGCATCAAGCAGATCACGTTCAAGGAAGTTAACGTTATCGGGTTCGATGCTGGCAGGCATATAACCATGAGGAATACACGCAAAATGAGAATCAATTGGCTGCGTGTATCCCCATTTTCTATTTACGGGTATATAGTAGTTATGAATCAAATTGCTCATTTATATAATTCACTATTAGAGGTTACTGTTCTTATGAAGACAAAACTAATAAACCCTGACAACAAACTACCAATTGATGACCAGATCGCCCATTGGCTGAAGTACAATGAAGATGAAATAGATGGTCCTGAATACCGTGCAGCAATTGTAGGCGCAAACAAGAAAACAGAATATAGAACTATCTCTGTTGGCGGCTTGGGACAGCTAGTTAAGCTAACTAATGCCCTTGGCAAGTTTGATTTATATGACCTACTCAAAGAGAGTGGCCCAGTGAAAGGATTTGATTCTGTTTTCGCTCTAAAAGAAAAAGCTTAAGATCGTTGTAAAACCTCTCTTCATCTCCAGTTTCAATAGATCGGACTGCAGCCTTTAAAACATAGGGTTCTATCTCGCTAGGAATCCTATGTTTTCCTATTTTAACTGTGAACTTTTGGGCCAAATTTAACACATCATTATTGAAATGTTGGGCTTCTCCTATTTCACCGATTAAGTTATACGTAACTGTTCGACTGCCTTTAATTGCTTCACTCATAACTGGGCAAACTCCTGTGCATCTACCACCATGAAACCGCCAGTGTTGTTGCCTTTTAAAATCACTCCGTTGATGGAGTGTTGGCAGTTCAATTTCTCACAAGCATTGTCTATGGCGAGCTGCTGAGTCTCGTGCTCACCAAGTTCTAGGTTCATCACTTCGCCGTTGTCGTTTTTTACTACGCCACCGCCACTGTTTAGATACGCTGCTATGAATCTCATGCGCTTGCCTCCAAATCAGTTTCAGCTGCTTCACGGGCTTCGATGATCAATTCAGTAAGTTGAGATTCAATAGCAAGAAGTTGTTCCAGTGCATCTTCGTCTTCTAGGCCTATTGTCGTTCTTGGTAGGCAACCATCTGGCCTATTAGGATCTTGATAGTTTGTTTCTACATGATCAGCGGAAAAACTGATGTTATTAACGTGACCAGAAAAATGAGTGAAGATATAAATCACATCCGTATTCGCCATCGCCAGTACATTTATCTCATTCACTATTGCTAAGACTTCACTGCTTGGGGTAACACCGCTGAGTAACTGCTGTTTTTGGGTAAGGGCTGCCGCGGGTAACGTTTGATGGTTATTGGTAGTAGTGGTTAAAACTTCCATATTTAGTTCTCCTACTGTTGGAAGAGTGAGCGAAAAAAAGCCCCTATTCGATTAGGAATACAGCAGGGGCAAACTATCGCTGGCTAAGGGATGGCGTTACGACCAACGCTCGCTAATACGAATGGCCTTGGCGTCGATGTCGTCTATCTGTTTTTGAAGCAATACGGCTTCACGTGGTGTTTGGGTAATCTTGATTTTGTTGGAAAGCGTTTGGCGCTCAGTTCGTAAGTGTTTCAGCTGAGACTCTTTCAAATTCGCTTTCACATTTGCAAGGCGTGTTAGCCCTTCGCTTTTCTGCTGTGCGTTCAAACTAAAGTGCGGTAAATCTGGGCATGGTGCGTGAATAATGGCGGCAACTGACATGGTGCGTTCCTTCTTATTAGGCTTATAAACCGGGTAGTGACATACCGCTTCCCAACACGTCGGTGCCAATTTGTATTAATGGCTGCAGTGCGGTGTTGCGGTTTTCGAGCTCTGAAACTAAAAGCACTAGGTTGCCGATCGCCAATTGAGCCAAGGCGATGGTTCTGCGCTTTTTGCTGCGTGGGGCGCGTGGTTGTTTACTCAGCTCTAAGGCTTTTTCGCTCATCTTCCCTGCGAGAATGTTGTTTTCTAGAACGCGCTCTATGGTGGTTATGTTGCAATCGCCCGTTGGTATTTGCGCAATCACTACGCCTGCATCGCCAACGAGGGTATTTAAAATGGTGTAGTCGTTTGAAGCCTTGCACAGCAGCGCCATGTCTAAGGCACTTAAAATGTGTGGCTGCTCTGGGTTGAGCTTGTTACGCAGCATCGTCCCGCTTTTTATTCCTACCTCTTTTGCTAACGCTTCCATGTTGTGGTTGATTGCGAAATCGCAACATACAGCGTTGAAAGATTGCTGTTTGCGTTCACGTAGTTCGCACATGGCGATTTGATCACCCATGTTTGATACTCCTATAGCAATGGAGGAACGATAATGACGACTAAGGCAAACAAATGTAGCCAAAGTGGGCAGTACGTTTTGGTTGGAATAAAAGAAGACAAGCGCATGATTAACCTAGAACTTCTAGCGCTTCACGAGCTGCAATTTCATTCATTGCCACCATGTTGATCATTGGCTTTTCACGAGGTTTGTCTTTCTTTTTGATGATGACTTTGCCGGAATCGACCTGATCACGAAGGGTTGTGTACTTAATGCCTGTTAGCTCCATGTACTTGTCGTACGTAACAAAAGGCGCTTCTGACGGTTGGGAATGAATTAACATAGTGGTATCCTTTCATATGTTGTGCGTACTGGCTTTGGTCGGCATCGTTCGCACTTCGTTTACTTGATAACCAGATAATAGATCGTTAATTGACTTTCGTAAATAGTCAATTAACTATTTATGTGAACTTTGCGTGGTTTTTATATATGAAAAATAAGGTCATAAAGTCATACGACTACCTTAAAGGGTCTGATTTTACTAAGAAATTAAAGGCTGTAACTGGAAGCGATGATTTTCTCGATCTCGGAAAGTTACTTGACGTCCCAAAGACCACGTTCAGTACTTGGAACACCCACGATAGAACGTCACACGAGTTGATGGTGCGCCTGCATCTGCGTTTAGGCATCCCCATTGCTGAACTGGCTTTGAGTGAAGAAGAGCGTCAAAACCTCCCCAATACACCTACGCCCCAAGCGGCTGATGTTGCGGTTAATGAGTTTTTGTCAGACCTAACGGACGAGAACCCGCAGCACCAAACGGTGATTCTGAACAGTTTCTGTTTAACCAATGGCAAGTTGATTGATACAGGTAAAGTGCCCTACGCACTTCGCCGTATGAACAGCTTCAACTTAAAGGTTGAGCACACAATAGAAGTAGAAACCAACGAAGCGGTTTACCTATTAGATAAGAGCACCACCGACGCAGTGAGTGGCGACTATTTGATTGATGTAGATGGCAGGCTTTCTATAAACCAAATTCAGCGGTTACCAGGTAGAAAACTGGCCGTGGCATTTGGCGACAGCACGCTAGAAGTAGCAGAGCACGATATCAAGGTTATTGGCCGCGTGGCCGTGACTTCAAGGAAAGGTTAGTCATACGCAATGAAAAAAATGCTGCAAGACTTCGATAGAATACATACTAAAAAGGCAGTCAAAAGATCCATAAGAAAAACAATTGTCTTTGAAGGTTCAGGTGACGCTACTTTTGGCCATAGATCATTTCAAACTCTATTTGGAAAACCAATATTAGATGTACCAATCACGCTGGATTTTGTTAAAACCAGGATGGATGACCGATTAACTGAATTTTTAGGAGATTTAGAATTCCTGTTTAGCCACTACCCTCATATCTATCTATCCTTTGAGCGGACAAAAGAAGTCAGACTACCTATGTTACTGACTATTTATGCCATTCAGGATAAGTATAATGGGAAGATATCTACAATTTGGTCTAAAGAATCTAAATTTGTAAACTGGTCCATTATCGACTCTGGTTCATTTGCTCCGGCTAAGCTTCGCACAGCAACTTTGTTTGACAATGAACATTCATTTATTCCGGTTATTAGCGGTAGTAATGAACAGTTTTTAGACTTATCAGATGATCTAGTTGATGCTATCCGTGATAAATATTACAAAGGCTGTATGCCAGCAAATATCGAATCACGTATCTCACAGGCTATTATCGAAACCTTAGAAAATGTTGGCAGACACGCATATCCAGATGAACCACTAGACGAAAATCAAAAATGGTGGCTAATTTGTTCTCTATCTGCACCAGGCAAAGATGACGAACGCTTAATGTATTTAGCAATTTATGATTCAGGAAGAGGAATCCCATTATCCTTTCCTGATAGTAAAGTTTTTCAAAATCGAGTAAAGATTAACTATCCTGAAGAATTTGATCAGCTGGTGCACGGTGAACAAGTTGATCAGTCAAAGAGTGGTACGATAACTAAGCTTGTAAGAAATATGAAAACTCTTATCACACCTTTACGTGATACTATAGGTGATTCTGGTTTAATTCATGCCTCGATGATGCACGATATGACTCGCCTCGATGACGATAATCATGGCCAAGGAAGTGTATCGATTAAAGATGTTGTAACTGATGACCCTCACAGTAACCTCATCATTTTAAGCAATAAAGGGTGCTACCAATATAATAAAGGTAGCGAGAAAGAGCATATGAGGTTTGAATTACAGAATGAACTCTCAGGCACATTAGTACAATGGAGTATTAAATTAGATGAACTCTGTTAAAACCATATTAGTCACTACTGATTTTCACCCTAGACCAAAAGGGCGATACAAGGATGACGCTCCCGGTTGTGAACTCACAGCTGGAGAAGTTTTTCGAGAAAATGTACTCGTAAAAGCACTAAATGAAAATGACACTGTTATCGTCGATTTAACAGGATATAACCGCTATGGTCGATCGTTTTTAGATGAAGCGTTTGGTGGGCTTATCTCTCGCGGAAAATTCACGAAAGCACAGTTAGACGATAAACTAACAGTCAAACATGATACGGTTCAGAACTTTGTTAACACTATCAACGAGCGTATTCTAGCTGCTGAGAAGAAGCGTACTGCCAATGGGTAATGGATTTGTTTTTGAGTGGGTATTCATCAGTTGGATTCTCACTCTTTTCATTCACCACCACAATATTAAACGAACATCCATTACCACTATTAAAGATGATTTGGTTAACTTATTAACTGAGCTTTCTGAATTCAAATGGCTAGACATCAGTGACACGCCGCACTATCAGCAAGAGCGCTATAACGCAAAATTTTCCAGAGTATCTTGGAAGCTTAAGCAATTAAACAAGTTAGCCTCGAAGGAACTACTGGATGAGGCGAAGCTGAACCCTCTTTACGACTTTGATATTGAATCATATACAGACAAACCTACCAGTAATATCAATAAGTTGACTAGCAAGAAAAACAAAGCAGCTTTAAAACATGAGCTACAGGAAAGCTGTGATCAGATTATCGATGAACTAGAACAAAACCACTTTAAGAAGATAATGTCTTCAAAGCTCTATATTTTTTGGTCAGCCCGCCACTCTATGTTTGGCATCTTCATCGGCTTTTCCGTAGTCTACATGTTTATCGAAATCATGAGCTTTTATTATAGCTAGTAACAACCTCCCCTCTAACACTTGTGATGATATGATTTCTAACGCCTATATTGGCACTCTCGCTACTCACAATATTTTCTAACCTAAGCTCTCATAAGTCGTTCACTTTACTTGAGTTACGCCTATCGCTCTAGCAGGATAGTGATGCATAGTTGAAATACTCTAGTAGTCACTATGCCAATTTTATATTTGCTACCTGAGGAGTAATGTATGAAGTTTTCTGGGAAGTCGGTTAGGTCATTAACCAAGCTTATCCAAATAGCAGGCTCTGCCGTTAAGGTTAGGCTTGCAATCAATCTATCAAATATTCCAACAGATCTCTTATGCCAGTTGGGTTTCGATGAAACCCCTAATGTTGGTGACTATTTAATCCCTTCTGTATTGGGGAAATTTACACATTTTAACGTTAATGGCGAAATTAAAATAAGAAAAGACCTACCTTTAGAACCGGAATCAATTATGTTTTACGGTTCATCAAGAGACTGGCACGGTGGCATTCATTCTGGGATTAGAACTAGAACGATGAAGAAGTACCCGCGAGAAAACATTCCAGCGCCTTCTGAAACTTTCGAGATAATTGAAATGAATGGGGAGTCATTTTTATCTACAGCTGAATTAAAATTAGACAACGGTGATGACTCACGAAGTATCCATATTACCAATATGATGCTTGAATGCTTTTCCGAGTTTGAAATATATGATGTA
This sequence comes from Vibrio kyushuensis, assembly GCF_050337325.1. Classification (NCBI taxonomy): domain Bacteria; kingdom Pseudomonadati; phylum Pseudomonadota; class Gammaproteobacteria; order Vibrionales; family Vibrionaceae; genus Vibrio; species Vibrio kyushuensis. Next base: position 1,235,911 of record NZ_JAKJSV010000002.1, read on the forward strand.
GATAAAGGCGAAGTAATTGGTCCAAAATTAAAACGATTACAGTGGGATATTTTACCTCCAGGCGAAAGCCCATGGGCTCAAGCTATGCCGATAATCTTAAAAAGAACTGAACATCTTGAAGAAAAAGATAGGAAAGTTATAGAGTATAGAATGAAAACTATCTCGAGAAAGAATCCCGATTTTTTAGCTACAGGTCGTGCAGGATTTAATGGTTATTTTGTATATGGATTTAAAGACCAAGATGTTTATGTTTTAGAAAGTATGGAGCTAGATAATGCTACTTACGTATTTAACAGTGAATGGGAAAAAATATCACAATTAACTAAGAGCGCTATAATTAATAGTGATTTGCCACATAAGCGAATAATTCATAATAAAAGATGGAATTTTTCAGTAGGCCAAGCAATCTCTGGAATATAAATACATTACTTGTATTAAGTATATAAACAGTTAACAAAAGCACTGAACATCGGTGCTTTTTTGTTCCCAAAACACAACTTCAAACATTGCTCGTAGTTTTCACTCAACTTATACTGTTTTTATATCCAGTATAAGTTGAATATTTATGTCTATTCGCAACCTAAAAGACGGAACTAAGAAACCATGGCTTTGTGAGTGTTACCCACAAGGCCGCGGTGGTAAGCGCGTTCGTAAACGCTTCGCCACAAAGGGGGAAGCCACCACCTACGAGAAGTTTCTGTTTAAGGAGTTAGACGACAAACCTTGGCTTGGTGAAAAATCTGATCACCGTAGGTTAAGCGAACTGATTAATTTGTGGTTCACACTGTATGGCAATTCACTCGTTAGGGGCGGAGAAATGCTTAGCCGCTTTTCACATATTGTTGACTCACTCGGCAACCCACTAGCCGTCAACTTAACTGCTAAAGATTATTCTGCTTATCGCGCCAAGCGTCTTTCAGGTGAAATCAAATACAAATCAGGAATGAACACTATTCGTGAAAAAGTGGGCCATGCTACGGTTAATTCTGAGCTTTCCCGATTAAAGGGGGTATTTAACAAACTTAAGGAGTTTGGTGAATGGCCCCACCCTAACCCGCTTGAATCTGTTAAGCCGCTAAAAACAGGCGAAAGTGAAATGGGTTTCCTGACCAGCGAACAAATGGAACAATTGCTAATCGATGTGGCTGCAAACAAAAACCCAGACATGCTAAAGATTGTGCGGTTGTGTTTGTCTACTGGCGCTCGTTGGGGTGAAGCTGAAGGCCTTCGCGGTGCAAACTTGTCTAAGTTTAAAGTGACGTTCGTGAATACGAAAACAGGCAAGAACCGTTCTGTTCCAATCACTGAGGCGCTTTATGAAGAAATCTACAAGCCTACCTCAGGCCCACTGTTTAAGCCTTGCTATAGAGCGTTTATGCGCCAAATTAAGCAACGTGCGCCAATTGAAGTTCCAAAGGGGCAAGCCTCGCATGTGCTTCGCCATACCTTCGCTAGCCACTTTATGATGAATGGCGGCAATATTCTTGTTCTACGCGACATTTTAGGCCATGCCGATATCAAGATGACAATGCGTTATGCCCACTTCACACCAGAACATTTGACCGAGGCGCTTTCAAAAAACCCTATCGCCACTTTAAAAAAGTAACGCAAGTGCCGCCACTTTGTCGCCATTCGCATTCTACAGGCAATAAAAAAGGTTGGAATAACCAACCTTAATGCATTTAATAACAATAACTTAAGTTATCAAGCAATACTTTAGTGAACTGGCGCATCACTCTTCGCGTAAAACTGGCCAAAATGAGCTTCAAGGATCTCTGGCGTTAGCTTACCTTCTTCTTCTAATTTCTTAAGCTCAGCAACCACGGCTTTTTGCTCATCAAGTGAAGGTAATGTTACTTCAGGCTCGTCTGCCGATTGCTGAGACATTTGCTCCAGCTCTTTTTCAAAATCACTCATTATATCTACCTACCAATTTTTCTTACAAAACAGTTCATACCAAAAATACGGTTTAAACCAAAATTAGAATCTCTGTTGAGGAGTGTAACGATTTCACTCATTTTATTCTAGCCTCAACAATAACTCGTGCTCAAACTGACTATTTTCTCATCAATAGCATTCATCAATCATCATTTTTGGAATATGGCGCCGATTTTTCGTTGCACAAGCTCTTGGAACGCGCTCAATCACCCCCATAATGTAATCATCTGATTGTTAACAACTTCTCATCGGTTATTTTTACGTCAAATATGGCTGATCAGAGCAATGTTAATGGAACTAATTCTATTTTTGGCTCACTAATTGAAAAATTAGGAGAAATATACCGATGACTATATTAGCCGTACAACAACTTCAAACCTACCTTGAGAGCCAAGTTATTGGTCAATCTAACCTAGTAAAACAGTTGTTAGTTGCGCTCTTAGCCGATGGACATATCTTAGTTGAAGGCCCTCCTGGTCTTGCTAAAACCCGAGCAGTTAAATCACTGGCTGATTGTATCGAAGGCGACTTTCATCGTATCCAGTTCACTCCTGATCTATTACCCGCTGATTTAACGGGCACCGATATCTTTAGGCAGGAAACCGGAGAGTTTAGCTTCCAACCGGGCCCTATTTTCAATTCATTATTATTGGCGGATGAGATTAACCGTGCCCCCGCTAAGGTCCAAGCTGCCATGCTTGAGGCAATGGCAGAGAAACAAATCACGGCCGGTAAGAACACATATAAATTACCAGATCTTTTTTTGGTGATGGCAACACAAAACCCTATCGAACAAGAGGGTACATACCCTCTACCTGAAGCTCAACTCGATCGTTTTTTACTTCACCTAGATGTTAGCTACCCTGATGCTGAAAGCGAGTTAGAAATATTAAGACTCAACCGTGGTGAAGCGAAAGGCGAGCAACCTGTTACACCACCAACTTTATCTCAGTCAGATATCTTTGCCGCTCGACAAGAAGTGCTTAATATCCACATGGCTGACAGTATTGAGCAATACATCATTCGTCTTATCATGGCGACACGTAAAGCAAGCGAATACGATCAAAAACTCGCACAATGGATTGAGTTAGGGGTTAGCCCACGAGCAACAATCGCACTAGACCGATGCGCTCGAGCACACGCTTGGCTAGCCGGTCGTGACTTTGTATCGCCTGAAGATGTCCAAGCAATGGCCTTTCCAGTACTTCGTCACCGTTTACTTCTTTCTTACCAAGCACAGGCAGAGGGCGTTCATCCTAATCAAGTCGTCAACCACCTCCTTTCTTTGGTCGGCAGCGCTTAAACGGTTAGGTGATTATGGACACTCTCTCATCATTACCACCTCATTGTAATGGGGTCACACTGTCGCTTGATGAACTGCTTTATTACAAGCAGCACAGTATTCACTGGTTACCACCAGCGAAAAGCTTATGGACTCAAATATCTGGGCAGCATCAAAGCCGTAAATTAGGCCGAGGGATGGATTTTGCCGAAGTGCGTCAATATCAAGCCGGTGATGATATTCGCAGTATCGATTGGCGCGTAACTGCACGGACAGGCAAAGCACACACCAAACTCTTTACAGAAGAGTGTGAAAAGCCAGTCGTGCTTTACATTGATCTTAGTTCTAGTATGTTTTTTGGCTCGACACTACAGCTAAAATCGGTACAAATGGCGCACATGGCGAGCCTTCTTAGTTGGCTTTGTATTGCCAATAATGATCGTATCGGCGCCATAATCGATACCGGCACAGAGCTTATCGATATTAAGCCAACAGCACGTGACCGTGGTCCGCTCATGTTGCTTCAGCAGATCATTCAGCGTCACAATACCGCGCTCAACGAGGCGACAACCACACCTAAGGAAACGAATCACTCTATGCAAAAAGGGTTTCAAGCTCTACATCGCTTGTGCCCCAAAGGGAGTGAAATAATTCTATTAAGTGATTTCGTTCGTTTAGAAGACCCAAGTGATCCATTGATTAAACGTTTACGTCAGCACAACTTAGTTCGGATGGTTCACTTTTCTGACCCATTAGAATATGGGGACACAAATTTCCGTGGAACTGAACAAGTTTCAAGTCAACACAAATCGCAGTGGGTTGACTTCTCCTCTCGTAAAACACGCGCAAGCATTGAACGAGAATACAATCACCACCTGAACGCAATAAAACAAAGCTGCCAGTCTCTAGGGATTTCATTTACTTCTATCTCTAGTAATCAACCATTATTACAACAACTATCTGGACAACACTAAATGAAGGATTCATCTAGCTCAGCCCTACTGGCTCTTAACGATTTAAAACTGCCATCACTACCTTCATGGTTTCCATTGGCGTGGGGATGGTGGGCGTCGGCTCTCGCTGTTATTTTTACATTGGTTCTGATCGTTGCACTTTTCAAGTGGAATAAAAGACGCTTAGCGCCTAAACAAACCGCCTTGAAATTACTAAAGCAAGGGCAAACAGTTGAGACGCCTTCTGCGGCTATTGAGCTTGTCCGTCAAGCGGCACTTTGTTACTTCCCTCGTGAGCATATCGCCCACCTCACTGGGCGTGATTGGTACGTGTTCTTAGACTCTCAGTTAGATAATCCGATGTTCTTACATCACTCTAAACAGTGGCAAAAAGCACTCTACCAAAAAGATGCAGTGGAAGAGCCTCATCTATTGGTCGAACAATGCTATCAATGGGTAGATGAAGCGTTGCCTCCAAAACGAGGACGCAAGCTTGGCTAATATCGAGTTTGTGTGGTGGTGGGCAGTATTCCTATTACCACTTCCTTTGATCATTTATCGATTGCTTCCACCGGTAAAGGTGGCAGCGCCGATACACTTGCCTTTTTTACCCAATTCACTAGGGAAAAACGCACCAAAGAAAACACTGCTGCGTGTACTCGCCATAATAACTTGGGTATTACTTGTCATCGCGCTAACTCGTCCAGTTTGGTATGGGGAACCTATCACTCACCAACCGGAACATCGTGACTTAATGCTGGTGGTCGATCTTTCTGGCTCCATGACGCAGAAAGACATGAAACAAGGCGATGAATATATTGACCGTTTAACTGCGGTAAAAAATGTACTGACTGAATTTATTGAAAAACGAGCGGGAGACCGCGTTGGATTGGTTGTCTACGCAGACCACGCTTATCTACAGACTCCGTTAACACTCGACAGGCACACGGTATCCGAGCAACTTAATCAAACCGTTCTTGGGCTCATTGGTTCTCAAACGGCGATTGGTGATGGGATTGCTGTGGCAACCAAAACCTTTGTCGATAGTGATGCACCTCAACGTGTCATGATATTGCTCAGTGATGGCGGAAATAATGCAGGTGTGCTTGACCCTATGGAAGCCGCTGAGATTGCAAAGAAGTTCGATACTACTATCTATACCGTGGGAGTTGGTGCGGGAGAAATGGTCGTTAAAGAATTTTTTATGACTCGTAAAGTGAACACGGCGCATGATCTTGATGAAGCAACATTGCAAAACATTGCCAATCTTACCGGTGGCGAATATTTCCGAGCGCGAGACAGCCATGACCTAGCGGCAATTTACGATACGATCAATAAACTAGAGCCGATTAGTGAAGCAGTTCAAACGTGGCGACCTCAAACGGAATGGTTTGATTTACCACTCGCGATAGCCCTATTGCTTTCCAGCATAATTATTATGCTAAGGAGAGGTTTTGTCTGATTTCACATTCCTATATCCATTTTGGCTGATAGCAATAATTCCAACCATCGGGTTGATTATATGGCTTAAAAAAAGTACTCACCAAGCTTCACTTATCGCTCCGCATTTGGCCAAAGCAATTGGCCTTGATGCAAAGCCTCGCAAGCGCAGTGTTATCTACTTCATTGGCATTGGTCAAATTTGCACGATCATTGCTTTAGCAGGGCCAAGTTTTTATTCTTCAGAGAGACCGGTTTACAGTAATTCCGGTGGTCGAATTGTCGTGATGGATATGTCTTTGTCGATGTACGCTACCGATATTAAGCCCAATCGCCTAACTCAAGCTCGTTACAAAGTGACGGATTTGCTCAATTTATGGAATGAAGGTAGCACAGGCTTAGTCGCTTATGCAGGCGATGCATATACGGTGAGTCCAATGACAACCGATAGCCAAACACTGCTTAATCTATTACCCAACTTGTCTCCTGATATTATGCCCTACCCTGGGGCCGATGCCGCCGCTGGAGTCGCGTTAGCAATTGAAATGATGCAGAACGCAGGGTTAGATCAGGGCGACATCATTCTCGTTGCCGATGATATTGATAACGATGAAAAGCAAGCAATAAGCAAGATGCTAAGAGACACTCAATGGAAGCTCAGCATCTTATCTGTCGCGACTCCCTCAGGATCACCTATACGTCTAAATGATGGTGCTCTACTAAGAGATGACAATGGTACGACCGTTATCGCTCAATCCAACTTCTCAAATATGAAAGCACTGATACGCAGTGTCGATGGGGTATTTACTTCTATTCATGCAGACAGCCGCGATATAGATGCAATTAATACGTTCACAAGCCGAGTGGAGGCAAGCTCTTCACTACAAAATCAGCAACTTGAAGAGCGTGTAAACAGTGGTTACTGGTTACTTCCGTTACTTATTGTTCCTATAAGCCTGCTATTTAGGCGTGGCGTCATCTTTAGTATCGCAGTATTAGGGCTCTCTTTGGTTCAGCCAAATGTTGTTCATGCAAGCCCATGGAAAACATCAGACCAACAAGCAATAGATCTCTATGAAGCCAAAGAGTACCAACAGGCGGCCGAAACCTTTTCCGATGGAGAATGGAAAGGCGTTGCACAGTATAAAGCAGGTGAATTTGAAGGAGCTATTAACAGCTTTAAAATGCTAGAAGGCGACCAAGCTCTGTACAATTTAGCCAATGCTCAAGCTCAAAATGGCGACTTTGAACAAGCGATTGATAACTATAATCAACTCATCAATAATGGTAAGTTCGTTGACGAAGCGCGTGAAAATATCGAAGTAGTCAAACGGGCTCAACAGCAACAAAAACAAGACCAGCAGGACCAATCAAATTCGGATGAAGATAGCCAATCAGACAAGAGCGACTCAAGCTCAAACGATGGGTCTGATTCAAGCCAACCTTCGCAGCCCAACACGGATCCTGAGAATAGCGGTGAGCAGTCTGACAATCAGCAAAACAACGATTCTGAAGGTAATAACTCAGACAGTAGCGATGGCGAAAACAACAGTGACGGTCAAGACACACCAGAGCAGAACAATGCAAAAGCGAATGATGACAACGAACAGAACGATCAATCTTCTCAAGCTAACAGCCCTGAGACATCTAAGGAAAATAACGACCAGAATGAACAACAGGCTAATCCCTCTGAAGCAACAGCTGCTCACCAAGACAATCAACAACAAGTTGACCCTGACATTCGTAAGTTAGAACAGGTTGAAAGCGCGCGCGATCCAAGCCGACTGCTTCAAGCGCAAATGATATTACAAGCTAAGCAAAAGCAACCTCCTCAAAATTCTGGTAAAAAGTGGTGAAGATGCAATCTATCCTATCTCGTTACTCATCAATATTGGCAGTGCTCTTACTGCTTTTCGTTAGCTCATACAGCTTTGCTGCAAACAATCCAGCAGGTGCTTCTGCCAGTGTCAGTAAAAATAGGGTCGCTAAAAGCGAAGTCTTCCAACTTAGGATCGTTGTTAATCAAAAAGTATCACAAGATGACATTGACCTAAGCGTCCTTGAGAAAGACTTTTTCATGAGCCGCCCTAGTTTTGGTACATCGATTAACATCATCAATGGTGATCGCAATAATCGGAGCGAATGGAACGTATCATTAGCTTCTCAAAAATTGGGTACCCTTACGATTCCCAGTTTCACTGTGGCAGGTGTAAAAACGCAACCCATCAGCATTAATGTCCGTATGGATGAAAACCAACCCAAAGCTTCAGACTTGGTTGAGTTAAGATCTCGGTTATCAACAACATCTCTCTACCCTAAAGAGAGTGCAATATTGGATTTTCGTCTTATCATCAAGGCAGATCCAAGACGCTTGCAAAATGCCCAAATCGTTCAGCCAATCATTGAAGGGATGAGCATTGAGCTCGAAGGAGAACCTAACCAATATCAAACGATTAAAGATGGTGTTGAAGTGACTATCGTTGATCAAAAGTATCGTATCGATGCGCTGAAAAGTGGAGAATTCACACTCACCGCACCTGCGTTTACTGGCACTGTTATTTATGGTGACAATCGATATGGAACAACAAGTATGATCACCGCAGACACAGCAGCTGAGCAGTTTAAACTGACGGTTCATCCTAAACCTGCAAACTACTCAGGTACTTGGCTTCCAACCAAGAACTTGGCCTTCAATCAGCAGTGGTTAAATCAAGACGGTCAGCCTGTCAGCGATGCAAATTCACATAATATGCAAGTGGGCGATGCACTCACTCGAATTGTTACATTGCAGATTGAAGGTTTAAATCCAAATCAACTCCCCAATCTTGCCATTAACTATCCTACTGCGTTTAGAGTCTATGATGAGAAGCCGCAATTTTCTCAAAACAATAATGGCGACACCATCATGACATTGAAGCAAGTTCTGATACCTCAGCAAGTCGGTGAACAAACACTATCTGAAGTGAGCATCAACTGGTGGGATAGCCGTAATAAACAACAGAAAACGTCGTTATTGAAAGGGCTAGATGTTGTTGTTACTGAAGCCACTGGAATGAACAACACTCAAATCATTTCTCCTATCGCTCCTCCAACTCAAACCGTCAATGTCGTCTATGACCGAGGTATTTGGCCTTACTTAACCGCTCTATTTGCAGCGCTATGGTTAATATCGACGATGTACATAGTACGCTCTAGGCACGCTTTGAAAAATAGAGTGCATGAGAATAGCGCCGAGCCCCAAGAAGACAGCTCTACCCTCACAAAGCTTAAGGTGGCACTCAAACAGCAAGATGTTATTAAGAGTCAGCTTTACCTGTCAATGTGGCAAACCGAGCACGCCCCTCTATCAGAACAAGAAGAGAAGCTAATTCAGCAATACAATGAGAAGCTTGGTTCTAAATACAATACAACCAGCGGGGCTACTCCCTCAAAAAGCGATGATAAAGAACTTTTAAAGCTGATGAAAAACGTAGAAAAAAGAAAGCCATCAACTGATGACATTCTAAACAAGCTGTAATCTTCAGCCACAAACCTGATTCAAATAATGATTTATTGGTATGTTCGGCCGTTATGCTTTAGCCAACCATGAGCATGACGGCCGTTCGGATCTCGGTGAGTCCAATGGATGACACCACCTTTGTTATTCCATTCATACTCGCCAAAGAACTTAACCGTATCACCACGCCTTAGATTTTTTATTTTCGGCGCTAGATCGATATTATGGGCAACCAAAATCGTTTGCCCGCTATTCAATTTCAAAATGAATTTTTGGTGCCGTGACCCTTCATTATCATCTGGTAATAATCGAATAACATCACCACTTCCCTGAACCTGTAAATCACTTTGATTTATCTCGTAAGCTTTCGCTAATAGTGCATCATCTCCTTTCGTTGGAAATGTAATAAGCAAAAGAATCATAGATAACGCTACGAATATCCTTTTCATACTTGTCCTTACCAATCTGGTTTTGAAGCACTCACGTTACTTACAGAGTTTTAGCCACTCCGCTCTGGTCATTCTATACAAACAATGGCGCTCGAGTTCATGCCCGTCAGGTAGCTTGGGGTGGTTAAAGTCAGTATTTACGTTTGTCATCCCTACTTTAGACATAACCCGTTGTGATGGCACATTGGTAAGCGTAGTAAAAGCATACACTGAAGCTTCATTTAACGTTTCAAATGCATACTCCAATGCTTGCCGTGCCGCCTCAGGTGCATAGCCTTTACCCCAATGATCCGAAGATAATCTCCAACCAATCTCAACAAAGGGTGCGTGCGGTATTCCGCTGTTTTCATCTTGACTATGTAAACCGACAAACCCAATAAATTCACCTGAAGACTTCAATTCAACTGCCCAAAAACCCCAGCCTCTTTCAGTAATCAAACCTCGTATCCGATCGGCTTGCTCATCACTCTCTTGCTTTGAGAGCACAGAAGGAAAATACTTCATGACACGTGAATCCGCATTTAATTGTGCATAATGTTGAAAGTCCTCTTCATGCCACTGACGAAGAATCAATCTTTCAGTTTCCATATAACTCCCTAATTACCGGTCAAATAATGCCTTACTCACAAGCTACAAATTTAGCTCATAACACTGTTCGGTAAGATCTACGCCCCATAATAAGTGCGTACGCTCTTGGGTCAGTTCAAATCCATGATTCAAATATAGATGCCTAGCGGAATCTAGCCCCTTTGCTGTCCACAGCACGATTTTCGTGTATTCACTCTCTCGACAAAACTGCAGCGCTAAACCTATCAATTCACGACCAAGTCCTTTTCCTTGCGCTCTTGGTTGTACCATAAACCACCGCAGCTGTGCTCGCTCTTGAGTAAGCTCGCAAATGCATATTATTCCGACAATACCTTGCTCGTCTTCCACGATCCAAATCTTCTCTCGAGAGCTATCTCTTAAACTAAATTGAGCAAGAGGCTCTGCAACATACGCTTCAAAAGTATGATCATAGCCATCTCGAACTGAATAGAATTCACTGTGCATCAGTATTATTCGGCCTAAGTCCGTTGGCTTTAGCTGATTCCTAATAATCATTCATCTGTACTCTTGAAAAGGTGTTTTTTTATCCTACATGGCCCACTAGTAATTTTCAGTACCTTTATCAATTCATTGAATAATATAGCCTCATTTCCGATCACTCTTCTTCGTCCATAAAAAATGCCAATCAAATACATTGATTGGCATAGCGGTATCTAAATCACGTCAACCTACGCTGGTGTTTGTTGATCCATCGTCCCTACGACACAGTTTCGGCCCTTCTCCTTGGCTTGATATAAGGCTTTATCTGACTCGCCATAGAGAATGTCAAAATTGAACCTATCAGAATCAAACTCCTTCACGGTATAACCAATCGAAACAGTTAACATTTCTTGAGTTGGGCTGGGTATATGGCCAATGCTTTCAGCTTCTATATCTGCTCGAATTTTCTCTGCCAAATCGCATACGTTTTTCTCACTTTTATTCGAAACCAACAGAACAAACTCCTCTCCCCCAATTCGGCAGAAAACCTCATCTTCCAATTGAGTATGGCGTTTTAATATATTGCCGACCCTCATTAGAGCGATATCACCTTCAAGGTGGCCGTAGTGATTGTTGAAAAGACCGAAGTGATCAATATCGAGCAAGATCAATCCATAAAGAGTCTTTGCCCTTTTTTCAGAGATGCATTTACTCTCTAATAAATGCTCTAACATTCGACGGTTACCCAACCGTGTTAAAGGGTCCATTTTTGAAAGAAGATCCAGTTTTTCATTGGCCTCTTCTAGCTGTTTTGTTCGGCTTTTGACTTGCTGTTCAAGACTATCATTAAGCTCATGTATTGCTTGCTGAGCGCGAGTTCTAAGTAATACCTCTGTGAGGTTTGAAGCAAACATTTTGACCACTTCACGAAGCTGTGAGGTTAATGGCGTACGTTTTAGTAAGTTATCTGCTGCTATGAAGGCTATTGGCTCGCCACTATTACTTGTCAGCATGGTCATCGCTGTCCAACCAAAACCGACAATATTAAAGTCATGATAGATGGGAACCGATTCTTCAAAGACCACTTCGTTGGGGCTTGCTTGAGCTAGATTGACGATGGATCGGTCTTGAGTCTCTGAGCGATAGTAAGACTCATCTACGATGTTTCCTTGTATATCAGTTCCCCACGTTCCTTGCATATAGCTGCAATTGGCATCGGTTAGAAACACCGCTAACCTATCAATACCTAATCTATTAATGGCAAACATGACTGCAGATTTACACACTTCACTGGTCTTCATACAACGTGATAGTTCCACCATGCTGGCGTGAAGCATACGAACGTTTTGTTCTTGGCGTTTACGAATATAGATTTGAGATAGGTGCGAGCCAAACGCCTCTAGAGCCTGTTTTTGATAAGTGGTGATGGGCATGCGATTAATATAATTATCGATGGCAATCCAACCAATCGTCTCTGTCCCATCACGTAGTACAAGCATGCCATTCCAACCCTGCCCTACTACTTTCCCTGCGGTGTATAATGGCGCATCTTGAACCAACACAACCGTACGATCCTCATCAAAAAGAACTTCAATATACTCATCTTCTAGCTGATGAAGATCATATTGAGTATGGTGCTCACTGACGGTTTCACCTTTTTCATTAGTACCGTAAGTACCACTAAAACAACGCTTCTTCATATCAAGAAGCATAAATACAGCACGGTCAAAACCCAGATCATTTCTGACGGCTTCAACGGAAAATTTGTAAAGTTCGTCTAAGGTTTCTGGCGTCGACATGTTCATTGCGACTTTCTGAACCAGTTTCATATTGTCGATGAAAGTTTCACGTTGTTTAAGCTCATCAATGTATTTGGCTTCTTTAATATCGCGCAGTTTAAACTCTTGTGAAGCGTCACGCTCTGCACGAAGACATTGCCAACGAGACGCAAGTATTACGAGACAATCAAACTGACTTTGATGATCAAGACCCGTAAATACTGAACCATCGACTCCCTCGACCACAATATAGGTGCGTGTCGAGGGATGACTATCCAGCATAAAGATATAGGATTCACCGCCCATCAGCGTGACTGGGTCCCAGTTGCATGTATTGATGGCTAAAGGTAGGAAACTATCGGAGGTATCAAACTGTGCTGCCCAAGCCCAGAAGCTGCTTGGGTATTGCGAAAAATCAAGGCCTTGATTGTGTGAATGTAACGCTTCTGCCTGTTTCCCAGGTACGGGTTCGTTAACGATGGTCATTGCTTGGGGCTGAAGAATATCATCTAAATATGTGAATAGAATATGTGCCAGATAACGGTGGTTTCTCGCCGACGAAATCTGTTTTAACTGCGCTCTCTGGAACATAATCTAAGCCTTATTTTTTATTTATGCTCCTATTTTCTCGATGTACAACTATGCAATCAATCCAGCATAACCTTCAATGTTAAGTCAGCCGCAAAACGTCAAAATCAACTTATACATTCATGAGACAAACGACATTTATATGATCCTGTTTCCAATGTTTTCATCAGCGCTATTTGCATTTCCAATTATTTTGAGAACTAAATAAATTCAGCGAATAGAAAAGCCTAATATTGAGTCAGTTAAAAGAGGTGTTTTTGGTTATAATTCACAACACGATTTTATTCATTGATGGTCATAATGCCTCTCTATCTTTCTAGAGTTTCACTATTCATTAGCTTATTGCTTCTAAGCACAGCGTCTTCGTGTTTTGCGAATCAAATAAGCGAGCTTAACGTTGAGAACAGCATTGATTTGGTTAAAGTCGATAAATCGAAGAGACGTATGTACCTAATAAAGCATGACGTTATTGTGCATGAATTTCGAATTGCGCTGGGTGCAAGGCCAAAAGGACACAAACTTTGGGAAGGCGATCAAAGAACGCCTGAAGGAACTTACCTACTCGACTTTGTTATTGATGAGTCGGCTTTTTATCGCTCTATCCACATAGATTACCCAAACCAAACGGACATAAACTGGGCTCAGCATAAAGGGATAGATCCTGGTGGCGATATTAAAATTCATGGATTGAAAAATGGTGACCAACGCAGGCCAGAGTACATTCAAAGCTTTGATTGGACCAATGGCTGCATTGCTATTACTAATGACGAAATGGATATATTGCTAAGCATAGTCAAAGCAGGCACACCAATACTAATTGAGTGGTAAAAGAAAGGCTGCCTGGAGTGGCAGCCATTCTACATGGTCCAAATAGAACAATGATTAACTGTTATTTACGTAAAGCGTTGAGCTTTGCCTGAGCAATACCATAAACGGTGTCAATCGGGTAACTCCCTTCATCACTCGCAGTACCCGCTACCTTGCCTGTAAATATCTCAATCGCTTCGGTGACATGATCGATGGCCCAGATATGGAATTCACCTTTATCGACCGCTTTCACGATGTCAGGCCTTAGCATCAAGTTATGCATATTTGAACGTGGAATAATGACCCCTTGTTCATTCGTTCGCCCTTTAATTTTACAGACATCAAAGAACCCTTCGATTTTCTCGTTAACGCCACCGATAGGTTGAGATTCACCAAACTGGTTCATCGAGCCTGTGATTGCGATATCTTGTCGGTTAGGTTGCTTTGAAAACGCTGAAACGACGGCACAAAACTCAGCCATACTCGCACTGTCTCCATCAACACCCCCATACGATTGTTCAAACGTAATGTTGGTCGTTAAGGGGACTTTGGCCGTTTTACCAAAGACCGAAGATAGATACGCAGTTAATATCATCACCCCCTTAGAGTGAATGCTGCCACCAAGGTCAACACTTCTTTCAATATCAATGACTTCGCCTTCACCGTACGCGGTCGTTGCCGTGATGCGATTTGGCGCGCCAAACATATGATCACTGGTACTCAGCACAGATAGCGCATTAACCTGCCCTACTGCTACACCATCAGTACGAATGAGGGTTGTGCCGTTGATAAAGCTTTCCATGACGCCATCTTGAAGACGACTGACCCGCATGACTTGGTTACTTAGCGCTTCTTCTACATGGCTTGCACGAATCATATTTGAGTTCGCTTGACGCGAAACATAGTTAGACTCTCGAATGAGATTGGCAATACTTGCAGAGTGAAGAGACAACTTAGTTTGATCACCCGCTAATCGAGAACTGTGTTCTATGATTCTTGCAATCGCTTTACGATCACAGTGAAGTAAGTTGTTGTCATGAATGATACTTGAAATAAACCGAGCGTAATGAAGCTCAGCATCTTCCGTTCTTGTCATTTCGTCTTCAAAATCTGCAGTTACTCGAAACAGTTCGCTAAATTCCGGATCGTAATGCTGCAGCAGTTGATACGTTCGATGATCCCCAAAAAGAATGATTTTAACATCCAATGGAATAGGCTCAGGATCAAGAGAGACAGCACCAGTGAGGGTGACCTCTTTTTCAAGCGACGTTAAGCTCAATTGTCTAGCGCGTAATGCACGTTTAAGCCCATCCCACACATAAGATTGCTCTAGAACCTTTTGCGCATCCATTAATAGCACGCCGCCATTGGCCTTGTGCAAACTCCCCGGTCTGATCAATGAAAAGTCAGTAAACACTGTGCCTTTGAATGTCGCGGTTTCAATATAGCCAAACAGCGAGTGATAGTTAGGGTTCTCTTCGACAACGATTGGAAAGTCATCATCATTGCGACTAACAAGAACGTTTACTTTGTATCGTCTAGGGAGCTTTTTATCCAAAGATGCAGTTGCAATTTCACCCTGTTCCATTGCTTCATCTAAGAATATGTCTGCATTCTCAACGATATCTTTTTGTAACTCAGTTAAATACGATTTGATCATCGAATAACTGCTGTAATCGTGTTTTAGCTGTTTAATGAAGTGGGTAATGACATCTAATGTTACGTCATCGTTCAGCTTCTTAATCTTTTCGCTGTACGATTCTTCCCATTCCGTTAACTGACGAACCATCGAGCGTAACTCAATTTCAAGTTCATCAATCGCATCTCCAAAGTCATCCTGTTCTTTCTGGCTCAACTCTTCAAATGACTCTTCGCTGTGTAGCTCTTCGCCATCCATTGCGACAAACTGATAATCACCTTGAGTGGTCAGCGTAAGGCTAATCCCTTTTTCTTTCGCCCTAGCGCCTATTTTATCAAGTTCTATCTGCTGCTTATCAGCCAGTTGATTCTTTAATTTTTCAGCTCTTGAAATGTACATTTCATTGTCAAAGGCAAGAGGCATTGCATTGACCAGTTTGGTCATTAGCTTTTCAATATCTTGCTTTAGCTTAGCGCCAACACCAGATGGCAACTTAAGTACCTTTGGCGTACGAATATCTTCAAAGTTAGCAACGTAACACCAATCAAACATGGCATCTGCATCGTGCTTATGACGATTTAGATAACGCAGTATCATTGTGCGTTTACCTAGCCCATTTTGTCCAATAGCGTAGATGTTATAACCTTTCTCCTTTATGGACATGGCAAACTCTACCGCTTTTTGTGCTCTCTTCTGACCAACGATCTCATCAATGGGAGCCAGTTCTTTGGTCGATTTACAAGGCAACTGCTCTAATAAAGCCGTGTTATAGAGTTGCTCAGAGTTCAATCTTTGAATCGCCATCACTACCTCCTTGGTTGTTATTATTCTGCTATCAAATTCAGTTTAGATGCATTTAATTGAATTTTTAGTGACTTACGCCCAAATCACGTTCAACTGAACAAATATCCATCAATCTCAGTCAATTAGGTCATCATTAAAGAAAAGTTGGAGCGAAAACTTCCGCATTGACCCTCTTGCAATTGGTAATGAATATCATTTACACTAAATCAAGAGCAATTAAAAAGGGAACGGGATGGACATTCAACACTGCTGGCGAGCCTATCAAAAAGCGGAATTGCTATTAGCCCAAGGGCATTGGCCAGAAGCGTATCATTTGTTTGATAACGTACTTCACTACATGCCGTCCCACATTAATGCCTCTATTTATCAAGATAATATGGAACCATGTCAATTTGTCGCTCTTATCTCTACACTTCGAGATTCTGCCATTGCGCAATCTAAAGTCTTAACGAAAATGGGCCGACATCAATGTGCATTTCATGTTCTTAACCAATGCTATTGCCAGTTGCAGTTCATTTCTATTGAGGAGTGCCCTTTGGTCATTAAGACGCTCAGCATCATTAATAAATATGGTGAAGACTTGGTATCTCATATCAGTCAGTTTTGCGCATCACAGCGTAATGCACAGTGGATGCTTGAACTCGACACACTACAACGATCACATCACTATTTTAGTCAGATTAAAATGGCTTCAGGCAAACAGACCATAAGTCAGTCTATTAATTAATATGCAAGATTGAACATATACTCCTACACTTAGAAAGTGTTACCGATTTTCGGTTTGGCCGCCGGAGTAAAAACGCCGCAAGGACGCGGCGTTTTTTTCTTTAATCACTGCTATTACAAACCGCTTAACTGCTCCCTCACTCTGCATGATCCAAAAGATCTTTTTTCGATCTATTTACAATGTAAACTGCTGTGCTCCTGTGCTCTGATGTCTAATTACGATACTTGTATTTCGGTTATAGAGAAATACCACGGTGCGTTAGAAATCTGTACACTCCTAGTTTCCGCAGTTAAAATGCAATTCTATGAAATAGCTGTCCATAATTTGTCTATAAATGACTAAACTCTAAGATGATGCAATCAATGAATAAGCGCTCAAAGCTAACCCCCTTCTCTGCAGATATAGATCACTTAGAACTGCCTACACGCTTTACCTTTCCATATTATTATTCACCTCACCCGCTTGCTTTGGCAGCAATTGAGGAGCTTCAACAGTACTTAGAAACACAAAATGACTGGCAACATGATTTCTCATGCGAAGGGAAAATGTTTGCAGTTCTAGTCGTACAAACGGAACAAGGCGAGCTTGGCTATCTATCATCATTTGCTGGTTATCTATCTAATGCCAAAACCGCCGCAAGTACTCCAGATTCTTTTGTTAATAACATTTGTCATCATACGAATTTAAACTCTGAGATATCACTCAAAGAAGCCGAGATAAAAGATAAAAAATTCCACATCAAAACCTTAGAAAACAAGAAGGAATTCAAAACTTTAAAGTTAAGCCTACTAACATCCAATAAGCAGGCCGATGTTGAAATTAGTCGTTTTCAAGCCCAAATAACACAAAACAAAGAAAATCGAAAACAGCTACGGAATCAAGCTGAATCCAAGCTAGCCTCTAATTTAATTTCAGAAATTGAACGCCAGGAACTAAATCAGAGAATTAAAGATCTTGGCAATCAATCTAGTCATGAAAAAAGAGCTTTTAAGTCACTAAAACAGAAATGGAAGCAAACAGTTATCGACATCTCAAACCAAGTCGATACACATTTGGCAGTGATCAGTGCTCAGAAAGTTGCTTGTGACCTTTTATCTAAATCTCTAGAAACCCATAAACAGAAGTCTTGTCGATTCTTAAATCAGCTCGGTCAGTCAAAAAGCTTACATGACCTATTTAATTCACAAGACTCTGATAAAGCACAAATACCTATAGCGCAGTCGAGCGAAGAGAACTTAACTAAGCTATTACAATCAGCGTTTCAATTTGGTTATACACCTTTAGCGCTCGGCGAATTTTGGTGGGGCGCATCACCATACGATCAAATCCGTCAGCATAAAAACCTCTACCCTGTTTGCCAAAGTAAGTGCTTTGAGATCATCGAGTACATGCTACAAGGAATAGATACAGATAAAAGTCCGCTTGAGCAAACTCCTTCATTAGATAAAGAATTAGAGTTTGTATATGAAGACGATGCTCTTGTCGTCGTGAATAAGCCCGCTGAATTCCTATCGGTCTCAGGTAAATACATCAGTGATTCTGTTCTTGCACGCATTCAAAAGCGTTACCCAAACGCAACAGGTCCATTGCTTGTGCATCGTCTAGACATGTCGACATCTGGCCTACTTGTTTTCACCTTGACCGCTGAGACGAATAAACATGTCCAACGACAGTTTATTGAACGCACTGTTGAGAAACGTTACACCGCCTTGCTTGAAGGGAATGTTGAACATGAGATGGGAGTGATAAAACTCCCTCTACAAGGTGATATGGAAGATAGACCAAGGCAAATGGTCCACCATAAAAACGGGCGATCAGCAGAAACTCGCTATCAGGTGATCTCAACAGAAAATAGCCGCACCAGAGTGCATTTATACCCTAAAACAGGCCGAACCCATCAGCTAAGGGTTCACTGTGCTCATCAAGCCGGTTTAAACACGCCAATTGTTGGCGATGATTTGTATGGTTTTAAAGACGATCGATTGCATTTACATGCGGGTTATTTGAAACTCCTCCACCCAGTGACCAATCAAGAAATAGAGTTTGAAGTGCCTGCAGAGTTTTGATTAACTGTATGGCTATAAATCTGAGCACATCAACGTGTATAAGTGCCAAGAGTGGCGTTGTGAGAAGAAGTTTCATCATACTTAATGAGACTTCTTCTGATTACTTTGTTCGTTACTTGTCTTCTTCTAGGACAAGCAATGTTGAAATACCATCAACTCATTATCAGCGAATCGCATACACTTCTATTGCGGGGTAAAACTCTCTGTCGCAGAGTTATTTACATCACGAAGCATATAAATACCAAGCAAAACAAACCATGCAATTTGTCCTAATCCAAAAATTGCACCTAAGTCAGTGAAGGCGGGAATGATAGTTAATAGACCCGCACAACCAACGACTAAACCAACGTAATTCACTGCTTTAGATAATACTGAATGCCTTATCGCAACCCAGCTAATTAGTAGAACCCAAATACCTCCAACAACTTCTACACCACCACCAATCGCATCTTGTAATATTCCTAACACTTCCCATATATAGAGCGCTTGCTTAGGGTCTGCTTCAAGAATTTGAGCTACATTACCTAGGCCAATACTCGCAATCATCCCACTAGAAATAACCATGCCTGACCAGATAAATGCAAGAACAGAGGCAATATTAATCGTAGAAGGTGAATGTGATTTCAAATGCTCATGTAACGCAGTTGCGAGAACCACGAGGACAATTCCAAAAACCACATATATAAACAAGTACCACAATTGCAGTATTAAAAGATTTTCCACCTCAAAAGTTAATCTCTCAATGCGTGACATCGTCGCCGCGTCTTCCGGAGACAAGAAGGTAATTAGCACAGCAAAACCTACAATGTAGGCCAATGCTTCGATTAACGCGGCTATTCCGCCTAATTTTTGAAGTTTCACTTGTTGCTCCTAGAGTATCTAAAAAAGAAACTAGCGCTTTGTAGCACATTTCCGTCTATTAGTTAGTCACATCGTGGAAGCTAGAAATCAGGAAATCAAGTGAAGTAAGCAAGTTATGAGGGTTTGGTGACCGAATTACATATCAATACTTAGGTCGAGGTATCGCATCTACGCCTTACAAACTAGTTTATAGACCAAAATTTCTTTCACCCGCCTTTCGCAATAGCTCATTTGTTTAGGTCCACACAACCGCAATTAACTCAGTAACGGTTTTCGATAGCAAACAACCATAATTAGAAGACAGGGAATTAATACGACCAAGCTGTAATGGAAATAGAATGCATACGCTACCGATGTGCATGCAAACACACTCGGAACAATCAGTTTATGGAATGTCGTTAACCGAACCGCCATATATAGACCAAGCGCAGAGTTCAGCCCTAACCAAGCTAAAGAAATCCACCCACTAACAGAAAGCTGAGTAAGAAATGGAACACGTATTAAAGCATGCCCGCGAATAGCTGATGCCATATCCATTGCTAAGTATATGCTTACTCCGATACACAACCCTGCCACGATGGGCTTAGTCACATTTGACTTGATGAGCAATAGCATTGTAGGAATAAGCAAACTGTGTGTGATAATTGATCGATGGCTTGATATGCCTATCCATTCTAAACTTAACTTTGGTATATGCAGACCTAGATAAGTAAAAAGCAAAAATATAGGGATAAGAAGAAAGTGACTCATAGAAGAACCCGACTAGATTATGAATAAGATAGCGTTGGTATTGTATAGAAAACTACAATGGGGAACATTTATAGTTGAAGTTAACATTCTTATGTCAAAATCAGATAAATAATTAGTTTCTCTCAGATCGTACAGATACCTAACGTCGAGGATCAATGGTGACTTAAGTCTAATGTTCACTCCTACGCTCATTAATCGAAATACATCTAGTAGACTAATTTAATGATGAAATAAAAAGAACCGCAACAAAGCGGCTCTATATTATTAATAAATTAACATTATTTACATCTTATAACATAAATAATAAATCACACTAACGTCACAGTGTCGTAGTTATTAACTTGTTATCATTTTCACTTCGGTGGCGTACCTTCAGCATTGGAAATAATAGCATCGATTTGTAACAAAGCATTCATCGGTATATCAGACACACCGATAACTGTTCTTGCTGGTAGTTTATTATTAAAATACGTCGTGTAAATATCATTTACAGCGCCAATATCTGTGATATCTCTAAGCTGAATATTTATTTTTACTGTGTCATCCATAACATGACCAACACTTTCCACAATCGCTTTAATATTTTCTAAACATTGTCTAGTTTGTTCATTTATTCCACCTTCGACAAGTTCATTAGTGGCTGGTTTTACTGGCAACTGAGCGGCGATGTGATTGTAATGGGAAAAAGCGACAGTTTGTGTGTGTAACGGATTAATTGGGGCGTTATCTGTATTATTCGCTCGGATAACAATACCATGTCTATCTTCAACCGCTTGAGGTGGTGTCCCATCACCGTGTGAAACAACAGCGTCAATTTGCACTAACGCATTCATCGGAAGATCTGACACGACAGCCGTGGTTCGAGCAGGCATATATCCTACTGTTCTAGCAATAGCTGAATCAGGGAAGAATGTAGTATAAGCTTTGTTTACAGCTTCAATATCAGTAAGATCTTTAACGTAAACATTAAGTTTAACGATATCATCAAACGGAACGTCAATACTTTCCAAAATTGCTTTGGTGTTTGTTAAGCACTGTTTCGTTTGCTTCTCGATTCCACCTTCTACAATCGCATTAGTTTTTGGGTCGATAGGCAGTTGAGCAGAAATATTGTTATAGTGAGAGAAGGCAACTGAGTGTGTTGACATTGCATTCAACGGTGCATTTTCTGTATTTTTTGATAGTTTAATTAAGTCACAAGGCGCTTGTGGTGTCGTGCCTTCGCCATTCGAAATCACTGCATCAATTTGGACTAGTGCGTCGCTCATAGGCAACGCAGCGATCGCCACGATTGTTCGCGTAGGTAAGTGATTTGGGAAGAATGATGCGTATACTTCCTCAACCGTATCTATGTCTGAGATACTCTTAAGGAAAACATTAATTTTGACCACATCGTCCATAACATGATCGACACTTTCGACAATTGCTTTAATATTGGTTAAGCACTGATCTATCTGCTTTTTTAACCCACCAACAACGATTTGGCCACTTTTCGGGTCTATAGGAAGTTGGGCCGAAATATTATTATAATGAGAAAATGCAACTGACTGTGTAGAGAGCAAGCATATTGGCGCATTCTCCGTATTTCTTGAGTTCTTAATTATAACGCTACTCATATCGACACTATCCTTTTATATTGTATAGAAATACGCACTAATTAAAGAGCATATTATATTTTAAAGAATGATTAAATCAGCGTCATAATAAGTTAATTATTTTCTATCAAGTGTGATGCGCATCGTAATATCATTTCACTAAAGACACCCTAAGAACAGGATAAATAGTCACATAGAGATTAATTATCCAACCTTTTCGGTAAATCAAAGCTTAATTTGATACTTGATTTACAAATAATTCTTTTATAGTGAATATAATCCCAACGAATAATATTGATACATAGACTAATTTATCTCTATATTGATACTCGCTTCACAATATTCTAGCGTAAAGTCTCTATGCAGCGATATTGACTCGCTATTTATGCTGATTTGAGTGCATAAATTATTTATATAGATAAAAAAGAGTGCCTATGAAGGGCACTCTTGGTGTGTAACAAATGTTTGTAAGCTAGATTACAGGTTATCTAGTCGGATATGACTATTTTTAAGATCATCTTGTGTCATTCCTGTGCCATTGTTTAGTTCGTCGAAATGACGCAACAATTCCGTAATACCTTCGATTGACGCTAATAGATCACCGGTATGCGCCGATTCAGATGAAGTATGCATATTACGAATAGGATAACCAATAGTAATAGCTGCACTATCAACCCCAGCAAGAGCTGCCGCCATCCCATCGGTTCCCATATCACGACCAGAAAAGTCGAGTTGATACGGGATATCCTTCTCTCGACACACGTTTTCTAGTGTTTGAACTAAAAACTCAGAGGCAACTGAACCGCGACCAATCGTAAAGCCGTTACCCATCTTCAAAGGGTTCATGTTACGGCTTCCAATTCCAGGGGCCGCTTCATAGTCATGATTAACGTCTGTTGCAATCAGAACATCAGGCTTTAGCTCTCCGACCAACTGTGTTGAACCAAAACGGCCAATCTCTTCATGGGTTGCAATGGTATACAACACTCGAACATTTTCTAAATTTTCGTTGGCTAACGTACGGGCTATTTCAGTTACAGAGAAACAACCTAAACCATTATCAAGATAGGCACCGTAGAAAGTATCTGCCGCTACGCCACGCTTAATTGGGCGATCCAGTAAGATAGGATCGCCAGCACGCAAGCCAAGAGCTTCAACTTGGGCTTTACGGTCATCACCATGCATGTGCAGCTCTAGATAAATAGATTCAGGTTTGATGCCCTCTTTACCCGTTCGCTGAGAAGGGCTTGAGAAATGAATGGCACCTAACGCTTCAACCGTACAGCCATCAATAACCTTATACGATCCGACTTTATTTGGGTCTTGGCAAAAGACTTTAACTTCATGCCCAATCAAAGTGGTTGGTAAAAAAGAGTCCGTGTTGATCCACACTTTTCCATCGCTATCTATTTTACGTACTTGCATGCGGATTTTATCGGCATGACCAACAATCATTACGCTGGTAAGATCGTCACGACCCGGGTGAGAATCAAATACTAGACTTGCGTTGGCTTTAAACTGGTGGATACCCCAGCTTTTTGGCATGAAAGATTCGAACTCAGGCTTTATGACTCCATAGCTCATCGCCGCTTCAAATCCGATTGGTGAAGGCGATGCCAATACCGTTGACATAAACTCAAATTGATCTTGAGGCATTGGTGAATTCCAAACCTGATCTAGCTGGCTGCTACTGCTTTCTGTGCTCATTGGCTACTCTACAATCCATTTTCAACTTCTACTGAGCTAATGACTGCGCCCAATAACTTCAGCCCGTTATCATAGAGTAATTTGAGCTACAACAATTTGATATGAAACCGTTAATTCAATCATCGTGTGAATTTATTGTGGCGTAATAAGCGTTGAATTGATCCTATTTGATTAGAACCAACCAAAATAAAAAGAGCCGCATAATGCAGCCCTTTTTGAGTTTAAACGTCATGTATTAGTTACTAGTTTTCAATATAATCGACCACTTCCAAACCAAATCCAGAAAGAGCGTGGTACTTTTTGCTAGCCGATGAAAGTAGGTTCATCTTCCTTACTCCCAAGTCAGCTAAGATCTGAGAACCAACTCCAACTTGACGAGAAGTGTGCAGCTTCTTCTTCGGTGAAGTGCTTTGGCCGTTATCTAGCGCTTCAAAATATTTCACACGATTGATAACCGAATCGCTCTTCTCTTCATGACCTAGAATCACTAGCACTCCGTTATCACTGGCGATTTTTTCCATCGCAGATTGAAGTGACCATGAGGGCGATTGCTCACGTTGAG
This sequence comes from Vibrio kyushuensis, assembly GCF_050337325.1. Taxonomy (NCBI): domain Bacteria; kingdom Pseudomonadati; phylum Pseudomonadota; class Gammaproteobacteria; order Vibrionales; family Vibrionaceae; genus Vibrio; species Vibrio kyushuensis. The sequence goes on from NZ_JAKJSV010000002.1 coordinate 1,260,382, forward strand.
AATGCAAAATATCAGTGAAAGTATCTTGCAAGTGAACACGGACATTCGTTGGACCTGTTGAAACATCACCTTTTTGCAGAGCATAGTGTATTTGGTTATCCACCGTATCGCGATAGGTCACCATGTTAAACTCACCAAATTCAGTCGGTAGCTTACACTGCGCAATACGTTCAATCGTTGTTTCAGTATTGTTTCTATACTCGATAAGATCAGCAATCGTACCCAGTTTAATTCCATGCTTTTCAGCAAAGACTTCCAATTGTGGACGACGCGCCATTGTGCCATCTTCATTTAGAATCTCTACGATGACCGAAGCCGGTTCAAACCCTGCAAGGCGGGCCAAATCACAACCCGCTTCCGTATGTCCTGCGCGTACTAACACCCCGCCATCTTTTGCTGCTAATGGAAATATATGTCCCGGCTGCACCAAATCTAATGGCGTCGCTTGCTTTGCGACGGCTGCTTGAACTGTCACGGCGCGATCTTCCGCTGATATACCAGTAGTGACACCTTCTGCGGCTTCAATTGAAACCGTAAATGCTGTTGCCCAAGGTTCTGTTGGATTTTGTACCATAGGGAAAAGTTGTAGATCGTTACAACGCTGCTTGGTCATGGTCAAACAAATCAACCCGCGACCGTGTGTTGCCATAAAGTTGATATCTTGCGCAGTGACATGTTCCGCTGCCATCATGATATCGCCTTCATTTTCACGATCTTCATCGTCCATCAAGATAACCATCTTACCTTGTCGGTAATCTTCAATAACTTCTTTAATATTGCTAATTGCCATGATTCTTTTACCTATTCTTTTCGGTGACTAAAGCCCAAACACCGTCTTATTTAACCGTGATTAGTACTCTTTAAACAGGCGATTAAGCGCCTTCAGCCAGTTGTTCGATGAATGCGATACTTTGAGTGAGAACCGCTGAAATGTCTTGAATGCTTTCTGGTGAACGACCACGGATCGGAAATGAATCTTTACGGCGATACATACGAAGTGGCTTCTCTATACTAAAAGAAATATCTCTTTGATTAAGTGACGAAACTATTCCTTTGAAGTTAACAATGCCCTCTCCTAGCGCTGGAAAAGTAAACTTATCGTCATGAACTTGCACATCTTTCACATGAAAGTGCTGACAAAATGGCATGGCGATTTTCGCTTCTTCGCTTGGGCTTAAATTGGGGACGAGCGACACGGAGTTACCCGGATCAAAATTGAGTGCCAAGGCTGGGTGTGCGACTTCAGACAAAATACGGATACCATCATCAGCACTCGCAAATGCGTTGAAATTGTGGTCTCCACCATTTTCAATACAGATAACACAACCATGCACTTCTGCATAAGGCGCTAATACCTTCAAATTGTTCACGATTGTTTGGCGCTCAGCAATTGAGCCTGTACACGTGTTTAGATACTTCACCCCCAACTTTTGCGCAAAACTAATACGCATTTTGAACTCTTCAAGTGCGTCAGGTGAAGCCAGGTTCATCGTGCAACCAAGGGCGTCTGAGTGTAAACCTTCTTTTTCCATCAGTGCGTAGAGATATTGCGCGTGATTGGCTGAAAACATATCACTGTCAAGCTGGCCGACGTAGCCCTGATTGAATGCAAACTCGACCTTGTTAACACCCAATGATTTGATAATTTTTAGAGACGTTTTTAATTCGTGACCGTCAAATATTGCGGTATTGATCGCCAATCTATCTAAAATACTCATCGCTAAAATCCTTAATAAGCGGTATCTATCTCGAAATACTTTTATATGTAAATAATTGAAATACAAATTGGTATCGAATAAAAAAAGCCAATCACACTCTGTTTTCACAGGTCGTGTGATTGACGACAGGACTAACTGTTAAATTTACTATTCGCTATTTCAAGTAACTGAACATAACCCGATGCGTTCCAAGCGGTTCGACCAACGAACACACCATCAATGTTGGGTTGGTCCAGCAGGTTAGATGCATTATCTAAGTTAACGCTTCCGCCATACAAAAGCGTGATAGCATCTGCCAAATCAGCACCATACAATTCTCTGAGTTCACGTCGAATCGCAAAATGCATCGATTCGGCTTCTTGGGAGGTGGCCGGAATACCATTTTCTCCAATCGCCCAGATCGGCTCATAAGCGATGATGACTTGAGGAACTTGATGGTCAGGCACTTCGTATAACGCTATCTTAACCTGCTTTAAGACCGCTTCACGAGAGACGCCCCAACGCTTCTCTTTTCCACTGTCGCCCACACACACTAAAGGCGTTAAACCGTGCCTTAATGCAGAATGAACCTTAAGATTAACGGTTTCATCGGTTTCGCCGAATTGAGCTCTACGTTCTGAGTGACCAATCTCAACAATACTCGCCCCACAGTCTTTGAGCATGAGTGGTGATATTTCTCCGGTGAAAGCCCCCTCATCTTGCCAGCACATGTTCTGTGCCCCCACTTTCATGACACTGGCATCTAAAGCACTACTCACCGCAGAGATATACGGGAATGGTGGAATAACAAATGGTTGAAGTTGGGGATGAAGCTTGTTTACTCTCGGTAAAACTGCGCTTGCCCAAGCCTGCGCAGATTCACTGTCTTTATTCATCTTCCAACTGGTGCCTACCCAGAGTTTTTTCATGCGGCTACCTGCTCAGTCGCAAATTCACACATAAACTCAAGGATAAACGCCATGGATACCGCACCTGGATCTGGGTGACCTAATGAACGCTCGCCCAACGTTTTCGCTTTACCTGTTGTTGCAATCATATCTTTGGTCGCTTCAACGCCTTGGTGCGCGGCTTTAACGATGGCAGGCAATGTATCGCTAAGATCACCAGTGTGCTTCTCAGACTCTTTAACCGCTGCAACAAGTGCATCAATCATGGTCTTGTCACCCGGTTTGGCACCACCACGCTCATAAACAGCGTGCAGACCTGCTGCTAAGAAAGTCGCCAATGTAGGTGTGTCTAGAACCGTAGCGCCTTTAATCGCCTTTGCACCAGAACGAAACAGCGTACCGAAGATAGCGCCTGAAGCACCGCCCATCGTAGCCATCATGGTTGAACCTATTTTCAGCAATAATTTACTTACGTCTTGCGGCTCATAATCACTTTCCAATAACTCGGCTACGGCCTTGAAACCACGCTCCATGCCAATGCCGTGATCGCCATCGCCAATTGTTTGGTCAAATTTGGTTAATACCGGCTCACTTGCCACCATTTTATGGGCTACATGAGTCATCATATTTTTTGCTGTTAATGCGTCCATTTCTATTTCCTTAATGCAAGTGATTCACACGGTAAGTCGTACAATTCTTTTAGCTCGTCATCAAGCTTGAGAAGCGTTAATGAGTAACCAGACATCTCTTGAGAGGTGCAGTAATTTCCGACAAGAGTGTCGTGAATTTTAATGCCTTTCTCAGCCAGTAATTTGTGAGCTTGACGCGTCGCTATTAGCAGTTCCATATACGTTGAAGCGCCAAGGTTATTCACCAGCAAACACACTTCATCATTCGCTTGATACGGTAAATCTAGACACAATTGCTCCACCAACTTCTCGACAACGGCATCAGCAGATTGCATTTTCTCTCTAGATACGCCCGGTTCGCCGTGAAGACCCATTCCGATTTCAAGTTCGTCATCAGGCAGCTCAAAGTTGAAGGTATTAGTTTGAGGTACAGACCCAGCAGAAAGGGCAACACCCATTGAGCGAGTGTAATCACGTGCACGCTCTGTCACCTCGACGATTTTGTCGAAGTCGTCGTATTTTTCTGAAGCAGCACCCGCTATTTTAAGGACATATAGGTCGCCTGCTGTACCACGTCGCTCTTGAATCTTCTCGATAGGCGCAGAAGCAACATCATCCCAAACACGAATGGTGTGCGTTTTGATATCGTCATCATCGGCAAGCTCAGCCGCAATATCGAAGTTCATGTTATCGCCAGCGTAGTTACCGTAGATATAGATAACGCCTTTATCGTTATTGACCGCTTCAGTCGTTTGTAAAATAACGTTCGGGGGCGGCGCAGCAAATATATCGCCTAACGCGGCAGCATCAGCCAAACCTTTACCGACATAACCTGCGAACAATGGTTCGTGACCACTGCCACCGCCCGTTAATATCGCTACCTTGTTACTTGGGTAATCGGTACGAATGGCAGCAGTAATGCCCGGTAGACCTTCCAGTTTTCCGCTCATTGCCGCTAGCATGCCTTCAAATTGCTCTTTCGCGACATTCATTGGATCATTAATTAACTTCTTAGGCTTTCTCATTGCGTTCACCATTAATATCTCGTCTATTCAGTTAGTTAAGCGTTCTTCTGATAGCTATTCGCCATCTTAACGGTCAGTTTCAGTGCATTTTCCATTGCCGGAATAGAAGCGATATTTTTCCCGTAGATATCAAATGCTGATCCATGGTTCGCTGTTGCGATAGGAATTGGAATACCGCCTTGCACCGTAACACCGCGGTCAAAGCCCATCATTTTTAAAGCAATGGCGCCTTGATCGTGATACATAGAAACAATCGCGTTTAAGTTCTGTTTTTCAACCGCCCACATAGTCGTGTCACCAGGGAATGGACCACACGCTTGAATCCCTTTTTGCTTAGCTTTTTCAATTGCAGGAGAAATAGTTACGATCTCTTCGTCACCAAACAAGCCGCCTTCACCGCCGTGTGGGTTAAGTGCTTGAACGGCAATTTTAGGCTCTTCAAACCCAGCAGATTTCAATGTATTGTTCATCAGCTCAATGGTTTCTAATACCGTATTAACGGTTAGATTATCGACCACGTTTTTAAATGGGATATGAGACGTTACACGCCCAGCCCAAATGTCATCAACAACGTTGATTTCACAACCGAACCCTTTAAAGCCTGTCAGTTCTGCAAACCATGAAAGCTCGTCACGGTGTTGAAGCCCAGCTATATGCATCGCTTGCTTATTCAATGGTGCAAAGCAAATACCGTGTGTTTTGTGCGCTAGAGTTAAGTCGACGGCGATCTTTAAAGTTTCAAGTACGTACGTTCCACCCTGCTCTGTTGCCACGCCATATTCGATAGGGGTCGTATGAGAGCTTGTGAACTTCAGCAGTACTGGCTTGCCTGACTCAAAATTCGCGTCTTCAAATCGCTCTACCACATCGTATTCAAACGATACCTGTGCGATGTCCATCCCTTTTCGTAGCTCGCACTCATCAGCAATGATCAGAATATTGCTAAGTTCACGACTCGACTGTTGATTTAGTACTTTTGCTGCAACCTCTGGGCCGATGCCTGAAGGGTCGCCTAATACGAGAGCAATAGTTGGTTTAGTCATTATTAAAATCCTTGTACGTTAGTTGTATACATAATCTACGAATCCAACAGACAGCGCTGGAACATATGTCGCTAGTAGAAGTACTACGAACAACACACCAATAAAGAGAACATTGACTTTGGTTACTTGCCAGATATCACGTTTCGCAATAGAACATGCCGTGATTAATACACTCGCTACTGGCGGTGTTTGTTGACCAATAGAGATGTTAAGCGCCAGCATGATGCCAAAGTGAATCGGGTCGATGCCTAGCTCATGAATAAGTGGAAGAACAATAGGTACCGTTAAGATGATTGCTGCTGCGCCGTGTAGGAAGATACCGACAATAAGTAGCATGATGTTTAGCATCATCAGTACAACGTATTTGTTTTCAGAAATACTTAAGATACCTGCTGCCATCGCCTGCGGTACTTCTTGCTCGGTAAGGAACAAACCCAGTACTGCAGAAGTCGCGACAAGTAACATAACAACCGATGTACCCGTAACACCTTCAAGTGCTGCTTTGTAGAACAGCTTCAGATCCATTTCTCGGTAAATGAAGACACTGATAACCAGCGCTAGAAGAACTGCGATACCCGCCGCTTCTGTTGCCGTCATAAAGCCAGACATGATGCCGCCAAGAATCGCAACTGGAAGTGTCAGAGCCCAAAAAGCGTCTTTAAAAGAAGACCATAATTTACGTAAGCTAAACGACTCTTCACGGGGTAGATCGTATTTCACCGCGTAGTAGTAACACACGCCAAACATACCTGCTGCGCCTAACAATCCAGACAAAATACCTGCAACAAAGAGTTGAGAAATAGAAACATCGGCCATCGCACCGTAAATAATTAGAGGCAAAGAAGGAGGAATGATGACGGCAAGGGATGCAGATGACGACGTTACCGCAGCAGAAAAGCTACCTGAATAACCACGTTTTTTCATCGCAGGAATCAAGATTGAGCCTAGCGCCGCAACATCCGCAACCGCAGAGCCTGAAATCTCAGCAAAGATCATTGAAACGCCGACGTTAACCATAGACAGGCCACCGCGTACGAAACCAACAATCGAGTTTACGAAATTGATAAGGCGAAGCGAAATACCACCCGTATTCATTAATGCACCCGCAAAAACAAACAGTGGAATCGACAATAGAGTAAATTTAGACCCGCCTTCAAACATGGCTAAGGCCGCGTTGTAGATAGCATCCATGTCTGAAGTAAGTACCATTCCGACAACGGCGACAGCACCAATAGCAACACCGATTGGTACATTGATCATCACCAATCCGATCAAACAAGCTAAAACGATTAATGCACTCATTTCACAGCCTCCATAACTTCTTTCATCTCTTCCTTGGCATCACGTATCGCTTCTTCAATCTCTTCTTCTTCACGAGTCGAACCTTTACAGACCAAAGCCCAAGCTTGAGGGAGCGAACACAACTGCGCGATCACAAATAAAACAGCACCAATCGGGAGTGCAGATTGAGCAAATGCTAATGTAATAAAATCAAGACTGGTGAGGGTTTCATCACCAAAGATTTGAAGGATGTAATAGCTAGCCCATGCAATCACAACAAAGAAACCAATAACGATGACTTCGCTGAGTATGAAAATAGATTTTCTAGCCACTGGGGTCATTTTTGCGACTAAGCCGCCAAAGCCCATATGTGCACGCTTTAACGCACACAACGCCGAACCGTAGAAGGTTAGCCAAGCCAATAGAATTGCAGAAACTTCATCATACCAATACAATGAAGCCCCGCTAAAACGGGAAAAAACCGCCACAATAATGATGGCGCTAAGAGAAAGCAGTATCGTCATAGATATAGCGATAAGGACTTTTTCTAACATATTTGAAATGGTATTTATGCCAGCAAGAAAAGACATCATAACCCCTCGCAAAATTACAGAAAAAATCACAGCTTGCTCTGTCTAGCAAGCTGTGAGGACGATGGTTTACTCAGCAGTTTCCATCGCGATGGTTAGCATGGCTAAACCATTATTTACGTTCTCTACAAAGTCATCGTAGATAGGTTGGCTTGCATCAACGAACGCTTTACGGTCAGCAACGTTCAGTTCCATACCACCTGCAACTAACTTATCTCTAAGCTCGCCTTCCAGTCTTGACGCTTCTTTGTAACCCCATTGCTGAGCATTTTTTGAAGCATCTTCAATGATTGTGCGAACTTCTTGTGGTAGTTTTCCGTAATGGCGAGAGCCGGCAGTTAGGTATGCTGGTGTGTACACGTGGTTTGTTACACTGACATAGCCTTGTACTTCATGAAGCTTCGCTGCATAGATGTTGGTGTACGGGTTTTCTTGACCGTCGATAACACCTGTTTGCAGACCAATGAAAACTTCACTAAAGCTCATTGGCGTTGGGTTAGCACCCCAGTTCTTAAACATTTTCACGCGCCATGAACTGTTTGGCGTACGAATTTTCAGGCCTTGTAGATCTTCAGGAGTATTGATTGGGCGTTTAGCATTTGTGATGTTACGGAAACCATTTTCCCAGAAACCAATGACTTGGTAGCCTTTCTTTTCAGCCGCAGGAGCAATGTATGGCCAAAATACTTTCTCTTCGATTTTAGCTACGTGCTCACGGTCAGAGACTAAGAACGGCAGTTCAAAAAGCGCCATTTCTGAAACGTGTGTCGGCAATGTCGATGTTAACAACGCCAAATCAACGGTGCCTAACTTCAGTTTCTGTTGAACGTCTTTATCTTTACCTAGTTGCGCAGCACCAAAGAATTTCATGCTGTAGTCGATACCAGCTTTCTTAAACTCTTCGTTTGCGTATTCAGTGAAGTACTGAGTAGTGTTGTATTGAAGTGATCCAAGTTGTGCGCTAGTCGCCACTTTTAAATCTTTCGCTAAAACAGCAGACGACATCAGCGAGGTTAATGCGATTGTTGTATATGTAATTGTTTTATTTTTCATTGTTTTATCCACGTTATTCCATTAATCAGTTTGTTATTGGGGGTAATAATCCACGTTATGCAATAAACTCTTTCTCTATCTCCTTGATTCTATTTACCTTCGGGGTTGATGGTCCATCGGTGAACTCGGCGTCTAACCACGTATCAAGAATGGTTTTAGCTAACTCTTGACCTATTACGCGAGATCCCATCGTAATGATTTGTGCATCATTACTTTTTCTTGCTCGTTCCGCTGAAAAGGTGTCGTGACAAAGCGCCGCGCGAATACCTGGTACCTTATTGGCCACAATCGACACACCTATTCCAGTGCCGCATAAAATAATGCCTCTAGCGTGCTTCCCTTCTGCTACCGCTACACTGACTGTTTTTGCGATGTCAGGGTAAAGCTCGGCTTTTTCTGGGTTCACGCCATAATCAACGTACTCAATTCCTTTTGCAGTTAAATGCTCTTTTAAGCACTCTTTTAAATCTACTGCTGCATCATCACATCCAATCGCTATCATATCTTCTTCCAACGTTCATTTGAGCACTACAAGTTACAAATGATATTGCACTTATTCTTTTGAACATGACATATTCTCATTACACAAATGAGATTTCGATCACTTGAATTTAGCAAAATATTAACATTTACGTGATCAGATCTGCTTTATATATAAAGTTATCAAGAAGAGCGCACAAGTAAGGTGCGAATCAAACACAAAGAGCACAACTCCAATAAAAACGCATAACAACAACGAGTTACACGACAATAACAACCACATTAACACTTGGTTACATATTTACTATGTCTTTCATTGGTAAGTGTTTCGCTAGTATGTCTAGATTATGAAATAACATATAATCAAATGGACTTGTCATAATCTGATAGAGGATTCATATAGAAACACTACGTTCAAATGTTTCAACCAGTGAACATAAGAACAGTTAGTTAAGTTTTTGCGCAGAATTATGGGAAAATCCTTAATCACTCGGTATAAATGTAATTAATGCGAAAGGCGATCTACGGAGAGAATGAAATCAATGCCTTTATCGCTTAATATACTCAACGATTTAAAACCAATACCAATGACCAATGACTCTTTAGGATATGTATGGAAGTAACGAACATAGAGCAAACGGAAGAAACCAACCTATTGACTGAGATATCAGTGGCCTACTACCAAGATGGCGCAACTCAAGAAGAGATATCTAAAAGGTTTGGTTTGTCTCGCGTAAAGATTGGTCGACTGCTAAAGCGAGCAAGAGACAAAGGCATCGTCGAAATCAAAGTGAAGTATCACCCTGTATTTGGTGCGAAACTCGAAGAGCAACTTAAAGAAAAGTTTGGTCTTAAGCGAGCGCTCATTGCCCTTGATCAACCGACAGAAGATGAACAACGTGTTCTATTGGCCGGTGTTGTGTCGACCTATCTATCCTCTACCTTAAAAGACGGGATGATCATTTCTATTGGTCAAGGACGTAACGTTTCTGCTGTTTCTGAGCATATCGGCGTGGTAAATCCAAAGAAGTGTACCTTTGTTTCCAGTATTGGCGGTATTCACCCTCGTGGAGGCATGCTTAACGCAGACCATATCTCTCGTCGTTTCGCTAAGACATTCGGTGGTGTGAGCGAAACACTCTATGCCCCTGCTCACATTCGCAACCCTGAGCTTCGTGCCGCTATTTTAGAAGATGAAACCGTTCAACAAACTATGGACATGGCCAAGAAGTCAGATGTTGCTTTAGTCGGTATCGGTGATCTTAATGAAAGTACCTATATGGTTAACTTAGGTTGGTTCTCAGTACAAGAGATGGTAGAAGCGCGTATTCAGCAAGGTGTTGTTGGAGAAGTGGGTGGTTATGATTTCTATGATATTAAAGGCGAAGTCCAAGATACTAAGATGAGTAATCGTGTCGTGGGGTTAACGATCAGTGATTATCAAAAAATCCCTCAGGTTATTGCTATAGCCTCTGAGAGCAGTAAACCACTCGCCATTCTTGGCGCACTTCGAACAGGAGCAATCGACGTTCTCGCAACCAGCGTTGCGAATGCTATTACCATTTTGAATCTAGAAGCTCAAAAGTAACGGCATTTATCGAGCATTGATGATTGGTTAAATTACAATAGATATAATAAAGGCGCTATCATCAGCGCCTTTATTTTGTCTTAATCGTTAGCGTCTTCATTTATACGGCCCAGGTTAGGCTTGTTGCTAACACGATTAGTGCAGTAACTGAGTACATTCCAACAATGGCAAGAACCTCTTTTACCTGACGACTCAGTACTTTACTAACCTGTTCTTTGCTATCAAGTACGTTTGTTTCTAATACTAGTGAGTTATTCATAAAATTCTCTCTCTGTTTATTCATCAATTCAATTAACTGGTTACATTATGCACTTAATCTCAAATGAGATCCAGATCACACTGTAATTAAATTACATTTTATGCAGATTATTTAAGCGTAAATATGCTATTCAGCCCGTCCCCTTCTGATTTTTATTCAATTTTCGTTTTAAAATTACACAAAATCGAGCGTTCACACTTTGTTACCTGATAACTGGTGATTATCAGCGATATAACTAGAACTGTTAAACCGGGGATGTATAATCCAAACCAAGTTAAAAAACACCGTTTTATTAGAAAGATTACTTGAGAGTCAACCATGAAAACTTTATTAAAAACTTCTTTAATCGCTGCTTTGTCTTTACCTCTTCTTACTGGTTGTGTAACTCCTGGTGAAGATGATCCAAATGCGGCAACTAAACAAGGCGCTGCGGGTGGAGCGCTACTCGGTTTAACTCTGGGTGCACTAACTGGCGAACCAGAACTGGCTGTTAAAGGCGCAATTGCAGGCGGTGTTGCAGGTGGGGTTGCAGGTTCAGCGGCTGATATGCAGAACAACCGTGAAAATATTCGCCATGACAGCCGTGATGAAGCAATTGCAAACATTGCTGCAGGAAACGGCAACCAAGGCACTACGCAAAACCAGAACTGGGATGAGCTAAACAACTTCGTTGGTGATTGGAATGTAGCGGTTCGTAACCATGTTACTGAAGCACAAGCTTTCGCTCCAATCTCAGCAACAGGAAAACTGGTTAAAACAACACAAGCTGATGTAGCTCTAACAAATGATGAAGGTGTCGACCTTATCGCTCAATTCTCATACTCACAAGAGCAAGGCTACCAGTTTGATTTCACAAACAATGCTAAACAAGTAACGGTTAACTTTGCAGGAGAGTTCCAACCTCAAGCAAACCGCTACCAGTTCTACCCTACTAATGTAAACGATGTGATTTACGAAGGTGTTGAGACTGGTGATATCCGCATCGAACTTGGTTTTGCAGGTACTAACGTTTGGATCATCGATACATACGCATACATCGACGGCAACGAAAAGAAGGTTCAAACTTTCCGTTTTAACAAAGTAAACTAAATCGAATTAGTTACCCACACGAATAGTTAAAAATGCGACCTTTAAATAAGGTCGCATTTTTTTCATCTAAAATCACACCCCTACTCCGTAACGATTTGAACTCAGTACACTATTTGCCCATTCAATAGCAAAATTGCTACGCACCGCATCTCGTTCTTTGATAAATTAGAATAGCTCTAAGCCTCTAATTTTTCTTAGAGGGATCATTAGCGTAAGGAGTTATCTATGAAGATTATTTTCCTGCATGGTCTCTACATGCATGGTGTTGCACTGCTCCCTTTGAGCCAGCGCCTCGATAAACTGGGTTACCACACTGACGTACTCAGCTATAACACTGTAAACATCAATTCAGAACACGTTTTCAAACAGATTGACACGCTATTAGACCCTTTCGAAACCAATGTGTTAGTTGGTCATAGCCTTGGTGGATTGATGATCAAACACTATCTTGCTAGCCGAACGCCCTGTAAAGCAAAAATATCTCATGTAATTGCGATTGGCTCTCCGATTCAAGGAGCGTCCATAGCTGAAAAGCTAACCGATCTAGGCTTTGGTGCGTTTTTGGGAAATTCAACCGAGCATGGTCTTGAGAAACATGAAGACAAATGGGAGTTTCCACAGAAACTGGGCTGCATTGCAGGAACACTTTCAATTGGTTTAAGGCCAATATTACTGGGAGGAGAGATGTTATCGGATGGAACAGTGACAGTCGAGGAGACAAAAATAGTGGGTATGGCAGATCATTTAACGATGAACAGCAACCATACCAGCTTGCTATACAGTAATTTTATACCGAATCAGATTGACCACTTTATTCAGTTCAACTGCTTTAAACAATCAGATAAAGCTAATGTAAGTTAAACTGGCAGTTATTAAAGGGGATATAAGAGCTAGTCATTACAACTTATCAATGTATTCAGCGCTATAGAAACCATCTTTCAAATCCACTTTCTTAATCGCAGAAGGTGATAGCTCATCGTTGTAGACAAACAAAACCCCTTTACTAACGACATAACAGTCACCTTTCGCATACTGGTTTGTCGAGCACTCTTCAAAGCCATAAGCAACCTTAGGAGGCGTCACTCCAAATGCCTGCTGAAGCACATGGGTAGTTTGTGCCACCGCTGAGAAAGAGACCAATAGATAAGCTGAAACAATAATTTTTTTCATTTTTCCCCTCTATTGCATATATATATGCAACAACGACAACAGTAAGGTAACGTATTTTGATAATAGATCTATATTTTCGAATCGTATTATAGATATATGCAATGCCATTACAAGCGATTGATTTCGGTTATCTTATACGTAGCACACGAATACAAAACGTTATCGGTGAACGACAGAAAGAATCTTGTGAATGAATGGGATAACCATAAAGAACGTCACTACAGATTTATCCAAGTAAGATGCTCCAAAATTAGCTGAATAAAAGCAGCAAAAACGGATGTGATCAGCGTTGTAACCAGTAACAGAGAAATGATGTTCATTTGCTTCTCACGACATAGATTAAATAGAATAGGAAAACCCGCCTTGCATGGACACAAGACGGTAAAACCCTAAGCGCCAACTTACTAACTCATCCATGAATCAGCCGGTTTTCATGAAGTACCTTGTTATCAATATAAGGTAATTCTGAAAACCCCTACCCTTAGATAGAAGGCCGCATTAAACGATTTGCTCCGACGTTGAACACATATCGTTAAGACTGTGCGCTTTGTATATCTCTCACAACCCTAGTGTATTCAATTATTTTGTATCTATTAAATTCCCACACCAATATACAGAATGGCAGACTGTATTGTTATAATGTTTGCTACACCTTTTACAAGCACCAATACGATAAAGGCTGCCTAAAGGCAGCCTTTTATATCCGTTCTGAGTTTTCAGATCGTATTTAAGTACTTATCAACTCTCTATCTTGCTCTGTGTTGGTTCTATGCCTTCGATTTTTGGTTCATCTTTAAAGCGAGCATGATATTCAATCATGAAGTCTTCACGGATCTGCTGCTCTAAATGCGAAGCTTGCTCGGTTGGGCAAAAAATCATGTAGTGCACAGACTGCTCGCCTGTTGGCAAACTGGTAATGTGGATGTGCGGCTCAGAACCAGGTAAATCCACACCAGCATGTTTTTCTATCACTATGTTGTAACGACGAGCGACTTCAATAAACTCTTCACAGTGTTTATCAATCTTCAGGATTAACCCATCGAGCATTGGGTAGAGGTTAACAAAGTCTTTCACCACGATTTCAAAGCTGTGATAAACGTAACGCTTCATGAAGTTGAGGTTCTTTACTGGATAGGTAAAGAACATGCTGTTGGGGAGTGTGGCGGTCTTTCCAGTGTAGTGGTATTGACCATGGTACAAATCAATCTCTTGAATGACCGTCGCCATTAGGTTGTGCTCTATGACTTCACCGCTGATCTTACCCACTTCAATCCAGTCGCCAATTCGAAAAGAGCGTGAACTTGCCCGTTGGATTGAACCTGTAAAACAGAGGATGATCTCTTTGGAAGCAACAACAATAGCCACCGCAATCGCCGTTACTGAAAGTGCAAACTCGGCAATCTCAGATTGCCACAGCATAAAAATGGAGATAACCAGAATGCCAAACGCTCCGTTCTTAGTGCGCGACATCCACTTTCGTTGGTCTTCTGTCAGAAATAGCTCTTCACCGCGAATGCCCGACAAGACAAGCCTTCGGATCATAATAATAGTCAAGAAGATCAAAGCACTGGTTAAGCCCTTGTGCTCTGCTAAAAATTCAATTACGAGGTACAACTGCTCCACCCACTACTCCTTATCAAGCAATTTATAAATGACAAAAAGCAGAGTATCATTACTCTGCTTTCAATTTACCTACCACTGCATAATTCTTACTTATTCGGAGGGTAGATCACCTTGTTTGAATACAACAAGTGCACGACGGTTTAATGCGTTCGCTTCTAATGTTTGTTCTTGTGTGACTAAGTTAAGCTCACCAAATGCCTTCACTTCCCAGACAAACTGGCTTGGGTCTAACTGAGTTTGGAGGTATTCTAATACAGCTTGGGCACGTTTCTCTGCTAGTTTTTCGTTATAACTCAATGAACCTTGCGCATCCGTATGCCCTGCGACCAAAATTCGACCATTCAAGTCTGTTAGGTTACCTACGAACTCATCTAAAGACGTTTTGTCTGTCTCTTTTAACTCATATTTGTCAAAGTCAAAGTGCGAGGTCATCGCGATAAAGACTTTACGCTCTGGTTCTGGAGGCGCACAGAAAGCATTTTCTTCTTGGGTTTGAGTCTGTTCAAATACAATATAAGCACGTCTATTTTGTGCATTAGCTTCCAGTGTCTGACCTTCTGCTATCGGCTTGTTTTCGCCGTAGTGTTTTAGCTCCCAATCGTAGCGCGTGCCATCCAATTTCGTTTGCATATACGACTGAACCGCTTCTGCTCGGCGCATTGAGAGCTTTTCATTGTAATCAGTACTGCCTTGATAATCGGTATGCGCGACAATAGCGATTTGCCCATGAAGGTGCTTAATGCTGCCGATCAACTGATCAATCGCTGCGTGGTCTTCTTGTTTAAACTCAGACTTATCAAAATCAAAATGCTCTGCAATCGCGATACGAATATCTCGTTCAGGGACAATACATTCACGGATCAAGAATTTCTCGACGTTCGGATCGCCAAACTTGTTCATATTCTCCTTGCTCACGTAGGTATCGCTCGAACAACCTGAAGCCAAAACAATAGCCGCAACACTTAGTCCTAGAAATATCGGTTTTATACTCATTACATTATGTCCTTATATCTTGCCGACTAAGTTTAAGAAGAAGCCTGTCGCGTCATAATCGTCATCGTTCGCTAAATTGCTATCAAAGCCTGAGAAGTTATAACCAACGCCGACTTTAAAGTTATCAGATAGGTGTTTATTGAATGATAGTAGTGCGCCGTGCTCCATCTCATCGTTCAAGGTGTCTGTTTTCCAGTGATACTCACCGGTCACATCCCACTCTTTCATGATATGATAAGACGCGCTTAGACCGTAAAGGTTGATATTGCTTTTAACCAATTCGTAAGCGCCTGACGCTCGTTCAAACGCTTCCGTTTTATCTTTATGAGCGTACTTAGCCCCGACATCCCAGTGTGCGTCAATGGAGTAAATGCCTTCAGCTTCAATGATGTGGCTCTGCTCATCAGAGTATTCAACATCACGATCCAATTGGTCATAGTCGACGATATAGGTGTAACGAGTTAATAGGTTGAGTCTGTCGTTATAGATAGGTCGATATGCCATACCGACTGACGCTTCAATAAATCTAGCCAGTGTTTCCGAAGTCTCTTTATTCTGTGATTTGGAGTAATTGTACTTACCAAACAGCGTGTACTCTTCCGTCAAATGCTGATTATAACGGTTAGTGGTAACGATTTGGTCGATACGTTTCTTATCGGTATCGACGTTTTCATTGCCTTTATCGACACGGTATTCAATTTTATGTTTTAGGCTTATATCGTCAATGTCGATGCCTGTATTAAATGATACAGATCGACGATAAGTAATCTCTTTAATTGCTGGATTTTCATCACTTGGCTGTTCTATTTCGCCCTGTTGGTAGCCGATACCGAAATCAACATCGTCGGTCATATCGTAACCAAAGCCAAACGAGTCGATGCGCCCTTTACCGTTATTCTCATCCACAAACTGATTTTCTTGATAGAAATCGACACTTGACGTTAAGTCAGCGCGTTGACCAACGATGACGTTGTTTTTGCCTTCATAGTTATCATCAAGGTACGTCACATAGGTGGAATAATCGTCTGTCACGTCATAGGTTGCTGTCGCTTCAGCAGCGGTTCCGCGATCGCCAGAGGTGTATTCCGCGCCCAGTTTGAAGTCTTCCAATACACGAACTTCACCACCGACACTTACACTGTCGTTATCATCATACTCTTGGGTTTGATCGACTGTGGTTTGCCCTTTGATGTACACATTGGTGTCATTGTCCCAGACATAATCAGCCCGCAGACCGAATAGTGAACCTTTACCTTTTTCATCTTCATTATTAAGTTCTTCAACCTGTTTACCTGCAGCTGAGAGCTTAATATTTTCAGTGAGTTTAAACTGCCCTTCCAGTTCAATTTGTTCACTATCAGTTTGCACTTCGCCATCAGTATCTTGTTCAAACATTGAGGTATAGCGCGTGGCAATACTCACTCGGTCAGTCGCTTGTAAACGTAGTTCTGTACCATACGACTCCTGCTCTAAATTGTCGCTTTGGCTTGCATAGCTATAGCCTGCATCTTTATTTTTATACCAAGCTTTTACATCGTTGCCGACAACAGAAAAGATATTTGGTGCAAGATCGTAGAGGTTCGCGACCGCTTTAACTTGAACTGAATCACCTTCCCGCTCTTCATTTGGCCCTGAACCAATTGGATCAAACGTTAAACCACCATCAAAGGAGACAAAATTGGAATCGGTTTGCTGACCTTTACTGGTCGCAAACTCGGCCTTGATGTAAGTGCCTTCGGTAGCACGAAGCGTAATGTCAGTACCATACGCTTCGTAGTCTTGATTGTCTTTCTCTTCAGTGGTGTAAGATGCACCAATACCAATGTAATCGTTCGCCCAACCTTTGACTCGTCCACCGTAAGCGAGTGCATCTCGTGCGTCTTTCCCTTGAGGGACGTATTCGTAATCTACCGCTAAAAAGTTGTCGTAGCCGTCACTTGGTGAGTCATCGATGACACTACCAAAGTTGTCTGAAATGATATTATTGAGCGGCTTGGTTAAGATAATGCGGCCTTGATAAGGATCGATCTCATAGTCACGCCCAGATTGCAGAGGTACTTCTTTTTCTACAATACCACTGTTCTTATTGCGAACGCTGATAAAGACCTTGTCACTACCGGGAACGACTTCACCATGGCGTAAGAAGTAAAGTGAACCACCTGTACCTAGAAACTCATCATGGGAATATAAGGTGTCAGCTTCTGAGGTGAATCCAACAATATTTAGACGATCTTCACCGTATTTAGTTGTTGCTCGGGTGCGGTAATCGGCTTTAAATCCGTAAAGGCTTCGGTTGTAATCGTTGTTATCTGTTCCTGTCAGCCCAGTATTGTAGTTCCCCCACAATACTTGAGACTTGTCGTATTCCAGATCGAAGTAAACTTTACCCTTGGTGTTCACCTCTTTGTGTATGTTCGCGCCATCGCCATAATCGCCATAGTAAAGCTCATCATCATCCTCGACGATATCAAATACTGTCGAACTGTCTGATGCAAATGGGTGTTTAAAGAGATCTTTTACTTGGCCCTCTTTACTATCAAAGTGAGTCGTTACTCTTAGTTTATCGCCAAATTTACCTTGCCCAAAATAAGCAATACGCCCTTGGTTATAGATATCTTCATGGTACTGATCATCAACGCCTAAAGCCCCTGTATTACCAGTGACTCGATTTTTACCCACGTAGAAATCGGCTAAGCCAGCTTGGGCATAGTAAGTGTCAGGAATTCGTACGTAAAGCTGGTAACGACGCTCATCGCCATTGTCAAAAATAACTTTGGTTGGGAAAAGGTAGGCATCCGCAGGTAAGAACTGTTCGGCGTACAACTCGCCATCTTCGATATCGAACTCATCTTCACCAATAATAACTTTATCGACGCCTTTAAGCCCAGTTCCCATGAACTTTGCCAGACCCGAATCGGTCGGAATATTATGACGCATTAACTGGGCGCGACCTAGGTGTCTGCCCTGTTCTTCTTCACCAACGTTTTTATCAATGCTCACTTCAGAATCAGCTCGCACAAGGTCCATAACACCAACCGTTGTGACGTCTAGGTTTCCATCTTTGTCCCAAACCTTTAAGCGAAACTGCAATTGCTGACCAACATTAAATTCATAATTCACATTGGTTTCACCATCCCAACTGACATCGAAATCATTTGCCAGCTCTTCACCCTCTAATACAGCAAGTGGCTCTGAGAGGCTTCGATCTTGACCTCGGAAAACTTCAATCTGGTATTTCGAAATGTAATAGCTGTAGTTGGTAGTGATGGTAAAGCTTACTTCATCAAGCAGCTTTCCTTCTTCCACTTCCAGTTCGTCACCAATGCTGACATCGAGCACTGGATTAAAACGAGTGATATCACGGCTTGCCCAAATAGCACCCTCTTCAAGATAGATACGTGAGCTATCTTCTTGCTCGTGAGCCACGACCTCTATCTCCATAGAGTCTGAGTCGATGACTTCTAAACCACTGGTGTCCTTAGCCGTAACAAGCATAGGAATCGCACTAAGAATACACAGAGCGATGTGACTCTTTTTAATCGACGTCTTCTTAGTTAGAATCATCATTGCTCCTCATCCTTGTGCTCAGTGTGAATACTGAAATTAAACTTAGTCAGTGCATTTGGTGAAACACGTTTAACTAATGGATTTTCACTGATGACCTTCATGCCTGTTGGCAACGAATCCGTGTCGACTTTCACTAAGAATTGCTTCCCTTTTTTATTCAATACCCACTGATCCGGAACATGATAACGACCATATTGATCGGTTTCGATGATAATACCTTCAACGGTTAATAATCGAACGCCCGGAATACCATCTTCATAGAGACCTTTATTCTCAATCAAGATTTCCCATAGATATGCATCGCCATCTTTAAAGAGATTTCTTGTGACATCCAAGTTCTCAGCAGACAGACCCTTAGCTTTATCTGATGTATTGTGCGTAACGATATTGCCTTCAGTGTCAAACTCAATGAACGTCCCTTCATCGGTTTCGACCGTGAAAGAAATACCTGCTTTAGTCTTAGTCTGGAATTGGATAGAAACGGTATTGCCTTCTGGTAACGTTCGGTTGTTTGAAACACCAAACAATTTCGATATTTCAATACCTTCGGTCAATTTCGACGCTTTAACATCGGTTGGTTTTCTTGATATTTTGCTCGTTCGCGAATCTTTACTCTTATCGCCAATTCCCGGCATGTACTGATAGTTATCTTTGTCTTGGTCATAATGCCCATAAACAGCTACCTCTACATGATGAGTAACATCAGATACCGACTTTTCTTCTTTTTGGGTAACCGTTGTTGTACCCGCAATATAGTTATCGTCATCAATATTAGCGATTACTTTTATGTCATAAGCCGTAGCGTCTGCTTGGAAACCATCTTCATTGTGATCTTCAAAAACCTTACCGATGATAGAAGCTGTATCGAAGACTTTATCTGGTGTTATTTCAACAATGGCACTCGCCGTTGCCGAGCGTACTTGTAGTACTCCGGTGCTTTCCCCTTCTGGAGGAGACTTAGCCACGGCGGTATTCACATACTTGCCAAATGTTGCCCCCACGCTCACTCGAAGCAAGTATCGAATACGTACTTGCTCTTGGACGATCTGCTCGCCTGTAACGTCAACCAACATGTCGCCCACATTGAATACTAAGTCGTTGGTAACAGCAGGATCTTCAGTCGATACTACATCACTAGGATCGAACTCACCATCAACTCCACTTTTCGTCATTTCTGTAGAGCCTTCAACGTATTCAAAGCCTGCAGGATAACGATCGACGAGCTTGACACCTTTAAATTCGGACTCATTATTGTTTTGAATAATGACCTCGTACTCAATCACATCACCCACTTTCGCTTCTTCTTTTAACGCTTGCTTGGTGACAATCAGATCTCCTTCGTTATCAGAAAATTTCTTCACATGAATGGTGACGTCATCAGACGCTGACTGACCAGTTGTTGGATCAGTTACTGTGAAGGTATTAGTGATGTCATCATCTAGCCCTTTGTTTAGCTTACCGTTGATGGTGATTTCATAACGATTTCCTAGGTACGGTTGCAAGTCTAACGACAAGCCTGAATCAGGTAGTAAAAGATCTTTATTCGAATATTCAGCTCGAACAATGTTGCCCGGGAACTCTCTGATTTCGACCGACCACTCAGTGAATAGCATGTTTCCATTAGCACCCGTTAGCTTGGTGATTTCATCCACCATGCTGACCCCTGAAATCAGTGCTGAACCTTCGTTACCTACATTAAGTATGTACGTTAGTTCTTCATCATCGTTGGTGTATTGCGCATTCTCACCTTTGGATGTGGTCTTATCAATATTGAACATAACCGCTTCTGGGACAATCATCGCACTGACGGCTTCTACAGACGCCCCTTGTGGTGATGCACTTGAGGTTGATTTAGCTTTGTTTGTTGAAGGGCTTGCATTACTTTGTTTAGCTACTTCATCAAATTTATAGGCTGTATTAACAATCTCACCCATAGCACGGGGATCAACGACACCAGTAATGATCAGCTCTGCAGTATCATTTGGTGCGATATCAACGCCAACTTCAACATCCTGATTAGCGCCATAGCTGTGTGCGTCCATCTGAGTTCGTGGGTCGCCGCTTTTAGCTTCTACGGTCCAACTAGTAAAGGCTTGAATTACTTCACGTTCGCCAGAAATATCGTTTGGTCTAGTCGGTACTTTGATTTGCGACATGACGTCTTTCACGACGATATCATTCGCAAAGCCCTTGCTGTCGTTAAACAGTTTGATTCTAAAGGTAGCCTCTTCACCAGCGACATAGATTGGGCTATCGGCAGTTTTGGTGATCACGACGTTATCAGGTTCAGGCAATAGGCTTGCCGTTGCGGTTACGTGTTGCGAGCGAGTGTTTACCGTCATGCTGGCTTTATTATCAATTTGCCCGTTAGCGTACTCATTAACCATACCTGTAATAACAAGCTCTAGAGTGTCATTCGGAGCGAGATTTACAATCGCATCAACGTCTTTGTTTAGGCCACTTGGGTCAGGAGTCACCGTTGTTAAGCTGTTTCCCTTATTAACCTTTATCTCCCAAGCACTGAACGCCTTCTCTTGAGTACCATTCACCGTGGTGACCTTCAGCCCTGAGACAATGTCTTTTAGCGCAATACCACCAACAAACGACTCATTTTGGTTTTTCAGGACCACTCTGTAAGTAGCAGGCTTACCGGGTTCGTACATCATTTCAGTATCAGTGCCGCTCTCGCCAACAAACTTCTCTAGGGTTAATGAGACGGGCTTGTTCTTAATGATCGCATCTGCAACTAGCTCTGGTTGAGTGCCATAACCCACCGTCACTTTGTTATAAATATCGCTGCTTGCTAAAGGTTGTACTCTGCCCTCGATTAGAAATTCAACCGTACTGTGTGGCGCGAGATCCACAAGTGTATCAATATCTGGGTTTGTGCCAGATGGCAGCGTGGCTATCGAGCTTAGAGGATCGGACGGAGTAGTAGTCACTCGCCACTGTTCAAACGCTGTCACTCGTGGGCCGTCGACCAATTCTACCTGCATATCATTAAGCAGATCTTTCACCGCCATATCGTTTGCAAATCCATCGCCATCATTACTAACGGTAACAGTAAAGATTGCAACATCGCCAGCTTGATAAAAGTCTCGGTCAGCGTCTTTGGTGACACTAATGTCTGGGGCACTTGGTTTAAGTACCGCATTGCTCTCTTTGTCACGCCCATCAAAACTTACGGTAGCGATGTTCTCTATCTCACCGATAGCCAGTGGGTTGAGGCGACCTTCCACTACAAACCTCACCTTACTGTGAGGCGCTAAATCGATATTTGTATCGATGTCTTTGTTATGAGTCAGCTTCGGCGCATCAACCACCGTTAATTTATCATTAGCTTTGTAAGCAACAGACCAAGTAGAAAAAGCTTTATCGGAAGCCGCTTCTGTTGTTTCTACCATCAATGCCGAAATCGCATCTTGTAATCGAATGTTGTTAGCAAATGCGCCACTTTGGTTGCTGACTGTTATGGTATAACCCGCAGGTCTACCTAGTTTGTAATACTCTTCAATGTAGTTTTTGGTGATCTCTATTTTTGGAATAACGGCAACACTGACCGCTTCAGCTTCTATGGGTTTGCCATCAAACTCTAGCGTCGCTTTATTGATAACGTCGCCAATGATCTCTGCTTTTAACTTACCAGAGATAGTCACGGTGATGACATCCTCTGGTGCAACTTGAATCAGCGAATCTATATTATCACCAACAGAAGTTGGAAGAATCGACTTACCGGTTGAAGATGATGCCGTGATATCAATAGAGCCTGATTCAAACACTGTAATGGTTGAGCCAGAGATTGATTCTGCTTCTATTTGCGACACAAAATCTTGAACATGCACATCAGACGCCCAAGCACGTGTTGTATTGGCAATGGTCAGGGTGTACGTCAGCGTATCACCAGCATTGTACTCGGTGATATCAACCACTTTAGAAAGCGTTACATCGGCATCAATTGGATCGTATATCGCATTAGCTGTTAGCTTTTCATTATTTGTCGCTTCAACCGTGGCGGTATTAACAATTGTTCCTATCACATTAGAAGCAACAGTACCTTCAAGGTGTACCTTAACACTGCTGTTTGGTGCAATAGTGTAAGTCCCCACAAAACCATCCATTGCACCTACAGGTGTTTCCTCGATCATTACCGTTTGGCTAGAGCCGGAATCGACAATAGAAACGTTGCTATTAGCCCCATCCCAATGTTCGAATACTTGCCCTGTTCCACCTTCTATCACCTCGGCATAAATCTCTTTAGCAATATCGGAAATTGTGACGTTTTGAACGTAGCCTAACCCTTCATTTTTCACTTCAATGTCAAACCCAATCACATCACCCGGAGCATAGGTATTTGGTGATAGCGATGCTGACTTAGTAAGCGTAAGTTTTCCCTGTTCTGGGTAGATAAAATGCTCTTTAAGGTCGAACTGCTTCTTATCGACATACATGGTATTGCCAAACTTACCAACAGCATCTGAGCGCACTTTACCAACAATCAATATCTCCAATACCGTAGGCTCCGCTTCAGCGGCACCAATACCTACGATTGCATTAATATCACCCGTTGTTTGAATGGCACTAGCGTCATTATGTGTTGCACCGGCATTTCTCACAAACGTCGGCGTTGCCGTCCAGCTTTCCAACGCAGTTTGCATTGAGCCATCTGCGGTTTCTACCATGAACTTAGAGATTTCATCTTCAATCAATACATCAGCATTCGAGTCTGATTTATTGGCAATATACAGGGTATAGTGAACCTCTCCACCTGGAACATAGGTTGGCGTATCTGTTGTCTTAGCGGCCAGAATACCCGCATCACCTTGGCCTAATATAACTTCATTGGACTGCTGTTCAGTCGCGTCTTTGAGCTTCAATTTAGCAACATTAGTGATTGTTCCTGCCGCATCCCCATTGACCGTTCCGCTTAGTTGGAACAGTACTTCGTCATTGGGCATCAAATCAAAAGTCGCATCGAGCGGTTTCGTTCCTTGATAGTTACCTGATATTGAAAAACGATCTGACGGTGGCTGCTGTAAAATAGACGTGGTATTTGAGGTAAATGCACGTTCACCGTTAGACGTGTTTATACTGGTGAGTTTATCGACAATGTTTGCATCATTCGCAATGCCTTCACCGGTATTTTTTACCAAAATAGTATAAGTCACCTCTCCATTAGGATTGTACTGGCAACCATTACCATTCGATGATGGGAATCGACACTTACTACTGTCTGCTGTGGTATTAGTGACCCACTTTTCAAACACTAAGTTAGGAGCCACTGGCGGAATCGTATCCGTATCAACATTGTGGCTACCGCCCGTCGCTCGGTTTGCAGAGATTGTACCTAATGCATCTGGTCGAATTTGTCCTTTAATGGTAAAAACAATCTTCGCTTTTGGCGCGATATCAACACTGATGTTAAGGTCACCTGAAGGTCTAAAACTAGGAATATAAGTAACAAAATCAGAGCCTAAACCGCCAGAAACATCGTAGGTAATATCAGTAGAAGTAAATGCTGGCTCAGACCCACCACCAAGTACTTCTACACGAATATTTGAGAGTTTGTCAGTGATTGAGGCATTGTCATACCAAACAGGCTCAGTGTTGTTAACCGTAAGTCTATAAATAACCTCTTCACCTGGCTTGTATGTATCACCAGGTGAGTAAGCTCGCCCACCTATCGAAACAATCTCTTTGGTAACCTCTAACTTTGACGGTTCTATTTCAATCTTGGCTACCCTGTTCTGGGTAATTGACCCTTCATAATGTGCCTTAGAATTGATTTTCTCTAAGCTGTCATTACGTATTTCTGTATCAACGGTCAGCTCAATCCAACCACCAGCTGCAATAGATAACTCTGGAATATTGATATCAGTATTAATACCTCCGGTGAATCCGCCTACCAGAGTAACAAGTTCACTAGATTTAGTTACTGCTATATTCCAAGTTTTTGGCTCGTAAACAGCTGCTTTATTACTATCAGAATCGCCCAAGGCTTGCTGCGCGAGTTTCACTTTTAACTTCGATAATTCATCAGTCAACGACGCTGAATACTCTGTCCCCATACCTTTGTTATCAATGCGAATTCGATAAACAACGGGTTGTTCGCTTGGCGTATGATTATAAGACGATTTAATATCGGTTTTCAGTGCATTCGTGTATGCATGGTGTGAGAACTTTATCTCAGGTAAGAGCATACGTGAACGTTCTGACACTAAGGTATGGCGATCATTCACCAAGGCCGTATTCTTAATTTCACCAACCGCTTGCTCAGCTACTTTCGCTTTAATGATGTAGCGAACGTAGGCATTGCCATCGGTTGTGAACGATGGTGCAGATAGATCAAATTCAGTATTTATCCTCCTATTTGGCTTTACTGTACCGGCATCACTGTAGCCACTACTATCGGTCTGGGTCTCAATGGTCCACACTGAAAATGCGGTACCGACTGTGCCATCAAAGTATTCCGTTTTAATTTCATCAATCGCATCAACAATCCGTACATCTTTAAGGTGAACATTGTTCTTATTGACCAGATCAATTTGATACTCAATGTAGCCGCCCGGTGTATAGCCGCCTGTCAGTTCAGTGATTCCATCTTGGTCGAAATAGCGTGTTACGTGCTTTTCAAAAGTGAATTTTTCGGTATTTGGCTTCGACTCGGCACTGACCGTATTGCCATCAACCAGTAGTAGGTTAGTAATGTTACCTACCGCTTGCGGATTAACATTGCCCGTTACGGTATAAACAATCGTCTCTTTACCCGGTATAGAGAAGTGAGTATTGATGTCTTTATTGTCTGCGAGTGTGCCATCAAGGTCCACCACTGCCGCAGCACTTCCACCAACAACTTCCGTTGCAATCATCCAACCAGTATCAAACGCAGGACCATCAGGTCCATCGATAAGCTCTACCATTATTTTCGATAACTCATCAAAAATTGGAATATTGTAGGCGTTACCTTTAGCATCATTTTTAATGGTGAGCTTATAGGTCAATGGCTGACCCGGCTCATAGTTTTTCTGATCGACGGTTTTTGTGAACGTTAGGTGATAATCAAACGGCTTCACAACAATACCACCAATGTTAATATCGCCTACGGCATCATCTCTAACGACACCTTCAACGGCATAAAGAACGTAATCGCCGCCGGCAACATCAATGGTCGTATTGATGTTTTCATTATCTGTTACAACGCCATCTAATATGCCATCTGTTGTTCCATCACCACCATAGTCATCCTCTTTCACGACATCGACGGTAAATGTATCATCGAATGGGTTTGCAGTAGTTCCATCCATCAAAAGAACACTGATACCCTTAATGTTTTCAGATACAGCGTGGTTATTGAAATACCCGACTTGAGAGGAGACTTTAACGGTATATTTTAACGTATCGCCCGGTGCATATTTTTGTGACTCAGTACCGTTTACATACAGCTTTCTAACGACAGATGCACCAGAACCAACTCGCTCCATTTCATGATGAGAAACATGGTCTTCTTGGGTTGCCAGACCTTTATCGCGATAGACATAAGCATCGTTCGCTAAGATATGTGAAACAACATTGTCTTTGATCTTGGCTTTGATCTTAAAGGTGCGTTCTTCATTGGGCTCTAAACTAAACGAACCACCGGCCCTCGCTAACGGAAATACAAAGTCCTTACCATTGCCGTCATGCCAATTACCATCTCCATAATCGAACTGCCAACTTTCAAACGGAGATTGATCCGGGTAATCAGCAAAGTGGTTATCTTTTTGGTTAGCCAAAGTGGCGTCAATTTCATTGAGCGGATCAAATACATTCAAGCTGTCTGCTCTTACTGAACTATTGTTCAATAGAGTAATGAAATAAGTGACTTCATCGCCCGGTGTAAAACGAGTTCTGTCGGCTGTTTTTAAGATAGATACGTTTAATTTCGAACCGCTACTATCACCAATCTCAGCCGTCGAGGATTGATCAAGGTTGTTTACGGGATCATGGATCTCAACGGTATTTGAGATCTCAGATTTTTCATAGTCACTACGAACTAAACCATGAATGGTATACCCAACAAAACCCAGGCCATCACTCGTTTTAGGGTCAATATCTATTTTGGTGCTGATGTTGCCGTTATCAGGGTAATTTGATTTAGACCCCGCATAGCTACCTGTTTTATAAGTAGTATTGTTATCATCCGTTTTTGAGGTTACTTGCCAGCGTTCAAACACATTCATACCAATAATGTCATCATCAACCTTAACTTCATTGGCATAACCAGCCCCACGGTTATAAACCATAATGTCAAAGGTTACCCATTCACCCGGTACAAATTTGTCCTCTTGGGAGGTTTTCACTACGACAACATTCGGATCCTTCGGTGTAACAGTAACGCTGTCTGTCGCTGAGGTTTGGCTGTCTGAATCTGGGGTCTGTACATCTACAGTATTGGTAAATGAGTTATAGAGTATTTCATTACTCACTGAACGATCTAATTGGCCGACAATGGTATAAACAACCTTCACATTCGGAGGAATTTGAGCCGTGGTATCTAAGTCGGCATTATCACTAAACGTACCTACATCTGTAAATTTGTCGTTACCATTGAGATCTGGGTTATCCGAAACAATCTCGGCAGTTATGGTCCACGAACTGAATACACGCTTTGATTTGTTGTTTGGCTCTAACAGATCGGCTTCAATTGATGCAATTTCATCTTTAATGTGAACATTGGTTGCGTAACCATTACCCGCTCGATTAACCACATTGATTTGATACATGACGCTATCGTCTAACTTCGAGTAACGGCTGCCGTCATGATGGAAGCTACCCGAGGATCCAACTTTAACTTGTTTATCTAATTCAATATCAAAGTCATACGGGTCGGAGCCTGTGTCTGCGTACACGGTATCATCTACAGTGACGCTATTTTTGATATGCCCATTAGCAAGTGGGTTTGTTTGCGCCACTATGGTGTATATAAGGTAAGAATGCGGGGCGATGGTTGCTTTCACATCGAGAATGTCTGGGCTACTAATTGAACCGGAGATACCCGTGTTAGAAGCAGTTGAAACACTACCATCATCTTGCTTTGCTACAGCTGTTATTTCCCAGCTACTGAAGGCGTCAACTTCTTTCCCGCTCACACCTTGCGTCTTTACAGTTTTTAAATCATCTAATACTGAAACTTGATCGGCAAAACCGTCACCATCGTTATTAATTTGGATCGTATAAGTGAGGGTTTGGCCGGAAGAGTAGTAACGTGAATCAACTATCTTACTTGCTCTTAAGTTATCTTCTGGCATTTGAACGCCAGAGCCGTCTTCGCCAATATCATCATTACAAGATGGGCGGTTATCGACAATCAAGCCAACGCTGGATTCATTCACTTGTGCCGTTAATTTGTAGTGCACCTCTTTACCCGGCGCAACATCAGGTGACAACGTCACCGCTGAGGTCATCCAATTATTGTAATTAAACAGTCCTGGATCAGTACCTTGATCATCCTCACCACTAACTACTTCCAATTTCCACTGTGAAAACGCTTGCCCAAGCCCTGCTCCTGCCGCTTGCTCGGTTTGAACACAGGTTAAATCGTCAATAATCTGCAAGTTATTGGCAAAATACTTTGCTGAACTATTCTTAACTTTGATGTCATATTCAACCGTTTGACCAGGGATGAACTCAGAGGCTTTGGTTGTTTTAGTGACTTTTATATTTGGATCAGGAAAATAGAGCACTTGTTCTGCAATCAACGACTCACTGATTTGCGCGTCGACCACCACGCTTCCTGATACATCTTCTATGGCAGCATTAAAACCATTCAAACCGCCAATAGTGATAGGAGAAAATGTAGCGGTTATTTCATAGGTTATCGATTCGCCCGGATAAATTGAGACACCATCATTAACATCAACGTCAGCTTGCTCACCAAGATCTCTATATTGTGATAATGAGTTAGTTCCTATTGAACTAACTTTCACTTTCCATGTGCTAAATGGTTGCCCAGATAGATCGCTGTGATCAAAGTGAGCTTGCAAGTCATTCGCTAGGCCGTTATTTGTGATTAGCTGTGCAATGTTCTGTTTTACGTGATAATCATGGGCAATACCTTGACCACTATTACTAGCGACAACCGTAAATACGCGATCTTGATTAACAAGGTATGGGTCGCTTGAATTAATTTTGTGCGTGATCTCTAAATGCGGCTTGGCCGGAGGTGTTGTCAGCTCGGCACTGGATACATCACCCTCTTTCGTACTTGATGTTGCCTGCGTAACAATATCACCCACTAGGCCATCAGATACTTTAGCAACAATCGTATAGGTAACTGAGCCACTCTCGCCAATTGTTGCGTCGATAACTTGGAGATCCCCTGATGGCGAGTAACTACCAGCGTCACTTCCCGCGCCTAACGTACTATCAGATATCGCCACTGAACTGAATGCATTGATCGAGCTTCCAGAAATACTTTGAGCTTTTAATGAAGCAAAGGGCTGCTCAATATTTAAGTGCTGAACCTTATGGTTCCCGGTATTAGTGAGTTTTAACGTATAGGTTAGAGTTTTATTAATTAGATACTCTGATTTATCAACACTCAATTCTAAATCGTATTGATAAGGTACTGGTTTGAAGGTAGCCCCAGTTACAGGAGTGAATACTTCGTTAGTACCGTCGATTGATGCCTCAACGATCGTTTTTCCGGTCTCGATATCACCAACAATGTCGTCAGCAACCGTTGCTTCAACGTGATAGGTAAGTCTCCCTAAAGGGAATAATTTGGCATCGCTAACGACCAAATTACTGTTATTGCTTGTGTAGCTGCCAGCATTCGATCCCCACGAATGAGAATCGGTAATGCTAACTTGAGTGAACGCTTTACTCGTACCACTTAGAGTTGTACTAACCGTATCCCAAACTGCTTCTTGAATTGAAACCGCGCTAATGGTCTTTCTAGTCGTGTTTTTGACTTTGATGTCATAGGAGATCGTCTGGCCATTTTCATATTCACCTGACAGTGGCGAAACGGTAACATCGATATCATGACTAGCGGCTAGAGCTTGAAAAGAGAGAGCACTAAAAAGAAGAAAAATGAATGCCGAAAGATGATTTCTAATTGAGTTCATTAACAATATAACCTTAACTATCCAACTAAATTGAACTAAAACATGTAATAGATTCACAGTGATGGGGCGCTTTAGTTTGAAGAAACACCCGTGATCACTCGTAGAACAGAATCAAAACGCGCCATTATCCTCTCCACCCTCATTCCAATGTCACAGGTGTGTCAAAACATTTCAACATGTAAAGCAACATTAAATTATCACGCAGAACATAACTACAACCAATAGAATGCAGATAATAATTTGCAAATCATAACGCCAAATCAATTATTTAACAGCTGTATCACTTACTTTTTGCAACAAAGATAACAACAAACCCCAGTGTCAAGCGAACAGTTCCCTTAAGTGCTGTCACTTTAATCAAATCATCCGACTTTAGTGCGGTAGATTCTCATTCTTAGAACAAACCACTTATCAATTGAGCTAATTCATAATTATTACAAATACTGTTACACTTAACGATATAGGTGGTTGTTAACAGGGTTGTTACTTGCTGTCCACGAATCAAAATCTGATACTATTCATTGCTCTAATCAGCTCTCTATTTTCTTCTAGTTTACGTAGCGAAGACTCACACTCGTCTGTAAAAAATGGCGCCACACCTATTGAAGAAATCACTCAAGCCTCTGAAGCTGTTGAAACTACGGTAGAAAGCACAGTATCTTCCACATGTAATAGCAATCAAAACAGCCCCCTAATACTCGATCGAACCTTCGACTATCTCAACACAAAGTTATGCCAACCTGCTGTGTGGTTCGATAATTTCTTTGTCGATGAGCGTATAGATGGGGATGCAAGAGCAGGAACCATTGTACGTTGGTACAACGATTTCTCGTGGGTTGAAAATGAGGGTTACCAATTTAAAACTCGTTTTAAAGCACGACTACACCTGCCTCAAGTAACGCATCGATTGAAACTTGTCTTCGAAACTGACGAAGAAGGTGATGTATTTGAACTATTTCCAAATACAAAGGAAGATGCCGAAAGTACACTAGGTCTACGATACGACTGGATACAAAAGACGAGGCAGAGCTTTAATATCAAACTTACAGCAAAACCAGGAATAGAAGCCCGCTTTCGTTACACATACCCTATAACGACTGATACCACCGCAACACTAACTCAGCGGATTTATCAAAAAAAACGTATCACTGGCGAAAAAACCGAGATTGATATTGACCATTCAATAAGCAAAAAATATCTATTTCGTTGGTCAAATTTTGCTATTTATGAAGATGATATAAAAGGATGGGAGCTTGGCAGTGGCGTAACGCTATACCAATTTATCTCCGATGATCAAGCGATGAGCTATCAAGCTAGTACGACCGGAACGAACCGACCTTATCACTACATTAGCAACACTCACCTGTCAGCCACATATCGACAGAGCTTTTTGCGGCCATGGCTGTTCTACGAGTTGAAACCCGAATATAATTGGTTCAAAGAAGAAGATATTGAACGCTACGAAGAAGCAAAATTCACCCTGCGTTTAGAGGTTCTTTTTCAAAATATCTAGCTACCTATGGGCATTAAGAGTTTCTAAATATGATCTGTATCGGTAAGACAGTTATCCGTATATGAAATTGAAAATGGCGAAGAAATATTCGCCATTTTTGGAACAGGAACGATTCAGCCTTGGTTTTTAATCGAAGTTGGACAATAAATTCCCTGCAGTGATCTCGCCAACACAAAGCAAATCACTTTCGTGCCATATAGTACCGACCGCAACAGTTCTAGAGAAAACGAGTTTTAGCCGATGGATAGATTTCAGTTAACGTTTGCTACTGAGAAATAGTTAAGCTCCCTAAAAACTATGGTCCGCTATTCTAAGTCACACGACGTATTAGATAATTCCAGAGGATTTAAAAATTTTTTGATTATATCTATTGCCAATTAATACAGCAACGTGGCGAAACTTGCCTCGACTAATTCTCAAAGATGCAATTACGTTGTTTTTTAATGTACGACTAAAGTAGAAATGTGTTGTGCTTCAATGATAAGTAACGCAATGAATTTTAGACTCACTCAACATTGGAAATTGCTTTGTTAGGAATTGGACAACTCATTTCTTAAAGCATAAAAAAAGTTGTACAAGGGACAGTCGCTATGGAAAGCAAAAATCACACAATTGTTGTCGTCGATGATGATGCTGACATTCGCGGGCTATTAACTGATTATCTAGGTGATAATGGCTACAACGTTAAAACAGCGGAAGATTCGACAGAGCTTGATCAAATCCTTCAATATCAAGCAATTGACTTGGTCATCCTCGACCTAATGTTACCTGGAGAAGATGGTTTTTCGATTTGTCGCAGGTTAACGGTGAATAGTGATATTCCAATTTTGATGCTCACAGCAACAGGTGATGACATTAATCGAATCATCGGTTTAGAAATGGGGGCTGATGATTACGTATCCAAACCGTTTAACCCACGAGAACTCCTCGCAAGAATTAAAGCCATTTTGCGTCGTTACAATAAAACAGCGCAAGCAAACCATACGGAACAAAACCTACCTCTACCATCAACACTGTACGCCTTGAAATTCGGAAATTGGATACTCGATCAGGAAGCTCGAGAGTTGGTTGATGAGCTAGGCACAGTGCATCCGATGACAAGTTACGATTTCACGCTACTTTCCATGTTTCTAAAATACCCAAACGCAGAGTTATCTAGAGATGTCTTATATGATGCGACGAAAGGTCGCGAGCATTCACCTTTAGATAGAAGCCTTGATGTCCATATCTCCAGATTAAGAAATCGGATTGAGCCTAACCCTAAAAACCCTATCTACATAAAAACAATTCGAGGTGTCGGGTATATATTTACGGCAAATGTAGAGCCTGGAGCACGAGAATTTTTGCTCTCAACCATGAGTTAACATTGAATGATTCTCTTCACTCGCTTTAGGCGTATACACTTTTTTCAATCACATCAGAGCAAAATATTATTAACTCTGATCGTTGGCATTATGTTTACTCAGGCCACCAGTTATCTGGTTTGGAAATCTCAAGAAAATCAAGATCACATTCAACTCATTGATAAAGTGTCTAAAAACATTGCGTACCAGATGGTTTCGACAGCAAGGTTTTTTGTCTCCTTGCCCAAAGGGTATCGACATATTGTATTAGACCAACTGCGTGACATGGGCGGTACACGGTTCTACGTAAGTCTGAACCGAGAGTTTATTGAACAAAATATAACAGAAGAAAATGCTGATAAGCGTGTCGCAGAGGTAAACTTCAGTTCCGTATTGAATCGTGAACTACCCAATTACGACACTCAAATCCAATTTTCTAGACCTAGTGACCTAAAAGTACACACACAAGATACGTTATTATCAGACTTGCCAAAACGATGGTCTGGGCGGCTATTGATGGAGCCGCTTTCTCCCCCCGTGGTCATCGCTCAAATTCACTTAAACCAGCATGAATGGCTCTACATCGCTACGAACCTGCCTGTAGCGAACTTCATGCAAGAGCGGCCATTTCTAAGTACCCACGAGATCACTTACCTGTCTATGATGTTACTGGGCGTTATTGTCATTGGCTACTTTGTCGTTCGGCAACAAACCCTTCCGCTCAAATATCTCAAACAAGCAGCATTAGGGTTAAGCCAAGATATGCATCACTCCCCTATTCCAATCAAAGGCTCATTGGAATTTAAGGCAACCGCCACCGCTTTCAATAGTATGCAAGAAAAAATACAAGAGCATATTGATGAACGCGAGCAACTTGTAAGGGCTCTTTCACATGATCTAAAAACCCCAATTACCCGATTAAAACTACGTTCAGAAATGCTCAGTGAAGAACATCATAAGCACCGTTTATTCAAAGACATTGAAGCGATTGAACAGATGGTTCTACACTCAATCGAAGCGCTAAAAAAAGGAAACAATCACGAACCCGTCCAGTGTGTCGATTTGCAATTGTTATTGAAAGATATTTGTAGTGATTTACAACAACCGGAAGATTTCATTCAACTTAACGCCGTCAGTGTGGCCATAGATACTCGCCCTCTTACTCTCAAAAGAGCGTTATCAAACATCGTCGAAAACGCTCTTTTTTATGGGAAAAGATGTGAAATATCGATAAAGGATACTGTTGATGCGGTCATTATCAGCGTTAGAGATTTTGGCCAAGGCATACCCGATCATCAGATAGAGAGAGTTTTTACCGCATTTGTACGCTTAGAAACCTCTCGCAACAACAATACAGGTGGAACAGGTTTAGGGTTAGGGATTGCGCGAAATGCCATTAGAAGTTTGGGTGGGGAGCTAAGATTGCGAAACCATGAAGAACAAGGTTTAGTGGCCACAATCTACCTCGACAAGAAAGCCATTCAAAACCGACTGCAACCAATTGTTAAGGAAAGTTAAGAAAACGTTACTTTATTTAACATGACTATTGAGTAATTAGACACCAAAGTAGAGGTGAAACAAAAGGAACCTACACGAAGGGATACCCGCTGACAGTTGTTCTATTGTGTTGTTACACAATCTATAGTCTCAGCTTTCCCATAATAAGGAGAAAAGCCGTGTCTAAAATAAAGAAAAATGTAATAAAACTCACCCTACTCTCTACGCTTTGTTCGACTGCCTATGCCGGTAACGTCGAAGTCCTGCACTATTGGACATCTGGTGGTGAAGCCGCTGCATTAAAAGTCCTCCAAGAAATGATGGACGAAGAAGGACACTCTTGGACTGATTTTGCGGTTGCAGGTGGTGGTGGTGAAACAGCAATGACCGTACTCAAGTCTAGAGCGATTTCAGGTAACCCTCCAACGTCTTCCATGATTGCTGGTCCAGAAATTCAGCAATGGGGTGAACTTGATGTATTGGAGAATATGGACTCTGTTGCCAAAGCAGAAAATTGGGACAACTTGCTACCAAAAAATGTCGCAGACATTCATAAATACAATGGCCATTATGTTGCTGCACCAGTCAATGTTCACCGAATTAACTGGATGTGGATCAACAAGAGCATTCTAGACGAAGTCAATAAAGGCGAAGTGCCAACCAATTGGGATGATTTCATCGCATTTCTAGATAATGCTAGTAGCGCAGGATACATTGGGTTCTCGCACGGTGGCCAAGACTGGCAAGACGCAACGGTATTTGAACAAATCGCGTTAGGAACAGGAGGGGCCAAATGGTATAAGAAAGCCTTTGTCGAACTTGATGATTCTGCAATCAACTCTCCTGAAATGACCAAGACATTTGAACGTTTCCGTCAGCTAAAGTCCTACATGGACAAAGGCATGCCAGGCCGTGATTGGAATCTGGCAACAGCTCAAATAATTGAAGGAAAAGCCGCTGTTCAAATCATGGGAGACTGGGCGAAAGGCGAATTTACCGCTGCAGGAAAACAGCCGGGTAAAGATTACATTTGCGCAGCGGTGCCAGGAACTGTCGATTCTTTCACCTTTAACGTTGATGCATTTATGATGTTCAACAACCAAAATCCAAAAAACAGTGAAGCTCAAAAAACCCTCTCAAAGCTGCTTGTTTCAAAAACATTCCAAGAGGAGTTTAACCTCAAAAAAGGGTCAATCCCTGTTCGCCCTGATGTCAATATTGAACGCTTTGATAGCTGTGCAAAACTATCGATGAAGGACTTTAAAGACTCGTCAAGTTCAGGAAGCTTAGTCCCAAGTTTTGCCCACGCAATGGCGATGACCCCTGATGTTAGCGGCGCCGTTTATGATGTCGTCACGCGTTTCTTCAATGAGGATAGTATGTCTGCCAAACAGGCGACTACCAAGCTTGCAAGTGCAATTAAATCCGCACCATAGAAACACAAGCTAGATATGGGTGTAAGAGCCCATATCTAACTACCTCTCTTTAGTTCTGGAGCAAACATGGA
The DNA here is from genome assembly GCF_050337325.1 of Vibrio kyushuensis. Lineage (NCBI taxonomy): Bacteria > Pseudomonadati > Pseudomonadota > Gammaproteobacteria > Vibrionales > Vibrionaceae > Vibrio > Vibrio kyushuensis. The sequence continues at coordinate 1,296,342 of NZ_JAKJSV010000002.1, forward strand.
CGCTTTTTCCAATCAAGCGGTGTCGTCTCGTGAAAACTTAAAACCTTCATTTACAGACAAACTGCAGATTCTTTTACCCAAGCTGCTACTCGCACCTTCCGTTTTACTCACCGTTGTATTTGTTTATGGCTTTATCATTTGGACAGCCGTGCTGTCATTTACAAAGTCAAAGATGTTACCACGGTATGACTTTGTCGGTTTCGATAACTATGAAAAACTATTTGGGCTAGACCGGTGGCAAACGGCCTATCAAAACCTCATCATTTTTGGTGTCATGTTTATCGTAATCGCCATCGTTGTCGGCACGCTGCTGGCTATCTTTCTCGACCAAAAAATCAGAATGGAAGGGGTATTGAGAACCATCTACCTGTACCCGATGGCGTTATCTTTAATCGTGACAGGTACGGCTTGGAAGTGGATATTGAACCCAGAGGTTGGTATTGAATCGATCGTACAATCACTCGGATTCACCAGTTTTGAGTTTAGTTGGCTTACCAACCCAGATTTGGTGATTTATACCGTCGTCATTGCTGCGGTCTGGCAATCAGCAGGGTTTGTTATGGCGCTTATGCTTGCTGGGCTTAGAAGTGTCGATAGTTCCATTATCAAGGCCGCTCAAATAGATGGAGCAAATCTACCCACGATATATTGGAAGATCATTATGCCGTTAATGCGCCCAATTTTTTTTAGTAGCTTTATTATTCTTTCGCACCTAGCCATTAAGAGCTTTGATTTAGTGATGGCACTGACGTCTGGCGGCCCCGGCTATTCAAGCGACTTACCTGCCACATTCATGTACACCTACACATTCGCACGCAGCCAAATTGGTGTCGGTACGGCGAGTGCCATTATTACTCTAATGGGTTTTTTAGCTTTGTTAATTCCATATCTCTACAGTGAGCTAAGGAGTAAAAAATGAAACAATTTCATCGAGTCGTTATATATTCAGTGCTTGTTTTGTTTGCCGTCTATTTCTTACTTCCACTGATCGTCATGCTGTTTTCATCTTTCAAGGACCTTGGTGAGATACGCTCAGGTAACTTAATCATGCCACCCGAGTCACCAACGATTGAACCTTGGATAAAAGCATGGGGGGAAGCATGTACCGGATTAAACTGTGAGGGAGTAAAAAGTTATTTCATCAACTCGTTTTTAATCACCGTTCCCGCCGTGTTCTTGGCGTCGGCAATTGGTGCAATCAACGGTTATATTTTAGCGAAATGGCGATTTAGAGGCAGTGAGGTTTTCTTTGCTTTCATGCTACTGGGCTGTTTTATCCCCTTTCAGGCCGTACTATTACCGATGGCGCAAACATTGGGATTTTTAGGGCTGGCTAACTCTTTACCGGGATTAATACTAGTACACACTGTTTATGGCGTACCTTTCACCACCCTGTTCTATAGAAACTACTACGTTGGTATTCCAACAGAGCTGATCTCAGCCGCTAAGCTGGATGGCGCAGGTTTTTTTCAAACTTTTTATAGAATTGTTCTGCCTATTTCGGCTCCAATAATTATTGTCACGGTCATTTGGGAGTTCACGAATATTTGGAATGACTTTTTGTTCGGCGTTATTTATTCCGGACCCACTTCTCAACCCATCACGGTTGCATTGAACAACTTGGTAAACACGAGTACAGGAGTGAAGGAATACAATGTAGACATGGCAGCCGCCATGATCGCCGCGTTACCCACAATCATTGTCTATATCGTCTCAGGAAAATACTTTTTACGCGGCTTAGTCGCGGGCGCAGTTAAGGGATAAACACATGTCTGAATTACACATCAATGGCGTTTCAAAAAATTACGGCAGCTTTCAGGCCTTGCAAGATATCAACATTAAAATAAACAGCGGTGAGTTTCTCGTTCTAATTGGTCCATCGGGTTGTGGCAAATCGACTTTGATGAACAGTATCGCTGGGCTTGACGACATTTCTCAAGGGCATATTGAAATAGGAGGTCGGGATGTCACTAACCTACCGCCAAAAGATCGCGATATAGCCATGGTTTTCCAATCTTACGCTCTATATCCAAGCATGACGGTATATCAAAACATTGCGTTTGCCTTGGAAATTCGAAAGGTGCCAAAACAACAAATAAACAAAGAAGTCCACCGTGTATCAAACATGTTAAAAATAGAGCACCTGTTAGACAGAAAACCAGCTGCACTTTCAGGCGGTCAACGTCAACGTGTTGCGATGGGGCGTGCTTTAGCTCGTGAACCCAAAATATTTTTGTTTGACGAACCATTGAGCAACCTTGATGCCAAATTACGAGTTCAAATGAGAACTGAAATTAAAAAGCTCCATCAACGAGTCAATAGTACGATTGTTTATGTCACTCATGATCAAATTGAAGCAATGACATTGGCAGACCGAATTGCAGTGATCAAAGATGGAAAACTTCTACAATTAGGTTCTCCCGATGAAATTTACAATAATCCTGTGAATCTTTTTGTCGCCGGGTTTATGGGCTCGCCAGCCATGAACTTTCTACGTTGTACTTTAATCCGTAAAGACACATTGGAGTATGGACTGGAAGTCCAAACCAATGCTGGACAGACGTACGTATTACCAATGAAAGACGAAAGTAATCTAAGCAAATATCTCAACAAAACGGTTGTTCTGGGTTTACGTCCAGAGCAAATCACTCTGGCTGACTCCAATGACAGCTCACTCATTTTGAAATCTAGAATAGAGGTGGTTGAACCAACAGGAGCTGATACATTGATTTTAACCAATTGGAACGAAAAGGAAGTGACGGCAAGAGTTCACCCAAACAACACACTTTCTCATGGCGATGTCGTTTCATTAAGTGTTGACCTGAGTAAAGCGATTCTGTTTGACCCTGAGACGGAAGAAAGGATCATTTAGGCGCTATCTTTTGATGAATGGAACCTGCTCTGTTTGGTACATACGTGATATTTCGTGTGGTGTACCTATATGCTACTGGTTACGATGAGGTTCGGGGTGTTCACCATGATTGTTACATGGTTTAGCACCCTTTCTCAACACGTTACTGGACTGGTTTGAGTCACAAAACCCTCAGCTAACCGAGGGTTTTGGATAAGTTCTCCTAACTAAAATCAACCACTAAGATCACAAACCTCACTTTGTAGCTTTTTGACCAAAGCAAAGGATATACAGGCAAGGAATGACGATTAGCACGACAGGCAGTGAGAACAACAGTCCGTAACCTAATGTTAGAGACATTGGCCCCATGTACACGTCAGTACCGCAAACTCCATAGGCGAGCGGTAACAGCCCAACAACCGTGGTGATTGACGTTAACAGTATTGGTCTTAGTCGGCTGATGGCGGCTTTAATCACTGCGTCCATCACCTCTAAACCTTCAGCTCTAAGCTCGTTAATTCGATTTATCAATACCAAGGAGTTATTGACCACAACCCCTGTCATGCCTAGCACACCAATCAGAGCAAACAAGGATAATGGCTGCATGTGAACGAACAGTGCCATCAGCGCTGCAACCACTGCAAATGGTATTACAGCCATGATTAGAAGTGGCTGTAGTAAAGAGCTAAACATAATCGCGAGCACAAAATAGATACCAACCATCGCCGCAGGGAAAGCGACAAGAAATCCAGACATGGTATCACTTGTGTTCTCGGCTTCACCACCAATGTCTAGTTGCACACTTTTACCAACTCGCTGTGCCAATGCATCTGAAAGTTGCTGACTTAACTCACCTGAACCCATAGCTTCGTCAACTATTTGTGCACTCACCAACACTTGACGGTCACCGTTGTAGTGTAATAGTTCACGTGGAGCCTGTACCTCTTGAACTTTTGCAAGGCGGTTCAGAGGTACTTTAACCCCATTTGGTGTTGTGATCTTCGTCGTTTTCAGACGTTCAATATTGCGATATTCCTCATCTAATAAAACTCGTAAGTTCACTTCTTGATCTCCAATCCAAGTTGAAGAGACACTCTCACCATCGAAAGCAATACGCAGCGTTGTCGCAAGATCTTGAACCGTTAGATTGTAACGTGCGAGCCATTCATATTGTGGCAAGATTTGTAGTTGAGGATCAGTCAGTTGTTCATTATTCGTCACTTTATCTAAGCTTGGCTGCTCTTTCATCCAAGCCATGACGAGAGCAACTGCATGATTTCGCTCTGTTTCGTTGTTACTGATCACACGAATCTCAATAGGCTCGCCCGGAGGGGGACCACCAGCGTCGACCGTGAATTTCACAAAATTAATCGCGGGAACGTCTTTCAATTTCTCGTTTAAACTGTCGGCTATCTGATTGGCCGTTCTATCACGCTGCTCAAAGTTGGTTAGCGTTAATAAGCCGTTACTTGCAGGGCTGCCATAAGTCATACTGTAGGAAACCAGTTCACTCTCACCTAGCTGTGCAATTGTCTCTTCAAACACTGAATGCGCTTTGCGAACCTGTTTTAGCGATGCCCCCGGCGCAACCTCTGTGTATATTTCAATGTATTTAGCCGTTTCGCTTGGGAAGATATCCAGCTTAAGTGTCGTCAATAGTGCGCCACTCCCCACAAGCGCGATCACAGCGACTATCAGTACAGACTTTTCCCATGCCAAACAACGAGACAATAGAGACTGGTATTGTTTGATCACACCGCTGAAGCGCTCTTCTTTTTGCTTTTTCTTCTCACCTTTCTTTAACGAATTTGCAAGGTGTGCAGGTAACGTAAAAGTACATTCAATCAACGAGAACAGAAGAGCCGCGATAACCGTAATTGGAATCACCATGATTGCCTTCCCCATTGTTCCCGGGATAAAGAACATTGGGATGAACACCAACGCAGTGGTGGTTAAGCTCGCAATAATAGGACGAATAACGTTCTGCACACCCGATTTTGCAGCGTCTAACGGAGCTTTTCCATTTTCACGCTCTTGGTAAATACTCTCGGCGACGATGACCGAATCATCGACAATAATACCGATCACCAATAGCATTGCCGCAAGTGTAATGCTGTCTAAATTCATACCAAGCGCAGGCAGTACCGCCATTACGCCAAGTACACAAAATGGGATAGAAACAGCAACCCAAAAAGCGACCGCGCGTTTTAGAATCATGCTTAATACGATAAGAACAAGAATAAGACCTACACCACCATTGGTAGTGACGATAGAAAACTTATCACTCATATCATCCGCAAGGTTCAAAGAGATAGGAAAAGAGAATTGGCCGTTAAGGCGCTGATTTTCTTTTTCAAGCAACGCTTTTACTCTGTCGATGGTCGAGATGATATCGGCGTTAGCGCTCTTCGCCACGGTAAACACAATAGCCCTTTCGCCATTCACCATGCCTAACTCCGTCGCTTTTTCAAACGAGTCAGAAACGTACGCCACATCGCCTAAACGAACGGTTTCCCCAGTAGGAAGCACCTTAATGATGGTGTTTGATAACTCTTCAACAGAATGAATTTGAGTGAGCGTTACAATGCGTTGTTCGCTGTTCCAAGACTCGACCACACCGCCAGAGAGTGAAAGATTACGTGTGTTGATCGCTGATGTAACATCGGCCAAAGCCAGTTGATAGCGAGATATTTTGGACGGATCAACTTCAATCCAAAATTCACGCTCGGTGAAACCAGACATTGATACCGTGCCAACGCCTGCAACACTGCGGACTTTCTTCTCTAAATCACGAACGTAGTTTTGAAGCTCTGAATTATCAAGCGCTGTTGTTACACCAAACGTCATCACTTCGAACGAAGAGGTGCTCTTTTGCGCCACTAGCGGTGGATTTGATATGTCTTTAGGTAGTCCTTGCACCCTTTCAACGGCCTGTTGTATATCACGGACGGTTTGCTGAATATCGTACCCTTCGTCCAATTCAATATTGATGTAAGATTGACCGTCAAATGATTGAGAGTTGTACTTTATTAGCCCTTGTACCGACTTCAGTTCTTTTTCAATTCGATTAGTAATGTTCAACTCAATATCCTGCGCCGATGCACCAGGATATTGGGTTGTAATTTCGACTTCAGCAAAAGCTATATCAGGCAATTCTTGAAGCTTTAGTATACTCATCGAACCAACGCCAATCAGCAGCACCATGATGGTGATAATGCGAGCCAAAAAACTACGTTCTGCGAAGTAAGCAAGAAAGTTATTCATAGTTTATGCCCTATTTATCTGTCGTTGCGTGAATGGACATACCCGGTTTGAAAAGGTGTTGCTCATTGTTGATTTCGACATCAACAAAATAAGCAAAAGTTGTAGGGTCTAGTTCGACAGCAATACGATTAATTTCTGCGTGATTACGTTGAGCTGGCTGTGCCTCTGACCAAACTTGAATCGGTTGACCCACGGATAGGTCTTGAAGATCAAACTCGCTTGCGAGTAAGCGAACGTTCAGTTGATCAATATTAGTGAGTTTGTACAGCAAGTCTCCTTGATTGACCCAAGCGCCATCATCAACTGAACGCTCTACTACATATCCATCTATCGCCACATCCACCTGAGTATTGGCAAGATCTAACTGCGCTTTTTCCAACTCTATTTGGGCCAATGACAAGTTCGCTTTTGCAGCTGAGAAGTCAGCTTTTGCTATATCAAGCTCGTTCTGTGACAGACTTTTTTTCGAGCGAAGTTCTTGATAGCGAGTGTAAACCGACTGTTTAATATCCAAATCAGCTTTGACTAAAGCAAGGTTGGCTTTTTGCTTGCGCACCTCTAGTTTGAAATCTTGATCTTTAATCGTGGCGAGCTTTTCACCTTGAGTGACCATATCTCCGGTTTGCCAATTAACGTGTTCGATAACGCCACTGACTTCAGATACAACGTTTAAAGGGGCTTTACTGGTTGTTTTACCAATAAGGTCAACGGCATTGCTATAGGGTGCAAATACCATTGCGCTAATCAGATAGGGTAATAATTGTTTGTTCATCATGGCTTTCTCAATATGTAGTTCCCAAAATGTAATAGGGGTACCCTAAAGTCATGAATGTCGAGTTTTTGTGAAAGTGGGTTTTACTTAGCTAGCCAAACGCGCGCAATTTCACATAATTTCGACATAAAATAGATATGATGGTAACCCTATATTTAGACACATAATTTAGTAGCGAGAGAACACGCCATGCTTGAGAACAGTCGAATTCTAGTCGTCGAAGACAATGAAGAGCTACAAGGGATTTTAGCCGACTTCTTAGAAGTAAAAGGCGCAGAGACTGATTTCGCTGACAACGGAGAGCTTGGACTAAAACTGGCCTTAGAAAGTGAATTTGACGCCATCATTCTCGATGTCATGATGCCTAAAAAAGATGGTATGCAGGTTGCGAAGGAACTAAGAGAAAATGGATGTACGACGCCCATCCTTATGCTGACAGCATTAAATGGTCAGGAAGACCTAATTAATGGCTTCGATAATGGTGTCGATGATTTTGTGAGTAAACCTTTCCAATTTCCCGAACTAGAAGTTCGTTTGTCTGCCTTGATTAAACGGTTTCGAGGTCAGGTTGCTCCTGCGACTCTATCGTTTGGTTCATTAGAAATTGATGAGAAAACGAAGATTATTAAACGTGAAGGGCACAATCTGGCGACGACACCTGTTATGTACCAAATACTGGTTGAACTCGTTAAAGCACAAGGTGAGCTTGTAACCCGAGAGGCTCTAATCCATCAACTTTGGGGCGATGATGTTCCAGATAAAGATGTTCTTCGCAGCCATATTTATTTGCTGCGTAACACACTTGATAAGCCGTTTAAAAAAGCGATGCTAAAAACCGTGCCTAAATTTGGCTTTCGTTTGGAGAAGTGATGTTTTTTACAAAGTCGAAAACCGCTGAAAACAATATTGAGAACGTAAAAAAGCGCCTGATCCGTCGGTTTGCAATCATCGCTATTTCAACATCTTTTGTTGTTTTCTTAACTTTTTCATTAAAGCTAGTGAAGGAAGAAGACAACCAAATCGCACGCTATTTAAACTCGTTTCAGGGGTTCGCTCAGCAATATTATCAACGTGCCCCCAACAGTAGTATCGCTGTTAGTCCGAATATTACTGCGTATTACGACTCCGCGTTTTTACCCGACAATATCAAATTAGAAATGCCATACGCTAAGGATGAAGTGACAAGAGTTCGTTCTTACTCTGAGGATGGCTTCATGGTTTACCACTCTACCTTTTTGTCGAATGGGCAGGAGATACCAATGTATCTCACGATAGACACTAGATCGCTCGATTTTGGCGATGATAATTGGGATATATTATTGAGTATATCCACTTTATTGATGCTATTTCTTGTTGGGATATTAAGCGTGTCAACTAAGCGAATGTTTGATGAACTCATGTCACCGGTTGTCGAGTTGAGCCAACAGCTAAAAGACGAGAAGCGATCGAAGTTTACCGTATCGGAAAGTACGATTGATGAAATAAAGCAGCTGACCAATCATCTCAATAGCTATACACAAATGAAAGAAAGAGTGGTGAAACAAGAAATGATGTTCGCAAAATACGCGAGCCATGAATTGAAAACGCCAATAGCGATTATTTCAGGAGCGGCAAACTTACAAGCCATGAAAGAAGAAGACGTAGAATTTCAGGCTAAGCAGCGCCATAGAATTATTGATGCAGTTGATAATATGCAATCGACCGTTGAAATTTTGCTTAATATTGTGAAACAAGAAAATACAGCGACCAGCGATGAAGTATGGGCCGTCAGTGAAAAGGATATTCCTATTTCGGAGCTCAGTAAAAAGGCAAAACTCGGTGTTGAAATCGAGCTAGTTTTTGCACCGGATACAACGCTGAATTTCCCATTGCCTGTACTTAAAATGATTCTGAAAAACATCGTCAACAATTCAATTCGATTTACAGAAAAAGGCTCAATTACCATTCACGTTGCCACTGACCATATTTCCGTTCAAGACACGGGGACAGGGTTGTCCGATAAAAATGAAACCGAGCATGGTTTAGGGCTTCTAATCGTAAGGCGCTTATGTAATGTATATGGGTGGTCCTTCGAGTTGAAAGACAATATAAATACCAACGGGTGCATAGCGAGTTTGATTAAGAAAAACAGATAGCTAAAACCTCATGGTGACAATGCTCAGTCCTGAAATGTTCTAATGCAATTCAGGTCTCGCATACGCAATAAACAAGGCTCGACTACTCTTCTCACAAGAATAATTCACGATCTTATTTTAAATAGACATTTCTTCGACATCGAACCCCGTAAAGTCTGAGTCCTAATTAATCAGAGATGTTTATCATGAATAAAACCATTCTTTCACTTTCTATTCTAACCTGTTTTGTGAGCTATTCTTCAGTTGCTGAGCTAGCGCCAGAAGCCGGATTTGGTGGTGAAATCTCTCTCAATACTGGCTATATGTCTCAATCGTCTAACTTCAATACAGATGTTAAAGATCCAATATCGGACCTCAATTCTGAAGGCGACTCCAATGGGGAAATGCTTGTCGCGCCACTAGGACAAATCAACTATACGTTCGGACAGCAGTTAGACAAACAGGTATACATCGGTACTGCGCGTGAAGATATCGCCGTTGGTGATTTCGCTTTTGAGATTGGCTATAAACAAGAGCTAGAGTCGGGAATGGTGATTGACGCGTCATTTCTTCCAACCGTGGTATCAGGAGAAACATGGAGCGACCCATACGCGACTAACTCCACTAGAGAAGTCACTGACGAAACAGGTAACGCATACCGATTAAAGCTTGAATCTATCGCTGGTAGCGATTTCACACTTGATATGGCTTACGCGAACATCGATGTCAAAGATGAGGCATCAGGCTCCGAATTGAGCTCTACTGAACAAGACACATTACAACGTGATGGCAGTGTTATCTTCGTTAAAGGTGAGTATAAATACATGCTCAATCAAACGTCAGGCTTTATTCCATCTTTAAGCTATAAAGTCCGTTCTGCTGATGGTGAATCGATGGCATACAAAGCCTATGGAACGGACATTACCTACTTCAAAGTTTTAGACCGTCATCAGTTTGCGCTAACGGCTGGCTACGAAACTCGCAGCTACGATGGAACAAACCCTATGTTTAACGAGACTCGCAGCGATAATGAAATGAGCCTGTTCGGAGCATATGAGTATGACCAATTGATGGGCTGGGAAGACGTCTCGTTTATCTCGTTCGCAGGTTACAGTAGCAGTTCATCAAATATTGATTTCTACAATGAGTCAGAATACCTGCTTTCAGCTGGTGTGAATTACAAATTTTAATTTGATCACTTGGCCTGATTTCGTATCAGGCCAAGATCTGCAACAGCCTATTAATAATTTATGTATGATTAAATAGGTTGGACTTTTCAATGTTATTTCTAATGAAGTTCTTCTCACAATCATACTGAGATAGCCTGGGGACCATCCCATTAAAATCAATAAGTTACTCATCACCGCGATAGGTTAGAATGCTCTACGAAGCATAGTTCCTAGATGGGCTGAATTCAGATGAGTTATAGTAGGGAAAAACACCACAAAAAGTCCTCTAGCTTTCCCCTTTTTACCTATTCCCAATCAAGGATAACCTTGCCAGAAAGCCCGCTACGCATAGCGTCGAAGCCAGCTTGGAAGTCATCAACCTTGAAATGGTGTGTAATAATTGGCGTTAGATCTAGGCCAGATCGAATCAAACTTGCCATTGTATTCACCGACCAAAAAATCATCTTACTTTCAAATATTTAAGAAAAACCAATGGCGAAAATGGCGACAAAAAAGGCAACAGTTTTACCTGTTGCCTTCTAATAATCAAAACCGGAAGTAATCTATTCCCAGTCTAGAATTACCTTACCTGACATGCCAGATCGCATCATGTCGAAACCTTTCTGGAAATCGTCCACTTTGTAGTGGTGAGTAATAATCGGTGTAAGGTCCAAACCAGATTGAATCAGTGAAGCCATCTTGTACCACGTTTCGAACATCTCGCGCGCACTCGGTTAAACCCACTTAATATCAATGGGTTATTTACGCAGTCAGTAAACTTGGGGCTATTTTGGGGCTATAAATATCCAGCTTCATTTTTCGCAAAAATGTCTGTCTATTCACCATCACTCAACTTTAAAACTCATAGATTAAATGCGTATATTACATTCATCAGGTACTTGATATTTATTCCACTTCTCTTTGTCATCAACCGAGTAACAAGCTACGAATTAATACATAGCGCATATACTCTTGGCAAAACTTTCAACTTGCTTTTTCTCATACTAACATTTATTTATGTAGAAATTGTTCTATTCAAAACTCCAGCATTATACAATCACATCAAGTGCAATGACATTCATACTATACTTAAAGGAATCACATAAAGTGGTGACCATATGAGTATCATAGATGAGTTAATTTTCATTCTGTACATTGCTTTACTAATAGTTATGTCAGTGAACATAGTTATTTATTTAATTCGACGCTACCGGTGCTATAGGGCAGTAAAATCAACCAAAAAGAGTTTGGCTAAAGATATTTTACCTACCGAAGAAGAAATCGAAGAACTATGGAAATCAAAAAAGTAATACCCGCTAAACAGCCTGCATTAGTTGATGCTTCGGTACACTATTTCGGAACATACGATTCTGGATAATACGCCGAATAGCCAGATTAGCAGCAATTACCTCGGTACAAACCCACTCCAGCAAAATCCGGAAGCGTTGGAGCGCTTGGCTGAACAAGCTAAACATTCTGGTTACGAGCCGAGCTAACTCACTTAATTAGGCACATGAATACTACGGCTTGGATCGTACTCTTCTGGATAATGCGCCATCAAATACGCCCACACTCGCTTATTGTGGGCATCATCCACTAAAAAGCGCGCATCCAATTGATGTGCGCTTTTTAATTGACGGATCAAGCTCTCTTTCACGATCATCATCGGAGGAAGAGGATGCTCTGTTCGAAATAGCTCAAGCAACGCTTGGTGTACTTCGCTTATGGAACCGTAAATATTCTGGTTGATTTTCTTAAAATACCAGTTACTGTGATACCAAAAGACATCACGTGTTTTTACGCCTTTTAGAGCATAACTACGACGCAATGATTGATTTTCAATAAATGGGTGAATCCCACGTACTTTTGCCGCTAAATACACCCCGAGTACATCAGCCATGACCTCACTGTAATGACGCATCAATGTAAATTCTAGTAATTGTTGAATGGATGCGCTCTTTATGGCTTTATGATCGGGAAAACTTGTAGCCAAATCGTTTAGAAGTTGATTTAATTCGTGTTGGTGTTTTTCTGTAAATTCACGCATTAATACGAACAATTCGACTCTGTGGCGTGAAGCGATACAGTGGCCTAATTCATGAGACAGGGTTTTTAAACGACTTGATTGAGGGATCCCTTTATAGAGTTCAACGAAACAGACCTGTGCGAATAATTTACTATCAAATATAGAAGCAGCTGTACTACTAAGAAACTTATATTCAAAATTAAAATTATGTCGATTGTCCTTACGTTCTTTTTGAGTTACAAACAACGTTGGGTACATAACAAATGATTGTTCAGTTTCTTTATACATAAGGTCAATGAGGGATCGTTCGTCATCGCTAATAGCCAAGGTGTTAACACGTGCACGGTCTTTTTCGATGAGCGAGGCGTTTTGAAACTCACGAACTACTTCTGGACGTTTTAGTACTGCATACGTCAGGGTAAAGGTCAAAACGGGCAAGCAGAGCAAAAATGCCGTTGAACTGAATAAGCGTTTGATCATAGTAGGCCTTATTGTCGGATCCGGTATTAACTATAGCAAGGCCATCAATCCGATTTCGGTGCCAACTCTTTAAAGTCAATAAATCTTGAACACTGTCGATGTTTATATGCAACTAGCTGAAATTGCATGTGCCTAAAGATGTTTCACTTATATTGCCGATATAGCGTACTATTTTAGAACGTACTCTTCGGGATAATGCGCCATCAAATACGCCCACACTTGTTTATTGTGGGCGTCATCCACTAAAAATCGTGCATCCAATTGATGTGCGTTTTTTAATTGACGGATCAAGCTTTCTTTCACGATCATCATTGGAGGAAGGGGGTACTCCTTTCGAAACTGTCTTAGTAGCGCCAGGTGTACCTCCTTTATTGAGGAGAAAGTCTGCTGACTGATTTTCTGAAAATACCAGTTACTGTGATACCAAAACCCATCACGCTCCTTTCCACCTTTTAGTGCATAATTGCGGCGTACGAACTGATTTTGTAGAGACGGGTGAATACGTTGCACTTTGGCTGCCAAATAGACCCCAAGTACGTCTGCTAAGACTTCTTCGTAATGGCGCATCATGGTGTCTTTGATGATTTGATCGGTATTTAAGTTCTGGACGAAATCATTATTTAGAAAGGCATTTTTTAAGCTAGTTGTAAACTCTTCTATTTCGGTTGAATATTGATCATCAAATTCACGGATGAGAGCGTAAATAGTTACGTTTTGTCGAGAGGCAACACAGTGGCCTAATTCATGAGCCAAAGATTTTAATCGATTTTCATAAGGCATGCCTGAATACAACTCAATGAAACAAATTTGGGAAAACAATTTATTATAAGACTTAGCTGAGGCAACTGAAGAGTGATCTTCAAAGGGCACATTGAGTGTTCTGTGGTTTGTTATGCGATCTTTTCGCGTAACAAATAGCGTAGGGTAAATGACAAACGCTTGATCTGTTTCTTGATACACAAGATCAATCAACGCACGCTCTTGCTCAGTATAGGCCAGAGCGTCTAAACGCGCACGGTCTTTTTCGATGAGCGAGGCGTTTTGAAGCTCACGAACTGCGTCTGGCCTTTTTAGGTACCCATAAGTGAGGGTAAAGGTCAGCACGGGCAAGCAGAGTAAAAATGCCGTTGAACTGAATAAGCGTTTGATCATAGTAGGCCTTATTGTCGGATCCGGTATTAACTATAGCAAGGCCATCAATCCGATTTCGGTGCCAACTCTATAAAGTCAATAAACCTTGAACACTGTCGATGTTTATATGAACACAGTGCAATAACCATCATCGATATGGATACTATATAAATAGCGTTCTCAATTTTTTCACTTAACAATGCTAGCCTTTCATTATTGTCGCCAATATGAAATTAGTTGCTATTATTGGTTTATATTCACTGATTTCTGGCCGCGTATTAATGAATCAATCAAGAACCTGGATGAAAATACTTCTTTGCATCGATATTGCGTATTTGATTGCTGAGCTAGGCTTTAATGCCGCTTTGTTAAATGTAACAGGCTACCTTGTTACGACGGATTCTGCGTTGGACTCTATTGAAACCACCGGTCGAACACTCAGCGGGATCGGGCTCGGTTTATTGATTGTCAATTTTCTCGCTCTCAAACAACGCTCTATTTCGGCGCGCTTGCTGATCATGTTTTCCATCACCAGTGTCACGGTTCCATTTATGTTTTGGGCACAATCCACCCTTATTGATAATGTTATTATTGCCAACGCCTCCGATGAACAACGTGCTAAAGCCACCAAGTCGGTCTTCTTTCAAGAACTCTTAGCGGTGGCCGAATTGGCCGATGAAGGTCGGTTCCCATACAGCACCGCCAACCCCGATAGTCCCATGTCACTCACTTTTGTGTCAGCGTTTCCTATTTTATTTAAAGATACGCCTCAATTTGAGTCTATCCTCACCAATGAGTTGGATTACTTAGTTTCCACCTGGGCCGACGGTCAGGCGAAACTCCAAGGACGTAATGCACATCAACGTTACCTTGAATTGTATGACGACATGATGACCGGGTTTAACGAAACCAATCAAGCAGTGAAGGCGTTCAATAAAAAAACCACTGACCATGCCAATACAGCGCAACGTGAGGTGGATTCGCATTGGAGTCAAATCATCACCAACGCGAGATCGCTCCAAACGGCGTCCTTGGACCGTGCGATGACGAAAATGGATCAATACATACGCAAGGAAATTTATCCTGGTAGACAGCTGTATTCGTGGCTTCACCATTATTTCAATGAGTGCAAGGCAGATTGGTGCTTCAAGCATTACCATGACTATGTGACCAGCCACCTTATTGAGACGTTTGAGCCCATCGGCCTGGTTGATGCGCCGATCAAGCATTGGTGCCGCAAAGGCAATTGTCCTGTTGATCGCGAGACAATTAAAGGCATGATACGAGACTACGTCATCAACAATGGCAGTTTTTATAAAAAAGCTGGGTTTGGTCCGCTTGGTAAGACGCCTGATGATCAATTTATCGTCTCGGTCGCTAAAAAGGCGGTCTATGATAAAAAACGCATCTACATCGATGAGTTCGATGGAACACGTTCTGGACTGAAAAAGGCCGTGTATGATGCGGTATTTGAGCAAGCGGATCAGTATCGACCACATCAGTTACCAGAGCAACCGTTAAGTTTAAAAGCCTTTATCAACCGCCATGATGAGTTGTCGAAAAAACCGTACCTTTGGCTTAAGAAGCACTCCATCATCGAATTGGCTAAAATCGAATCTGGCTATAATGCTGGGCCCATCATGGCAAAACGAAAACGCATTCTATCCACCATGCCTGCCTCTATGGGCCCAAACGAAGAAGGCTACGAACTCGGCAATGATTCACTGAAGCGGTTGATTGTTCCACCCGTGGCTTTATTTTTGAGCCTCGCGTTTGGCTGTCTTGCTCTTATTCGTATTCCAATGAAGTTTATGGAATTACGACGAGCTACAGATAAGCCACGCCATTACTGGCACACGGCCATGCAGCGCTCCATTATCGCGGTCGCGCTGGTGTCTCCATTTTGGCTGATGCCGAACATAATGACGGCGGAAAAATCGGTTGCTTATTTTGCTACTTTAAATGCCAAACCCAGCCCATTAATGGTTTGGTACCTCAACACGCAACCCATTATTTATCCGGTGGGGCAATTCATCCTAGATATCTCAAATTATGACAACCGAGACCCGTATTGGGCTAAATAGTTCAAACGATAGTCTCACTCTTACGAAATGAAAACTAAGAGTGAATATGTTCAGCACATGACACTTTTGGCATACATGATCCAAACTTTAAACTGTAAGTATTTCCCACATAATGATTAGTTCAAATACTATGTCTATGCCAATTTGATATATATAAACAAGATTCAGATATCAAGTTACTATTTCTCTGCAAGCTTATTTTTGTACGATAAATAATTAGCTTCAACTACCAATTCATCGGCAAACTCACTACCTAATGTAATCGCATACTTACTACCATTGTAAAAAATATAATCAGGATGCAGCTTACCGTTACCATACACGCTCATTGGATCGTTATAATAGATTGAACTTAAGTCGCGCCCTATATGGGTAAAGCCCATAT
This sequence comes from Vibrio kyushuensis, assembly GCF_050337325.1. Classification (NCBI taxonomy): domain Bacteria; kingdom Pseudomonadati; phylum Pseudomonadota; class Gammaproteobacteria; order Vibrionales; family Vibrionaceae; genus Vibrio; species Vibrio kyushuensis. The sequence continues at coordinate 1,312,618 of NZ_JAKJSV010000002.1, forward strand.
GCTTTACTTTACCGAAAACCTTTTCTCCGTCTTCACTCACACCTAGAATTGGCTCTCCTAATTCATCAAAATTCGCAGGCTCATAAAAATTAGCGAAGCTCGAATTATAGCCATTAGTTTGCCAATCAATTTGTTCACCCATAATCGAGTGTAGTGCCGACTCAGAATCCACTCTAACGGTTTCCTGAATCAACACATAAAGGTATAACTCCTTTGGGGTATACAAATAGCTATGTGATATACCATCCCAATTAATGTTCTTGAAGCGGATAAGCATTTTATTGGGCTTACAAGGCTCTAAACACTCATAGTCAACATTTAAAAGGTCAGCGATAGCTTCCACGCGTGATAAATGAAATTGATGAACATAATTATTGGCAGCTTCTTGAGTATCAATATTTGCTGAGGTTGGAATAAATGTTCGGGAAATGTAATCCGCCCGATCTTGGGTAAAAGCATCGATTAGAATAGTGCCAACCAAAACCGACGCGCCAACACTCTGCCCTAACGAAGATCCTACCTGTCCCACCGCAATATCTGTTGCGACCATGCTTGTACCCGTAAGATTTGCACTTGTCCATTGTGCATACTCTTCACTACTGGCTACCGCTGTTGCAATGGTATTTCGTTTTTTATTGCCAAATAGGTTTATCCCTAAATAGGATACCTTCCGGACCTCCCAGGATGTTTCATCTAAGGGTTTGAGTTCAGGTGTTCGTAGCCGCTCTTTTTGAATTGGGTCATTTGAAACCAAAGCACAGGCTGTTACCTGAAAGATATAAAAAATAATGGCTGCCAACTTCCAATAAGTTCTCATGTTAATTCCTTTTTTTATCCATTTATTTTTTATTGACGGCCCTAGAGCACCATAAGAGCCTTCATTCATATCAGTGTAGTAATCGTTAATGAGAATTACATTATAAAATCATAGAAATCCAAATTTACCCTCTATTTTATATTGAGGTACTACCTTAAGCCTACTGACAGTCAATCAATTTTCTTACCTTAGTGCCGTTCGACAATTGCGCCTCTCTATAAAGCTAAGACATTTATTAGGGCCTAATTTCCACTGTCTCATTGGGATCTTCCCCTAATTCACTGATAATACTAATCATGACAAAAAATTTTCAGCAAATGCCCAGATAAGCGGACAGAAATCGCGCCCTTAGTTTCTCTGCGGTCCACAGGCAGTGGCGCTCGCCATCGGCAATCATGGGTTCAAATTGTGTTTCAAGCCCGTCCACAGGCACGCAGAGGCACAAAAAGCGGGCTATTAGCGAGTGCTAGCAGGAGAATAAATAGAAACCATTGTGACCATGATTCGCCCACTTCATCACCGGCCACCGAACAGTGGCGTGCGCCTTGCCGCAAACTCTGCGACTGACGCTCGATTCCATTTCTTGTCGATTTAAGTTCACTTCGTCTCGGCTCAAGCTCGCCCTGACCAAGTGTGACGCCTCGATCTCGTTGCTGGTGATTTTATCTTTCCATTGGCGTAACCCGTCACAGGCTCAAGGACCGCAAGGCCAGGCACACTCTCTTTCGGTGATTGTTTCAGATTGGTGGTTTTATGCACTTTGCTCTCAAGGCCGAGAGACCATGGGAAATGTTGCTTTCGTTGGTGGGTACTATAGCTAATCCGTACCCATCTCAGTCGTAGGTGGATTCCACTTGTAGATTTTTTCGGTTTTTTTGGGGTATTTTCGTTGCCCAATACCTATAACATCTCATTCATGCTTCTCAACATCATACACAAATGCATATAACGTATTGTTTTATCAGAACATGACTTTTTACATATATTTTTAGAGCTTCTAGATTGTATTGGCGGATCCCTATAACAACCTATTCATGCTCTTCAAAATCATACACAAATGCATATAACATCTTGTTTTCTCAGAACATGACTTTCTTCTCAATTTTTAAGAGCTCACAAATTTGGATTGACGGATTCCTATAACAACTCATTCATACTCTTCAACACCACTCATAAACTCATATAACGTCTTGTTTTCTAAGAGCATGACTTTTTTCCTATTTATTTAGAGCTCATAACATGGATTGACGGATTCCTATAACAGTCGACTCAACGCCTTACCCACTTAAAGACCGCCCTGTAACTCTTTGTTGTTTCCACGTTTTTCAAAAACCCTCCGACGACCCTATTTTATGCACTGTTTATTCATTTTCCATACCAGATTAAGTGTTTATTATTTCAATTCAATAACTTAATGCATAATTTCGAGCTTTAATAACCTCAACATAATATCCATAACCACCTTAGTTCCTTGTTTCAACCCTTTTCACTCTCCATCTACTCCCTTCTCACTCCTTGCTCACTCGCTATGCACTCCCTTATCAGGTCAACTGACTAAGGCCACTTAAACTCCTCTCCCTGTTTACACACTATTCATTCCATTTTAACTCTCTATTCAATCCCTGTTTACACCCTATCCTCTCCCCCTATAGTGTTTAATGAGCGAAAACTGTCCGCTTATCTGCCACTTTAAAGTCTCAAGTTTTGCATAATCAGTGCTTATTCACTCAATTCAATGTTACGCACTAGGAGCAGTTATGTATCGCAGTTCAGAAAGCAATCCCGCCGAGGCCGTCGATGATGGCTTTGGTAAAATCCATCGAATGATGAAACGCCAGTAGTGAGGTTAGGAGTATGAAATGTGATGTTATTGATATTCATAATGTACGATTCAACAAATCTGACTTCAGTGCCACTGACTTAAAATCTCTGCGACATGAATTACGTGACGCACTTTATCACGCTGTACTATTAGAGCCAGAAGAGAGAGATAGGTTAGAAATCTTGTTTTTTGACCAGCAATTGCGCTGTGACGACAGCATACGATTAAAAATCTATCGTCATTATGAACGCCTACATTTAGAAGTTGGCATGAACACTTCTAAGACAGGATTTGTTAATCGTTTATTGCGAATTCACTGCGCTATATGTTACCGAAGAAGGGAAGGTTTGATGGTTTACGAATTTAAAACTCTATAAACCGTCGTGCGACTGCATCCTAGCTCTTTACTGATCGCATGTTTGTTCATACCTTGTTCGGCAAGTTCATTAATACGTTGGTGAAGCCTCTTATCAGGAAATCGGCCAAGGTGCCTCCCTTCGGCTTTAGCGCGCTCCCTACCCTCGTTACAACGCTGCAAAATGCGTTTTCTTTCCATCTCAGCGAAAGCTGAAATAGTAGTATAGATAACACGTCCAACATCGCTGTTATTATCCAGCTCACCAAGATCATGAAAAACCAGTCCTGCTCCTTTTTCATTGAGCTTGTCGGCGATTTGAAGTGCATCAATGGTGTTACGTGTAATACGGTCAACTTTGGTGACATGAACAATATCTCCGGAGCGTGAAAATTCTATCAACTTTGATAGCTCCTCACGATCTGCTGATTTGCTGCTGAACTTGAAAACCTAGTGTTTGATCGTTAGTGCTGACTCGAGCATAACCAATAATCATAGAAGCCCCCATTTATGAACACTAAGTTACTACTATACCAGTGCACATGTTCAGAATTGCCAATTACGACTAAAAGTACATTCAAGCCAACACTAGATGGGTGTCCAGATAGCTACACCTTTGTGAACATCGTTAGACTTTGTGAGGAGTAACCCAAAAAACTTAAAACCAGAATGGTTAATGAGTTAGTAGTGTTATTCTATTCTTGCCAATCCATCCATGGCGATTGATCTTTTGGCTAAGTCCTCATTATTGGAGAATTACATAATGAGAAGACTAACCAAACTGTTTAAACACATTCAACATGTGACTATTTTGAAAGATTTACTAAAGGACGGTGCACTAGACGACAAACAATCAAAAGCGCTGAGGTACATTCTACTTCTAGCTCGAATTCAAACCTTTCTCACTTCGACCTTGCTATTGCTATTGAACTACTCTGAGCAGGTAATTATGTATTGGGAATGGATGTCAAACTCAACATTGCTCTAGGAGATGTATTTGATTAGCTTACATTTTATATCAATCAACAATTAACAGAAATCAATCTAAGAGGATGAACCATTAGTTCTCCTTAAATGTTTAACTTCACCTAGCAGTTCGGTGAAGATGGATGGAGACAGACAGTAGTTAGATACGATGGCATCACGCGGAGTAAACAAAGTAATAATAATGGGTAACCTAGGTCAAGATCCTGAAGTACGTTATACAGCTTCAGCGATGAATTGCGCCTCTATAACAGTAATAGAACCCTATGACTATTGCTATTACCCTAATTTTTATTACGGAAAGAACATTTCAGGAACTTCAAAATTATCTGAATCAATGATTCTTTATTTAAGCCAGATAGAAAAAAAATGGCTATTTCTTACCCGTGCTAGCGTGAATAAGCAAATTGAACAACAGAACCGAAGCATCGTTCAATATGCAACAATGTCTGTTTGGTGGAAGATACTGCATACTCTTCGTAAGTTGGGACGGCAACCTCCGCGCTAATGAATTTAAATAATAACTTTCCATTATCTCTTTCTAAACTTTGATTCTTCCTTTATTAAAAACTCCCCAATGTACTCGCAAGCTCATCGATCAGTTTTTAAGTGGGCCTGATCCCAAACCCCATCGCTAGATACTTTTCAATCTGATCACATTCTACATCGATCTTAAGTGTGGTAGCCTGCTTTTGACCAACCTAGAGCGACGCCATTTTTCTTTCGATCAACTAATGCTTCTTTCGTTTTCATTGATATAAACTCGCGTTCTATTTCTTCTACTCAGCCCAGAACGGTTACTGTTATACGAGCTTGTATTGGACCATCGATATGCATGTTTTTTGAGATATAAACGTTGATGCCTTTTTCGATAGGCACTTCTAGAGCTTAAGGAATTGAACGAGCAATAGAACTGACTTCAGCACATTGGATGCATACTGTATTCAACGTTACACAGTAACCCTTAACCGCCTACCAGCACTGCTCTTCACTGGAGATTAAAGGTTACCGTCATTTTGGAGGGAATCTATTGGTGAGTTATTGGCACAGGCCTTTCTAACTAACGCATCTGTAGGTTAGAAAGACCTATCATAATACCCATGCATACATCGAGGATTGCAGTGCCTTAGCGCTCTAACTACCTACCCGGCTTTGTTTCCTAAATCAGGGAACTAACTCATTAACCGACGATCTGATCAGCTAAGTTCACTCAAATACTTAGATCAATGGCCAAGCCTCGCTACAAAACAACTAACTGGAAGCAATATAACCAAGCTTTAATCAATCGTGGTTCATTGACGTTTTGGATTGATGAAGAGACAATCCAACACTGGAAACAGGTCAAGCAAGGTAACCGTGGAAGACCTCGTTTGTTTAGTGACTTAGCCATTACGACGGCTCTTATGGTCAAACAGGTATTTTCAATGCCGTTGAGAGGCCTGCAAGGATTCATCAATTCTGTTTTCAAGCTTGCTCAACTGCCATTGTCATGCCCTCATTATTCATGCATTAGCAAGCGAGCCAAAACGATCAACGTCGCGTTCAAGCCAAAAACTAAAGGAGCTATCCAGCATTTAGCCATTGATGCGACTGGTCTGAAGGTCTACGGCGAAGGCGAATGGAAAGTCAAAAAGCATGGCACTAATGGGAAGCGTCGAGTCTGGAGAAAGCTACATTTAGCGGTCGATACAAACACGCATGAAATCATTGCCGCTGAATTAAGTTTATCGAATGTAAGCGACGGAGAAGCACTTCCAAACTTACTCAAACAGACTCGCCGAAGAATCAATGAGATATCTGGCGATGGTGCTTACGACACAAGGTTGTGCTACGAAGCTATTCGTGTCAAAAATGCTGTTCCGCTTATTCCTCCGAGGGAAGGCGCAGCCTTCTGGGAGCAAGGTCATCCCCGCAATCTAGCGGTCGGCTGTCAGAAACTATATGGTTCAAATAAGCATTGGAAAAAGAAGTACGGCTACCATAAACGTTCGCTCTCAGAGACGGCGATATTCCGTGTGAAGAAACTGCTCAGCGGTACATTAAGTTTAAGAAGTTACAATGCGCAGGTTGGTGAGACTTACGCCATGATAAAAGCGTTAAATAAGCTGACAGGGTTAGGTATGCCTAAAACAGTAGTAATAGCCTAACAACTAGTCATTTTAGGCGCGTTTTTAACTAAAACCGAGTAAGGAAACAAAGCCTTATGTAGCTCTAAGATCAGATCAGGTATTGCCCAATCAGGATCATTTATTAATTTATTTTGGTTCCATTGCTAATGAACCAGAAGTGTTCGTCTACAGATTCATCCATATTGTCAACCTCGAAACGACAATGAATAGAAGAGTACTCCGTTGGAGTACTCTTCATCATCATTCCAGCTAAACAATCCAATATTTCTATTTTTCTGGTTACATTATTCACTTTAACCTCTTTAGAAAACGGCTTGCTCAGGCTTATTATTGCTCTATGGACGTCAATTCATCTAGCTAGAACCATCAGTGAATGCTAAAAAAATAATCTTTCATTAACTTATGAAACTCTTCAGAGTCATCAATTGATGATATATGTTCACCTAGCCAAAAATACAATTCCTTTAACTGATATTTTTCAATAAAGCCTTCAAACTCTTTAACTTTATCAGGGTGCTGATTTCGTAGATATGCACGGATATTTTCTATGCATTTCTGAGCTGGAAAATTAGTCACTACGTAGCTCCGTTATATTTTCTGGACTAACCTGTATTGGTCTGTCGGTAATTGCTTGAGTACCACCACCTTTTCCCCAATCCGGAAAAGTTTCTGTAATTGGTTCAGGCACACTATTCGTATTCCATTTTCCATCAGGAATACGAAGGTCATCTAGAAGCTGTATAGTATCAAACTCTACAACATGAGTAGGTGCATGTGGCGTCTGAAGCAAATCCTGAGCTTGATTAGGAGTTAATTGAGTCACATCATCAAAGGTTATATAAGTGGGTTCTCTTGATGCAATCGTTCCGGTATTTAACTCGTCTATATTAGCATTACCACCAGTGATTCTATATCCAGAGCCTGGAATAACATCACCATCAGGTCTCACATAAAAATCTGTCTTTGATTCACTATGACTCGGAGGCCCGTTTGGTGAGTTTGCGATAGTATCAGGATTAGCTCCACTAGGGCCTGCATTATTGATTTCCGGTTTATATTCTAATAATTTCGGCTCATCTTTTAGTCCCTTTTGTGCTTGAGCTAACAAATCTTGGGCGAGCCCCACATCCCCAGCATCAAATGCTTTTCCTGCTTGTTTAACTAAATCACCTAAAGCCGGAACAAGACCTACAGTCGCAAGCAGATACTCAAAACCTGTATTTGCTTCATAGAAGCCTTTTGCATCCCCCACACCTGGCATAAAGTCAATCATTCCACTTATAACGGCGTTAACAGTCTCAGCTTGTTGCCCAGTAGGATCATTCGATATTTTATCGGCCTTATAGAAATGTTCCTGTAAATCATTCGGCATTTGATACGTTAGAATGTCGGAATCCTTTAGCAAGTCTAATGTCGCATCCACATAGGACTGACGATTATCTTTTGCTAACAGGGTTAGATTATTACATAGTGCTGAATTTCCACCATTACACGCAGTGAGTAACTCTACGTCTCTTTTGCTGTCTAGTTGTTTTAACTCACTGGCACGATCACAAGCTTCGTTACCATTTTGACATTGGCGTTCGGCTTCCATTAGCTCTTGGGCCTCATCATGATTTAAGTGATTAAACCGATGAACAATCCCCCCAGCATTTTGTCCTGTGTACGCACCTTCAGCATCGCCCGTTGCTGCAACGCCCGCAGCAGCGCCTATTAACCCTGCCACATCAACTTGTGTTTTTTCTTCAAGGCCTGAGTTTCCTAGCGTGCTTCCTGCAAGCTCGGTGGCCACACCCGCGGCGGCACCTGCTATGAATTCACCTCCGGCAAGCTCGGCGACAGCGCCTTGACTGACACCATGAAGCAGCGACTTAGTGAAACCGCCTTCGGCTAACCCATGAGTGACACCCCAATCTCCAATTTGATTGGCAGCAATCGCGCCAACGTTATTGGCCAGACCGCCACGTAGGCTATTCACAAACCCATCAGAGAAGTCAGTGCCATTAATCGCGCTGTCTACACCGGCCTGAATACCTGAGCGCCCAACTTGCTGTAAAATAGCGTCAGGACTTAAGCTCTGCCACGGCGTACTAATGTTGGGGTTCCCTGACGCTAGCTTAGTGGCATCGACACTGGAGTAATTAGGCAAACCCGTATCAACATTGATGGTACCATCGGTCACGCCAATTGCCGCATCAAACCCAGCTAATGCGCCTGCCGTGAGCATGGCCGTCGCAAGCAGCTTTACTTTATCTGAGCTACCGAGGTCTTCAAGTGTTGCCCCTAAGTCGCCCCCATTATTAATCAATGACAAAGAGGTTTGAGTTATCAGTGTCGAGGTGGCGGCTGCGCCCATAGCAGCTACAGTTGAGCCCGCTGCGGTTCCGGCAGCGCCAACTGAGCCTGCTATTGCTGCTCCAGCACCTGCAGCCGCACCAGCGGTCACCACGGTTAACGCGATGGCTATAATCGCCGCTGCAGGACCCCCTAAATTCGACTCTTCATAATCCCAACTATCAAACGCCTCGTTGACCTGATTCCAATCTACATTAGGGTTGCCTTTTAACGCTGCCATCCACGCGTATTCTTCACCCGCAGGCAATTCATTTAACGCTCTTGCAAGTTGACCGTCTGTTGAAACGTAATCCACCTGAATACCAAGCGCACCCGCTAACGAGACTTTACCCCCACTTTTTATGCGGGTGATTTTCTGCGTGCTTGAGGTTTCCCCTTCGCCTGCCATGGTCACCATAAAACCACTGTCGACCGTCTCATGGCGATAAGAGCGACTTTCTTCAGCGGCAACCAAAGCTAGGCTGCCTTGTGTGGATTCCAGAGTGACATCACCACTGGCGGCAATATCGGAGGCTTGGTGTATTTGGTCTCCTTGGCTAGTGAGGTTTATCGAGCCACCGGCTTTAAACGCCGTGCCTTTAACGGTATTGGTTTGAATTTCTGTATCACTGGATGAGTCTCCCCAAACACTGCTGGTTTCAATGAAATCTCTCGAATAAGCGGTTTCTGTTGCGGCGATAGCGGCTAACTGCCCCTCCACATCAAAGGTCAAGTCATTCGCCGCGTTAACATTGGCCGCCACAAGCGTTGCGTCACCGCCGGTTGACACGGTCAGATTGTTACCTGCGCTGAGCGTCACGCCCTCTTGACCTGTGGTGGTTCGAATGGTTTTTAATCTTGCCGCGTCGTAGCTATCATGCTGCAAAGTTTCATTGGTTAAGAAGGTTAAATCACCCGCGATGTCGAGCGCTGCGTTATCGGCTGCTTTTATCTGGCCACCTGTAGCGGTTAAATCACCGCCAGTAATTATGTTGAGTGAGCCCCCTGAGGCAATATTGGAGTCTTGATAGCCAACGGTCGACTTTTCCGTTGTCGCGCCGTTCTGTTTATAAGTCAGGTAGTCTTTGTCTTCCACACTGCTGAGATTGATGTCGTTGCTGGCGATGAGGGTTAAGGTGCTTCCTGAGGATAATTCACCTCCGATATTAGTAATGGAGTCACCTGCCTGTATGACGAGCTCATTGCTTGCTTTAATGCCTGCTGTTTGCCCTATATAGGTGTCGGTGTATTCAATCCCGGCAGCATCGGCATCTTTGATATTGCCATCTTTGTCAACGTTAAGTTGGTCTGTCAGAGTTTCATTAATCACACTACCAGATTGACTCACTAGCGCGACATTCTCACCGCTTATCTGCCCACTTCGGTTGATGATGTCACCGTCAGCTTGAACAATTAAATCGCCGCCTGCTGCAATAGTTCCTGTGTCATTCAATAAGGTGCCGTCACTTTTTAGCGTGAGTGATGAGTCTGAGCTCAATGTTCCGCTGTTGTTAATATCGCCAGCGTTAATCTCTAAGCCTCCACCGGCAATGACGGCCCCGCCTGTAAAGTCTCGCTCACTCACTTGCGCTAGGTAGAGTTTAGGGGCGAGCACTTCTTGTCCGTTCACTTCAATGGTTTCATACCACACCATATCTTGCGTGAGACTCGCTACTTGCTCAGCGGACAAGGCGATGCCCACGTCTAAATCCAGTGCTTGTTTTTGGCCCGCCGCCGCATCAATCAACTGCTTCATTTGAGTGAAGTCATTCCCCACCGATTGATTGAGATAACGTTGCCCCGTCTGCTCAAAAATCGCTTGGGTGATGGTGCGCGTGTCGTAAAACGCATCCCCTAAAAAGGTGATGTCTTGCTCTGGCGAAAACCCAACGCTGTCTTGGAAATAGTCCGAGCCTAAGAAGTTACCCAAATTGGTTAAGGCTGGATTGGTTTCAATAAGGTAACCACTGCTCGGTCCATCACTGAAGATAAACAGACCATTAGGGCTACTAGGCAGGCGAAATTCTGGAAAAGGAATGCTGTTAATCGCAGGAAAAGAGATAGAAACGTTATCGATGCTATCGACGCCTGTAACAATCACGCCTGCTGGGCCAGCAACATTTGCGCTGCCCGTTGATTTGGTGTTTTTATTACTCCCTGAAGCTGTCACCTTTGAAGCGTTGGATTGAATAGTCGAGTTATTGACCTGATTGGCCACATTAAGCGTGACACGATTGGTCGCTGTAATCGAGGAATTAAGCGCACTGCTTGAGCCTGTTTTGACGCGGCGAGTATCAACGAGGTTGTAATCAACTCCCCTATAGCCCTTAGTATTATGCCTATATACTCTATCCGGTAACTCATACTCATAATAGGTCGTGTATTCATCAAACTGATAACCCGTATTTTCAAGTGAACTGGCCAAAATCTGAACGTTTTTCCCGGCGATTTGGCTCGCATTGTTTTTTAGTGTCGTCGCTTGAATACTGATTGCGTCATTAGCAATAATTCGAGAAGCACTCGTCGCCTTTTTTAAGACTTGTTTTTCAATGATGACCGGAATAGATAGAGCACTGTCTGTCAATAATGTGTAGTGATAAACCCTGCGATTGTTATTGTCACTCGAGTTTGAAAGGTGCTCTTCCCTAATGTCATACTCTGGTGCATATTGAGTCCCTGCACCGTGCAACACTGTGCCATATTTACTCGACTCATCTTTGCTGGATGCATAGTCGATGACAAGCTCTGTTCTTTTGTTCGTTAACGCTCCTGTATAAATACTGATATCCCCACCCAGTGACTCAATAGTTGCAGAGCTATTAAGAAGGCTGGTACTTTTTTGCAGGCTCGCATTAGTTGCAATGGTCAGGTCATTGCCCACCAAGATATCACTGTAGTTATTGAGGCGGTTATTGTACAAGTTCGCGTTATTGCCTGCGTAAATTAGTCCGTTATTGGTCAGGGTGCCTGAAAGCTGTGTGGTGAGATTAGTCAGTGCGATTAACGCCCCAGAGTTACTTAACGAGCTCGCGGTTAGGTTTAAGCTTTCTAGTGCCTGAAGGGTGCCTGCATTCGATACGCTGCTTGCATTAATGTCTGTATTCAATCCTGAAATCACGCCACTGGATTGATTGGTGAGCCCTTGGGTTGTTGTTAGGGTGGTTTGGTTCCCCGCGTTAATGTCTGCGGTGTTCACCAGAGAATGAGCAGACAAAGACATATCGTTACCCGCCAGTAAGTCCCCTTGGTTGCTCAGTGCGCTATTCACCACCAGGGTTAGGTTTTGATTCGCTTCGATTGACCCTTGCTGGGTCATGGTTTGCGTGTCAATGGAGGTGGATTGACCCGATTGAATTTGCCCCTTATGAATGATGTTATTACTGGTGATGACCGTATCATTCCCACTAAGCATGGCGCCTTGATGATTTAATGTCGCAGCCTCCAGTGTTAACGCTTGCTCCGCTTCGAGTTTGCTGCCTGCTGCTGTGGTGAGTGAGTCGCTTGTATTTATGGAGAGTGACTTTGCGGTTTTTAATTCCCCGCTTAACGTGAGATTATCGGCCGTGAGTGTGGTATCACCAGCCGCCAACACTTGACCCGTCACAGCTAAAGTGGACGTCTCGATAGTGAGAGTGCCCCCAACCGATGTGTTGCCTTCTAGGGTTGTGTCGGTCGCGGTCAAAGAGAGGTCAGCGCCGCTGGTGAGCTCGCCGCTTTGATGCAGTGTTTTGGTGTTAATGGTCAACGCATCACCCGAAGCTACCTCTCCTGACAGCGTTGCCCTGTCGGTTTGAGTGAGTGTGAGCTCACCACCGGCCGCAAGCTGTCCTTCTTGCGTTAAAGTCTTGCTGCTGACGGTGACATCACCTTGCGCTTGATGTGTCCCATCTAATGTGATGTCCTGAGCGTTAACACTCGTGCTTCCATTGCTGTGACTCTCTCCAGATAGGTTAATAGACTTCGCGTTTAGGTGAATTGCCTTTCCGGCTAGCACACTGCCTTGGCCAGTTTGCGTCAATGTGTTATCAGCACCAATCGTCAGCTCTGAGCCCGCTTTTAAGGTGTCGGATAAGGTGACATCGGTAGCCTGAATGTTGAGGTTGTTGCCAGCGCTGGCCTGAGCCTCAAGCGCCACTTCACCCGTTGTAATAGAAAGGTTATTCGTGGCGGCTAGGTCGCCTTTTTGAGTGAGCGCTTGCGACTCAATAGTAATATCAGTAGCAAGCAAGCTGCCTGTCACAGTCATGCCTTCTTGTACGGTCGCCGTGACCGATTGCCCAGACTGAATCTGCCCTTCTAACACGAGGGTCTTCGCATTGAGCTGCACGTCTTTTGTTGAGGACAACGAGCCTTCATTGCTTATCGTGAGCGTATTGTCGATATCCAACGTCGCCTGAGTGCTCAACAAGGCAGTGTCTATTGAGACAGAGCTGGCGCTCATCTCTAGTTGCGCGGTTTGAAGTTTACCTTGCCCAGTTAGGCTTATACCGTCACCCGACAAAAAGGCCGATTGTGACGCGCTGATGTCCCCGTCATTAGTTAAGGTTGTCAGATGGCCCAGGTTCAATGCTTCGGTACTGATAAGGCTAGCATCATCAAGGCTAACGTTATCGATGACCGCGTTGAGTGCTTTTGCTTCAATGCTGGCACCGCTGAGCACTAACGTATCACTGCGCATTGTGACGTCCTCACCGACGACAATCTCAGACAGAACGGACGTATTATCGGCTTGTACATCCAGATGTCGCTCGGCACTGAGAGTCCCTTGTATTTCGATATCTTGGTTTGAGGCCAGTGCAATATCTTGGGTCGCGCTCGCATCACCCAAGACTATCTTTCCATCCGCACTGATGGTGATATCACCTTGTGAAGCAGCAAGACGGCCGACATTCACGCCAACGCCATTTTCGGTCGCTACCAGTGCAATTCGGCCCGCGTACATACCGCCAAGCAGCGAGGAATCAATTGCCATGTCAGATGCCGGGGTTTTAGCTGTATTTGTTTTGGTGACTTCATTACTTTGATAGGCCACTTCGTTATTGCCCGTCACTATTGTCAGCGCATTAGCATGAATATCCGCATTGATTTTCGCCGTTCGACTGATGATATCGAAGTAGGTTTGATTGGTCCCATCTAAACCCAACCCTTCAATGGTGACGCTACCCTGGCTCACATCAAAACCCTCTAGCTCGCCATTTATTATGTTTGGCGTGCCGGTTGAGAGCGTGACTCTTGGCGTATTAATAAAACCACAACCATTACAGGTAATGCCATAAGGGTTGGTTAATATCACAGGGGCAGCGCTGCCAAATACCTCGGTATACCCGTTGAGTTGACTTCGGCTTGTGCCGGTCACTTCATTGAGAATGACACTGGCTGCGCCATTGTTAAGGTTGGGGTTGTTTTGTAGATAACCGCCCAGTTGCGATTTGGCTAATTGCTCGGCCGAGTTGTTGAGTATCAGCCCGTTTTTATCCACGTTGAATTGTTGATACTTATTGTGTGATAAGCCTTTACCATTTGGCGTAGCAATGTTCACCACTTCAACACCATTACCCGCCGTGATAGTATGCGTGTTTCCGCCACTGACGACGACATTGGCCAGCACGGGCTGAACATTAATCAATGTACACACCAAGTACGTGAGATGACGCTGCCAGGATTTAACAGGCTTATCTAATGATGCTCTTTTATTAGATTGGGTCATGATGGCCTCACTATATTTTCACATTGAGTTGGTAATAAATGACGTAATCATCCGCGTTTAATCGACTGGGTGACGAGAGTGGAAGTCCCACTGTTACGCTGCTGGATCCGTATTGATGTTGCGTACGTACGGCCAAACTGGTGCCTGTTAACGTGCCTCGCTCATACAAGTCATCCCCATCTTTGGCGATGGTGCCAGTATCAAGCGCGAGTTGTGTTGAAACGTGCCCAATAAAAGGGAGGGTGGCCAGTGGGTAATTTAACTCGTTTCGCCAGTAGTACCCTTCATCGCCAGAGAGCGCGACATTTTTAAAGCCGCGAATCGAATACTCTCCGCCAATGCTCAATCGTTCACTGCCATAGAGCGTGTGATTCGTCCACTGTCCAAACAGTGTCGTGGTGTAGGTCAGCGACGGGAGAATTGAGTAGGTGTAACTGGTGGTGAGCGTACCTTTGTAAAACTGAGCTTTGGGGTCCGCGTGGCGCTTCCCATCATCGGATTCCCCGCCAAACCAGTCACTCCCGAGTGCAAAGCTCGGAGAGAATGTCCAGTACCCCTGACCCAGACGACGACTGTGATTTAGCGTCAACCCGAGGGAGGAAAGGTTACGAGAGCCACTGTCAAGCAAACTGCCCAATAGGTAATTTCGCTCTCGTCGATGAGTGATCCCCAAATCAAGGCTGGTTTTGCCGATGGCATTACGATGCGCAAGCCACTTAATATCTAAAAAATGACTGTTATTTTTGCCTGATGAATCAAAGGTGAAATCGTTACTGGTGAAGGTACTTTTGTAAGTACTGTAAGAGGTACGAAAATTAACATTCCAGTACCCATAGGGCACATCAACACTCAAGTACAGACTTTCAGAGCCTCGGCTATCAACAAACTCTGCCGAGGTACTGCCCGACAAAGACCAAGAGTCTAGCATCCCAAACACATTGCCGGCTGATGCATTCATTGAAATCAGCTCTTCACCGGTGGAAGGTTGTCCACCATTACCAAAACCGAGCCCGAAAGAGCCGGCAGAGCCCTCACCTGTTTGGATATCGACAACGCTATAACCTTGCCGCTGACTGGGTAAGAGCTTTATCTGCGAATTATAGCGGCTGAGTCTATTTATTTGGTCGAGACCTTGTTCAATGTCTCTAAGATTAAGAGCTTTCCCAACCAGATTCGGAAAAGCATGTTCAAGAAAAGGCTCTGAAACCCCATTGAGCAATACCCCTTCCAGTTTTCCTTCCATAATCACGATTTCAAGCTGCCCTAACGACAAATCTTGCGGTACTAAGAAGGCGCGAGAGGTGACGTAACCGGATTCTACATAAAGGTTGGTGATCCGCCGTAGATACTCATTAATCTCAGACAAGCCAAGGCAGCCAGGGGAAAACTCAATACTTTCTAACAGCGAAGCATCAACAAACACGGTATTCCCGCTAAAGACAATCTGAACAACGTCAAAGCACCTCTCACCTTCCTCGATAGGTAACTCAGGCAAAGGCGCAACACGCTCTATTTGCTCAACCGATTGTTTGGCTTGTTCAATTTGCTCTAATCGCAGCGCTTGCTCTTGCTCAATTTGAGTACGTGTCGCGGGAGATACGAGAGGCAGAGTCTGGCTCAATACCATAGAAGAAGGTACTGACCCCATCAAGAAAAGTGACACTATAAGGCTGATGTCCTTTCGCCTTTGGTTAATCATGACTGCACCTATTCACCTAACGCTATTTCGCAATGATGATGTAATTAATCTCATTGATAAGATACATACGATAAATACATAAATATAATTTGCAAATAATTACATATAAACTAATAGGGAAAGGCTTTCATTATTGTCAATACAATGGCGACGTCGCACTTTTGCCTGGTGATAAATCAATCAATTACATTTGATTTTGGAAGGAATATTCTCTTATCCTACCGATTAACCACCGAAACAAGCCCACTGCTTTTTCCAACCATGCATCAATGTTTTCCGACAGCTTGAGTGCATCATCCATTTCGATACCCAAATACCGAACCGTATTATCAAGCTTCGCATGCCCAAGCAATAACTGGACAGCGCGAATGTTCTTCGTTTTAGCGTAAATGAGTGTGGTTTTGGTTCGATGCGGTGGCTGGGCTATCGAGAATTGAATGGTTCAGAATAGTTATGCAAAGAGAGTAAAGATGTTGCTATTAGATTAAGTTGGTCTAAATGACAAAGAAAGAACACCACTGATTTTATGGCTGAATGATTTTGGGGCAAAGACGTGGCACAGTCATTTGTATAGTTAACAACCAATTGTTATATGCCTAGCAACTCATTTGAATATTTCCTAAGCCCTTGAGCACCAAAGCCTTCCTCTGGTTTTTCATAGTCATAGTAAGTTATCGACTTACTGTTTCGATCAGCTTGAACAATGAATTTACCGTGTTGGTCAACTACAGCAGTTGGGGCTGTTTGCTCTAAGGTCGATGAGTTTACAGAGATCAACGTAACCACATTTTCAATAGCACGAGAGACTAGATGAGACTTAATAATTGAACGTCGGTTGTCATCTGCTTCGCATTGAATGTCGCATAAACTTACGATAACAACATCAACCTTTTCCTTATACAGCTCTCGAAAATATTCAGGAAATCGAATTTCAAAACAAATTCGAATACCTATCCTAACCCCCTGAATATCAACAATCCCATTAAAATCACTATCTACAGTGAAGTTATCAGCGTCCCATCCCCACAACGCCCTTTTATCATAAAACTGCACCTCACCTGTTGGTGCAATGACAGCGATGGAGTTCGCAGCTTTCATCGCTCTCTTACGAATAAGGCCAAGAAGTAGGTAAATTTGCTTTTCCTTTACAAGTTCAATGATTTCATTGAAAACACTATCTTGTTGCGCAAAATCGATATCGGAAACAGAGTCAATTTCCACAGGTGGATAGCCAGACAAAGCACACTCTTGAGTGACCAAAACCTGAGCATCATTATTTGCAGCCTCATAAATAGCTTCCTTTATCGCTTTGTAATTACACGTCGGATCTTGGCTAATTGGAAACTGAAATAATGCAAACTTCATCGACTAATCTCCTATTTTCGACATTGGCATATAATGCTAATTAGACGGCGAATAGCCGCCTGTAACTCTCATATAATGTCATCTTTCAGTTACTGGCTCAATTAACAATCAATAGCTTATCAACGAAGCTAGGATACTAGGCTGCATCAAACGTGCATAATTCCTAGTTGAGCAGAGCTTGCATTACTTGTTGTAGTGGACACTCACATTAACACTATGCGAATGAGTATTTACTCTAAGTGGTTTTGGGGCATTTTCGTGTTTCATGCCCCGTCAGCACACCTCTGGACATAAACGATTTAGGCGTATTCCGCCAAGCCGCTTATATCAGATTAAGAAAAGTATCTTGAAACCTTAAACGCTTGTTTATGTCGCGGCCCAAATGTAATCGTTTGCTTCAATGAGTTAGATCGATTAAAATGTAACCTCTACAGGAAGTTATAATCAATCAAGGATGTAAACCTACATATAAACTGAAGGATACATCATGACTAAGAAAATTATCGACGCTAAGCAAGACAGTAAAGGCAATATCACACAAGTACGATTTGACGGCAATTCTGGTTTCACCTCGTTAGATACAGCAATGAGAATGGCAGAGCGTGGGCAAATCGAAAATGCTCACACTGTACATGCTAAAGACAAAAAGCCCCACCTCAGAACTAACCCTGACAGAAAAAAAGGCAATAACCTAGACGAAATGGCTAAATAGCTAAGCCATCAAGCTAAGACTTGAAATTTCGTTTTCTCTCTTAGCTATATTAACGCCTTGTTAGAGCTGTGGAACCTCAGCTCTTCTAAAAATATTTTCACCATTTACTTGATTAAGTTCCTGCATCGGTACGTTCCCGATACCAAACTTAAAGGCTTGATGTTGTAAGAAATAAAGTTTATCAAAATCCCCGGCGAATATAGTATTGATCGTTTCAGCAGTATGTATGCCTGCTTTGAGCTCACACTGCTTCATAATGCAAAATAGGAATTGAGTTAATATTGCTTCTTCCTTACATTCCACATCGTCATTGCACGTTGTAACATACAGTCCAAATGGCTTTGCAACAGGCTCAAGCATCAAATCAAGGATGAAACTATCAAGTGCCATTATTTTATGGGGGTAGTTTAAAAAATGGTCATCCATTTCTTGGGATTTACACCACGCTGCAAGAGTATCTAGATTTTTAGTACTACTGCGAAAACACAGTGCGAATAAGTTAAAACCATGAGGGTTTGATTTGCGGTACTGGATTGATTTCTTAACGATGTCATCAAATGAAGATTTGTTCAGTACCGTTTTGACTTCGATAGCGCTCACGACAGCGTTCGGCACAACTACAGCAAAATCCCCATCTTGGAACAGGTAAGCTGACGGTATATTTTCATCAATAATTAGAATATCTATTTGTGGACTAACCTCCTGCGTTTTAGGATTGTAGACAAAGCCAGTTTTAACCGAGTAGCGCTTAGAAAGAAAGTTGGACAGATAGTTAGCTATCAAGTTTTCATGATATGTTCCAATTGACGGAGCATGTTTCACTAGTTCATTTAAGCGACCTAGTTTGCTCATAATCTCTTTGGCATAGTTTTGATAAAGTATCATTATTTCCCTATTTCTTGAGCAGCTCTAACGCCTTACTAGAGATCCAATCTGGTTTAAAGGTAAGAGCTTCGACACTTATACCAGAGGGGAGTAGAGCAATACTAAGATAAAAAATAAGCAAATATTTAAAGAGCCGGACATATAAGAATCTGGCTCTTTAAATACGCAAGCGTTGACTAATAACTAGGCAAGTTTATTAGTCAACCTCTTCTTGACGTTTGAGTTTTCGAATCTCTTTCGCTGCGATAAGAACGTCATCGTCTTCATCTTCAAACGGGTCTAAATCATCATTTGATAGAGTAGTAGAGTCGCTACTAGAAATACTCGTTGTTCTAGGAGTATCTTGGTAAGTACCAACTAAAGAATTGAAGGTTTGATTCAATAACTGTTGGCGTTCTACATCAGACAGTTTCTTCTTAGATGAGTTCGTATCTTGACTTTCCATGATGAGAAATTGAGCGAAAGTTTTGTAGAATGGATCAGAGAAGCTGTAATTATGAGAGTCTTCATCAAACTTTAATAATTCACCGAACTCTTCTGTACAGAGTTGATCTAATGCCTTAGATAGTTGTGGTTTTTTGAGTGCATACTCGTTTAGCACAGACGCATCAACTATTTTGCTAATGTCCGAATCATAGCTCTCCATTTTCGCCATAATGTACAGAACTTCCTGTGAGTTCTTGACCTTAAATGCGTTGTCGAAAGCGCGTTTTATAGTATCGGATTCAATCTCTAGATACTCACGCTGTGCGTACTTTAAATGAGAATAATCTAAAACATAGTCATCTTGACGCCCTAGGGTGTTAGTTTCAGTTAAGTCTTCAGATTCACACATTAGTTGGCAAAGTTGATGGCAAATTGAGGCTACGCCATTCGAGTGACTCCATACTTCGTCGTATATGTCAGGCTCAACTGTTATGTTTAAGAGGTCACAGCCTTGTTCTATTATTTTATGGATCTCTTTTTCATTCATCAATGGAACTTTAAGCTCTGATACTCGGCGTCGCATTTCAGAGTCATACTGAACAACTTGTCTAGCAGTATTCACAGCCCCAACAGCTATGATCTTTAGGTCAGGGTAAACATCAGAATGGTCCATAAAAACTTTCATCAATTGAGACAATTTTTCTTTATCCGAATCTTGAATCTTATGAAAATCTTCTAATACCCAACATAGCCCAGCTTCACCGATCATTTTAGCTAGATTCGAACCAGTAAGTTGAGGTGGCAAAGTACGCTTCGTTTTAGCTTGAGTTGAAGAGCCTTTGCTACCACCAATTTGAACTTTGATTAGCTTAATATTTGCTACAATGGCACCCTTCACCGTGTTTTTATCAATCTGAACGGTTTCATCTAGATAGTATGGACAGAGTTGGTCGAAAGCATCTAACATCACATTTTCGAATGTCATACCTTTCATGCAGTTAGTTTTGATATGTGAACTA
Organism: Vibrio kyushuensis; assembly: GCF_050337325.1. Taxonomy (NCBI): domain Bacteria; kingdom Pseudomonadati; phylum Pseudomonadota; class Gammaproteobacteria; order Vibrionales; family Vibrionaceae; genus Vibrio; species Vibrio kyushuensis. The sequence goes on from NZ_JAKJSV010000002.1 coordinate 1,332,872, forward strand.
TAGACTTGTTTTAGTTTGTTCTCGATTAGAGATGTCTTTCCTGAACCGGAATGGCCATAAATTACGACTTGTTTACCTTTGGTTTGCAGAGCTCTAACTATTCTAGTGTTGATTTGTTTACGTTCTATGAAGTTGACTTTTGCAGGAGAAGCAGGTGTAAAAACGTCGTTTACCTGATAATTTTTCATTATAAATAACACATACTATAAATTGATATTTTGCATCATAATGCTCAATCATATAGCTATGCAACGAGTTGGCCTTGTGAGTGTGATCTTATTCATAGTGAACCATTGATAATTAAAGGCTATGTATTCAATTGGTGGTTATTAATGTTATGAGTACAAATAACTTATAGTAGGGCAAACTCATATTAACAACGTATGAATGGGTAAAAGGTCTAACGCGAAAAGGGGCAAAAATGAGTCAGTGACTAACCGGTTTAACCTGCTAGTAACCTTTCTCGGCTCTTCAATCGAAGCTAAAGTGGGCCCTTCATATCGTTCTTTGCCTAGTGATAGACAATTTACACCTCATATAATTATTGACTTCACATCGATCAATCCTACTTTTCACCCGCATTATAATACCCATAAAATCACATCAATTTCGTAAATAAAGTTCATGTAGCGATTGTTGGTTTCTTATCTCCAATTTTCTACAAAAAAATGTCTTAGCATTATATTTATCAGCAAGTTAACGCAAGAAGTTACGATGACATATGACATTTAACTCTTCCTATGTTCAAGCTGAGTAATGTTCCTATTTAAAACTGAGACGCTAATTATGAATTATGAAGAATCAAGTGTACTCCCACTAAAAATCGCGAGTGAAATCGTTGGTTACAGACCAGATACACTAAGAAAAAAAGCTCGAGCCGGAGTTTATCCAACAAGCGTAATTTGGAAAAACAGTTGTGGTTCTTGGTTGGTAGATACTAATGAGTGGCAAAGATGGCAAAGAAGCCACCAATAATTGCGCCACCTGGCGTTGAAGTTCATGGTAACTCAATTCGTATTTCCTTCACTTATAAGGGAGTTCGTTACCGTGAGACATTAGGCCTGAAATCCAACAAACAAAACCTTATGTTTGCAACTCGCAAACGTGAGGCAATTCTCTACGAGATTAAGATCGGCACTTTTGATTACGCGACACACTTTCCTGAATCGAAACATGCTTTAGATACATCAACAAATGACCCGCTGAATAAATTAGTAACCACCTATCTAGAATCTCGAAAGAGAGATGTACGTTACGCAACCTTCATTCGATATCAACTGGCACTAATTAATTTTCTAAATGCATATGGGAAAACAAGAGGATGCAATACTCTCTCACCTAGAACATTAATAAAAATAAAAATGCAATTCATCGACGGTAGGGCTGCTCGAACTGTAAACAGAGAGCTCGTTACAGTAAATGCGTTCCTGAAATGGCTACATAAAATGGAATACATTCAAAAAGATCTTTCAGACGTTCTAACTCGCCTCAAAGAAACCGAAGTCCAAATCAACCCACTTTCGGTAGATGAAATCAATGCCGTAGTATCCCAATGTAATCACCTACAACATAAAAATGCCATTCTACTACTTGTATACACAGGGTTGAGAATTGGAGAATTATGCGCTCTAGCCTGGGAGGATGTTGATTTTGATAACGAGAGAATTCTTGTAAGAAGGTCTGCTGATAATGAACGATTGCTAAAAACAACCAAAACAGACACAGAGCGCTACATAGATTTACTACCTCCTGCACTGGAAGCGCTAAAAGCTCAAAAGCTTGTGACTGATGAGTTACCCGCTAAAAAATACGAAATTGAATTGGCTGACAAAAGCCACAGAACAGATACCATTCATTTTGTCTTCAATCCGAAAGCGGTGAGAAGAAGCAAAAATGGCTACGACTTTTGTGGAAAAAGGACATTTCCTAAAGTATGGGAGAGAGCATGCCGGGATGCGAAAATTTCATATAGAAACATTCACCAATTAAGACATACATATGCCTGTTGGCTGATTACTCATGCTAACGTTAACCTCCACTATCTAGCCAAGCAGATGGGGCACGCCAATATCAATACAATAATTAAGGTCTATGGAAAGTGGCTTGAGCAATCAAACAAAAAAGAATCACGTAGAGTATGGAATGAGTTAAGAAAAGTATTTCAAGTATGAAGTCATCGAGATAAAAGTAGCCTATGCGTCCACTTCCGTCCCTAAAAGCTAGCCCACGTCACTCAATAAACCCATTTGAAAACACATCAAACTTCCAGATAATAAATTGAAAAATATAAATAAAAAAACATTTTTGCCCCAACGTTCTTTGGGGCAATTCATAAAGCATGCTTGGGGCAAAATTGGGGCAATTTGAATACTAAACTATGACAATTTTAGCTTAAAATTACCACTTTAGGCCTGAGGGAAAATCTCGTGTACACGATATTTCACCTAGGCCTATATCGGCTAAATCACCTATTCCCAATCAAGGATAACTTTGCCAGAAAGCCCGCTACGCATAGCGTCGAAGCCTGCTTGGAAGTCATCAACCTTGAAGTGGTGAGTAATGATTGGCGTGAGATCTAGGCCAGATTGAATCAGTGAAGCCATCTTGTACCAAGTTTCGAACATCTCACGACCGTAGATACCTTTGATGACCAAACCTTTGAAGATTACTTGGTTCCAATCTACTGCCATATCTGAAGGTGGAATACCTAGCAGAGAAATCTTGCCGCCGTGGTTCATGTTCGTCAGCATGCTGTTAAACGCTGAAGGTACACCAGACATCTCTAAACCAACGTCGAAACCTTCAGTCATGCCTAGGTCGGCCATAACGTCTTCAAGTTTCTCTTCCATTACGTTTACAGCGCGTGTTACGCCCATTTTCTTAGCAAGATCCAAGCGGTATTCGTTCACATCTGTAATAACAACGTGGCGAGCGCCTACGTGTTTAGCTACTGCAGCAGCCATGATGCCGATTGGGCCAGCGCCTGTGATCAGAACATCTTCACCAACTAAGTCGAACGACAAAGCTGTATGTACTGCGTTACCAAACGGGTCGAAGATTGAAGCCAAATCATCAGAGATTTCAGCTGGGATCTTAAACGCATTAAATGCAGGAATAACTAGGTATTCAGAGAACGCACCAGTGCGGTTAACGCCAACACCAGTTGTATTACGACAAAGGTGCGTACGGCCGCCACGACAGTTGCGACAGTGGCCACATGTAATATGGCCTTCGCCAGATACGCGATCACCGATAGTGAAACCACGAACTTCTTGGCCAATACCAACAACTTCACCTACGTATTCATGACCAACAACCATTGGTACAGGAATCGTGTTTTGTGACCACTCATCCCAGTTGTAAATGTGCACGTCTGTGCCACAAATAGCGGTTTTCTTAATCTTGATGAGAAGATCGTTATGACCCATTTCCGGCTTTTCAACCTCGGTCATCCAGATGCCTTCTTCAGGCTTTAGCTTTGATAATGCTTTAATTTTCATAATTATTCCTCTCGCCTGATTAAGCGATGATCTCCATCTCTTTACCAACAGCGATGAACGCATCAATAGCACGATCTAGTTGGTCACGGCTATGCGCTGCTGACATTTGAGTACGGATACGTGCTTGACCTTTTGGTACAACAGGGAAAGAGAAAGCAACAACATAAATGCCTTTTTCTAAAGCACGCTCAGCAAACTCAGCGGCTACTTTTGCATCACCAAGCATAATTGGGATGATTGCGTGATCCGCACCACCCATTGTGAAACCTGCGTCTTCCATACGTGTACGGAAATGAGCTGCATTTTCCCAAAGATTAGTACGTAGATCACCAGACTCTTTAAGAAGATCAATAACACGGATTGAAGCAGAAACAATCGCTGGAGCCACAGAGTTTGAGAACAGGTATGGACGAGAACGCTGACGTAACCAGTCGATCACTTCTTTCTTACCTGATGTGTAACCGCCTGAAGCGCCACCCATTGCTTTACCAAGCGTACCAGTAATGAAATCAATACGGTCAATAACGTCATGATACTCATGAGTACCCGCGCCATTTTCGCCCATAAAGCCAACCGCGTGTGAATCATCAACCATCACAAGTGCTTCGTATTTATCAGCCAAGTCACAAATAGCAGGAAGATTTGCAACCACACCGTCCATTGAGAAAACACCGTCGGTTACGATAAGCGTATGACGAGCACCCGCTTCTTTTGCTTCGATAAGGCGCTGTTCTAGTTGCTCCATATCGTTGTTTGCATAGCGGTAACGCATCGCTTTACATAGACGCACACCATCAATAATTGAAGCGTGGTTTAGCGTGTCTGAAATGATTGCATCTTCTTTGCTTAGAATCGTCTCAAACAAACCCGTGTTAGCATCGAAACATGATGTGTAAAGAATCGTGTCTTCTTTGCCTAAGAATGTTGATAATTTTTGCTCTAGCTCTTTGTGTGAATCTTGAGTACCACAAATGAAGCGAACTGATGCCATACCAAAGCCATGTTCATCCATACCAGACTTCGCTGCATCAATAAGTGCAGGGTGATTTGCAAGACCTAAATAGTTGTTTGCACAGAAGTTTAGAACCTCTTCTCCAGTCGAAATAGAGACTGAAGCTTTCTGAGCTGAAGTGATAATACGCTCAGACTTATACAGCCCTTCTTCTTTTACTTCTTCAAGTTGGTTTTGGATTTGTTGGTAAAATGACGATGACATCAGCAATGTTCCTTACTAGTTATTATCGTTAAACAAACTAGCTGTTATTTTCGTTAAAATAAGCTTAGTTGTTTATTGTAGGGGTTTGACATGGAGGCCACATCAAATTCGATCTAATAGCAGTGTAAACTAACTCACCAAATAGCATTATCCCATCACATGGAAAAACATTAGTGAATTTCAGGCACGATTAGTAAGTCCCTCTCTTAACCGCGTATTTTATGACGGCCCCTTTACCGTGACGACAAAAAATAGCTATGAAAATCAACACTCTTTGATGGTGAATGTTCTCTTTTGCAACTATAATCAATTCAAATAGATTCTTATCCCCCTCAACACGCACTATTAACGGACTAAGCTCATGAATCGTCTCTCTATATCACAAAAGATCAGCATTCCTTTATTTGCCATTTTGGCAGTTTTTGTCGCTTCGACACTGCTTTCCGTCATTCAAGCCAACAAACAAGACGATCTCAATACGCTTCTCAGTCAACAGGTTCAGCCGGCAATGGTTAGCCTCGAAAACGCTTACAGAGATTTGTATCAAGTTACCGTTGCTATTCAAGGCATCGCTAGAGCTACGTCAGATGCCGAAAACAAGCATCATAGTTTTGAGTTCAAGGATAATGCCTATCTGGCAATACCAAGAATGAAGGAGGTCCAGAGTTTGATTGACATTGGTTTTTTGCCTAAGTCAAGTCAAACTGAGCTAAACAAATTGGTTAGCTCTACAGAGAAATGGTTGAAGCTAAATGAACAAGTGGCAAATCAACCGCAAAACGCTGGTGAAACACTGACAAACAATCAATCGCTTATTGATAGTGAGTTTAAAGCAATGCGTAGTAGTTTAAAGGCGCTCAGTAGTGGGATTGAGTCTAAGCAGCAGAGTTTGCAGGAAAATGTTAGTGGCTCAATTCGCGCAAACAAACTTACGGTCGAGATCGGTCTTGTTATCGCTCTTGTAACCGGTGCTATTGCGTTTTGGATGATAAAACAATTCGTGCTTAAGCCAATTAAGAACATAGAAAGTGCAATGGCGGCGATTGCGCAAGGCGACGGTGATTTATCTAAGCGTATGGAAGTCACTAGTAAAGATGAACTTGGCCGCGTAGCTGAATCTTTTAATCAGTTTGTTGGTAAAATTCACATCACCGTAGAAGAGGTCATTATCTCATCTAACGCCGTACGTGCTGATATGGAAAACATTAAGTCACTCACTCAAAGCATTGCATCATTTAGCTCTAACCAACAGCAAGAGAGTGAACTGGTTGCAACTGCAGTTCATGAAATGCAAGTCACTAGTTCAACCGTTAGTGATAATGCAAACGAAGCTGCACAAGCGAGTGGCAGCGCCAACAATGAAGCCGACCAAACGAGTGCAATTTTGGGCCAGACTGTTGAATCGATTCAGAACTTGTCTGGTGACATTGATAACGCAAGTCAGGTCATTCATGCGCTTGACAACGATGTAGGTAACATTGTTTCCATTCTCGATGTTATTCGTGGCATCGCCGATCAAACTAACTTGCTTGCTCTTAACGCCGCGATCGAAGCAGCACGAGCTGGCGAACAAGGCCGAGGTTTCGCTGTGGTTGCTGACGAGGTTCGCTCACTAGCAAGTCGCACTCAAGAAAGTACAGGCGAGATTCAAGCCATGATAGAGAAACTGCAAGAAGGCGCAAAACAAGCCGTTACGGTTATGGAAGCAAGCAAAAATAGCAGCAACGCTACAATAGACACAGCAGGTTCTGCTGCAGCATCGCTGGATAAAATTCGCAGCTCCATCGGGCAAATGAACGACATGAATACTCAGATTGCGTCTGCGGCGAGCCAACAATCTAATGTTAGCCATGAGGTAAACGTTAACGTTCAACGTATCGCTGATAACAGCTACCAAATGGTAGAGATGGTTAACAGTGCAGATAACGCCTGTATCAGTTTATCGGAGCAATGCCAAAAACTGGATGATTTAGTTGCAGAGTTCGAAGTTTAATATTCGTACCACCGTTCTAATACATCTTAAATAAATGGTTAAAGCCACATCATAACGCACAGTTAAGTTGTGGCTTTTTTATGATGAGTTGGGCACCAGTTAATGACGAGCACACTATTTTCAGCAATAATGTTACTCACAATGTCTATGATGCAGTAATTCCTAAGGCCCTATTAACCCTATGCTTAACCCTAAACTGATCTCATTGCTGCCCGATTTAGCGTCTTTTATTTTGGTCGTTAATGAAGGAAGCTTTACTGCAGCAGCAAAAACACTCAATGTCACGCCATCTGCGCTGAGTAAATTGATCACACGTTTAGAAAATGCACTGAGTGTAAAGTTATTTGAGCGAACAACCCGTAAATTGGTCATCACTCAAGCGGGACAAAAAATCTACGATCAAGCCGTTGTGATGGTTAATGCCGCCCAACAAGCAATTGAAGTCTCGACAGCGGATCACAGCGAGCCATCTGGTATTTTGACCGTCGCCGCTCCTGAAGCGTTTCTTAATTCGGTGTTGCAGCCATTCGTCATCCCTTTTCTTCAGCAATATCCACTCATCCAACTTAAATTGCGCGCCGTTGATGGTGAAATAGACGTATTTAAGCATGGCATTGATATAGCGTTTAAACTGACAGATAAACCTGATGAAAAGTTAGTTTTAAAAGAAATTGGTCAAACTGATTTAGTTTTGTGTGCGAGCCCTGGCTATATACAAACGCGTGGCATGCCAAGTCACCCAACCGAACTCATTGAGCATGACTGCCTATACCTTGCTGAAACTGAGCAAGACAACGTATGGGACTTCTTAAAAGATGATGAATTCCATACCGTCACTATTTCAGGTAGGTATGCCGTGAATCACTCTCAAATGCGATTGAATGGTGTAAAAAGTGGACTAGGGATTGGAATTTTCCATGACTTTGTAGTGAAGGATGCCATAGAGCAGCAGCAAGTCATTGCGGTGCTACCAAGCTGGACAATTAAGAGTAGCTACCACGGTGAGATTGCTATGCAATACGCTCAAACTAAGTACATGCCCGCAAGGCTGCGAGTGTTTATCGATTTTGTAATGGCGAACTTAACCAATAAGCTCTCTATTGATACCAATTAAGCATAATAAAGGGCAGTCCTAAATCGGTACTGCCCTCTTGTATCATTTTCGAAATCTAGCCGAATATGCGCTTCCAGATGCTTGGATTACGTCTATCATGGAACTCTACACGTAGATCATCAACTTCGCGCAAAGCTTCTTGAGCTAACTCTAATTCACCGTTATCAAGATGCTCTTCAACATTCTCTATAGCAATGCGTAGTTTTGTAAAGCCTTCAGCGTACAGTTCACTTTTCTCTTCAGGATGTTCCGCTTTCTTTAAATCTTGAATCAATACAGACAAATTGGTAATCGGTGTTTGCATAGACTCAATGCTTTCAGCTTTCGCTGCTTGTCTAAACTCCAGACCCATCTTCTTCATTGTTTGCGTCATATCGAAATCTGTTGCTGCTACATTAAATGAGACAGCCAAGCCTAGAGCTAAAGGTAATATTTTTTTCATTGTTTTAAAGTTTCTTTAGAAAAATTAACAAGAGTGTAATGGAAAACACCCAAAGGATTGAAGTAGAAAAATGTATCAATTTGCATGAAAGAGTTTATAAATGACTAAACTCTTCAATAGCATCGCGGCCTCTAAGCTCTAGGAAATCTAGAAACTGACGAGGCGTATGAGTAACTACTTTTAATGGATCAGCTTCAATGCTTTCTAGAAGCTTATCAACCAATTCAAGCTTACCGATGTATTGGCAAAAATGGGCGTCCGATCCAGTCGTTATGTAAGCGCCATATTGCTTTGCAAGGCGAGCGATTTCATAGCATCGTTCAACGCTCCCCACTCGGCTTTTCCCTGTAAGTGAAGTGTTGTTGATCTCAATAGCTACATTGTATTCAGCGGCACATTTAATAACCTGATCAAAATCAAAGTCAAAATTTGGGTTACCAAGGTGACCTAACGCGTCAACTCGTCCACCCTTGATTACATTGATCAACGCTTCAGTATGTGCATCTTTATCTTGAGGCTTAAAGACAGGTTCATGAAAGCTAGCTAATACCCAATCTAAATACGGATAGACAGTTGCAGGAAGATCAAGATCACCCTCAGTATTCAGAATATTTACTTCTACGCCACGCAACACTCCAACGCCTTCAAGAAAACGAGGCAAAATATGCTGATTAGAAAAGAACCAATAATGGGGCGCGCCCGGCATCGACTCGGCGTGATCAGTGGTACAAAATAGGGTTAAGCCATTTTCTTTTGCAGATTTAGCATTTTCAATTAAGGTGCTGTACGCATGACCACTCGCGTACGTATGAGTATGAGTATCGACACAAAGTTTCATCACTTGCTCTTATAGGTAAAATAATCTGCGATGAGTTTAGCAACATACCCAAGCTTAGTCTCGCTAGAATTACCGAGTATTGATATCAGGATTTATAACAATTACCCACTCATTATCACGTTGAATCAATCGGTCACTGCTCTTACTTTTTTAGAGTGGAAAGTAATAACAACCACCTTTCTTCCCAGATAAATCTAGGCCTCTTCACACAGCTCTTTGATCATAGGCAGCGCTTTTTCCCATCCATTATTAAACATAGAGATGAAATCCGGATGTGTTTTTACCGTCACTTGCAGCACAACAGTCTTCTCTAAGGGATCGATATGAAAAGACTCCGAAGAACCAATCCATTTATCCGCCACATCACTGTCAATGTCTTTAAGATGTTCTGGGAAAAAAATCGCTATGTGGTGATACTCAATCGCTTCGTTAATCGATATTTTGTCGATTCTTGCTCGTGTCCCGCCTAAACTTGGGTCGAAGAAAAGCATGTCTTCTCCCTCAATCCAATGACCTTCAAATTGAGATTGAGGTGAAAAAGCTTGTGCCCACCTCTGATAGTTATTCAGTTCGGTAAGCACTTTCCAAACCGTTTTTGGGTCCGACTTAATTTCAATTCCATAGTTAAGCGTTAACATGAGCAATCCCTAATAAAATATTCTATTTACATGTATAGAAGAGTTTGCTTTCAATTTGATTAAAAAATCATCTTTTTGCGACGTTAAACTCATGTTCTAACTGTTTTTAGACCAATTTCACAAAAATTCAAGCCACTAAATTCAAGCTTATAAATTTAAAGAAAGTTTTTGCATCATTGAGTGTTTAGACAATACTTAGGAGAGCTATTTGCAATGGAATTGTCGATGAGAAAACGCCGCTACTCCCTGAGTATCCACATTACTAGTCTATTTCTGGTTCTCACTACATTAGTAGGGGCGGTTCTGATTGCGATAAGCTATAACCACTCGCAAGCGTTATTGGCCGCTAGTGCAAAGGAGGTCAGCAGGGAAAATACACGTAAATTAGAGACGGCCTTCAAACAAAGCACAGGACCTATACTTACCACTTTAGATTTTTTGGCATACAGCCCGATCGTTGAACAAAAAGCGTCTCCAATAAAGAATGAACGATGGATAGCGTCAATTGAATTGATTTTCCAGCGCAACAAAAGCTTAATCGCCATCTATTACGCGAGTGAAGATGGTACGTTCACGTTACTAAGTCCACTTAGAACCAACCTTGAAAGAGAACGATATCAGTCCCCTGCTAAAGCGAGCCTAATGATTAATATTACAAAATTATCAGGTTCAAACGAATATATCTTTCTTGATGGTAACCATAATAAAGTGGGCTATAGAAAAACTGACGATAACGAATTTGACCCTAGAGTTCGCCCTTGGTTTACCAATGCAGATATTGATGGTGAGATCCGTTTAACAGAGCCCTATCTTTTTTATACATTACAAAAAAATGGGGTGACACTTTCACGTCGGTCGATGAATGGACAGGCTGTTATTGGAGCGGATTTCACGTTAGATTCAATGTCAGAACAGATCAGCGAAATTGGATTCTCAAGCAACTCAAAAATATTGCTATTTGATAATAACTTCCAAGTGTTAGCTCATCACCAATCAGGTATTAACCTTAATCAACCGATTGAACAACTTAACCTTTCAATCAAAGACAGTGTATTTGAATCTATTTTAAACCGAAGTAGCAGCCAAACATTGTACGAACAAGTTTCGTTCGATCAGCTCCTATGGTCAATCACCCTAACGCCAGTAACCCTCAATAATCATGTCCGATTACTGTTGGCAGAAGCAACGCCCCAAGATGACTTGATCAGTAATTTAGTCTCAATGAGAAACAAGCAAATTACTGTGGCACTTTCCATGTTAGCGGTCAGTTTTTTAATCGTTTGGATTATTGCTCGTAGACTGGCTAACCCACTACAGAATCTAGTACAACTCACCGATAATATTGCTCGCTTCGACTTTAAAAAAACACGATACCCAAAGAGTGTGATTAAAGAAGTCACGAACCTCACTCAGTCGATCGAATTAATGGAACATACGCTACATGACTTACTTCGCTTGCTAAGGGAAACAGCATCAAATCAAGACTTTAATGTACTGGCGAAGACAATAACTCATCAAAGTTACCTAGTGACACGTGCTGAGACAATCATTTTATTTGTTAATTCTGAACAAGAAGACCAATTTGTTACCGCAGCAAATCACGCCATCATCCCGTTTAAGATTGAAATAAATTCGTTCTTAAGTGAAACGCCTTGGATGCTCACTGATTTGAAAAAAGGGGAAATTATTCATCTAAACCAACATGATAATGCGTTGAGTAAGCACAAAGAGTACCTCTATAACTCTGATATATATTTCTTCCCACTGCTCAATCGAGAAAGGCAACTAGTTGGTGTGTTAACTCTTGGCTACGAACGAGAAATCACTCAGCAACAGAGCGATAAACACGCCTTCCTTCGTGAATTGCTAAGCTTCGCCGAGATAGCAAAAGATAATATTGACCAGATGGAACAACAAAAGGAGATGCTGAATGCATTTATCGAGCTCATCGCTTCAGCTATTGATACAAAATCCCCTTACACTGGAAGCCATTGTCAGCGTGTACCTGAACTCACTGAAATGCTAATTAAAGCAGTAGAAGACGATGATAAGTACTTCCCGCGCTTCGCGATAAGTCCAAAACAGAGAGAAGAGATTCACCTTGCCGCTTGGTTGCACGATTGCGGCAAAGTCACCACGCCCGAGTATGTTGTCGACAAAGCCACAAAGCTGGAAACAATCTATGACCGTATACACGAAGTTAGGATGCGCTTTGAATTGATTAAGACTCAAGCAGAAGTCGACTACTGGAAAGAAGTACATCAAGGCGGAGATGCCGTTACACTCGAAAAAGAACTCTCGCGATTGCATCTAAAATTAGATGAAGAATTTGCCTTTGTTGCTTCGGCCAACATTGGCGGTGAATCAATGACTGATGAAGATTTAGCAAAGCTTCAAACGATCAGCCAACGACAATGGCGACGAACGCTTGACGACCAATTAGGTGTATCTTGGATTGAGCAAAAAAGATCACCTGAATATGTTTCTCTTCCTGTGATGGAGTCACTACTAGCGGATAAAATCGTTCATGAAATTCACTGGGAAGAAGGCTGTAAACCACAAGATGTTTGGCAAGAAGCGTTTATATTAGAGCCCGGCGAACTTAAATATAATCGTGGTGAGCTATATAACCTGTCAATACCAAGGGGAACACTCACTAACGAAGAGCGCTATATCATTAATGACCATATCATCCAGACAATATCGATGCTTAAGCGTCTGCCATACCCTGAACACCTAAAGAATATTCCTGATATTGCCGGTGGGCATCATGAAAGAGTAGATGGGAAAGGTTACCCACGCGGCCTAAATGAAGAAGAACTCTCTATCCCAGCTAGAGTGATGGCTATTGCCGATGTACTTGAGGCACTAACATCCAGTGATCGCCCTTACAAGAGAGGCAAGAGACTCAGTGAATCTATCTCGATAATGACTGATATGGCGACATCAGGTCACATTGACCCTAAACTTTACATACTATTTTTGGAAAACAATCTGGATCAAACCTACGCTGATGCGTTTTTAGAAGAAAAACAATGTGATGAGTTTGACAGAGAGTTCCAAATTCAACAGGTGAAAGAGTATTTAAAAACGCTGTTTTAGAAGGGTAAACCAACGTCAAACAAAACATCCGCTATTTGACTGCCTATTGCGCCCAATGAGGTTCAAGCTGAGTAACCAATTGGGTGCAACTCAAGTTGACCCAAACATGGAACCGTTCCGTCGAAAGTGCGGTGTCTGAGAATTGAAGTTCTTGTAAGTCATAACCATGATCAATCGCTATAAACTGACCGCTGTACTTATCAGAAAAGACCAAATCAATTCGATTTTTGACTAATAAATCGAAGCCTTGCTCTAATGAATCAATCGCGTAAACATCCAAGGCATTGGCATACATTAAACCGCTCAGACCTTTTTTAGAATATGAACTTAACAGCCCTACAGAATGCCCTTTCAGTTCGGACAAGCTACCCCAAGTAAACTCACCATCTTGTTTTACACGGTAGAAACCGAGCTTGACCTCTTCTTTCGATATTTCCCATTTCTTAAATTGACCGCCTTTTTGATCTCTTGGTGGGTAAAAACTCATGCACCAATCACGCAACAGTAAACGTTTACCAATTCGAGTAGGCGGCGTAAATTTTGCGGTTACTTCTATTTCAGACATTGCAGGATGAGCACGAAGTTTCTCGAAAGCAATTCCATCGGTCTCGAGTTTAGATGTCGTATAGGGCGGAAACTCAATCGCAAGAACTTCTACACTGATTTTCGGTGATGTTTTAGGTGCAGCTGTAGCTGAAAATACACCTATCCCAATCAGTACTGATAAATTCAATAATTTCATCAACCATCCATTTCGTTTAAAACCCAACAAGCCATAAACTGGCCTATCAATTCATATGACTATTTCTTCTTAAAGAAGTGCTATTTGGGTTGTCTATCATTATAAATAGTAGATTGGTTATGCCTGAATGCTATCTGAAATGCGAAATTATGAGTCAATTATAGGAATCAATTAACACTATCTGATGTAAGTGCAAATGAGAGTCTTATCTATGATGTGACAATATTGCGCAGTATCCGCCTAATATTACGCAATATTGCAAAAAGGTTATTAGGGTCTGTTGATCGTTCGAGCTGACTTTTGCAGCAGTTTGTGGGTTGTTTATACAAGGCAGAGGGTTTGAGGGTTTGAGGTGTTGTGGATTACATGAGAAGCCGATAACGAGGTAGAAATAAGCCACAAACGCTGCCCGAAGGGTTCGGCTAAAATCGTTTTATGCTTTGTTAATGAGTATTTGCTTAGAATGACTAGGCTACAAACTCATTGCCGCGCCTAAAACGATTTTATCTCGAACAAAATTTAACCGCGAAAGATCAACAGACCCTAGTTAAGCTTTGGTGACGTAACTTAATATCTCAACAATCTGTGATGGTGATTCTGCCCACGCCATTGCAGCCGCATCAACTTCTTTGAGTGGGTGTATCAATGCTTCATCATGCAGTGTGATGAATGGCTTATCTAACGCGGATAGTACGCCCGCATCAAACGCTGCATTCCACTGTTTATATTGATCACCGAAGCGAACAATTCCAATATCACATTGCTTAATCAGAGTCTTAACGCGCACTGAATTCACTTTTGATGATTGATGATCGCGCCAAAACTGTTGAGAATTGTCTCTTAGATGATCACCTGCAGCATCACTGGATTCGTGATCAGTCTTGGCTGAGTAGAACTCAACGTTCAAACCAAGTTCTTTACTTCCATTGATGATTTGTTCGCGCCAATCAGTATGAATTTCGCCACTTAAATAAACGTTCCATTTCATTGCTTGTACCTCACATTTCTCTAATTATTGTCTGATTTCATCACCACATCAGCTCGGATCACCGACTGCTCTATAACCATATCACCTAATTGTTTTCGGCTATCTAAATAATGCGGTGTTTGTTTGTGTAGCTGTAATGCTTCTGTATTGCTGTATATTTCGTACAGATAAAAGGTATCTGGGGTTTCTTTATCTTGAATAATATCAAACTGATAGCAACCCTCTTCATTTCTAACTGATGCTTGCGCATTTTCCGTCATTATAGATTTATAGCGCTGTTCATTTTCAGGTTTAACTCGATTTTTAACTATGATGCAATACATATTCAAGCCTACTTCTCGTTGTTAGTAATGACGATCCACTCTTTGCTACTGGATACCCACACACTCTATTATTGCGGATCCTACACTAAATTGTATACAATAAAAACAAGGATGTAATACAAGGAATTTACAATGACAAATAGACCCGCTCCATTTTCTGGTATGAGGCATATCGCATTAAGCGTGCAGAAGTTTGAAGAGTGTGAACACTTTTACACCCATATTATGGGGATGGAAATACTTAGACGTGCAAATGATAACTTAGTGTACCTAAGCTCAGGCAGTGACAACCTATCTCTTGGGCGAGCCCAATCAAAGCGTGTAAGTTCAGGTATTAGCGTCGATCACTTTGGTTTTATCGTCGCAAGTAAACAAGACCTCCAACAATGGTTCGAATTTATGCAGGCAGAAGGCGTGACGCTATTAGATGAACCCCATGATCACAGTGATGGTGCTCGTAGTTTCCACTGCCTGGACCCCGAAGGTCACGTCGTTCAGCCTCTGTACCACCCGGCAATTTCATCAATCAGCTAAATAATTGGGGCTTATAGTCCCCTTTCAGATACGCCTAATACCCTTCGAATTTTCTATACAACTTCGCTCATACCACTTTCTACGCCTACACTTTAATTGTCATGGAGGATGTGACTTAGATCTTAATCCTTTACTTTGCCACTTAGATTTTAATTTGAGGTTTGAAGATGACTATCAACAAGTACTTTGTATTGGTTCCGCAAGATGCGAATAACGAAGCGCACAAGGAACAGAACAATCAGTCAGAAAAAGAAACTCAACGTCAGGCAATAGTGAAAGCAGCGCAGGAAGAAGGCGGATTATAATCATCGCCCTTTTATCTTTCATAATTTGGTAAGAGACCAAAATTTAAATCAGGCTTAGTTAAAAAAAGCACGCTGCTCAACTCTTGTTGTTTGACTGCGTGCTTTTTGCTGTTTTGAAGTCGAGGCTTTATTTAAGCCTTAACGTCCGTTGTTAGGGCGACAGTTATCGGGGTTGTATCAGCATTGCGCAACCTAAGCTCAGCATGAAACTGCCTGTCCTCTTCGATGGCTGTTTTGTTAACCAAACCCACTAATCTCTGAACGGCTGTTCTCGCCATTTGGCTAATAGGGAAATGTACTGCCGAGACTTTTGGATATAAAGCCTCGCAGAGGTCGACACTGTCAAAGCTCATCAAGGAGACTTGTTCAGGAACGGCGATAGAATGTTCATGAAAATACTGAAGTGCGCCGACTGTCATCTCTTCACTACACGAGAACAGTGCCGTCAGATTCTTATTTTGATTAATAAGACGTTCTGCCGCCTGGTAACCACTCTTTCGCCCATAGTTCCCTTCTTCAATAAACGAATCCATGACAGGCAAGCCTGCTTTTTGCATAGTGTCGATATAGCCCTGCTTTCGTTGCACACTGTTATAACGAGAGTTTGGACCTGAAATACAACCAACCTTTTGGTGGCCTAAATCGATCAACCGCTGTACAGCCAGTGAGCTTGCAAAGTGATGATCGAAGGTAACACACCTGTCTTCTAGACCTTCTACCTCTCTGTCTAATAGTACAAATGGAGTGGGCTGCTTGGCGAGGTCTCGAAGTTCATCGTCTGATAAATAACGGCTATGTAGGACATATCCATCGCAACGAAGATCATGAAAACGGCGAATAGCCTCTCTTTCACCCTCCGCAGTATTATGCCCTTGAGCAGTAATTAGAAATTTATTGTGCATGTCCAATTCACCTTGAACTTGCTCCATCATCTCTCCAAAGAATCCACCTGTATAATAGGTAACCAGCAATCCCATCATGTTGCTCGATGATGTTGCTAAAGAGCGTGCAATGGCACTTGGGCGATAGTTTAGCTCTGCCATCGCTTGCTCAACTTTGATTTTTGTTTCTTCGCGAAACTTCCCTTCCCCATTAATAATCCGCGACACGGTCGAGCGGTTTACACCCGCAAGCTCTGCGACATCTTTAATTCTTGCCATAGTTGGGATTCATTCTCATAACATATAAATTAAACATAAAAGTGACCACCAGTACGCGAAAGGTAAATATAGGGGGTTCGCTACTGGCAGTCGTAATCATACACAGTCTATCTTGCGCATAACATCTAACACTGAGTAATCCGTGACCTCAATACCATGAAGGTCCAATCTTTGTTTTAACCTAGGATCGGTAAGAACATTCAGCTCCGCAACCCTTTGAGTACAATAGCTACTTAGTGACTCTAAATGGGCATCAACATAAGCCGGATGGCACATAACCTCAACGATATCGTAACCACTTTTTAGGCTAACTAAGTGACTAACTAATAGCTCCAAATCTACGTTTTTATCGTAAAACTCATCAGTAAACAAATACCTGAGTGCCAAATCGCCGTTAGCATCTACACCCAATCCTCTAAGAGGGACCTGATACTGCTTAGCAACCTTCTCAACGACTGGGCCTATTTGTGGGTGTGTATGAGCGTGATGATGGCTATCAATATGACTCAGCTTAATGCCTAAGTTTAAAAAGTGTTCAACTTGAGCAACCACTTCTTCATACACGGCAAGAGGATCGTAATCTCGCTTTTCCCAAAACTCCGTTTGATTTGGAAACTGACCATTTCGTCCATGCACTTTGCCTGAATTGGTTTTGTTATTTTCCTCTGCAGGTTTAGCTTGCAAACAAGAGTGTAAAGTCAAAGGAGAACCCGTTGTGAATCTCAAGTGAAGCCCGACTTTTAAGTTAGGCAACCCCTTCGACAACATAACAGCATGCTCTTCCTTACAAGAGCCAACCATAAGCGTAGTAGAAAGCACTACCCCCTCTTTATGAGATTGAACGATTCCATTGTTCACACCTTGAGTTAAACCAAAATCATCTGCGTTAAATATGACTTTCATAGCACTCCTTAGCCCAATTCCGTTTTATTTCAGCCATCGGTAATCTACTTCATAACCGTATCATGCTTAAATTGAGGAAGATAATCTGAATTTTCACGTAAAATGTCGTTCAAAATCGCTTTTGCACGTGTGATATCAGGAACCAATGGATTCGTTGCAAGTGCCATAAGTGCGTGGTTCGTATCACCGTGCACTGCAGCTTCTATAGCCAATTGCTCATACGCTTTCACTTGATGCAATAAACCGCTAATTTTCGGGGACAAGTCGCCCACAGCTAGAGGTTTCGCGCCCCAGCTTCCCACGACAGCACTGCACTCAATGACAGCATCATTCGGCAACGCTCTAATTGCACCATTATTTAGAACGTTGACCACGTGAATACTGTTTCGATTGTTATATATTGCATCAACAAGATTCAGCGATGCATCAGAATAATACGCACCACCACGCTCCTCGAGCTGTTTTGGTTTTTCCGCTAAGTTCTCATCTTGATAGAGTTCAAATAGCGCCCGTTCGGTTTCCATCACTTGCTCAGCTCTTGTGCCTTGATCTTTAGCGCTCTCTTTTTCTTCTGCAAGCATCGCATCTGTTTGATAGAAGTAACGATGATAAGGGCATGGAATTGCGCCTAATGCAGCAAGAAATTCGGGGTCCCACGGCTCTTCAAAGATGTTATTCATACTGAAGTTTGCACCGTCACCCACTTTTTGCAGTACCTTCTCAGTGATATCTTCGCCTTGCAACCACGCTTTGTTTACCCAAACTAGATGATTTAAGCCAGAGAACTCCAGTTGAAGTTCATCAGGCTGGCAGTCCATCATTTCTGCAATCATCATTTGCATAGACACTGGAACATTACATAAGCCGATACTTTTTACTTTGCTGTATTTGGCTATGGCTTCAGTAACAAGGCCTGCAGGGTTAGTAAAATTAAGCATCCACGCGTTAGGCGCTAGTTCTTCAATATCTTTGCAAATATCCAAAATAACAGGAATAGTTCGCAATGCTTTGGCAAAACCACCCGGCCCCGTTGTCTCTTGACCAATCACATCGTATTTCAGCGGGATACGTTCATCACTCGCTCTAGCGTATAAGCCCCCTACTCGAAACTGGGTCATGACAAAATCTGCGCCTTTGATTGCTTCGCGGCGGTCAAATCCAGCCTTTACTTCAATTTCAGCATTGGCTTTCGCAATCATTCTTTTTGATAAGGCTTCAATAATTTTAAGCTTCTCTTTACCGGATTCAATATCAACAAAATGAATCTCTTTAATAGGTAAATATTCGAGCCGCTTTAATACACCTTCAACCAACTCTGGAGTGTAGCTGCTACCACCACCAATAATGGCGAGTTTCAAAGATTTTTTTGCCATGGCTTTTACCCCTTATGTGAAATTTGCTTATGCAATGCAACCATTTCAGTCGCCATCTCTTGCGCCAAAATTGTGGTCATTAGATGATCTTGAGCGTGTACCATCACTAGGGTCATGGATACCTTCCCTTCCCCCTGATCTTCTTCAATTAACTGAGTTTGGGTTAAGTGCGCTTTGTTTAAACACTCCTTAGCTTGACTCAATGTTTGCTCAGCGCCATCAAAGTCTTTTTCTCTAGATTGGCGTAGCGCTTGATAACACAGACTTCTTGCTTCACCTGCATTACAGATAATTTCCATTACAACTAATTCTTGATCCACGTCTCTCTCCTTAAAATTTATAGGGGCTGCCCGCATCAACGCATTACTGCTATGAAAAAGAGAAACTCTTCCAATGATGATGGTTAGGCAGCCAATGGCCGTTTTTACGCTGTGACGCCAGAGCCAACCGGAGCCGAAGACTCCTTACTTTCTGATGCCGTCTCTTTCTCATCTTCTAAAATCTGTTTCTCAAACATTTTGAAAAATGGCAGATAAATAAATAGATCTAGAATCAGCAATCCAATGACCAATAGTACCGGTGAGAGTGTCCAACCTGACCCCCACGACGCACCAATAATTGCAGGTGTTGTCCAAGGTGTTGTTGCTACGCCCATGCCGACAAATCCTAAATGAACAGCAAAGTACGCAATGGTTGCATTAATAATTGGAGCAAAGACAAAAGGTAGGAACAAGATAGGGTTCATCACTATTGGGCTACCGAAAATCACAGGTTCATTGATTTGGAATAATCCAGGTACCGCACTCATTCGACCTATGCTTTTCAAGTGGGCTGAGCGGCTAAATGACATCAAGAGAACAAGCGCTAGTGTTGCGCCAGAGCCACCGATAAATATATAGAAGTCCCAGAAAGGTTGTGTGAAGATGTTCTCGACCGGTTGGTCATTAACGAAGGCATCAATGTTTGCACTAATATTGGTTAGGAAGATTGGTGATAACAAACCAACCACGATCGCTGCACCGTGAATACCCGCAAACCATAACAACTGACACACTAGTAGTGCACCAATAATGGCAGGAAGAGTATTTGAAGCGCTAATCAAGGGCTTAAACATTGCCATTACTGCGTCAGGGATGAGCATGTCAAATTGCAACTGCACAAAAAGACTTAATGGATACAATGTGACAAAGATAGCCAATACCGGTAGTAAAACTTCAAATGAACGCGCTATCGCTGGTGGAACCTGTTCAGGCATGCGAATCGTAATGTTGTGCTTTTTCATAAAGCGATATAGCTCTACAGAGAAAAATGCACACATTACTGCAGTGAAAATACCCGTCCCCCCCATATGAGACATAGCTAATGCCCCATCTTTTGCAGGGGCTGCAACCAATAAGAAACTCATTAATGACAACACAGCGCTTGTGATCCCATCCATCTTATAGGCTTTAGCTAAACTGTATGCCACACCAAGGGAAACAAATATCGTCATAATGCCCATCGACATATTAAACGGCATCATAATCACATCGAAGTTCTGTGTTGCGAAGTCTAGCCAAATTCGACCAAATGTATTTTGGGTGTCTTCTCCAAAAGGAGGGAAGGCAAATATTAATATAAAGCTCCCTACTATAATAAATGGCATTGCCACAATAAACCCATCACGCATTGCTCTTACGTGTGGCTGATTTCCTACCTTAGCGGCTAATGGCGCGATATGTTTTTCAACAAAACCTATTATCGCATCGTAAAGCTTCATAGCTTACATCCTTATATTTTATTTAAGACGAACGAGTCCGAACTATATTTGTTAATATAATGTCACTGTGCACGTGTTATTTGTTTTGTATTTAGTTAATTAAGCTCAGCGCCTGATTTAATACTTCATCGCCTTTCATCATTCCATAATCCTGAGCAGATATGGCTGCAATATTTTTCCCATGTTCAGCCGCTGTTTTACTCAATTCATCTAGCTGAAATCTTACTTGCGGCCCAAGCAGACATACATCGTAATCTGCAATTACATCTTCAAAAGCATTAACCGCCATCGCCTCAATTTCGCACTCTATTCCACGTTTCTCGGCAGCTTGCTCCATTTTCTTAACTAACATACTTGTAGACATCCCTGCACTACAACATAATAAAATCTTCTTCATTTTTCGCTCCCTATTGATCACTTATCAGCTTATACAAACTGTATCAAAATAAACCAACGCACAAAAGCGCAACCGGTTGCGTTAAGCGTGAACAATCTCTCACTTCTGTAATCGAATGATGTAAAAACCTTACAAATAAAATCTATCTATTCGTTTAAATGATCTAGCTCAATATAATTTGATGGTGGCGTTTGGAAATAGAAATGAGATATTAATTATCTATTACAGAGTGGACCTAGTTCTTTAGGATGAACTAGGCGTTATATTCTTGCTCAATATTCGCTATTTATTCAATAGTCCTAACATTTTTAATTTTCGATATATTGTGTTTCGGCTAACACCCAGTAAACGAGATGTTTTACTGACGTTCCCTTGGGTCGATTGAAATGTTTCAACGAGAGTATGCTCAAGTGTGGCCTTAAGATCTTTTGTCACAACCTCATCGTTTTTATATTTACTATCAACCTGTAGCCTCTGCTCCATTTGGCCCATCAAATGAGTTGGCAAGTGCTCGATTGATAGAGTGTCTTCATCACTCGCGAGTAAAGTGGTCACTTTAAGTAGATTATCGAGTTCTCTGATATTGCCTGTCCAATGGTGATTCAAAAGCATCTTCATTAGCGGTTCTGATATCGTTTGAGGGGCTTGCGTGTACTTTTTATGTATAGACATGATCAATGCCTTTTTGTCCTGCCTGTGACGTAATGCTGGCAGTGCTAGGGTTAAACCATTAATCCGATAATAGAGATCATGGCGAAAATCACCCTGTTCGACCAGTTGCTCCATATTCTTATGAGTAGCGGCTATAACCCGAATATCGACATGATGACTTTGTGTTGAACCGACAGGCACAACCACTTTCTCTTGAAGTACGTGCAGCAAACGACATTGAGCATCTAGGGGCATGTCAGCAATTTCATCTAAAAATAATATTCCTTTATCTGCTTGTCTGATTTTTCCTACAAAACCTTTACTGTTTGCACCAGTAAACGCACCTGAAACATGGCCAAACAGCTCGGATTCAATTAGGTCTTTTGGTAAAGCACCACAATTTACCGTAACAAGCGGCCCTCGACTGCGAGAACTACGTTTATGTAAAGATTTAACAAACTCACTTTTCCCGACGCCTGTTTCACCTAAAATCAATAGGCTAATATCCTTATCGATCACTTTAGTTGCCTGTTGCCAAACTTGCTCAATGTGAGTATCCCCATGATGTAAATCGCAAGATGCAGAGACCGTTCGCGTGCGCCGTTTAGAACTATTCAAACGTTGTTTTTCAAACACTAAGCCAGGGATTGGATGAGGAGAATCAAGCAAACTATCAAGCGAGTGCCCGATGACCGATTGCTGTGCTAAAAGCTGTAAAGCGACTTGATTATTAGCCACTACCTGTCCATTTTCATCTGCAATGATGATGCCTTGCCAGCCACTATTAAGCAGTGATTTCTCACACGCGAGATCAATTTTGATCGACCCCTTCGGGATATGACTGAGTAAATAGTTTTCGACTAACTGAACCATGTTTTGAACCAGTACCTGAGTCGATACATCATGCTCTTGTTGTTCACTTGTAATGTCTAAAACGCCAACCATATTACCGGTGTGATCAAATAGTGGGCTTGCTGAACAGCTAATAAACTGATGCTGTTTAATAAAATGCTGATCTCCAATTACTGAAATCGGCTTTGATTCGATAATGGCTGTTCCAATTGCATTAGTCCCTTTTAGGCGCTCTTGCCAGCACGCTCCACTTCCTAGAGCGATTGCCGTTAGCTTTTCTTTAAACCTTTGCTGGCCCCAACTCGCAATAATTACCCCTTCAGTATCCGTCAGTATCAGTCGGCTATCAGTACGAGCAAACATTTGATTGAAAAGTGGTAAAGCACGCTTCTCTACCACTTCGATAATGGTTTTTGTTTCTCGACGGCGCTCTTTCAACATAATAGATGATAAACGCGTATCTTCTGGTAAACGACGTTGTTTTAAACCCGCGTCGCTACTTCGGCTCCAAGAGGAGCTAAGCCAGCTCGGCATTTCGTTAATTTGAAGTCGCATACCCATCTATCCTTTTTTGCCTTAAATTGAGCGTTCAACTCAAATTTACCGTTTACCCAAATAATCAATCAAATCTAGGCACATCGTTTTCGCCATAAATACATGAGTATTCAAACGTTCATAACCATCTAAAATTCTTAACGATCTTAAAAAACTGTTCCAACTTAAAACAACCAAAGTGTTCCAATACTGAACAGTTGAACAAAACCACCGTTATGTATTTTCTTTCCAGCCAGTAATCTTATTTACGATTACTTTTTTGCAATCATAGTTTTACATTTATTTAACATCAAATATTTCATTGTTGGCGTGTGATTTGCGTTGACCTAAGGGAACAGAAAACTCGTTACTCGCGTGTTTTAAACACAAACCATGAACAACTTAGCGTTTAAAAGAAGGATCGAATTATGATTTACGCACAGCCTGGAAACCAAGGATCAGTCGTCAACTTTAACTCTCACTACAACAACTATATTGGTGGAGAGTGGGTTGCCCCTGTTGAAGGGCAGTATTTTGATAATAGCTCCCCTGTCAATGGTGAGAACTTTTGTAAAGTCGCTCGCTCAGGAGAAAAAGATATCAATCTCGCTTTAGACGCTGCACACGCTGCTCGCGCTACTTGGGCTGCAACAAGTGTTACCGAACGTTCGAATATACTGCTTAAAATTGCAGACCGAATTGAAGAGAACTTGGAAGAACTAGCCGTTGCTGAAACATGGGAAAATGGGAAACCAGTACGAGAAACACTGGCGGCTGATTTACCACTCATCGTCGATCATTTTCGTTATTTTTCTGGGTGTATTCGCGCCCAAGAAGGCAGTGCCGCTGAGCTTGATGTCAACACAGCCAGCTATCACTTTCCTGAACCTATCGGCGTGGTTGGGCAAATCATTCCGTGGAACTTCCCAATGTTAATGGCTGCTTGGAAGCTTGCACCTGCGCTTGCAGCAGGCTGTTGCGTGGTACTCAAACCTGCCGAGCAAACGCCTATTTCTATTTTGGTCCTTATGGAAAAAATTGGTGACTTAATTCCAGCTGGCGTCATTAACGTAGTTAACGGTTTTGGTAGTGAAGCAGGTCAGGCGCTTGCCACCAGTGATCGTATTGCCAAACTCGCGTTTACGGGCTCTACAGCAATCGGTCACCACATTCTTAAATGTGCCGCTGAAAGCTTGATTCCATCAACTGTTGAATTAGGTGGTAAATCTCCAAACATCTACTTCTCTGACATTTTTGATCATGAGGATAGCTACCTAGATAAGTGTATTGAAGGGATTCTATTGGGTTTCTTCAACCAAGGTGAGGTATGTACTTGTCCTTCGCGTGTTCTCATCCATGAGTCTGTTTATGACAAGTTCATTGCTAAGGTCGTTGATCGTGCTCAGACGATTAAGCAAGGCAACCCACTCGACACTGATACTCAAGTGGGGGCTCAAGCTTCAAAAGAGCAATTTGATAAGATTCTAAGCTACCTAGAGATCGGTAAACAGGAAGGGGCACAAGTTCTTGTAGGTGGTGAGGTGGCTAAGCAGCAAGACGACCTAGGCAATGGCTACTACATTCAGCCAACGTTACTTAAAGGCAACAACAAGATGCGAGTGTTCCAAGAAGAGATTTTTGGTCCTGTTATCGCCATTACGACGTTCAAAGATGAAGCTGAAGCGCTAGAGATAGCCAATGACACTGAATATGGCCTTGGAGCGGGTGTATGGACTCGAGACGCCAACCTAGCGTACAGAATGGGTCGTAATATTGAAGCTGGGCGTATCTGGGTGAACTGTTACCATGCCTACCCTGCTCATGCTGCCTTTGGTGGCTATAAAAAATCTGGCATCGGACGTGAAACACATAAGATGATGCTGGACCACTACCAAAATACTAAGAACCTGCTTATTAGCTATGATACGAACCCATTAGGTTTCTTCTAACCTTAAGATAACAAAAACGATAAAAGGGTTTCTTTCCCCAAAAAACAAAAATCCCCACTATTTCTAGTGGGGATTTTTTTAATCTATTTTCACGATATTAGCGTGATTATGATTCGCTGCTTGGAGTGCGACGACCATGACCACGTTCGCCACGGTGATTGCCACGATTGTCGCCACCACGGTTGCGGTCAAAACGACGTTCGCCATCACGGTTGCCACCTTCACGGTTTCCATCACGAGCACCGTCACGGTTGCCACGGTAACCGCCGCCATTGCTGTTGCCGCCAGTACCTGAACCAGCACCATCACGGCTACCACGTTGACCACGGTGACCTTCACCACCACGACCACGGTTGCCTTCACCACCACGGCCACCTTCACGGTTTCCACGGTAGCCATTGCCGCCGCCGTTTCCACGACGTTCGCCACCACGACCGCCACGAGACTCACGGAAGTCATCAAAGTCACACACTACTGCGCCAACTTCTTTTTGACGAATGCGTAGTTTGCTTAGCTTACCAGTCGTTTCAGAGTTCATTGCTTTTGGAAGCTGAACGTAAGTTTGGCCTTGAGCTAGTTTGATAGCACCGATAGAGCCTTTAACTAGACCTAGTTCGTTCGCTAGTGCGCCAACGATGTCTTTAACTTGAACGCCTTGGTCACGACCAACTTGTAGTTGGTATGTATCCCAATCTTGAGTGTTGAAGCTACGACCGCCTTCACGACCACCTTCACGAGGATTGTCACGACGCTCTTTACGACGAGCTTTGTCACGTTCAACAGCAGCGATCATTGGGTCAGCACCAACGTAGAATAATGGACGCTTACCTTGTTGACGCTTAAGAAGGATTGCCGCTAGCGTTGCTGCGTCAATTTCTAGAGTCTCTTGAAGCTTCTCTACAAGCTCAGCAAATTTCTCTACTGCTTTATGTTCTTTCTCTTCAGCTAGCTCAGCACCAAGCTTAACTAGACGAGCTTCAGCAACTTTATCACGCTCAGGCAGTTGAATTTCTGACATGGTTGATTTAGTTACACGTTCGATAGTGCGTAGCATGCGGATTTGGTTAGGGCGAACTAATAGAATCGCTTTACCTTTACGTCCAGCACGACCAGTACGACCGATACGGTGAATGTATGATTCAACATCGAATGGGATGTCGTAGTTAAATACGTGTGTAATACGCGGAACATCAAGACCACGAGCAACAACGTCAGTCGCTACTAGAATGTCGATAACACCTTGCTTGATGTTGTCTACAGTGCGCTCACGCTGTGATTGTGGGATGTCACCGTGTAGTGCAGCAGCTTTAAAGCCACGTGCTAGCAACCAATCAGCTAGACGCTCAGTATCTTGACGAGTACGAACGAATACGATTGATGCATCAGTTTCTTCAGTTTCAAGTAGACGAGACATTGCTTCGTCTTTCTCGATACCTTTAACAACCCAGTATTGTTGCTCTACTTTGTCAACCGTGTGGTTTTTACCAGCAACGTCAACGTGCTCTGGATTACGTAGGAAACGTTGTACAATGTTTCTTAGCATTGGAGGCATAGTTGCAGAGAACAGTACGCGTTGCGCTGTTTCTGGAGACTTTTCCATGATCCAAGTTACGTCATCAACAAAACCCATGTTCAGCATTTCATCTGCTTCATCAAGAACAAAAGTTTGAACTTCGTCTAGGTGTAGACGGTCACGGTTGATAAGGTCTTGAACACGGCCTGGAGTACCAACAACAATGTGCGTACCATTTTTAAGAGCACGCATTTGATCAACGATAGATGCACCACCGTAGATTTCTAATACTTTAAGGCCCTTGATGTTTTTACCAAGGTTCTTCACTTCTGCTGCTACTTGAATCGCTAGCTCACGTGTTGGTGCAAGAATGATTGCTTGTGGCTTGCGTTGGTCAAGGTTTAACTTGCTTAGCAGAGGAAGAGAGAATGCAGCTGTTTTACCAGTACCTGTTTGCGCTTTACCTAGCAAATCTCTACCGTCTAAAAGGTGAGGAATTGCTGCAGCTTGAATAGGAGTTGGTGAAACAAAGCCCATTCCGTCTAGTGCAGAAAGGGTAGCTTCGCTCAGTTTTAAATCAGTGAATTTTACTTGAACTTCTTGGTCTTTTACTTGGTCTTGGTCTTGCATGTGGATCCCACTATATTAATTATTAAAAGGTCCCACGAGCTCTACCAATTCCAAATCCAATCCAGTTTTGAGCTGATTCCATTCAGATGCAGATAAGCTTTAAAATGCATCAAGCCGCTAGGGACGACAACTTAAGGGACGCGGATTATTCACTAAACTCACAAAAAAATCCAGAAAAAATTGAAATACATCACAATTTTCTCTCATTTTAGGTCGCCACGGTCACATAAGCGTCACTTTATTGCTTTAACGTCTTTTAATTAACCAATTTGGGTTCGCCCCACGAGTCATGAAAGCAACTCTTTCTTATAGCCATACTCTCATTCAATGATTATAGTGTGCCCAATCAAACTCCTAAGAAGTGAAAAAATGCTCCAAGATAACCCACTACTCGCTCAACTAAAGCAGCAGATTCAAGAGAACCTTCCAAAAAAAGAAGGCACAATCAAATCAACAGACAAAGGCTACGGCTTTTTAGAAGTTGATAACAAGACTCGCTTTTTTATCCCACCGCCGTATATGAAGAAATGTTTACACGGTGACAAAGTAGTTGCGATTATCCGCACAGAAAAAGAGAAAGAAGTTGCTGAACCTCAAGAGCTCGTTGAGCAAGGGTTAACTCGCTTCATTGGTCGAGTAAAACTGTATAAAGGCAAACTGAATGTTACGCCTGATCACCCACAGTTAAAAAAGCAGTCGTTTAAAGCGAAAGTTAAGAAAGGTCTTAATCCAGAACATTTTGCGGAAGGCGACTGGGTTGTGGCTCATCTGATCCGTCACCCTCTTGCTGGAGAGAATGGCTTTTTTGTTGAAATTTCCAAAAAAATCACCGATGCCGACGACAAGATCGCTCCTTGGTGGGTAACGCTGGCTAAAAATGACTTACCTAATAGTGAGCCTGCTGGTATTGAAAATTGGGAACTTAAAGACGATGCCGATCTAGAACGTATCGACATGACTCACGTTCCTTTCGTCACTATTGATGGCGCGTCAACCAAAGATATGGATGATGCACTTTTTGCTAAAAAGAAAGAAAATGGCGATTTTGAACTCACCATTGCTATCGCTGACCCAACGGCTTACATCACACCTGATGACGAAATGGACAAAGTCGCGCGTGAGCGTGGTTTCACTATCTATATGCCTGGTCGTAACATTCCAATGCTACCACGCGATCTTGCCGATGAACTTTGTTCTCTGATTGAAAATGAACAGCGCCCTGCTCTTTGCTGTACTGTTACTGTTAATAAAGATGGCGTCATTGGCGAAGATATTAAGTTTTATGCTGCTAATATTAAATCTCATGCTCGTTTGGTCTACGACCACGTATCTGATTGGCTTGAGACGGGCCATAGCGACGCTTGGCAACCAAGTGATGAAATTGCAACGATCGTCCGCGACCTGTTTGAGTTTTCACAAGCTCGTGCAAATTGGCGTGCAACAAATGCCGTTGTATTCCCAGACCGACCAGACTACCGCTTTGAACTTAGCGAAACTAATGATGTAGTAGCAATTCATGCTGATTTACGTCGTAGTGCAAACCGTCTTGTTGAAGAGTCGATGATTACTGCAAATATTTGTGCGGGTAAAACGCTGCAAGCAAGCTTTAACACTGGTGTCTTTAATACCCATGCCGGTTTTAAACCTGAAAAAGTAGCCGACGTAATTAAACTCGTTAACCCTGAAGGTGAACTCCCATATTCAGTCGAAAGTGTTGAAACTTTGGAAGGCTTCTCGGCTCTACGCCGTTGGTTAGCCGAGCAAGACACGAGTTACTTAGATAACCGGATTCGCAAATCTCAAGCGTACAGTGAGATGGGTAACCAGCCCCTACCACACTACGCAATGGGGCTCGACATATACGCAACCTGGACCTCTCCAATCCGTAAATATGGCGATATGATTAACCACCGTATGCTTAAAGCTCACGTACTTGGTAAAGATCCTGTTCAAACACCAGATGAGACGGTTGGCGAAGAGATGGCACTTCACCGTAAGTATCATAAGATGGCTGAGCGCAATGTTGCTGACTGGCTATACGCTCGAACATTGATTGATGAGCCAAAGAAGGAAACCAAGTTCATTGGTGAGATCTTTGATATTAATCGAGCTGGTATGCGTATCCGTTTACTAGAAAATGGGGCGGCTGCGTTTATTCCTGGTTCGCTTATCGTTGATAATAAAGATCGCATTGAATGCAATTCTGAAAATGGCACATTATCTGTAGATAAAAACCTTGTGTACCGATTAGGTGACACGCTAGAGGTGGTTCTCGCGGAAGTTAACTTAGAAAATCGCAATATCGTTGCTAGGCCTACTCAAGACTTTCCTTTAGAGGTTGTTGAAGCAGAAACTAAAGAAGAGAGCAAATTAGAGAAGTAATTCAACGAGTCTCTTCTACATCCTCCGTTTTAGAGCAATCATATAGACCAAAGGCGCTTTAATAGCGCCTTTTTTATTACTCAATTTTATGTGTTGGCGCTACTGCCAAATATAGGACTTAGGATCCTTCTCTACTTCACGTGTCAGTGCTGTTAAATCCGAACTTTTAAATAGATACGGATACGGAATCCACAATTCACCATCTTCATTCGGAATCGTTAGCTCCCACGTTTCGTTTCCTGAATTCCACAATATTCGAGCTACGCAACTGGAGTAATCGCAGTGACTTGAATCTAACAAGTAGTGCTGCTTAATAAATTGAACCCCATTACCCATAGGTTCATAACCTGATTTACCTAGCTCAACAGGTAGACTTCGATTTCGATTTTGACAAACAGCTTGGGCACGAGTCTCTATCTGTTTTTGTAATAGATTGATTAAGCTCATTCAACCTCCCTAACCTCTTTTTATTATTTTAGCTCATAGCCATCAACTTTCGCCAATACCATAGTAGACATAAGTTAAATTTCCATCTTGGCTGACTTTCACAAAACTGTCATCAATTCGACATAAGATACTTTAATTATCGAATTTGCTACGGAGTCCACTATGTTTCGAGTTGCGCTTGCCACTCTTTTATCGTTCACACTATTACCCAGTCATATTCTTGCCGATGAGGTGCATATTTCAGGTTCAACATCCGTTGCTCGTGTTATGGATGTTCTTGCAGAAGAGTATAACGCTCAACACCCTGATAGCTTTATTGCGGTTCAAGGCGTTGGTTCAACCGCAGGGCTTACTCTTCTTGAAAAAGGGGTTGTTGAAATAGGAATGAGTTCTCGTTATCTAACTGAACGTGAACAAGATGAACATCTCACTGTTACCCCCATTGCGTTCGATGGCCTAGCCGTGGTGGTTAACAATGCGAATGGCGTTTCAAACATTAGCCGTGACCAACTGTACGATATCTACAAAGGTAAAATTACCAACTGGAAAGAGATAGGTGGTGCAGATCAAAAGATAGCTGTTGTTACTCGTGAAGTATCATCAGGCAGCCGCTACAGCTTTGAGAGCTTGCTTGGGCTGACCAGAATAGTGAACAATCGCTTAGTGTCTGACATTAGCACTGATAACATTGTCGTGAACAGCAATAGCATGGTTAAAACGATTGTTAACCATAACAAACAAGCGATTGGATTTATCTCAAAAGGCTCAGTCGACAAATCTATTCGTGCACTAACATTTGAAGGCGTAGAAGCCACCAGTAACAATATCTCTTCTGGTAAGTATTCATTATACCGCCCATTCTTGATGGTCTATCACCAAGAAACGCTAACTGACGATGCGCAAGGTTTTCTTACTTACATCAACAGCCAGAGCGCCAAAAATCTAATTAGAGAATATGGTTACACACCTATCAAATAATTAGAACGTAGATATAAAAAAGCAAAAAGGAGAGCATTAGCTCTCCTTTTTTTAATTCTATTGGATGTCAGATTAGAAGTGAACCTGTATCACTGAAGTAACCACACAACCCGGTCGGCGGATACCTTCAATTTCCACTCTAACTTCTCGCTCAATCTCTAGACCCTTTTTAATTGGGGTCACTTTAGCAAGTCGACTTACTGCTCGTACATTATTTCCTGATTTAACCGGATAAGGGAAACGTACCTGATTTAAGCCTAGGTTTACCACTAGCTTAGCGGTTGGGAAAAGTGAGTTACTTTCATCAACGCTATCGGTTAATCGAGGTAGCAGTGCAAGAGTCAGAAAACCATGTGCGATAGTCGTCTTAAATGGAGACTCTTCTTGAGCACGCTGTGGATCAGTATGAATCCACTGCATATCTTCAGTAACTTGACCAAATTGATCAATTCTTTGCTGATCAACAAGAAGCCAGTTACCAGTATGGATGACTTCACCAATTTTTTGCTGAAGCTCTTCATAAACGTCTTTTGCTTCTGGCATTAAGACATCTTGTTTTAATACAGAAGCGTCTTCTGTTGAAGCATCTTCATTAACTGCTGGATGATGAAAGTCTTTAAACCTTGCAAAAAGCTGGCTGCTATTAGTCTTCGTCAACAGGTCTTCCCAGTACGTACGCACTGTAGGAGACATCCATTGCTTCAACTCTGCATGGTGCTTCGACATAGACTCACCACGATGCTTAAAAAGATTCGCGACTTTCATAAAAACCTCAAAGATTAATCAAGATACTCAACAACGTTGTATATTTTGAAGCACTTCACACTTACGTGCAAATACTTTTGGGCGTACATCTGTATGCCAACAACCACTAAATTATATAAAATCATAAACTTACAAATAAAACATTATTTTATTGAGCTCTTAAATACCTGTTTCATATCGCTCAAAATGACATAGATAAGTATGAGCTACATCACCATCAGAAAATAGGTATTGACGATAAGTTGACCAAACAAACTAATCTAGTGCAATTTATGCTTTACAACATTCATGCCAATACCTATTATAAGCGCCGTACGGAGAGATGGCTGAGTGGTCGAAAGCACCGGTCTTGAAAACCGGCAAGGGTTTGTAGCCCTTCTAGGGTTCAAATCCCTATCTCTCCGCCACATTCAGGAAAGCCCGCTAAGAAATTAGCGGGCTTTTTCGTTTCGGGATATATAGTGAATTCATCCCAACCCATACTTTTTACTGCATAACGTATGACAATAAAGCTAGATTCAATAACTACTATCAATCAAAAGACTTAGGTTATTGAACCTTTCGCTGGTTAATTACCCGCTACTTTCTTGATTAATTCCCCGATAAATATTAGTAAACAAATTGATTCAAGGACTTACGAACTAAACAATGTCTAGTGCTTAAACCTTTCTAATTCTATTTGTCTCATATTCGCTACTTACACTGCTATCAACTTTCGTTCATAGCACATTTACGTTCTTCCTCGTAACTTGAATAAACGTTAACTGATCAAGTTCAAGGGACCGTTTAATGACACGTATTTATCGAATTGCTTCATCCATCATCTTACTTCCCGTTGCTTTTAATCTAGTCGCCGCGGAAGATGAAAATACTCAGGCGAAGAAACCCCAGACGGTCCAAGATGTACTTGAGCAGCCAAGCGTACTAACACCGAAGGGAGCGTTCCAGGTGGAGACTTCGTTAAGTTACACACAGAACTCTTCCAATAAAGTTTCGGTCGTGGGCTATACAATTCTTCCTACGTTAATTGTAGGCCGAATTGAAGTCAGTGATTCTGACAGAACAACAATCACCGCAGGGTTAAGTGGCCGATACGGTATTTCGAACCATACAGAACTAGAAGTTCGTATGCCGTATGTTTACAGGAGCGACCAAATATCTACTCGGCCGATTCAAGATGGAGCGGCCGACGAAACCATTAATACCAATTTAGACGGAGGTGGGCTTGGTGACATAGAAGTGGCTCTGCGCCATCAGTTTAACGTCGATTCTACCCCCTATTGGGTCGGAGGTATCCGTGTAAAAACAGACACAGGGAAATCACCCTACGATGTCGATATAGACTCCGACACTAACAGCTATAGTGAAGTACCTACTGGTTCCGGGTTTTGGAGTATAGAGCCAAGTATTTCAATGATCTACCCGTCAGATCCAGCCGTTCTATTCGCTAACTTTGGTTACACTTATAACTTTAAAGACGAAGTCTCTATTGGAGACAGTCAAGTTGAAGTTGATCTAGGGGACACTCTTTCACTCGCCGCAGGGCTTGGGTTTGCGGTCAATCAAGATCTGTCATTCTCACTAGGGATTAGCCATAAGACGATTTTGAAGAGTAAGATTAATGGGATTGAAGATGATTCAGCAAAACTGCTACAACTAGATTCAATAAACTTTGGAGTCAATATCGCATTATCACCCTCAACATCCTTCAACATCAACGCACAAGCAGGGCTCACAGAGGATACTCCCGACTTCCAACTAACTATGAGAGTCCCTTTCAGCTTCTAAATACTTAACACTTTTTACTTTAATCAATCACTGCTTTGATTATTGCCCGTTATTTAGAACGACAGCACCAATACTTAATAATCAAATAGACAAAAGCCCTGTTTACAAGCTAACAGGGCTTTTAGTGTGTTCTACCTAACTCCAAGTGCCGTTTCCCTTTGTTTTCACGCTTCGTACGAGAGTCAGAGTTACGTTGTACTATTTTCTCACTCAATGTTGTATCAATGAACTCATTAATAAGGCATCTTTTAAACGAACATTGTTCTGTGCATTTTTAATCAAATGACTGACTTGAGCGTCCACATCAACAATGGTATTCATACCTATGACGCTGTTATTCAGTGAATTCTGTACAATGTTTGTCAATGCACCCACGTCTGTTTGCACTAACAGTGAACTACTGCTCTGTATTGAACTGCTTTCTTGTGTAAGTGGACTAGAAATCGTATTAGCTACATAGCTTGGTGTTATATCACCAGATGAATTTCCGTCTCCGACTTGCGTGACATTAACCACTCCGATATTAGCCTTCAAGGACTCGCTAGTGGGTAATGCTTTAATGTGTCCATTTTCAATAACTAGGTTGGCTATTTGGGTATTAAACATCTGTTGACCATTTATGGCAGTGGTTATGCTAAGCCCTATATTCACAACGTAATTATCTTTAAGCTGAAATCCTCCTCTATAGCTTGCTAATTGCTGGTATGTTAGCGGTGTAGCCTTGATCATCGGGTTACTCAACGGCTCTGCGCATGCTAGTGATGCGACAAATAGGCAACCCACGCCAAGCAATCTAAACCCTTTATCCATGACCTTACCCTTTATCTATGTTTCAGTATTCGCCAGCCTCAGGCAATGTAATTGAAAACGTGCTTAGTGAGTCCCTTACAATACCCTCTCCGACTGGTGATGAATGTCTGACAGCGTAACTGTCATCGTGAATAAATGTCGATTTTCCTATTTCTGCTTTATTCCTAATAAGCAATACAATGCCTTGATAATAATTAGAAAACTCGTCATGAGTCATTAACAATGTACCTCGTGAAGGATCACCAATAATCACCGATTTTTGGTTTATTCCTTTAAGAACAACGAAGTGCATATACCCATCGAAATTAACCAAGGTAATACCAGGGACACCAATATTTTTAAGTTTAGGCAATTCCAGCTGGAATCCATCAGAGCTGAACCCTTGCGTAGTTAAATACTGTTTCATATCTAACAATGAGAAGCCTTGTTCGTGAATAAGTTCTTTATCACCATTTTCATACATCAACTTGAATATATCTTCCTCAGAAGAAGGGGTTTGATAATGAAATTCTAATAAAGAAGCTAAAGCCGCAGAGCCACAACTAAAATCGTATTGCTGTCGTAATACCTCACCAAAAGTAATTTCCTGATAACTTTTAACCGGTACATTAAAGTGCCCTCGACTTGGAAAGAAGTCTAAGGCAAAAGGGGGAGCTGAATATATCAGCGCCACCCCTATAATTAACTGACAGATTTTCATATTACTCCAACGATAGATTAACTATTGTTGCATTTTGAATTAGTACGTTATTGCCGCTATTTTGAATCACATTGGTTATACCAGAGCTATCTAATAACGCTCCAGATGCAATAATATTGCTACCCGTGGTACTGTAGTCAGCACTATTTCCTGAACTTATTCCATGAATATCTGAAGATGCCACAACACTGTCAATATCAACGTAATATTGTCCTCCACGCGAATCACTTAATTCAGTACTCGACAGTGTTGCATCGGTTAATAAAAGTTCGTCTGCTGTGGCGGGTAGCAATGTTATCGTGCAAATGACGAAAAGTGCTAAACGCATGATCGAAACTCCCTGTTTAATCAGTAAATACAGAAGCGTTAACAGCAACAGATTGTTGTACTAATGAGTTACCACCTGAGTTTTGCGCAACCGTTGTAATACCTGCCGCACTACCAAAGCCATTCATGGTATTCATATTATCCACACTTACCTGGCCATGATTACCACCAGCGCCATAAACCACCGTTGCACCAGCTACAGAACCCAATGTCGTAGCATTGGCGATAACGGTATCTGACTCAATAGTAATCTCATAACTCTCATTATTTGAGAGTCTGTTATTACTATTATTCCAAGTACTATCGTTATCATTTTCGGTGTTAGTCAGAACGTTGCCACTGTCGTCAACATTACCGCTGTCATTTGTACTGTTGTCTGTTGCTGTTAAGGTATTTCCACTATCCTCTACATCAAGATTGCCACTGTCATTGGTACTGTTGTCTGTCGCCGTTAATGTATTGCCGCTATCCTCTACATCAAGGTTACCGCTATCATTTGTACTGTTATCTGTCGCCGTTAGAGTGTTACCGCTATCATCAAGATTACCGTTGCCACTGTCATTAACACTGTTATTTTGGTTACTGTTAAGATTGTTTCCGCTCAAAATATCATCGCTGCCATTTGAATCATTCGAGTCTGCAAATACCCCTCCTGATGCCAATAACACTGAAATAGCAATAGCCAACCCTGTTTT
The DNA here is from genome assembly GCF_050337325.1 of Vibrio kyushuensis. Lineage (NCBI taxonomy): Bacteria > Pseudomonadati > Pseudomonadota > Gammaproteobacteria > Vibrionales > Vibrionaceae > Vibrio > Vibrio kyushuensis. Next base: position 1,369,220 of record NZ_JAKJSV010000002.1, read on the forward strand.
AGATAGATTCATAATGTTTGCTCCATTAATTTTTTATTCATACCATTTGAATTACATCATTCTGTCACCCATTTACTTGGGCAAAATGATTATAACCATTTAAACAATTACGAACGTTTCAATAATGAGAACAGTTATTCAACCCAACAAAGTTAACATATACACATCAATAATATTTTATTTTAATTCATATAAAACAATAAATTAAACAAAGATAAAACATCATTAACTAGTATTTTATTAAAGTTAGTATAGATAAGTCATTATCCTAGTATTACTGGCAATTAGTCATTAAACATTAACTATATGATTTAATCGCATATTTGATAATTAGGTAAACTATTGAGAAACACCACTAAACAAAGAGATAGAAACAACATCAATATTAAAGCACTGCTTATGGATCAGAATTAATAATAACATTCATGTAGATATTCAATTTCACTCTAATGAATTGGCATTAGATTTGTTATTCGCAGGAAAATCACAAATGGGATTAGTAAAACCATCAACTAAAATACAAAAGTTTTCCCGTTAAAATAAGGCAAGTTATTATGAGCACGACTCGTATTACACATCTAGCAGAGATCAACAGTCTAGAGTCTCAACTGCTCGAAATGAAATTGACTCAAATCCCGAATACCTCACTTAAACATTGTAGCGCAGAGCAATTTTCTGATGCCAAAAACCTAAATAAAACGGATTTAGCTATCATCGATTATCAATACATGAAAAAACTCATTGAGGCCGATACCTTACCCAATTTCGACTTATTGCAGATTCAGTTTCTCGTTCTCAACGTACCAGATCAGGTCAACGACACCCAATTTTTACAATTTAATATGCTCAGTGGGTTGCTAACTCGCTCCTGCCGTATTGAGCACCTAGCAAAAAGCATCGAATACATTTTATCTGGCGGTCTGTGGTTTCCTCGACACTTTTTAGAACTGTTGATTTTTAACAGTCGAAATCCAAATAGTAACACTCAAATCAGCTTTGATTCGCTGACACTACGAGAGCGTCAGGTGCTTAATCTTTTAACTAGAGATGTTTCTAATCTGAACATCGCCGAACAGCTTTTCCTATCAGAGTACACCGTTAAGACTCACGTATATAATTTGTTCAAGAAACTGAATGTTCATACAAGAAGTGAAGCTAAAAAAGTTGCTCGCCAAATACAGTTAAATGGTCATGACTCAAAATCAAACAACGACCGTTGATAGCTGGTGGTGATGAAGGAAATTGACCATGCAGAAGATGAATAGATCGGTTAACTCAATATGAATGGAGATTTAAGCGCTCATTAATACGTATTGTTCATAATAGTCGTTATATTCACCAAGAGAATTCATTATGAGCAAGCTATTCACCGCGACGACACTGCTATTCATTACCTTATTTGGGCTGTATACAGCGTCAATTTGGCCTGTGTCTATCAATAGTACTTTCCTAGAGCATCAAGTGACTCAACTTACAGGCATGCTCACTCTTGGCTACTTATCCATTGTTATGCTGTTATCCATCAAGCCCAAATGGTTAGTCAGCCGACTTTTTAAGGTCGGTGATATGTACAAAGCACATAAGGAGTTCGGTATAGCGAGCTGCATTTCTTTGGTTTTACACTGGTTATTGGCAAACGATGTCACCTTATCAAGCTGGCTATTTGACGGGTGGATGCAGGATTTTGGTGAGGATCTAGGTGAAGTTGTTTTATATCTACTCTTACCTTTTGTGGCACTAAGTCTTAGTCGGCTGTTTAAGCTACGATGGTTCAAGAAGGTGCATCATGTGGGGGGTATCATTTTCGTAGTCGCCGCGACTCACTCTATCTTGTTGCTTGAGAGTGGCTCAAATCAGTTCCTATTTTCGAGTAGCGTTTTGGTATTTAGCTTAATCGGTATTGTATGTGCGTATATAACCCTATCAAAACATACAAAGCCGCTAGTAAGGGCGTTACGCCAAAAAGGGGAAGAAATGATTAAACACTTAGCTAATGCTGATTGGAAGGTATTTCACTTACTCCGATTATTCCCAACAAAGAGTAAGTAAGGTTAAGCCAAGTCAGCTATTTACTTCCAACCTGATTAACTCGCTCACGTTTACTGTTGGTTAATAGACCCAAAAACTCCTGATTGGATATCGATTTGGAAAAAAGCTCACCTTGTAGCCGATTGCAACCAAAGTGAATAACTTGCTCTTTCTGTTCAGATGTTTGAACCCCCTCAGCAAGAACGCTTTTATTTAGCTCTTTTGCTAAGGCTATAATCGATCTCACCATCGTTCGGCTTTGATTATCAAATGGTAATCCTTGAATTAAAGAATAGTGGATTTTTATGGTTTCAAAAGGTAATTCTGTTAATTGATGGAGCGACATGTAGCCTTTGCCAAAAGCATCAATAGACAAGGAAACGTTCAGGTCTGATAACTTTTCAAACACTTTGTTGCCCAAGCTGCCTAATTCATACAGGCATTTTTCTGTTATTTCAAACCTTAAACACCTTGGAGGGAACTGCGTTTGTTCCAGTACTTTTTCAACAGTAGTAATGAAACTTTTGTCTTCAATTTGCTTAGCAGAAAGATTGATACAAAGAACAAATTCACTATCAACAATGCCCTCTTTATGCCATTGACTAACCACACGACAAGACTCTTCAAGTGTCCACTTTCCACAAGGTATCGTATAACCTATGTCATCAAGAAAAGGCAAAAATGACTCAGCATAGAGATCGCCAATCGCTGGAAGGTTCCATTTGGGAAATGTTTCAACCGCAACAACTTGGCCTTGATCGTTCACAATCGGTTGGAACTCCAATAGCAACTCTTCATCGAGATTTTGGCTAATTTTATCCTTCACCTGATGTCGGCACGCAAGTAGCTCTTCAAGCTGATTATCATAATAGTGAACACTATTACTTGGCTCACGCTTAGCTTTGTACATTGCGATATCAGCTTGTTTAAGTGCTTCCTCTGTTGAGATAGGCTGATCGGAAACAACAGTAATCCCAATACTCACCGATATGTATACCAAGCCTTCATCAAGCTGAAAGGGTTCTTGCATTAATCCAAACAGTTTCTGTGTTACCACCTCGGTACTTTCCATGGAGTTCATTGACTCCATTAAAATGGCAAACTCGTCCCCAGCTAATCTCGCAACGCAATCTTGTTTACGAACACTCGCTTTAAATCGACCAGTAATTTGCCGTAATAGTTCGTCTCCAGCGGAGTGACCTAACGTATCATTAACCTGTTTAAATTTGTCCATATCAATAAAGAATACGGCCATTGTGTTCATACTTCGCTTAGAACGCTCTAACGCCTCACTAACTCTAGACAAAAACGAACTGCGATTGAGTAAGCCTGTCAATGCGTCGTATTGAGCCAGATAACTTAGTCGGTCTTTGATTTTTTTTCGCTCTAATGCGTAACGAATGCTTTTGTGCAAAATGTAACTATCAAACTTGCCTTTGACGATATAATCTTGTGCACCACTTTTCAGTGCCTCTAATGCCGTCCCTTCATCATCCAATGAGCTCACTACAACAACAGCAATCGCAGGATCATGCTTGAGCACCGCATATACCGCCTCTAAACCACTAGCATCAGGAAGAGATAAATCGAGCAAAACCACATCAAACGGTTCTTCTGTTAATTTACTTAACGCACCAGATAACGTCTCAACTTGTTTAAGGTCAACATCCGACGCATTCTCTCGATAAAGATATTCATACAATAGCCGCGAATCGCCCGGGTTATCTTCTACCTGCAGTGTCCTAATGCGTTGATTAGCACTTGGCATATTGCTCTCCATTGTATGCCCCTGACGGTAATTGGACCGCTGAAAACCAAAAACAATCAATCGCTTTCACAAACTCAGTAAATTTTGAAAAATCGACCGGCTTAGTTATGTAGCAATTGGCGTAATGGCTATAAGCACGGTTAATATCTTGAGGTAAGTCGGAAGATGAAAGAACAGCGACAGGAATGCTTCTTAAGCGCTCATCAGATTTAATATAGTCGAGGAGTTCCCAGCCACTGACTTTAGGTAAATTGAGGTCCAGCAATATGAAATCAGGGTATGTGCCCTCTCCAAACTGTCCGTATTCATCCGTATGAGTAAGGTAATGAAGCGCTATCTCACCATCTTCAAGATGAATCACTTCTACATTATTTGCCATGTTTTGGTTACTCATTGCTTCAAGTGTTAATCGAGCATCGCCAAGATTATCTTCAACTAGCAATATTTTGATATATTTCTGCATCTGAGTTCTCCTTTTCTATTGCAAGCAATGATTTTTTTTCAATGGTGAAATGAAAGGTACTTCCTTGTCCAAAAATGGAATCAACCCATATTTTTCCACCTAACCTTTCCGCAATACTATGGCAGATAGACAGACCCATTCCATTCCCTTCATACTCAGTACGGCTATGTAATCGCTGAAACACTTTGAAGATTCTAGCTTGAAATTCTTCTTTAATACCTATTCCGTTATCCGTCACTGATACATGCCAATGGTCTGAATTAGATAACACTTTTACAGTGATTATTGCGGGGCTGTCCTTTTGAAACTTCAGTCCATTCGCGATTAAATTTTGGAGCAATAACATGAGTAGAGATTCATCAGTAACTACCTCTATCTCATTAATCTCTTCAGAAAACTGAATTTCACCTGAAGACTGCGCCAGTAAAAAGGTGAGATTCCTCTCAATACATTCAAGCGTTTGTCCTATATTGACAGCCGATAGATCCAGCTCTTTTCTGTTTACTCTAGAGTACTCAAGCAAATCCTTAATGAGCTTTTGCATTCGAACCGCACCCTCAACAGCAAAGCCAATAAATTCCTTGCCATCTTGGTCTAGCTTCTCAGCATATCGCTGTTCGATTAATTGAGTATAGCTCGCAACCATTCTTAATGGTTCTTGTAGGTCATGCGAAGCAACATAAGCAAACTGAGCAAGATCTCGATTACTTCGTTCAAGTTCGACCATTTTGATCTGTAGTGTTTCTTCCGCGTCTTTTCTCTGAGCAACTTCAAGCTCAAGCTCCGCAGTTCGTGTGTCCACCATACTTTCTAATTCAACATTAAAATTATGAACACTTTTAGACATTGAGTTAAAAGAGCGGAAGAGAGATCCAATCTCATCATTAGCTTTAGAAGATATGCCTATATCGTAATTACCCTCTTCCATTCTTTTCGTTGCATTTTTAAGCTCGATTAACGGTTTGGTCACAATGATTCGAGAGATAAAGTAAGCTGAGCCAATTAAAATTAGATTCATTAAAATAAAAATAGAGAACAGTGTGGTTTGACTCTTTTGTGATGATTTTAATTCGGCTAGAAAAGCGTGATTTAAATTGTACATATTACCAATCAAATCAGTGTGTAATGAATTGATATGTTGTTCTTTAATTCGCCATTGATTAAACGTATTTTCTATCAATAACTCATTTCCACCTATGACACTTGAAATGAACCGGTCAGACAAGGCTACCAAATTTCCTCGATGACTAAGGTAGGTATCAATATCATAGTTAATCAGGTATGAGTGACTAAAGGTTTTTAGCTTATCTAAGGTTCCAAGGATATTAACCCTTTCTTTCTTTATTGATTTGATGATTTCAGCGTCTTTAGAAACATAAAACTCAAATAACAACGAACGTAAATTATTCTCCCTCTGACTTAAGGTAAAACTAAGCAACTCTATATTGCTAACAGCATTAGTTTTCTCTTCGATGGACTGTTTAATCACCGACAAGTCATATAGCAAATACGAAAACTGAAGAACCGCGAGAGCCCCCATTAGAACAAGGGGTGCGGTTAATTTAACACTAACACTGTGACTTTTATTTTTCATATCGGCACTGCGCTATAAAATAGTCACAGCTTTAGGGTTCACTGACTTAATAAACTTGGTATCAATCAGAGCTCTAAAATTCGGTAATTCATTAGATAGTTTTCTTTGTTTAATAATCCACTGAGCCTCCTGCTCTAGTACAGTAACCAATACGTTATTCAATTTCACAGCTCTTTGATAGTCACCCCACGTGCCTTCAATACTTTCTCTAGAGTGGAGGTTTAAAACTGAAATAACCAGTTCCTTCGCCTCTTCAGGTGATTCCAGCAAATATTGCTCGGCGCGTATTAGCGCCCTAACAACAGCGGCTACTTGAGTATTCTTCGCGGCAACAATTTCATCTCGCCCGACCAACACTGAAAATTCGGTATAGGCGTTAGAGTAGAAGCTGGTAGAGTTTTCAGAGCCAATAGTCGTTTTAAGTTTGTATAAGTGAGGATTCCAAATCGCTGCCGCATCAGCATTATTGTTTGCGAGCGTATCTTGAAGATTTTCAGGCCTAACATCGATCATTTCGACCGAATCAATTGGGATGCCTTCACTGGCTAGATACATAGTTAAGAAAAAATCAGCGTTAGTATTCTGAGGAACGGCAATGGTTTTTCCGATTAAGTCACTGGGTTCTTCAATACCTGAAGACTTCAGCGCTAACATAGCCGTATTTTTATTTGAAAAATGTAGAGATGAGATAACTTTTAAACTCTCACCCGCAAGGGTTTGTAGTACCACTGGCGTTTCATAAGTAGTGGCTAAATCTGCATTACCTTCGACCGCATCTTGAAGTGCATCACGACCCGATGTGAACGAACGAAAAGTGACATTCAAACCTTCATCTTCAAAATAGCCTTTCTCTTTAGCAATATAGAGCAATGAGAAAACAGGTTGCGATGCTTCTGCAATGACAAAGTCTGTTAATTCTTCTTGTTCTACGTTATTCATCATAAAATAAACGACAAGTAGTAAAACAGCGATCGGTAAGCCTATCCATTTTTTTACTGACATTATTATCACCATTATTATAATTTGTGGTGTTACTAATAATTAATTCTACGCATTACTTTTACATGCATTAACGAAGTATGATACAGAACACTTATTATGCAAGGTCACTATAAATATACCGGAACAATGTCAGAAATCGTATTGAGCTTTATCCTCTTAGATAATAAGTAAATAATTCAGATACTTATTAAAGTATGAATATTATACTCATAGTTAACATATTTAATTTCCACTCAATAAGTTATTAATATTATTATACTTTAACTAATTCTATCGACTTTTCATTACAGGACTCTCTCTCAACGACGGATAAGAAGTCTTCTCCCCATAGCGAGTTCTCTTTTGAGGTACATATTCCTAGTCGTTCCGCCATTTTTTCAGCGGCCAAAACACCGTAATATCTCGACGGTTGGCTAACAGTGGTGAGCGGTGGATTAAAAGCACTTGATACTTCATGATCATCAAAACCGACCACTGATACTTGCTCTGGTACTTTAATCCCAGCATTTCTTAACGCTTTAATTGCACCAAATGCCATTTGATCGTTTGCAGTAAAAATCGCACTAAACTCGACCCCTTGTGACAAAAGCGTTTCAACTGCTTTCTCACCACTGCTCACTTCGAAATTACCGCCAACAATGAGCTCTTGCAACGTTGCTAAACCGGCTTTTTCTAGCGCTTCCATATACCCTAACATTCTCTGTTTGGCATCAGGATGGAACATTATCCCAGAAATATGGGCAATTTTTTTATGACCCAAACGCAATAAGTGATTGGTCGCTAAGTACCCCCCGACAAAATTATTCGTACAAATACTAGAGACTTGTTCATTTTCAACGTCATAACTGCCAACGGTGACTAAAGGAAGATCCAATGCTAAATCTTTCAGCTGCATGTTGGTTAAGCTTCCTCCTATAACAACTACACCATCAACGCCTTGCTTTAAGAGAACTCTAAAGCGAGAAAGCTCCGTTTCATTGATCCACTTCCCTATTGTGACTATGGGGATAAGATTAAATTCCGCCAGTTTCTCTTCAAGTCCCGACAAAATTGCGTTGGAATGCGGACACAACGCATAAGGAACAATGACACCGATTAAATGGCTGCGATCACCCTGTGTGACGATGCTTTTCGTTCGTGGATGATAGTTAAACTGTGCCATCGATTCTTGTATCCGTTTTTGCTTGTCACGACTGACATAACCTCTGCGATGAAGGTAGCGAGATAGAGTCGAAACAGATACGGATGCACTGATGGCGATATCATTCAATGTGGGCTTTTTCTGACTCATAATTGACCTATCTGCATGTGATTCTAAAAATGAATATATATCGAAAGTAAACGCTCTTCTAGACTCTAGAATTGAGCGCTAACATGGTAAATTTACTCACGTTCTTATTACAGGTGATAAAATTATATTGATCACTTTTGAAGGGAATATCAAAAAAAATCAGGCCAACGTGATACAAACGTTAGCCTGGTTCATTAAGACGTTATTGACGTATAACTATTGTCACTTATAACGTTACTGACAACTGCCAACCAACGTCCACGATGCATCACTTCCTGGAGTAGAGCTTGTGTACCAGTTTGCTTGGTATTTATTCCCTTGGTACTGCATCTCTTCACCTTCCAGTAGGTGGGTGTTTGGGCCACCTTCATAATCAGCATGTAACCAATTTGGGTATTCAGTCACACCATTACAGCCTTCAGAAGGAGGAGGTGTGATATCACCACCGTCTGATGGTGTCATTTCAAACCAATTCAGATTCCAGCCTCCTGTTTTTACAGACAGTGCGATGGTTTGAGTTCCAGCTTGAGGGATAGATACCGAATGAGTGATGTCCTGCCAATTTTGCCATCCACCCGTGCCACTAACACTGATCTCACCAAAGACTACATCACCACCCGCTTGCTCGATTTGAATCACACCCGCTTGTGCATGGTCAGAAGCAACACGGTAAGTCAAATCATAGTCACCGGCTTGAGGGGCATTGATCTCAAACGTTATCCAATCACCATCATCAGTCCAGCCGAGGCTCTGACCACCTCCGACATCTGTTGTATCCTCAAATTCAAGCCCACTAGAGTGACAAAAGCTCGATACATCTACACGGGCCGGTAGCGTATTGGTTTGACAAGGCCCCGTAAGGTCCGAATCACCACCGTTATCACCACCATTGTCACCGCCGCCGCTAGTCGGCCAATTTGAAATGATATCTTTTACAAATGAACCTGACTCTGTGTAACTACCCCAAGAAGCTCCCGGAGTAAACATTGAAGAACCTTCTGCTTTGTTATTTAATGCCCAGTTTGCGTGGCTAATATTGTTCTGTTTAAATAGCTCCATCCAAGCATTCGTTTCGCCGTAATTTACCGCACCATCACCATTGGCATTAACTGTTCCCCACTCCGTGGCCATTAAAGCAATACCGTTGTTTAATGCTACTTGAACCTTATCCCTCAACGATTGCCCATGAGTGCCAGCATAGAAGTGTATGGTATAAGCGATATTCGGGCGGTTAATCGGGTCATATGAAGCTGCATCAACATCTTGTGACCAAGATGGCGTACCCACGACAATGACACCCGTCGGATCAATTGAGCGTATCTTATCAATGATAAATTCGGCATACGGTTTAATGTCGTTTCTCCAGCTTACTTGCAATGGCTCGTTGTAAATCTCATAGATTACGTTGTCATGATGACCATATTTTGTGGCTACATGAGTAAAAAATGCTTCTGCTTTTGACCAGTCTTCATGAGCGTGATGACTGTGAAAGTCCACTATTACATACATATCTTCAGCAATAGCAGCTTCAATAACAGTTTCAAGGCGTGAAATATTTCCGTTCCAATCGTCCTCTACTCCCCCTTGTGCACTAGAACCAATTGCCGCTCGTATTAACGTCGCGCCCAATTCCGTTTTTGCCTTTCGAACATCATTAGCAGTGTAAAAGTTTTCCCCGCCCCAACCTGTATTACTCCAAAAAAGGCTTGGCCCAGCAAAGCTTTTAGCTTCACCTCCAGCCAATACTTGGTTGCCTGAAACAGTCAATGGCGCTACCGCCATTGCAAACTGTGTAGAGGCAGCAAGAAGCGTTAGTGAAAAGAGCGAGTTCTTAATGAATCGCTGTGATTTTGTTTTTTTAATCATGCTGTTATATCCCTATAATATTCATGTTATTGGAAACTAGAACAAAATTAACAGTATGAATTTGGCGTCAGCAAACGATTTTGTTATCAATATGCTGCATACCTGTTACCTTCGTGATGTACACTCCGAGTATCGTTCAACCTAAGACCAAATCGATGAACTTTTTATAGGTGTAAAGTTGAAGACGATCACATCGCCAATTCTTCACTGTTTTGCAGAAAAATGTGGTGCCATATGCAAGTTTCATGAGATTTAGACGTTGATCAAACGTATAGAAACTGGGCAATTTGTAAGAATGAGAACAGTGATCGATTTTTATGGTGAATGAACACATAATCTAACGTTCACTATGCATCAGCTAGATAGGACAACGAGATGACAAAAGAATATACCCCGCCGAAAGTTTGGCAAGAAGATACAAACGGTGGCAACAAGTGGGCAAACATCAATAGTCCAACCTCTGGGGCTAGAGTGGAGAAAGCGTTACCCGTGGGAGAGCATTCTCTTCAATTACACTCTCTTGGTACGCCCAACGGGCAGAAAGTTACAATAATGCTTGAAGAGTTGCTTGCATTGGGTGTTAAAGAAGCTGAATACGATGCCTATCTAATCAACATTGGAGAATCAGATCAATTCACTTCAGGATTCGTCGGTATTAATCCAAACTCTAAAATTCCCGCTTTAGTCGACAAGTCAGGCGAGCAGGACGTTAATGTCTTCGAGTCAGCATCGATTCTGGTCCACCTTGCCGAGAAGTTTGGACACTTCTTACCTAAAAGCGGTGCAGAACGATCTCAAACGTTTAACTGGCTATTTTGGGTTCAAGGATCAGCTCCGTTCTTAGGTGGTGGTTTTGGACACTTTTACTCATACGCCGATGAAAAGCAGGAATACCCTATCAACCGTTTTGCTATGGAAGCAAAACGTCAACTAGACGTTCTTGATAAGCAACTAGCGAACAATACTTATGTAGCAGGTGAGGAGTATTCCATTGCCGATATGGCTATATGGCCTTGGTATGGAAATTTGGTTCTTGGGAACCTCTATGACGCCGCTGAGTTCTTACAAGTTGAAACTTATACTCACGTATTACGTTGGGCAAAAATGCTTGAAAGCAGAGAGGGCGTTCAACGTGGACGAGTTATAAACCGGTCTTGGGGTGAAGAGTGGGAACAGGTAGTAGAGCGTCACAGTGCCGACGATGTTGATCAAGTACTAAAACTTAAGCCGTAGGCAGTATCGCGACCGATTCAGTTGACAGGGGCACTCGCGTCCCCGATAACATTTAAGTCCAAATGACAAACCAAGTTAGATTTACCTTGGTTTGTCTGGTTTAACCTGCGACAATCTAGCCCGTTCTTTCAATACCAAACGGTTTACTATGAAACTTTTAGTTCGCAACCTAGCGCGCACAACAACAGAACATGAACTTCGTGTTTTATTTCAAGCTCACGGCGACGTAGGCGAATGTACTCTTGTATTAGATCAGGAAACGGGTCAATCAAAAGGGTTTGCATTTGTTGAAATGTCCAATGATGCTGAAGCTAAAGCCGCTATCTCTGGTCTTAATTTATCAGAAGTTGCCAAAAGTAAGATTCGCGTAAAAAGAGCCAATAACTAAGAGGTACTTCTCTTAGCAATATTCTCTTTTTCGAAAAAAAGCCAGCCTAACTAGTGTGTCTGTTAGGGCTGGCTTTTTACTTTCTATCATGTAGTGACGGTTTGTTAATTAACCAATATGTACTTAACTTATTGGCCTAAGATCCATTTCTCGGTTTAAGATCTGCTTCTTGGCTTTAGATCTAAGACATGCAATAGACGCTCAGGTGTCCCTTCCCAAATCATTGGACGACCTTTCGGGTTTTCTGCATTCCACCAACCCGTAAAGCGCTTGGTGTTGTATTGATAGAAGTTAGGGCCAGATAAAACAGGCACTGTGATCTGATTCTCAGCAATATGCGCTTGGATCTGATGAGCAATGCTTCTCTGTTCCGTGCTGTCTGCCGTTTCATAAAAGCCATCTAGCAGTGAGTCTAACTCATCGCTTTGCCAGTGGTGCATAGCAAACCTTGGCATTCCCTCAGAAGCTTGTAGTCGTGAATGATAACCACTGTCCCAATAACGATGTGGGGTAGCCCCATGGAAGTAATTGGTGTAAGCCACATCATACTCAGCATTGGCCATCGCTTGGTTGTACACCGAAAAGTCAGGCGTTCTAGCTCTTACTTTAATTCCTATCTCATTAAGCTGCTCAACCGCTAGCATCACGGTATTGTTAAAGTCAGTCCAACCTTGAGGGGACTGAATCGCCAGTTCAAATGGTACACCTGACAGACTTTCAACATAACCATCGCCATTGGTATCTTTATATCCAGATTCCTTAAGCAACTTGCGCGCAACGTCTGGTGAATACGTCATATAAGGTTGGTACTGCTTATGTGTCTCTTCATTGGACCACGCTTCAAAGGCGTAGCCTAAGCCCGATGCAAAGTCATTTACCACTCCATTACCGTAATTAGCCACATCAATTAGTACCTGCCTATTGAGTGCCATTGAGAATGCTCTACGGAAATTAACATCATTCATCACTTCATGCTTAACCGTGTCTTTCGACTTGTAATTAAACATAAACGCTTGCGTACCTGCAGGTGGGTACCAGTAACCGTGCTCGCTAGATGCTTTTAAATAAGTTTGGTCGATATCTGGTACAAACGACCCTGCCCAGTCAATTCTTGAATTCATCAACTCACCAAGAACCTGATCATTGTGATTCATCTGAGGCACTCTCAAGCAATCTACATCTAAGTTTTTGCTATCCCAGTAATGTGGATTCTGACATTGAACAAACAGCGTAGCCGTAAATTGGGGGAGTTCAGTAAAAGGCCCTGTTCCAATAGGATTTGGATTTAAGAATGTCAATGGATCACTCTCACTCATCCACTGATGCTTCGGAACAACAGGCACTTGCACGAGTTCATAAGGAGCATTTGTGTTGACTTCATTTAAATGAAAGCGAATTTGATGGTCATTTATCTTTTCGATGGACTTAATATTGCTGCTTACACCTCGATCATCGAATGCTGGATATTTACCAATCAGCTCAAAGGTATAGAGAACATCATCAGCACTAAATACTTCACCGTCAGACCACAGAACGTCTTCTCTTAAATCAAACCTGACACTCAATAAGTCTTCACTTAATTCATAATTGGTTGCCAATCGAAATTCTGGCACATTCCCTTTTAGTTCATTAAAGATAACGAGCGGTTCAAAGATAAAATCTCTTGCTGTATGCATGCGCGAAACCGAGAATGGATTAAAATTTCGAATCAGTGACGCATTGTGATTTGGAATAATTGTTAACTGAGATTTGTCTGATAAGTCCGCCGCATTAGTCACCGGAGAAAGTGCTAATACGGTGGAAAACGTACCGAGTAACCAAGTTTTATTCATAAGTCATATCCTTGTGTTTATTTACAGGCAACGTAGCGACAAACACATCTATATACAAGTGACTAAAAAACCTAATATCCACAAAATATCTGCAACTGATAACGCTGTAAGTTACATTGGTACAACATACTGTTTTTATTACTAATAACGCCTTGATATATTGAGGTGTCACTCGAAAAAACATACTACTTTCTAGTAACTTTACTACACCGCCGTATATGTGTAACAAACTGTGATATTTTCCATTTTGCGAGCGGGGATAAACTGCGATTCTATTTCGCATTTTAGACATTTATTACCGCTAATATCCCTTGTTGAACTACACATCATTATTTACTGACTGACCAGAAATTTTCAAAAATAAAAAACAATGTTTCATAGCTAGACCATCAAAATAATTGATCGATGAAAATTAGATGCTCAGTGAATAATATGAGTAATTTCGCCAATTATAATTAATAATGTGTTAAATTATGTCTTCACTTTATGTGATTCATCATTATGAGAACAAACGGTTGTGTTTTTTTGACAACCTAATAAAAAGAGAAAGGAACCTCTATGAATATGAAACTGGCAACGCTGTTGTTATTAGCTACTTCTGCTGCTTCGACTACTGCAAATGCTGACGAGTGTGGTTCGGTCACGATCGCCGATATGAACTGGTCTTCAGCAAGCCTAATCGCAAACATTGATAAATTCATTCTTGAGCACGGTTACGATTGTGATGCCGATTTAATCCCTGGCGACACAATGCCTACCGGCACTTCCATGATCGAAAAAGGCCAACCAGATATCGCTCCGGAATTTTGGAGTAATTCAATGAAAGATGCGCTTGATAAAGGTGTTGAAGAAGGTCGTCTACGCTACGCAGGCAAATCACTTGTTAACGGTGGTGAAGAAGGTTTCTGGGTACCTAACTATTTAGTTGAGCAGTACCCTGAAATGGCAACAATTGAAGGTGTTATCAAACACGCAAAACTGTTTAAGCACCCTGAAAGCAAAGATGTTTCTGCATTCTACAGCTGCCCAGCTGGCTGGAACTGTCAAATCAGTGCTAACAATCTTTTCATCGCAATGAACCTTGAAGATGCTGGCTTTGAAATTGTTGACCCAGGCTCAAGTGCTGGTCTTTCTGGTTCTATCGCAAAAGCTTATGAGCGTGAGCAAGCATGGTTTGGTTACTACTGGGCACCAACTGCGGTACTTGGTAAATACAATATGACTAAAGTTGACTTTGGCAGTGGCGTAGACTTGGAAGAGTTCGTTAACTGTACAACTCATGAAGAGTGTGAGTCACCAAAGGCAACAATGTACCCACCATCACCTGTACATACTATGACAACAGAAGCATTTGCAGTTCGTGCTCCTGAAGCCTATGCCTACTTAGGCTCTCGTGGCTTCACGAACGCGAAAATGAATGAGCTTCTAGCATGGATGGAAGACAACCAAGCTGATGGCGAAGAAGGTTCATTCCATTTTCTAAGCGAATATCCTGAAATTTGGCACGAATGGGTTTCAGCTGACATCGCGAAGAAAGTTGAACAAGCACTATAATTAGTCAGTGCGAAGAAAAGTTTAAGATGATTACGTTAACAAGTACTGCAACGTTAAAAGTGTACTACTTGTAGTAACGACGTAGGACACGTCGTATTAAGTTGAAAACCAAGGCAAGTTTTTAGGTTCTGTTAACCTTGCTTGCCTTGGAATTAAAAGGACAAAAAAATGGCTGACAGTAATTGGCTGAACAGTTTCCCAGAAATGGATCGCTCTGATCTTCGACTCATCCGTAAAACCCTTGATGGCGCCTACCGAGACTTCTCTCGTGAATACGGCGACATGATCGAATCTTTCTTCGATCCTCTACTCTCTTTTTTAGTCTGGTTTGAAAAGCTACTTTTATCTACACCTTGGCTTATCGTACTTGTACTCACAACCGGACTCGTTTACGCCGCAAGCCGCTCATGGAAGCTGGCTCTCGGTGGATTGCTTTCATTCATAATGATCGGCTATTTCGGCATGTGGGATGACACTATGCGAACGCTCAGTATCATTACGGTCTGTACCCTACTCGCCATATTCTTGGGTATTCCTATAGGGATCTCGATGGCCCGCTCGAACAGAGTGCAGTCCATTGTCACGCCAATGCTTGATGTAATGCAAACCATGCCTGCTTTCGTCTACCTCATTCCTGTGGTTATGCTTCTGGGTATTGGTAAAATCCCAGGTCTTATTGCCGTTGTCATCTATGCAATTCCACCAGTAATTCGATTGACTAACCTAGGTATTCGATTAGTGGATAAAGAAGTCCTTGAAGCCGCGACAGCATTTGGTGCCAACAGTAAGCAGCGTTTATTCGGTGTTCAACTTCCTCTAGCAATGCCAACCATTATGGCGGGGATTAACCAGACGATAATGATGGCTCTATCTATGGTTGTTATTGCTTCAATGATTGGTGTTAAAGGTTTGGGTCAGCCCGTTCTTAAATCAATCACTAACCAGTATTTCACACTAGGCCTTCTCAATGGTTTCGCCATTGTTGCTCTTGCTATCCTATTTGACCGAGCATCTCAAGCGTACGCAAAACGCACTCAAGCACACCTTGGAGATCTGAAACATGACTAAACCACTTATTGAAATCCGTGGCTTATACAAAGTTTTCGGGCCTAAGCCGCATAGTGTGATTGATCGCGTTAAAGCAGGTGTTAGTAAAGATCAAATACTAGAAGAAACAGGACATACAGTTGGTTTGAAGGATATTAACCTTAGCATTAATAAAGGTGAAATCTTCGTCATTATGGGGCTATCTGGCTCTGGTAAATCAACGCTTATTCGTCACTTCAATCGACTTATAGACCCTACACTTGGTCAAATTGATGTTGAAGGCACTGATGTCATGACCTTAGCTCAGAAAGATCTTGAAGAGTTCCGTCGTCACAAGATGTCGATGGTTTTCCAACGCTTTGGCCTTATGCCTCACCGTAAAGTTCTCGATAACGTTGCTTATGGTCTTGAAATTCAAGGTATACCAAAAGAGCAACGCATAGCGAAAGCCAATGAGTGGATCGAAACTGTTGGATTGAAAGGTTACGGCGACCAATACCCTTCTCAACTTTCTGGTGGCCAACAGCAACGTGTTGGTTTGGCACGTGCTTTGAGTACCGATGCCGAAATTCTATTGATGGATGAAGCTTTCTCTGCGTTAGATCCTTTGATCCGTAGTGAAATGCAAGATCAGTTAATCGATCTACAGCAAAAGCTACATAAAACCATCATATTCATCACACATGATCTTGATGAAGCACTTCGATTGGGCGATCGTATAGCTATCCTAAAAGATGGTGAACTAGTTCAACAAGGTACGCCTGACGATATTCTATTGAATCCTGCTGATGAATATGTGGAAGCGTTTGTTAAAGACGTAAACCGTGCGCGAGCGTTAACGGTTGAAACGGTAATGCAGCCACCAGCGTATCGTATTACTGCAGAAACGATTGAAGAAGCGTTGACTCTAATGAAGAAGAGTAAACATGACTATGCTTACCATGTTACCGAGGATGGTTATCAAGGCGTACTTACTCAAGAAGGTTTACAAGACGCGTCTGATGACGATTCAGTGAGCGAGTTCTGTGAGGACATCTACGAGGAAGTCCCTGCTGTCTCTCCTGATGATGCGATTGAAACCGTTCTTCCTGATACGATGGCGTACGATTACTCTCTGCCAGTGGTTGATGAAGACGGTAACCTTAAAGGTGAACTAGAACGAAGCGCTGTGGCTGAGATTTTTGTCGACAATACAGCCGATCTCGATGAGAAAGCTGAAGACACTGAAAAAAAAACTGAAAGCAAAATAAAGGAAGCGGTGTAACCTCCTTGTTTAAATGCTGAAGCTACTAATTGATAACACGCTACCTTATAAGGTAGCGTGTTATTTTAGGTTTGTACTGTTTCAAAAACTCAATGTCATTACGGTATGCCAAGTGATGGCCGTCCAATATGTTTTTTTGAAAATGAACATCGCCGTTATTCGCTTGCTCTGCCATATAGTTCACTAGCGATTGAATTCGCTCTATCATCACATCCACAACTTTTTCCCTGTCACTCATTTCTAGTCCGTAACAGTCGCAAAACAGCTTGGCCCGTATAAGCTGATCATCAAATGTCCCAAGGCTATCAACTGAATCTGTTTTGAATGGTGCCCAGCAGTATATCGAAAAAGCCACATCCCAAACTCTTGGTGCTGGATGCGCAGTATCAAAATCAAATACGCCCGTAACTTCATCGCAGCTTAAAGCCACGTTATACGGAGTAAAGTCACCGTGACAAATCACCTCTACAGGTGACTTTATAGGTAACATCCAAGGCAAGTCATCGATATTATTCTGATCAACAAAGCTGAGTGAAGCGTCATGTAGTTTCTTTAATAACTGAGCCGCCGTCTGTAGAGCGGTAGTCGAAGCTATAGGTCCCATTAAAGGGTAATTATAGGTATCCCCTTCAACGTAACTCAGAACTTCACTCTCACTCGTCACTTTTATTACCGTCGGGCACTCTGTTAGCCCTTGGGAGTGAAAATGTTCAAGCAGACGATGGATGGTTGTAGTCCAAGGGTTAAAAGGTCTAATAACAGTTTCGCTATCACGAAACACGCTATTTTCTCGACCACCTTTTAACTGTTCCATAGAGACTCCATCTCAAATCAAGTTTAGGACTTACTTATGAGCAATGAATAACGGCTCGTCAGAAAAGTAACGTGTGTTCACTAACTCGTAGAGGTTGTTACGAATCCAAGTGTGAGTCGGGTCCCTATGCATTTTGGGGTGCCAATATAGGTAGATATTCACCTTGAACGATAGATCACAATCGATTGGATAAATATCGTTACCAACCGAATAAAGCTCAGGAAGAAAGGCGATCAAATCTTGGTGCTTAACCGCATCGACGATACCACTGAAACTATGAGCTTGAAAGGCGACCTTACGTTCCATTCCAATTTGACTAAATTGTTCTGTCGCGAGAATCTCACCCTGCCCATTCCCCGATAAACTAGCAAAAAAGCATTGAGCAATCTCTTCAGCAGTGTGATGTTTTTTCTCCAATACTGGGTTTTCGATGCTATCAAAAAGACGGTATTTTATTTCGCCGAGCTTTCGGCTATACAGATAACCGGGGGCATCAGGTAAGTTCCCAATAGCAAGATCAATATTCCCCTCTTCAATGTCGATATAGATATGTTCACTTCGAGGTTTAACTGATAATAAAACCCTAGGATCTTGCGCCTGTGCCCAATTAAGCAGTGCTTTTGTTGCAATACCATAAACATCATTCACTGAGAGCGTAAACTTAATGTTCTTTTCTTCGGGCTTAACTTCAGTCAAATCATGCAAAAAATCAATCGATTCAACAATCTTTTCTAAAGCGGGTAGCATCTGTTCGGCAATGGGGGTTAACAACATTTTGTTGCCTTGCCTGACCAATATATCGTTATCAAACACTGTACGTATCTTAGACAAATACTGACTCATAGCAGATTGGCTAATATCGAGTTTTTCAGCTGCACGCGTCACATGCTTCTCTTGAAGTAACGCATAAAGTGGTATTAGCAAACTCATGTCGTTACGCATACAGTTTTGCAGCCTTTTCTCATTCATAGTTAGCCCCTTGATTGATATTTTTAATAGTAACATTTAGTAATGGTTATTCAATCCAGTGATTTTCTTCAAAAATATATTTGCCGTTATCAATGTTTCTAATTTGATTTAGCTCAAGACGCAAACGTTTGCACCGCGTAAATAATGGGTTATTAGAATTGCTAATACCCGGTCATTAGCTAGCCACCATTCCTAAATACACGCCATACATTAAGATCTCCGAAACTTTATTGATCCAATAAATATTACTTCAGGAGTACACATACTATGAATCAACACACTGACACGAACACTAAGGGACTTGCCAAATGGCTAGTGTTGTTTGTGCTCTGTGCCGCTCAAGTAGGGACAAGCGGTGATAATTCAATCATCGGAATTGCAGCAGCAGAATTAGTTAACACCTTTGGCGCATCAATGAGTGATGTCCAAATGGCAAACGCGACTTATTCACTGATGACTGGCGCATTTATGATCGCTGGTGGTTTAATGGGTATGGTTTTTGGTTGGGTGAGATGTTTTCGTCTTGGTCTAATACTACTTATAACCGCTGAAATTGTGGGTGCTTTTGCTCCAACTATTGAAGTCTTTATTTGGGGAGCCCGAGTCTTAGCCGGTATTGGTGCTAGCCTGAGTATTCCAGCCGTTCTTGGTATCATCGCTGGAACCTACAAAGGTAAAGATCAAGCCATTGCTTTTGGTGGTGTCGCAGCCGCGTCAGGTATTGCTTCCGCAGTCATGCCGGTTCTTGCTGCTCTTCTTATCGATAATTTTGGCCTAAGCGCAGCAATGCTCGCAATCGCGGTCTATTTTGTTGGTGTACTTGTTGCTTCATTCAAACTAAAAGAGCTAGCTAAGCCTGAGCGCACTCCACGTATTGACGGCATTGGTATCCTGCTTTGTGCTATTGGTTTGGTCCTATTTATTGTTGGTGCACTTAAGGTTCCTGAATTGGGTGTTTGGCAACCGATTACTGATGCCAATATTCTAGGTATCAGCCCTGCTCCGCTTATGATTATCCTTGGTATTGTTGTACTTTGTGGCTTCTATGTATGGGAAGGTAAAGTCGAAGATACTTACGGTAACTGTCTGCTTCCTCGTGCAATTATTACCAATAAACAGGTCATTGCAGGCCTCATGATTGGCGGTGCATTCTGGATTGGTTTTGCTTCTCCTGCTGTTATCATCATTCCACACATGCAAATTGCAGGCAGCGCTAGTGCCCTTTCAGCTTCTGTTATTGGTATTGCTCTTGCGGTAGGAACGGTTATTACGTCAATCATCGTTCCTGCAAAGTTCAGCTCGTTAAAAGTAAGAACAGCAAGTTACTTGGGCTTAGGATTAGCTTCTGTTGCCGCACTACTATTTGCACTTTCATTTAGCACGACAGGTATCAACATGGCTATTGCTGCGCTCGCGGCAACCGTACTTGGTGTCGGCTGTGGCTTAATGGCAACACAATGTTCAATCATTGTTACTGATGCACTAGACGAAGCAAACGCACAGCAATCAGGTGGTATCCAAGCTGCGGCTCGAAACGTAGGCTACGCTATCGGTATCGCTTTCATGGGTGTTGTAATGCTGTTGACCATGTCAAGCAGCTTCAAATCAAGTGTAGAGAATTCAGCAACGATCAGTGCAACAACCAAACAAGAAATTGCTCAGTTACCTAGTATTGGTTTCTTAGGTGATACCGCATTCTTGGCATCGATGTCAGAAACATCGGTATTAAAGCAAGATATTGAAGAGCTCACTAAGGTAAACCAAGAGACTCGTTTAACCGCTAGCCAATCGGGTATGTACTCGGTCGCGTTTAGCTTTATTTTACTAGCATGGTTTATTCGCTATCTTCCTCATCGCTCTCTCATGGTTGCGAAATCAGAACCTAGTAAAGAAGATGAATTAGAGCAAGCAAAAGCGTAAAACAGAACGACAATTATACCCAATAAAATCAACCCACTAAGTCTTCTTAGTGGGTTTTTTACGTCTCTAGTTCAGGCCATTATTATCAGTAATAGTGCCTATTAGCTAGGCGCTATTTCGGTTGTTTTCATTGGTTAATAAAATATGTCCATACTAACCAAATAATAGAGAGAACATCATGAAGCTATATACCGCTAGGAAAGTATTCACAGCCGATAAAGATTTCACTGTTTCTAATGCATTCGTTGTAGACGCACATCAAATTGTTAAAGTCGGTGAGTTCGAGCATTTAAAAGAAGAATTCCCTACAGCCGAAGTGATTGCAGACTATCAAGACCAATACATCTACCCTGGGTTCATCGAACCCCACATGCACTTTATTACTTCAGCCGTTATGTTTAGCGCAGTAACACCACTTGGCTACAATGACTGGCCAATGGGCGAGACATTGTACAAAGGCGTTCGTACCTCACATGAATACCGTAATGCTTTGGTAGAGCTCATCGAAAACCAAAAAGAGTCTGAACTGATCATAGCGTGGGGTCACTATCAACCTCTACATGGCTCGCTTGATAAAGAGTACTTGGACTCAATTTGCCCAGATACTCCTTTAGTTATTTGGGGCGCTTCTTGTCACAAAATGAACTTAAACAGCGCTGCTATCAAAGCGTTTAACGTTCAAGATATCCCTGCTGACACATTCGGTATGTACGTTGATGAAAATGGCCAAGCGACCGGCATCGTTGCAGAGCAAGCCATGATGATTCTGGCTACTCAACACCTTCTTCCAAAAAAGGTAACACCTCAAGGTATCTTCAAGTCATTAAGCGACATTCTAATGATGGGTCGAACCAAAGGGGTTACAACAGCAATGGATCTGGGTCTTGGTTTAACGGGTGTTGACCGTGAGTTAGCGATGCTACAAGCGGCCGATGGTATCCCAGGAATGCCTCGCTGTCGTAAAGGTTATATGTGGCATTGGCAAAGTATCTACATGCACAGCGACAAATGTTTAGACAAGTCATTTGATTTTATCAATAGCCACTATCTCGACAACAATGGAATTTCTCTAACATTCCCGCTTAAATCGGTTAAGTTTTTCGCAGACGGTGCAATGTCTGACTACGAAGTGATCAGCAAGCACACATTTACCGATGGAAGTAGCAACAATGGTTGGATGCATACGTTTGCTGACCGTTCAATGGACACCATTCGTGAAGATATGCAGCTTTATTGGGACCACGATTACAACATCTGTATCCACACCCAAGGCGACTTAGCACACGATACTATCTTAGATACTATGTACGAGCTGCATGAGAATAAGCCAGGCCGCGACGGACAGATGTTCATTCAACACTTTGGTCTGACTGATGATAACTTCTTCAAACGTGTTATCGACGGCCCTGTAAAACCGTCAGCGAGTATCACGCCATACTACAGCTACCAATTTAACTCTTCTTGGAAAAAAGAGAACGTATTGACTGAACCGTTCTACGAGATGCTGCAGCGTGGACGCTCTGCAATCGATGCTGGAATGATGATCAGTGCAAATACTGACGTTCCATTAATGCCAACAAACCCAATGTTAGCGTCTTACATTCTGATGACTCGCGCAGATATCGACGGTGAACTTGTTCTTGAACAAGAAGCGATTTCTCGAGAAGAGGGATTACGCTCAATCACATCAGTTGCCGCTCAACAGCACTTACTAGGTGACAACATTGGTTCACTTGAAGTAGGCAAGCTAGCTGACTTTACAGTTCTAGATTTTGATTGGCTAGAAGGCGACCTTGAAGAGTTAAAAGTGCTAGACGCTACAGCTGTATTTATCGGTGGTGAGCCAGCGTAATAATTTATATTAAAACACGGATAGAGTTTCACTTATATGGATATAGGACTGTATATAGCCTTGTCAGCAAGGCTATATAAAACGTAGATATACAAATAACATCAAACCTAAATAGATTCAAATTATAAATAATCGTAAAGAAAAAGCAGTGGTTGCCTTTATTAATGATTATTTACCGTTGATTCTATCTTCTATATTAAAGAGAAAACCATGAACAAAGTAATCATCCCTTTAGCATTAACAATGATGGCCCCTTATGCACTTGCTGAAGAAGCGACTGACGCACCAGATCCAGGCGATCACACTAAAGTAAGCACGATGGTTGGCGCAACTTACGGTGTCGCAAGCCTTAGTGAAGAAAATGACAACTTCTTCCGCCTTAACGCTCAGATGTCAGGTGCAAAAAACAATGGCAACCTTTTTCTTGGGCAATTGCAATTCGATGGTCGTGAAGATCAACAATTTGATGATAGCTTTGATCTCACCCAAGTCCGTGCTCGCTACTTTGAAGTGAAGCGAACAGGCTATGAAAGTGTCTCAGTTGCCGGTGTGTCACTTGACTATATTGAATCTAGCTTTGTTGATACAAACCCAACAGACCGACTTCTAGCCGTTGGTGGGATAGTTCGTGTCGCGACTCCTTTTGCCAACTGGCTAGCATTTCCAATTCTTGCTGGTGTCTATGCACAAAATGATAAAGCATTTTCTGACGCTAGTGTTGTAGATAAAAACGCTTGGGGTGTTCAGGTTAATATGATGAACTCAGTTTACTTACACGAAAACGGGACACACCTACAATTTAACCCCCAATATTCTATGGTTGATATGGGCGGGATGCTAGGTACTGTCAATTCATTGCAGCTGGATACTGCATTACAGTTTCCTATGACAGATAACCGTAAGCACTGGGGAAAGATCACTTACATTGAACGATTCAGCGATGCTACTCAATCATTTGGCCATGTAGATACTGGTCGTGAGTTACTATTTAGCTACAACTACTACTTATAATAAATATTCTTAAAATAACACACAATATACAGTCACCCTTCCCCAGGGACTATTAAGTCGTGACTAAGAGCTAATGAAATACTTTCAGCATGGAAGAGAGTATTTCAACAAATGAAGCTTACTTATGAGTGAAACAAATAACGTACAATTTGAACGAACATCTAATGATTTAATTAACGAAAAAATTGAAACTAAAATCAATAAAAAATCAGAATCATTTATTAGTAAGTGGACTGTGTTAATTATATCAATATTAGCTCAAACGATTGTTGTTTTTGATAACGGTACGCTAATGATAGCGGCAGATTCCCTTACGGATACCTTATCAATGTCACTGTCAGAGTTACAACAAGCCAATACTATCTACCCTATGGTCGGTGCAATTTTCATGATTGCGGGGGGAATGCTAGGAATGATCATTGGTTGGCGCTTACAACTTCAGCTTGGAATCGCATTATTAGTTTTCAGCTCTATCGCAGCCGCACTTGCGCCTAATGCGAGCGTGTTCATATTCGGAGCAAGAGTGCTTGCTGGCTTAGGCGGCGGAATGATGGTCCCCGCGATTTTTGGTTATTGTACCGCGCACTACAAGGGTAAAGATCAAGCTCTCGCTTTTGGATTTCTCGCTGGCAGCGTCGGGCTAACAGGTATGCTAGCTCCTCTCTTTCTTGGCTACATCATTGATTCATTTAGCTATAGAGCCTCTTACTATTTAGTTGCAATATACTGTCTACTCGTCCTTATTTTCTCATTTACTCTAACGAATAAAAAAACCAACAACACCAACCTAAAGTTCGATTTTGGTGGCATGCTTCTTATCGGCACAGGTCTGCTTCTAATCATTGTTAGTGCTTTATATATCTCCAAGTGGGGGCTTATCTCACCTCTAACTCAATTCTCCATCGGCGGTTACGCACCAACAATCCCTATCTTTCTTTTAGGCGCTTTATTTGTCGTTCTCTTTATCAAATGGGAAGAGCGCATGGAACAGCACGAGCGAGATGTTATCTTTCCTAGAGCGTTGCGTCATAACAAACAAGTTTTGATAGGTATGTTTTACTGTGCAATGACTTACCTGCTCTATCCAACTATGATTTTTATTACGATTACCTACTTGCAACTTACAGGCATTTTTACCGCCACCGAATCGGGTCTCATTATTGGGCTAAATGCGTTTGGCATGGTTACAACGTCGATACTGACTCCAAGTAAGCTGTCACACTTTTCATCTAGAAAGCTTATTCTTCTGGCGAGTAGCTTCTGTGCGGTAGGCGTCACACTCATGTGGCTTGCTTACAACAACCAAGAGACAAGCTTCCTTATCTACGTTGCTCAATTTGTGTTTGGTTTAGGCTGCGGTATTTATGCTTCCCATGCACCCTACATTATTACGTCTTCTGTCAGTCAAAAGAACGCTGAGCAGTCGTCAGGGCTACAAACAACCTCACGTAACTTTGGGAAAGCATTAGGCGTCGCCATACTCGGTACTATTCTGGCGGTCAGTTATTCAAATTCATTCAAATCATACGCAGAGCAATCTCACGAGCTTTCATCAGATACTCATTCGTTGATTCGCAGTCAAATGGTTATTCCATTCTCAAGCGACATTGAACTAGCCAATATGATGACTTCTGCTCAAATCAGTAAAAACGAACAAACTATTATTTTGGATTTGGTCGAAGTAAGTCGATTGGAAGGACTGCGGTGTGCGTTTGGTGGGTTTTTCTTGTTACTTCTAATCAGTGTCACAGTGAGTAGAGGGCTTCGTAAGAATATACCTGACTCAAACAAGGGTGAACTAAGCTCAGTAAGCACCTAGGAAAAAACTCTCCGCTAAGTGTCATCTGACTTGATTAAATTGATTGAATAGGTGCGTTTAATTTTCGTTAAACCATTCTATTCAATCGTTAATTCTAAACCGCAACGATTCGACAATATCGCTACTCAATGACTAAGCTACCATCATCTTTAAATTGCCAGAAATCAGCGTAAGCAACTTCCCACAAATACCCATCAGGGTCAGAAAAGTAGCCGCTATAGCCACCCCAGAAGACATCCTGAGCGGGTTTCTCTAATTTTGCCCCCGCTTCAACCGCTGTTTGAAGAATTTCGTCAACTTCTTCTTTGCGTCGAGTATTGTGCGCCAGTGTGATCCCAGAAAAGCTCCCTGCATTGCGAGCAGCAAATTTGTCTGATACATCTTTTGCTAGCTCTTGCAGTGGATACAGCGCTAAGCAAACGCCTTGACTCTTAAAAAAGACAATACCCTCTTCTGGTGATTTGGAGCTTTCAAATCCCAAAGCAGTATAGAACTGATATGAACGCGCCAAATCTTGTACGCCTAATGTGATAATGCTAACTCTTGGTTCCATCTAATCATCCTTAATATAAACACTGACAGGCGCTTAATCGAAGCGAAGCCCTTAATCGTAAGCCCTATTTATAACGCTTATTTATAACACTTATTTATAGAACACAGCACCGCTATTCACATCCAAATAAATCTTGTCGGCCTGCTTCATACCACCACAGTAGACAAAATAAACGTCTCTTTCACTGTAGCGAATAGAGCGAACCCAACCACCTAGTTCTTCAAAATCAACCGGGCTGCAAGTCTCTTCTTTTAGTAACTCATCTGTTGTTTTCAAAAACTTAACTTCATGAACTTTAAAATCGTCAGACTTATCGATATAACTCATTAATGTATCGTGACGCTCTTCTTTCGTGATCACTGGTGGATCTTCAACTAGCGCTTCCATAGGGATCCATTCCGCGATCTCTTCTCCCCCCTCTTCATAGACGTAGTAAACCGAAATCCGCCCCCAACCGTCACGCTCTTCCAAAATAGTGACATCGTCACCTCTATATAAAACACTCTCGATATAAGCGGCGTGATCTGGTCGCTCTCTAACACCAAGCTTCGGTGTGTTTACGTAGAAGTCCGTCACTTTTGGCGGTATTACGATTGGTTTATCAACTGTCGGCTCTGGGGCTTCTTCTTCTTCCTCTGTCATTGGAGGCGCAGAATTAGCCTCTTGCATCGGTAGCCAGTAGAACAAGTAAAAACCTGCACCTGCGCCGCCGAGTCCAGCCACTAATAAGAGGATCATTATTATCTTTTTCATCAATCAAACTGACCTAATTAGAGAGTTCACTATTTTTCAATCGCTCATAAATTTTATATCATTAATTTGCTTCCTATAATCAATATAGGTTCAACAATTATTAAGCGTGTATGCGTCATCATTTGGTATTCATCATTATAACGGCGGTTTTGCTAATCTCTTTACCCACAAAGGTAAAAAGCCAGCATTGCGTTGAAGCACGATGGAACCAAGCTCTAAAAGAACAAACAGAAATTGAACATTGGTACAACCAAAGAGCACGCCGCTTTAACCTCCTTTATGAGGAATACCAACAACAAATATTACTCAACAAAGAGTTTAGTTTAAATGAGCTTGTACAATTTTGGCGACCGGACACAACTGACTTTCACCAAAAGATGACACAACAAATAGCCTTGTCACTTCGGTATGCAACGCTAGTCGAATATGAGAGAGAGGCATTAAATGTCGGGATACCTAGCGTAAAAACGATACAAGAAAATTGGAAAAACTTTATCAATCACTGTCAAGATATGGATCTCAATGTAAATGCGCTTTCTAGCTATCAATACTATGTTTCTAATGATGAGTTACTTCGAGAAATCGAGCTATTAAGCGCCAAGCTTAGTTATATGCAAAAGCAGTATGCCGACGAAGCACAAGCACTGTCAAAGGCTCGTGATGTAGCGAATGAGAAGTATCAATCTGAAGATATGAACTAGAAATTCCGACACCCCATGCACTACTCGAATACATTCATGTGACAGAGCTTTGAACCTAAGCTCTGTCTTGCTAATTGACTAACTTAGATTCAGATCATCGCATTTCGCTGCACAAATGAAATCATTTTTATGTAAACCACGTATAGAATGACTCCACCAAGTTACGGTCACTTTTCCCCACTCAAGTAAAATTGCAGGGTGATGACCTTCCACCTCAGCCAATTCTGAAATTCTATTTGAAAATACCCAAGCCAGTTTATAGTTCTTAAAAGAGTAGGACTTAACGAGCTGTGGAATCGTATCGTGTTGCTTTAACTTCCAGTCGATCAATTGACGTAGTAAATCTTGTTGTTCTGCTTCTGTTAATGCGATTGATTCAAGGCCACAAGCTTCACATTGCATGTTATTTAACATTTGAGACTTCCTTTGGTTCAAATAACGGAGGAAATAGGTCGAGGTTCATAGCGGAGTGAACTTCGCTAGTCAGGTCATGTTGACTTAAATGATAGAGTTGTTTTAGGTCTTTTAAAACATAGTAAATTGGCTGCATGATGTCTATTCGATAAGGCGTTCTCAACACTTTGCTAATATCAAAATCAACTCTTTTGGGCTTATTATCATCCAATGCATACTTCGTTTCCCCAGGGGATGACAAAATTCCACCACCGTAAATCTTAGTTTCCCCTTGCTCAATGACCAACCCAAATTCTACCGTAAACCAATAAAGCCTTGCTAAATAGACTCGCTGTTTATGATTCGCATGTTTGCCCAACTGACCGTATGCATGAGTAAAGTGTGCAAAGTCTAAATTAGTTAGCATGGCACAATGACCAAAGACTTCGTGGAAAAAGTCGGGTTCTTGCAGGTAATCAAACTCCTCTCTTGTTCTTAAAAAAGTCGCTACTGGAAATTGCTTGTTGGCCAGTAATTCAAAAAATCGGTCAAAACTAATAAGTGCAGCGACTGGCGCTAATTGCCATCCTGTTTGCTGTATCAAGACTTGGTTAATGTCGCTAAGTTGGGGAACATGATCAACTGGAAGGTTTAATAGAGATAACCCCTCTATATACGCATTGCACGCCCGGCTTTCGACCAAAGGAAGCTGTCTCGAATAGAGTTCACTCCAGATTTCATCTTCGGTTTTGTCCCATTCAACATATCCATTGTTGTTTACTGGCTTAGACTGATATTTAGTCATCAGACATCCCTTGATTGCCCTATTACTTTAAGCCTATTTGCGATTCTAAGGCCATGCCAATAAACCGCGACAAATCCAACAGAATTCAATGTAACAATTTATTTACATCGTCAAGTTTTGTTTTATTATTCAGTCTCATGCTAACACCAACATTTGACACATTGCCGATCGCCATCAACACTTAACTTAGTCAATATTGGACGCAAAATAACGAGAATCGAATGTCAAACAACGCCCCTATCTGGACACCAAGCCAGCAGCGGATTGAAGAGTCAAATCTTCACCAGTTTATCCAGCACATTAACATGCAGGGTGAAGCCATTGAAGACTATGCGTCGCTACACGATTGGTCAGTCAATGACACCAAACAGTTCTGGCTAGAGATATGGCAATTTTGCGATGTCATCGGTTACAAAGGGGAATGTATTTTTGGCGAAGGTATCGCTAAATGGGGCGACTTCTACGCTGCTAGAGATACGATTTGGTTCCCACAAGCGCAGCTCAACTATGCTGAAAACCTACTCTCATTTGCATTTCAACAACCAAACGAAGTCGCCATTTGGTTCGCTAATGAACAAGAGTCGGTGAAGCAGTTATCGTGGCAGGAATTGTGTGATCAAGTATCCATTGTGCAGCAGTGGCTAAAACAGAATGGGGTTGAAAAAGGAGATGTGGTCGCCGGGTACTTACCCTATATTCCAGAAGCCGTCATCGCAATGCTCGCGACAACAAGCCTAGGTGCTATATGGACATCAACGTCGCCCGATTTTGGCAGTGATAGCGTGATTGAACGCTTTGGTCAGGTAAAGCCAAAAGTACTGTTTTGCTGCGATGGCTACCAGTTCAATGGAAAAACCTACTCCCTGCATGATAAGAACAATGACATTGTAAAGGCATTAAGTAGTATTGAGAGTGTTTGTGGCATCGACTACGCACGTACACAAGATAATCACTATGAATACCACCATCACTATTCTGATTGGGATTCGGTCATAGCGAACTACCTGCCAAGAGGCCTGCGTTATCAGCGCGTCGCTTTTAATGACCCGCTCTTTATTCTTTACTCTTCAGGAACAACGGGCAAACCAAAATGCATCGTTCATTCTGTTGGTGGTACGGTACTTAACCACCAAAAAGAGCATCAATTGCACTGTGATATTCAGCCTCTTGACCGAGTATTTTATTATACGACCTGTGGGTGGATGATGTGGAATTGGCATGTCTCTACTCTTGCCAGTGGCGCAACGCTAGTCATATACGATGGTAGCCCGATGTTCCCTGCCGCTGACTCGTTATGGAAACTTGCTGAAGAGGCAAAAGTGTCACTATTTGGAACATCAGCTAAATACCTACAAGCGTTAGAAAAAAGTACATTGGTCCCTCACGAGAAGTTTGATCTTGATGCATTAAAAACACTCTGCTCAACAGGCTCGGTTTTGTACCCAACCCAATTTGATTTCGTATACCGAAGCATTAAGGCAGATCTTCATTTGGCCTCTATTTCTGGTGGAACTGATATTTGTGGCTGCTTTGTACTTGGGAGCCCTATCTCCCCTGTCTATCGTGGTGAGTGCCAAGTTAAAGGCTTAGGACTCGATGTTGCAGTATTTAACTCGCAAGGCGAATCAATAACCCAGCAACGAGGTGAGCTCGTGTGTTGTAACAGCTTTCCTAATCAACCGGCTGGTTTTTGGCAGGACGGAGGACAAAAATATCATGCAGCCTACTGGGATCGTTATCCCAATACATGGCACCACGGTGACGACGTGAGTCTTAGCGACAGTCAAGGCATGACGTTCTATGGTCGAAGCGATGCAACTTTGAATCCGGGAGGTGTACGCATTGGCACTGGCGAGATCTATCAGCAGGTAAATCAGCTCGATTACATACAAGATTCATTAGCAGTAGGGCAATCGATAGAGGATGACGAGCGCATTTTGTTGTTTGTCCAAATGACGAACAATCAAACGCTTAATGATGCGTTATGTAATGATATTAAACAGCTATTGAAATTAAAGTGTTCGCCTCGACATGTTCCATGGGCGATATTTGCCATTTCAGACATACCGAGAACAAAATCTGGAAAGTTAGTAGAATTGGCTGTCAAACAGGTAGTCAATGGACAAGAGGTGTTGAATAGAGAAGCGATCGCTAACCCAGAACGACTTGATGACATCGCACAGCTAATTCGCACCTAGCGTTAAGCCAGTTCATCGCGTAATTGCTTTGCAACGTCACCATTTGTTCTAGAGGGATATGGAAAAGTCTGGTTAACTTTTCTTACCAACTCCCATCAACACTGAACGCTTACCGTGTTTAGTGTCCATTTCAAACGCGATGGAAACACTAACAGCATCAAAACCAACACTGGTTAACACTTGCTCTACTTTGGTTTGACTTAGGCCAAAGTCAGCGTTTTCCTCAGCGAGCCAATCCCAATGGACGAAAATACCATCGTTGTCCAAAATAGAGTAAATAACATTGGCTGTTTCTGCAAAGCTAGGTAAAAAACCACAAACTGATGAAGCAACAACAACATCAAACTGATTTCTAAAAGCAGGATGTTGTGCAACAAGCCCACGAGTTAGTTCGTCAACAACAGGCTCTACGTTGGGTAGCTCTTTCATATCGAGCTGCTCAATCATCGCTTCAGACGAATCCAGTGCGACGATATCTTTGGCTGTAGATACCATTTTTTGGCTCAGAAGGCCGGTGCCACATCCAAAATCAAGAACATGCTTGCCTTTCAAGCTAGTCTGCTGTGTTAGCTGTTCAAATACGTGAGATGCAAACTCAGAAGTTGCTTGTTCCGTTTCCCAAGTTTTCGCGTATTCGTCCCATTCGTTCGCCATCATGATCTCCCTGTAAAATCTTTCATTTGGCAATAGGCTCAAGAGTAAACCAAAATGAAGCGCGAAGGTATCTCTTCGACAGACAAATTAACAATATTTGTATATGATTCATGGACTCGATCCAGATTGTACAACAAATGAACTTATCTCAAATTGAAGCTTTTTGCCTAGTCGCAGATACAGGCTCTGTCTCAGAAGCCGCCCGACAACTTGAATGTAACCGTACAAAATTAAGTATGGCGATTAAAGCTTTGGAGAAAGAGCTAGCTACTGAGCTTTTTGTTCGTAGTGGTAACAATGTTGCATTATCAGAAGCGGGTAAGGCCATATATAAAGACTGTGAAAACTTAATCGTGACCGCTTCTCGCATCAAGCAAACGTGTTTGCATGCCTCTGGGGAGTTTAATGCTGAGGTCTGGATCGCTCGAGACGACTCTCTTCCTGACGATATTTGGCAAGATCTCGCTCACACGATGAACAAACGTTTTCCAGCGACCTCTTTTAATATAGTCCTAGCGTCGAGTGGTGATTTATCCAATCTTGTTGAAACTCAGCAAGTTGACTTCGCTTTTGGTGTTGATTATGAGCGCACCGATGATCCACGAATTACCTATCAGCCGTTGGGTAAAATACGAATGATGTCGGTCTGTAAAAGTGATCATTCACTCAGTAAACTTGGCCGAGTCTCTGACGAAGTATTGAGAAATTCAATGCAAGCGATCATGGTTTACCTTAATGAGAAAGATAATCCAGAACTACAACCGTTCTCTCTTCGTCATATCGGCTTCTCTAGCTTTGACTATATGCTTGCCACAATTCTAACGGAAAATGCTTGGGGCGTGCTTCCTGAGCCCCTAATTCGACACCACCTAAGGCAGCAAAAGCTCTCTGTCATCAAGCATACGTATGGTTTAACCCAAGAGGATTATTGTATGTTTACTGCAGCAGGCATGTCTGAACACCCAGGGATGGTATGGCTTGCGGATAAGCTCAGCGATTACCTATTTGATTTTTGATTACATTTAATAGATGCATCATTTGGTGACAAATCAGCCAGCGTCAATTTTACTGACAGATAAATATAATGCTAACCCATTGAAATATAACAATTAAGAACCACCCCTCACCTTTCACGAAAGTTAACAAATTATTAACCGTTGCTATATTTCCCTCTCAGGCCAAGAATGAAGAGGTGTTTATGACGAGTAATATTTATGTGCGCCAGAACAAACCAGAATGAAAAACAAGTACTTAGCTTCTCAGCCCTATTAGCATTGGCATTTGCTTTAGGTGGACTAACGCTTGGTTGGTTTGTCGGTTCCTTGGTCATCATGTTCGATGGTGTCTATTCTCTCGTCAGTCTACTGTTAACTTTATTGTCACTCGCCGCTTCCCGTTACATTCAATCACCGTCAAAAGCTACTTTTCCTCTAGGAAAAGCGATACTTGAACCCGTGGTGATTTCTATAAAAGCCATCACAATTCTAATTATTGTTGGTTACTCTGTCTATTCAGCTGGCTTAGCGATGCTTAGTGGTGGCCGAGAGGTCGATACATCAATTGCAACAGCATTTGGGGTTATTAATGTTCTGGGTTGTGGATACGCTTGGTGGTACATCGCCAATAAAAGTAAACGCTTCTCTTCTGGGCTAATCAAAGCAGAATCAAAGCAGTGGCAAATGGACACTCTACTCAGTGTCGCCGTGACTTTAGGCTTTGTGACTGCATGGTTGATCACGCTCACTGAGTTATCTCACTATGCTGTTTATGCTGACCCTATGATGATGCTACTGATGTCGTTCTATTTCATTAAAGTGCCGTTTGATATGCTAAAAGACGCAATGAAAGAGCTGTTAACCATGGCGCCAAACCAAGACATTTGCTCTACCGTTGATAATGATGTGAACGCTGTTGATAAAGAGATGAAACAGGATTTGGATATAGAACTAGCTGCCGTTACAAAAGTGGGCAACGAACTGCGAGTTAGTGTTGATGTTCATTCACATAGCGATCAAATCAACACTAACGAGCTTGAAAAAACGCGTCATGCACTAACCAAGCGTTTATCAAAATTACCACTAGACCTTCAGTTAACAATGAACCTTGCCAGCTAATAGCGATATTCGATACCCACCCCGTAGAATTAGATTTGCTAATGTTCTCGGGTATACCACCAGCATATTAACGAGCCAGCGGTCACCATTGCTACACCTTGCCAAAAAGTAGACGTAAGGCTCACGTTCAAAATATAAGAAGCGATTAGGGTCGACATTACGGGGGTGAAATAAGACAAAGATGCTAAAAGCACCATGTTGCCTTTTAATATCGCAAAGTTCCATAGCGCGTACCCGCCACCAATTACCATACCCGCAAGCAGTAAATTAAATGACGCTGGAACGGTAAATTCCATACCCTGCTCATCACTGACAAAGTACTGAATCCATAGCGTCACGGCCGTTAGTATAAAAAATATTACAATGGCATTTTGGCCGTTCGCCAATCGCTTAGTGACATTGCAATAAATAGCCCAAATAAAAGCACCGATAAATGCCATGCTATACGTTGCTGGATTGGTTGCCACATTACTCATGAGTTGTGCAACGGTGAAATCCCCATCACCGATCACGGCCCAAACCACACCAAAAAGAGCAATAAAAATTCCGGGATACACCAAACCATGAGTTTTTTTCTTACTCACGACGACGGCCAACAACACTGTTAAGGCGGGCCAAAGGTAGTTAATCACCGCCATTTCTAACGCTTGATGTCGGTCATTTGCCATTCCCAAAGCCAAAGCAAGGCAGATTTCGTAGCTGACAAATAGAACCGATCCTATCAAAACATAACGAGGTGAAAACCGCCCCAACTTAGGCACACCCATAACGAGAACGAGAAATAGCGAAGCAACGGTGTAAAGAAGCGCAGCACCGCCTATAGGTCCAAAATCTTCTGCAACAGTACGAGCAAGCCCAATGAGGCAGCTCCATAGGAAAATCGCAGCTATTCCACACATTGTATATCTATGATTATTCAACAAGTTTTAGTCTTCTAGCACATTTAGTTGACTGCAGAATAACACAACCATTTGATTAACCTAGATTAAAAATAACATCATCGTTTGAGTGTTCTATACTAATTAATGTCGCAGGTTTTCTAGTTTTTCCGGGTCAACATAATGATAATTAAAGGTAAGATTTCAGAGCGTTACGATAATCAAAACTATGGGTATATAACCCCAGATTTGAGTTCGTTGCGTATCAAGTTTTACTTTGATGATATTAAAGGCGACCCCTCTCTATTACTCGTTCATGATCGTGTCGTATTCAAGTTATCAAAAGATAAAGCAGGCCAAAGTATAGCGACGAAAATTGAACGGCTTAGGCACTTACACCCACTTCTCATCGTTGCTGTCTGGTTCTTCGCAAGCTTAACGGGTTGTGTGTGGTACTTTGGCTACCCTATTGATGTCTTAAACTATTACACCTTTATTAATCTTCTGGTCATTTTCATCGTTTGGCTTGATAAGCGTGCAATTAAATTAAATAAACCCACAACGGGCGAAGCAAGTTATTTATTCTTCGCGCTAATTGGCGGTTGGATATGCAGCCTCATTTTTCACTATGTTTGGCACCTTAAACAGAAATCATTCTTCTATCAGGTGTTCTTGTTCCTCATAATCACTGGGCACGTCGCCTTTTTTGGCTGGACGCTGACCGCCTATGGAACCTTTTGGCTTGAACAACAATTAATAGCTTTAAAACCGCTGGTAACAAGCCTTCGAGAAATGCTGTCACGGTATTAAGCTCTATAATGAACTGGTCAATAACGGCTGACTAACCTTTTGATAAATCACTCCTTAATTGTTTTATTTCCTCCAAGATTAAGAATAATTAATGAAAGCACAACCGCTCCTTAATCCTCACTTATTTATCCTAGAGAAATAATCAATATAAAAAGGATAAGAGATGAACATACTTGGATATTTACAAAAAATCGGTAAGGCGCTGATGGTGCCCATAGCCGTACTCCCTGCAGGCGGTCTGATGTTAGGTTTAGGCTATGCTTTGGACCCTACTGGTTGGGGTGAAAATAGTGCTATTGCAACCATCTTAGTTTACGGAGGCAAAGGCATTATGGATAACCAAGCATGGTTATTCGCAGTCGGTGTTGCTTACGGTCTTGCTAAAGATAACAACGGTGCAGCTGCCCTTTCAGGTCTTCTTGGATTACTCATCATTGAAATGATCGTAGGAAACGTAGCCGTCATATCCCAAATTACCGGTGTTCCGGTCAGTCAAATGACCAGCTCTGAGCTAATTGCATCTGAGGCTTCCGTCAGTGCGTTTACGGGCATCATGATGGGTATTGTTGCAGCGACACTGTACAACCGCTTCCACACTATCAAGCTCCCTGCGGCTTTAGGCTTTTTTGGCGGTCGACGCTTCATTCCAATCGTAACTTCACTCGCTGCAATCACCATCAGTTTAGCAATGGTCTACATATGGCCTGTCGTTTATGGTGCATTAGTTGATTTTGGTATTGCGATTTCAGAACTAGGCGCAGCCGGCGCTGGGCTGTATGGCTTCTTCAACCGTCTTCTTATTCCTGTTGGCCTTCACCACGCGTTAAACCAAGTGTTCATTTTTGATTTAGTCGGTATTAATGACATTTCAAAACTTTGGTCAGGCACTGGAGAACTCGGTGTAACGGGTATTTACCAAGGTGGTTTATTCCCTGTGATGGGCTATGGCTTACCAGCAGCGTGTTTAGCAATGTACCATTGTGCGAAGCCTGAAAACAAAAAGAAAGTAGGTGGCATTTTAGGTGCATCAGCATTAACAGCAATTCTTACGGGTGTAACCGAGCCAATTGAATTTGCCTTTATGTTTGTCGCTCCTGTTCTCTTCGTAATTCATGCTCTGCTCACGGCATTATCACTGTATATCGCAGCTAGCATGCAATGGATTGCCGGTTTTACTTTCAGTGCAGGACTTATTGATTTCGTATTGTCATTCAACCTACCGCTTGCAATGAAACCTTATATGCTAATCGTACAAGGAATCTGTTTTGCGGCGATTTACTACTGTGTATTCCGCTTCGCAATCATCAAATTTGACCTTAAAACACCAGGTCGTGAAGATGATGAAACAGTAGAAGTGGCAACAGTAAGCTCTAACGAGAAAGCTTCTCTTTATCTAAAAGCATTAGGCGGACACCAAAACCTTGAGACCATTGACTCATGTATCACACGCTTGCGATTGACATTAAAAGATATCTCAGTCGCTGACGAGAAAGCTTTAAAAGCCATTGGGGCAATGGGTGTCGTGAAGATTGGTGGCAATAATCTACAAGTTATCATCGGTACGGAAGCTGAAGAAATTGCGCATGCAATGAAGCAGATTCCTGCTAGCCAAGACTTAACCGGGCTATCAATACCAGCTCAATAGCGCCCGAAGATAGTATTTTAAGTACAATAAAGCCAAAGCATACGCTTTGGCTTTTTCTTGATTAGACTAAGCACTTTACTTCTAGTGATCGAAATAAATTCTCGCTCTTAGCCCTGGGTTGTTGTCTCTCAAAATCAAACGGGCATTATGCCGGTTGACCACGGCATCAACTAATGAAAGACCTAATCCATTGCCATGCTCACTTCTACTTTTATCAGCTCGGTACATAGGTCGGCACACATTTAGTTTATCAGCATCCGAAATCCCTATACCGGAATCAGTCACAACGACACCAAAATGATCAACGATCACCTCAACACGACCGCCTTCAGGCGTATATTTAACTGCGTTTTCAATGAGGTTAAATACTGCACGAAAGAGTAACGACCGGTCTCCTATCACTGAGCAAGGGTGGTCTTCACGAAGAGTCATTGACTGTAATTTCAACTCGGCCAAAGGTGAAATAAACTCCATTGCATCTTTCGCTATCAACCCCAAGTCAACACGTTCGGTTTGAACCATTAGCTGACCACTGTTCAACTTGGCTATTTCCAACATGCTATTAAACAGGGAAAGAATCAGCTCTAACTCATCGTGGCATATCGATAGTTGCTCTTGCTGCCCCTCGGGTAAATCTGATTGTGACAACATATCTTCGAGTCGTAACTTGAGGCGAGCCATTGGCGTTCGCATATCATGCGCCATCCCAACCGTTAGAGACTTAAGTGACGATTCGTTTTGCGCCATTTGTTCAATCATAAAATTAAGATGGATCGCTATGACATCGAATTCATCATCTTGCTTTGAAACAGGAATTTTTACATTTCGCTCGCCACAGAGCACTCGGTTCATCGATTTATTGATAAGCTCTATTTTTTTTAGCATTACAACGGTAAAAAACAATGCAGCAACTAACATGACAGCAATCGGAAATACGACTCCCGATAGCACAATAGGGATCAGTGATTTACGAAACGCATCAACACTTGCGGGGTCAATACCAATTTCCAATTGATGGTCTGTGCCAATTCGAATATAAGTCTTATTATTGACGGACAAAGAACTTACAGGGTAATAGTGAGCACTATAAACTGGCTCTTCATACTCAGAGAGTTTATAAAAGAAAGGGGTTTTGCTCACTTGCTTAGTCCGTAGAAAGGTCTCTACTTGTTCTTTCCCTTGTTTTGCCACAAAAGTAAACTCGAGAATTTCATCGTTGAGCTGCTTAGTAAGTTGTTGTTGATGAAAAGCGTCGGAATCTAAATATACTTTTCGTATTACTACGATATTTACAATCGTCACTAAAATAAACAAGGTAATAAGTGTCTTAAAAATCGATGACCGTGTCAGTGTATAATCATCGACGAAGGACATAGCCAGCCCCTCTCACTGTATGGAGTAAATCCCTACAATCTGCGTCCTCAAGTTTTCGCCTTAAATTGGCCACATGAACATCAATCACATTTGTTTTTGGATCAAAGTGGTAGCTCCAAATACTTTCAAATAAACGCATACGCGAGACCACTTGCTCACTGTGCTCAATAAAATACTGGAGTAATTGAAACTCTTTAGGTTGCAAGTTAAGTTCTTGATGATTACACATCACACGATGTGCTTTTAAATTCAGCTCAAGACAGTCATAGCTGAGTATGTTTTGAAACGGTGTCTGCCTTTGAGTTCGATTAATGATGATATCGACTCTAGCGATCAACTCTGCCAACGCGAAAGGCTTTATCAAATAATCATCGCTGCCCGCTTGTAGACCATCAACTCTGTCTTCCACGCTGTCCATTGCGCTCAATATCAAGACGGGTAGATCTTCTTGGGTTGCCTTTATAGCAGATAGCACTTTCATTCCATCTAGATATGGCAACATTCGATCAAGAACAACCAACTGGTACTCACTACTGAGTGCCATCATAAGGCCTTGCTTGCCGTCTTCTGCTTGGTCGACAGAATAGCCGTGCTCCTGCAAACCTTTAGCAACGAACTCTCTGGTCGTCATATCGTCTTCGATGATGAGTATTTTCACAACATCTCCTCACTTTGGGGGCTTTAAGGGTATCGTATTCATAAAGGGAGTGGTATAAAAATGGCTCGCGTGACTAATGCGAGCCATAACGGTTTAGGGGGTAAACCGCGTATTCTTATTCGTCTTTAAGGACTAAGTCAGTATGACTTATCTTATATTTAGTTCTGATGGATAGAACATTAAAGATTCTTAATGCAGAACATGATTAAAGGTCTTGACCGTACAAAACAATTAATAAATTCAACTTGTCAGTACACTTTTGTTTCGACGCCTAACAAGTGTTAGTAGCGGCATCATCAGTAATGCAAACCAGCCTATAGAACCACCACCAGAGTCACCACCTGTATCGGTTGTAACACCGTCAGTGTCAACTACACTAGAATCCTCATTACGTATTAAGCTACGTATACCATTGGTTGTGACAACATAATACTTTGGATCTTCTTGACCATTGATAACTTGGCTAATCCAAGATTGATAATCATAGACCTCAGTGAAAGCAGATGAATAAGGAGCAGATGAATCTCCGCATGTTTTGGGTCCAAAGCTAGTGATCCCTATTTGTTGCCCTCCCCAAAATAGCGGCCCTCCTGAATCACCATTACAGGTAGAGTTTTTATACCCGCTTCCACCAACAGCACTAGTAAAACAAATCTGCTTATTTGACATTCGGCTATCGCAGGTTGCATTATTTTCTTGAGTTAACGTTGTCTCGAGTAAAAGATTACCACCATCCACGTTACCCTCAATCAAACCATGACCGATGGTGGTCGAGTTACCCGTATACTCCAACGTAGAGCCCGTATAATTCGTCGTTGTATTAAGCAAAGCGTAGAAGTTACCAACGTTAAGTGCCGTTTCTAATTTAAGAATAGCGATATCATTCGCGTATAAGTCGCTATCACTGTCAGAATAATCTGTAGGGTAATAGTATTTTTCGACTCTCGCTTTATCGACCCCGCCATTCAAATAATCAGACTCATCTTCAAGCCCCGGGGCGACATAAAAATTCAACATCCCATCAAAATCATCATAAATGCAATGGGCAGCTGTCAAGATATACTGCGAATTGATCACCGTCGCCCCACAGTAGTTACCATAAGATGAGCCGTTGTCATAAAAAAGACTGGCAAAGCTAGGGTAATTGGCTATATCTGCGCTACTACCATTAACAATATATGCACTTACATCAGAAGCAAGTACATTGAAACTCAGTGAAGCACAGCCTAAAAGCAGGCCACT
Source organism: Vibrio kyushuensis (assembly GCF_050337325.1). Classification (NCBI taxonomy): domain Bacteria; kingdom Pseudomonadati; phylum Pseudomonadota; class Gammaproteobacteria; order Vibrionales; family Vibrionaceae; genus Vibrio; species Vibrio kyushuensis. Next base: position 1,409,713 of record NZ_JAKJSV010000002.1, read on the forward strand.
AACGCGCATACAACTTTTGTTCATCAAGTAATCCTTCTTAACTGAACATTGATTAGGTGAATATATCCATATAGTACCTAAGTGCCAACAACAAAAAAACCCTCGGAAAGAGGGCTTTTACTTCATTCCTTAGTACTAGTATAAGCTACCCACGGAAATAACGCTGAGGAACAAACGGCATTTTTTCTACTGTCATTGGAAGCTTTTTACCACGTACTTCAGCAAACAGCTCTGTACCAACAGCCATAAGATCAGCTCTTACATAAGCCATTGATACTGGCTTGCCAGCATTTGGTCCAGCTGTACCACTTGTTACGATGCCTACTTTGTTATCTTCTGCATCAAAAAGCTCTGTACCTTCACGTACTGGTGCTTTCGTTTGACCAATCAAACCAACACGTTTACGCGTTACGTCTTTAGTGATGATTTGATTTAGGATGATATCTGAACCAGGGAAACCACCGGCACGTTCACCATCTGTACGACGTACTTTTTGAATACCCCATAAAAGGCTAGCTTCTACTGGCGTTGTTGTCGTATCAAGGTCGTGACCGTACAAACATAGACCACACTCTAAACGCAGCGAATCACGTGCGCCTAAACCAATCCACTCTACTTCTTCAAACGACGTTAACTTACGGCCCAAAGTTTCCGCATGCTCAGATGGCACTGAAATCTCGTAGCCATCTTCACCCGTGTAACCACTACGGCTCACGATACATTCAACGCCATCGATATCTAAAGTTCTTACATCCATGAAGACCATGTCTGCAACTTCTGGTTGAATCTGAGACAATACCGTGACTGCTTTTGGTCCTTGAAGTGCAAGTAGTGCGCGATCTTCAATAATTTCAAGTTCAACACCTGAAGGTAGATGTGCCTGTAGGTGAGTAATGTCTTGCTCTTTACATGCAGCATTAACAACGACAAATAGATGATCGCCTAGGTTCGCAACCATAAGGTCATCCATGATACCGCCTTGCTCATTGGTAAAGAACGCATAACGTTGATTGCCTTGTGGAAGGTCGATGATATCAACAGGAACCAATGACTCTAAGAATGCAGCCGCCCCTTCACCGTGTAGGCGTAGTTGCCCCATATGAGACACATCAAACAGACCAGCAGCGTCACGAGTATGAAGATGCTCTTTTTTAACGCCAAGTGGATACTGAACTGGCATGTCGTATCCTGCGAACGGTACCATCTTTGCGCCTACTTCAACGTGTAGGGTATGCAGCGGGGTCTTCAAAAGTTCTTGATTCGTTAGTTCTTGAGACATTTTCTTCTCCGGTAGGTCAGACACAGCGTATCTATTTATTTAACTGGTTCGATTATTTAAGTAATTCGACATAGTTAATGGATGCATTGGGTGATTAACCGCTTTTCACAACTAATAGCTTTTAACTACTTATTGCTTTAGCTAACCATAGCTTTAGCGACTAATCACATGAGCGACTGTTAATGTGACAATGTTTTAGTGAGCTTTCCACTTTCTATATTTACTTAGGTGGAAATCTTGTTTCCTATAATAAACAAGCATGACGACTTTTCCACCTTTAACAAGTTCCCCACCGCTCAAAGTGTGACATTTAACATACTAATTACAATAATCAGCCCAAATAAAAAGCGCCCATTCGATTCATTCCAAATCAAACAGGCGCTTTTCAATCGATTTACTTAAAAACGAAAACGGTTGCTTTCACTATAAGAAATTTGTATCTCTTATTTTTAACATCACGATTTGTCGTATTTACTTCGCAGTCACCCACAAAATGTGCGCGTCTTCCTCACTGGTAGAGATCAACATATGGCCCATATTCGCGTCATAATAAACACTATCACCTTCGCTCATTGACACTGGTTCGTAAAACTCAGAATAGAACAATACTTCACCAGAAAGAATCAATAAGAACTCTTCGCCATCGTGTCTTACCCAATCCCCATACTCTTCAAACTTACGCGCATGAATACGACTTTTGAACGGCATCATCTTTTTATTAGAAAGCTGAGTGGCAAGCAATTCATGCTCATAAGTTGGCGTTGGATGTGCTTTACCTTCACCAGATCGGGATATATCACGACGCCCCGTTGCAACTTTTTTCCTAGGTGGCTCAAAGAGTTGAGGCATATTTATCTGCAAACCAAGCGCCAATTTCTGCATTGCTTGAAACGTTGGTGAAATCTGTTCATTTTCTATTTTACTTAACGTAGAGCGAGCTAGCCCTGTTCGTTGGCTAGCCTCTTCTAACGTAATACCAAGCTTAGCTCGAATGTCTTTGATTCGCTCTCCAAGCTTTAATGGCTCTATGTTTTGATCCGTTGATTCTTTGGCCAACGTTAAAGATGGGTACTCGTCATAGATGTCTTCTGACATGCTTTTCCCTCTACTATTGTTACTTCCTGTCTGTGAGTATTCATTGTTGCATGAAGCGACTAATTGATTAAAGACCACACACCAAAATAAAGCGTGCTCTCGGTAACAGAAATGGAAACTAGGTTTCCTATAGGAAATTTTTGATTGATTGTTTTTGTGGCTGGGGGTATGTTACCGACTTGTTAGATGAAGAGATGCAGTTTTTGGTTTGACCTAAGTTCGTTTTATTGAGCATTTGGTTGAATCGCTTTTACCCATTTTAGGGACTTATTCGCGCTGTATTGCTGTTAGAAATCAATTGTTGTTAGATGCAAGTTGTTCCACCTAAACCATGCAGACAACACCACCTATAACGGCATTACAGTTATAAACGAAAGATTTAGCAGGCAACAACAATAATGCAAGCTTGCTATTAAATTGGAAGACCTCTGCCATGAACAAAGCTTACTCGAACCACAGCCTAGACAGTTTTTTCACCACCAACCTTGGTGCTACTGACGATGCCGTATTTGCAGGCATCCAAGCTGAGAACACGCGTCAAAACGAACAAATCGAATTAATCGCCTCAGAAAACATTGTTTCTAAAGCGGTTATGCAAGCGCAAGGTACATGCCTAACCAACAAATATGCGGAAGGCTACCCTGGTCGTCGCTACTACGGTGGTTGTGAGCATGTTGATACAGTAGAAGCGATTGCTATTGAGCGCGCTAAAAAACTGTTTAACTGTGGCTATGTGAATGTTCAGCCTCACTCTGGTGCTCAAGCGAACGGTGCGGTCAAACTAGCTCTTCTTCAGCCGGGCGACACAATTCTAGGCATGTCTCTAGACGCTGGTGGTCACCTAACTCACGGTGCACGCCCAGCAATGTCAGGAAAGTGGTTCAATGCTGTTCAATATGGCGTTGATCGCGACACACTAGAAATCGATTACGATGCCGTATTAGAGCTAGCTAAAGAACATAAACCAAAGATGATCATCGCGGGCGGTTCAGCTATTCCACGCACTATCGATTTTGCTAAATTCCGCGCAATCGCTGATGAAGTCGATGCAATCCTAATGGTTGATATGGCTCACATCGCAGGCCTTATTGCAACAGGTGCTCACCCTAGCCCACTTCCTCACGCTCACGTTGTGACAACAACAACGCATAAAACATTGCGTGGCCCTCGTGGCGGCATGATTCTAACAAACGACGAAGCGATCAATAAGAAGATCAACTCAGCAGTATTCCCTGGTCTTCAAGGCGGTCCACTGATGCACGTTATCGCAGCTAAAGCGGTCGCATTTGGTGAGGCACTTGGTCCTGAGTTTTCTACTTACATTGATTCTGTAATCAACAACGCGAAAGTTCTTGCTGAAGTCCTGCAAGCTCGCGGCTGTGACATCGTTACTGGTGGGACAGATACACACCTAATGCTAGTCGACCTACGTCCTAAAGGACTAAAGGGTAATAAAGCAGAAGAAGCATTAGAACGTGCAGGGATCACATGTAACAAAAATGGCATTCCATTTGATACAGAAAAACCTATGATTACATCGGGTATCCGTTTGGGTACACCAGCAGGAACCACACGTGGTTTCGGCAGTGAAGAATTTAAGCTCGTCGGTGAGTGGATTGGTGACGTACTAGACGGTCTTGTTGAAAGCCCTGAAGGTAACCCAGAAGTTGAACAGCGTGTTCGCAAGCAAGTGAAAACGCTGTGTGCTCGCTTCCCACTGTACCAATAAGAATTGAACAACATTTTAAAAACTAATAGTTATTTTTGGAGATAAGCAATGGATAACACACTAAAGTTTGCAGAGAGCCACGAATGGGTTAAAGACAATGGTGACGGCACTGTAACCATCGGAATTTCAGCTCACGCACAAGAAATGCTTGGCGATGTCGTATTTGTCGACCTACCTGAAGTTGAAGACGAAATCGAAGCGGGCGAAAGCTTCTCTTTGGTTGAATCTGTTAAAGCAGCGTCTGACATTTATGCTCCTGTAACTGGTGAGATTGTTGAAATCAATGAAGAGCTTGAAGATAGCCCTGAGCTGATTAATGAAGAGTCTTACGAAGGTGGCTGGATAGTAAAAGTTAAGCTTTCTGACCCATCAGAGCTTGATAATCTAAAAAATGCTGAAGAATACCTAAACTCTATCGAAGATGAGTAATTAGGAAGACAAATTAAAGCTGCCTTGTTACCCCAACATTGGCAGCTTTTTTTCAAGATGAACATTAAGCGCATCATCTCGTAATGAATTGCGATTGATTTCCATCTGTTAAAGAAGGTAAAGGAACAATGACTGAATTACTTCAAAGCCCGTTACTAGCCGATCTGGGCACACAAAACGAATTCGTTGCACGTCACAACGGTCCAAATAAAGCGGATCAACAAAAGATGCTAGAAGCGATTAACGCCGCTAGCCTTGAATCTCTTATTGATGAAACGGTTCCAGCACAGATTCGCGTTGAACAGCCAATGACGCTTGCCGCGCCAAAAAGCGAAACGGACATGCTGGTTGCGATGAAAGAATTCGCTAATAAAAACCAAGTTAAGCGTACCTTTATCGGACAAGGTTATTACAACACCTTCACTCCTAACGTTATCTTACGTAACGTACTAGAAAACCCAGGTTGGTACACAGCGTACACGCCTTATCAGCCTGAAATCTCACAAGGCCGATTAGAAGCACTACTGAATTTCCAACAAATGGTGATGGATTTAACGGCGATGGATATTGCCAACGCATCACTGCTTGATGAAGCAACAGCCGCTGGCGAAGCGATGACGCTTTGTAAACGCGCTGGAAAAAGCAAAAGCAAAGTCTTCTTTGTTGCAGACGATGTACACCCTCAGACGCTAGAAGTTGTTAAAACTCGCGCAGAGTACATCGGTTTTGAAGTGTTAGTTGGCGCTTTCGAAACATTGCCACAGCAAGACGTGTTTGGCGCTCTGGTTCAATACCCAAGCACAACAGGTCAAGTACAAGACCTCACTGACGTAATCGCAGCAGCACAAGCAAACAAAACATTGGTCACTGTAGTTACTGATCTGCTTGCTTCTACTCTATTAAAGCCGGCTGGTGAAATGGGCGCTGACGTTGTCATCGGTTCATCACAACGCTTCGGTGTTCCAATGGGTTACGGCGGTCCTCACGCTGCATTCATGGCAACACGTGACAAACACAAACGTACCATGCCAGGTCGTATCATTGGTGTCTCTGTAGACTCAAATGGTAACCAAGCATTGCGTATGGCTATGCAAACTCGTGAGCAACACATCCGCCGCGAGAAAGCGACATCAAACATCTGTACCGCTCAAGCTCTGCTTGCAAACATGGCGTCATTCTTTGCTGTGTACCACGGCGCTGAAGGCTTACGCACTATCGCTCGTCGCACGCACCACATGACAGCAATTTTAGCGGCTGGTTTAACGAAGTCTGGTTTTGAGCTTGCTCACAATAGCTTCTTTGACACAATCACGCTAAACACAGGCGATCAAACAGCCGCGCTTTATGCCAAAGCACAAGCAGCTGATATCAACCTGCGTAAACTGCCAAATCAACTCGGTGTTAGCCTTGATGAAACAACAACAACATCTGATATCGAAGCGCTATTCGCTATCTTCAATGTTGCTGAAGATTTCAATGCACTATCAACTGAAATTGCTTCGAACGAGTTTGCTGCGATTCCTGAAAGCTGCCGTCGTGAGTCTAAATTCCTGACTCATCCTGTTTTCAATACGCACCACAGTGAAACGCAAATGATGCGTTACCTAAAACAGCTTGAGAATAAAGATTTCTCGCTGACACACGGTATGATCCCGCTAGGTAGCTGTACGATGAAGCTTAATGCAGTAGCGGAAATGATCCCGGTCACTTGGCCTGAGTTTGGTGAAATGCACCCATTTGCTCCACTAGAGCAAGCTGCGGGCTACACTGCGCTAGCAAAAGATCTGAAAGAGAAACTGTGTGAAATCACTGGCTACGATGATTTCTCACTACAACCTAACTCTGGCGCTTCAGGTGAATACGCAGGTTTGATTGCGATTCAACGTTACCATGCTAGCCGCGGTGAAGGTCACCGTAATGTGTGTCTGATCCCAAGTTCGGCGCACGGTACTAACCCTGCGACAGCATCAATGGTTTCTATGAAGGTCGTGGTTGTTAAGTGTGATGAAGATGGCAACATCGACATGGCTGACCTAGCAGCGAAGATCGAAAAGCACCACGACAACCTTTCAAGCATCATGATCACTTACCCTTCAACGCACGGTGTGTACGAAGAACAAGTGAAAGAAGTATGTGAAATGGTTCATGCTGCAGGCGGTCAAGTTTACCTAGACGGCGCTAATATGAACGCACAGGTTGGTCTTACGTCTCCAGGCTTTATCGGCTCTGACGTCTCTCACCTAAACTTACACAAAACGTTCTGTATTCCACACGGTGGTGGTGGTCCGGGTATGGGTCCTATCGGCGTTAAATCGCACCTAGCACCTTTCCTACCAGGACACATCGAAAATGGTTCACAAGGTACAGATTACGCGGTTTCTGCTGCGGATCTAGGTAGTGCATCTATCTTGCCTATCTCTTGGGCTTACATTGCCATGATGGGTGAACCTGGCCTGACTGAAGCGACTAAAGTTGCGATTCTAAATGCAAACTACGTGATGGAAATGCTTCGTCCTCACTACCCTGTTCTTTACCGTGGTACGAATGGTCGCGTAGCACACGAATGTATTATTGATATTCGTCCGCTAAAAGAAGAGACAGGCATAAGTGAAGAAGATATCGCTAAGCGTCTAATGGACTACGGTTTCCACGCACCAACTATGTCATTCCCAGTTGCAGGCACATTAATGGTAGAGCCAACTGAATCTGAAGATTTGGAAGAGCTTGACCGTTTCTGTGAAGCGATGATCGCGATTCGTCATGAAATGACAGCAGTAAAAGAAGGCGCTTGGCCACTAGATAACAACCCACTTGTTAATGCTCCACATACACAAGTAGACCTATCTAGCGAAGAGTGGAACCGCCCTTATTCACGCGAACTGGCATGTTTCCCGACATGGTCAACTAAGCAGTCTAAGTATTGGCCTACAGTAAACCGCGTTGATAACGTACACGGTGACCGTAACCTGATTTGTTCTTGCCCAAGCATTGATCATTACCAGTAAGGTTTTAATTCTCCCGTTGGAGTTTAGAACGACCTAAAATGAAAATGGACAAACTTCGGTTTGTCCATTTTTTCTATACAGCCCAACCTATTACTGAAAAGTACCGTGGCAAACAACATCAATCCCTCATGGGGCAATTAACTCAACTAAACAAGAATCACATCGTTACGCATACTGTATAATACGAACAACACCTCTTCTTGCTCACGCTGAGCAATACCATTTTTTTGTAACGCCTCTAACGCATCATCTAATACCGCGACAAACTCAATCGCTGAAATATTCATCCCCTGATGGACAGAACGCATATCACCACCTTGGTATAAATTTGGTCCGCCCGTTCCAGTGATAAAGAACTCTGAGACAGTCTTTTTTAATTTATTCATATCCGATTTAGCAAAACGATTAGAAATCGTCTTATTGTCCATATGTAAATCGACGATATCGCTTGAGATCTTGGTGATTTTTTCCGTACCGCCAAGTCTTTCATATAAAGAAGCACTCATAATTTTATTCCTTATTTCTGCTCAGGTTTATTTCCAATCGGAACCATAATGTGTGCGTAAGGTGTATCTTTCCACATCACATACGGGCCTCCGTTAAACGGATCGTCACTGACGCCCTCTAACAATTCATGAGGGACTACAATCATCAAGTGTGGTCCCTCTTTTACCCATACATCTCCGTTATTTGGATCCGTTGCTGCGGGATTTGAGTTACTGACATAAGCATCCCCCTGCATCATGTATGAGATGCCTATTCGGTCCGTTGTAAAAGGTTTTCCCTCGGCAGCGGCTTTAAGTAGCTTAGACCACACTTCGTCATTGCACATTGGGTGTTTATCTCCCGGAATAACCGGAACCCCGGGGACACAGTGCCAGTGTGGGCTTCCCTCCCTTAAAACACTGCCGTCAGTGTCGAGAACAGTCGCTATGCTACTAAGATCTTCATGAGCCGCACTTTCTGCTCGTTCAATTTTAGTCACCTCGGCTTGAGCAGTGAACCCAATCAAACTTAGTAAGCCGACAATAGAAAGTAAGTGAATTAATTTCATATCTCCTCCATCACATTACGAATTTACATTAGTAAACATAGGTGCAAAGGGGACTTTCAATAATGAGGATTTGATGAGAATTGCATCAGGTACTAAGCATCTAAACTAAGATTAATCACATAACCAATTTTCAAGGTTTGATCGTGAATGAATTTATAAAGGTATCCCGAGCAGCGGAGCTTAGATTTCTAGAACAAACACTGAGTACTGAAGGGCCCGATGTCGTTGGCCTATACGGTATCGCAGGGGTGGGAAAGAGTACATTAACTAACTATTTTTTTGAGCACAATAAAGAAAGTTGCATATCTATCGACTGCCAAACAGTAGAGCCTACACCCAAAGCTTTTATTGAAAAGTTAAGAACGTTGATCGATTGTAATTCAGATGAGTTAACCGTATTAAGAAGCGCATTTCAGAAAGGAACGGTGCTTATCTTAGATCAATTTGAGTCCTTCAATTTAATCGAGTCATGGGTCAGAACTGAATTTGTTCCTGCAATGCTCGGACAGTTAAAGCTCATTATTTCCGGACGTCTTCACCCTGATAACCAGTGGATAATCAACTCACCAGTAAATCTACAATATTGCCGCCTAAAATTAGAATGCCTTCCGTTAACACATTCCGTTCAATTTCTTCAATCTTGTGGACTTTCCAAAGTTCAGGCAACGGGAGTTAATCAATTTGCGCATGGGCATCCAGTCGCTTTGAAGCTTGCAAGTGCCGCGTTACTTGAACAACCAGATCGTCAACTTCACGAGCTGCCTTCAAGCGATGTCACTAAGGCTCTAGTCCAGTTTTTTGTTGAAGATATCAAACAAGAGGAATTACGCGCAGCACTTGAAGCAGCGTCAGTCGTTCGAAGGGTAAGTGAGTCAAATTTAGCGGCAATGCTAGGCATAGATCCAATCGCATCTGCTCGTCTATATAGCGGGTTGGAAGAGCTTGAATTAATCGAATCAAGAGAAGATGGGTTAACACCTCACGAAATACTTAGAACTGTATTATCGTCGAGTTTGAAAGCTCGCACGCCAGTTAGATATACAGAATATCGAAGACGTGCAAGCCAAGCGCTGCTGACGGAGATTAAACAAGCCTCTTCAAGTCAATTGTGGCGCTACACAGCGGACATTCTTTATCTTGTCGATAATGGCGTGATCCGAAATGCTTTTTTTCCTCCGGACGATCAAAGGGAGTATAGCGTTCTACCAGCTAGTACTAACGACCAACAAGCTGTGATGAATATAATCAGTGAACACGAACCAAAGTCTGCTCTAGCTATCTATGTCCGCTGGTGGAGTCGACACTTAGAGACATTTCACTGCGTTAAGAATTCTGCCGATGAAATTGTGGGATTTTATTGCTTGATAAAGCCCACTAATGTTTCTGAGGAATTGTTACAAGCGGACCCTATGACCAACTTATGGCACTCCCACAGTCAGCAAAATAGAGTTACAGGTCAGAGCATATTCATTCGACGTTGGTTATCGAAAGACCTCGGTGAAAATCTATGTGGTATTCAAGCGGCGTGCTGGCTGGATATAAAGCGTACCTACCTTGAGATGCGACCACAGCTCAGACAGGTCTATCTAACACTGAATAACCTACAGCCTTATGCTTCTGTCGCTACAGAGTTAGGGTTTCAAGTACTAGAAAATAGTGTTGATATAGACGATAAAATCTATTATTCCGCCATGCTTGATATGGGACCAGAGTCAGTGGATGGTTGGATCTCTTCTCGGTTAATACAAGAGATAAAACTAGAATCTGCGCATCAAATATTTCCTGAGTGGTTTAACACTCAAGCTAAGCAACTTTGTCTCAATAACCAGTCTGTAGATCTCACTCCTCTTGAGTTTGGAACACTAGAATTACTCATTAAAAATAAAGGCGTTGCTATTCCAAGGAAAGAACTACTTAAGGAAGTCTGGGGAATAGAATATGAGGGAGCGAGTAACGTTGTCGACACGATCGTTCTCTCTCTCAGAAAAAAATTAAAAGAAAGATCCACCGTCATTCACTCTGTCAGAGGAACCGGATACAAATATAATGATGACCTCTGAGTGTGATGAATAGATCCAAATTAAGAATGGCTAGACTCTCCCCCAAATCGTGAATCCCCTTAGAGTGACTGCAACAGATAAAGGGCTGAATCACTAGATAACACCTACTTGTTATCTAGTAAACATAAAGACAACCCTTACTGACATGAACTGCATCTGAGCTCTATATAATCAACTCGATCGTTTAGAATTCTATGTGCTTTGCTTTACAAAAACCAGTTCATCAAACACAGACACCCGAGCCATAAATGACTCCCTTTCACTGCTCGAAATCGATGTTGCCAAAGGAAGATCGGCGGTCATGGGGTCTACCGCTCGGTTTCTTACCAACACTTCAAAATGTAGATGTGGCCCAGTTATTCTCCCAGTCGCCCCCGCTAAGGCTATTTTTTGACCGCGTTTAACAGTTTGTCCACGCTTGACTAAGAAACGGTCGAGATGGAGGTATCGAGTTTTATAGACGCTATTATGCTCAATCACCAAGTACTTACCCGCATAGGGGTGGTTTCGTACCGCAATCACTTTGCCGTCTCCCGTAGAATATACAGGTGCTCCGACTGGAGTGGCAAAATCAGTCCCGTTATGTGGCGTCACTCGCCCAGTAACTGGGTGTTTTCGTTTCGGGTTAAAAGGCGATGTCACTCGACGAAACTTCTTATCTATTGGGTAACGATCAAATGCCTGCTCTAAGCTGTTGCCTTGCCTATCGTAAAACCGACCATCTTTCGCCAAAAATGCTGAAATATCTTTCCCACGTACATTTATCGAAATACCTTGAATCTCATTATTCCCAGTTAAATGATTACCAACGTATTGCTGCGTTATAAGCACGTTAAAGGTATCCCCTGCCCTTAACTCCCTTGAGAAGTTCACTTTATCGCGCAGAACTCTCGTAATATTGGCAATTTGAGCGGTTGTTAAACCCAACTTATAAGCCGATGAAGAAAAGCTTCCGTTAATGGTTCCCGATACTAATTTATCTTTCCACTCTCCAGATTCTTCTACAAATTCATAAACGTAGCCTTCGTTTTTCACTTTCTTATATATCGCACGTTCCACGAGGGTTTCATGGTAAACCATCTTAACTAGCTCTTTGGAATCGCTATCAAGGAAGAGTTCTATATGATCCCCTGGTTTAATGGTATCGAGCTTAAGCGACTCAAGATCTGATTCTAGAATCCTCTGTGTTGTCTCATACGGTATACCCCATGATGAAAAGATCGTACTAAGAGAGTCACCTACTTTTACAAAGTAATGAACTCGAGCTAGATTCTGCTCACTTTTGTAGTGCGGGCTTTCTAGAGTGTTTTCGGCCTCTGGGTTTTGATATGAAGTGACCTTTATTTCGCTCACTTCATCTTTTGGTTGAGAGTTAAAAGTAAGTAAGGCTGCAAAAGAGAAAGCGAAAACCGCTATGGCAATTAATGTGTATCGGAAAAATTTCATAAAATAATAAGTGTTAAAATGGTGAAAGTTAATGTTTTAAGCGACGAGACACGCCATCAAATGTTCTTCAAACGATTCATCGATGGTGCCTGATATCAATTCAATACGGCTTTCCATGCAATCGTCTAACTCAACCTCCGTTAACTCGTCAGGGGTGAGGTTGTAGCCAAACACACCAGTGTCAGTGATAAATACCGCTTTCATTCGTTCCGCTTTAAGACTCACTAACAACGAAGAGAGCTTTGTTCGGCTAAAGACTTTCGTAGGTTCAAACCGCCAACCGATACTTTGGAAACCGTCCTCTTCATTTTCTGCTTTGATAAAACCGCACTCTGGAATTGGAAGCTCTGAGACTAATGGCTTTGAATGCCCATGGTGATGGTGGTCATGCGAAGCCACAGTACTAAACACGGTCGGCCCACTTAGCTCTGAAAAATCAAACTGCCCTTGTTGAGCGAATAGAACTTTGGTGCCTCGTTGCCCATGTTTCGCCACATAATCCAGCAATACCTCTTTATCGGCACCTTGATAAAGATCCAGTTTATTACCAACAATCGTGTCGGCGATTGATATCTGCTGGTTAAACGTATCGTGATTGGTATATCGAACATTAGACAATTTTCTAGCGTCAACCAACGTTAGTGTTTTTTGTAGGGAGATAACCTCTCGATAGTACTCAGATAACAGAACCTGCAGTACCTCTTTTGGATGGCCTAGCCCTGTAGGTTCAATCAATAGTCGGTCTGGTTTTGCTTCCGCTAACAACTGACTTAAAGCAATTTGCATCGGTAAGCCGGCAGCGCAACACATGCAGCCACCTGGAACCTCACGAATGAAGACCCTCTGCTCTTCATCGTACTGCCCTTTCATCAGGCTGCCATCAACACCAATCTCACCGAATTCATTAACTAAAATAGCCCAACGCTCACCTTCAGGTTTATGTTTCATCAAACTCAATATGGCGGATGTTTTTCCTACACCCAAAAAGCCAGTGATGATATTAGTGGGTACTGCGCGGATTGGATCAGGTTTGGAACTCATCTGTTGTTCTCATTACGACAATCGGAATAATTAAAATGTTATAACATAACAACAAGTAAAAACAAATCTAAGTAAAGCCCATACTTTCCTAGTTTGTTGGTTCAAATAGCTTGTGTTCAGGGGTTAAGCACAGGGAGCGCTATGTGGCATATTACAAATCATTGAAAGGACTTTAAGGCAAAGAAGGATTATGACAAGCCTAAATAAGGTGAAAGGAACTCACTGACTTCATCACTTGCGATGCCAACGATAACTTCAATACCACGACGTTCAAGCAAGCTAATACCCTGACCATTATTTCTTGGGTCTGGATCTAGCATAGCTACCACCACTCTTTGAATTCCAGATTGCACTAAAGTTTCAGCACATGCGGGTGTTCGACCAACAAATGAACAAGGCTCTAGAGTTACGTATGCCGTTACCCCAACCATCGAACCTGAATAGGCTTTCAGTGCCGTCACCTCAGCATGATCACCGCCGATCGATTGTGTAAATCCTTCTGCGACGATGTTCTCGCCGATAGCCAATACGCACCCAACTGGTGGGTTAGGTTGGCAATCCGGCAATGCTCGCTTAGATACCTCTAACGCTCGGAGCATTAGTTTCTTTTCAACACCTAGGTTCATCAATCAGTTTGAACCTCTGTATTTATGTAAGAGATCCTGTGGAATATGGCAGTAGTCGTTTGGACGTAGCGTTAATCTGTCCTGATGCTCATCATCACTTTTTACATAATTTGAAAGTGGAAGTACCTCAATTGCTATTCGATCTGAGTCAGACTGCGCTTGAATAAAGCTAGCTGCCAGTTTCAAATGCTCTGAGTTGGTGCTGTAAACACCCGTTCGATACTTCTCGCCAATGTCTTCCCCTTGTTGATTGACGCTAAAAGGATCGATGATTTCAAAAAGGTAAGCCATCAATTGGTCAACGGACACTATAGTCGGTTCAAACTGAGTTTTTACACACTCCGCATAGCCGTCGTATTCACCTTCTGTTGTAGTCGACGTTCCATTCGCTCGACCAGCTTCAGTAGAGACAACCCCAGGCAGATGTTTCATAAACTCCTGAACACCCCACAGGCAACCGCCAGCAAACACTATCTCTTCCATTAATATTCTCCATACCGCACCAATCATATGATGAGCTTAAGTTTACACAGGAAATGCTGAGCACTACAGGTTTTCATTTCTCACTCATATCATATTCGTTCATAACCAAAATGCGACCCATCACAATCAAATCCTCATACGCCTCACGATTCATATGCTATATTTTTCATAGTTGACGGATATTAAACCGACATCGATGTCCGTAAATCAGTTGTCTGCCACCATTTGAAAGGAACTCAATATGCTTAAAACATTACAATGGACTGTGCTGCTAATCGCTGGATTGAACCTAATCGGCTGTGCAAAACTACTCACCGTCGAAGAATCAGCGCCAGAAGTTAATATTTCGTCTGAAATTGGAGCAGTTTCTATCGCGGTATTAGATCAAAGACCCTATGTATTAGATAAAGATAAACCAGCTGCGTTTGAGGGGATAATTCGAAGTTCACTTGGTATTCCATACAGTTACAACACCGCGACTCAAGAGCCTATGGCAACATTTATTGGTACCAGAATCGAACACGGCTTTAAGGATAGAGGCATCGATGCGACATTACATCTCACAGAACTTGAGACTCAACTTCCCGACCTGATCGATGAATTAGGACAAGATGGCAAGAAGTCACTAGTAATCTCGTTAAATGAGTGGAAGTATGATTTTCATGCGTTTTCTGATTCATCTTGGTATGACGTTGATATCATCATCTTAGACCCAGCAGGTAAAAAGCTGGTATCGAAGAATTTTACTGGTGAAAATGACATCCCAGATAGCGGAGCTATCATGAATGAGATGCAGCTGATTTACAAAGCTCGTTTTGAAGAGGTTTTCTCATCGCCAGACATTGTGGATGCTCTTACACATTAAACTGATGATAAGAGTGGAGATCCGATCTCCACTCTTATTGCTGCTTGTTTAGCTATACAAAACACATGCTATGGCTTGTACCACCCTTCCAAACCCGACTGCAAACGATTTGCAGCATCAGCAGGCATCATTGAACCATTGATAACACCCACACTGGTTTCCCAAATTTCCATTTCTAGACTTGGAGTACCTCGGTTTAAAATTTGATATGAATTTCGAATCGTCGAGTCACATTCGTCTCGCCAAGCGATCATCGCTTTCGCGGTTGGATCAACAACATCAATGAAGTGATTGGATAGAGAGAAAAAACCCGGCAATGCGTTGGTAAAAATACCTGCAAACTCTTCACTTGCCATCCAATTTATAAAAATTAATGCTTCTTCCTGATTTGAGCCCTTAGCATTAACACCAATTCCGATGTCCGTGTGATCACTGATAAAGCAATCGTCACCTGTATTTGCTACTGGCGGTCTAAATACCCCTAAATCAATCTTGCTATTAAAGGCTGATATGTCCCAAGAACCCGCGGGATAAACTGCTGCTTTGCCCCCTCCAAACATCTCTATGGCATCACCGTAACCACGAGTTTGATAGCCCTCGCCCATATAGCCGCCCCAACGACCAAGTTGCTCAAAAACAGCGGTATACTCTGGCGCTGACAATTTACCTTCACCAGAAATGATCGCGAAACGTCCATCTTCGCCATGCCAGTAGTTTGGTCCGACATTTTGAAAGCCCATAGTCGCTGCTTCCCACTTGTCGTTGGTTCCCATAGCTAAGGGGACATACTTACCATCCGCTTTCACTTTTTCCAATGCTGCAAAAAACTCTTCAACCGTACTCGGCTCTTTTAACCCTAACTCAGAAAATATCGTTTTATTGTAAAAGAACCCATGAATAACCGACGCCAAAGGAAGACAAAAAGTGGAAGCTCCGTCATCGGTTTGCCAAGCTGATTGCGCAAATGAAGGGAAGTTTTCCATTCCATCTTCGTCTGTCAAATCAACCAGATTCCCTGCTTCAAATAACTTCAGAGAATCATCGAACGGACGGCAGGTGATAATATCGCCAGCCGTTCCGTCAGCAAGTCGACCGTTTAATTGGTCGTTATAATCAGTGGCGATCGTATGTTTGTATTCGACTTTGATTCCCGGATGTTTGGCATTGAACGCTGGAATAATTTTGTCATTCCAGATTTTTCCATCTTCGCGCCAGCTCTCAATTACTAAGGTTCCACTCTGCCCTACGGCTGAAAAGCACACCGCAAAAAATAGGCTCAACTTTATAAAATATCTCATAACACTCCCTACCTTTTGATTCACCAACGAACGCTCAACTACAGCTTAAATTTATGGACCAGTGTCCGTTGTTGTTGTGCGAGCTGAGCCAATACATCACTTACTGACGATGCTCCTCTCGCCTCTGTTTCTGTTTCTGTTGCTACTTCAGAAATTTCATTAATGGTTTTCGCTATATCTTTACTTACCGCAATTTGCTCTTCTGATGCATGAGCAACTTGCATACTCATTTCATTGATGGCTTCCATACGCTCTGCGACAGACTTCAGTGTTTCGTCAGTGACTCGGCTTTGGCTAACACACTCTTTGGTTTTATCCTGACTGGTATTCATAACTGCCACCACTTGCTCAGAGCTCTCTTGCAAGCGCTCGATCATGGCTTGAATTTCTACGGTCGACTGCTGCGTTCGCGTTGCTAACGTTCTGACTTCATCAGCAACTACAGCAAAACCCCTTCCGTGCTCCCCTGCTCGAGCCGCTTCAATTGCCGCATTTAGTGCCAGCAAATTAGTTTGTTCTGCAATACCACGAATAACATCCAAGATACTGCCGATGTTGTTACTAAACTCTTCCAGCTTATGGGCAATATCTACCGCAGAATTGATAGACTCAAACAGCTCTTCAACTAAAATGAGGCTACTTGCCACTTGCTCTCGACTTACTTGAGTACTCGCGTTAGCGCTTTCTACCTCATTTTGAGATTGTTCTGTTGAACGAAACACCTCAGAAACACTCACTTCCATCTCAGAGATAGCGGCAGCAACCAACTCAATTTGCTGTTTCTGAGTAGAGACACGAGACATGGTTGTTTCGCTAATATTAGAGGCATTTTGTGCTTCTTCCGCCAAGCTATCCGTTCCGGTATTAATCTGAGAGAGGACGTTTTTCATTTCAGAAACCAGCTTATCAATCGATTGGGACAACTCACCAAACTCACAGCTCGATTGATAGTTTACATAATGGGTCATGTCGCCTTGTGTCATCTTGCGTAATACTCGGTTGATAAGCGACAAAGGATTGTGAATGGCTTTGGAGGTTAAGTAACCGATTATGGCCGCAACAAATGCCGAAGCCATCGTCAATGAAATGATCATTACTTTTGCAGCGCCTACGGATTGAGACGTGACAAAGCTGGTAGAATCCACCTCTTCTAACGCTAAGGTTGCTAACTGATCCACTTCATTTTCAACCAAGCGAGTATTTCGTTGAGATTGTTCGATTAAACTTCGTATCTCAGCTTGTAATTGCCTTTGCTGAATCATTAATGGCAACATACCTTGCTCAGACACACCCGCTTCTTCTAACTTCACGACTGTCTTTTCAAATCTAGCAATCACACCCGCACTGACTTTGATGCTGCTAATCCCTTCTTTTGCTCTACTAACATTACTGGTGAAGGTCTTAACCAATTTTTGCAAATCCATTTCAGGGTTTGCAGCTCGTAGTGTTCTCAAGTCTCGCTTAATTCCGCTGGTAAGACGGTCAACTTTATTGCTTTGCGAGCGACTGCCACTCACCTTATCAAGAAGTAATAACGTCACTTTTTGAAACGAATCTTCGTATTTCACAAACACTTCACGAGCGCTGTTTAGTTTGAGGTTAAGTTCAATAGATTTTCGATGACGATCCATTATCTGATCGGCGACTGAAAAATAGGATTGCGATGCATCACCTATAGCACTGGTCTGCTCAACCCCAGAGGCAGAAGATCGGATTTTTTCTAATATCGATAAAAACTCCCCCTTCTGTTCATTAAATAAAGAGATAATTGGAGGCAGGTACTCTGCATCCGTGTAGGTAATATACTCAAGAAGACTTCTTTGGCTTTTAAGAACTGATATTTGCAGCTGAGATGTGTCAACTAGCAGCGGAGTCGCTTCATTGGTGACTTGCACAACATGGTCATTTACCGTGGCTAGTTTGAGAAAACTGCTTCCTCCGAGCAATGCCAATAGAAGAAACATGATGAAATAACCACCAACAATTCTCTGGACAATACTGAACTTCATGAGCCTTCACCTAATACGAACACTATCAATAAACGTAGTAGATATATCGACCTTGATCACAAAAAGATCATGCTATGGCGTTAATTTTTAGGGCGAAATTTTATCGAAGATTTAACTGTTCCATCGGCTAGACTATGTAAAACTCCGACAAGACACTGAATTTATGCAGTTTGGGCATTCATGGCCTATATATCCGTCCATTACATTAACGACTTTCTGAACATAAAAATTGCTAACAATATTAAGCCGTTTTCAACCTTTCTTTACGAACGCTATTCAAACGATGACAAGCTAGCCCCAAACATAGTCCCCAAAACGTACTACCGATACCTAACACTGTAATGCCTGAAGCAGTCATTAAAAACGTCAACAGCGCCGCCTCTCGTTGCTCACTCTCCTCCATTGCACTCGTTAAACAATTCATCAATGTGGGCATCACAGCGAGCCCCGCAATGGTCATCACCACGGCTGCTGGCACCGCTTGAAATAGTGAAACAAATGACATTCCTAATACGCCCGCTAGCAGATAAAACACACCCATAGAGATTGCGGCCATATATCGAGTTTTCGGGTTTTCGTCAGCATTGGGGCCCATACAAATCGCCCCGGTAATCGCAGCTAGATTAAAAGCAAAGCCGCCAAATGGAGCCAGTATTAATCCTGTAAACCCTGTGGCCGTGATGATCTTTGAAGATTCAACTTTATAACCATTCGCTTTCAATACAGCAAAGCCCGGTAGATTTTGCGAGGCCATAGTAACGATGAACAGCGGAATCCCAACACTGATTAATGCGGAAAGGTTAAAGTCAGGCATGATAAAGACAGGTTGAGTCACTGTAAGTGTTACAGCCGTTAAATCCAGTTTCCCCATCCCGATAGATAATGCCAAAGCCACCGAAAAAATAACCGGAATCAACAAGTTTTTGAGCCAAGCTTTCATCAAGATGAACAGGGTTAACATCACAAAAACAATCTGGACTTCTTCCAGAAGTGATGAAAATACCCCGATTCCAAACTGCAATAAAACACCGGCTAACATAGCCGCGGCAATGGACGTTGGTATCTGTTTCAATAGCTTTTCAAACACACCCGCTGCACCGACTAAAGTAATCAATAGTGAACTAAAGAGAAATGCCGCCACGGCCTCGTTCATTGTTAGCCCCTCAAGAGAGGTAATGAGCAGAGCCGCCCCCGGAGTTGACCATGCTGTTACGATAGGTTTTTTATAACGAAACGACAACAAAATGGTGGAAGCACCCATTCCTATTCCTAATGCCCAAAACCAAGAAGCCACTTGTGATTCACTCGCACCTGCACTCATTGCTGCTTGGAAAATAATGGCGGCTGCACTCGCGTAGCCGATGAAAACAGCTATGAATCCCGCGCTTATGTGGGAAAACTTTAGTTTCGTCATATTAATTGCCTGCTAGTCATCTGATATAGCTCATTAGTTATGTTATTCAGCCCTTAGGTATGTTCTTTAAAGGCGATGTGCGTTATAACGTCCATAGAGACAACCTACACTTGTGCGCTATAACGCACAAGTATTTTTGTAGAGTAATTATGCAAACAGAGATAAAAGTCAGTGACAACTTAAAGCGCCTTCGTAAAGAAAAGAGCTGGAGTCTAGACAAAGCCGCAAAGGCGACAGGCGTGAGCAAAGCCATGCTAGGTCAAATTGAACGAGGTGAATCGAGCCCTACTATCGCTAAACTATGGGAAATTGCCTCAGGGTTTGATGTTTCTATTTCAGACCTAATATCAGTGAGCTCCAATAATGAAATAACGAGCCTGTTTCGAGATGCTAATGAACTTAGACGGGAAGAGTATAACGTTGGATTTCTTGTCAGTTTATTATTTCCGTTCGAACCAGCGTTAGGCTTTGAGATATTCGAGCTAACGCTAACACCTGATTATCAACACCACTCCGACGCCCATAACCTTGGGGTGACAGAGCACATAATATGTACGTCTGGTGAGATGTTGGTTCTTTTCGACGACGAGTGGCACGAACTTAAAGAAGGCCAAGCTGTTCGTTTTAACGCCAATCAACCGCATGGTTATAAAAATATAAGCAAGAAGAATGCGGTGTTTCATAACGTTATCCATTACGCTCATAGCCATAGGTAACGGAATGTCAGTGCAACGTCACGGAAAATTATCGTGAAGATGACGAAAATTCGCGTTATTTAGTCGCTTAACATTACATATTGGCGCCAAGTAAGGTATAACGTCGCTATGAAAATACCGAAAAGAATACAACCTTTAGTTGACGATGGTTTAGTCGACGAGGTAACAAGCCAGCTGATGAGTGGCAAAGAAGCCGATGTGTACATTGTACGCTGCGGTGAAGAGATCCGTTGTGCCAAAGTGTACAAGGAAGCCACGCAGCGCAGCTTTAAAAAAGCCGTCGCCTACCGAGAAGGCCGCAAGGTCCGAAACAGCCGCCGTGCGCGTGCGATGGAAAAAGGCTCAGGTTTTGGCCGAGACCAACAAGAGAAAGTTTGGCAGAGCGCCGAAGTGGATGCTTTATTCAAACTGGCTGCTGCAGGCGTAAGAGTTCCTGAACCTTACGGTTGCTATGACGGCGTATTATTGATGGAACTGGTCACCGATGACGAAGGTTACGTAGCACCAAGGCTCAACGACGTCATGATGCCTGCAGATCAAGCACTCGAAGATCATGCAGTGATGATGACTTACGTCGTCAAAATGCTCTGCGTCGGTTTAATCCATGGTGACTTGTCTGAATTCAACGTGTTGGTTGATGAGTATGGTCCTGTGATCATCGATTTACCGCAAGCCGTTGATGCTGCTGCCAATAATAATGCAGAGTGGATGCTAACGCGTGATATTAATAATATCCGTGATTACTACAGCCAATTTGCACCAGAATTAAAAGAGACCGACTACGCCAAAGAAATTTGGGCGATCTTTGAAAAAGGCGATTTGAAGCCTGATACCGAGCTAACCGGTCAATTTACCGAACAAGACATCGACGCTGACCTAGCTTCTATCATGCAAGAGATTGACGACGCTCGACGTGCAGAACAGTTCCGACGCGAACGTATCAAAGAAGCAAAAGAAGGTGTTGACGAAAGTAAGTTCAATTGGGCTGACGCGGACTCATAGAGCTGTTACGACACTATTATTCTTAAGAAAAAGGTAGAGATGATTCTCTACCTTTTTTTCATTTTACGGGGCGTAATGTATACCTCATACCCCACACAACCCCTTAATGAGTAACATCATTCTTTCCTCTTTTAAATTAAATTCTAGAGTCCCAATATTATTTTCTAAGTTGCTGACCGAATGTGACAATCATTGTAGTTCGGTTAATCAAAAACATGATGGTGAGTATTCCAATAACACTCTGTTATTAGAACCCAAAGACTGTCTTTAGCCTCCAACTTGTAACTGCCTTAGTAACTGCTAGTTTTATTAATAAATACCAAATATTTATTTAGATCTAAGGCCCATTCCATGAAGCATTTATCGATTAGCACTAAGTTGCTTTGGATTACATCGACGCTATTCCTATCAATAGTTCTGCTTCTCTCTCTTTCATTATGGTGGACGCTCAACGAAAAGAACGCAGAAATGGCCGAGCAGGTTCAGCAAGGCATTCATTTCGAGATCAAGTCAAAACTGTCTTCCACGGCTGGTATGTATGGTGAAAAGATCGCAGGATTCATTAATAGTGCTTATCAAATTCCCTATTCAATCGCTGCTTCTATAGCCAAAACATCTGGTTCTTCTCTCAACTCTCGCGACGCTGTCGAGGGAAACCTAGACGCTACTTTAAATAACAGCCCTCAGCTGTCCGCGATTTACGCACAGTTCGAACCAAACGGATTTGATGGTAATGATGAAGAGAATACTCAAGGGACAACCCATAGTGTTCCCGATGTGGGTAGCTTAGAGCTCTATTTTTATCGCGAAAGCGATGGGAGTGTCGTACAAGAGCAGGTCGAAGATGCCGATGAGAAATACGCTAATGAACTTGATGAGTTTGGGCTAAGAGAAGCGGAATGGTACTTATGTTCTAAAGATAATCTTAAACCCTGCATCATGGAACCCTATCTTGAAGAGGTGAATAGTCAGGAAGTCATGATGAGCTCTCTGGTGGCTCCGGTTATTAAACAGGGTCAATTCTCAGGCGTTGTTGGGGTCGATATTCACCTTCCCATTTTTCAACAATTGATCGATGAGTTATCTCAAAGCCTCTATGGCGGTGAAGCGAAAGTCACTCTTCTCAGTGCAAAAGGGCTAATCGTCGCAGCCAGTCATTACGAACAAAAAGGACGACCTTTAAAAGAAGCGATACCTTCAGAGCTAGCCCAAACATTAAGCTCTCTTCACCAAAATAACGGCTACTTTGAAAACGACATCGAAATCGCCGTCGCTTACAGCATTGATATCCCATTAGCTAAAAACAGTTGGTCATTGATCATCGAGGTTCCGAATCAGCAAGCATTCAGCACTGCTAACATACTCAGCGACTCAATGCAGGAGATGGCAAATTCACTTGGCCGTCTACAGATGATACTGGGTATCGTTGTCTCAATCATCTCCATCATCAGCATTGCTATCGTGATTAAAGGCATTGTCGCCCCTATTAAAACTATTCAGACTCGAGTAGAAAATTTGGCCAGCTCTGAAGGTGATCTTACACAATCGATTTCGATTGAATCACATGCTGAACTTATTGCTCTAAGCCGCGGTTTCAATCTCTTTATCGATAAACTAAAGAGACTGATTATCGAACTTAAAGGACTTGCAGATCAGTCTCAAAATGTCAGCTCTTCCACTGCAACGATTGCTCAACAAACGCGGGATAGCCTTAATGATCAAAACCGTGAAATCGAAAATGTAGTAACAGCTATGAACCAAATGAGTGCCACCGCATCTGAAGTGGCGAACTCTTCAGAACAGACAGCCAGTGAAACTGAACATATGTCTAATAACCTCAAATCTTGCGAAAATAGCTTGGTTCTAGCAATGGATCACGTAGATACGATGTCGAAGGAATCACTGCATGCAAAAGAGGCTGTGAGCAAGGTAGCCGAGAGCAGTAACAATATTAGCTCCATCGTTGAAGTCATTCGTTCAATCGCAGACCAAACCAACTTATTAGCGCTAAATGCGGCCATCGAAGCCGCCAGAGCTGGCGAACAAGGGCGAGGCTTCGCTGTCGTGGCTGATGAGGTACGTTCACTTGCTTCTAAAACACAAAGCTCTACTGATGACATTACTCAACTCATCAACGCACTTCAAATCGAAGTAGATAGCGCCTCAAAGGTTATCGAGTCTGGCACAGAAAAAGCTGAACTTGCCGTATCCCAGACTAACGAGGCCTTGTCATCAATCAGTGCGATAGTCGGCCAAATTGATACTGTTTCAAGCCAGATTACTCATATTGCCACCGCAGCTGAAGAGCAAAGTGCAGTGACCGAAGAGATAAACAGAAACATCACCGGTATATCCGACTCAACAGCGCAGTTAGCGCGATTGGCAGATCAGTCATTTGATAGTAGCAATCACTTATCTGAACTTGTTCGTGCTCAATACGAGCAGCTTGATAGGCTAAAAACTTAGAGGCTTAGATAGCGGGTTAGTAAAAATGAAAACAGAGGTGAATGATTGTGTTCACCTCTTTTTATTCGTGTGCCCTATCTTGCTTGATTCGCTTTGAATGAATCAAAAAAAGTCTCGCATCACTTTATCATGGAAAATCGAAATTCTGCTCACGACATTCTTAAGGTTTTTTTGTTCTAGATAAGTAAGATCATTGATGGCTAGTACATCGTTCACTTTACGCAAATCTGTGTATTCGATGATCTGATTCATAAAGCGAAGATGCCAAATATGGTCAAAAATATACACCATTTCTCTAAAGGCTTTCGCGTCAATTTCTTCTTCGGCTAACAGCCCTTTAAGCCTCGCCATTGTATTGATCTCTCGAATGTCATGCTTAAGCGCATAGAGTCGACAGAAAATCTCCATAGGTCTTAAACAGTCCTTTAAATTCAACGATTCTCTACCATCATGCTTTTCAGTTTTGATTTCATCAGCGGTATTAAGTGGAACTTCATAAGATAAGCAGTTCTGTGCATAAGTGGGGAAAAACTCTGGGTGCTGACGAAGTAAAAGTTGAATGTGTGATTGAATAGCGTCTACTAGGCGCGCTTCCCCATAGGTAGATCTAATATCAAAAAACACATTGAGTTCAAGTATCGAATCTGGAGAGGCTTTGTCTATCCAGTCACTAAAGTTGGCTTGCCACTCTTTCTGACTCAAGCACCATTGATGATTTGACGCCATGATCAGCCCATCACAATAACTGTACCCGGCTTGGTTTAGCATGGCGCAGACCTTTTCTGCCAAATGTAGGAAGTAGCGTCGAATAGACTTAAGGTCAGCGTCGTCTGGCGTTTCAAAGACAATCGCATTATCTTGATCAGAGAACAGCGTCATGTCATGACGAGCATTACTACCAAATGAGATAAAGGAGAATGGCACCGGTGGTTCACCAATATCATCAATTGTTAACTCAATAAAACGGCAAATGGCCGCATCATAAGTGCTACCAATGAGGCGACGAAGGTAGTCTGGACGTGAGCCTGTCTCTATCATTTCTCGGATCAGATCTGGTAGTTGATTAAGCGACTCCACCACTTGCCCATGACTCTGTCCGTTTTCAATTTCAGTCACAATGACACTGCTAAGTTTTTGGTAATTGCTCACTTGGTTCACTGAACCAAAGCGACCACCGTAAATCTTGCGCACAATCGGACGAAACGAGATCACATGGCCTAACTTTTCAGATAAAAATATCTTAGAGGTACTAAGAATGATATCAATCTGTTTCCCACTTTTAGTTTTTAACTGAGCTTCAAACTCTCCTGGTTCACTTTCATTATTAAACAGTTGCAACAGATGTTGAATGACGTCTCTGTTTTGTGGGCTATCGGCAAACAGCTCTTTCCAAATAGAATGATTTTTTAACTCGCTATCAGTATATCCGAGGAGTTGATGTAAACGGCTATTAGAAAAGATAATCTTGCCATCAGCTTCTAAAATAAAACCTTCATTGGAAGACTCAACCAGAGCACGATAGCGGTCTTTCGCTTCATGTAGCGCCATTTCAGCACGTTTTTTACGAATTTCAGATGCTTTCGATTGTGAAAGCACATAGCCCATCACCCCGATTAAGCCTAATGTAATAATAAAAAACACTCGATATAATGTTGCTTCTAGACGATCAATCCCTTGCTGTACATCTTGAAAATAGACCCCGGTGCCAATGATCCATTGCCACTCTTCAATGCCTTGAACATAAGTCATTTTGGGTGCAGTAATGTTTGGATCGTCTTTCCACTGCCACTGGTACTCTAAAAATCCATGCTGTTTAGCTTTAACTAGCTTAGTGATTTCAGCAAACACTGGAAAACCAGTGGTATTTTCGCTGTCTCTATAATTGGTAAGATCTTGCCCGGTTAAATCACGTCGATATGGGTGCATTATCATTTTCGGCTGCATATCAGTTATAAAGAAATAGTCTTTATTTTCAGCGCCGTAACGCATAGCTTTAATTTCTAAAGCTGCTTTGGCCTTTGCTTCCTCAGTGGTCATCAAACCGCTCTGCTCTTGAGCAACATAACTGTCAACAATACTTACCGCAGTGGAAGTCAGCTCTTTTATCATCTGCCTTTTTTGCCCGCGCATTGAGTCCTCAACAAGAGGGACAATCACATAAATGATGGAGGTGACAAAAAGTACAATCGCAATAATCGTTGGCAACACAATTCGGAAACTGAAATTATTGATAGAAGATTGATTCTCTTGGCTAGAGTGATGTAGGCCACTAAAGTAATCCTCCAGCTCACCCGCATCAAGTACCTCACGAATCTCTTCAGCATGCGCTGCGTCGTGGTATTTAGCTGTAAACGTACCGTTTTCAAAGTCAGCTCTTAAAGGCAGGTAACCCGCATAGTCGTCGCGAACATGGGTTTCAAAAATATCTTTGATTTGCTGGTTGGTATATTTATCGCCAAACTCTTTTACCGCTTCACTAAGGGCCTCTTTACAGTGGCGAAAACGGCGATGATCGTAGGGATCATAGTCCATATTGCTGGACATTCTTAACGAGTGATCAGTGCCATTGTGATCAAAAAAGCCATCAATCCATTTGTGGATTTCTTCGGCTCGAATACCAAACAGTTGCTCGGTACGGTTAGCATGTTCTGAGATTTTCATTCTGTTTTACCGGCTCAACAGTGACAATTGATAATTCACTCAAAAGTGTGCAGTGTGCTGCAATTTTATTAAAAGTAGTAGCCCTCTTCACCTGAACTCTAGCTATTAATTAACCCAAATCAATAAGTCCTGCAAATGTATTTTTTAGACTCAAGGTGAAGTCGTAGTTCGTATTTCATACGGGAGCAGAGGTTCCCGTTTATTCAACATCGAGTAACTGCAGTTCTTCGAATCTCCTCTTTATTGAAACAATAGAGGTGCATGGTAGCGTCTG
Organism: Vibrio kyushuensis; assembly: GCF_050337325.1. Classification (NCBI taxonomy): domain Bacteria; kingdom Pseudomonadati; phylum Pseudomonadota; class Gammaproteobacteria; order Vibrionales; family Vibrionaceae; genus Vibrio; species Vibrio kyushuensis. Next base: position 1,436,665 of record NZ_JAKJSV010000002.1, read on the forward strand.
GGATGTCGCCCCGTACTGATCGAAGGTCAGTATACCAAGAGTAAGCGAGATTGAACGAAATGGGTTGACTCGAAATCCTATAAGGAAAGAGTAGATGTCTAGGAAAAGCAAGACTTTTTATAGAGATATGCGTCGTAAGGCGCAAGAGTTTGAAAGTCGTGAAGAGTTTCTTAATCACGATCTAAAAATCATGAGTTTTCGCCGCTGGGGTATTCACTTACCTTCGCGTGACTACAGTGTCGAACTTGAAGACCTAGTACCGGCACTTGCTGCAACCATTGGTAAAGTCGTGATGGTAACCGCTATGGTTGCCGTATTTGCTGCGCAGTTTGGGCTGTCTCCGGAGTTTGTCGCTGAGAACGTTCGCTATGAGCTACTCATTGCCGGTGGTCTATTTGTTATTTTATTCTCAGCAATTTTAAACCCTAACGCAAACCTAGCCGGTACCCATGGCCCGATGATTCCGCTAATACCGTTGATAGCCGCGGCCGGTGGACACCCACTGGCACTCGGTATCATGGTGTGTGTGTTTGGTCTTGTACTCGCTTATACCAAAGGGGGTTCTAAACTGATGACCCTCACCGGAGTTGGTGTACGGGGCGGTTTACTTATTTACCTTGGTGCGGTGGGTTTGATCGGTCAGATCAACAAAACCGAAGCATGGGCAGCGAGCACTGATCAGGGCTACATTTCCTTTGCTGTAATTGGCGTAACTCTCGCTGTTTACGCTTACTTAGCAAAAATAAATAAACGCTGGCTGGCAATCCCGCTATGTTCTTTGATTGCGGGTATTGTCGCTTATGCAATGGGGGCAGAATTTGCCTTCTCAACCGAGCCAGGCCTACCGCACTTTAGCCCATTTTACTGGTGGGGTGAAGACACAGGCTGGCAACTGGGCTGGCCGAACCTAGCTCACTTTGTTGCGGTAACGCCATTTGCACTGTTGGCAGTTGCGATGTGGTCTCCGGACTACCTAGGGCACCGTGTATTCCAAGAGCTTAACTACCCTAAAGATGCAAAAGGCGTTTTGATGGATGTAGATGACACCATGATGGTTGCTTCTATCCGTCAGGGTATTGGTTCTTTCCTAGGTGGTGGTAACCTAGCTTCATCTTGGGGAACATACATGATCCCAGCGGCTATAGCCAAGCGCCCTATCCCTGGTGGTGCACTGCTAACAGGTGTGATGTGTATTGCTGCCGCAGTTATCGGCTACCCTATGGATCTGGCAATGTGGGAACCTGTTCTGCGCGTTGCATTGATCGTAGGTGTTTTTCTACCGCTACTTGAAGCCGGTATGCAGATGATCCACAAGCATAAAGACTCACTAAGTGCCGGTATTTGTATCTTCGCTTGCGCGTTTGTAAACCCTGTTTTTGGTTGGGCAACCACGATGCTACTCGACAATATGGGCCTTATTGGTGACCACGAGCGAGCAAAAGAGCTTTCAAACAAAGACAAGTACCTCATCCCAGGGGCTGCGTTTGTTATCTGTGTTGGTTCACTAGCCGCAGTTGGTCAGCTTCCGGGTATACCAGCTATTATTGGTAATTAATTTGTCACGACTTCACTGATTCTTTATCAATAACTACTTATTATCACAATGTTTAGGCGCAGATATTCTCTGCGCCTTTTTATTTCTCCAATTCGGTACTGCGGGCACATTACGAACACTGATCAAAGTTTCTACACGACTAAACTCGCGGCACTCGATATATTGACTAAGATAATTAAATGCTTACAAACACTTGATTGATAAAATGAAACTAGAATCTAAGTTAAACGCTATTGATGCACGACTCCTCGTTCTAATGTGCCTCTCGTTTGCCCCGCACGCAGAAAGTAATGCCACACAAGTTCGTGCCGATATTTGGTCTGATAATTGGTTTGCAATGTACCTCGGTAATACGCTGATTAAACAAGATTCAGTATCGATAAACACCGAACGCTCTTTTAATGCTGAATCATTTACTTTCGAAATTACCCTTCCCGCTGAAATTGGTTTCGTAATAAAAGATTTCAAACAAAATGACACAGGCCTTGAATACATAGGAAGCCGTAAGCAGCAGATGGGCGACGGAGGCTTTATTGCTCAATTTAAGCAAGCTTCAAATGGATCACTATTATTGGTCTCGGATAGTAATTGGAGATGCTTGCCTATCCACGTAGCACCGCTTAATAAGCACTGTGAGAAATCTCGTAACCCTGACCAAGATTGTAAGAGCAGCATAATCCCCGAACCCTATGACTGGAAAGCCCAAGGTTTTGATGACAACCAGTGGCCAAGTGCCGTCATATTTGCCAAATCAAAAGTAAGACCAAAAGGTGGTTATGACCGGATAAAGTGGGACAGAAGTGCTCAATTCATTTGGACCTCAGATATAGAAGCCGACAACACGATCTTGTGTCGTGTCACTTTAAGTTCTGGCAAGTAACAAGCTAAGGAATCGTCGACAATGAAGACCTCATTTGTACTTCTTATCATCTTGGTAGCATTATTTGGCTTATCGACTAACTCTGTTTTTGCTAAGAATGATTCTAGAGGAAAGAAGCCTCCACCAAGGGGGGGTAAACAAAACCAAGCAATCACACTACCTAGTAGCCATACTGAAAGCCTTGAATGCTCTCGAATTAAAGCATCTATTCTCGATGCAGGATTTAGTAATGTCGCCATTATATGTGACAAAAATTACGCCTACATCCAGTCAGATACTTATCCCGAACATCAAGTAATGACAGGTATAACTGGAACTAACGAACAGATCCCAGTACCTGCTTTGGGTTATATTGCGCCGATCAAATTAACACCCAAGATAGCAAGCGATAAAACGACCATTGACGCCTCATTAGGAATTGCTGTAAACGGTGTTCCTATCTACGACTACTCCTCTCAGGGAGAACTCGATATCGGACGCTATAACCCAAGTAAAGACACTATTTTACTTGGCCAACTCGACCAATGTGGCGGCCATGCAGGGCGTGGTGACGACTATCACTATCATGCTAAACCAACTTGTATGATCAATGTTATGGATAGCTATCATGATGCCTCTATTATTGGTTGGGGTTATGATGGCTTTCCACTTTATACTGACAACAACCCTGATGGTTCTGTCGTTTCTAGTGGTGATCTAGATGTATGTAACGGGCAAGCCGACGCAACCTACGGCTATCGTTACCACACTTCGGAAAAGCCTCCGTATATATTTCAATGTCTCGTCGGTGAAGTCGACACTGGTATCCTGCCAAGAGTGGCACCTTTGAGAGGGGCGAACGCTCGATCTGATTTAAAACCACCTAAAGACGGAGTGAAGAACCTGAAGCATATTGAGTTGGAAGACGGTACTCGCTCTATGACCTATATCTATCAAGGGGTGGAGTATTATTCCCGATACAAGCCATCCTCTAGCAAAGATAACTGCTACGATTTTGAGCAAAAAACCATTAGTAATAATGGCAAGGTTGAGTCTGGAACGTATTGCCGATGAAACGATTACTCGAAAAAAATCAAATAACACGAAACATCCAGCTTTTCATCACTGTGCTCTTTACCATGGCGGGAGTCTTCTTTTCCAATCCCGCTTTTTCACACACTTTAAAGCAAACATCTGCCCAAATTACTCTTCGAGATGGGCAAGTTGAACTTAGACTCTATATCAATCGAGACTTATGGCTTACTCAACTTCAAGACCATCAAGCTTGGTTAACGGGATTAAATTCAGTGCTACTTCTAGAAGATGACCTCTCTTCAACTGACTTAGCAGGCAAGTTAATGTCGGTCATCTTAACTGAAACAACCATTCGCCTTGATGGCTATACGGTTGAACTAGCCACGATCAAATCAGATTCAAATCCCCTTTCTGATCACCTTTTAGAATTTCGATTTTCAGCATCTCATACGCTCCAAAATCCAAGTCTCATTGAAACAACGTTTGCTCAGTCTCTAGGAGATGTACACCTGTCAGTCACAAGACCAATTTACAGAAATCTCGCTCAGGGGAGTACCGTGTCTTTGTCCCTTGAGTAAAACAGAGATGGAGTACTCTTTTTCTCTTTTTCTCTGGGGTGATACGCTCAATCAGCTTCTTTTAATTGCTCTAAGATGAAGTCGACACACTGTTTAACTTTGGGAATCTGATATTTCGCTTGCTGATACAAAATATATATATCTAGGTTAACACCCCTTGTACTCGATATAGGGCGCTCAGTAGGCACTTCCACCAACTCCCCAGACGCTAAATAGTCCTTAATCCACCAAGTCGGATAAAGAGCTAACCCTTCATCTCGTAAAGCCGCATTCATCAATGTTTCGGCACTATTGCAACGCATAAGCGGGGTGATGTCGACTTTCTCCCAAACTTCATCCCTTAACGCCCACCACAACAGATCTCCGTGGTTACCTCTATATTGCAATGTCGGGCACTTTTCTAGATCTTTAATATTTAGCACCGAACGGCCATAACGCTCAGTTAAGCTGCTAACTAACGCTGGGCTCGCAACTAATTTAAATTCAGCACTAGAGATCCGTTTTGCGATCACTCGCTCTTCAGGTGCGTGCCCTGCCCGTATCGCTATGTCCACGGCATCTTGGCCAAAGACGACCTTTTCATCAGAAAAATCTAAGTCGAGAGTAATCAAAGGGTACTTTTTACGGAATTTTTGCAAAATGGGGGAAAGAACCTTCTCACCATAACTTGTGGTAGAACTAATTCTTAGCTTTCCTTCCATGGCATCCATTCTCTGCGAGATAAGCTCGTCTGCATCATCAATTTTTTTTAGGGCATCTGAAATCAAATTATAATAAACGCTGCCTAGTTCTGTTGTGCTGACATGGCGCGTTGATCGCTTTATTAACTCCACGCCAAGGTCATTTTCAAGATCTTTGATTCGACGTGAAATTGATGAAGCAGGAACATCAAACTCTAGTGCCGCTAGACTAAAACTATTGACCTCAGAAACCTGTTTGAAATAGCGTAATGCTCTCAATTTATCCACAATAATCACAATATCCTTATAAAACCTGCTCCAAACTAACTCTTTATTGTCAGAAAGACAAAACTGATTTGCCCCTTGTCATCTATTTCGGTCCAAGTTCACCCTGTATTGTCTCTTTAACGAGATTCGTAATTGAACTGAATTATAGAGAGGTAACCTTCCATGGAAAACAAAAAATTACTGATACTGGGCGGGTCTGGAGGCTGTGGAAAGTGGGCCGTTAAGATTGCTCAAGAGCGTGGATTTCAAGTAAGAGTCTTGATTCGCCCTGAGACACGATATAACGCACCAGAAGGTGTTGAAGTATTACGGGGGGAAGTACTGGATAAAGATGCGCTTGATAACGCAATGAAAGGCCAAGATGCAGTAATTTCGTGCCTAGGTATCAAAAGAAAAAGTCCGGCAAACCCTTGGTCAAAAGTTGTATCGCCATCCAACTTAGCGCAAAGCAGCGGAAAAAATATCGTTGATTCAATGAAGAAACATCAGGTCAATCGTATCGTTGTTGTCAGCGCCGCAGGTGTCGGGAATAGCATTAATAAAGTCAGCCCACTGATGAGGCTGATTATTCGTAACAGTAACGTACAGATCACGTTCAATGACTTCGATAATATGGAACAAATACTTGCTAAAAGTAATATAGATAGCCTAGCCGTGCGTCCAGTCGGGCTTGTAGATAAACAACAAAACAAGTCAGCATCATTGGTTAACCGCTTTACTATGGGCTCTCAAATTTCAAAACGAGACGTGGCCACTTGGATGTTAGATGCGATTGAACGTCCTGACCCATTCACGACTAAAACAGAAATGATCGGTTGGAGTTAATAATGATAAAAAATGCACTAGTGATCGCTACGAATCATTCACACGTTAAGAAAGAAAATATCGATCCGACAGGGTTATGGCTATCGGAGTTGACTCACTTCTATGATGAGTTTGAGCAAGCGGGCTATCACATTGATGTTGTAAGCCCCAAGGGGGGAGAAATACCCATTGATAAACGTAGCTTAGGTTTTTTTGTCTTGGATAAAGCAACAAAGTCACGCTACCAAGATTCAGCCTTTATGTCTCAATTGGCATATTCAAAGTCCCTCTCTGAGATCGATTGGAAACTATACGATATCGTCTATGTTGCTGGCGGCCATGGTGCAATGTGGGACTTAGTCGACAATAAAGAACTTCAAACGATTATAAGCAAAATGTTTGAAGCGGGTAAGGTTGTTTCAGCCGTTTGCCATGGCGTAGCAGCCTTACAAAACGTAAAGCTTAGCAACGGTGATTATCTAATCAAAGGTAAAAAAGGAACCGGATTTCCTTACTTTGACGAAACCATTGCAGGTGCCAAGAGCTTCGTCCCTTATAACCTAGAAAAAGTGCTAAGAAGTCGCGGTATGAGTTTCAGTAAAGCGCTATTTCCTCTAGCTGGGCATTCTGTAGTTGATGGAAAACTTATCACAGGGCAAAATCCGAACTCAACAGTTCAAACAGTGCAAAAGGCATTAGAGATGCTTCACGAAAATAGATAACGCTACCCTTAAATCGTTACATCTGTGATGTTGTAACCATTAAGCAAAACAAAGGCGACCATCAAGATCGCCTTAACGTTATTCAGTATGCATTAACCAAAAATAGATGAACCACGCGGAATCGGGTTCTGTTGGCCAGAGTTAGTGCCATTCTCAAAGCCTCGACAGAACGAACAATGAATATGATCGTATTTTAATCCTGCATCCTGAACTGCTTTTACTGTTTCATAAAATGTAGGTGGCGTACCGCAAGAGCGATTTCGAATCGTCAACACATCCATTTGCACACTGCCATTGTGCTGCATTAAAAAGCTTTGAACAGTAGTATCATCTAACTTCAGCACATCTCGATAATAGGACTCTAAATCATGCATTCCTTTAGCAATATATGCATAGGTTTCCGCTTCATCAGAAGCTTGATATTTTGACAAAACATAGTCATGGCTCAGGGCAGAATTACTAATTACTTGTCGTGGCTCGACATAACCTGAGGCGAGCTTTCGAATATCCATGGAACCGCCTTGGGTAAAGCCATGCTCACAATAAAATGAAAAGTTTTGCCCATATTTCAATTTAACAGGCTTTTTACTGGAGGTTCTCCCGTGAGCGCTAATAATAAGATGAGTTGACGTCGCTTTCCCTTTATTTTTGGACCACAAGTACAAATGGCCCCCTATTTCGTGTTTTGCAAAAATTGCCCCTTTAGGCACCTTCATTGGCATATCGATTATCCTTAACTGTCCCATGTGAAACTACCGCTACAAGTAAATTCACTAATCCATTGATTAGTAATTATATGTTGGATTTATCATTCACCTCGGACTATCACGCTGTTGCATTTGAAAACTGTGATATGCAATCATACTTACACTCATTTTATTGCGCCAGGTCAAGGCCCATATTGTATGCGCGACCCATTAACCTCTTGATATTCATATCCTATTGAGGAATTAATCATTTAAAATTCGTTAGATCACACTTTGATTATGGGAAAAAATGTTTCCCTTGTTCCCACCTATTGATGAGGAGACAATTCTTTTCAAGAACAGAGGAAGGAGTCATTACATGAATAGGCAAGAGTTTATAAAATCAGTTAATACTATTGATGCTTTAACCGAATCTGAAAAGCAGATTGTCGAGTACTTTACTTGTCAGTTTGAAATGTTACCTTTTGCCAAAATTAATGATTTATGCAGCCAAATCGGTATTGGAAAAGCCACATTAGGGCGTTTCTTACAACGGTTGGGTTTTAATGGTTTTCTCGACTTCAAAAAAGCAGTAACCGATGATCTCATTCTAGATCTCAGCATTCCTATCGACCGATGCAATAATAAATCTACATCAAGCTCTCTTTCATGTTTAATCGAAGAGCACAAAAAAGAGCTTCTTGATAATATAGAAGAAACCTATCGTGATTTAAATGACACTAAGCTAGAACAGGCGACGACACACTTACTCAATGACAGCGGAAAACTCTACGTCATAGGTAGTGCGTCAGCAGAAGCTTTAGCCAATTACTTTTACCTGCTAGCCCGCTACTTAAGAAAAGATGTTGTACTATTAAAAGCCGATTCATCAACACTTCCACACCAGCTTGCCGACGTCACAGATAAAGACACTCTTCTTGCACTTTCGTATCATCGTTTTTCAACGACCTCGGTAAAAGTCGTTCGATGGTTTAGCAACGTGGGTGGGAAAACTGTCGTCATCACCGATCAAGAAGTGAATCCCTTCGTGTCATACAGCGATATACAAATTCGAGCCGCCAGTGAAAGCAGTGCAATATTTAATAATCGTGCCGCAGGGTTCTCTATCATCGAATTATTAATTAAAAGTATGTCTAACCGTTCAAATGACAAACATCGTTTCGACAAAATGGAAGGACTATTTAAAGAATTTAGTATCTTTAAAAATAACGTTTAATAATTACTTAAGGCTAGCTATCAACTAGCGATATTCACCATTTAATAAACACCTAATTTATTTGGGCGGAACAAACTCGCTTAAATAAAACCAATTAATTCCACAATATATTTATAAGGGTAGAAATATGGTTACTTTTTTAGCACTACCGATTATTTTTTCCGTCGGATACTTTGTTGTAAAGAAATACAATACACAAGCGGTTTTATTTTTAGCAGGCTTAATGATGATCGCTTTGGGCGTGATGGACGGGGCTACCGACTTCATACCTAACGGGGGTAAACCAACAGGCTCTGTTATCGTTGATTTCTTTGAGGTGATAACCGTCCTCTCATCTTCTACCCTCTCCAAGCTGGGTCTTATCATCATGGCCGTTGGGGGCTTCTCTCGTTATATGAGCCACATTGGCGCTGCGAATGCGATGGTACAAATAGCGACTAAGCCACTGTCAAAAATCAAAAATCCATATGTCGTGCTTGCACTTGCCTATATTATTGGACAGCTAATCAATGTCTTTATCCCTAGCGCCACAGGACTAGCACTATTACTGCTTGTTGCAATGTACCCTGTTTTGGTGGGTGTTGGATGTAATCCAGCGGCAGCCGCTGCCGTTGTAGCGACAACAGGTTGTTTAGATTTAGGGCCTGCATCATCAGCGGTAAATAAAGCAGCAGAAGTCTCTGGTATCGATGTAGCCACCTACTTTGTTAGCTATCAATTAGTCGTTTCTATCATCGCCATGATTGTCATTGCTGTGCTGCATTTTGTTTGTCAAAAGCACTTTGATAAAAAAGATGAAGAGAATGGCGTTACTCACGAATTTAGCCTTAAAAGTAAAGAGCATCGTGAAGCACCCAAATGGTTCGCAATTCTGCCCGTGCTACCCTTAGCGCTACTGCTAACATTCAGTAAATTTGCCATTACTAGCGTCAAAATGAACGTTGTAACAGCAATGTTTATCGCCCTATTTGTCGGTATGGTCTGTGACTATATTTATACTCGAGATGCAAAAAAAGTCAGTGCTTCACTAAAAGTATATTTGGAAGGTATGGGCGCGGTGTTCGCTAGTGTTGTGAGTTTGATCATCGCTGCTCAAACCTTTGTTTCGGGTCTGTCTACGATTGGTTTTATCGACCTGTTACTCGACAGCGCGGCAAATGCTGGATTTGGCTACATTGCGATGGTGCTTGTATTGGTTTCCATCATTGCTATCGTTACCCTTCTTTCTGGTTCAGGTAATGCTTCGTTCTTTAGTTTCTCAAATCTAGCACCGGACGTTGCAGCTCAAGTCGGCACCGCCGCCGCAACAGTTGCGCTTCCAATGCAGTTAGCTTCGGGTCTAATGCGTTCTGCCTCTCCTGTAGCAGGCGTGGTTATTGCCTGTGCTGGCGTGGCAAATGTATCACCGATAGAGCTTGCTAAGCGTACCGCTATTCCAATGTTAGGCGGTTTAGTAACGGTACTTATTTGCTCTCAAATTGTGCTTTAAAGAATGAATAGCACTATCAAAAAGCTGAAATTACAAAAACTTAAATTTCACAAAACAACACATTAATAGAAAGTGTTAGGGTTGGATGAAAACCTTAAGGTCCTAAACGAACCTAAGCTTCCAACCCTACTAATTATAAGTAACTGATGGTTTTTACTTTCAACTAACTACCCAAGACGTCGAATAATTAAGGCTATATAACTATGAACGTACTGCTATTAAGTAACGGAAAAATCGCTGGAAATACGAATCTTCTCGAGTTCGGCTACCCTTGGATAAAGCCGATGATTGAAAAAACAGAAGCCAAAAGAATTCTGTTTATTCCATACGCGATGATTCGAGGAGATTACGACGAACGCACTCAACTTCTTAACGAAAGTTTAGGGCAGTTTGGCTGTGAAGTTACCGGCATACATACCTGTAAAGATCCTGTTGCTGCCATTGCTGAATATGATGGCATCGTAGTCAGTGGCGGTAATACTTGGGTACTGAATAAAATGCTTCATGATCTTGGACTCGTACGTCCAATTCGTAACGCTATTTTGAAAGAGAATAAACTTTATATCGGCTGGAGTGCGGGTACCAATATCGCCTCACCGACAATTAGAACAACTAACGACATGCCTATTGTGACCGCTGCTATCTTGCCAGCACTCAATGTCATCCCATTCCAAATTAACCCTCACTATATTGAAGCGAGTGTTTCTGGTCACATGGGGGAAACAAGAGATGAACGTATTCAAGAGTTCTTGATTATGAACCCAAGCGAATTCGTTGTCGCTATTCCTGAAGGCTCTCTTCTTAAATTGGAAGATGACCAACTCTCATACCATGCTGCAGAGAACCGCGTGATGAAGGTATTTTCACACGAACAACCAACGGAATCATATAATTCCGGCAGTGATTTGACTGAATACTTGAATCACGGATGTTGATCTTACGAGGTTAAAGAAATGCAAAAAGGTGGTCTTGGGACCACCTTTTATGCGGGTGGAGTATAAATGACGTAATCACACCCATTAGCTTTCTTAGCTTCAAACATTGCGACATCGGCATAGTGAATAAGGCTTTGCCCATCATGGCTATGATCTGGGGAGATTGAAACGCCAATACTGAGGGTGATATCAAGCAGTAAATCTTTCGCAACAAACTTAGGTTCAAAGGCTGATATGATTTTTTGGACGACCAACTCAATTTCCGATTCCATATTAATCTGCTTAACAAGAATCACAAACTCATCACCACCCACTCTAAATACCGAGTCATTCGAGCGAACTGCTGACGTTAAGCGCCTTCCAACTTCTATCAGAACAACGTCTCCTACTTCGTGGCCATATTCATCATTTATGGGTTTGAACTTATTTAAATCAATGTAAAACAGGGCCAATTTTGATTCTGTGACTCTTGAGTGTGCCACTTCTTCGAGAATTTCATTATCCAATGTCTTTCTGTCTTTTAAGCCCGTTAACCCATCGTGAATTGACTCATAATGTAATCGCTCTGCACGTTCATGGACTTGCGAACTCATGGAATAGAAACTGGATAGTAATACACCCATTTCATCTTTTGGGACATGGTCTGAGATGCTTAACATCTCTCCTTTTTTCATTTTCTCAGTATTCGCTAGCAGCACTTTCAAAGGAGCAAATAGACGGTCATGGACAAAAACATAAGTGATAATCGAAAATAAGGTAAAGAATACAATTTCGATAACCTGAATAAGTTTTATATACCCATCTAATTCATCTAGGCGCTTTCTTCTTTCCTCTAGCAAAGACTCTTCAAATTGAACGAATTCTGCCATGATTAAACGTATTTTCCCCATGTGAATTTTTCCGTTATTTTGACGGACCATATTTATCGCATCGGCGATATTCCCTTCATCTGCACGCTTAATTGTTTCGGCTAACTCATCAAATTTCAAAGTAATATGATTTGTTACTTCATCAATTCTCTCTTTCTGCTCGGGGTTATTAGATGTCAATTTTTTCAGGCGATGTACCTCCCCCAAGGCTTCTATTCGACCAACATGATAAGGCTCTAGGTACTCTGGATTTATCGTTAAGAGGAATCCACGCTGGCCAGTCTCTGCATCTTTCATTGCACTAAGAAGCAACTGAGAATGGTAAATAACACTATTGGTATGATTGACCCAACGAACTCTATCGTCACTGTGGGACTCAAGGAAATAAAACAGAATGGAGTTGCCGATTGATGCAGCAAACAGAATAAATAATATGATTGTTAGCTTTAACCGTACACTCATGGGCAATTAGAGCTCTAACGTTTGATGATAAAACGAGAAACGGGTAATGCAACCTACCATATTCCCTTATGAACCTTTAGCTTAGTAGAGTCACTCTAGAAGTGCATAGTAGATTGAATAGATTGCTTTTCCGACTTAATTGAGTTGAGAAAAGGAATATGGCTCGTAAAGCTTTAGCTATCGCTCATCTTTAGGTGATCCCATAACCACCATAGTCGAGATTGATTTCACATGTTTACACTCACCCAGTACATCTGAGTGAATTCGTTTATAACTAGATAATGAGTTGGTCTCTACGCGTAGTAAGTACTCATTTGCTCCGGTGATGTTATGACATTCCACCACTTCATCGACAAACCTTACATGCTCTTCAAACTCAAGTTGCGCTTTTTTTCCATGACTCGCTAAGCCGATCGAAACATACGCGATAAAGCCGATTCCTAATGGCTCTCCATTTAGTATCGCACGATACCCTTTGATCACTTCAGTCCGCTCTAGTTCTTGTACTCGGCGTAGCGTTGCTGAAGGCGATAAACCCACACGATCGGATAGATCAACATTGGAGATTCGCCCGTCACTTTTTAGCTCTTGCAATATTCTTTCGTCAAACTTGTCCATACGCTACTTTATTGCTCAATAAATTCAATATCACTCAATAAAAACACAAAATTGCGCCCAATTCTACTTAACATTGTGTTTAACAAATGAACAAGAATTAAAACGGAGTAATTTAATGGAATTAGAACAGCTTGGGGCTCTACTACTTTTTGCCTTTGTATCAACTTTTACCCCTGGGCCAAACAACATCATGTTGATGACATCGGGCGCAAACGTTGGATTCGCTCGTACCATTCCGCACATGCTGGGTATCGCCTTAGGTTTCGCTTTTATGGTGATACTGGTTGGCGTAGGCTTAATAGGGATATTTAATGCTTATCCCATCAGCCACCAGATTTTGAAATACGTAAGTTTGGCTTATCTGGTCTACCTAGCAGCCAAGATCGCAATGAGTGGGCGAGCTAAAGAAGTTGAAGACTTTAAACCTCTCACCTTTATAGGCGCAGCCAGTTTTCAATGGGTAAACCCAAAAGGTTGGTCTATGGCATTAAGTGCAGTGACACTGTTTAGCAGTGGGGGTGCTTGGTTTGAATTGGGGATTATTGCCATCGCCTTCACCCTCGCTAATATTCCTTCAGTCAGCTTCTGGACATTTGCTGGGCAAAAACTTCAGCACTGGCTAACAACGCCAATACGTATTCGCAGTTTCAACGTTTCAATGGCCGTTCTGCTTATCGCATCTACTGTTCCGATGATTTAATCACGAGCCCAAGTGTTCACTAAGAAAATCAATTAACAAACGTACTTTGGGCGAAAGGTTCCTATTCTGAGGATACACCGCCCAAATACCTTCTTTGTCGTCTCTATAATCACTGAGCACTTCCACCAACTCACCGCACGACAAGGCATCATTGACGTAATAATCAGGCAGCTGAACCAAACCCAAATCTCGCTTAGCCGCATCAAGAAGCGATAAGCCGCTGTTGCATTTTATTCTGCCTGTTACTCTTACCGATCTCTCTTTACCTTGATCTTTGAAACGCCAGTGTTCAAATGAACCAATCAAGCAACTGTGATGATTGAGCTCTGATAACGTGTGCGGCTCCCCACTACGTTCTAAGTAAGTCGGGCTTGCGCAAACATAGAGTTGGCGTGACGATAATCGTTTGGCAATTAAGCTTGAGTCTTCTAATCGACCTAAACGGATTGCGACATCGACACCTTGTTCAATCAAATCCAACTTTTGATTCGTTAAATGAAGATCAAGATCCACCTGTGGATACTGTTCTAAAAACAGATGCAGAAGTGGAGCAAGGTGAGTTTCGCCATAAGTCACAGGCGCTGTAATTTTTAATAGCCCTTTTGGTGAGCTTTGCATTTGTGTTACAGCGATCTCGGCAAGTTCTAACCCTTCTACCAAATGCTTACACTGTTGGAAATATAGCTGCCCCGCTTCCGACAACGTTACTTTGCGTGTCGTTCTATGCAGTAGTTTAACCGCAAGACGATCTTCAAGGGCTGAGACTCGACGACTGATTTGAGCCACTGATGTGTTTAGCTTTTTCGCCGCTCCAGTGAAGCTATTTGTTTCTGACACAGCAACAAACTCGCTGACCCCTTCCCAATTCGCCATATCGCCCCCCTATTTATTTTTTATTACAAGTTACTTCAATTATTACAAATACGTAAAAATCATTTTCATTTTAACCGGATTATCATCAAATGAGAAATATATATAATGAGTCCAACAAAACAAGAGAGCGGATTACAAAAAGCTTTACTAAGCTTTATTCTCAGCAAAATGAGTCGCCGCCAAAACACTACACAAAAGGAACATCAAATGACGCTTGAAATCAAACCGGGTCAAACTTCAATTAAATCAAAAGCTATGGTCGCTTGGGCGGCTGGCGAACCTCTTAAGATGGAAGAAGTGGATGTACAACTTCCAAAAGCAGGTGAAGTATTAGTTCGTATCGTCGCTACTGGTGTTTGTCACACTGATGCATTCACGCTATCGGGTGACGATCCTGAAGGTATCTTCCCTTCTATCTTAGGTCACGAAGGTGGCGGCATCGTTGAAATGATCGGTGAAGGCGTGACTAGCGTTGAGATCGGCGACCACGTGATTCCACTTTACACCGCAGAGTGTGGTGAGTGTAAATTCTGTAAGTCAGGAAAAACCAACTTATGCCAAGCGGTTCGTGAAACGCAAGGTAAAGGCCTAATGCCAGATGGTACAAGCCGCTTCTCTATCAACGGTGAGACAATCTTCCACTACATGGGTTGTTCTACGTTCTCTGAGTACACGGTACTTCCAGAAATTTCATTAGCAAAAGTATCTAAAGAAGCACCTCTTGAAGAAGTATGTCTTCTTGGTTGTGGCGTAACAACGGGCATGGGCGCTGTACTTAATACTGCAAAAGTTGAAGAAGGCGATAACGTTGCTGTATTCGGTCTTGGCGGTATCGGTCTGTCAGCAATCATCGGTGCTCGTATGGCTGGCGCTAAGATCATCATCGGTGTTGATATTAACGAGAGCAAATTTGAGCTAGCTAAACAACTTGGCGCAACTCACTGCATCAACCCTCAAAAATTCGACAAGCCAATCCAAGAAGTCATTGTTGATATGACAGACGGCGGTGTTGAGTACTCTTTCGAGTGTATTGGTAACGTGAACGTTATGCGTCAAGCACTTGAGTGTTGCCATAAAGGTTGGGGCGAATCTGTCATCATTGGTGTTGCTGGTGCTGGCCAAGAGATCTCAACTCGTCCATTCCAACTAGTGACTGGTCGTGTATGGCGTGGTTCTGCTTTCGGTGGTGTTAAAGGCCGCTCTGAGCTTCCAGAAATCGTTAACCGTTACATGGCAGGTGAATTCGGCTTACAAGAGTTCATCACCCACACTATGGGCTTGCAAGATGTAAACGAAGCGTTTGAGCTAATGCACAAAGGTGAATCTATCCGTACTGTTCTACATATGGATAAGTAAACTGAACTAACCTAATTAAACGCCTTTGCTCTCTTTGTAGTAAGAAGAAAGACAAGGCGTTTTTATTGTTCACACTTCCCGTTTATGACACTCAAACCCTTCTGATCGATGGAACCGTTATGACAATTGAAAACATCAGCCAAGCCAAAGTTGCAGGTGGTTGGCACAAGCAGTTTACCCATGAATCAACAGCGCTAAATTGCTCAATGCGATTTGCTATTTTCCTGCCGCCTAACGCGACTAAATCGGCACCCGTGCCAGTACTTTATTGGTTGTCAGGGCTAACTTGTACCGATGAAAACTTCATGCAGAAAGCAGGGGCATTTCAAAAGGCCGCAGAGCTGGGTATCGCAATTGTTGCGCCAGATACGAGCCCTCGTGGTGACGATGTTGCCGATGATGATGGCTACGACTTAGGCAAAGGTGCGGGGTTTTATCTTAATGCCACGCAACTGCCTTGGGCTTCGCATTACCATATGTATGACTACGTGACGAAAGAGCTTCCTGAGCTTATTGAAAACACATTCCCTGTGAGCAGTGTGAAGTCTATCTCGGGCCACAGCATGGGTGGTCATGGCGCTTTGACTATTGGGCTTAAAAACCCAGAGCAGTACCGTTCTATTTCCGCTTTTAGCCCAATTAGCCACCCTACTTCTTGCCCTTGGGGACAAAAAGCGTTCAATGCCTATTTGGGAATGAATAGAGATGAATGGAAGCAGTACGATGCAACTGAATTGCTTAGTGGCGCTCAATCACCTTTGCCAATTTTGGTCGATCAAGGTGACGCCGATAACTTTTTAGCCGAGCAGCTAAAGCCAGAGTTATTGATTGAAGCCGCCAAAAAGCATCAATCGCCTTTAGAGTTAAGAATGCAGCCTGGTTACGATCACAGCTATTTCTTCATCTCTAGCTTTATTGGCGAGCACCTAAGCTTTCACGCCAAACACCTTAATGTCTAGTTAATGCATTCAATATGCCATGCTTTTACCCCGAACATAAAAGTGTGGCTATTAATATTCAATAAGATACACATCCCACTGCTTAATTATGAGCCTAGCCGATATCAAAATTGTTGCTTAAAGTAAGATACAGTCAGAAGTATCGAAATACCTTTAGGAGCACTTATGATGAAAACTCGATTAAAAGCGTTGGCCATAGCGTCAACTATCCTCTTCAGTGGCTACTCATTTGCTGCGACACAAAACTACAATACAGATATTCCAACGAGCATCATGACACCAGATACGGTAGAAACGAGCCTCGGAACCTTAGAATTTAAAGATGGTGTACCAACTACCGACACAACCCAAAAGCTCTACGATAACTTAGACACATTAAGAGCAACTGAAGTGTTTCTAAATGCAATTCCTATGGCGTCCATTGAAGCAATAAGAATTGGACATGAAGAACTCGGCGTCACCCACTCTAATCAGGTTGTCCTATTTGATAAGCTGATGGACTCTAACCCGCTCTTTTTAACGGGTAATACCGACACCGTTTACGCTTCGGCCTTTCTTGATTTAGAACGCGACGGCCCTACGGTAATTGAAGTGCCACCGGGCATGGGGCCAACAACAGTAAACGACGCGTTCTTTCGCTTTGTAACTGATTTAGGCGTCGTCGGCCCTGATAAAGGTAAAGGCGGTAAATACCTTGTTTTACCACCAAATTACAAAGGAGAGGTTCCTGAAGGGTACTTTGTTTCCACCTCCACCAGCTACACCAACTGGTTTATTGCGCGTGGCTTTTTAAAAGACGGCAAGCCGGACTCTGCGGTTAACGATTTCAAATCACAACTTAAGATCTACCCACTAGCGAGTAAATCTAAGCAGCCAAAAATGGAGTTTATTTCCGGAAGTGGTAAATCATTCAACACTGTTCACGCCAACAATGAGCATTTCTATGACGAGATCAAACCGGTTCTCGACAAAGAGCCTGTGAGCTTTATTGACCCTGAACTACGCGGTTTAATGACGAGTATTGGAATACAAAAAGATAAACCTTTTGAGCCTGATGCTCGCATGCAAAAGATACTGAAAGATGGTGTGGCGATTGGTAACGCGACCGCACGTAGCCTCTATTTCCACCCGAGAGATAAGGCCGCATACAAATACGACAATAAGCGTTGGAAAACAGCCTTTATTGGTGGCGACTACCAGTGGTTGATTGATGAAGGTAAAGGCGGACGCAATTTAGATGCGCGTACTTACTTCTTCTATATCGCAACGGTTAACACGCCAGCAATGGCATTGAAGTTGATTGATAAAGGTTCACAGTACGCCCTGTCTGACCAATCTAAAGATGGACAATTTTTAGATGGTGGGAAAACATACAAACTGAATATTCC
Organism: Vibrio kyushuensis; assembly: GCF_050337325.1. Lineage (NCBI taxonomy): Bacteria > Pseudomonadati > Pseudomonadota > Gammaproteobacteria > Vibrionales > Vibrionaceae > Vibrio > Vibrio kyushuensis. The sequence goes on from NZ_JAKJSV010000002.1 coordinate 1,454,758, forward strand.
AGCGAATGTGCCAGCGAAAAACTTCTGGTCTATTGTAGCGTATGATCCACAAACTCGTTCAGAGCTACAAACGAGCCAACCTTTCCCGAGCAAGAACAACAAGCGTGATGACTTTATTGAAAATAGCGACGGTTCTGTTGATCTTTACTTTGGCCCTAAAGCACCAAAAGGGAAAGAGACGAATTGGATAGAAACTGTACCAGGTAAAGGTTGGTTTACCATTCTTCGCCTCTATGGGCCGCAAGAAGCTTGGTATGACAAGTCATGGCAACCGGGTGATATTGAACTGGTGAAATAGCTAACAGCGTAGAAAATCAAAAGGGTTCACCTCTTTAAATTAAAGAGGTGAACCCTTTTTTATATATCGTACTGGCTCTATAAACGCTATAAGCGGATTTAAACGATTTCCCAGCTGTGCGTCATTTCAATACCTTCACCAAGCATTAAACAAACCGAGCAATATTTTTCTAGTGAGTCAGCCGCGACTTTAGCAACAGTTTCAGCGTCTAAAGATTCACCAGACACTTCAAAGTGAACATTCACTTGAGTAAAAATACGCGGTGCAGTTTCACGACGCTCGGTGGTCAACTTAGCCACACAACCCGTCACCTTCTGGCCCGCTTCCTTTAACCCGTCAATCACATCAACAGAGCTACAACCACCCGCAGCCATTAATACCATTTCCATTGGGCTTGGTGCTGTCGCGCCGCCGTTACCATCCATCACAATTGAATGACCCGATTGTGATTGGCCAAGGAATTTAAAATCTTCTATCCACTTTACTTCAGCTTGCATCTTTACGTCTCACTACTACAAATCTTAGTGCGAAAGATAACAGGTATTAGTACAGCTCAACAAGTTTAAACACTCTCCTACTCTGCATCAGTTGGAAAAACGACGCCCGTTTGTCTACGTATTTCAGTTAACGCTTTTGAAACCAAGAGCGAACGACTTACCCCACGTTCATCCATCGCCTTTTCTTCATGTTGTTTCGCAAAGGCGGCCGCCTCATAAAACATTCGATTTGGCACTTGCTCTACACTCAAGTCTTGTTTGTCCCCCCCTCTCGTCAATTTAGTCACCCGATTGCAAAGAGAGATCATATCCACCTGTAATGCCGCCTCTTCACCTTGGAACTCACTCGGCAAATATGAATCACTGATTTTAGAGTGACTGATCACGACATCAAACCCATCATATTGAAATATCACGCTGCCATTGCCATCAACGCCAGATTCAAGCAGGTGCGCTTGGGCGTTAATCGAGACAGGTTCGCCGAACAGGGCAATAACTGCTCCCACACAGTAGTAACCAATATCCATAATGGAGCCGTTCGAGAATTCTGGATTAAACGTATTTGGATTTTCACCATTGAGGTACTTCGGATAGCGAGAAGAGAATTGGCAGTAACTAATAGTGGCCTTTCTCAAAGCGCCAATCTGCGTTAGTTGCCTCTCCAATACATGGAAATTAGGCAGATGCGGTGTCATAAACGCTTCAAACAATACCACTCCATTTTCGCGTGCTGTTTGGTACAACTCCTGAGCCAGCACATAATTGGATGCCAACGGCTTCTCACATATCACGTGTTTACCGGATTTCAACAACTGCTTAGTTTGAGGTGCATGATAAGAGTTCGGGCTCGCAATATAGACCACATCAATTAACGTTGATTCTGCCAGTGCTTCAAAATCGGTAAACAACTTAGGCGACGCATATTTTTCAGAAAATCTTTGAGCACTTTCAAGGCTTCGAGAATACACGCCTGAAAGTTCATATAGACCAGTCTGTAATGCGGCTTCAATAAATTGATCGGTAATCCAGTTTGTTCCTATTACTGCAAGTCGAATCATGAGTGGTTTACCTTTTAATAGAGTGAGCACAAAGAATACGGTGTAAGCTCAAGCGAGTTCAAGGAATTCAACATGATTTATTTTGTTGCGAGTGGAGTTATTGATTAAACAGCTGAGATAACGGGCTTTTGACGCCACTTGCACCTCTATCAATGACATGAGTATAGATCTGCGTTGTTTTCACATCAGTATGACCAAGTTGTTCTTGTACGGTTCTGATATCTGCACCATTTTCTAGTAAGTGGGTTGCAAATGAATGGCGTAATGTGTGGCATGAAACGTTCTTTTCAATATTTGCCGTTTTAGCTGCGAGTTTAACGGCCTTTTGAACACTTGTTTCATTGATGTGATGACGACGACAAAGCGATGAAACAGGATCGACTGAACGCCTAATGGAAGGAAACAAATACTGCCAGTTAAGGTCGTTATTGGCATTAGGGTACTTTCGATCCATGGCATCAGGCAACCAAACGCCTGAGTAATCATGCTGCATTTGGTCTTGCTTCCATATTTGCTTCACTTGCTCTTGTTGGTGACTAAGTGACGGTATTAATTCTCTAGCCAACGTCACAATACGATTTTTATTTCCTTTTGCCCTCCAGATACGCAGAGCAGAGTATTCAAAATCAATATCTTGAAAGCGTAATCTTAAACACTCCATCAAACGCAACCCCGATCCGTACATCAGCTGTAGCGGTAATAAATGTGTGGGACTGACATTAGCAAGCAGCCGACTCACTTCACTTTGAGTTAATACTGTAGGTAGCTTCTTTCCTTTAGCTGACTTTCGAAAGCGGATATCCACATCAATAGGGGAAGCTAGGATATGCTTATACAAAAACACCAAAGCATTCAATGCTAAGCACTGTGTGCGAGCCGCCATGTTTCGCTCGGTAATAAGGTGAGATAGAAACGCTTCAACCTCAGAAACACCCAATTCTTTAGGATGCTTCTTACCGTTGTAAATAATGAATTGAAAGATCCAATAGACATATGCTTCGATCGTTCTTTTAGCATAGTGACGTGACGCCATGTATTCCCGAATATAACTCAAAAATGGTGATTTCATTGCAATCCTTACGCACTGTTTATTTATACAGCACAAACAGTAGCGAGGATTAATTCTGTTATACGGAAAGATTCCGTATTTTGTGATAAGTAACCAGTTTAATAATTCGTAGTACACTGATTTACATAACTATCTGGATTACCATGGTTAGATTCTAAATAATTAGAAGGCGGTAGCGTGGATTACTATACGGAATTAATCCGTCTATAAAGCGTTAACTGCCTTCCGAGTTTGGCATTTCAAATGGAGTATGTATGAATACGTATGATCAAGAGTTAGGGCATAAATTAAAACTTAAATTTGGTACCGCACCTAATGACCCAAGTGCTAGTCAATTAGAGTCAATAAAACGTGATATTAAAGCGCTCGTTGCTAGAGGAATAACTCCTACTGGGAATGATTGGGCTGAAATTGTAAAGAGGCATTGTCCAAGTGCAGGTAGCTATGGTTACAAAGGCGCTGATACATCAGATTTGATTACATTATTACAGTTAGCAACAAAAAATTAGGAATATTTAATGAGTTTAAACATATTAAAGAAAGAACTTGAAGCAGCCTTATTGATCACGGATTGGTCACCTTCAACTGCTGAATTAAGCGAAATAGCAAAACGTCTTAGGGCTTTTAATGGCGAGCCAAATAAAGCAAATATAGGTAATATCGTCTTTGATGTAGTTGGTTCGTTTGAATCAATGATTTTAGAGGGAGTTGATAACTCAGACCTAACAACATTACTTGTTCTTGCTACCAAAGTAGATTCAAGTGATGACTAATGAACAATCAGTTCTTACTGCCGAATCTGAGATCGAAAAACTTAAAAAGAGCTATATGGAGCATCTTACCCCTATCGTTCTCCGTAAGCAGAATGGTGAGGGAGAGCCTACTATTCAAGAGCTTCTAATTTGTCAGCAGCTTGGTGCAAAATATTTTAATTTCATAGAAAACTTTGTTGGTAATAGTGGTTTACTTGGTGCTCATGCTAATGGAAAGTGGGTTACAGGCTTTGCTGAGACATGTCACAGCGTATTAAGTGCTTTTGTAGTACATGTGACTTTTCTTCAAAGCCATTCAGATACTTTCAAAGGTGCCTTAGAAAGTCCTACGGCAAGTGCATACGCAAATATGCAAAGAATGACTAAAGAGTATCTTCCTAAACAACAATGGCAGCAACTCAATGGTTTATTTATAGATAACTCTCTACCAGTATCAGGATTTAAATTTGAAGGAGCAAATGATTTGAAAGAAACCCCTAAGTGGCAACTTGTTACAGGTCTAATTGTTGGCGTTATATTTTCTTTATTAATACTTGTTGCGGTTGTTTTTATTCCCAATCCTACAACAACCCAGTTCTTTATTTTTAGAGGCGTATTTGCAATTTCGCTAGCCGCTATTGCTGCAATTATTCCGGGTCTTTTAAATGTTGAATCTCGATTTCAGAAGTTCTCAATTAAAGCAACTGGTGCAATAGCTGTATTTGTAATTGTATTTTTACTAAACCCTCCAGCATTAATCGGCAGTTAACAAGTTGCTTAAACGGACAAAAAACAGTTGGCTTTTGCTCGTTCCTCGCTAATTTTAGCCAACTATTTTATTGCCGCTTAGCAAAGCGTTATAAAGCATGGGGAGCTACGGTGTATTTAAAGAGATTTAGCAATTCATTTGCGGACGAGATCTGCCATTGGTTTCCAACTCATAAAGAATCACTCCTATGGGGTGGAGGTGTATTTTCATGGCCATTACAGCCGTCTGATCTAGTCGAGCGTTCACAGCATCAGAATCTGGAGTTTTATGCCTTGGTCGACAATGAGAATGTACTGGGATTTATTGAACTTCAAAAAACCAATGAAACTGAAATCCGATTATGTAGAGTAGCTATCTCACCTCAATACCGTGGTAAAGGTATAGGCAAAAAACTCGTTCAACTTTCACTAAACGAAATAAAACAAAGAAATACTTATACATTAGTGACCTTGGCTGTATTTGCCGAGAACCTAGCTGCTTATAACTGCTATCAGTCTTTAGGCTTTTACACTGTCGACAAAGATCCAAAGTACAAGCAATTCAACGGTGAAACTTGGCCACTATTTCAGATGGAAATTGCTTTATAACAAATTGTTCAACTGGATTCCAAAACGCTTGGCAATTTTGTATCGGTCAGCTTTTGTGGTTAAGGTGGTCATATTAGGTTTAGTGGCATTGTTTTGTCACTAGTTAACAAGGCGTTATATGCCATTTCAATTCAGAGAAACATAATTATGTTGTTGGAATCACATCAAATAAAACTTAGGTCTTTAGAAGTAACCGATACTGAAGAGTTCCATACTTGGGCTAGCGATAGAGAAGTCACACAATTCAGCTTGTCTTCCTATGCTTACCCTCAATCCAAAAGTGATATTTCAAAATGGCTTTCTTCTATCAATGATTCTCCTAAAACAGTGTCTTTTGGCATTTGTTGCACTCAAACTAACATGCTTATTGGGTATGCGGGTATAGCTTCAATAAGTCAACTAAACCGCAGTGGCGAGTACTTTATTCTAATTGGCGATAGAGAATATTGGCGCAAAGGTGTTGGCACAGAAGTAACCAAGTTAATAACAAATTATGATATTAATTGCTTGGGTTTACACCGTATAGAGCTAACCGCTTTCGCTTCCAATCCATCAGCAATTAAAACCTATGAAAAATCTGGTTACCAACATGAAGGTATCAAAAGACAATCAGGTTTCCGAAATGGTACTTTTGTAGATAAAGTTCAAATGTCGGTGCTTGCACATGAGTGGTCGGGCATATAACAAATTGTTCAACTGGATTCCAAAACGCTTGGCACTTTTGTAATGGTCAGGTTTTGTGATTAAGGTGGTCATATTAGGTATGGTGGCATTGTTTTGTCACTAGTTAACAAGGCGTTATAAGCCAAAGAGGTAAACGAATGACAATAGTAGAACAAATCGTATCGCGTGAAATCGAGGCTGTTATTGTTTATGAATCGAAGTCTGTTATAGCGTTCGCTGACCATGACCCTATCAACTTTGGACACATTCTGATCTGCCCAACTTCACCCTATGAGTCATTTATTGAGTTACCCGAGCCTGTGCATAATGAAATCCAAACAGTGGCTAAAGATCTGTACTTACGATTGGTAGCGAAATTTAATCCAGTAGGTATTTCATTTATCCAAAATAATGGGCAATGTAATGAGCTCGACCATTATCACCTTCATATCTTTCCGAGATATCAGGATGACAAATTTGGTTGGACGTGCAGTGAGATTGGGGTTCAAACTATCGAAAAGCTCCGTAATTCGTTAGCAGGCTTATAACAAGGCACTAAACCCGACACTTTAACGCTTGGCATTTTTGCTTCGCAAAAGTATATGCCAAGGTTTCGTGCGGGTTAGTTTAGCGTTAGGCTCTTAATGAATTCACTTTTAAAGTAGAGGAAAGTATGCTGATCAGGGAAGCAACAAAAGATGATTTGGTAGAAGTGTGTTTGCTTACCAATCAAATTAATGAATTACATCATACTTACGAGCCTTGCTTATTCTCAAAGCCCAGAGGAGCGGGGTATGAGAATGACTTTTGGGAAGATAGGATTGTTAGCAAGGACACTGTTACTTTAGTTGCTGAGCTCGATAATACGATTCATGGCTTTCTTTTAGCAACGATTACAGCTTTACCTGTTGTGCCATTCTTAGAGAAACAACAAGCGTGCCGTATTAATACAATTGTGGTTTCAAAAGAAAAGCAAAACACAGGCATAGGTAAATTACTTTTTTCTAAAATTGAAAGTTGGGCAAAAGAGCAAGGGTTTAAAGAAATTAAACTAGAGGTTGTAGAGTTTAATGAACGTGCAAAGCAATTTTATGAAAAGTTGGGCTTTCGTACACAAACAAGAATATTGTCTAAATCTATAGCCTAACAAGTCGTTTAAACGGACGTGTAACAGTTGGCTCGCGCTCGTTCCTCGCACAGTTTAGCCAACTATTTCACGCCGCTTAACGAGGCGTTAGTCGTTTAATGCTTTGAAAGGTTTTAAGGTTAAAGTTGATTCAGTAGCTTTCGCCGTATTGTTTTACTGGCAAGGTTTTTGGGCGCTACTGGATCGCATGATGTTAATGTTCAATTTAGGGCGCTTCGTTTGGCCGAGTTAAGTGGAAAGTTATTGCCCTTAGTAAGTTCTACAAATGTCGTCCACTGTTTTTAATAACAAAAGCTTGTGTTAATAATCAGCATTCAATGGCAAAGCCACCGACTAACAAGTTAATTAAGTGGACTTATCAACGCTGGGCACTCTCGGCTTGAAGTCTGATAGGCTCGGCAAAGTCAGTGGTTACAGCCACTTATTAAAGCGTTAGGTATAAGAGATCTATGAAACTTTATAAGTATTTACCCGTTGAACGAATAGATGTTCTAGAGAATCTTAAGATACGTTTTACTCAATTAAGTTCTCTAAATGACCCTTACGAAATGCTACATTCGTTCGATGTATCAAGCATTATCGAGCCAAGCTTTAATGATGGTATACAAAAGTTAAATACTTGGTGGGCTACATTAAGTGTAGATGAACAGCAAAAAGGAAAGCCCAATTACGACAAAACTTTGGAGGAGTTACACAGCCATAGAGAAAGGCTTATAAGTAAATCTCTTATGACTAAAGAGCTGTCGGAGTTGTGTGATAAGCTTTTAGGAATATTGTCATTATCTCAAACCAAAAAGAACCCTTTAATGTGGTCACATTATGCGGATTCAGGAAGTGGTTTTGTTATTGAGTTCGATTCAGAGCACGAATTCTTCCATAAAAAAGATCCCTATGGTTTAGTAACTGATCCAATAGTTGTCGAATACGAACAAGCTTTACCAGTATTTGATGCAAGCTTGGCGCATAGCCGATCTAAACTTGTAGGGGTAAAGTCTAAAGAATGGAAGTATGAACAAGAAGTCCGGTTAACTTTAAACCTAATTGGTATCAAGCCTGTAGTAAATCAAAGAAACAGGCCTGTATATGACGACTTTGGTAATAAAATCTATCTAATTGACATTCCTAAGGATGCTATCAAAACAATATACCTTGGCCCTAGAGTAAAGCCAGAAAGCAAACTTAAGATTCTTAATGCTTTAAATGAGAACACTATAGATTGTGATGTATACGAACATGATGTGTCTTTAGAAAAAGTTAATATTATTCCAAATAGCGAATACCTAACAAATTGTTAAACAGCGATTCAAAACGCGTGCCGGTTACGCTACGCTCACCAGAATGGCACACTGTTTTTCTCGCGTTAACAAGGCGTTATGTGTTTTGGAGATAAAATGAGCATAGAGTTAAATGACATTTCTGACGTTGCAACTGCTATTGCTGCTGTAATTGCAGCTATCAGTCTCGGAGTCAGTGCGTTTCAAACTCGACTCTCGCGTCGAATTGCTGAAACTGCTTTTGAAGATAGTATTGATCAGCAATATCGAGAGTTAGCTAAGGAAATCCCCGTTGACGTCTTAATTGATCGTTGCACAGAGGTAAACAGTGATACAAGGGAAGTAATTTTCAATTATTTGGATCTCTGTAACCAGCAAGTTTATTTGCGCGCTAAAGGCAGAATTAGCGATGACCGTTGGGTGGATTGGTGTGACGGAATACAAGAGAACTTAGTCAAGAGCGCTTTCCTTTCGGTTTGGACTGAGGTTCAAGATAAAGCTTCATTTTCATATCTCAACCGACTAGAAAATGAGAGCTTTAAAAGTGACCCTTTGCGCTGGAAGTAAACACATAACAAAGCATTTAAGAGTGATTCCCAACGCTTGGCATTTTCAGTTCAAGGTTGGGTTTTGTGTTTACGGTGCAATGGCTTAGGTTAGGTGGTAGCGTTGCTCACACTTTAATGCGGCGTTAGTCGTTTAATGCTTTGAAAGTTTTTGGGTTAAGGTTAGTTCCGTAATCGTCGCCCTATCGTTTTACTGGCTACGTTTTTTAGCGCTACTGGATCGCATGGTTTTAACTTTCAAGTTGGGGCGCTTCATTTGGCCGAGTCAAATGTAAAGCCCTACCCCATGTAAGTTCTACAAATGTCGCTCATGGGTTTTAATAACAAAAGCTTGTGCCAATAATCGGCATTCAATGGCAAAGCCACCGACTAACAAATTAATTAAGTGGACTTATCAACGCTGGGCATTTTCGGCTTGGAGTCTAATATGCTTGGTAAAGTCTGTGGTTACAGCCACTTATTAAAGCGTTATGTGTTTGGAGGGGAAATGGTTAGGGAAGCGACAAAAGACGATTGCGTAAAATTAGCGGCATTGTCCATTAAAGTCTGGCTAGACACATATGCTAGAGAAGGTATCAAAACTGAATACGCTGAGTATGTATTGTCTACTTTCACTGTAACCTACTTCTTAGAAATATTGGATACGATTAAATATCGTGTATTTGTAATTGAAGAGCAGGAAGTTATTCAAGGCTATGTAATGGTTAATCTTGAATCGCATTATCAAACGCCTAGTAATGGCTTTGAAGTCGAAAAACTTTATGTCGATAACACTTTCAAAGGGAAAGGGTTAGGTCGAAAGCTCTTGAATGAAGTCGAAAATCAGTTGGGTAATAAATACTGGCTTTACACTTGGGTTGAAAATGAATCCAATGGATTTTATGAGCATCTGGGGTTAAGTCGAATAGGGCTTCTAACGTTTAAGTTTGCAGGGGCTTCAATAGAAAATAACGTGTATCAGTCAGCCCACACATAACAAAGCATTTAAGACGGATTCCCAACGCT